>JAIUNW010000021.1 GCA_020161535.1 Bacteroidota bacterium | reverse complement strand
TTCTTCGCTCTTCCTTCTTTGGTCGCATTGTCAGCAATCGGCTGGTCCTGGCCAAAACCAACAGCCGTTAACCTGCTTTCGTCCACTTTCTTTTTGATCAGATACGCTTTCACCGCATCGGCGCGTTTCTGGCTCAGTACCATATTGGCTTCGGGCTTGCCGGTATTGTCTGTATTACCACCGATTTCCACTTTCAACTGCGGATACTGTTCGTTCAAAATACGTGCGGCTTTGTCGAGCTCTTTCTTCGCAACGGCAGTTAGGTTGGCACTACCGGTCACGAACTGAACAGCACTGGCATTGAATTTAGAAGCTTCCAGTGTGGGACATCCACCATTGGTAGCAGGGCCGGCCAGATCCGGACAACGATCATCATCGTCATTCACACCATCGTTGTCGCGATCAGGAATGGGACAGCCCTGGTATTTGGCCACACCGGGCACCGACGGACATTTATCTTCTTCGTCGTTGATGCCGTCTTTATCCGTATCAGGAATGGGGCAGCCGTCGTATTTCGCTAAGCCTGGTATATCGGGGCATTTATCGGCTGCATCGGTAATACCATCACTGTCTTTATCGGGACAACCCTTCAGCGCAACAAGGCCCGCTACATCGGGACAAGCATCAAGCGAATCCAATACACCGTCGTGGTCGCGATCAGCAGGTGGTGGTGGCGGTGGTGGCAAAGGTGGCAGGGGCTTTTCTTTGGTACCAAAACGATAACCAACCGTAAACTGAATAGCACGGTTTTCCCACTTGCCAACAAGGTCATTGCCGCGCACATTGGTGAATCCATGGATATACCGGGCGCCAAACACCCAATGGTATTCAGGCCACCATTCGAAACCGGCCGTGGCAGCGTATTCATCCGCACGCATATCGTCAGAATTACCTGTTTCTGTGCCCAGAATTTTTTGTTTGCCTTTCATGAGAATACTTGCTTGCGGTCCCGCGAGCAGGTTCACATGTTCAGTAGCCCGAAACTTGATCGTCATCGGTATCTGCGCATAGGCAAGCGTTTGTTTAATATCGCGGCCCGCATTTTTCACGGTCGCGCCCATCCAGGAAGCAAGTACTTCTGTATGCACCGACCACCTGTTGGCGAGCGGCAGGTTTACAAACACGCCGGCAACCGGCAGGAAGCGAATATTCGCATCCTGACCCGCAGGCACTTTACCTGATAAACGAAAAGTAGAGGCATTTATACCAGCCTTAAGGCCGAGGTATGGTACATTTCCGCCCTCCTGGGCCATGGCAAGCGTGGCAAAAAACAATGGCAGCAGAAAAGCCAATAAGCTTTTTCTCATGGTGTTAGATTTGGGTTATAGAGTATGTAGAACAAAAATAAAGGGAAACCCTTATCAGTACTTCACTTCGGCGGTAAATTTTACCGCGCCACTGCCCAATTCTGCTGCCGCTGCATTGCTGATTCGAATCGTCAATCCAGCATTTTCTTTGATGTCTGATAAATTGCCGAGCACTTTCGCATACACTGTTTTGTTGTTGCTGGTATTGGTTACTTCCACAATGGAGCCGATGGGAACATTGTCCATCAGGGCATAATATTTTCCATCGTTCCAGCCACTCGTACTCCTGAAAATATTCGCTACGCCCTTGCTGGACCGGCCGCCATTGGAAAACTGGGTTTTAAAATAGCCGCCATTGAAAGAAATCTCGCGACCTGTACTAGCCGGCGACGCAACCACTGTTGGAACAGTGGTTACCGGTGTGGCAACGGTGGTTTCCGTTTTGGCAGGTGAAGTTTCTGATTTGGCGGGTGTGTACAAGGGCTTGTTTTCTTTTGTGGCGGATGACGAAGCCACTGGTGCAGAAACCGCTGTTGTCGGCGCCGACGCTGCCAGCAAAGCGGGCTTGGCCGATGCCAGCACACTTTGGTCTTTCTTTACTTTGAGATAACCCACAATCAGGTCCATGCCGGCTTTCACCTGGTTGCGATTGATATTATTCCATCTCTCCAGCGATTCAATGGGCACTTTGTTGTGGTTGGTGCTAACCCGAAACATCCATTCACCTTCTTTCACTTTGTGGTAAACCGGCACCAATACTTCATCGGCCGCTTTTTGGTCGTTTTGCGAAAAATTGACGGTAGTCAGCGGAATTTTCACCAGCTGTCCAACCGATAAACCCGCATTGATGTCTTTGCTGTTGTAACTGCCAATTTCTTTTGGTGGAAGATTGTACGTGCGACCGATGCTGTACCAGGTTTCTTTGGCTTCTGTTTTATGGTTGAGATAAAGATCAGTGCCCGTTCCCTGCACCTGGAGGCTGGGCTGGGCAACAGCTTCAGTGATGGAAAATGCAAGCACTAAACACAGAAACGGTGTCTTCAACATAAGGAAATGAATTTTACTCCCCTCAAATATCGGTTATTCCCTTCAAATTACCGACGGTCGGCCGCCTTCAGGATGCGCCAGGCCGAGGGGAAATAGTTATTGGCTCTGTTTCCTAATAATTTGATCCAGCCCAGGGCCTGGTGCTCATATTTCACCAATGACCAACCTTTAAAGGGGGCTGCAGGGTTTATCTCTTCTTTACGCAAGTATTGCAATGCTTCTTCGCGATCGAGCGATACCGAAGGAAGCGCTGCATGCAAGCCCTGGCTGAAGGCCAGCGCCGGATCGGGAATTAATTGCTCTCCGGCCATCTTACCCATCACGATGCCCGCATTTTTGATGTAGATGCCCGGCAACTGTGAAAGCGCTTGTTCCACACCGTTAGTAAAACAATGAATGGCTGCGGGCAACTGAAAAAAACGGGCGGGTGCTTGCAAGTGCAGCCAGGGCGCCAGCGACGGCAATTGTTTTTTGGTTACGGCTTCGTATTTCTGTTTGTTATAAGCCACTCGTGCATGGTTGGCTGCTGCTTCTTTCTTGCGAAAAACGGCCATGAAAAAACCTTCCCCTTGCAGCCTGTCGGGGTAAAAGCGATAACCGTAAGCACCCGCGGGCGACCTGGTCTCCACAATATGCCAATCTTCCGCTGTTTGCAGTGCAACCGTGCTCAGCTCAAAATTGTTTATCAACCAGTCGGCAATGGCCTCATCTTCTTCCACACTGTACGAGCAGGTAGAATACACCAATAAGCCGCCGGGTTTTAATGCCGGCAGGTAATCTGCCAGGATCCTTTGCTGGCGCTGGCTGCAGAGGTTTACCAGGTCGCTGCTCCATTCTTCAATGGCCGATGGATCCCGCCTGAACAAGCCACTGCCGCTGCAAGGCGCATCTACTACCAATAAGTCGAATACGGCGTCGAGTTTATTAAATGCCGAAGGATCGCTGTTGCTGATAATGCTGTTGACACTCCCCCACTTCAATATATTTTCTTCCAACACATGAACACGCGATTTAATCACTTCATTGCTCACGAGTACACTGCCTTCGGGCAATAGCGACAATAAATGAGTAGACTTGCCACCGGGCGCCGCACAACCATCCAATGCGAGCACGGGCTGGTCTGCTGGCAGCGCTTGCCGAATAGCTTGTTCCAGGAACATACTACTGGCTTCCTGCACATAAAAAACGCCGGCATGTAACCAGGGTTCGAAAGTAAAAAAGGGCCGCGCCGATAAATAGTAGCCATATTGACTCCAGGGAACTTTTGCTGCTAATGGAAACGATAAGCCATTGGCCTCTTTCCATTTGGCGGGATTCACCCTGATAGATACCACTTGTTCGCCGGAAGCATGCACCGCTTTGAATTTTTCCGCATCGAAGCCCGGTGCCTTATGTAGAGAAGATAAAAATGATTCGGGAAGCATCAAATGTTTTTGATCTCGGCTACCAGGTCTTGCAATACCTTTTTCGCATCGCCGAAGAGCATCGACGTACGCGGACTAAAAAACAATTCATTTTCTATGCCCGCATAACCGGGTTTCATGCTACGCTTGTTGACGATGCAACTGCGGGCCAATTCTACTTCCAGTATGGGCATGCCGTAGATGGGCGAGTTCTTATCATTTTTGGCCGCCGGGTTCACCACATCATTGGCACCCAATACCATCACCACATCCACCGACGGAAACTCTTCGTTGGCTTGTTCCATCTCCAGCAGGTTTTCATAGGCCACATCGGCTTCTGCCAGCAATACATTCATGTGTCCGGGCATGCGCCCTGCCACCGGATGAATGGCATATTTCACTTCCACGCCGCGGCTCGTTAATAATTTTTCCAGTTCATGACAAACGTGTTGTGCTTGCGCAACCGCGAGGCCATAACCCGGAACAATCATCACTTTGTTGGCATAGGCCAATACCACCGCTGCATCAGACAAGCTCACTTCTTTATAGATTCCCTGTGCGCCAGCGTTGTCAGCACCCGCTTTTGCGCCACCGCCAAAAGAACCGATCAGCACATTGAGCAAACTCCGGTTCATGGCCTTGCACATCAGGATGGTTAAAAGTGTACCAGCGGCACCTACCAATATGCCACCCGTGAGCATGGCTTTGTTGTCGTACAGAAATCCGCCGCAGGCGGCAGCCACACCGGTAAAGGAATTGAGAATGGAAATCACCACCGGCATATCGGCACCACCAATGGGCAGTACAAAAAACAATCCGTAAACAATGGAGAGTACCAGGATGGTATAAAACAAGGGCGCACTCAATAAATTATGTGCCAGCATCCAGCCGCCAATGGCAATGGCAGCCAGCAATACTATCATATTGATATAATGCTGCCCCGGAAAAGCGAAGTCTTTTACTTTACCATTCAGCTTGCCCCAGGCAACCATCGAACCGGTGAAAGAAACGGTACCGATCAATAGCCCGGCTAGTATGATCAACAATTCCGCGCGACTATCAACTGGTGGCGCTTTTACGAGGTGATTGAATTCAACGATTGAAATCAGGGCCGCACAAGCACCACCCATCCCGTTAAACAGGCTTACCATTTCGGGCATGGAAGTCATCTTCACTTTCCGCGCAGACACTGCTCCGATAACAGCACCAATAAAAATGCCGCCGAATATCCAACCATAGTTGCCCAGTGATTTACCGGTTTCATCGTGATAGCCAAAGATGGTGCCTGCGATGGCCAGCAACATGCCCGCAGCGGCAATCAAATTACCGCGACGAGCCGTGGTGGGATTAGAAAGCATTTTGAGTCCGGCGATAAAACTCACCGAAGCCAACAAATATATCAGCGTTAGGATCGGCATATACTATTTGGCTTTCTTGTTTTTAAACATTTCGAGCATACGATCGGTCACTGCAAAACCACCAACCACATTTAGGGTTCCCAATATAACCGCTAAAAAACCGAGAACCAGCGCTACATAATTATCGGGTTCCGCTTTGCCCATCACAATGATGGCACCAATAATCACTACGCCGTGAATGGCATTGGCGCCACTCATCAGGGGCGTATGCAGTACACTGGGTACGCGACCGATCACTTCGATACCGAGAAAAATCATCAGCACCACGATATAGATATAATCCTGGTGTGCAGCAATGGCGTCTAATATATGGGTCATGCGGTGACGGGTTTTACGCGTTCATGAACGATTTGCTTGTTATGGGTAATGCAGGCGCCTTTTACGAGTTCGTCTTCCCAATTCAATTGCAGGCTGCCGTCTTTGGCCAGGATCAGGGCGAGAAAGTTTAGCAAATTTTTGCCGTATAATTTACTGGCATCAGAAGGCATGCTGGCAGCCAGGTTGGAATCACCCACAATGGTAACACCGTGGTGGTTAACCGTCTCGTTGTTTTTCGTGAGTGAAGTATTACCACCGGTTGACGCAGCCAGGTCAACGATGATTGATCCGGGGCGCATCGCTTCGATCATGGCGGTGTTGATGAGCAATGGTGCTTGTTTACCGAAAATCTGCGCGGTCGTAATGACAATATCTGATTTCTTCACGGCCGCGGCAATGGCCTCGCTTTGGCGCTGTTTAAATTCTTCTGTCTGTTCAACGGCATAACCACCCGCTTGGCTGGCATCAGCAGCGCCTTCTACGGCAACGAATTTCGCACCGAGACTCATGACTTCTTCTTTCACGGCCGGGCGGGTGTCAAATACTTCCACCACAGCACCGAGCCGGCGGGCAGTGGCAATGGCCTGCAAGCCGGCTACACCAGCACCAAGCACCAACAGCTTTGCGGGTGCCACACTACCCGCTGCCGTCATAAACAAAGGCATATAACGGCCATACATAGACGCAGCCAGCAATACTGCTTTGTATCCGGCAATATTGGCTTGCGAACTGAGTATGTCCATCGATTGGGCACGGGTACTTCGTGGCAACATATCGAGACTGAAAAGCGTGGCACCTGAGTTGGCCCATCCTTCTACGGCATCGCGTTGATACAGGGGTTGGTACTGACCAATCCATACCTGGTTGGCAGCAGCGATGTCAAAAACGGGATGAATCGACAAAACGATTTGCGCGCCTGCGGCGGATGGCCGGTCGATCAGTTTGGCACCAGCCGCCACATAGGCTTCATCGGGCGCGTACGCCAGCAGGCCGGCGCCTTTCTCGACCCATATTTCGTGGCCGGCTTTAATAAGTGCAGGAAGGGACTCGGGTAATAGGGAGACCCTGGTTTCGGGTATTGGTTCTTTCAATACAGCGATGATCATACTACCGGTATTGCTTACCCTCTAAAGTAATGGTTATTTCGGTTAATCAATAGCGGATCGTAAAATGCACGGGCGTTTTATTTTCTTCCCGAAAAAACACATAGCCCAAAAAGAACAGATCAATGCTGCAGGTAACGCTCGGGTCATGCCTGATCTCGGCCCAGGCTTTTTCCATACCGGCACTCCAGTGAATATCATCGAAGATCAGCAGGGTATCGTTTTTACGGTGATCACGAAAAAAACGGAAATAATCAACCGTCGGCGCATATTGGTGATTGCCATCGAGGTAGACGAGGTCGGCCGTTCCGGTTTTTGCTATCACCGCCGGAAGATTGTCTTCAAAACGGCCAGGTATAACCGAAATATTGTGCAGGCCCAGCGATTGAAAGTTGGCGGCTGCTTTTTGCGCAATAGCGGGCGCCCCTTCAAGTGTATAAACAGGAGTATTGGGTGCAGCACTGGCCAGGTACGCGCCGGAGATACCGAGCGAAGTACCCAGTTCTATAATGGAAGCCGGCTTGAAATACTGCACCGATCGAAACAGCAATTGCGCCAGCCGGGGCGATTTGGCCGCATGAATAGCGAGCGAAGAGACGGTGCGTTGCAACGCATTGTTGCCAGCGCTGCCCGCGCCATAGTCCTGCACCGCAAGGGTGGATCGATCATGTTCCAATTGGGAACGCAGTGCTTCTATTTTGGCGAATGCGGGATCGACAGATTTGTCCATCAGCAGTCCGCGAACAAACTGGTACACGAAGGGAGAATGAATACCGTGCCCGCGACCGTTAGAAGCGGTCAGGTAATACTGCAACCATTTGCCAGCCATCTGCCAGTTCGAAAAAGGCGCGGACATGGATTAGGATTTCGGGGCGGTTCGATCCCACACTTCAAAACTATAACCGTAGGCATGTTTTTCATCGGCGGGAAAATCGAGTCGCGAATGCAGTCGCCACATCGTCGGATCGATCTCGGGAAAAAAACTATCGCCGTCGAAACTACCATGCACGCGGGTAATATAAATTCGGTCGGTCATCGGCATGGTTTGCTTATAGATCTCGGCGCCGCCGATGATAAAAATTTCTTTGGCGAAAGCTGTTTTGGCAGCCGACACGGCATCGTCAATATTGCTAACAACAGTAATGGCAGCCGCATGAAAATCGGACTTGCGCGTGATCACAATATTTGTTCTTCCCGGCAGGGCCTTGCCCAGGCTCTGAAAGGTTTTGCGACCCATGATCACCGGCAGTCCCCAGGTAACATTCTTGAAAAATTTCATGTCGTTCGGCAGGCGCCACAGCAATTGGTTGTCTTTGCCAATTACATTGTTTTCGCTAGCTGCCACCACCATATTCAAACGCATAGCCTGTGTTTTAGATCAAGCGAATGTCTTTGCAAGGTTTCAAACAGCCACCGGTGCTTTGATGGCCGGATGTGATTCATAGTTCAGCAATTCAAAATCTTCGAAGCGAAAGGCGAACAGGTCTTTCACGGCGGGATTCAATTTCATTTGGGGCAAGGCGAAAGGCGTTCGGCTAAGTTGCAATTTCACCTGCTCGAGGTGATTGCTATAAATATGTACGTCGCCAAAACTGTGGATGAATTCGCCGGGTTGCAAACCACTTACTTGTGCCATCATCAATGTCAACAAAGCATAGGAAGCGATATTAAAAGGCACCCCCAAGAATACATCGGCCGAACGCTGGTACAACTGGCAGCTCAGTTTTCCATCGGCCACATAGAATTGAAACAAGGCATGGCAAGGCATGAGGGCCATTTGCGGCAATTCGGCCACGTTCCAGGCACTCACGATCAGGCGACGGCTATCAGGATTTTTTTTCAACTGGTTCAGTACCTCGCTGATTTGGTCGATCGTTTCACCGTTGGCACCTGCCCAACTACGCCATTGTTTTCCATAAACCGGTCCGAGGTCGCCATTGGCATCGGCCCACTCATCCCAAATGCGCACCCCATTTTCTTTCAGGTAAGCAATATTGGTATCGCCTTGCAGGAACCACAAGAGTTCATGAATGATACTTTTGAGATGGAGTTTTTTGGTGGTCACTAGCGGAAAACCTTTTTGCAGGTCGAAGCGCATTTGGTAACCAAAACAACTGATGGTGCCCGTGCCGGTGCGGTCTGATTTTTCAACGCCGGTATCAAGGATATGTTGCAATAACTGCAGGTAGGGTTGCATGTGTGCAAGATAGGTATCTTTAGAGGATGGCAGAAGACCTACAGATCGCAAGCGGCTCCAAAGAGGAGCAGTATTCCACATTGATTCCACAAATCAAGGCCCTGCTGGCGGGTGAAACTGACGAAATCGCCAATATGGCCAATGTAGTGGCGGCTTTGAAAGAGCAATTCGGCTGGTTTTGGGTGGGTTTTTATCGGGTAGTGGCCGATGAGTTGGTGCTGGGGCCATTCCAGGGACCGGTAGCGTGCACGCGCATCAAGAAAGGCCGCGGGGTCTGCGGATCAGCCTGGGCGGAAGGGCGAACCTTACTGGTGCCTGATGTGGAATTGTTTCCCGGGCATATTGCTTGTAGTAGTTTGTCGAGGTCAGAGATTGTGGTGCCAGTTTCCCGCGGCGGGCTGGTGATTGGGGTGTTGGATGTGGATAGTGAGAAGTTGAATCAGTTTGATGAGGTGGATCAGCGGTTTTTGGAGGAGATTGTCGGGTTGTTGTGAGGCATGGATTGGTGCTCACTTCGGTGGTTTTTTGCACAAAGACGGTTTGTTTCTCGCAGAGATCGCAGGGGAACGGAGATTTAATGGAGGGAAAATGGTAGGCTAATTTTATTTCAATGCATATTTTTTAATGCATATTGTAGGTGTAGACAGTTGGCCAGGCAGCTAGTTTTTTAGCAGCTAGTTTTTAAAATATACAAGCCAAAAAACTGCACTGAAGTAAGTCCATAGAAAGGCAAATAAGAAGTGCACAAATGTTTCCCGCTTTTTTCCTTTCCACAACAATGCTGAATAACCAAAAAACTGGATAAGAAGTCGCAGGGTCCAGAAAATGGCAAAGCCAAGGCAGATTTTCCGGCCGATCGAAGTTTGGGTTAGTTCAGTAGCGGAGCTTATACAGAGAATTCCCATCAACAACAACACCATTGCAATAAAAAAGCAGTGAATGATCAACATTTGCCGATTGATGAGGCTCAGCGTTTTTAGTTCCTGTTCCCAATTAAAATATCGGGGGAAGCCAATATGAAGGAGGGCAAGAAGAACCAAAAGAACGCCGATAAAGCATACATGAATTTCCATATTCAGGCTACTATGGATGGCAGGTGAAAATAGACATAAAGGGCGTAAACTTTGATTCCGCGCAAGAAGAAAAACCGGCCGCCACAAAAGAATGCTTCCAAACCCTGGCAGCATAAAAATGAGTAAACCCAATGGTAAACGCCAGGAAATTAGGGAGGTCGCGCAGGTGCTCCACCATAACGACGCTGGCACCCGGCTTGCAAACCCTTCTGCATTCGCTCAAAAACACGCCCTTTTCTTGCGCTGTGCGTATCTCGTGCGCAGCCGATAGCAGGAATAATACATCAACCGAGGCATTGGGCAAAGGGATACAATTCGTTTGTATTTGTGCTGTACCAGGATAGACCCAGCCCAGTTTCCTGGCCCGCACAATGGCCGGCTCCGTATGCCGTTGGGGGTTGTAGAAATCAAAAACACGAAGCTGTGCCGTTGGAAACTTTTGTTTGATGATAAAACTGGTCTCATCAAATCCTGCATTTATATTGACTATTTCAATTGGTGAAGTAGTAGGCAGTTGAATCGCCTGCAACCAATTAAAATCATAAAACCCCGAAAAGTCATACACATAGGCCGACACCAGCAAGGGGGCAATTAGCCCATACAAAAATGCCAATACAATTGTGCACAGTAACCAGGTTGGCCAGGAGAAATACAAAAAGCAACCAATAATGACAGCTAGTGCTATAAATCCGCCATAATAGAAATGACGATTAAAGTTTACAATATTCAAGACACCCTGAAAGGGTCTTCGTGATGGTTCCATAACTCTATTTTCCCCTTTTTCCAATAATAAGGGATGTTTTCAATCACAAACGCATTTGCCAATACGGGATTTTCCAATCCCACTGCCACAAAATAATCAAATCGCCAATCGTTGACGACCAAGGGCCTGGGCACCCAATTTGCGCGAACACCTTCTATCATCAACACCTGTTTTTTTTCTGCCTGATACGTAAAGGTAAATGGAAGTGGACCGGCAAACCGCCGCGCTTCCTTCCAATCGGCAAAAGGCGACTGTGCCGGCAAAGGCGGGTTGTCTATAGTAGAAAGGGCCACCTTAAACCCCGCGTTTTTAGACGACAATACCAGGGTGTCGCCATTCGATTCGCGGAGAATATCAGTAGTGCTGTATTTATAGTGGGTAAAAATATTGCCAAAAAAATTCATGCCGGCTGAATCTGTCTCCGATTTCAAAATATACAAACCGCGTAGGTTTTTTCCAGCGGCAGTTTTATAGCGCACGAACACACGGTAACCGACAAGAAAAAAATCCCTGCCTAAAAAAGCCGGGAAGCCCTTTGGGCGTAGCGACCTCGTTTGTACCATTGCCACTGCCAAAAAAGCCGTATCATGGTTAAAAGTATCCAGTGTTAAACAGGGAGGTATAAATCGACTAAGTATGCTACTGGGAAAAGAAAAAGTCAACACGATTGACTGCTCAAAAAAAGCTTCTACCGCAAAAGGATGATTTTTTAAACATAAGATCATTCCGGCAACGCTGTTTGATTAGTCTACCAGGCAAAATTCATTATAATAAATAAGTAGTGCAAATAAAATCGCGAATACCAGATTGCCTCTGCCCCATAATAATAAGTCGGACGCAAGTAGAAACTCCAGCACATTCATAACCAGTACAACTACAATTTGAACCCATGCATTCAACCGCGTCATTTTCCTGCTTGCAATCCAGAGAGCCATCCCCAACTCGGCTACACCAATGCATACCGTTAGCATCGACGCATGGTTTTCGCCCAGTATACGCGCCACAATTAATCGGTGCCGGGGTACTAGGTCCAATATTTTACAAAACAGGCCATTCACGATCCATACGCTAACGATAAAAATTGTAATGACTCGCTTTTGCAGGGGATGTTTCATAAATATACTTGCTTCAATTCTGCAATACCAACTTTCCACTTCACGCATGAACGTCGTTAAGATAAGGATAGTGACAACCAGATTGGTGATTTTTTTAAAGCTATTTTTTATTGTTTCAACTGTTGCGATGGCATTTGCAGAAACTGGCTGATATCGCTTGACCAGGCCGACCGGTATTTAATCAAGTAATTTTCGTGACCCGCTAGTGGATATGTTTTCAATTGTTTAGGGCCGGCCAGGTGGGAGAATATAGCTTGGGTTTCAGCATAGGACACATTCTTGTCTCGTTCGCCCCACAGCAACAAAGTTGGCACTGTAATCGCTTTCGCATAATCGGCTGGATTGTGCCCAAATGCCCAAAATCCATTTTGCACTCCGCCCCAAAACACCAACAATCGCGCCATGGGAAATATCGGCGCATGCATATTCTTAAACCGAGCAGACACCGTCTCATACATACTACCAAAAGGACATTCTATCATAATGCCGGCGGGATGTAACTGGTAGTCATTTGCTGCTTTTAGAATAGCCGCTGCGCCCATGGAAGTGCCAAACAGGTATACAGGAAGACCATCGCGCTGAACCAAGTATTCATAAGCTGTCTTCACTTCTTCCGCTACTTTAAATCCGATTGTAGTGGTATTTCCAGCCGAACCGCCGCTGCCCATAAAATCAATCAGCAGGCAGTCGTATTGCAGACTATCAAAAATAGCCGCCTTATCGAGCATCGACGACTTTTCACCACCATACCCGTGACAAATCAGCACCACGCCTTTTGCAGGCACTGAACTATCCCGATGCTTCAAATACCAGCCTTCAATTGTTACATTGCTTTGCAACACAATTGTTTCAAACGGCGACCGGGGAAGTATTTTATTCTCTGGCCTGGGATTGCTGACGCCAAGGGCCAATACTGTCAGCTTCTCCACAAAACTGAGCTCCTGCGGATTTGCCGTTTTACTTGTACCTGGCGCAGCAAAATGGGTGAACTTATATGCGTGAATATAAGCGACCCCGTTTAACAGCAGGAATACCGTTAATACCAGAAACGTGATTTTGCGGAGGCCTTTGCGGCGGCGGATGTGCATTGATGCTGGTTAATAGAATTGATACTAGTTAATAAAATTGGTAGTAGTTAATAAGAAATACAGCCCCGGTTATCGGCTTTTTTCATCTCGCATTATCTCGATGCCCTTTCGGAAACTGGTACTATCGAATGTTGGAAACCGTCGCTTAAACTTAGTACAATCAAACAAATTATTCGACTCATAACGCGGCAACAACTCCAACAGCTCCTTCACGCGGCTAATGAACAAAGCGCCCACCCTGAAAACAAATTTTGAGATGACCCGATACGAAAGCGATCTTCCAAACACGTCTTCTGCCAGACCAATGAATTGTTGGTAAGTGAGTCGCGCTTCATCAATGGGCAAATGCCAGGTTTGTCCATATGCATCCGGCGTATTACCAATCAGTGCCGTTGCCCTGCTGGCATCAGGTGTCCAAATCAAACTACGCAGAGTATCATCTCGCAACGGTACTTTCAGTTTCTCGCCTGCGCGGATGGCATCAAAAACAAACGTATTGCTGATGCTTTGGGTTTTCGCCGGACCATAAAATTCGGGTGCCCGGCAGATCACCGCTTCAATTTGACCAGCCTGCATCGCTGCCAGCAACATCTCTGCTATGTGTTGTCGCACGCGGCCCTTTCTGCCCACCGGTGCAAACACTGTCTCCTCTGTTTGCAGGTTTCCATTCTGCGGATACATGTAGGTGTTATCAAAAAACACCAGTTTGGTTTGCGCTTCGCTGCAGGCAGCAATCACATTGCGCATCATCACCGGAAACTGTGCTTCCCACAATGCCGTATTCATGGGAAGCCCTACCGTCAGATAGGCAACCTCACTGCCACGAACCGCTTGTAAGGTTGCAGCCGCGTCCAATAGATTCGCCGGAAACAACGAATCGGTGTCATTTATTTTTTTCGGCTGGCGGCTAACCAAACGAATATCTTGCGTAAAATCGCGCCGCAAAACCCGCGCTAACTCTTCCGCAATTTGTCCGTTAGCACCCAGAATCGTTTGCATACAACTTGATTTGATTACATAGTGCCGGTTTTATCGAGGGCAAGCACCTGGTATTGTTCAACCAGTTGGATATACTTGTTTTCGGCATTGCGCATTCGGTAGGCGGAAATAACCTTGTGATTCATTTTCTCTTGCGGGGAAAATGCGTCGAATAATTTCAGCAAACTAATACCAGTCAACGCCAGTCGCTGCTTTTCATCCGGGTGCATCTTGTCTTCAAAAAACCGGTAATTGTCGTTGGCATAATCGGCCGGCGAATACCCTAACAAGCTGCCAAAATTGGCTGAATAAAAGCGACTTCCATTTTATTCATGTAAAAAACGCTTACGCCCGAGTTACTGACAACCGACATCATTTGTAAGGACTGGATATATTGATCGAGCAAGCTATAATCCAGGTCTTTTTCATCATAACTATACTGCGACAAAAAACGAAAAATCGAGGCTTCTATACTGTTATCATGCATGGTCAGGAAAATTTACGGCACCCATTGTCGTTTTTAAATGTACCAAAATTGTCTAGTTGGTACAGCAATGCCGGGCAATGGACCGGTTGACAAAAATAATCGCCGTAGCGTTGCAGTAAGGTCGCAACCACGCGTTGACACCAAAACAGCCTTACAAAAACCTGGCGGTAACCTTAGCGAAGTTTTTTTGCCAATTTAATGGAATGCGACAATGACTTCAAAATATGCCAGTCGCTGTGTGAAACGATGATATACTTTGGATCGGGAAAACGTGCCTTTAATTTTAGCAAGGTTGCGTAATAGGCTTTTTTATTTCCATCGCCTAGATAACCCAAATTCTCTGCGTCAGCGCCCTTAATTAAACAACCGCCGTAGAGTATTTTTTGTTTGTCAAACCAAATCACAATATTGTCTGCGGTATGTGCTTCTCCGGGGTAAAAGGTCTCAAAGCTGTATTGTCCAACGTTGAACAGTGAATCTTTCTGTATCAAAAATGCAGCTCTTTTTTTGCCATTTTTTGCACTCAGTTCATCCGTCAAAGCCGTTGTGTAGGTGCGAACAGCTTTTTTGTTATAGTATTCCAGTCCTTCGGTTCTATCACTATGCCAATGTGTGGCAATGCAGATGATTACTGGCAGATGGTGTTTGTGTTCGATGCTGTCTAACAATGGCTGAAATTGGGTGCTATCCCAGGGAGTATCAAATAATACAACCCCGCTGTCTGTAACCAAATACATGCCATTTGCCGGCACTTTATTTCCTTCATACTGATTGTAGGTCGTATAAATATAAAAGTCGCCTGTTAACGGCACGATCTTGAGTTTCGGTGCTTCTGTTTGCGCCCAAACAGGGTTCAGCAATAAAAAGAACCCGATGGTATATAAGCCGTTTCGCAAAATCAACGCCATCATCGTTTGGTTGCTTAGACCTTCGCCCTCCTCTTCAGTTCTTTTTTGATCAGCCCGAGTTCCCGACCCGTTTGCCCGGCTACCGAGCTGTTCTCCTGTGCACGCCGCATCAGGTAGGGAATCACGTCGCCAATAGGCCCAAAGGGCAGGTATTTGCTCACCGCACAACCACCCTTCGCCAAATTGAATGTGATATTATCACTCATGCCATAGAGTTGGGAGAAATGAATATGCGGGTGCGACAGCGAGAGCCGTTTCGTTTGCAATAACCGAACTGCCTGCAGGTTGCTGAATTCATTGTGCGAAGCAACAATCAGCGAAATGCGTTCAATATGATCAATGCAAAAGGCAACGCCGGCATTGTAGTCGCGATCGGTGGCTTCTTTGTTCGGCTGAATCGGGTCGATGTATTTCAATTCATCCGCGCGTTTGCGCTCTTTTTCCATATAGGCGCCGCGAACCAGTTTAGCGCCCAGTATAAATCCCTTGCGCTCCGCCGTTTGGTAACTGTCTTTTAGAAATTGCAATCGATCGTGGCGATACAATTGCACCGTATTAAAAACAATCGCGGTTTCTTTGTTGTACTGTTCCATCATTTGCATGGTCAGTGCATCGACCGGATCCTGGATCCAGGTTTCTTCTGCATCGATCAGCACGCCGATTTTTTTGGCGGCCGCATCGGCACAAATCTTGTTCAGCCGAGCTACAACCCGATCCCATTCGGCGCGCTCTTCGGCACTCAAAATTTCGGTATGCACTTTTCCTTCAAAGCCGCTTTTTGCGGTAGCAGCTGCGTCCAGTTTTTCCAACAGGCCAAACCGTGCAATACCCGTCATCTTGATACTCATGAACGGAATATTCGGTTGCGAGGCAGCATAGTCAATCACGCGAATGAATTCATCACAAGCATGATCCAGGCCTTGTTCACCATAATCGCCCCCTTCCACGCCATAATCGAGTATCACATTCACGTTGTATTCACCCAGCTTCCGGGCTACCGAAGCCGTTTCCGGCAAGGTTTCTCCACCCACAAATTGCTCGAAGATGGTATTGCGGATAAGCCCCCTGATGGGCAAGCCCGATTTAATAGCCCAGGGCGTAAGACGGGTGCCCAAATTTACAAGCCAGCCGAAACCCATGCTGCTGAAAAGAAAATTGGCTTTGCGGAGGCTTTTGTCCGATTTATAGGCGAATGCGTTTTCGGTATTATCAAATGAAATACCCTGTACTGGATCCATGTGTTGCTGTTGTATGCGCAAAATTAATGAGATTCGTTGTTTAGTACTAGCATGAAAATAACCCATATTGATATCTATCGGCTAAGTATCCCGATGGAAGCATTCACCATCGCTACCGGCACGATGGATTATGCGCAGAATGTGTTTATCCGCATTCACACCGATGCCGGCTTTTATGGCGTGGGCGAATGCTCGGCCTTCCCGATGATTGTGGGCGAAACGCAGTCGACCTGCTTTGTGATGGCGGCCGATTTTGCGCAGTTGTGGAAGGGCAAAGACCCGATCGATATCGAGGCCCGTATGCATGAATTGCATCTTTTTACGGCAGGCAATGCTACCATCAAGAGTGCCTTTGATATGGCCTTGTATGATATTGCGTCGAAAGCAGCCAACCAACCGCTCTATCGGTTTCTTGGTGGCGAATCACGCAAAACTTTGCCCACCGATCTCACCATTGGCATCGGGCCGGTTCATAAAATGGTAACGCAGGCAAAGGCCTTTGTGGCGGATGGCGTGCGCATCATCAAAGTTAAGCTGGGAAAGCAGGCTGATGAAGACATTGAACGCATCAAACGCATCCGCGAAGCGGTGGGACCGGCCATTCAATTGCGGATTGATGCCAACCAGGGCTGGTCGCCCGATGATGCAGAGAAAGCGCTACGCGCGATGGCCCCCTACGATATCCAGTTCTGCGAGCAACCGATGCGTACCTATAACGATCATTTTTTACCGGAGCTCGTGCAGCGTTCACCCATTGCCGTTATGGCCGACGAGTCGGTCTACAATCACTATGATGCCGAGCGAATGATCCGCACCCATTCCTGTTCGTTCGTGAATATCAAAATTGCCAAAAGCGGTGGCATTTTGGAAGGCATGCTGATCAACGAGGTTTGTGAAACAGCCGGTATTCCCTGCATGATGGGCGGTATGTTAGAAAGCCGGCTGGCGCTCACTGCTTTTGCGCATATGGCAACAGCCTGTGATAATATTATTTTTTATGATATGGACACCTGCCTGATCGGCCACCTCGAAGACCCTGTACATGGCGGTGCGCGCTATGACAACTATCATGTGGTACTACCAAATGCGGTCGGGATCGGTGCTGATATTAGCGACGCATTTTTGGCAGTTTGTGAACGGCGACGGGTGTGAGGCACTAGACGCTACTTGCAATTTCAAAGACTCTCTGTTTCGCGCGGAGGGTGTTTGTTATGGAGTTTGTTTTGCGCGGAGGTTGTTGTTTCTCACAAAGGTTGTTTCGCGCAGAGACCGCAGTGGAACGGAGATAGATTGTTTAAGAAGCCTGTTCAGGTGTTGTAACAACTTTATGACAGTGAAATGATAGTAAGCAATATCAATTGTAAAATACTGGCAAATTGCGACGGCAGCATTTATTGAAGCCACCTACAACACCAAAAACCCTCTGTTCCTGTGGTCTCTGTGAGAAAGACCACTGATTCTCGCAGAGATTGTTTCACGCAGAGACCGCAGTGGAACTGGGATAGGCTATTAAAGTCGCTTGTTCATGTATAGAAACAATATTTTTTTGATTGGAATGATAGTAAGTAATATCAATTGTAAAATGCTTGCGCGTTATAACAGCAGCTTTCGTTGACGCCACCTACAACACCCAAAAACCCTCTGTTCCCGTGGTCTCTGTGAGAAAGACCACTGATTCTCGCAGAGATTGTTTCACGCAGAGACCGCAGTGGAACGGAGATAAGCTATTAAAGTCGCTTGTTCTTGAGTTGTAACAACTTATGACGTTTAAATGATAGCGGCAATGTCAATTGTAAAATGCTTGCGCATTATGACAGTGGCTTTCATTGACGCCACCTACAACACCCAAAAACCCTCTGTTCCTTCGTGGTCTTTGTGAGAAACGGCCTCTTGGAGAAACAAACTCTGCGAGAAACGGCCTCTGCGAGAAACGAACTCCATAACAAACACCCTCCGCGCGAAACTTCACCGCGATCTCACTTACCACAGGGAATCAAGCAACAACTGGTTAAAATTCCCCAGCGATCTCAACCTCAAATCGGCTGCACCCCATTTGGGCGCATTGTACTGCGCCGCCACCGGCACCACCACACATTTCAT
The DNA here is from genome assembly GCA_020161535.1 of Bacteroidota bacterium. Taxonomy (GTDB): domain Bacteria; phylum Bacteroidota; class Bacteroidia; order Chitinophagales; family Chitinophagaceae; genus Flavihumibacter. The sequence goes on along the minus strand of JAIUNW010000021.1, from coordinate 5,229 downwards.
TTTGGCCGCTTTGGCGGCAATCATGCCGTTAAAGGAATCTTCAAAAACAACGCAATCGAGCGGATCCACTTGCAAGGTCTGTGCGCAATCCAAAAACACCTGCGGATGCGGTTTGCCATAAGACAATGTTTCTGCCGATACAATTGCATCCATATAATTGCGCACGCCCAGTTTGTCGACTACCACATCAATTAGCCGTTTGGGCGAAGAAGAAGCAATGGCCAATCGATAGCCCGTGCCAAGAAAAAAATTAATGATATGTTCCACCCCTGGTAGTGCTGTGCCGCGTAACCGGATCCTTTCCATGGCATCGTCTTCGATGGCGCGGGCTTGCGCGGGAATATCATCTACTGCCACCCCGTATAGATTGAACCAATAGGCCAGCCATTCGGGTGTACGCAGGCCGGTGCTGTGCAAGTATTGTTCTGTCGTCAGTTTAATATTGTATGGCGCGAGTCCGGCGATGCCAGCTTCCTGCCACAATGGTTCTGAATCAATCAGCAATCCATCCATATCGAAGATCACAGCTTTGGGTTTCATCATGCGCAAATATAAATCTGTATATTGCGCGAACGGTTGTTAGCCTCAATGAAAATTCATGGAAGAATTGATCAAACGAATTAAACGGATCCGGCTTGTCAGGAAAATGGTCTATGCCATAGTGGGCGTGATTTCCTATCCCGGACTCGTATTGATCAATAAACTCAAAATCAAGGGCACGGAACATATCGAGAAATTGCCGCCCGAAAACGTGCTTTTCGTCAGTAACCACCAGACCTATTTCGCCGATGTAATCACGTTTCTGCATATTTTCTGCGCGGTAAAATGGGGCAAACGCAATCGCCTCGGGCTGCCCTACTACCTGCTGAATCCCTATACCAATATTTATTATGTTGCCGCGGCCGAAACCATGAAAGGCAGTTGGGTGAGCCGCTTCTTCGCGCTGGCCGGTGCTTTGCCGGTACGCCGAACCTGGAACGATGCTTCCAAAGAAGTTCGCAAGGGGCTGGATCCCTCCGACACCCGCAAAATTGAACGCGCACTCAGCGAAAGCTGGATCATCACTTTTCCACAAGGCACCACCAAGGCCTTCGCTCCCGGCCGCAAAGGCACAGCACTGATCATTAAAAAATGCAAACCCATCGTCATACCGGTGGTGATCGATGGCTTTAGCCGCGCCTTCGGGAAAAAAGGGCTGAGCATTAAAAAAGCAAACACCCAGTTATCGGTCGAGTTCAAGGCGCCGATGCAAATCGACTTCGAAAAGTCAACGCAGGAAATCATGGACGAGATCATGTTTGCGATTGAACAAAGCAAGGAATTCATGCTGAAAGAACCACCACTTGCTGAAGCCATGCAAGGAGACAATGCGGCGCAGTAATGTCAAGGAGTCAAAAGTAATGGTACAGAGAAATGATTGCAATGCAATGCATTACTGCAAAAATAAAATCTTCTTGTAGACCTAAGTCAGGGTTAGCGCAAAGATGAACTAGTCAATATTTGAGCTGACAACTGGAATTGATTTCAAGGAACCCACGCTTAATAATCCTTAAACTGCTTTTTTATTGCTGGAACAATGCCTTTAATTCAGTTGCATCATTGGGCTTCATCTTGCCGCCCAAGATCAATCGAAGTTGACGGCGGCGCAGTGCACCATCAAATAATCTTTGTTCTTCCTCTGTTTCAGGTGCCAGCCCAGGCACGGGTTTTGGTCGATTGTTTGGGTCGAGCGCCACAAACGTATAATATGCCTCGTTGCTTTTATACTTGTATTGGTGTGTGATATCTTCGCCCCATACCCGCAGGTGCACTTCCATCGAAGAATTAAAAGCGCGGGTAACATTTGCTTGAATATGAACAGCGTTGCCGAGCTTGATCGATGCTTCGAACGATAAGTTATCAACCGATGCAGTAACACAGGGAGCGTTACTGTGCTTACTCGCCGCAATGGCAGCGGCAATATCCATCCAGTACATCAGACGGCCACCCATCAAATTGCCATATAGGTTGGTATCGTTGGGCAATACAAGTTCGGTCATGGTGACGGCACTATCGGATGGCTTACGTGGGGTCATTCGTTTTTTGATTTAATCTTTAACAACATCTGCGTGTTTCTCGTGCAGTGGTTTCTGGCAAAGCAGGTTTCTTGTGGGCCAGGTTTCGCGTAAAGCCGTTTCTCGCAGCGCCTATTCGCGCTAAGCCGTTTCTCGCAGAGGCCGCAGAGGAACAGAGATTTTTTTTAAATGGTTTTCTTCGAATGGTAATCTTGCATTTTTTAAGCTAGTTTGCCATGGCAACCATTCTTTGTTCCTCCGTGGTCTCTGCGAGAAAAAAAACTTTCTCTGTAAGAAAAAATCGCAGTGAGAAACAAAACCCTTTTTCCGTCTGAAAAAATCATTGCGGGAAACATATCACTGCGAGAAACTAATCTCCGAAAAAACAAAACTCAGCGCCAAACAAACTCACCATACGGAATACACGGGGATTACTTCATCTTGAAGTTTTCCAAAAACTTTGTGGTGAAATTACCCGCGCGAAAATCTTCGTTCTGCATCAACTGCAAATGGAACGGAATGGTCGTTTTCACCCCTTCAATCACATACTCACTCAGCGCCCGATACATCGTATTGATGGCTTCATCGCGCGTACGCGCAACGGTGATCAGTTTGCCGATCATCGAATCGTAATAAGGCGGAATGGTGTAACCGGCATATACATGGCTATCAACCCGCACCCCGTGACCGCCGGGTGTATGTAAAACTGTGATCTTCCCGGGACTAGGCCTGAAATCGTTGTAGGGATCTTCGGCATTGATTCGACATTCGATGGCATGCATCTGGGGTTCGTAATCGCGGCCGCTGATCGGTTCACCCATCGCTATTTTAATCTGTTCCTTGATCAAGTCGAAATTGATTACTTCTTCCGTTACACAATGCTCTACCTGAATCCGCGTGTTCATTTCCATGAAATAGAAATTGCGGTGTTTATCGACCAGGAATTCGATGGTACCCACGCCTTCGTAATTAATTGCACCCGCTGCTTTTTTAGCCGCTTCGCCCATCGCTGCCCGCAGTTCGGGCGTCATAAAGGGCGAAGGTGATTCTTCCACCAGCTTCTGGTGGCGACGTTGGATGGAACAGTCGCGCTCGCTCAGGTGGCAAACCTTGCCGTAGCGATCGCCGGCCACCTGGATCTCAATATGGCGTGGCTCTTCCACAAACTTTTCCATATAGATACCATCGTTCTTAAACGATGCAGCCGCCTCTGCTTTGGCTGTATCATAGGCGCGTTCCATTTCTGCATCACTCCACACCACGCGCATACCCTTGCCACCACCACCAGCTGTCGCCTTGATGATAACAGGATAACCCATCTCGGCAGCAACGCGATACGCCTGGTCGAGGTTTTCGAGCAAGCCCTCACTTCCGGGAATAACCGGTACGCCAGCGCGGATCATGGTTTCCTTGGCCGTGATCTTATCGCCCATGGCGCGAATCTGGTCGGGCGTGGGTCCAATGAACTTGATGCCATGTTCACCACATATCTCGGCGAAGCGGGCGTTTTCGGCCAAAAAGCCGTACCCGGGATGCACCGCGTCTGCATTGGTAATTTCGGCCGCGGCCATCAGGTGGGCCATGTTCAGGTAAGAATCACTGCCTTGCGGTCGACCAATACAAACGGCCTCGTCGGCGAATTTTACATGCAAGCTGTCTTTATCGGCAGTTGAATAAACAGCAATGGTTTTGATGCCCATCTCGCGGCAGGTTCTGATTACACGTAAGGCAATCTCACCCCGGTTGGCGATCAATACTTTTTTAAACATTCGTAAAGATTTAAACCATAATTAAGCCGGTTCCACCAGGAACAACGGTTGATCGTATTCAACGGGCGAAGCATCTTCGGCCAGGATCTTTACGATCTTGCCTTTCACTTCACTTTCAATTTCGTTGAACAATTTCATGGCTTCAATGATGCACACCACTTTGCCGGGCGCGATTTCGTCGCCCACTTCTGCAAACAGTGGTTTATCGGGCGATGGCCGGCGGTAGAAAGTGCCGATCATCGGACTCTTAATAGTGATGAGGTTGGAAGCGGCCGGCGTTTCGGCAGCTTTCGGTTTTTCGGCGGCGGCGGGGGGGGGCGAAGCCGAGGCGGTGTTGGCGGCGGGGGCAATCGCGGGGGCGGTCTGATACATCGGTGCTGCAGTAACAACCTGCTGGATATTCTCCTGTTTCTGCTTGATGGTGACCTTGAAGCCTTTTTCTTCAATGGTCAGCTCTCCGATATTCGACTTATTGATCAGGCGAATCAATTCCTGAATTTGTTTAAAATCCATTTTTCTGAATTTACCGTTGGGATGATTTGGGTAACTAAAGATAGGGGAAGATCGTCTTTATTCCTTCACCCGTTCAACGTATTCGCCACTCTTGGTATTGATGCGGATCAGTTCGCCCTCATTCACAAACAGGGGAACCATTACTTGTGCACCGGTTTCTACAGTAGCCGGTTTCAGGGTGCGGGTGGCCGTATCCCCTCTCATGCCGGGTTCGCTGTAGGTAACCTGCAACACGATTTTATCGGGTAATTCGATGGTCATCGGCAGTTCAGTTTCGGTATTCATCAACACCGATACTTCCTGGCCGTCTTTCAGGAACTGGGGCGCGTCGATCAGGGTTTCCTGCACCGCAATCTGCTCAAAAGTCTCGGTGTCCATGAAATTATACCCTGAATCGTCTTTATATAAATACTGGTAATCTTTTCTTTCTACGCGAACTGGGTAGATGGTATCACCACTATTCCAGGTTTGCTCAATGGTGCGGGCATTATCAACTCCCTTCAGCTTGGCCCAAACCTTGGCGGCGGCGCGGGCCGTTTTGTTTTCGCCAAATTCTACCACTTTGTATAAGCTGCCGTCGAGTTTAATGATGAGTCCGCGGCTGATATCAGACGTATTTGCCATAAAAAATTGAAATAAGGGAGCAAAACTACGAAAAAGAAGCGAGCAAAGGTTTAATGTTTAAAGTCTAAAGTTTAAGGTTGCTGCCGCAGGTGTAGCAGCGTCAGTTATGGCAAATTCCAATGGGTGCAGGGGGGTATCCTTATGTAGGCGTACCGTTTTTTCGGTCAATTCGAATGTAGAGGATTTGGTTGATTTTTTGCCGCTTTATCCACAAAACGGCTCTCTTCAATTTGTGGATGATTTTCGTTCGCCGTTTGTGGATAAAGCTG
>JAIUNW010000009.1 GCA_020161535.1 Bacteroidota bacterium | reverse complement strand
AATCCTTTTTTGAACATCCTGAAACTACATGAACTGAAATCCTGCCTGCCGGCAGACAAGTTTTCGCCAGCAAAAATGGTGGTCAGTTTGCCTCGGCTTTAGGTGGTCAATTTAATCGGCGCACGCACCCTGATGATGAAATGCAATTAAAGTATAGTTTTTATATGTGAAATATTTTGAAATTATTATGGCTAAAAATAATACACCCCAGAATAACGAAATCATTTTTTATGCCACCCCTGAAGGGGACATAAAAATTGAGGTTTTCTTTAATGACGAAACCTTTTGGCTTAACCAAAAGAAAATGGCAGAACTCTTCGGGGTAGACGTAAGAACAATAAATGAACACCTGCAAAACATCTACAAAACGAATGAACTGAATAAGGAGGCAACTATCCGGAAAATCCGGATAGTTCAAAAAGAAGGCAACCGGGATGTAGCCAGGGCTGTTGACTTCTTTAATCTGGATGCCATAATAGCCGTGGGCTACAGGGTAAACAGCCATCAGGCCACCCAATTCCGGATTTGGGCCACCAAAACCCTGCGGGAGTTTATTATCAAGGGTTTTGTACTTGATGATGAAAGGCTTAAACAGGGAAAACGCTTTGGGAAGGACTACTTTGACGAACTCCTGGAACGTATCCGGGAGATACGGGCAAGTGAAAGGCGCTTCTACCTCAAAATAACCGACATATACGAGCAGTGCAGCATCGACTATAACAAGGATGCAGCAATAACCCAACAATTCTTTAAAACGGTTCAGAACAAGCTGCATTGGGCCATTACCGGCAAAACTGCAGCCGAGTTGATTGCCAACCGGGCCGATGCTTCTCAACCCAATATGGGCCTATCCACCTGGAAGAACGCCCCCAAGGGGAAAATTCTGAAAACCGATATTGGTACCGCCAAAAATTACTTACAGGAAAAGGAAATCAAAGAACTGGAGCGTATCGTTACCATGTACCTCGATTTTGCTGAACTGCAGGCCGAAAGACAGATCCCGATGAAAATGGCAGATTGGGTTACCCGATTGGACGCCTTTCTTCAATTCAACGAATACCAGATTTTAAAAGATGCCGGTAAAGTGAGCCATGAAGTGGCTATGAAACTGGCTGAGAAAGAATATGAAAAATTCAGGGTCATTCAGGATAGAAATTTTGAAAGTGACTTTGACAGGGAGGTAAAAAAAATAAAGCCCAAACCGGGCAAAAAGTAATTTTTCGCGAAAAGTAGCAGTTTCAGCTGCTTTCCGCAAAAAATTACTCAGATATAAGCCTTGTGGTATTTAGACAAAAACAGGTGAAATAATTGATGCTTTGGCTAAAAATGTCTGAATAATTGTCTAAAAACACCCCATAAATGTCCGTAACGATTTGTGCTAAAGGCTGCTAAAATCCGCCTTCATAATCATGTGCATCCGCTCAAAAAAACGGATAATCTTGTTCGATACCAGCCCTTCCGGGACTACAGAGTCTAATTATTGAAAATCAGTTATTTTAACTGATTTTTTTATTTTGCCTCATGCCCGCCACCGAGTAACGGTATTTCGTGCTGTTATTGTGCTATGATCAAATAAGACGAGGAAATCGTCGACTTGCCTTATATGTCCGCAGCAAATATTTCTTTATAGCGATCTGGCAGTGACAAGAAGACTATATTGTAAGTTTCACAACAACTATACTATCCCAAAGATTGATATATACCGGATGTAAAATTGCCACTGTATCTGTATTTTCAAACAATATGAATGTTAGATCACTTTAATGTTTGTGTTGTGTACGTAGCTATTATTGCTTTTTAATAAGTATTTCAGCAATGCATCATAAAGTCTTCATTTTAAAATAAGTTGACAAATGGAAAGACGAAAATTTATAAGCGCCTTGTCACTGGCAGGGATTACAACGGCCATCGTCCCTGAAAAACTATTGGCTGCACAAAAGCTGGAGACAGCTCCAGATGCACAGGGGAATGAGCGGGAATACTGGTCCAGGCTTTTGTATAAAATAGCCAATCCGGTACTAACGAATCTTGCCAACGGAACATTGAAAAAAAATATGCCGCTGGAAAAGGCGCCAACCTTTGGATCAAGAGAAGCAAAAGTGGCTTACCTGGAAATTGTAGGCCGAACCATCGCGGGAATTGCGCCCTGGTTGGCCACGCCCGACGACGACACACCGGAGGGGTTGTTACGAAAAGACTTGCGAACAAAGATGCTACAAGGATTGACCGCTTGTTTTGCCCCCAATAGCCCCGATGCACTCACTTTTGATGTCGAATTTCAACCCATTGTTGACGCTGCTTTTTTGTGTCAAGGTCTGTTGCGAGCACCCAAAGCCCTTTGGGAGCCCTTGGATAAAATCACGAAAGAACGTATTGTAAAAGCGTTAAAATCGCTTCGCAACAGGAAGCCTTTTAATAATAACTGGTTGTTGTTTGGATCACTGACGGAAGCTTTCTTGTTAAGTGTGGGAGAAACACCCGACCAGGAAAGGTTACAAGTAGGCCCCAAGATGTTGGATGAATGGTATAAAGGTGATGGGTGGTATGGCGATGGACCTCATTTGGCATTTGATTATTACAATTCCTTTGTGATTCATCCGATGATGGTTGATACCGTGGCGATTTTGGTCGATAAAGGAATATTATCGAAAGAGACGTACGACAAAGTATTGAAACGTATGCAACGATATGCGGCTGAATTGGAAAGAATGATTTCGCCCGAGGGAACCTATCCACCCATTGGCCGTTCGATTGTTTACAGAACGGCCGCTTTCCATGCGTTGAGCCAAATAGCCTTGCTTAAAAAACTCCCAGCCGACATTAACTATGCGCAGGTACGCTGCGCGTTGACCAAGGTGAAGCAAAACATGTACGAAGCTTCGGGGACTTTCGATAATAATGATTGGTTGCAATTGGGTTTTGTTGGTCACTACCCCGATATAGCGGAAAACTATATTTCTACGGGGAGTTTATATATGGCAACACTTTCTTTTTTGCCCCTCGGGTTACCGGCAACAGACGAGTTCTGGACCGGGCCGGCGGCAGATTGGACGGCGAAACGGGCTTGGGCTGGCAAAGGGTTTACACAGGATCACAGTGTTCAATAGCAGCTAAAATCGGGTTGTGTAGTTGTTTACTTAAACCAACAACGGTTCGACAGCCAAATTGGTAAAAAAGCTATAAAGACCCCACTTATTCCTGCTCAACAACCGGCAGCAACTTCTTTTCAGCTTCACAAATTTCATACAGCCGATAACCGCCGGCCAGGTTGGCTACTTTGTTAAACCCGTTTTGCAACAAAATTCTTTGCGCGAGATAACCCCGCAACCCTTGTTGACAATACAGGAAAATGGTTTTGTTTTTGGGTAATTCGGAAAGTCGACTGCGCAGATCATCCAGCGGAATATGAATAGCACATGCCACATGACCAACCGCGTATTCCTGCGCTGAACGAACATCAACGATGATATCAAACGAGGCGGGCTCATTCAGTTTCTCCCAATCGGCAAAGAATACTTTTTGCTGAAGAATGTTTTCCGCCACAAAACCAATCATATTAACCGGATCCTTCGCGGATGAATACGGTGGGGCATAAGCTTGTTCAAATGCGGCGAGGTCGTAAATGCTGCCGCCACGGCTAATCACAGCCGACAACACATCTATGCGCTTATCGACGCCCTCTTTGCCTACGATCTGTGCGCCATAGAGTAAACCATCCTTCGGCGAAAAAGTAATCTGTATCATCATCAGCGAGGCACCAGGATAATAACCCGCATGGGAGCCCGCATGAACGATCGCGCTCTCATAGGCCATGCCGGCTGCTTCCAAATTTTTGCGCGACAAGCCGGCGGTAGCGACAGTCAGTTCAAAAATCTTTACAATCGCTGTATTGATCGAGCCCTGGTAAGTACGCTTGTTGCCAAAAACAATATTGTCTGCACAAATGCGGCCCTGTTTATTGGCAGGCCCGGCCAGGTAAGTGGGTTGAACCGATTGCGTTAGCGGATGCGGAAATTCAATGCTATCGCCCAGGGCATAGATAGAAGGATCGCTGGTTTGCAGGTATTCATTTACCAATATGCCACCGCGTTTGCCCAATGCTAATCCAGCATCGGCCGCTAGTTTTGTATCAGGCCGAACACCCACCGACGATACCACGATATCTGCCTCTATCGCACCCTTGTCTTGCAATTGCACACGCAGGTGTTTGTCATTTACTTCAAATCCACTGACCGTACTGTTCAACATCAACTGCACCCCTTTTGCACGTAAGTCTTGCTGCACAAAGGCCGCAAATGCATAATCAACCGGCGGCAATACCTGCTTTCCGGTTTCAATAATCGTCACCGCCAAACCGAGGTGATGCAGGTTTTCGGCCATTTCAAGTCCGATAAAGCCGGCACCGATCACCACGGCTTTTTTCGGTGCATGTTCGTTGATGTAGTTTTTAATTTTATCGGTATCCTGCACGTTTCGCAAGGTGAAAATACCGGCACTGTCAATGCCCGGCACCGGCAACCGAATGGGCGCGGCACCCGTAGCCAGCACAAGTTTATCGTATCTGACTTCGTAGTCGTGTTGGTTGCGCAGGTTCCTGACGCTGATGGTTTTTTTGTCGCGATGAATCGCTGTTACTTCTGATTCGGTATTTACTGCAACATTAAAACGTTGGCGAAACGCTTCGGCCGTTTGCACAAGCAGGCGATTGCGATCGGTAATCACATCGCCCACATAATAAGGCAATCCGCAATTGGCATAAGATATATGCGCCCCTTTTTCAAAAAGACTGATCTCCGCATGTTCATCCATTCTTCGTAAACGGGCAGCCGTACTGGCGCCACCTGCAACACCACCGACAATAGCAATTTTCATATACGCTCATTTGAAAGCGCAAGTTCTGCCTTTTAGAATTTTGGAGGGTGACTTATGTTACGGTTGTTGCTTAGCGCGGATCAATGCCGTCAAAGGTGTTTCCCTGGCGCAGATCGCCGGTTTCAAATCCTTTTTTGAACCAGTACACACGTTGGGCGGAAGTGCCATGCGTGAAGGCATCGGGCATCACCGTACCGGTGGCCATTTTTTGCAGTCGATCGTCACCAATGGAGTTGGCTGCATTGAGGGCTTCTTCGATATCACCGGGCTCCAGGATATTTTTCATTTGCTGTGCATGGTGGGCCCACACCCCCGCCAGAAAATCGGCTTGAAGTTCGAGGGCAACCGATAATTTATTGCCATCGGCTTCGCTCATGCGGGCGCGCATTTGTGTAACCTTGCGCGACGTGCCGTTGAGGGTTTGGATATGATGTCCTACTTCATGCGCCACTACATAGGCCATGGCAAAATCGCCGGGCGCATTTAGTTTGTTCTGCATCTCTTCATAGAAAGACAGGTCGATGTATAATTTCTGGTCGCCCGGACAGTAAAACGGTCCACTAGCAGCACTCGCCATACCACAAGCCGATTGAACAGATCCCCTGAATAAAACCAGGGTAGGTGCTGGGTATTGTTGCCCCTGTTCCGAAAAAATCTTGCCCCAAACATCTTCCGTATCGGCCAGCACAACTTTTACGAAGCTGGCGCGCTTATCATCTTCCTGTTGTTCAGCCGTCGACATTTGCGCTTGTGGCGCACCCCCACCGGTTCCTATTTCCGGCAACTGCGAGGGATCCACTTCACCACCACTAAGGAAAGTGAACAAAAGATAAAGTACCACGCCCACGATACCGCCGCCGGCAACCATGCCGCCGGTTGACATACCTCTTCTGTCTTCAACATTTTCGCTTTCCCGACGTCCTGCCCATTTCATGTTTTTCCATTTTTGGCAAACTAATGATTTTTTTAAGATTGGCGGAACGGAAGCGGTAATCCTCCAAAGACCATTATTTAGTGTGTAAATAACACTTAATCAGGCAATTAGCGACTAAAATTGGATTACTTACAGCAGTAAATCGGGTAAAAATCGCAACATGTTTTAGGGTTTTTTCCATTCGTCGACATTATCAAGTATTTCGTCGATTTTAACATTTCGTCATTTTTACACTTAAAAACACCTATTTTCAGTACAAATAACCTGCCATCATGCCAAATGAACTGCTGTTATACGGGACTGCCACCCGTATGCCTAAACGATGGTTTCAAAGAAACCTCCTTGTCATTCTCCTTTCACTAATTGGTTTTCCACTACTTGCACAAGAAACGGTTACTGGTACTGTGCAAGTGGGCGACACCGCCCTGGTTGGCGTAACCGTGACTGTTAAAGGAACGCGTGTTTCGTCGCAAACCGACACCCAGGGAAAATTCAGTATCAAGGCCCCTGCAAATGCCACACTCGTATTTTCTTCAGTGGGATACGAAACGCGCGAAGTAGCGGTCAACAACCAATCCAACCTAACAGTATCTCTTAAGAGTATCGCCCAGCAGTTCAATGAAGTGGTAGTGGTGGGATATGGTACCCAAAAGAAAGCGACCATTACGGGCGCCGTAGCCACCGTTAAAGGATCGGAATTGGAAAAAGTACCAGTGGTCAATATGTCGAATGCACTGGTTGGCCGATTGCCGGGTATTACTGCGGTCAACGCCAGTGGTGAGCCGGGCTATGATGGATCTAATATCAGGATTCGTGGTACCAATTCTTTTGGCAATACCAATGCGCTGATTGTAATTGATGGTATACCTGGTCGTTCTGGTGGTTTGGAACGCTTGAACCCCGCCGACATCGAAAGTATTTCTGTGTTGAAAGATGCCTCAGCAGCTATCTATGGTTCACGTGCGGCCAATGGTGTAATCCTGATTACTACCCGTCGCGGTAAAACCGGGAAACCACAGTTGTCGTATGACTATAACCTGGGTTATGCACAGCCAACCAGAATTCCGAAAATGGCCAACTCGACCGAGTATGGTATCCTGCGAAATGAAATCACGGTTTTTGAAAATGTGCCTGCCAATCAGTGGGACGCAGCAATCACTGCATTGAAAACAACAGGTAAATACGTGCGTACAGATAACAACAAAGAAATTTTTTCTCCGACTGGCTTCTTTCCAGACGATATGGTCAAGTACGCAGATGGTTCTGACCCCTGGGGTCACCCCAATACAGATTGGTTTGGTGCTGTCATAAAAAAATGGTCACCACAACACCGTCATAACCTGCAATTGAATGGAGGATCTGAAAATGTCAAGTACTTCGCGTCGCTTGGCTATCAGAACCAGGATGGCATTTATAAAAATTCGGCAACGGGTTACAAGCAATATGATATCCGTCTCAACCTCGATGCCAAAGTAAATAAATACATCAATGTTGCCTTGGGTATTACAGGTCGTGAAGAATTCCGCTTCTTCCCAACAGAAGGTGCTGGTTCAATTTTCCGTATGTTGATGCGGGGCAAACCCAACGAACAGGCCATCTGGCCCAATGGGCTGCCTGGTCGCGATATAGAAAATGGCCAAAACCCAGTGGTAATTACGACCAATGCAACAGGCTATGATCGCGACAAACGGGATTATATCCAAACCAACGGAAAAATTGAATTTTTGATTCCAGGTGTGGAAGGTTTAAAATTGACTGGTACAGCTGCGCTCGATAAATATTACCAGGCGCGCAAACGCTGGGCTACTCCCTGGTATCTCTATTCATGGAATGGTGTAGACTATGAAGCAGATGGAAAAACGCCGAAACTTACCAAAGAGTTGCGTTCTACCTTTACCGACCCCCGTCTGGATCAGGGTTCGAGCAATAACCTGAACATCAACCTGGCTGCCCAGTTGAATTACGACAAAACTTTTGGCGATCACACCATCAACTTCCTGGCCGGCGTTCAACGTGAAACCCTGAATGAAGAATATTTCAGTGCCTTTCGCCGCTATTTTATTTCCAGTGCGGTTGACCAACTTTTTGCCGGCGGCGACCAGGGCAGAACGATCACAGGTGGTGAGTTTAACCGCGCCCGTCTCAGTTATTTTGGACGTGTTGGTTACAACTACCAACAGAAATACATCGCCGAATTTCTTTGGCGCTATGATGGTTCCTACAACTTCCCGCCACAGGGCCGTTTCGGCTTCTTCCCCGGCATTTCAGCTGGTTGGCGCATATCCGAAGAAAATTTCTTCAAAGACAATGTGCATTTCATCGACAACCTGAAATTGCGCGGATCATGGGGCCAAATGGGTGCTGAACCGTATACCAACGGCGGCTCGCTGTTTGAATACCAGTTTCTCAGTACGTATGGCTTCTCAACTTATATTATTAACGACGCCATCACCAAGACTTTATACGAAACCAGGTTGCCAAACCCGAATTTTACCTGGGAAGTGCAAAACAGTATCAACCTGGGCCTCGATTTGGCAGCATTGAACAACAGGTTGACGTTTGAGTTTGATTATTTTATTAATAAGCGCGATAAAGTGTTGTTGACACAACAGGGTGCTATTCCGGCAAGTGCAGGTATCTCCAATATCCTGCCACCGGTGAACTATGGTAAATTAGACAACCGGGGTTGGGAATTCAAGGTTGGCTACTCCGGTGAAGTGAATAAGTTTCGCTATAATATTGGCGCAAATGCCGGCTATGCAAAAAATAAAATTGTACTGTGGACGGAAGCACCCGGTGTACCTGACTGGCAAAAAGCAACCGGCTCTACTTTTGGTAGTAATGGCCCGGCCTTCCTTACTTACCAATACGATGGTGTATTTCGCGATATAAAAGACATTGAAGCGAATACCATCGATTACAGCGGCGTTGGTGGCTCTACCCTTGTTCCGGGCGATATGAAATTGAAGGACATTAACGGCGACAAGAAAATCACCGGCGACGATATGGTTCGCCTGGATAAAAACCGCGACCCTCGTCTCACTTACGGCATAAATATGTCGGCACAATACCACAACTTCGACCTTACTGTTCTCTTCCAAGGCGCATCAGGCGGATTGTTGTTCATTGGAACGGAATCGGGTGATATTGGTAACTACCTGAAATGGAGTTTTGATCACCGGTGGACCTTCGATGCACCGAGCAGCCAATATCCACGTACAGCCAGCCGAAACAATACGTATTTTACCGGCGGTGGTGCTGCATTTAACGATTATTGGTTACGCAAAAGTGATTATTTCCGACTCAAAAATTTCGAAATCGGATATACGCTGCCTGCCCAATTGCTCAAAAAAGTAGCTATCAATAATTTCAGGGTTTACGCCAACGGTGTTAACCTGATCACCTGGGATAAGATGAAAATTTTTGACCCGGAAGCAACCTCTGGCGGTGGTCAGTATTATCCGCAATCACGCATCATCAACTTTGGTGTTAACGTAACCTTCTAAAGCAAGTTGTATGAAAACAATCATCAATAGAATATTATTAACCTTGTTTATTGCCGGTGTTTTGGCTGGTTGTAAACGTGACTTTCTGGATGTGACGCCGCTGGGCGAAATCTCCTCCCAAACCACCTGGGCCGACGGTGCCTTGTCTACCGCCTTTGTTACCAACCTGTACAATGGTTTTGGTCCAGGCGGATTTGATGAACAAATGCTGGCATCGCTTTCAGATGAAGCTGTGTTTACGCACACTGGCCGTGGTATCACGACGGTGAACGACGGTAGTTTGAGTCCAAGTACCCCGGGCTGGGTACATAGCACCTACGAATGGGGCAATATGTACAGCCGTATTCGGGGCTGTAATGTTAGTATTCAAAATTTGGGTACAGCCACGTTTGATGATGATGACCTGAAAGACCGGTTGAAAGGCGAGGCATATTTTATGCGGGCCTACTTCTACCATCAATTGGTTCGGTATTATGGCGGCGTACCGATTATTAAGAATGTATATGGTCTGAATGAAGATTACAGTATAGAAAGAAGTTCATTTTCAGATTGTGTGAACTTTATTGTCAGCGACTGCGACTCTGCTGCTCTTTTGTTGGCAGGCCGTGATATGGACAAAGGTCGTGCAAGTGAAGTTGCCGCTTTGGCACTCAAATCGAGGGTTTTGTTGTACGCGGCCAGCGATATGCACGATGGTCCCACGCTCGCAGCAAAATCTTCTGTTATGAATGGGTATGCGAAACCCGAAATCCTTGCTTATACCTCGGGCGACCGGGCTGCTCGTTGGACAGCCGCATTGAATGCCGCCAAAGCAGCAATGGATAAAAGCAAAGGCGGATATAAAATGGACCTGACGGCACAGGCTTCGCCCGAAGACGCACGGAACAATTACATGTCGATCGCCATGGGCGGTGGTAGTACAGCACCGGGCGTAGACGCGGCTGCCTCGGTGGAAATCATTTTGGGTCGTTACAACAACGCTGACCAAGACGATTGGGGTGGCCCTTATCTGGGCCTCTTTAACGGCCCCAATGGCTACCATAACTGGGCGGGTAATACACCCATTGGTCAATTGGTAGACGACTATGAAATGATGGACGGAACTTCTTTTTCATGGAGCAATACGACGCACAAAGCTGCGCCGTATAAAAACCGCGAACCCCGGTTTTACGCCAGTATTATGTTCGATGGATCTGACTGGAAACCACGGAACCTGATATCGGGCGATGCCGATCCGTACAATCAAATCCAAACCGGACAGTACGACCTGGTGGTAGGTGGCAACCAAATTACGTTTAACGGCCTTGATACCCGTAGCAGTAGTATAGAAGACTGGAATGGGTCAAGAACCGGCTACTATATGCGCAAGTTCATCGACCCCAATACGTCTATTGTCGAAAACAATACCAGACAATATATCCCCTGGCCTTTCTTTCGCTATACCGAACTTGCCTTCAACTACATAGAAGCATTGATTGAGTTGAACCGCGATACCGAGGCGCGAGACTTGCTGAATAAGATCCGCTTCAGGGCTGGTATGCCAGCATTAACGGAATCAGGCCCGGCTTTGCGTGACCGTTACCGACATGAAAGACGCATTGAAATGGCTTATGAAGAACAACGTTACCATGATGCGCGCAGGTGGATGATAGCACCAACCACTTTGGGAAGAAAGATGACCTTTATCACGGTAACCGGTAAATTCAAACCAGGACAAACCCTGGCGGGTAAATACAAACACGATGAAACAATTTACAACTATACATATACACCGGTTATCAATGATACACATGAAAACCGGGTATGGTTGGATAAAATGTATTTCAGACCCATTGTTCGTGATGAAATGAATAAGAACCTGAAACTGGTGCAAAACCCAGGATACGAATAATTTTTTCTGGTCAGTTTTTTGGTTGATATTACTATGCCAGTACTCGTTACTGGCATAGTTCATTTTAAAACGCTTCCATTTGCAACGATTTCTTGTTTTAATTGCCCTGGTACTGCTGCTTAACGCCTGCAAAAACGCCGACAAAGACAGTTCGCCTGCTACCAAAACTTTGTTTACCCTGCTGCCGGCCGACAGTACGAATATTCTTTTCAGCAATCCGCTTACGGAAGCCAAGAATACCAATATTCTTATGTATGAATATTTCTACAATGGGGCAGGTGTAGCTGTGGGTGACCTAAATGGCGATCAACTCGATGATATTTATTTCACCGGTAATATGTCTGATAACAAACTGTATTTGAACCGAGGCCAGTTTAAATTTGAAGACATTACCGAAAAATCTGGCGCCGTAAACCGTCGCATTCCCTGGCGCACCGGCGTTACCATGGCCGATGTAAATGGCGATGGCCGCCAGGATATTTTTGTCAGTTACTCCGGCCGCGTTCAGGGTAAAAACCGGGTGCCACAACTCTTTGTCAACGATGGCAATGATGCGGCTGGCATCCCGCATTTCAGCGATCAGGCCACAGCGTATGGTCTAGCAGATACCTGCTTTAACACCCAGGTTTATTTCTTTGACTATGACCGTGACGGAGACCTGGATGCCTTTTTTCTCAACCACAATCCCGATAACCTACCCGTACTGGATGAAAACACCACCAAAGCATTGCTCACCCAAAACAGCCCAACCATTGGTGTTAGGTTGCTGCAAAACAATAACCAGCAATTCACCGATATAACACAAAAAGCAGGATTCAGTTCTTCAGTGCTCACCTATGGACTCGGTGCAGGAATCGCCGACATAAACAGTGATGGCTGGCCCGACATTTATATTTCGAACGATTACAATGTGCCTGACTATCTATATATCAATAACCGCAATGGAACATTTACGGATCGTCTGCAGTCAATGATGGGTCATACCACCAAGTCTTCGATGGGTAACAATGTGGCTGATATAAACAACGATGGCTGGCAAGATATATTCGTGCTTGATATGCTGCCGGAAAGCAATCATCGCCAGAAAATTCTTTTCGCACCCGATAATTATGAAAAATTTGAAATCAGCCTGCGCTCTGGATTTTATTACCAGTACATGCGCAATATGCTGCAACTGAACAACGGCGATGGCAGTTTCAGTGAGATAGGGCAACTGGCCGGCATTTCCAATACCGACTGGAGTTGGGCGCCGTTGTTCGCCGACTATGACAACGACGGTTGGAAAGACTTGTTTGTTACCAACGGCTATACCCGTGACTTTACCAACTTGGATTTCCTGAAATACATGAACGACTATATCCAAACCGTTGGCCGCTTAAAAAGGGAAAACGTATTGGAATTACTAACACATATGCCCGCTTCAGACGTTGTCAACTACGCATTTAAAAACGAAGGTGATCTTCATTTTTCCAATGTTAGCAAATCGTGGGGCATCAACCAACCGTCAAATAGCAATGGAGCCGCCTACGCCGACCTTGATAACGATGGCGACCTCGACCTTGTTATCAGTAACATCAACAAGCCGGCCTTTATCTATCGCAACGAAGCACGCCAGCAGTCATCGCATCATTATATAAAACTGCAACTGAAGGGAAGCGACAAAAATACGGCCGGCATTGGTGCCAGGATCCAGTTGTTCAGCAATGGCCAGCAGCAGGTACTGGAACAAATGCCCACCCGCGGATTTCAATCGACCGTGTCGAATATTTTGCATTTTGGCCTGGGAACGGTGTCGACCATCGATTCGCTTCGTATTACCTGGCAACGTGGTAAATCGCAATTGCTCCTGCAACCAAAGGCCGACCAATTGCTCGTTTTAGACGAAAAGGATGCCAGTCCGTATGCACCTATCAAACCAATTGTACAGCCACTGCTCACCGAAACAAAAGGAGTTATCGACTATGCATCACCGATAGTAACTGTTAATGATTTCAAACGACAGCCCTTACTATTGAATCCGTTGTCAACCGGCGGCCCATGTTTTGCACAAGCCGACATAAATGGCGATGGCCTGATTGATATATATGCTGGGGGAGGAAGCGGCGAGCCGGGAAAAATATTTATCAGGCAGAAAGAAGGCGGGTATAAGCCATTGGCAAACCCGGCATTTGCAGCCGACCGAAACAGCGAAGACGCAGCAGCGGTTTTTCTTGATGCCAACAAAGACGGATTTGCTGATCTCTATGTAGCAAGCGGAGGGTACCATCATTATGTTCCCGACGATAGTCTTCTATTAGATCGCTTGTACATGAACGATGGCAAAGGTCATTTCCGGAAGGCAACAAATGCCTTGCCGGCAATGACGGCCAGCAAAGGGGCCGTTGCTTCAGCAGATGTAAATGGCGACGGAGCGCCCGATATCTTTGTCGGTGGCCGGGTGATTCCAGGTAGATACCCGGAAACGCCCCAAAGCTATTTGTTGATCAACGACGGCAAGGGACATTTCACCGACCAAACAACGCAACTGGCACCTGCCCTGCAACAGATCGGTATGGTAACAGATGCCGTGTGGATCGACCTGAATAAAGACAATAAACCGGAACTGGTTGTAACCGGCGAATGGATGCCCATTAAAGTATTTGGTATTGATGCCGGCAAATTAAAAGACGTTTCGGGAAATTATTTTGACAAAGAACGCAGTGGCTGGTGGAATAAACTAGGTTTTGCAGACTTAAACAACGACGGCCGCCCCGACCTGGTAGCAGGTAATATGGGCTTGAACACGCAGTGCACTGCTTCCACATCAAAACCCGCAGAACTGTATTACAAAGATTTTGATGAAAACGGTTCTGTTGACCCGATATTCTGTTTGTATATTGGAGATAGCAGCTTTCCTTATGTGACTCGCGACGAACTGCTCGACCAGATCAGCGCAACCCGCAATCGGTTCACCGACTATAAGTCTTATGCCGATGTTACCCTGGAAAAAATATTTACCGCCGAAGAATTGAAAGGCGCAAAAAAACTGAGTGCTACCGATTTTAAAACGACTTGTTTCATCATGAACGCCAACGGCAAGTTTGAGCCAAGCCCCTTGCCAGTACAAGCACAGTATGCGCCGGTTTTTGCGATCAATTCGCTGGATGTTGATAAAGATGGCTTTCCTGACCTGGTTTTGGGCGGCAATATCAACCAGGCCCGCCTTCGCTTTGGTAAATACGATGCCAGTTTCGGCACTTTGCTCAAAGGCAATGGCAAGGGCGGGTTTACCTATGTGCCACAATACAAAAGCGGACTCAGTATTACCGGTGATATCCGATCGATTGTTCAATTGGATTCAAGCACGTTGTTATTCGGTATCAATCAACAAGCAGCCCGCAGTTTTAAAATCGCGACAAGATGAGAAAGCTAGTCGTATTTATTGCCTTGGTAGGGATGGCCGGCTGCAAATCTGCCAAACAACCTGAACCGGACATCCATGACCTTAGTCAGTTGATCACCCGGCATTCGGAGATCATGATTCATGATATCACCAATCCGCCGCTGGCGGCGCGCTTTTTCGCATATGCATGCCTGTCAGGTTATTCCATTGCTGCACAACACGATACTTCGCTGCCAGCTATGCACGGCAAGTTGCGCGATTTTCCGGCTATACAAAAGCCTGATTCCATCGAGAAAGCCAATTGGAAACTGGCTGCATTACTGGCCATAGCAGAAACTGCCAAAAAGATGCAACCATCGGGCAATCTCTTACAAGAATGGGAGGATAACTATATCGATTCTCTAACTGCAGCAGGTTATGCGGAAGACATGATCAATGCATCGCTTCGCTATGCGACATTTACAGCCAAACAGGTACTCGCTTACGCCAAGGCCGATGGCTATAACAAGATCAGCAATTTTCCCCGCTATTCATCTTCCAATACCGATAGCAGTTGGTTTCCCACGCCACCGGGTTATATCGCTGCCGTAGAGCCTTATTTCAATAGCATCCGGCCTTTTACACTCGATTCAGCGAGGCAGTTTCGTCCGCAGCAACTCGAAGCCTTTAAGCCCCAGCACGGTTCGGCTTTTTACGCCATGATGATGGAAGTGTATGCCGATAGTGCCGATGAGGAGCACAAAGCCATCGCCGGATTTTGGGATTGCAATCCCTTCGCAGTACAGGATAAAGGCCATCTGCAGTACAGTATCAAAAAGATTTCACCCGGCGCCCATTGGATGGGTATTACCGGCATCGCCTGTGAGAAAGCGGGTAAATCGTTCGCGCAATCACTACAGGCCTATACCACCGTGGCAATTGGTCTTACCGACGCGTTTATCTGCTGCTGGGATGAAAAATACCGTACCAATCGCATAAGGCCTGAAACGGCCATCAGGCGATACATCGATCCAAATTGGATGCCCTTGTTGCAAACGCCGCCATTCCCCGAATACTTAAGTGGTCATTCAGTTGTTTCTGCCGCTTCGGCAGCTATCCTCACCCATTATTTTGGCGATAATTTTGCTTACACCGACAGCGTTGAGGTCAAATACGACCTGCCCCCCCGGCATTTCAAGTCGTTTAAAGCGGCATCCCGGGAGGCGGGCATTTCGCGCCTGTATGGCGGTATTCATTTTATGGATGCCATCAACAATGGCCTGACCCAGGGCGATTTGGTGGGCGAATGGGTGCTGCAGAAAACCAAGTGAGTCCATCCGTCGCAAAAAAAGGCGAAACCGTCTCTGAATTTTTCAGCGGGCATGGATGGCGCTCAAAAACGGACTAGCTTGCCAACATGAAATTTTCACTGGTCTCAAATCGCTGGTTTCGCATCCTGCTACACATCGCTGTGTGGGTAGTGTTGTTTACCCTGCCATTTTTGATGCGGCCTCAGCGTGAAATGCCTCCCGCTCGTGAAATCGTTAGCTATATGCTGGGTAATGCAACCTTTATTGCATTTTTCTACCTCAATGCCTACCTGCTGGTGCCAGCCTTGCTATCGAAAAGACATTACTGGCGCTATGTATTGGCGGTGATTGGTGGTTATGCAACAGTTGTTTTGTTGCAATCGATTCTCTCTCTCTATTTCCATCGACCTGATCAAAAAAGTTTCTGGCCGCATGTGCTTTTCCTGTTCTTTCTTTTTCTTTTCTTCCTGGCCAGCAGCATGGCTTTCCGCCTGATTGGCGACCAAATCATAGCCGATCAACGGGCCAAAGACACCGAGAATGAACACCTGAAAACAGAATTATCTTTTCTGCGTTCACAGGCGAGTCCGCATTTTATGTTCAATGTGCTGAACAATATGGTGGCCCTTGCGCGTAAAAATTCAGATTTGCTTGAACCTTCGCTCATTAAGTTATCATCGTTGATTCGATACACGGTGTATGAGGCCAATGAAGAAAAAGTTGATCTCGACAAAGAGATTGAATACCTGAAAAGTTATATCGACCTGCAACAACAGCGCTTCGGCAAAAACGTAGATTTTACGGTCGACCTCGACCAGGTTGATGACCATTACCAGATCGAACCCATGTTGCTGATCTCCTTTGTTGAAAATGCCATTAAGCATGGTACTGGTTTTATGGCGAACCCGTCTATTGATATCAAACTGAAAGCAGAAAAAGGCAGGCTCGATTTCCTGGTAAAAAACCGCTATAACCCCGATAGCCTCGAGGTCAAAGACAGGACTTCGGGAATTGGTCTCTCCAATGTAAAGCGTCGCTTAGACCTGCTCTACCAGCAACAACACCAGCTCAATATTGTGCGTAGCGACGGCTGGTTCACCGTATCTTTGCAGCTAACGCTGCATTAATATGATTCGCTGTATTGCGATTGACGATGAACCGCTCGCGCTGGAGTTGCTGGAAGACAATATCAGCAAAATCCCTTTCCTGCAATTGGTTGCCAGTTGCGGCAGCGCTTTCGAAGCCATGAAAGTACTGGAAACCGAAAAAATCGACCTTGTTTTTCTGGATATACAAATGCCGGGCCTTACCGGCTTGCAGTTTCTGCAAAGCTTACAGCAAAAACCAATGGCGATCCTGATCACCGCTTATGAAAAATATGCACTGCAGGGCTTTGTGCTGGATGTGGTTGATTACCTCGTAAAACCGGTGGCGCTCGACCGATTTGTAAAAGCCTGCAACAAAGCGCGTGAACTATTTGACTTGCGGCGACAGGCGGGAAAACCCGATGCACCTGTTCCTGAATATATTTTCGTGCATGCTGATTACAGCCAGGTAAAACTTGTTTTCAGTGATATTGCCTGGATAGAGTCGATGAAAGACTATTTAAAATTGCACCTGCAATCGACCAGTAAACCGCTGATACTTCGCATGTCGATGAAAGACATGGAAGAGCAACTGCCCGCAACGCAATTTGTACGGATACACCGGTCGTATATTGTTTCTAAAAAGCACATAACGGCCATCCGTAAGAGTACCGTGTTCCTGGGCGACACCGAGTTGCCGGTCAGCGCAAATTATCCTGATGCCCTGGGCGAGATCACTGGTCAGTAAATCCGTCGCAGAATTTTCCGAAACCATCTCATTTGAACCCTACAGGAATATACCCTGAACTAGCTTTGGGTCTGAAAAATGATCCTTATGCAAAAGTTGTATACACTAATCATCGCACTACTGGTAACCCTGGTGGGTTTTGCCCAACAACCTGCCGGTTCGCCCGCTGGCAGACCGCCGGGCGGTTTTCCTGGTGGTGGTGCTGGTATGCCCATCGGCCACGTATTTGGTAAAGTAACCGATGCAAATGGCAAAGCGCTGGAAGATGCTTCTGTTATTTTGCTGCAGGCAAAGTTTGACACTGTTGCCAAAAAGCCCAAAGACGTTTTGTTCAAAGCCATGACTACCCGCGCCAATGGTGAGTTTAATTTTGAGTCTGTTCCCGCTCCGGGAAAATTCACGCTCAAAATATCAATGGTCGGATTTGCGCCAATGGAACAAGCAATTGTTTTGGCCCCACAATCGGCCGAAAAAGATTTCGGCAACCTCAAAATGAAACCCGATGCTACGCAATTGCAAGATGTTACGGTGGTGGCTTCCAAGCCAGGTATGACGCTCGACATCGACAAGAAAACATTTAGTGTTGACAAGAATATAGTAAGTGCCGGCGGTACCGGCCTGGATGTGCTTCGCAACGTGCCTTCTGTACAAGTTGATATCGACGGAAACATAAAAATGCGCAACGCAACACCGCAATTGTATATTGATGGTCGTCCCACTACTTTAACGATGGACCAGATTCCAGCCGATGCGATCGAAACCGTAGAAGTGATCACCAATCCGTCCGCCAAATACGATGCATCAGGTGGTAATGCCGGTATCTTGAATATTGTGTTGAAGAAAAACAAAAAGACGGGCTATAACGGCAACCTCAACGCAGCAATGGATCGCTTTGGGGGTTGGAACCTGGGTGGAAACCTCAACCTGCGCCAGGAAAAATTCAATGTATCTGCTGCATTGATGAGTAATAACATGCGCAACCGGGGTGTTGCCAGCACCGAACGGCACAATACCGGTGGTGAAGTACCGGTTGATATTTTCCAGAACAGCAACAACCGCAACAAAGGTGGCTTTCTGTTTGGACGTTTGGGTGTCGATTATTTTGTTAGCAACCGCACCACTATTTCAGCAAGCGCTACCCGTGTGCGCGGTGAATTCAGGCCTTCAGATCATCTCGCTTTTACCACCGATAGCCTGTATCCTTCTGGCACTATCTCCTCGATGTCGGAGCGTTTGTCGAACTCGCAACGGGTATTCAATGGGTTGGGTTTGCAAGCAGGTGTGAAACACAATTTCAAAAAGGCAGGTGAAGAGTTTACGTTCGACATCAACAGCTTTGGTGGAAAACACGAAGGGGATGCTTTGTATACCACCAACTACTTCACCAAAGCAGGTGACGTGGGTTCTACGCAAGAGCAAAGAAATATCAGTGATGGCCGCAACCGTTTCACCACTTTTCAAACAGACTATGTAAACCCGATTAATAAGAAATTGAAAATCGAAACCGGTCTTCGCGTGCAAATAGCTACTATCAAGAGCAACAACAATAACACCATTAAATATGCAGGCAGTGATTCGTTTGTGCCGCTGCCAGGCGCCACCGCAAATTATAAAAACAGCAATGATGTTTTCGCTGCCTATATTTCGGCATCAGGAAAGTTGACGGAGACCTTCAGCTATAATATCGGCCTGCGTGGCGAGAGCTCCAAATACAGCGGCACTTTGTTAAACACCGGCGAAAAGTTTTCGAACGATTATCCGATCAGTCTCTTCCCCTCCTTGTTTCTCAGCAAGAAACTGAAGAACGACCAGGAACTGCAACTCAGCATTACCCGTCGTATCAATCGCCCGAATTTCTTCCAGTTGATTCCTTATACCGACTATACCGACAGCCTGAATATTACCCGCGGTAACCCCAACCTGGTTCCGGAGTTTACTACCTCGGCGGAAGTTAGCTATAGCAAACGTTTCGCGGGTAACAACACACTGTTGCTGTCTGCTTACTTCAAACATACCGATAACCTGATTACCCGCTATGTGGATACGGCTGAGAATCAAATTTCTGGTAAGCAAGACTATATCACCACCTATGTAAATGCGAACGCAAGTATTTCATACGGTTTGGAGATTACGTCGATCAATACACTTACCAAATGGTGGGATATGACAACCAACGTGAACCTGTATAATTCGCGGATCAATACCGATAACCTGAAAACAGCCTCACAAGATCCCATGTGGAGTATGTTTGCAAAATGGAATAACAATTTCAAATTGCCGGCTAAATTCACCGCGCAGCTTTCGGTCGATTTTCAATCAAAGACAAACCTGCCAATTACGTCAAACCAGCAGTTTGGTCCGCCGATGCAACAGGCCCAAAGTTCTTCGCAGGGTTATATCCGTAGCTTCTACGGCGTAGACCTGGCTTTGAAAAGAACTTTCCTGAAAGACAATGCGTTGACTGCTACGCTGAGCGTGAATGATATTTTCCGCAGCCGTAAATCAGATCAGTATTCTGAAGGTATTGGCTTTTACCAAAACTACTACCGGTTGAACAACCCGCAAATGGTTCGATTGGGCATCAGCTATCGCTTCGGTAAAATTGATATGAACCTGTTCAAACGCCAGAACAATAAATCTGGTGGCACCGAAGGCATGCAGATGATGCAATAACAAAGTCAATATAAACAAGACCGGTATTCAATGCAGTAGTGCAAAGGGTACCGGTCTTTTTTTTCGTAACCTGATTTATTGGTACACTGCTGGGTTTAACACCTGGGGCATTCTTTCGCCAGCGAGTGCGGCCAGCAAATTCTCCGCTGCCATAACGGCCATTTTATCGCGCGTTTCCCGGGTGGCTGATCCGATATGTGGAAGTATGCAAACACGGGGCATGGTCAACAAGGGATTTGTTGGCGACATAGGCTCGGGGTTGGTTACATCCAATCCGCAACCCCAGAGCTGTTCGCGGTTGAGCGCATCGAGCAGCGCCTGCTCGTCGTGAATTTTTCCACGGGCAGTATTGATAAAAATGGCGCCCTTTTTCATTTGATTAAAAGCCGCGGCGTTGAACATGTTTTCGGTAGAAGGGTTCAGGTCGGTATGCACCGAAACCACATCGCTGTTACGCAATAAATTGCTAAAGGAAAGATAGCGGGCATCCAGCTCAGCGGCATAGGGGCTGGCGCTGCGATTGTGGTAAACAATTTTCATGTCATATATGGCCTTGCATTTGCGTGCGAGATCAGCACCTATTTTGCCGAGGCCTACAATCCCCAAGGTTTTGCCATAAAGTTCCTGGCCCAGGTGGGCGGTTGGTTCAAAAAAGCCCCAGTTGCCCGTGAGTATGCGTTGGTAGTTGTGAAATGCATCTCTTGAAACAGCCAGCAATAACAGAAAGGCAGTATCTGCGGTGGCCGCGCTCAACACGCCGGGGGTATTGCTTACGGGTATTTTCCAACGAGTAGCGGCGGATAGATCGACCTGGTCGTAGCCTGCACTCATCAGCGCTACTCCTCGAAGTTGCGAACAGCGGCGAAAAAAAGTTTCATTCAAACCGCTGTGCCCCACACTCAGAAATCCATCCTGCGATGCGCAATAATGGAGCAACTCTTCTTGCGTTAAAGGTCTCTTTTCCGCGTGTTCGGTAATTTGATGCCCGGCATCGAGCAATAATTGCCGACCTGCTGCTGGAATGATCCTGGAAATGAAAATCTTCATAGTCGCTAATTTAACCACCAATACACACGATTCGCTGTTGCGGCCCTAAATAATTGTGCCGCGGCCTGTGCTGCTGTATAATAAAGTAGCAATCAATGGAGCATCGTCATTTGTGTGCAGAAGCCTGCCCTACCTCAATATATTTTTGCCGGGCTGCAACCTTCGCGTTTTTCCTTTCCAGGTAAAACTGCCCGTGGTATTTGGCGGCAAAATGACATAACCGCTTAGCGCACCTTTTTCATCAATCTCGTATTTCACTTCGATCATGCCTTTGGGATGGGGCATACTGCCCGATAGTTTTTTAATTTTACCGGGTTGTGGTGCTATGCGCACTTCTTTAAACCCTGGTTTTGCCGCATCGATGCCCAGTACCACGCGAAAAAATTCAATATTCGGACTGGCACCCCAGGCATGACAATCGGATCGGGAGCCATCCACATCGCTCATTTCCGCCCAGGTGGTCAATCCCAGTTCCAGGTCTTTTTTCCAGATGCCAAGTTGATCGAGGTATTCGTTGCCGCGGCCAGCTTTGTTCAGGGCCTGGTTCACATAATAAAGAAAATAAATGGTCGCCTGTGCGAGACTGCTGTCTTTGTCCAGTCGCTTACCGAGGTCAATATCTTCCTGTCGGCTATTGATGCCCGTTAGTATCGACAGGGTATTGGTGTGTTGTGAATAGTATTTGTGTTCAATATCATCAGCATACCATTTTTTGCCGGCATCCCAATAGTTCTTACGCAGTGCTGCCTTGAGTCGCGCCGCTTCCTGTTTGTAACCCGAAGCCAAGGCAGGGACGCCGAGGCTGTCTTCGAGCGATGCAGCCAATTGGTAAGCATACAACAAGGTAAAGTCGATGGTAGCCGAGCAATGGTCGCTGCCGAGCGGTGCCACCCCACCACTCCATCCCGGCGCCGAAGTCCAATCGGTAAACATCCAATACGGTGCATTTTGTACACGGCCATCGGGCAGTTGATAGTTTTTATAAAATGACAATACCTGCCTGATGCCCGGCAATAAAGACTTGACAAAAGCAGGGTCGTCGCGATACAGCCAATAGTCGTGAATCGCACCAATCCACCAAAGCGAGAAACTGGGTATTTGCTGGTCTAATCCCGTTGGGTACCGACTAAGGGTAATACCTTCGGCCATTCTACTCCAATCAAGTTGACGCAAACAATTTCTGACCAAGCGGTCATCGGTTGTATTGTACAGTGAAATCATGGCCTGGATGCGCGCATCGCCCATGTACTGCAATTGCTCATAATAGGGGCAGTCCATATAGGTTTCGACGGCACAGGACCTTGCGGTTCGCCAGCCGATTTCCATCATTTTCTGGTGTAGCGTATCGCCGGTTTCAACATGCGCCTGGAGCGTAAATGGATAGCCGGTGAATTTGTTGTAAAAAGAGTCAATCTGAAGTGCTTCCTCCTGCGTTTCGATATTGAGCAGCACGTAGCGGAAAGTGCGGTACGACAAAGACTCGAATCGTTCTGCTTTTCCGCCGCCCGCAATCAACTCATCTTTTACACCCACAAATCTTTTTCCTTCTACCTCGTTTCGATTCCCTTTGCGTGTTTGCGCGCGCCAGTTATTGTCGGGACCATCTTTGGTGTACAGCGATTCAGCATAAGACAAAGAGATGACAGCATTTTTTCCGCCTGTCCATTGTACAACGGGATAGGCATTGGTGTAAAAGCCCTGATCAACCAGTATTTTTGTTTTTGTATGTGCTGCAATGATCGTAGGCGATTGCTGGCTAATCAGGTTGCTGCTGTTTACGCCGGCACCTGATTGTCTAACGGTGCCGTATAGCTGCTTTTTGATTTCCACGGCCGGTATGGGTGAAGGGTATAACATCCAGGTATCAGACCAGTCGAAAACACCTTTGGGCACCGCATTACTCACCGTTTGCGCCGGCTTCCAGCCACTGTCATCGTAACTGGTTTGCTCCCAACCCGGCGGCATATCCCGATAGTTGATTTTTTCTCCCGGCCCGGCTACATAATACGAGTAAACAAGTTCGGGCGCCAAAGCGCTGTAAGCCGTATTAACCAGGGTTTTCCAATTGCTGCCTGTGTTAACACGTGCATCTGCCGCTTCGCCGGCCTGCAATACGAAACCGGTCATCCGGCTCATTTGCGCCACCGGTTTTTGGTCGCCGAAATTCCAAACCAGGGCAGCAATACTATTATCGCCCGCTGTTAAAAATGGCGCAAGATCAACTGTTTCATAATACCAATGCCGGGGATCGCTTCGTCCGGGGCCCAACGAAACAAACTGACCGTTCACATATAATTTATAGCGATTGTCGGCCGATACATGCACCATAAACTTCGACGGCTTTTCCGCCAGGTTAATTTTTGTGCGCGCATGGAAAACCAGGTAGCCCTGCAGGTTGATACCAGGCGGCGTTATCCATTTGGCTTTCCAGATACTGTGTTGCAAGTCGACGTCTTTCGGTTGTGCGCCTGCTTTATATAGAAAGATCAGGCCAATGATGGCAGCTAACAGGTGTTTCATAACACCCTGAATATACGCTCATTTGAGCAGTGAATTGGTCTGTACTGTGTAGCTTGACCCTGGTTCGCTTTAGTAGCCCGGATGAAAATACCGGTCAAAAAACAACAACTGGTACCAAATTGCATTGCCCCAGTACTTCCACTCATGCATACCAGGCCGCGAGATATAATCGTGCGGAATATTTCGGTACAACAATTGGCGATGCAGCTCTTCATTGACCCCATAGAAAAAATCACTGGTGCCACAGTCAATGATCAAGGCCAGCGCACCGGGTGTAAGTAGGTATAACTGGTTAATCACGGTCGATTTCTCCCATCGTTCGGGTTGCTCGGCGTATGCTCCCAGCCTTTTAGCCATATCCCAATTCAGTGGGAAAGGTCTGATGTCGACCCCGCCGCTCATGCTGCCGGCAGCACCAAACAACTGCTGGTGACGAATGGCCAGGTACAAAGCACCATGCCCACCCATGCTCAGGCCGGTAATAGCGCGACCTTTTCTGTCTGCAATGGTCTTAAACTTTTTATCGATAAAGGGAATGAGTTCTTCTGTAATATAGGTTTCGTATTGATTGGCCGGGTCAATGGGGCTGTCCCAGTACCAACTGCTAAAACCGCCATCGGGGCAAACGATCAGCATGCCGTATAGATCGGCGCCTTTGCCCAAGTCTTTTACCTTGCTTATCCAACCTGCATAGTTGTCGCTATAGCCATGCAACAGGTACAATACCGGCATGGCAGCCCCAGTTGGATTCTCCGGACGAATGACCACGGCTTTAATGGTTTTTTTCATCTTGTTGCTATAGGTATCGAGGGTGTCTACAATGGCAGCCTTGCTTTGCAACGAAACAACCAATAACAACAACAAAAGACGATAAGCCATATTTTACAATTGATTGATAAACTGACTGATTTGTGCTGGCGAATATACCTGCTGTAAACTTAGTTCTTTAATGGCCTGTTCGGGCATGAACGGAACTTCGGCCGTAGCAGGCGATTGCGCAATACAGATTGCGCCCTTGGCTTTTGCCCGGCGCATCCCTTCGGTGCCATCGTTGTTGGCGCCTGATAATAAAATGCAGGCGAGCCCTTGGCAATACACATCGGCGGCCGAAGAAAAACTTACATCGATGCTCGGGCGACTATAATTCACTTTTTCAGAAGCATCCAAGGAGAAACTGCCATCCGCTTCAAAGAGCAGGTGATAGTCGGCTGGTGCCACATATAAATGACCCGCCAGGGGGATTTCTTTTTCATCGGCCTCTTTAACCGGTATCGGTGAACGCGCACCCAATAGGTCGATAAGTAAGGCTTGGTTCTCGGCTTTGCGATGCAATATGATGACGATGGGTGCAGCCGGCAACGCATGCAGTTGCGACAATATTTTTAATAGTGCATCCAATGCCCCCGCAGAGCCGGCAATCAACAACAGGTTTACGCGATTTTCTTCCATATTTTTTCGCGAATGCTTAGTGGTGTAAATGAATTTTCAACCCCGCTGAAACGAAGACTTTCTTTGGCGCCCAGCGCCAGGTAACCCAAAGGCTCAAGACTGTCGGTGAATAGTGACAACACCCTGCTTTGCAGTTCTTTGTCGAAATAGATCAATACGTTTCTACAAATAATCAATTGGAAGGCATTAAAGCTGCTATCTGAAACCAGGTTATGGGTGGATACAACCATACGTTGTTGCAGTCGCTCATCAAACTTGGCGAACCCATAACGCGCAGTGTAATAGTTTGAAAAACCTTGATTGCCGCCGGCCTGCGAGTAGTTTTCTGCATATTGGCGGAAATGATCGAGGGGATAAATGCCTTTTTGCAAGGTCTCCAACGCGCCGGGATTTAGGTCGGTCGCGTATAGCAGGGACTTCGACAACAATCCAGCTTCATCCAGCAAAATGGCCATTGAATACACTTCTTCGCCGGTAGAGCAGCCGGCATGCCAGATACGGATAAAGGGTTTGGTACGCAATACGGGGAATACTTCATTAACGAGTGCTTTGTAAAAAAGCGGATCACGAAACATTTCGGTTGCATTCACCGTTATCTCCTCTACAAATTCGTTGAAGAGACTGTCGGCGTTTAGCAGGGCATATCGCAATTCAGCAAAGCTGGGGAATTTTTTGATGATGAAAAATCGTGCTATGCGCCGCTTCAACGAGGCCATGGTATAGCCGGTAAAATCATAGCCATACCGGTCAACAATATCTGTCAGTAACAGACCAATTTCTTCATCAGCGAAATTCGTTTCCATCGTCATCAGAACTGGTTAACAATGGGGTCAACTATTTTCGTATAACCATACCCGTAAGAGACTCAGCAACTGGTCGATATCCACGGGCTTGGTGATATAATCAGATGCGCCTGCGGCTATACATTTCTCCCGGTCGCCCGTCATCGCTTTGGCAGTAACTGCAATAATGGGCAAACGCCTGAACCGCTGGTTCTCCCTGATTTGCCGGATGCTTTCATAGCCATCCATTTCTGGCATCATCATATCCATCAACACCACATCAACCATTTGCTCGTTAATCGTTTGTACAGCTTCTTTACCATCAATGGCCGCAAGCACTTTCATGCCGAGGCTTTCGAGCGTTTTCGTCAGCGAAAAAATATTTCGCACGTCGTCGTCGGCAACCAACGCCGTTTTGCCTGCCAGCACATCTTTGAGCGCGCCTAGTCGACGTGTCGGTATCGGATCGGTTTCTTTGCGTTGCGTCGTCACCAGGTGTAAAAACAACGATACTTCATCCAAGATGCGGTGATAGGAGTGGGCTGTTTTCACGACAATGGAATCGGCGTATTGTTTGATACGCATCTCTTCGGTCTTCGACAAGCTGCGCCCGGTAAAGATAATGATGGGTATGTTTTCGAGGCGGGGGCTGGCTTTCACTTTCTCAAGGCTATCATAGGCGTATTGACCTGGTATCCCCATGTCCAGGATCACACAATTGACGGCTTCTGCATGCAAAGCGTGTATGCCCGATGGCAGGTCGTTCTTTATTTCTGTATTGATGTCGAATGTTTCGAGGTAATAGGCAAGCGCCTTTGCATGCTTGCTGTTTTCTTCAACGATCAATACCTTCTGCGGTTTGTTTTCAACGATGTATTCAATCTTGCGGAACACTTCATTCAGTTGATCCATGGCCAGTGGCTTATTGAGAAAATCAACCGCACCATGTAACAAGCTTTTGTTTTTGGCTTCGTGGCTCGACATGATATGCACCGGTATATGTCGGGTGCGGGGGTTTGATTTCAATTCTTCCATCACCTGCCAGCCGTTCTTCACCGGTAGTTCAATATCCAGCAAAACGCCGGTTGGTTGATACCGGTTCACCAAATCAACCGCTTCATCGCCACGAACAGTTACAATGGCTTTATAGCCTCGCTGCCGAATCAAGGTTACCAGCGCTTTTGCGAAACCAATATCATCTTCAACAATAACAATTGATTTATCACCTGCCGACATTGACAAACGATCGTCGGGAATATTTTCCGGGATGATTACAGGGATCGAAGTCGAAGACGGACTGTTGACCAGGGTAGCCAAACTTGTTTCTCTTACCTGTCTTGCCTCGGTTTCTGCTGCAGGCCACTGGTCTGCAGACTTTTGATCCATCGGCAATACGACGGAGAACTGACTTCCCTTGCCCGGCTCGCTTTTTAGTGTTATCTGACCGCCGAGCAGTTTTACCAATTCTCTTGTAATCGACAATCCCAATCCTGTGCCACCATATTTTCTTCGCGTAGAGCCATCGGCCTGTTGAAATGCTTCGAACACCATTTGTTGTTTGTCGGCCGGAATGCCAATGCCGGTATCTGTTACTGTAAAACGCAAGAACCCTTTCTGTGGCGCCGACACTTCCAGGGTTACGGCTCCTTGTTCTGTAAACTTCAATGCATTGGACAAAAGATTTCTAAGTACCTGGTCAAGTCGCAAACGGTCGGTATGCAGGTGCGTCGGAATGTCTTTGTCGGTTTTCAACGCAAATGTTAAGCCTTTGTCGGCCGCCAAATGTTGAAACATGCGTTGGTTTTCCTGTAGCAGTTCAGCAATATTCACATCGCTGAATTCAAGCGTCATTTTGCCGGCTTCAATTTTCGACAGGTCGAGTATATCATTGATGAGTAGTAAGAGCCCTTGTCCGCTACCCTGGATTACCTGTGCATATTCAACCTGGTCGCTGTTAAGACGGTTCTCGTTGTTTTCTGCCAACAAGCGGGAGAGTAATAGAATGGAGTTCAGGGGCGTGCGCAATTCGTGCGACATGTTTGCCAGGAACTCCGATTTATAGCGGGAAATTAATGTCAACTCTTCTGCCTTCTGTTGTATCTCAAGATTTCTTTCGTTGATCAACAAGTTTTTCTCTTCCAATGCAGCACTTCTTTCTTCCAGTTCCTGGTTGGCCTGCATCAGCTCTTCCTGTTGTACTCTTAGTTCTTCTTCTGAAGCTTGTAGCCTTTCTGTTTTTATTTCCAATTCTGCATTGATGGCTTCCAGCGCCGACTGCTGCATTTTCAGTTCTTCTGCCTGTGATTGTGTTTCTTGCAACAAGGCCTGTAGCTGTCTGCGATTGATGGCCGTTATAATAGACGTGCCGACTTGTTCAGCAATGGCATCCAGCCAGTTGATCGCGTTACCGGTATATGCTTGCAGACTGCCCAATTCAATCAGGCCCACTACCTGGTTTTCGAACCGGATGGGCAATGCAATCAATTCAGTGGGCTTCAATTGTCCGGCGCTATAATTCAAACGGATGCTGTTGCCCGGAATGTCTTTTAATATGCTTCTTTGTTTTGCGTGTATGGCTTGTCCGGCAAATCCATCTCCCGGCTCAATATACACAGGTTGATTGCCATCCGTTAGCCCAAAACCTGCTTCCAGTTTAAAACCTTTGCCGGTGTTGTTAATGTAAAACGCACCAACATGACTGTTTGTATAGTTGGCGATATAGTCGAGGGCATCTTTCGATAACTGTGACAATTCTTTCTCGCCCGACATTACCTCCCCAAGGGCCGCAATACCGCTTTGTTGCCATTCTTTGTCAGCCAATTGATTGAACGATTGTTCCAAGGAAGACGCCATTCGATTCAACGCAGAAGCGAGAGAACCAAGCCCGTCGTTGTCGTTGTCTGACGTACGAATAGAATAGTCGCCTTCGGCAATTTTACCAGCCACGCTGCGTATAAGCTCAATTCGGCGGCTAATGTCTCTGTCTTTTTCTTCCAGTTCTTCCTGTAACCGAACCCGGTTTTCGTGATCGCGCGTGATTCGTAGAAAGGAGACCAAGATGATTACCAGCGACAACACGGCGGTTACAATTATCACCATCGGTGTGTAACTGGCCATATTGGTCATTTGTTGGGTCCTTTCATCCAATAACCGCCGTTCGGTTTGCGTCATCGTATTAATAATATGGCGGATGTCATCCATGTTCTGGCGGCCTGCTTCGAGTTCTTCAACCGTGATGTCGGCACCACCCCGTTTTTTCGTGACGAGGTTCTGTAATTGAATAAACCGAAGTTTTGTTTTTTTATCGAGGTCGTCTATGCGCTCGGTTTGAATAGGATTGTCGATCGTAATTTGCCGCAGGTCTTCGAGGTCTTTGCGCACTGTTTCAGCCGTGCCGTTAAAAGGCAGGAGAAATTGATCGCGACCGGTCATCAGAAAACCACGCTGCGCTGCTTCTGCATCTTTGAGCGTGCTGATGACCCGCTCCGTTTTTATAATCACATTGTTCGTATGATCAACCATTCCTGCCCGGTTGATCAAGGTCTCAATGCTCACATAAGAAGCCACCGAACTGATGATCAACAACGCAAATGAAATGGAGAATCCGATGATAAGATTGCGTTTAAAGCGGGCTGTTTCTTTGCTGTGGAGAAAACCAGTTTTGCTTTCCATCAGGCCTGTTTATTTTCTATACTAAGTGGAAGAAATACGATAAAACTACTGCCTTTCCCTTCTACGCTCCTCGCTGTTACGTAACCCTGGTGCTTTTCAATGATTTTCTTGACAATCGAAAGGCCAATGCCGCTTCCGTCATACTTGTCTTTGGTATGCAATCGCTGAAACACGGCGAAAATTCGCGGCAGGTATTTTTCATCAAATCCAATACCGTTGTCGGTTACCGTGATCCGGGTAAACTTCCCGCCTTCGGTTTCTACATCGGCTTGCAGGTCGGCCACCGTAGTAGCCTTAATGGTAATTACCGGCGGCACGCCTGGTTGTACAAATTTTAAGGCGTTGCTTACCAGGTTTTGAAACACCAGGCGAATCTGTCCCGGAATACCTTTTAAAGCGGGTAGCGGATCGATGTGAATACGGGCATTTTTTTCTTTGATGATCAATTCCAGGTCAGACAAAATCTCTTCCAATATTTCGTTGAGATGGATGGGAACCGAAACGTCGGCAATATCAAGTTTCGAATACTGGGTAAGGTCTTCGATCAGTTCGCTCATTCGAACCGACGAACGGGTGATCTTTTCTATATAAGATAATGCTTCGGGGTTATCAGCCAGGAAGCGGGTGCGTAGCAGGTCGACAAATACTTTTATTTTTCGAAGCGGTTCATTCAGGTCATGAGAAGTAACAAAAGCAAACTGCTCCAATTCATTGTTGCGCGCGGCCAGTTGGATATTAGCCGTTTGCAATTCAGTGGTGCGCTCTACCACCATGGTTTCGAGGAGTTGGTTGGTCATGCGTTGGGTATGTGTATCAGTAAACACACCCACCCATTTTACAATGCGCCGGTCTTTTCGTACGGGCGTGATGGTGAGTTGGTGATACCGAAAACTGCCCGTTTGTCTTTCTTTGATCCGAACTTCGGTGGTTAATTTTTCGCCACTGTCAATGGCTTGTTGCAAAGTAGTTGCTGCGGGTATATCATCGGCATGCGTTTCCGGAAACTGGTGGCGATCGCTGGCAAATTCCAACCAATGCTGGTTTACATATTCCAGTTGCCCGGTCAAGGATGCGGTAAACGCAATCTGTGGAATCGATTCGAGAATACTGCGCAGTTCTTCGTACGATTCCTGCAAGCGGTCTTCTGCTTTCTTACGATAATCGATTTCTTCTTTTAATGATACCTGGATATCGTCGAGCTCTTTTCTTTGCGAATAGAGTTTGTAGAAAGTCTTTACTTTCAGCAACAACAAATCTGGGTCGAAAGGTTTGGCAACATAGTCGATGCCGCCCGATTGGTAACCGCGGGTGATGAATTTTTTATCGGTGTTAACGGCCGACAAAAAGATAATGGGTATGTCTTTGGCCTTGCTGAAACCTGAGATGGCTTCAGCAACTTCAAAGCCATCCATGCCAGGCATCTGTACGTCGAGAATGATTAGAAAATAGGCGTTCTTAAGAATTTTCTTCAGCGCTTCTTCGCCCGACCCCGCTGTGTCTACCCTGAAGTGATGAATCTCCAATAATGTTTTCAGGCTAAACGTATTTTCCTTCTTGTCGTCTACTATCAGAATCATCGGGCCAGTATAAGGGTTGAATGTAGGCAAACATACCGAAACGGGACGAGCGAAAACGAGCATCGCCTGTGTAATTGATTCTACAATGCCGAACTGACATTCGCCGAACTGTCGTAAGCAAGAAACGGTCCTAATAAATCGGCGGGTACTTGCAAAATAGCGGTTGGCTTCGTATTTTGGCCAACCAACTTGTCTATGTTTTTCTACAGCCCCTACTTCTACTTCGGTAGTATTATACTGCAGGCGATTTGTGCCTTGCATTGTATCAAACGGGGTCAAACCCAAAAATGGTTGTGGATTATTGTTTTTCTGCCTTATATCGGTTGTCTTATCTATTTTTTCTCGGAGATACTGACGGGCAATGAAGTGCAGCAAGTGCAGCGCGGACTATCGACCGTTGTAAATCCCGGCGGCAGTATTCGAAAAATGGAAGAGCGCCTTCGGTTTGCGGATACCTTTCAGAACAAAGTGCTACTGGCCGATGCCTATCTCGACAATGGCCAAACGGAGAAAGCCATTGCGATTTATGAAGACTGTCTGCAAGGTGTTTTTGCAGAAAACGAACACGTGATCCTGGCGCTGATCATGGCCTATCAAAAAGTGGGTGAATGGGAATTGATTCCGCCGCTGGTTGCTAAAGTGTACCAGTTGCCGCAGTTTGCCCGGTCGAGGCAGCATATCATTTACGCCCAGTCGCTGGAGATCATTGGTTCACCCGAAAAAGCAGAAAAGGAATTCAACCTGATGCGTGCGCGGTTTTCCAATTTTGAAGCACGGTACCAATACGGACAATTCCTCCTTCGGCAGGGACGGCAGGCAGAAGCAGAGAAATTGCTGCGCGATATGCTGGCCGAAAAGTCGCAACTCAGCCGGCGCGAAAGGAACTTTGCTGCCCCCTGGTTCAATGCAGCAGCGGCTTCTTTAAAAAATGGCGCCAACACGGTTTCCGGCAAGGCTGTTTAATACCGTAACTTTGCCCGATGCCGGCAGCTATCCCCCTTCATATTGGCGATATCAACACCCTTGAGGTGATACGCGAAACTTCAATTGGTGTCTACCTAAACGACGGTGGCGAAGGCATTCTTTTGCCGAAACGATTTGTGCCGGCTGGCTTGAAAGTCGGCGAAAAAATTCCGGTGTTTTTGTACCATGATTCAGAAGACCGGTTAATTGCCACCACGCAGCAACCATTGGGCAGGGTAGGTGAGATTGTTCCCTTGCGTGCAGTGACCGTAACCAACCTCGGCGCTTTTCTCGATTGGGGATTGATGAAAGATATTTTTGTACCCAAGTCGCAGATGCGTATGCCGATGCGGGTAGGTGGTATTTATATTGTTCGCATTTATGTGGACGAACGCACCGGTCGTGTGGCTGCCAGTGAAAAGATTGAACCATTTCTGCATAACGACCCGCTAACGGTGAAAGAAAAAGAAGAGGTGGATCTTATCACCTATCGCCGAACGGATATCGGTTACACCATGATCATCAATGGCAAGCACACCGGGGTATTGCATTTCAGTGATATTTTTAGAAATATCCAGGTGGGCGATCGCATGAAAGGGTTTATCAAAGCGATCAGGCCGGAGAATAAGATCGACCTGGTATTGGGCACCCAGGGACATACCCGTATTGGTGGCGATGCCGGAAAAATTCTCGAACTGCTCGAAGCGCATGGCGGTTTCCTGCCTTATCACGATAAGTCAGATCCAGACGATATTTATGGTTTTTTTGGCATCAGCAAAAAAGCATTCAAAATGGCCATCGGCAACCTGTTCAAACAAAAGCGCATACAGATAACCGATAGTGGTATCAAGAAGATCGAAGATCAGGCATAGATGTTCTCTATTTCCTTGCCGTATTTTTCCATGATTACTTTTCGGCGGAGGCTCATTTTGGGCGTTAGTTCACCAGAATCTATGCCCCAGTCGGTGGGCAACAAGGCAAATTTCTTTACCTGCTCTACGTGATTGAATTGGGGGTTGAAGCCATCTACCAGTCCCTTGTACAGTTCCAATACTTTCGGATGACCAATCATGGCCTGCACATTGCTGGTATCAATACCCTGCTGTTTGCACCAGTCTTTCAGCCGCGCAAATGCCGGTACAATCAAAGCTGCTGCAAATTTTTTATCGGCACCAATTACCATCGCCTGTTCGATGTACAATGATTCTTTCAGTTTGTTTTCAATGGGCAGGGGTGCTACATATTTACCGCCGCTCGTTTTGAACATTTCTTTTTTCCGATCGGTGATTTTGAGAAATTTTGAATCAACCATGGTGCCGATATCACCTGTATAGAACCAGCCATCTTTTAAAACATCGGCCGTAACATCGGGTCTTTTGTAATAACCCATCATCACATTTGGGCCTTTGCAAAGGATCTCTCCGTCTTCGGCGATTCTTACCTGAACGCCATCTAGCAACGGTCCAACCGTACCAAAATAGCGGTCCTCAATCGGATAGCGGTTTACACCAATCACCGGGGAGGTTTCCGTTAAGCCATAGCCTTCGAGAATAGGAATACCTGCGGCCGTAAAAATGCGAATCAATCGAACCTGGCAGGCGGCGCCGCCGGTTACAATCGCTCGCACATTGCCGCCGAGGCCTTCCCGCCATTTGCTGAAGATGAGCTTATTGGCCAACTTCAGTTGCAACTGATACCAGGGCGATTTTCCTTTTAATTCAAACTGCTCAGCCAATGCATGTGCCCAGAAAAATAATTTTTTCTTCAAACCGGTTTGTTCATACCCTTTCGACATAATGCGTTCATACACTTTCTCGAGTAAACGCGGAACCGTGGTGAAAAGCGTGGGCTGTACTTCTTTCAGGTTTTCACCAATGGTATCGAGGCTTTCTGCATAGTAGATGCTGGTGCCGGAGAATAGATACACATAGGTAACCATGCGTTCGAAAATATGGTTCAGCGGCAGAAAGCTGAGAGATTTTTGTCCGCTGACGCCAATATCATGAAACACACAATCAATGCCACTCAGCACATTGCTGAGAATATTATTGTGCGACAACATCACGCCCTTTGGATTGCCGGTGGTGCCGGACGTATAGATAATAGTAGCGAGGTCGCTGTTTTCGATGCCTGCGGCGATGGTACGCACCCGGTCAATGGCGGGGTCATCCGGCGAAGCCAACAACTCTTTCCAATGCGAACAGCCTTCTACCGGTTCAATCGAATAAATTTTAGTGAGCGTTGGAATCTGGGCCTGCAGGTTTTTGACTTTTTGGTACAAGTCTTTGTCGTTCACAAAAATGGCCTTCGCTTTGGCGTCGTTCAACACAAAAACCAATTCAGGGTCGCCTATGGTCGGATAAACGGGTGTGAGAATAGCACCAATTTGCTGCACCGCAAGATCAATGATCATCCATTCAGGCCGGTTTTTGCAAATGATGGCAATCTTATCGCGCCCTTCTGCTGTGCCGTCGTTTTTGCTGATGCCCGCTTGTAGAAGACCAGCAGCCAATCGTTCGGCGGTATCTTTAACTTCCCGCACACTATGGGTGATCCATTGTCCATTTTCTTTACCCGCCAACAGCACATTATCGGGCTGGCGCTGCATTAGCAGGGGGAGGCAATCAAACAATCGGCGGGGTTGCTGCATGGCAATCGGAAATGATGATGACCAAATATAGAGAAGTTTGCGGTAGGGGGCAAGTAGGTCTATAAACACAAAAATCAAAAGGGAGCGTTCCCTTTTGATTTTTAATAACTCGGTTGTTATTTTAATTACTACTATTTCTGGACGGCAGAAATATCCAGTTTAATGTCTACCTCGGGACGAATAAATTTATCACCCAGGCTTTTGTCGTTGCCATAGAATAGACCCCATTGGGTGCGGTCGATAGAGAAATCGGCGGTTGCTTTTACTGCATTGTCAGCAATGCTGATTTTAGCGGGGAAGCTAACATTCTTGGTGCTGTCTTTCAAGGTCAGGTTGCCGTTGATCTGGTGCGTACCGGTACTATCGCTCAAGGGACTCACCGATGTGATCACAAATTTTGCCGTTGGATATTTTGCTGCGTCAAAAAAATCGGGACTCTTCAAGTGGCCTTCCAACTTCTCTTTGCCATCACCTGCTTTCATATCGAGGTTGTTCAAAGAGTTGATATCGATGGTGAATGCACCGGCTGTCAGGTTGCCGGCTTCTGCACTAAAGCTGCCCTCGCTGATTTTCAAGGTGCCATGGTGGGCGCCAACAGGTTTGGTACCGGTCCATTCCACTTTGCTGGCAGCGGTGTCGATGCTGTAACTGGCACCGGAGGCGACGGCTGCTTCCTGCTTTTCGGTTGTTTTCGCTTCTTCTGAATGGGTTCCATTGTTACAGGCGCTGGCTACGAAGGCAAGAGCCGCTCCAACGATCACTAATTTTTTCATCGTTTTGTTTATTTTGAGCGGCAAAGATATTTATTAATGTTTAAACATTATTATAAACTAAAGAAAACTTCCTGTTAATTAATTACCTGAAATTCAATTAATTATTCTTATTTATACAACTGACCACTCGGTACTTTGAAAACCCGGCCCCGCTGGAAGGCGATAAAGTCGTCGTACACTTTCTGGTTTTCCTGGGTCCATTTCTGGAAATCGGTCAGGTTTTGTGCAGCCCCGAAAATCCACTGGTTATAGGCATCGAAGTAGCCAGCTTTCAGTAGTTGCCGCTGGTAATCAAAAAGCCGGAAGGGGTATTTAACCGGCTCTTTCTCAAACCAGTCGAGTATGATCTTGGTGCGCAGTTTGGTAAGACTTGCCGCAGTCACCCCATCACTAACGGTGGCGGCATGTTTATTCAGCAGCGCTGCAAAACTTTTTTCAAAGCCATTGTTTGAGTCTGGTGTTTTTAAAGCCTGCATATTGGTGTAATACTTTTTATAGGCGTCCAGTAACAACTCTTTCATTTCTGGCGTGCGACGACTATAACTTTCCAGGTTCAGAAACAGCTCTCCATAAATAAGCGCCCAGATTTTATCAGTGCTTACATAATAGTACTTGGCTGCATTGTAATAGTTGCCCGAATAATTGGGATCGGCTGCAATGCCTTTTTGCCACTGTGCGATGGCATCTTCCAGCTTTTTTTTCTGCCATAAAAATTCACCGTATTCATTGTATAAAACACCACTGGTTGGAAATTTTTCGATGCCTGTTTTATACAATTTCTCTGCATCTTTCAATTCTTCGATGGCACGATAACTCATGCCCAGCAACTGGTAGCTGCGTACATCGGCCATTGAAACCGTGGTTAGTCTTTTACCCATCTCGATGGCTTTTGCATAATTGCCCGCGAGATAATAATTGAAAATAAGATCGTTCTGCAAATCCACATCATTGGGCGCCTGCTGTATAGCTTTGTTCAGTACCAGGGTCGCATTGGCGTAGTCGCCGGTTTGCATATATGTTTTCGCCTGAGTACGCAGCGAGTTGGAATCAATTTGCCCAAAAGCAGTAAACGAAAACACGATGCCGGCAAACAGAAAGATCTTTTTCATACGGAGTATTTATTCATAAATCAGGTGAGTGAGCAGCCCGTCGCGCAACTTGGGTTCAAACCAGGTGCTCTTGGGTGGCATAATATTACCACTGTCTGCAATATCGAACAATTGTTCAATGCTCACGGGGTGCAAACTGAAAGCAACGGCCATTTCACCACTATTCACTCTTTTTTCCAGTTCATGCAGTCCGCGGATGCCACCCACAAAATCAATTCGCTTGTCGGTGCGCTGGTCGGCGATACCCAAGATCCGATCCAA
Organism: Bacteroidota bacterium; assembly: GCA_020161535.1. Classification (GTDB taxonomy): domain Bacteria; phylum Bacteroidota; class Bacteroidia; order Chitinophagales; family Chitinophagaceae; genus Flavihumibacter. Next base: position 182,667 of record JAIUNW010000009.1, on the reverse strand, counting down.
CACCAGGTTCGACAATATCGTTACGTCCAGTACACCGATGGGGTCATGGGTATAGCGACCCTCTTTGGTAATCAATTTATACCATTGATGGCCGAGATACATGCCAAATTCATGGGGAGCGGTGGGTGAAAATGAAGAAGGCATTCTTTCCACATCAAAATCTTCGTACAAGGCGCGGAGAAAATCTTCGGCCGACAAGCCATTCAAGTCTTTCACCACGCGGTTATAGTCCATGATGTGCAACTGGCTGGCGGGAAACAGCGTCGTAAGAAAATAATTGGCGTTGTTGTGATAGCCGGCAGGCAGCGCGCGGCGCACTTTGGCCGCCGATGCCGCGCGGTGGTGACCATCGGCGATATAGGTAAACGGTACGGCTGTTTTGAAAATTTGGCTGATGCTATCGATCTCTTGCTGACTATCGACCAGCCAAACGCGGTGATGAATGCCATCGGCAGCCACAAAATCATAAAGTGCTTTTCTGGATTGCACGGTATGCACCAAATCATTCATCGCCGGCACATCGCGATAAGCGAGAAAAACATTTCCTGTTTGCGCGCCGGTGGTTTTGATATGATTGATCCGGTCTTGCTCTTTCTCAGGCCGGGTAAATTCGTGTTTCTTGATCACGTCGTTTTCGTAATCATCGATCGACGACACCGCAACCAAACCCGTCTGCGACCGGCCATTCATGATCAACTCATAAATATAATAAGCCGGTTTTTCTTCCCGCAGCAAGTCGCCTTTTTCGCGAAACGACAACAGGTTTGCTTTTGCTTTTTCATACACCTCACGGGTATGTATATCCGAAATACCAGGCAGGTCAATTTCTGCTTTGGTAATGCGCAGAAAACTCTGCGGATTGCCCGCTGCCTGCTCGGCTGCTTCGGCCGAATTGAGCACATCGTAGGGCGGAGAAGCTACTGCGGCTGCTTTGCCGGGGGCTGGACGTAAGGCCCGGAAGGGTTGAATGACTGACATTATTTATCCTTTCTTTTTTGCAAAATCTTTCATCAAATCGGTTACAGCGACGACGCTTTCATATGGCAACGCATTGTATAAACTGAGGCGGAAGCCGCCTACTGAGCGGTGACCGGTAAAGCCATACATATTATTATCGCGACAAATCTGCTGGAATTCTTTTTCCAGCACCGGGTCGTCGATCCTGAACACCACATTCATCAGGCTTCGATCTTCTTTGGCAACAGGTGCCTGGAATAGTGGCAGGCTGTCGAGCGTATCATAAACCAATGCAGCTTTTTTTCGGTTGATGCCTTCCATACCGGCGATTCCGCCTTTTGCTTTCAACCAGCGCAGGGTCAGCATGCAAACAAATACCGCAAATACCGGTGGGGTATTGAGCATGGATCCGTTTTTAATGTGTTCGCGGTAGTCCATCATCGACGGCAGTGGCCGGCTCACTTTGCCCAGCATTGCTTCATCTACAATAACAATGTTCACACCCGCGGCGCCAATATTTTTCTGCGCGCCGGCGTAGATGAGTGAAAAGCGATTGAAATCGAGCGACATACTCAATATATCACTGCTCATGTCGGCTACCAAGGGCACATTGGTTTCCGGAATCGCATGCATTTGTGTGCCTTCAATCGTATTGTTGGTGGTATAGTGAAAATAGACAGCATTATCCGGAACCTGGTAGTCCTTGGGTATATACGAATAGTTCCGGTCTTTCGAACTTGCTACCACATCGACCTTGCCAAAAAGTTTGGCTTCTTTTATGGCCTTGGTACCCCAGGTGCCGCAGTCGAGATAAGCGGCCATGGCTTTTTCATCGAGCAGGTTCATGGGTATCTGAAAGAACTGGGTGGAAGCGCCACCGTGTAAAAACAATACCTGTTTGTTGTTGTCGAGTGCCATCAGTTCCTTCACCAATGATTGTGCTTCGTGCAGAATCGATTCGAACATCGGTGTGCGGTGACCGATTTCGAGAATGGACAGGGAGCTGTTGTTATAGTTTAAAACGGCTTCACTGGCCTGTTGAAAAACCTCTTTGGGCAGGATCGACGGACCAGAATTGAAATTGTGCATCAGGTATCAACTTTTGGTTGCCGCAAGTTCCTGAAAAAAAGGCAAAGCACCCGCCTAATCGCAGGTTTTAGCTTTTGTGATGATTTTACGACGATGCAGCAGCAGGCTGTCGAGCAGCAGGGTATCGGTGGCCGGCAATCGGGCGTCGAGATTGTGCAGGTCTGGTTGTCCCGCGTTGACCCAGGCCGTATTCCAGGTACTGGCAACCATCACCATGGCCTGTTGCATCCGGCGCTCCACCATCCCCCGTAAAATCGAATTGTATTTGCGCGAGAAACCCGACGAGTACTGTTTCACTACTTGCTGGTTACGCCACTCGAAAGCATATTTTGCATCGGGCGATAAACTGGCTGTCAACTGCTGTTCCAATGCCAATACCGAATCAACGGCGGCGGCACTTTCCAACACCGTTTGCCATACCCGTTCTTCCATATTGGGAATATAGCTGGCGCGCGCCAGTAGAAAATCCCATTCGGCATCGGCCAGCAGTTCGGGCAGGCGGCTTTCCCAGAATCCATGGATGCCGTGCTGGCCGGTCTTTTGGCCATTGTGGTTGGAACTGGTGTGCAGCGGCACGTGCGCATCGGCAATATAGTGACCAAGGTCGGTGGATGTTTTCAGAATGGCTTTGCCATCGCGGTTGCGGAAGGCCCTGGTCAGCGCGCCGGTCATTTGCAGAATACGCCAGGGCACAATGCCATGCGCTTGCAGACTGTCTTCGCCATAGCGGGCCACGGCCGAATCCCAATTGCGCGGCAGGCTGTCAAAAGGATATGCACCATAATGATCGAGGTCGATATAGTGCCTCGGAGCCTCGGCAGCGAGAATATAGCGTCGTTTATCAGGGTCAACGGCATGGTCTCTGATAAAGGCCAGGCGCGGTTTGTAGAAGACCAGCATCTCGGGCGGCAGTAAGTAGATAGCATACTCATTGATGCGGCGATGGCCGAAGAATCCCCAGCAGAAAACCGGTTGTGCTACCAGGAGTAACACAACGGTCATGTATAACCGAAACATATTAAACAGTCCTTAGGTGGACTTCTCCCCCGATTCTTCGTCGTGGTCGGGTTCGGCAATGCCGCCTGATACCACATATTTAAGCGCATCGGCTGCCTTGATATGATCCAGCAGTTTGGCGCGTTGTCGGGGAACGAGATAGGTTTGTCCGGCGAAAGAGTAGGAGAAGGGAATATAAACCGTGATATAATCTTTAAAACCAAATTCACTGGCGTCTTCATCGGTAATGAAACCGATTTGGTACACTTCTTCGTGCAGCAGGGAAACCGCCACTGGTTTGTTGAATTTTCTTTTGTTTCCGGCGAAGGCCTCAAAAAAATCTTTGATGGAAGAGTAGATGAATTTGATACCGGGCGTGCGTTCCAGCCAGCGGTCGAAGAGGCTGAAAAGCCGACTGGTGATAAAATTCGAACTCAAATAACCCACCACAATAAAAGTGATGATGATGATGACAAATCCTAGTCCGTAGTTGCGGGTCATAATCCGCCCGGTTTCGTCTTTCACCTGGAAAATGGGCAGCAGGTTATCGATCGAGCTGATAAACCAATACAGCAGGTAGGCGGTGATGGCCACCGGTGCAATTACCAATACCCCTTGTAGGAAATATTGAAACACTTTTTTCCAGCGCCAGCCTTCGGGTTGTATGGGTTTGGTTTCCATGTATCAAACCTACAACATTGACCGGAGCAATCAACGGGAAGGCCGATTGTTTCAAAAAATGCGCTGAAAATCAGTGTTTTACACCCGTGAAAACACCCTAAATCAGCGGTAACGAAAAAGCCGACCAGTTACCGCTTGTCAAAAAACATTAATGGAAACTTTTATTGTGTAAAAAGTTTCCATAGTTTCGCCCTTCGAAATCATGGAACCAGATCAGAAGGATAGGATATTAATCAAAGCGCGGGATTTGTTCCTGCAATTTGGCATCCGCAGCGTAAGCATGGATGATATCGCCAGTTCCCTCGGCGTGAGCAAGAAAACGATTTATCACTATTTCGCCGACAAAGACGAGCTGGTGATGGGCGTGATGCAGCAAAAAATGGAGGAGTCGCAGGCCATTTGCGTGCGCGACCAACAACAAGCCGGCGATGCCATTGCTGAACTGATGCGGGCTATGGATGCGATTGATGAACACCTGAGTGCTATGAACCCGGCGGTGCTTTTCGACCTGAAAAAATACCATCCCCTGGCCTTCCAGATGTTGGAAAAACACAAGAATGATTTTTTAATGGGCATGATCCAGGAAAATCTTCGACGTGGCATCCAGGAAGGACTGTACCGACCCAACCTACATGTAGACGTGATTGCCAAATACCGGATAGAAAGTATGCTCATCAGTTTTGAGCCTGCCTTCTATACCAAACACAAACTGTCGATGGCCGATATGGAGCGAATCCTACTCGAGCACTTTCTCTTCGGCATTGTTACGATTGCTGGTTATGAACTGATTTTAAAGTACCAACAACAAAGACAAAAGACCTAAATCTGACTAATATGAACATTCATTGGGCGATACCCGGATGGCGAATGGCCAGTCTGTTTATCGTGTGCGTTTTGGCATTCTCTACCACCCGGGCACAAAGCAATGCCTATGCCACGCCCGACCGCCAACCGGCCGTCTACGCACTCACCGCTAAAGAAGCAGTTGCTTTTGCGCGAAAGAATAATATCCTGGTTAAAAAAGCCTTGCAGGATGTGCTCTTGCAACAGCAGGTGAACCGTGAAGTAACAGCCAGTGCTTTGCCACAGGTAGACGGAAGCCTGAACTATACCAATAACCTCAAGCTACCGGTTTCGCTTTTACCTGCAGAATTTTTTGGCGGCACTCCCGGCACTTATATTCCGATTAAGTTTGGCGTGCAGCACACCTCGACAATAGGTGCTACGCTCAACCAGGTGTTGTTCGACGGGCAGGTATTCGTGGGCCTCCAGGCAAGAGAAGCTTCGATGGACTATGCCCGTAAAGCTGCCGAGATCACAGAAGAAACGGTGGCCGTGAATGTGTACAAAGTATATTACCAGTTGTTGATCGCCCATCAACAACTCAATCTCTACCATGAAAACATTGTACGGTTTGAGAAATTGTACCACGATACCCGTGAGATATATAAGAATGGGTTTGCTGAACAATTGGATGTTGACAAAGTGAATGTTACTTTAACCAACCTTCGCACCGACAGCATCAAATTGCGCACGCAGATCAATACCGGTTTTCTCGGCCTGAAAATGCTGATGGGTATACCGATGCGCGACAGCATTGTGCAATCCGATGTCCTTACCGGCGACATGTTAAAGAAGGATATCCTGGATACTGCTTTCCGATACGACGATCGCCGCGAATTCCAGTTATTGCAAATTGGCAAACGACTTAACGAATACAACGTGAAACGTTACAAGTACAGCTATCTCCCTTCTTTAAGCGGATTTGGCCAATACTTTACCAATGCACAACGCAACAGTTTCGATTTCTTTAAAAGTGGCGGCGACTGGTTCCAGCAGGGTGCCGTAGGCATACGATTGTCGGTGCCGATTTTTGATGGTTTCCGCAGAGATGCCCAAATCAAACAGGCCCGCTTCAATGTGCAGAAAATTGATCTCGATATCGAGAACACCAAATTGCAGATCGACAATGATGTGGCAGCCGCCTGGCAAAGAATGCGCGATGCCGTGATCGCAGTAGATGCACAAAAAGAAAATGTGGCGCTCGCTGAAAAAGTGTACGAACAAACCAAGAAGAAATACGAACAAGGCCTCGGTTCAAATACCGAGATAAATACTGCGCAAACCGAAATGCGCACAGCACAAACCAATTTTTTCTCCAGTCTCTACGATGCCACCATTGCCCGTATCGACTACCTGAAAGCAACCGGTAAAATTCTCAACGACCAATAACGATAAATAATAGCTTATATGCAAACGAAAATAAAATTGCTGTCGATGGCTTTGTTTTCACTGCTGGTAATCTCTTGCAGTGATAAAAAAGATCCCATCGCTGTGAAGAAAGCACAGTTGGAAAAACTGAAAGACCAGCAATCCAAACTGATAACTGATATCGCCAAACTGGAAAAAGAAATCCTGAAAGAAGATCCCAATGCCATTCCGGCCAAGCCGAAACTGGTGAAACTGGTATCGCTCGAAAAAGGCAAATTCGATCACTCGATCGATTTGCAGGGTATGGTGGATGCCATGAATGTGGTGTATGTGTCGCCACGTGGTGCCGGCGGCCAGGTTAAAGCAGTACTTGTAAAAAATGGTGATCGCGTGCAGAAGGGACAATTGTTGCTTCGCCTCGACGATGCCATTGCCCGTCAGAGTCTCGCCGCGGCCGAACAACAGATCACCGGTCTGAAAGCACAACTTGACCAGGCGCAAAGTATCTACGATCGCCAGCAAAATCTCTGGAAGCAAAACATTGGCACCGAAGTACAGGTGCTGAATGCCAAAACCAATGCCGAAGCGCTGAAGAGCCAACTGGCGGCTGCCGAAGCCAATATCAAACTGGCACGCGAACAAGTGGGCATGGCCAATGTATATGCTGAAATCAGCGGCGTGGTAGACCGGGTGAACGTAAAAGTGGGTGAGTTCTTCTCCCCGCAAACCGCCGCCATGGCAGCAACGGGCATTCGCATCGTGAACAGCAGCAACTTGAAAGTAACCGTGCAGGTGCCTGAAAATTACCTCGAAAAAATCAACGTAGGTACCGGCATGAAAGTGATTCTGCCCGAAGCCAACAACAAAGAGATCAACACCAAAGTGAGTGTGGCCAGCAAGGTCATCGACAACTTAAGTCGCTCGTTTACCATCGAAGGCAAACTGCCGAACGATAAAGATTTGCGCCCCAACCAAAACGCCATTGTTCGCCTCCAGGACTATTCAGCAAACAATGCATTGACCATTCCGCTGAACACCCTGCAGTCTGACGACAAAGGAAAATTCGTTATTGTGGCGGTGAAAGAAGGCAACAAACTGGTTGCCAAAAAACGAGAAGTCACTGTGGGACAAATCTATGGCGAAACTGTAGAAGTAATGAGCGGACTCGAAGTGGGTGATCAATTGGTAACCGAAGGCTATCAATCGCTGTACGAAGGACAAGCATTGACAACCTCCTAATGCTAATCGGCTAAAAAAATGCTATGAGTGCTTTAGAAAAATTAACCGGGAAGTTCAAGGAATTCAAACCTACTTCCTGGAGTATCAATAACAAGGTCGCGATTTACCTGATCATGTTGATCGTGACCGCTATGGGCGTGTACCAGTTCGTTACTCTTCCCAAAGCGAAATTTCCTGATGTGGTTATTCCTACCATCTATGTGCAAACCATTTATGTAGGTAATTCACCCAAAGACATCGAAAACCTGGTGACCCGCCCCATTGAAAAACAAATCAAGGGTATCACCGGTGCCAAGATCAATAAATTCACCAGTACCTCACAACAGGATTATTCTGCCATCGTGGTAGAATTCGATACGGAAGTAAAAACAGATATCGCCCTGGCCAAAGTGAAAGATGCGATCGACAAGGCCAAACAAGACCTGCCCACCGATCTGACGCAAGAGCCAACGGCCCTGGAAGTGAACCTGAGTGATATGCCCATCATGTATGTGAACCTGAGTGGTGACTACGACATGATGCGGTTGAAAAAATTCGCCGATGATGTGAAAGATAAACTGGAAGAAATTCCGGCAATCAACCGCATCGATATAGTAGGTGCACCTGAGCGTGAATTCCAGATCAATGTTGACAATTACCGCATGCAAAACAGCGGTGTTACTTTCGATGATATCGCCAATACGGTTGCCCGCGAAAACATGGATATATCTGGTGGTTTGCTCGATGTGGGTGATATGAAAAGAAACCTGCAACTCAAAGGGCAGTTTCATACCAAGTATGACCTCGAGAAACTGATCGTGCGTAACTCGACCGGTGCTTCGATTTACCTGAAAGACATCGCGGTTATCAAAGACACCACCAAAGATGCGGAGAGTTATGCACGGCTCGATGGTAAAAATGTGGTTACCCTAAACGTGATCAAACGCGCCGGCGAAAACCTCATTGCCACCAGTGAAGAAGTGCAGCGTGTGATGAACGAAGAAAGAGGACAGTCGTATCCAACAAACCTGAAAGCGGTGATTACCGGCGACTCGAGTATCGCTACCCGCGCTTCATTCAACGAACTGGTTAACTCCATCATCATCGGTTTTATCCTGGTATTGATCGTGTTGATGTTCTTCATGGGTGTAACCAATGCCTTCTTTGTGGCTTTGAGTGTGCCCCTGAGTATGTTCGTGGCCTTTGTGATGCTGCCCTTTGCCGAGCTCATCATTGGTACCAGTGTTACCTTGAATTTCATGGTGTTATTTGCCCTGCTATTTGGCCTGGGTATAATCGTAGACGATGCTATTGTGGTGATTGAAAACACCCACCGCATATTTACAGAAGGAGCCGGGCGGCTACAAATTGAACGAGCCACCAAAATGGCCGCCGGTGAAGTATTTATTCCGGTGTTGGCGGGTACACTTACCACGCTGGCGCCTTTCTTTCCATTGCTGTTTTGGCCGGGCATCATTGGTCGCTTCATGGTGTACTTGCCAGCCATGCTGATCTTTACCCTGGCCGCTTCGCTGGTGGTGGCCTTTATCATGAACCCGGTTTTTGCCGTTGATTTCATGAACCACCCCGAAGGGCAAAAAGAACCTAAGTCGGCCATCTTCCGCAAACCGGTGTTCTGGGTTACCCTCGCAGTAGGCTTGTTGCTCGACCTGGTGGGTGTGCCCTTCCTTGGTAACCTGCTCATTTTCTTCCTGCTGCTGGTGCTACTGAATAAATATGTATTGGATGATGCCATCCACTATTTCCAGAACCATGCATTGCCCTGGATCATGAACCATTACGAGAGCCTGCTTCGTTGGGCACTCGATGGTTGGCGACCGGTGTGGATGCTGGTAGGTACCATCTTGCTGCTGATCGTTTCTACTGTTGTCTTTTTTGCTTCGGTAGCGAGCGGACGTGTGGGTTTGGCCTTTTTTCCAAAGGGCGATCCGAACCAGATCTTTGTTTACCTGAAACTACCGGTGGGTACAAGGGTTGAATATACCGACAGTGTTACCAGGGTGTTGGAACAGCGTGTTGACAAAGTGTTGGGCATCGACTATGCGAAGAATATCAATAACCCGATTGTTGAAAGTGTGATCACTAATATTGCCATTGGCGCCAGTGATCCCAATGCGGGCGATAGAAGTACGCGCAGTGAGTTGGGTCGCATCCAGGTTTCATTTGTGGAATTTGAAAAGCGACATGGCAAAGACACCAAGCCTTATCTCGACGAAATCCGCAAAGCGATGAAAGGCATTCCGGGTGCCGAGATCAGTGTTGACCAGGAAAGCGGCGGTCCGCCAACGGATCCCCCGGTAAACATCGAAGTATCGAGCGAGAATTTCGATGCCCTGGTGTCAACTTCGGTGAACCTCAAGAACTACCTCGACTCTATACAGGTACCTGGTGTAGAAGAATTGAAAATGGATGTGGACCTGAGCAACCCGGAGATCACCCTCACAGTTGATCGCGAACGCGCCTTGCAACAAGGGGTATCGAGTGCGCAGGTTGGTCAGGCCATTCGTACGGCTCTTTTTGGTCGCGAAGTTTCGAAGATCAAAGAAGGAAAAGAAGAATACAAAATACAATTGCGCAACAACGAGTTCCAGCGCAAAGACTTGTCGACCCTGCTGAACATGCGTATCGTATTTCGCGATATGGCCAGTGGTGGCGCCATCAAGGAAATTCCGATTGGTGCCCTGGTTAAAGTCGAACCAACCAGCACTTTTGGTAGCGTAAAACGCAAAAACCAAAAGCGAACCATCACCATCAGATCAAACGTGCTTACCACGCAGGGGTATAATGCAACTGCCGTAAACCAGGTGATCACCCAGCACCTCGAAAGTTTCAAAGGCAAGGCCGAAGGGGTGACCATCAAACAAACCGGTGAGGGTGAACAACAAGCTGAAACAGGTGCGTTTTTGGGCAAGGCCCTGGTGATTGCCCTCTCGTTGATATTGCTGACCCTGGTATTGCAATTCAATTCCATCAGCAAGTCGGTTATCATTTTGACGGAAGTTGTATTCAGTGTGATCGGTGTGTTCCTGGGCTTCTCCATCTTTGGTATGGAAGCATCGGTACTGATGACCGGCTTAGGTGTGGTAGGTCTTGCGGGTATTGTGGTGAAGAATGGTATCCTTGTGATTGAATTTGCAGAAGAATTGCGTCACCGTGGCCTGCGCTCGCACGAAGCGATTGTACAGGCAGGTAAAACCCGCATCATTCCGGTATTGCTCACAGCCGTGGCCGCGATATTGGGTTTCATACCGATTGCGGTTGGTTTCAATATCAATTTCGTAACGCTGTTTTCTGAGTTGAACCCGCATATCTTCTTCGGTGGTGATAATGTTGCGTTTTGGAAACCCTTGAGCTGGACAATCATTTTTGGTCTCGCTTTTGCGTTCTTCATGACGCTGGTGATTGTGCCGTCGATGTATTTGATCGCTGAAAGATTACGTCGCCCGATGCGTCGTCATTTCGGTGGCAAGTGGGTGAGCTTTTTGGGTATCCCGCCATTCACCATCATTTTTGGTCTGATGATGATTGTCACAATGATTATTCAACGTGTCACGGTGTCGCGTCGCCGCAAACGGCTGGCCGGCCGACCCGATATGAAAGTTAATGAAGCATTTATTGGTAGCTGGTTCTGATTATCAGTAGTTTTGACCGCTGGTCTAAAGTTTGTTCTTTCTGGCAACCTTTGGCACCAGCGGTTCATCTTTTAAAAAACCTTGTACATGCGTAATAACCACGAAATTGACTACCGGATTTATGGCGAAGAAATGCAATTTGTTGAAGTAGAACTCGACCCCAATGAAACGGCGGTGGGTGAAAGCGGCGCCTTTATGATGATGGATGATGGTGTTCAGATGGCCACCATCTTTGGCGATGGATCGAAGCAAAGCAGCAGCGGTGGCTTGCTTGGTAAACTGGTAAGTGCCGGTAAGCGCGTCATCACCGGTGAAAGCCTGTTCATGACCACCTTCACCAATATATCACAAGGAAAAAAACGGGTGAGTTTTGCATCGCCTTATCCGGGTAAAATCATTCCACTCGATTTGTTTCAACTCGGAGGTCGCATTGTTTGTCAGAAAGATGCTTTTCTCTGTTGTGCCAAAGGCGTGAACCTCAGCATTGCGTTGCAACGCAAACTGGGTACGGGCATTTTTGGTGGCGAAGGTTTTATAATGCAGAAGTTGGAAGGCGATGGGATGGCTTTTGTGCATGCCGGTGGCCATGTTTTTGCGCGTGAGTTGCAGCCGGGTGAAACCCTTAAACTCGATACGGGTTGCGTGGTGGCCTATACACAAACTGTCGATTTCGATATTCAATATGTAGGCGGTATCCGCAATACTATTTTTGGTGGTGAGGGATTGTTTTTTGCAACACTGCGTGGTCCTGGTACCGTATGGATCCAAACCCTGCCGATCAGCCGACTCGCCAGCCGCATTCTTCAATATGGCACGACCAGTCGGAAAGAAGAAGGTGGTATACTGGGTGGGATTGGGAATATGTTGGATGGGGATGGTTGGTAAGAAGCAAGAGTTTAAGGTTTAAGGTTTAAAGTTTAAGGTTGCTGTGGGTGTGGTTTGCATACTAAATTGTAACAGGTGGCTCGGCTCAGTTTTGTTGGGTTTGTGCTTGTGGAGTTGTCTGAGGTGAAGGACTAATGAATTATTGCTGGGTTGGCAGTTGTAAGAGCAGGTCGCGGATGCTGGTAAATTTTGACCAGGGTATGAAGTGATTTCCGTCGAGCCATAATGTATCTAATCGCGCTGCGCCGGTAAGCATGCGTTCGCCATAGGCTACGTTCATCGGTGGCACCCAGGTGTCTTGTCGACCATGAATGAAGTACACCGGGCAATGAATATCCTTTAACAATGGGGCTTGTTCAACCAGGTCTGTTTTTAAGTACCAGAGCTCTTTATTCGATTGCCGCATGGCGCCAGGTACCAACCAGTTCAAAAATGTTTTGTATAGTACGGGTCGCCATTTTTCAGGCTTTTCAGCGGCGGGATCAATGCTGCCGGAGATAATCACCAATTGGTCGGCCAGTGAAGGATAGTCGATGGCAAGTTGTAATATCATGGGCCCACCCAAGGAATGCCCCACAAGTATGGAAGGCCGGTTGTTTTTTGTTTGCAACAACACCGGACCCATAATCTTCGATTGTACCGGTAAAGGATAAGCATCGCCAAAATCACTGTAGCCAAAACCCGGCCGGTCGATACTAATCATCCGAAAGCGGCTGCGCAACAATGAATCGCGCAGATAGGGTTCAAATGCATTCCAGCTTCCCGGCGTGCCGTGTACAAAATAAAGAGTAGGCAGGCTATCGGCACCCGTTTGTACATAATGTACATGGTGACCCTGCATTTGCGCGGTATGGGCAGTAAGCACAATGCCCTTGGCACCGAACGAAGCAATTGCTTTACTGTCGGCTGTTCGAAAGCGCATACAACTTTGCGCAAATACCAACCAACTGATCAATATCAGGCTAAGTATCAGCAATGATCTTTTCATAAATAAACTAAATTGTACCACTAATAAGCAACGCACATGCGAAATACCCCAGCCTGTTTTTTACTGGCATTGATGAGTTTGTTTGCAGTGGTCAGCCACGCACAAAAACCAGTTAAGAACCTGAACAAAGCAAAGACCGATGCTATTGCCGATATCAGTAGTCAGTATGATAAGTATAAAGGTATTGCATTACAGATTTGGGATTATGCTGAACTCGGTTATAAAGAAGTGAAGAGTTCTGCGCTGCTGCAGCAAACTTTAAAAGACAAAGGATTTACGGTAGAAGCTGGTGTAGCGGGCATTCCCACTGCTTTTGTGGCTACGTATGGCAGCGGCTCGCCGGTGATTGCTGTGCTGGCTGAGTTTGATGCATTGCCAGGTTTAACGCAGCAGGCGGTGCCGGAGAAGAAAGCGGCCGAGGGTCGTAGCTCGGGGCATGGTTGTGGGCATCACTTGTTCGGTACAGCTTCGGTAGCTGCCGGGATTGAAATCAAAGAATTGATGGAGAAGGGTTTGTTCAAGGGCACAATAAAAGTGTATGGCTGTCCCGCAGAAGAAGGTGGTTCCGGTAAAGTATATATGGTGCGCGAGGGATTGTTCAATAATGTGGATGCAGTAATCCATTGGCACCCGGGTGATGAGAATACCACTACTTACGATGGCGCCCTCGCCAATAAAAGTGCGAAATTTCGATTTCATGGTATTTCAGCGCATGCATCGGCTTCGCCCGAGCGCGGCCGGTCTGCACTGGATGGCGTAGAAGCGATGGACAATATGGTGAACATGATGCGTGAACACATCCCCAGTGAAACGCGTATTCATTATGTGATCACCAATGGCGGCAAGGCGCCGAATGTGGTACCGGATTTTGCGGAGGTATATTATTATTCACGGCACCCGAGCCGCGAAGTAGTGAAAGATATTTTTGAACGCATCCGCAAAGCGGGTGAAGGTGCCGCCATTGGTACGGAAACAAAAATGGATTTTGAAATCATCGGTGGCACCTATGATCTCTTGTTGAATACCAGCCTCGCTAAACTGATGCAAGCCAACCTGGAACAAGTGGGTGGTTTCAGTTATACCGATGCAGAAAAAACATTCGGACAATCCATACAATCTACGCTTGGTTTCAAAGCGCCCGATATCGCCAATGCCGGTAAAGTAAAACCGTTGAAGAAAACAGAAAACGCAGCGATGGGTTCAACGGATGTGGGTGATGTAAGCTGGACGGTGCCAACGGTTGGTATGTCGGCCGCCACCTGGGTGCCCGGTACACCGGCGCATAGCTGGCAGGCGGTGTCGGCGGGTGGTACTGAAATCGGTACCAAGGGCATGATGGTGGCAGCCAAAGCGATGACGCTCACGGCCATCGACCTGTTTATGGTGCCGTCAAATATTACGGCGGCGAAGGCGGAGTTTGATCAGTCGCGCGGCCCTGATTTCAAGTATGTACCGTTACTGGGCGATCGTAAGCCGGCGTTGAATTACCGCGATTGAAGGTTGAATTTTCGCCATTGAAATTGTACATAAGCAGCAAAAAATATCGAATAAGAGAGGCCGCATCGAAAAATGCGGCCTCTCTTATTCTATTAATTAATGCTGAGCAGTTGATGAACGCTGCACATGTAAAATATTGAACCCAGTAAAATATTGAACCCAGTAAAATGTTGAACCCTTTGAAATGTTGAACCTGGTATAATAATCAACAGTTTACTTGCATGCCAACTAACAGCTTCGTTCTATCTGGGCTATTTTTAAGAAAGCTTGTTTTGTCGGTCGGATGACTACTCATTACCCTGGTTCCTGCGATCACCACCCTGTCCACGATCACCACCTGGCCTTTGCCCTTGCGGTCTGTCGCCACTGCGATTTGGCTGGCCCCCGGGCCGCGAACCTCGATTGCCGCCACCTTGTTGCCCCTGGTTTTTGGGCGGCATTGGCTGTTGTGATTTCTGTTGAGGCGGCCGCTGCTGTTGTGGCTGCTGCGGACGACGCTGTGGTGGTGCGGGCTGTTCGCCGCCATTATTCGGTTGTGCCTGCCTGTTAGTAGCTTGGCCGCGGTTATTGCCGTTGGGCCGCTGCTGGTTGTCGCTTTTCTGCTTTTGCTGCTGCTTGCGGCGGCGATCGTTTTTCTCCAGGCTGCGTAAACTGATTTGGCCAACCACATCTACAAACTCAGGTTCCACTTCTTTCACTTTGCTGCTGGTCACTTCAACTGCTTCCAGCTCATCGGGTATCACACCCTGTGCATTCAGCGATTGAATCTTACGAACCCTTTCAATGGTTACCGGATACTGCTTATTGCTTTCCGGCAACACATACCACATAAGGTTTTTGAAAATGTCTTTTTTGATCAGGATGGCATTGCCCCTGGCCACTTTCAAGGTGTCGGCCCGGTCGGGGAAACCCTGCAAGGCATCTATATACGTATCGAGTTCGTAGTTGAGACAACATTTCAGTCGGCCGCACTGCCCACTGAGCTTGGTTTGGTTGATACTCAGGTTCTGGTACCGGGCAGCCGTGGTGTTCACGCTTTTGAAATCGGTGAGCCAGGTACTGCAACAGAGCTCGCGACCGCAACTGCCAATGCCACCCACTTTGGCGGCTTCCTGGCGGGCGCCGATCTGGCGCATCTCCACTTTCACCTTGAATTCGGTGGCGTAAATTTTGATCAATTCGCGAAAATCGACGCGGTCATCCGCTATATAAAAGAAAGTGGCTTTGCGGCCATCGGCCTGGATTTCCACTTCGCTGATCTTCATGTTCAGGTTGAGCTGGCGCGCAATCGCACGGGAACGAATCACTGCTTCCGGCTCGCGGGCCTTGTTGATCTTCATCAGGTCCAGGTCACGGTCGTTCGAACGCCGCAATACTTTTTTCATTTCCGAATCAAACTCGTTGGCGCCGCGCTTCTTCAATTGCAAGCGCACGATTTCACCCGTTAAACTAATTTCACCCACGTCTACACCGCTAACACCTTCTACCGTTACCATATCTCCTTTCTCAAAAGGCTGAAGCGCATTGTTTCGAAAAAAATCTTTGCGGCTTCCTTTATTGAACGAAACCTCCACCACTTTGCAAGCCGAATCAATATCGGCAAAGGGGAGATTTTGTAACCAGTCGAATGTATTCATGCGGTTGCAGCCGCCGGTAGAACAGCCACCATTGCTTTTGCAACCTTTGGGCGATCCACCTCCCGTTCCACAACTACTGCATCCCATATATTGATAATATGAATATTAATTAATTGAATCTGACAAATATACAGTTTTCTACCAGGTCGATATCCTTGCCTTGTCGCGCAGAATATGGAACATCTTAATACTCAACGCATGAAACAGCATTTTCGCGTGGGCATTGCGCTCAATATAATAAGCAGCCTTATCGAGCTCTTCTACAATTGCGCACTGCTGCGCCAGTGTTGCCATCTTGTTCAGTCGACCGATAAAGTCTTTTTCTTCGGGCGGTAGACTATGCGCCCACTCGCTGTCGCTGCCCAGGGCCGCCAACCGGATGGCCTGTTCCAGCAAATGATTGAAATAGCGCAAAAATTGTTTCTGTTTTTCGCGACCCTCTTTGCTGATTTCTTCAATCCATTTTACCAGTGCAATGGGCCCGTTTTTCAGCAGCGCATTCAACCAATCTCGAATCAACTGTTGAAAGTTGCCATCGGCATTTTTCAATTGTTGCAAGGCTTCGCGCAAATTGCCTTCGCTGATCACCGCCAGTTGCCTGGCTTCGCTGGCATCGAGCCCCGACTGCTGTTGCAAATAGTTATTGATATCTGCATCGGTAAGCGCCGGCACTTTCACCAACTGGCAGCGCGATATAATGGTAGGAAGTACCAGACTTTCGTTTTCAGCCACCAGTAAAAACAACGTATTGGGCGGCGGCTCTTCAATCAATTTGAGCAACTTGTTTCCTTCTTTGCCCAGGTACTCGGGCATCCACATGATGAGCACTTTGTACTTGCTCTCGAACGTTTTCAGGCTGAGCTTGCGGATGATATCATTGCATTCTTCGGCCGTAATATTTCCCTGCCGGTTTTCTGCGCGGATGAATTGCAGCCAGTCGAACAGATTGCCATAAGGTTGATCGAGCAGAAAGCTGCGCCATTCGGCCGCATAATCGGTACTAAGGGGCTTATCCCCCGGTTTTTTCGGAATAACCGGATAGGAAAAATGAATATCTGGATGTACCTGTTTGGCGGCTTTCACGCAGGCGGCGCAAGTGCCGCAGGCATCTTCAAGCCCTTGCGCCACGGCAATTTCACACACCACATATTGCGCAAATGCACGAGCAATGGGTAAGCTGCCGGCACCTTCGCGACCCAATACCAGCAACGCGTGACTCAAACGGTTTTGCAATACCATTTCGGTCAGTTGCGTTTTCAACGGCAACTGGCCGGTTACTTCTTCAAATCGCATCCGTTATCAGTTCAGGTATTTGGTAATCGCTTCGTCGGTGGGCTTCACTTTGCTGGGGAAAACCGCCAGCAGTTTACCATTTTCATCTACCAGGAACTTTGTGAAATTCCATTTGATGGGATCTTTCACCCCCAGCTTTTCGGCTTCTTCGGTGAGGTATTTAAACAAGGGATGAATATCATCGCCCTTCACCGATACTTTTTCGCTCATCGGGAAAGTAACACCATAATTCTTTTTACAGAAGCTGGCGATTTCTGCATTGGTGCCTTTTTCCTGGTTCATGAAATTATTGGCCGGAAAACCAACTACCACCAACTTGTCTTTGTGGCCCTCGTACAGGGCTTCGAGATCGGCATATTGTGGCGTATAGCCGCAGGCTGAGGCCGTATTCACAATCAGGATTTTTTTGCCTTTGTAGGCGGCCAGGTCAAACGCTTTGCCGTCGAGCGAGGTAAGCTTAAAATCGTAGATGCTGGTAAATGCCAGTGCCAGCATGGCTATTAAGAGTGTTTTCATGTTGTTCTTTTTGGTTCTACAAATATCCTGTTATTGTTGTTCAAATGCGCCCGTGCTGGGATTTATTAATGAGCGTGGGCGACCGTCGTAATCAATCCGGATGCCGGTGGCGGTGCCCAGCCCAATCGCGGGCGACCCCGACTGCAGGTGCAAGTCGGTGGCCTGGTGAAATTTACCCGTGGAAATAAACAATGGATCGGCATTACTCAGGGTGCCAACGGTATTATACCCATCGGGCAGGGTAGCCATTTTCCAGATACCATTGTTAAACTGAACGGTGAAGGGATCTGCGCCCTGCCGATCGGCAACAAATTCGTTGGGCACATCGTCTGATTCACCCCAAACAATCGTGTTGGTAAATATTGCCGTGAGTGCGGCAGTTTCAGTATGGCCGTTTTCTGTTTTGCTATCGCTGATATACACCACCGGCTCTTTGTGCGCAAAATAATTATTGCTGAAAGTAGCGATGGTGCATTGGGTGAAGAAGTATTGTCCGCCGTACTCCAGGTGTACATTCCGACCGCAATTCAGAAACACCGAATTATTCGCCCGAATATAGGCGCCGCTGGCAAACAAGCCGGCATCGAGCATATTCCTGATCTCGGTTTGTTCCAATATCAGCGAAGGCCAACTGGTGAGTGGTGCATCGAGGGTAATGCCACGATAAGCATTGCGAATGCTTACATATTGCAACAGATTTTCGCGACTGTCTTTGCCGAAACGAATGCCTGGCCAGGTGGCGGGATAATCCTGGTAAGGTGCATCGAGGCGATCGCCGGTGAACAGGATGCGATTGCTTTCGGTTGAATCGCCCAGGGCCTGCAGGCTGCCATCGATCTGGATAGCTGCATCGGCATGACAGTAAATGCGCGCACCTGGTTCGATGGTAAGGGTGGCAGCGGTGGTTACTTGCAGCGGACCAATAATCACATAGGGCAAATCGCCTTTCCAGTTTGTATTGCTGTTGATCACCCCATTTTTAATATAGTGTGCATTCTGCGCCCAGGCTTCGAGTTGCACCCATTGTATTTGTCCATTGCAATGGATGCCGATGCTATCGGTAATCACAAAGGGCAACTGGGTGGCCGAATTGGGAATAAAGGCGTTCACAAAAACATGCGCGCTATCGTTCGGCGCGATGTCGATATCGCTGATCGCCGGCCCCTCGATACCATTTACATTGAGGTGAAAATAACCCGATTGTCCGCCTGCTACTTCAATGCGGCTGATCCGCAACCCGCTACTGTTGTTGTTGTGCACCAGGAAATGAAAAGTTTTAGAACCAGATTGTGTAAACAGGGTATCGAAATGAAGGGTATCGATGCCAATGGTGGGTTGTGCATCTGAAGAAAAGGAGAACCGCTCTCTTGTACAGGCAGAAGCAATCACGAGGCAGGTTGCCAGCAGCAAGGATAGACGAAACATATGGCCAAAAATAATGATTCCTTCTTTAGTGCGGAACAGTATACGCGAAGCAACAAACCGATAAACGGATGCCTGGTATATGGCGGAGTTGCTGACCCAGCGCATCGAGACTGGCGCCGGTGGTGATGACATCATCAACCAGTAGCAGGTGTTTGTAGTTGAGCGGCAGGTCGGGGTTGATGCTGAATACCTGTTTCATGTTCTCCCAACGTGCTTTGCGGTGTTGCTGGGTTTGTGTAACAGTGGCCGAAGATCTTTGTGCAACGGTCGACAAAATCGGCAGGTCACAAACCCGTTCGATGCCTTCACAAATGCAGGCGGCCTGGTTATAGCCGCGGGTCAACAACCTGTTTTTGTGGAGGGGAAGCGGCACCAAATAGTCGATCTGTTGCAACCAACTGCAATCTTGTAATTGGTGGCCCATCCATCGACCAATCTGGAAAGCCGCATCTTTTCTTGCCTGGTATTTGATGCCGTGCATGATTTGTTGCACAGCAGAATGTTTTTGAAACCAAACCAGGGCGGTGGCGTTTTTAAGCGATAGCCGTCCCCAGAAAACGCGCGCAACCGGGTTGTCGGGCTGCTGCATAAAACCGGTTAGCGGCAAGTGTTGCAAGCAGTAGCTGCAAATGCCATCCGCCGCCGGAAGGTTATTGGTTCCGCAGGCAGTACAACAGTGCGGATAAATAAGTGTTGTTAAGGAGGTTGAAATATTACGCAGCAGGTTCCACATGGCGCAAATCTAACCGTCGGTTGATTGTTGCACAAGGTTGAAAACACCCGATTTGTGAAAGCACACCATTAGAAAAGCAGTCGATATACTTCTTCCACTTTGCCTACCGGCACAATCTCGATGCTGAGTTTGGTAGCGGGCAGGTTTTTGAAATTGTTACGGGGGATTAGCATTTTTTCGAAGCCGAGTTTCGCTGCTTCTGCAATGCGTTGGTCGATGCGGTTCACCGAACGAATCTCGCCACTCAATCCCACTTCGCCGGCAAAGCACATGTTCTTGGGCAATAGCTGGTCGTCGAACGAACTAAGCAATGCACAAAGAACGGCCAGGTCGATGGCAGGATCTTCTACTTTGATACCGCCTGCGATATTCAAAAACACATCACGCGCAGAGAAAGCAAATCCGCCTCTTTTTTCCAACACGGCGAGGAGCAATTGCAATCGCCTGCCATCAAAACCGGTAACGGCGCGTTGCGGCGTACCATAGGATGCGCCGGTAACCAGTGCCTGCACTTCGATGAGAAAAGGACGCATGCCTTCAATGCCCGCAGCGATGGCAACACCACTGAGCGAATCGTCTTTCTCGCCCATTAGTATATCGCCGGGATCGAGTACTGGCTTCATGCCGGCCCCTGTCATTTCGTAAACACCCAGTTCGTGCGTGGAGCCAAACCGATTTTTCAACGTGCGCAGCAAGCGATACGCAAAATGCCGGTCGCCTTCAAACTGCAGCACGGTATCGACCATATGCTCCAGGATTTTTGGTCCGGCGATAGCACCGTCTTTGGTGATATGACCGATCAAGAAAACCGGAATATGCGAAGCCTTCGCGAAGCGTTGCCATTCGGCGGCACATTCGCGAATTTGTGAAACAGTGCCGGGCGAAGATTCAATCAGATCGGTTTGTAAAGTTTGTATCGAATCGATGATGATCAAATCGGGTTGCAGTTTTTTTACTTCCTGAAAAATGGCGCTGGTGTTTGTTTCGGTGAGCAGGTAAAATTCAGGGTTGCGAAAAGGAATGCGCTCTGCGCGAAGACGAATCTGTTGATCACTTTCCTCACCGCTCACGTACAGCACTTTCAGGTTTTGCATTTGCAAACCAACCTGTAAAAACAAGGTTGATTTTCCGATACCAGGTTCACCGGCAACTAAAACAATACTGCCGCGAACAATGCCGCCGCCCAACACACGATTCAGTTCGGTGTCGCTGCAAATGATGCGTTGTTCACCAACAATAGGAATATCTTCAAGTCTTGTAACGGGGTTATTTTTTTGATCAGGTCGCCAGTGGGGGATTGGTTTGGCTGATTTTTGTTTTATTTCTTCAACAAAACTGTTCCATTGATGACACGACGGACATTTACCCAACCATTTGGCACTTTCAAATCCACAATGTTGGCAAAAGAATGCTGACTTCAGTTTGCTCATGTGCGAAAAACGGAGGAAAATAGAGTGAGAAAAAACGCTGTTTTAATAAAAAGTAAAAAGGCCAGCATCACTGCCGACCCTTTACTTACTAACCCATTAAATTCTTCCACTAAATTACGAATAAGGGTCACATTTCAAAATAAATTTTTGACCCTGTTGATAACTTGAAAGCCCCTTAAAAGGCCCTGCCGGGGGCGCAAAAATGATCTTTAACTATTTGATTATTAAATAGTTGCTGAACTTTAACAAATTTGAACAGCCTTGTTAAAACGACATATTTTCAGGCGGGAATCGGGTGATTTCACCCTTCTGACAAGACGTCGGGTTTTGCCGTTTTTTAATGGCCGAAATGGCGGCGGAAACAGTTTGGATTTAGCTTTGTAGAACTTATAAACAACAATTTTAGGCTATGTATCAACAACCCTCAATTATGCTGGTGTCTCTTCTCTTTGTCGGGATCAGTATGCTGGTATCGTTTATGTTAAAATCCAAGATCAAGAAATACAGCGCTATCAACCTGCGGTCGGGCCTAAGTGGACGGGAAGTGGCCGAAAAAATGCTGCGCGACAATGGCATTACCGACGTAAAAGTGGTGTCGACCGATGGTTTTTTGTCAGATCACTACAATCCTGCCAATAAAACAGTGAATCTCAGTGCAGATATATATAATGGAACAAACGTATCTGCTGCGGCGGTAGCTGCCCACGAGTGTGGCCACGCCGTTCAGCACCAGGTGGGCTACCCCTACTTGCAAATGCGGAGCAAATTGGTGCCGGCGGTGCAGTTCAGCTCTACCCTGGTGCAGTGGGTATTGATTTTGGGTATTGTGCTGATCAAAGTGTTCCCGGCCCTGTTGCTGGGGGGTATAATCCTGTTTGCGGTAACCACTTTGTTTTCGCTGATTACCCTGCCGGTTGAGTTTGACGCTTCGCGCCGCGCGCTGGCCTGGTTGCAAACCACGCAGGTAACCACGCCCGAAGAATACCCGGCTGCGAAAGATGCCTTGAAATGGGCAGCCACTACTTATGTGGTAGCCGCCGTCGCTTCGTTGGTGACACTGATTCAATACATCGCTATCTATAACAATCGACGAGGTTAATCCAACCAACACAAGGTTTTTTCAACGAATCTAAACGAGGCTGACTAAGCCGGTCAAATTATCGAGAACCGCCCCTGGGCGGTTTTTTTTGTTCCCAAGCAGTCAATATTCAGGTTCCCCCTGCTCGTATCTGCCTTGTTATCAATGTCGCGGGGCAGCATTACCCCACTCCATTAAAAGGAGATTATAAATAGATTAAAAAATAGTTATCGTAATTTGGTAGATTTCATATATTCATGGATATATTAGCCACTTTCCTTTAAAAACTCATCCAAACCTGCCTTGCGAGAAGGGCAATTATTAAGTATCGATTAATTACTTAATATAAGTCTTTCCAGTTTTCATGATGCGGATTGCAAAAAACGACGCCTGAGAAGGTGCTGGGATTGTATTGCCGTAAACAGACTTAGAATCAAAACCAAATACAAACACTCATGAGAAAATCCCTGAAACTGCTCCTGGCAGTCTTGGTACTAGCCATTAGTGCCTTCGGCCAGTCGGGCAAATTTTATGGCAAAATCACCGATGCCAAAGATGGCAGCCCCTTGGTGGGGGTGACGGTTAAGTTAAAAGGCGGCAAAGCAACCACTACGGGCGTAGACGGTACTTTCTCCATCGAATCCAGCCAAAACGATGGTACGCTCGAAATCAGTGCGATTGGCTATTCTTCCAGATCAGTGAAGGTGAAAGCGGGGGAGGCCTTTTCATTGGCGCTCGAAGTCGACACCAAGGCATTAAGTGAAGTGGTGGTAACCGGTACCGGTGTGGCAACCAGCAAGAAAAAGCTGGGCATCGCGGTAGAATCTATTACTTCTGACAAGCTGCCACCAATTCCTGCCGCTACGCTCGACCAGGCGCTGGTTGGTAAAATTGCCGGTGCACAAATTTCTACTGTTTCCGGTAACCCGGGCGACCAGGTGAATATCGTGTTACGTGGTATCAATACCGTGCAAAACGGTACGCGTCCGCTGGTGATGCTCGATGGCGTGGAAATACCCTTTACTTCTATTGGTACCATCGATTTATCGCAGGTAGAAAGAGTGGAAGTGGTACAGGGTGCGGCCTCTGCATCTTTATATGGTGCACAGGGTGCCAACGGTGTAATCCAGATCTTCAGCAAAAAAGGTGTAAAAGGACGACTGGCCATCAACTTTTCCAGCAGCTATTCGTACAATACCTTTATCAATGCGGGTAACTTCAAGAAAGCCGACAAACACGCCTACCTCACCGATGCGGCTGGTAATATCGTAAATGCGGGTAGCAATTCAGGACTGGGCTACCAGGCAGGCGACCCGATCAAGGTAGATCCTGATCTGGGAATCGTGTTGGGCTCTAACTCCTTGTCTTATACCTACGGTTCGAATATCTCCGGACTTTCGGGCATTCCGGGTGTTACGGACAACTATACGCGTTATGGTATCCTGGATCCCCGTAATAATTATGATAAGCCCTATGTTGGTGCGTTGCAATACCACAATCATTTCAAAGAAGTGTTCACTGGCGGCTCTTCCATCAACAATACGCTTAGCATCAGTGGTGGCGGCGATAAATCAGATTTCAACTTCGCCGTTTCGAATAACCATACCAATTCACCGATGTTGAAAAACAATGGTTACCTCAATAAAACCAATGTAACCTTGAACCTGGGTTTTGAAGTCTTTAAAAACTTCACCATTCGCTCGGTAACCAACCTGGCCTATACCCAGAATACCATGCATCCTCGTTTGGGTGCGCCCGGTGGCGCTTATTTCGGCAATGGTAATTCCAACGCCGACGTAGGTGGTGTGTATGGCTTCTTGAACACGTCTCCTTTCTTCAGCCTGGAAGACACCATTACCGGCGGCCACTATGCTTCCTACCAGCGCGCCAGTTTTGCGAGTGTGAATGCATTCAACCCCTACTACCGCCTGGAGTATACAAAGGGCGACAGCAAGCGCTATGACGTTATCCAAAATATCGAAGCCAACTATCGTTTGAATCGTTTTGTAACCTTGAACGCCCGCTACGGTGTGTCTTACAAAAACGAAAACGATATCTGGACCATTTACAACCAGAGCCTTAATGCCAATACCATTGATCAGGGCAGTTGGGCAAGCTGGTATGGTCCCGATGAAACTGGTGAGGTTGACAACTGGCAATACAATAACACACGACAGAACTTTTTGGGTACGGCCACTATCAGAACAGATTTTGAAAAAGATTTTCACCTGAAACTGCCTATTCAAACAACTACTTTGGTTGGTTATGACTACAGAAAGAACCTGTACAAAGAATTGGATACCTGGGGCGGAACATTGTCGCTCAATCCGCCATACAACCTTACTTCTACGCAGTCGCAACACGTTGCGCTCGACTATGTAGAACCCTTTGTGACCTATGGATACCTGCTCGACCAGAAAATTGATGTGGGTATGTATGGTGGTATCACTGCCGGTGTAAGAACCGACTACTCATCGGCTTTCGGTGCCGGTTCAAAACCCTTTACCTTCCCTCACTTTAACGGTTACTTCAACTTCGAATCGTTGGGTTTCTGGGATGGCATCAAAGACCGCGTACCAGCCTTTAAAATTCGCGCCGCTTATGGTAAAGCAGGTATACAGCCTGGTCCATTCGATCGCTACCGTGCGCTGAATTTGCAACCAACGGGCAATGAGCTGGCCTATACCAGCCAAACCAATAGTTCCACACCCGCTAAAAACCCTGACCTGGCGGTGGAAGTATCGCAGGAAACCGAGTTCGGTACAGATCTGCGGGTGAACCTTGGAAAAGGCGATTGGTTTAAGTATGTTACGGTGTCGGCTACTTACTGGAAGCGCCATACAGACAATGCCATCTTCACTGTTCGTGAAGCACCCTCTACCGGTATCACTTCTATTAAGAACAATGCGATCGAATTGCATTCAAACGGTTGGCAACTGGCTATTAATATTCCCGTAGTGAACAACAGAAACTTCACCTGGGATTTCACGGCCAACTTCGGTCACCAAACTTCTATCATCGACAATGTAGTAGGTGGTTCTATTCCGCTGATTACTGCTGCGGGTAGCTCCGGACTTGTGCTGGAAGCCGGCAGAAAGATTGGTGAGATATATGGTTATAAGTCACTGACCAGCGTGAATGAAATGCGTGGCGATGGTAAAACGCCGTTTATTGATCCGGCCGACCAAAGCAAATACGAGATTGTTGAAGGTCGTGTGGTGAACAAAACAACCAAGGCGATTTATTTCTCTGATGAAGCAACTTCACTGGGCGACCCCAACCCACGTTTGAACAGTTCATTTATCAACAGCTTCACCTACAAAGGCATGATTAGCTTTGGCTTCCAGCTCGACTGGATAAATGGTACACACTTGTACAACCAAACCAACGAATGGATGTACCGTGATGGTATCAGTGGTGATTTCCAAAAACCAATTACCATCAACGGCGAAACCGGTGCCTGGTCAGCGTACTACGCTTCTGCGTATTATGCACTGGGATCAACACCTCGTGGTGTTGGTAACAACGTAACCAAAGACTACTTCTACAAAGACGCCTCTTTTGCCCGCTTGCGTAATATTTCGTTTGGATTTGATTTTGCACGGGTGACCAACAAGGACTGGTTGAAAAAATGCCAGGTGGTGTTGAGCGGACGGAACCTGTTTACCATTACCAAATATGACGGTATGGATCCTGAGATCAGCTCAGGCCAGGCTAACTCTGCCTTTGACCGTGGTATTGATCACAGTTCCATTCCCAACATGAAATCATACCAGTTAACCCTGAACCTTGGTTTTTAATTCGTCACTCCAAAACTGAAGAAACATGAAGAAAATAATCAATAAACTAAGCGTCTTCAATAATTGGCGGGATTTTATTCTGCTGTCGAGCGCCTTGCTCTTCATAGCCGGTTGTAAAAAGCAACTGGACGTTAATAACCCCAACCAACCAACACCCGGAACCATTATCGTAGATGAAGATGGTATCACCTCTTTTGCAAAAGGGGGCATATACTGGAATGGATTTAACTATGGTGATGGCTGGCTGGGTGATTCTTATTTCTCACTGCCCTGGGGCTATCACGAACTGATGGGTGATGTTATCGGTGGTGGTCAGGGATCCAACAACCAAACAACCACGTTGGGCGTTCCCGATAAGTTCCAGGCAGATCCGAACGACGCATCAACCGTATTTGAGAACTCGGCACCCCAGGCTTTGTCCATTATCAGGGGATTTAATAACAGCGGTTCAACCGTTAACGGAAACAATGCACTTTATTATGAGTGGCTGAACATGTATGCCATGAACCGGGAATGTAACAATACGTTGAAGTACCTGGAAGGGTTGTCACTGGCAGCCGACCGTGCCGCTACTGTGAAAGCCTGGTGTTATTGGTGGAAAGGATATGCATACGCGCAGATAGGCACTTTGTATTATGCTGGCCTTATCAACAACTCACCAGATTCTTCGTCGAATGTATTTGTGTTACAATCGCAAATCATTGATGAGTCCAATAAGTATCTTCAACTGGCTTTGACAACATTGCAGTCTATCAACGACGAAAGCGGGTATGCAGCCGTGATTGCAAAACTGATTCCGCAGCAAAACCAGGTGGGTTTGGGTAAAGCCCCCAGTTCGGAGATGTGGATCAGAAGCATCAACACCATGTTGGCAAGGAATATACTCTTTAATAAACTGGCGCCTTTTGTTAATGGCAACCCGAACGCCGCCATTACAAAAGCAACGATTGGCGTAATGACTGCAGCCGACTGGACGGCTGTTGCAAACTATTGCAGTAAAGGTTTACAGGAAGGTGATTATGTTTTCACCGGCCGCACTTCAGAATCCAATTCGTTCTTCTCAGCCAGCGGCGGATCAGTAGCAGGTATGCTGGCCCGTAGCAACCAGACCACCACCTATAAAGTAAGTGAACGCCTGGTGCAGATGTATAAAGCCGGCGACAAGCGTTTGCAGAATTTCACCACCAAAAATGGCACATTTTATGGCGACGCAAATACGAATAGTACCAGGTGGTCTTTGCGCGATGGAATTACCGACACGGTAAATGGTGTCGCTATTCTCGGAACACGTGAAGCAGGTGAACTGGAAATTTATATCGGACCAACCTACGAAGAAAATGAGCTGATGTTGGCTGAAGCCTCCATTAGATCGGGCAGCATTCCTGCGGGACTAGCGTTGATCGACAAAATCCGCAATTACCAACATGCAGGCGTTGCTGCGCTGTCGCCCACCTTGACCTTGTCGGCCGCACTGACTGAACTGACGATGGAGCGATATGCAGCACTCGCTTTCCGTGGACTATCCTATTATGATGCTCGCCGTTGGGGCTGGACCTATTCTACGCAAAATGGAGGTGGTCGCTATGGTGCTACATTGATTTACAAAACCATTGTGTATACCAACGCAACCATCAGTTACAACTTTATGGATTATTGGGATGTACCAGGCGATGAAATTGAATTGAATCCGCCCGGTGCAGGTAGCGCTGTAGTCGTGAACCCCAATTATTGATTTTACTATTCAACAAAACCTGTACCAGCAGGTGCAGGTTTTGTTCCTCTTACCAACAATAGATGAAGCCGCTGTTCTTACTGATAAGTTTATGGTATTGCTCTGCCAGCTATTGCCAGGGATCAAATGCCGGCATATCGAGCAATAGCGGCGGTATCTGGCCTTCGCAGGTAACGGTGTCAGACATCAGCGGCCTTCCTTTTCTGAATAAACACCCCAATATAGATGGCCATCCTTTTTGGGATTCGGTGTACCGGCCTTCGATCATGGTATTGTCGACCGGAAAAGGATTTTCAAATGTTGATGCCCGTATCGATCTCGAAGAACAGATCATTTACTTTAAAGACGCATCCGGCGCAGCCATGGTAACAGCGCCGGGATTTATCAAAGAGTTTCAATACCCGGTGGCAGGCGATAGTAACAAGTATGTTGTTTTTCGAAGCGGTTATGCAGCATCCGACTATTTTCCGAATACGCAGTTCTATATGGTGATGGTCGACGGTTTTAGCCCGCTGCTCAAAGCCATCCACAAAGAAGTAGAAGTAGCAAAAGACCAAATGTCGGGTGCGGTTAGAAGCAATTACCAGGAAACTGAGGCCTTGTTTCTATACCAGGATGGACAGATGATTCGGGTAAAAAAAGACCGCGATTTTTTTCTGACCCGTTTCCACGAAAAACACAAGGAGATCGAAGCCTACCTAAAAGCAAATCGACTTAACCTGAAAAAGGAGGCCGATCTAATTAAACTGATTAAATATTATAATAGCCTATAATACAACTCTTTCTTTTCTCATGTACATCTAGTGTCCCCGGTATTCTTGCCGGGGTTTTTTTATACAGGCGCCAGGCCAGCCAACACGGTTTGCAGATATTAACCACAAAACCCGTAAATATTACTGAAATCCATCCGGATTGAATAGCTATCAAGTCGTTTTAGCAGGGTAAGCAACAGTTAATCAGTAATAATTACATGATTGATTTTTATATATTAAGCTGTTAAAATATTGTTACATGATAATTTCATTACTGGCTACTTTCATGTAACAACCTTGTCAAACAGGATTTCGGATCTATTTCCACGAGGCGTTCTTCTTTTTTGTTCAATAAACCAAATACTAACACGCATGAGAAAAAGACTCTTTCTCGTCTTGGGTATGTTGTGCTTTCTGATTAGCCAGAGCATTGCCCAGAACATTGAGGTTACCGGGAAAGTGCTGGACGACAAAGGCACACCCATCTCCGGTGCTTCCGTCAATGAAAGCGGCTCCCGCCGCGGCACGTCTACCGATGCCAACGGTGTTTTCAAACTTTCCGTGAAACCAGGTGCTAAACTCATTATTACCAGCGTCGGCTATGACCGTCGCGAGGTGGTTGCCACTTCGCCCCAACTGGGCGATATCGGCCTCACCCTCGGCAACCAGGCACTGAATGAAGTGGTGGTAACCGCCCTGGGTGTAAAACGCGAGAAAAAAGCGCTGGGTTATGCAGTATCGACGGTCGACAAAAAAGACCTGGAACTGCGCCCCGATGGCGACGTTGGTCACCTCTTACAGGGTAAAGCGCCAGGCGTGAATATTTCGCAGTCGAGCGGTATTTCAGGTGCCCAAACCAATATCGTGGTGCGTGCCGTAAGTACCATTACCGGTAGCTCCACGCCCTTGTTCATTGTTGACGGCATGGTATTCGACGGTGGCGCCAACAACCCCAACGGAAACAGCGGTTTTGATTATGGTAACCAAACCAGCAGCCGCTTTCTCGACCTGGACCCCAACAATATTGAAAGTATCAGCGTACTCAAAGGCTTGAGCGCATCGGTACTATATGGCGAAAACGCCCGTAACGGGGTAATCCTGGTTACTACCAAAACCGGTTCTAACCGCCGACCCAACAAAAAAATGGAAGTGACCGTGTCACAATCTTTGTTCGTAAACAAAGTGGCCGGCCTGCCCGATTATACCGATAAATATGGTGGTGGTTTTGACCTGGCCCCTTCACTGGCCTTCTCCAACTGGGGTGCCGCCTTCAAAGCAACGCCCGACTCGTTTAACCACCCGTATTCAAGAGCGGCATTAAACGCTGTACTGCCTGAATATGTAGGCAAGAAATATGCGTACAAGCCCTATAACAGCGTAGAGAATTTCTTCCGGACCGGCTTGGTTAAAACAACCAACGTGGGTATGTCGGCCTCCGGCAACAATACTACGTTCAACATGAGTTATACCTATATGGATGATAAGGGCTTCCTGCCAAACAACTATCTCCGTAAGAATAACTTCAGCATGGGTGGAACCGCAAAACTGACCAACAAACTGACCATGAGCGGCACCTTCAACTATGCAGCCACTGATTTCAAAACGCCCCAAATTGGTACTTCGAGCGGTAGTAGCTCCGGTACCGGTTCTGTGTATGGCGACTTAATGTACACCCCCCGGTCGATCGACCTGATGGGCTGGCCATATAAAAACCCCGTTACCCAGGGTAGCATTTATTATCGTGCTGACAATGGTATGCAAAACCCCCGGTGGACGGCCGAGAACGCGATCAACGAGCAAGCCAGTCACCGCTTCTTTGGTAATATCAATGCTACCTACGAAATCATGAAAGGCTTATCCATCGCCTATAAATTCGGTTTGGATACCTACGATGAAACACAGGCCCTCAAGATCAACAAAGGCGGTACCAGTGGTGGTGCAACCTATATCAATGGTTTCTATCGTACCATCGCCGGCACCAGCCGCATCCTTACCCACAACCTGTTTGCGACTTACGAAACATCGCTTTCGAGCAGCTTTAACCTGCGTACAACCGTAGGCGCTATGTCGATCGATAACTATTATAGCCAGGCAGGTACCCGCAGCTCCAACCAGTTGGTGTTCGGCCTGTTCGACCACAGCAATTTCGTAACCCACGATATTGTGAGTGAAAACGGATCAGACCTCGATTACAAACGCGCGGTGAAATCATTCGGTCTGTTTGGTGAAGCCAGCCTCGAGTATAAAAATTCTTTGTACCTCAACCTGGGTGCACGTCAGAGCTGGTTCTCTACACTGGAAAAAGACAACCGCAAATTGTTTTACCCCAGCGTGAGTGTATCCTTCCTGCCAACATCAGCCATCGAAGCGCTTAAGAACAGCGATGTTATCAATATGCTGAAGATTCGTGCTGGTTATGCAACCTCGGCCAACTTCCCCAGCCCGTATCAAACAAGGCCATATCTGCAGTCAAAAACCAACGCTTTTGTGGATGCTTCCGGCAATGTGATCAACACGGGTGGTATCCCCAACTTCAGCCCGAACCCCAATATTCGGCCTGAACTGTTGAGTGAATTGGAAGTAGGTATCGAAGGTAGCTTCATCAATCGCCGCCTGACCCTCGACCTCACCCTGTTCAACCGCTCTACCAAAGACCAGATCCTGAACAAGTCACTGGATCCTTCTACCGGTTACGACCAAACCGTGGTGAACGCGGGTACGGTAACCAACAAAGGCATCGAACTTGGTTTGGGTTATACCGTAGTACGCAATCGCAACTGGAACTGGCAATTGCAGGGTAACTTCAACACCTACCGCAGCCGCGTGAAAGACCTGACAGAAGATTATATTATTTATGCAGGTTACTCAAACCTCGGTAATGCCGCCATCAATGGCAAACCGTTGGGCGTGATTATGGGAAGCGCTATTACGCGCGATGACAAATCTGGCAAACGCGTGGTAGACGGTAATGGATACTGGCTCACCGATCCAGACATCAAAGTTATTGGCGATCCCAACCCCGATTACAAACTCACTGGTATCAGTACATTGTCGTACAAGCAATTCAGTTTCCGCATGCAGTGGGACTTCACGAAAGGTGGCGACTTGTATTCAGGAACTGCCTCGGCCCTGCTGGCCCGCGGTGTAACGAAAGATACCGAGTTTGATCGCGCTGTTCCTACTTATTGGAAAGATGCGGTAAAACAAGATGGAACACCCAACGATATCATGCAGAGTGCCAATAACCTCTACTTCAGCTCACTGGGTTTCTATGTGAATGAAATGAACATTTTCGATGCAACCTTATTGCGGTTGCGTGAAGCCTCGCTTTCTTATGCATTGCCCGCACAGATGTTGGATAAAACACCATTTGGTGCTGTGTCTATCACATTCAGCGGACAAAACCTTTGGTATAACGCACCCAATTTCCCCAAGCACATTCACCTTGATCCAGAAACCAGCAGCTTGTTGGGCAATGGTCGCGGTTTTGAATTCATCACCGGACCTTCATCCCGCAGGTATGGTGCGAGTATAAGGGTATCGTTCTAATCAAAAAAACAGCAACAATGAAAATGAAATATTTTATCATAGGTGCACTTATAGCGATCACAGCCAGTTCTTGTGTAAAGGAATATGATGGTTTGCTGGAAAACCCGAACTATCCCTCCCTTTCTTCGGCAGATCCTGATCTTTACCTGAATGATGTGCAGCTTGGCTTCAAAGACTTCTATAGCGATGCCAGCGATCAGGGCGCACTGTTGACCCGGCAGGAAACGCTGTTCGGTATCACCTATTACAATGCATTTACCCCCTCGAGTTTTGACAATGAATGGTCGAAAGCATATACAGCTGTGTTTAAAAGCACCGATGCCATGATTGGCCCTGCCACAGAAGCAGGTCTGACCACCCATCTTGGTATTGCGAAAACACTGAAGGCATATACCTTGATAACCCTGGTGGATTATTTTGGTAATATCCCCTATTCGGAAGCACTAAAGGGAGCGGAGAATACCACCCCGGCCCTCGACGATGCGGCTACCGTCTATGCCACAGCGATCGCTTTGCTGGATGAGGCCATCACCGACTTCGCCACTGCGCCGAAAAAAGCACCCGCCAACGACCTGTTTTATGCAGGTAACAGAACCAAGTGGACCACTGCTGCCAAGACCATCAAGCTCAAAGCCCTGATGTCGACTCGTTTGGTTGATGCCACTGCCAAGGACAAGATTGCCGCGCTGATTACCGAGAACGATCTTATTGATACGGAAGCCGAAGACTTTACCTTCAAATTTGGTACAAGAGCTGTATCGCCTGATAGCCGTCATCCGAAATTTGCCAGTGATTATACAGGTGCCGGCGCTGGTAATACCATGGGCACTTACCTGATGTGGTCGCTGTATGCTGAAAAAAGCATGATCGATCCCCGCATCCGGTTTTACCTCTATCGCCAGTCGCTCGATATCGTAGCCGCACTGCCCAACGTTGTAGACCGTCAGTTCACCGTTCCCTGCCTGTTCCGGAACAGTCCCTATGCAGCCGGTGTGCCACATTGCATGGTGGGCAAAGCATACCTGGGTCGTGACCATGGTAATGGCGA
This sequence comes from Bacteroidota bacterium, assembly GCA_020161535.1. Taxonomy (GTDB): domain Bacteria; phylum Bacteroidota; class Bacteroidia; order Chitinophagales; family Chitinophagaceae; genus Flavihumibacter. The sequence continues at coordinate 149,499 of JAIUNW010000009.1, read as the reverse complement.
AGGTTCCCCTCCCGATGGATTGCTGCGTACTGTATTTGGCGTGTATCCTGCTGCCGGCGCTTTCGATGCCGACCAGGGCAAGAACCGGGCCGATGCAACCGTAGCGAATGGTCGTGGTGCAGGCATATTCCCCATCTGGATGTCGTCGTTTACCGAATTCCTGAAAGCAGAAGCCGCCCTCACCCTCGGCACCACTGGCAACGTAAATACGCTGGTTGAATCAGGTATTCGTAAATCATTCGCCAAGGTATTCGGTTTTGCCACTGCGGTGGGTGTACCGGTTCCCGAGGCATTTGCACCTTCGCAGGATACACAAGATGATTATGTCGATATAGTAACAAACAGCCTCACTGCTGCCACTACTGCCGACGCGAAACTGAATATCGTGATGAAGGAATACTACCTGGCTGCCTTTGGCAATGGCATCGAAACATTCAATAACTATCGTCGTACCGGTAAGCCGAGCAATATGCAGCCGATGCTGGACGCATCCAATGCAGGTTCCTTTATTCGTTCTTTCTTCTATCCGGCCGCGGTGGCTAACCTGAACCCGAATGTTTCACAGAAAACCACTACAACCGTAAAAGTTTTCTGGGACAATAACCCCGACAACTTCATCAACTAAACGCAAAACAATGAAAAGAATAAGCATATATCTGGGCGCATGGGTGATGATGGCATTGACCCTGGCGTCGTGCACAAAAGAGTTTATTCCGGGCGAACAAGATACAAGGGTGGTTGCCGCCTATATCAAAGAGCTGGCAGCCGGCAATGATATCTTGAAAAAAGGCGCGGTAGCAACCAGTGTGGTGACCAAAACAGTTGGCCAGGTTGGCGTGGAGATCAGTGAAGTAAAAGTGTATGCCGTGGCCGAAGAATCTACCACCAAATCAGATTGGAAATTGGTAAAGACCGTTCCCTTTACCGAGGGCATGGAATTGTCGGCCACCGGCGCAGAGATCGCAACTGCCCTGGGTGTTGACCCCGAGTCGTTGGAAGAACCGGTATTGTACCAGGAAGTCGTAACAAAAGACGGCCGTTCTTTCGACGTGGCTACCAATATTCCATCAAACTATGAGTCATTTCCCAACTATCATATGGCCATGACCTGGTATTTAAGCGTGGAATAAAGCTGGAAAAACAAGCATTTCTTTCTTTTCTCATGTACATCTAATGACCCTGGCATTCTTGTCGGGGTCTTTTTTACGCCTGTTGGCCAGGAACAGCGTTTTGAATAGTATTTTTGTCTTAACAATTTGTTAGGTGTTCTGATGGACCAAAAATCCTGGATGAATCCTTTTTAAAATCAAACTGGTGTATATGAGACAAACCTTGAAATTGACTGCAATCTTCTGCAGTTTTTTCCTGTTTCTATCACTGGGCGTTTTTGCCCAGGATAGAACCATCTCCGGTCGTATTACCGACCAAAAAGACGGCTCCCCGCTTGTTGCAACCATTACGGTTAAAGGAACTTCGATTGCCGCTACCACCGGAATCGATGGCAGTTTTAAGCTGAACGTTCCGGCCGACGCCCGGTTACTGGTGATTACGTCGGTCGGCTTCGTGCAGAAAGAAGTTGCCGTTGCCGACGAAATCAATGTATCGCTGGCAGCAGGTGATAACAGCCTCTCTGAAGTGGTTGTGGTTGGTTATGGTACCAAAATCAAACGTGACCTGATCGGTTCCGTCGCCAAAGTAGGCGCCAAAGAATTGGGTAATACGCCGGCTACCAGCTTCGAAAATGCCTTGCAGGGCCGCGCTGCCGGTGTGCAGGTGGAACAGCAAAATGGTAAGCTGGGCCAGGGCATCAAGGTTCGGATCAGGGGCTCGGCCTCGGTGACCGCCGGTAACGAACCGCTCTATGTGATCGACGGTATTCCGGTAACCACTACCAACCTGTCGAGTAATGGTGCGCAAACCAGTCCGCTGGCCGATATCAATACCAACGACATCGAATCAATCGAAATATTAAAAGATGCCTCTTCAGCCGCTATCTATGGTTCGCGCGGTTCGAACGGTGTAGTGTTGATCACCACCAAAAGAGGTAAGGCTGGTCGCTCGAAAATCGATTTCGGTTTTTACACCGGTACACAAAAGCCCACCCATCTCCGCAAGTTCCTGGATGCAAAGCAATATGTTGACTTCTTCACGCAGGCAGCAGAAGGTGCCGGTAAATATGAATACCGACTGGGCTACTGGGATACCGAGCAAGAAGGTATTGACGATTACATGAGCTATGTACAAAGTCGTTTCACCCGCTACTCAGCCGGTAACGAAGACTGGAAAACAGCCAAGGTGAATACCGACTGGCAAAGCGAAGCTTTTCAGAAAGCGCCGATCACGCAGTATGACCTGAGCATGACCGGTGGTAATGAAAAAACAACTTTCTATATGGGTGGTCAATACCTCGACCAGGTAGGTATCGCTCGTGCGAACAGCCTGAAACGCTATAACGGCCGACTCAACCTCGACCACAAAGTCAACAACTGGTTGTCGGTGGGTACCAACCTCAGCTTCGCCCGCACCCTGAACTATCGGGTATCCAATGACAACGCGTTTTCAACGCCCTTGCAAATGGTGGCCTTGTCGCCCATTACACCTATCATCGACCCCAGAACAGGTCTGTTGAGTGGTGCTTCTGATCCCAATCGGACCGACAACCCGGGCGGCCCTAATACAAACTACCCGGTTTATTACAACGGCCTGCTGAATGTGCAGGATGCTTACTACCATACTTTTACCAATAGAACCATTGGTAATATTTATGGCCAGGCACAGATTACCAAGTCCCTGAGCTTCCGCACCGAACTGGGTATGGACCAACTGAACCAAACGGAAGAAGCGTATTATGGTCCGCTGACAGAAAGAAATGCCAGCTATCCCAAAGGCGGTGGATTTGCCGCGGCAGATCGCATTTTCAATTACACCACCAACAACTACCTGCGCTTCAACAAAGAGTTTGATATCCATTCGCTCGATGTGGTGGGTGGTATGAGCTACCAGGAGTCGAACTGGTTTACCCAACGCGGTGATGCCGAAGCTTTCCCGGGCTCTGCGTATAAAAAACTGGGTAGTGCCGGTACGAAATCAGATGTAACATCGGGCGAGCAGGAGTATACCTTCCTGTCTTATTTCGCGCGCGCCAACTACAAACTGAAAGACAAATACCTGTTGGCCCTGAGTGGTCGCTTTGATGCGTCTTCCCGTTTTGGTCCAAACAATCGCTGGGGCTTTTTCCCCGCCGCTTCATTGGGCTGGATTGTATCTGACGAAAAATTCCTGGCCGATTCTAAAACCATCAGCTTCCTGAAACTGAAAGCGAGTTATGGTTTGACCGGTAACGCTGAAATCGGCAACTATCCGTGGCAGAACCTCTGGTCGGGTACTGGTGCGTATGCTACCATCCCTGGTCAGATACCTTCACAACTGTATAACCCCGACCTGAAATGGGAAAACACGGCGAGCGTCGACTTCGGTGCTGAAATTGGTATTCTCAACAACCGCGTAAGTTTCGAACTTGATTATTATATCCGCAATACGTCCAACCTGCTGCTCAATGTGGAAGTGCCCGGCTCAAGCGGTTTTACTTCTCAACTGAAGAACCTGGGTAAACTCAATAACAAAGGTTTCGAGTTCACCATCAATTCGGATAATATCATTACCAAAGATTTCCGGTGGACAACCAATATCAATTTTGGATTGAACCGAAACAAAATCACCAACCTCAACGGACAAGAACTGGGTGTAGGTAACTACAACCGGGCCCGCGAAGGCCAGCCGATCGGTGTTTTTGTTGCCCGTGAATTTGCTGGTGCAGATCCCGAAAACGGCGATGCGCTCTACATCAAGAATACAGTTGGCGCCGACGGAAAACTTGACCGCAGCACAACGAATGATTACAACGCAGCCGAAGAAGTGGTGATTGGCAACCCCAACCCCGACTTCATTTATGGTATGCGCAACAATTTCACGTATAAAGGATTTGAGCTGGATGTGTTCTTGCAGGGTGTGCAGGGAAATAATGTGTATGATGGCGGCGGACAATACATGTCGGCCAGCGGAAGCAATGGCTTCGACAACCAAACTACTGATCAGTTGGCAGCCTGGAAAAAGCCCGGTGATATTACCATGGTGCCCGAAGCGCGTTTGTTCTGGGCAAATGGTACCGACCCTTCCAGCCGTTACATCTACAGCGGTTCTTACCTGCGCGTAAAACAAGTTACCCTGGCGTATAACCTTCCCAAGGCCATGATGAGCAAATGGAAGATGGATCGCATCCGCATTTATGCAAGGGCACAAAACCTGTTTACCATCACCAATTACAAAGGATGGGATCCTGAAGTAAACTCCGATTACCAGGCAACCAATATCAACCAGAACGTTGATTTCTATTCCATCCCACAGGCCCGTACCATCATCTTTGGCGTAAACATTGGCCTGTAACCTTAAAAAGAAGAACCATGAAAATGTTCAATAAATTAATAATAGCATCGGCGGCCCTGGCAACCATCACGTTGACATCCTGCGAGAAAGAACTCGACCGGCAATCGTTCAACAGTGTTGATGAGTCAGTTGCCCTGGCAACCAGTAATGGGGTAGAAGCAGCCTTGATTGGCGCTTATTCACGTGTGGGTGATGACAATGTGCTGGGTGGCGGTTATGGTGTCATCAGCGAACTGCTCGGCGCGAGCGGCGATATCGAATGGAACGGCACTTACCAGGGCTATACCCAGGTATTCAATAAAACAATTCCGAAGAACAACGATTTTGCTGAAGTAACCTGGAATGAATCGTACGAAGCCATCAATGTGACCAACAATGTACTGGCCAACATTGAAAAAGTGCTGGCGGTGAAGAAAGACAATGTGGAAGGGCAGGCTAAATTTCTGCGTGCAGCCGTTTATTTCGACCTGGTGCGTTTGTATGCAAAAGCCTGGAACGACGGAACGCCCAGTGCCAATGACGGCGTACCCCTGGTATTGACGCCTACTACAGAAATCACTGACCAAAATAAAGTGCCCCGCGCTAAAGTATCGGAAGTATATGCGCAAGTAATCAGCGACCTGCAAGATGCTGAATCATTACTGGGCACCGATGTTTCGATCTATGCCAACAAAACAGCGGCGGCTGCTTTGCTGGCCCGTGTGTACCTGCAACAAGGCGCATACGAACTGGCGGCCAGTAAAGCAAATGACGCTATTGGTTATGGTGGTTATTCACTCACGGCTGATTACCGCGAAGCATTTCCGGTTGACTATAGCAATAGTACCCGGGTAGTAGGCAGCACATCTGAAGATATATTTGCGCTGCAGGTGACTACTTCCAGTGGTTACAATGATTTCAATACCTTCTTCTCGCAACTTGGTCGCGGTGATATTTATATCAGCGAAGACTATTTTGACGACTATGAAGCGGCCGACGGACGCCTGTCTGTTTTTGATTTTGACAACCTCGTTTGTACAAAGTTCGACATGATATATGGCGCTGTGCATATTGTTCGCCTCGCTGAATTGTACCTGATCAGGGCCGAAGCCAATTTCAGAGAAGGCACAACGGTGGGCGCTACACCGGTGGCTGATATAAATGTGATTCGCCGTCGTGCGGGCCTGGCGCCACTTGCTACAGTAACGCTCAATCAAATTTTATTGGAGCGCAAGCATGAGCTTTGCTTTGAAGGCCACAAGTTGCACGATGCAAAACGACTGCAAGAAAATGTTGGCGTGTTGGCCTGGAATTCACCCAAGCTGGTATTCCCGATTCCGGAAAGGGAGATCAAGATCAATCCGGGATTGACGCAGAACGAAGGATACTAAGGGTTTAAAGTTTAAGGTTTAAGGTGTAAGGTTGCTGCCGCGTGCGAGGTGGATGATTGTGGGCGTTTAATGTGAGTGGAGGTATTAGATTGGCTGGCAGCCAACTTGGTAGATGAACTTTAACCCATAAAAAGAGGGTGTATCAGGTTTGATACACCCTCTTTTATTTGAGGCAGTGTTGATGGGTTCGTTTGTGAAGCAGTTATTTATTTTATTTCTACGATCACCTCTACTTCAACGGCGATATTGTTGGGGAGTGCGTACATGCCAACGGCTGAGCGGGCGTGTTTGCCTTTGTCGCCGAAGATGGCCACCATGGTGTCGGAGTATCCATTGATTACTTTGGGCTGGTCGGTAAAGTTTTCGGTGCAGTTCACCATGCCCAAAACTTTTACAATGCGTTTTACTTTCGATAGATCACCCAGCAAGTCTTTCAGCACGGCTACATGGTTTAATGCAACTGACCGGGCGGCGTCGTAGCCTTGTTCGAGGCTGAGGTCTTTGCCCACTTTGCCCGTAATGTCTTTGCCATCGGTCGTGGTAGGTCCCTTACCCGACAGGTACAGTAGTTTTCCAACCTTAACCACATTTACATAGTTGGCAACAGGCTTCGAGACAGGTGGAAGTTGGAGCTGCAATTGAGCGATATTGGCTTCGGGGGTTTGCGCGCCAACGGATAGTACGCAACAGCAAATGGGTAAGAACAGCAGGTATTTTTTCATGTTATTTGAGTTGTGGTATAAGTGTTGTCAGATAATTAATAAACGCGGTGCTTCAATATATTCAATTTTGGCGCTTGCTATTCAATCTTTGGCGCTTCTGGTAGATTTTAATTGGTTGTAGGTCTAATAAAAAAGCCCCCGGCGGGGGCTTCTTAATGATGTTAGTGCGCAAGTATTACAACTTGATTTCTTCTTCGTGCTGGTCGAAGAAATGAAACTCGGTGAGGTGGTAGGCCGTGTTTTGCCGCAGTTTGATATTCTGCTTGAATTGCCGCTTCCACTTCCACAGCTTGCTGAAAATCCAACCCTTGGTCAGGTAGGCATACATAATGGGATGCACCGACAAGGTCAGGTTATTGTGACTATGCGTAATCAGGTAATGCAGGTTCTTTTCAATTTCATCTTCGAGCACCAGGCTGGAAGAAATTTTTCCGGTTCCGTTGCAAGCCGAACAAACTTCCATCGTATTGATGTTGAGTTCCGGCTTCATGCGCTGCCGCGTGATTTGCATCAGTCCGAATTTCGAAATGGGCAGTACGGCATGCTTGGCGCGATCGGTTTTCATAAAACCTTCCATCGCGTCGAGCAGTTTCTTTTTGTTCTCCGGCAACTTCATGTCGATGAAGTCCGCCACAATGATACCACCCAAATCGCGCAGCCGTAGTTGTCGCGCAATCTCTTCTGCTGCTTCCAGGTTGGTCTCGAGTGCATTTTGCTCCTGGTTATTGCTGACACTTTTGTAACCGCTGTTTACATCGATTACATGCAGGGCCTCTGTATGTTCAATAATCAGGTAAGCGCCGCTGGGCAGGTTCACCGTTTTGCCAAAAGCTGCTTTCACCTGTTTGGTTACACCATATTGATCAAAGATCGGTGCACCATTGTGGTAGAAAGAAACGATTTCGGCTTTATCGGGCGCAATGCGCTGTATATACGATTTGGTATCGTTGTAAATATTCTTATCGTTCACCACGATGCGGTTGAAATCTGCATTCAGCAGATCGCGCAACATACTGGTGGTCTTGGTTTGTTCGCTAAGAATCTTCGCCGGCGCCACGGCACCACGAAGGTTCTGCTGAATGGTTTTCCAGGTCTCCACCAGGGCGCCCAGGTCTTCGTGCAGTTCAGCCGTATTCTTTCCTTCTGCTGCTGTCCGAACAATTACACCGAAATTCTTCGGTTTGATGGCTTCGATGATTTTTTGCAGGCGCTTTCTTTCTTCGGAAGAATGAATCTTGCGCGACACGGCCACCACATCATTAAATGGGGTGATAACCACAAATCGCCCCGGGAGGGAGATTTCACAACTTAAGCGCGGGCCTTTGGCCGCGATAGGCTCTTTGAGAATTTGCACCAACACATTGGGCTTGCCGCCCACTACTTCGTTGATCTTGCCTGTTTTGATGATTTCAGGCTCCACTTCAAACTTGGCGAAATCAAATGAACCAGCCTGGTCATTGATGGATTGCTGGGTGAATTTCAGCAGCGAGCGGGCGTAGGGGCTGAGGTCGGTATAATGCAAAAAAGCATCCTTCTCGAATCCAACATCTACAAATGCCGCATTCAAGCCGGGAATAAGCTTTCTAACCTTACCCAGGTAAAGATCGCCTACGGCAAAACTGGCATCTGCTTTTTCATTGTGCAGTTCTACCAGTCGCTTATCTTCCAAAAGAGCGATTTCCACACCCTGAGGTGCGGAATTGATAATTAATTCCTTGTTCAAGCGAGTAATCTTTTTACTTCAGTACCGATCTCACCAAAAGGAAACAGCCGATAGGTTAACAGCATGGCTGTTATCCGTAACTGGCAATAATCACCGGATAACAGCCATTAACGTAGTCTTGTCAAGATTACTTCTTGCCTTTCTTATGACGATTCTTTCTCAGACGCTTTTTACGTTTGTGCGTAGCGATCTTATGACGTTTTCTTTTCTTACCGCAAGGCATGTTCAGTAATTTATATTTATCAAAATCAGTTTATTGCAACTGTTGTATACGTTTTTCCAATTCAGTTTTCAATCCCGCATTCTCCACATGTTCAGCAGCCCGTTTGTACCACTCTATTGCTTTCGCTTTGTTACCCATTCTCTCATAACCCTCTGCCAGCATCAATAATACTTCCAGGTCGTGCGGCGTGGCTTTCGCTACTTTCTCCAGGCGCTCTACCGCTTTGTCGTACTGCCCCGAAACCACCCCACCAATGCCCAGCATTTTCTGCGCATAGATATTGGTCGAATCTTTTCGGCTTACCGCCAGGATCTGCTGGATGCCCTGCATAAGTTCCTGGGGATTGTCGGCCGGGGCACCAAAAATATAGGTACTTCCAACGCCAATTTTCAGTGAATCATTGTCCGGATCCAGCACCAGGGCTTTCTCAAACAGGGTTTTTGATTCGGCCGAAAGCCAGGATTTTACGCCCGGTTCGTCTACTCCCCGCAGGTTATTCAACAATAATTGGGCTGCAAATGTGAGACTTTTTTTAGAATTTTCCAATTTGGCGGCTTCGGCCGTGTAAAAAGCAAAGGGGAGGAAGGCATGCGCCGAGTCGCTCCAAAAGCCTGCCAGTTGACGATAGGACTTTAATTGCTGGTCTTTTACATCGCCCCGAACCACCGATTCATTTAATCTGCTCACATAAGCCTGTTGATTGGCAGGAAGTTGCGCGGTTGCGGCCTTGATGGCTGTTTGAATATCGAAGGTCGATGCTGTTTTTTCAGCAGCGGCGGCAGCGGGTTTCTGCTGGGGTGGCTTTGTGTTTCCCCAGAAATAAATACCAAACAGGGCAATGAAGCCCAGGCCAATGACTATAATCTGTTCTTTCTTCACCTTAATAAGCTAAGGTGGCAAAATTACATCTCTTCGTCGGGGTTTGGTTGCCCTTCTTTAACTGTTTTGAGTTTTTTCACTTCCTGCACAAATTCTTTGGCAGGTTTGAAGGCGGGAATAAAATGCTCCGGAATCTCGACAGCCACATTCTTTTTAATGTTTCGTCCGATTTTGGCAGCGCGCTTCTTTGTAATGAAGCTTCCGAAGCCCCTGATATAGATGTTCTCGCCCTGCGACAGCACATCTTTCACCTCTTTGAACATAGCTTCGAGCGTGACAAGTACATCCACCTTCGGAATACCTGTCTTTTCTGCAATTTGGTTGATGAGGTCGGCTTTTCTCATAATAGCCTGGTTTGTGTCGGGAACAAATATGAATTTGTTAGTTAATATAAATCATTCCAAGAAACCGTGCAACACTCATGCAATTTATTGATTTTGAATTAAATTGAAATATTTTTCGTTACGTATTTATGCAAAAAGATTTTACCGGCCGGCTCTTGCATTGGAATGAGACGGAGAATACCCGTAAAATGCCTTGGAAAGGGGAGAAAGATCCGTACAAAATATGGCTCAGTGAAATCATTTTGCAGCAAACCAGGGTGGAGCAGGGACTCGCTTATTATGAGCGGTTTATCGCCGCTTTCCCCAGCATACGCGACCTTGCCCTGGCGGCCGATGAGCAGGTTTTTAAATTATGGGAGGGACTGGGTTATTACAGTCGCTGCCGCAACCTGCTGGCTACCGCCCGGTTTATAGCTTTTGAACGCAATGGCATTTTTCCCAATAGCTACGAAGATATTTTGGCGTTGAAAGGGGTAGGGCCGTATACGGCTGCCGCCATCGCGTCTTTCGCTTACGACCAGCCCTTTGCGGTGCTTGATGGCAATGTGTTTCGGGTGATCAGCCGCTTTTTTGGGATCAGCACGCCGATCGACTCATCCGACGGAAAAAACATGTACGCCCAGTTGGCCAATTCCCTGCTGGATTTCGATCGGCCCGGTGCGTATAACCAGGCGATCATGGATTTTGGCGCCGTGATCTGCAAGCCACAGTTGCCGCTTTGTGAGGGCTGCATACAGGCGGTCGAATGCCAGGCTTTCCGGCATAAATGGTTCGGCATGCTGCCTGTAAAATCGAAGTCGCTCGTGCGCAAAACCCGGTTTTTGAATTTCTTTATTCTGTCTTATAAAGGCGGATTTTATGTTCGCCAGCGTACGGCCAATGATATTTGGAAAGATCTTTTTGAATGGGTATTGCTCGAGTCAGACGCTGCCCTAACGGCCAACGATGCTGCCATGCGTGAAAAGCTGGCGGTCCTGTTTCCCGGCTGGCGGGGTCGCGTGCTGCAAGTATCTGCACCCCAGAAACAACAACTCACGCACCAGAATATTGAAGGCATTTTTACGCGGGTAGAACTTGAATTTCCACTTCCGCCCGATACCGGTTACCAGCTGTTACCCGCCGATACCCTGCGTCAACTGGCCTTTCCGCGCTTCATTACCCGCTACCTGGAGAAAAACCCGCTCTGAAATTTGCGCGGCTTGCGCCCGCTGCCTGCACCCGCTGGCTGCGCCCGCTGCTTGCACTCGCTGCTTTCACCCGTCGGGTACTACCCGTCGGGTGAAATTAAAACGAACTCCCGCCTGATAATCAACTTGTTAAATGAGGAGGCAAATCTCAGCTTGCTGAATTCACCCGTCGGGTGCCACCCGACGGGTGTTTTAGCCCGAAAAAGAGCTAACTTTAAAATGAACCACCGGAGAAAGACGAATCTTAATCTAAACCACAAAGTATGAGAGGCGTTAACAGGGTGATGTTGATCGGGAACCTGGGCAAGGACCCGGATGTACAGTTCCTGGAAGGGAATATTGCCGTGGCGAAATTTTCGCTGGCAACCACTGAAACCTATAAAGACCGGGCGGGTAAGCTGATCTCCCAAACAGAATGGCATACCATCGTACTCTGGCGCGGGCTCGCAGAATTGGCCCAGAAATACTTACACAAAGGAAGTCTCGTTTATATTGAAGGCCGTCTTCGCACGCGAAGCTGGGAAGACAAAGAAGGCAATAAAAAATTTGCAACCGAAGTGGTGGGCGATAACCTGATCATGCTCGATAAACGTAGTGAGATGCATGGTAATGGCTTTCACCACTTGCCTGGCGAAGGGCTCGAAGGCATGAGTAGTGCCGATGCGCCGCCCGAACCCAACCAGGATCTGCCATTTTGAATGAAGAATTTATTGCAAATTTGTAGCCGGACATAAATTAATTGCTTTGGATCACGCGACGGTAGACCTGTTCATGTTAAATGCCTTTCAACCGCTTCTTCTGGCCGCCAACCTGCAGGGCACCACACTGCTGGTCATCCTGATCCTGGTGTTGCTGGTGGTTTCCTATTTTCTGTCCGGCGCCGAAGTGGCATTCTTCAGCCTCTCCCACCGCGACATCAACATGCTGAAGACCAAACAAAGTGGTTCCTGGAAAAGAATCGTGACCCTGCTGGAAGAGCCGAAAATTTTGCTGGGTTCCATGCGCATTGGCAATACCATCGTGAACCTGGCCATCATCATTCTGTCGAATTTCCTGATCGATGAACTCCTGCCCATCAAAGGGAGTTTTCCCTTTGTGGATGTGTTGATTAAAATCATCCTCATCACTTTTTTCCTGATCCTTTTTGGCGAAGTGTTGCCCAAAGTATATGCCTCGCAAAACAACCTGCGCTTTGCGCGCGATGCCAGTTACCTGGTTGAAATCGTTCACCTGCTGATGAAAAGGCTTAGTATCTGGCTGGTGGGGATGTCAGACGGTATTGAACGTTCACTCGGCGCTGATTATGGTGGGGCCCATTTCGAAGAGCTTGAAGAAGACAGCAATGCTTCTGAAGAAGAAAAAAACATCCTCCGCGGCATCGCGAAATTTGGTGATATCAGTGTGAAGCAGATCATGCGCACCCGCCTCGACGTCAGTGGCGTGGATTATAACCTGGGCTTCCGCGAACTCGTAAAACAGTTGGAAGCTTTCCACTATTCAAGGGTGCCGGTGTATCGCGGCAGCCTCGATGAAATCATGGGCCTGCTGCACAGCAAAGACATCTTACCGCACCTGCACGAAGCCGATCATTACAACTGGCATCCCTTGATGCGCCAGCCGTATTTTGTTCATGAGCAAAAACGCATTGAAGACCTCTTGCAGGATTTCCGGTCGCGTCGTACGCATTTCGCTATCGTGGTAGATGAATTTGGTGGCACCAGTGGCATTGTTACCCTCGAAGATATAATGGAAGAAATCATCGGTGATATACGCGATGAATTTGACGATGAAGAAAGCGGCAATCGCAAAATTGACGACAACAATTATATTTTCGAAGGCCGCACCATGATCAATGATGTGTGCAAAGTGATGGGGCTTCCGCCCGATACCTTCCAGGATATCAGAGGGGAAAGTGACTCGCTCGCCGGACTCATTCTCGAAGTTTCCGGAAAAATTCCGGAAGCCAACGAAACCATCGATATTGGTGATTTTGCCTTCACCATCCTTGAAATAGACCGCAACCGCATCCAAAAAGTAAAAGTGACGATTCGTCCCGTGTAAGCATGCTCAGCAGAATTTTTATTCCCCTTGTTATTCTATTTGCCATCAGCGCCTGTAATAGTACTTACACGCCGAAGCCGCGTGGCTATTTCCAGATCGACTTACCGCAACATGCGTATAAGACCTTCGATAGTGCCGGCTTTCCCTACACCTTCGAATACCCCGTGTATGCAAAGATCATCCAGGACTCAACCTTTTTTGAAGAACAACCGGAGAATCCATACTGGATCAACATTGATGTGCCTTCGCTCGGCGGTCGCATCTATATCAGTTATAACCGCATCGGCGGAAAAGCCCGCTTCAAAAGAAAAAATGCAAAGGGAGAATATGTTGATTCCATCGGCATCAATCGGTTCGACAAATTGTTGAATGGATCGTATACGCTTTCGTTTAAACATTCCTATAAAGCAAGTTCTATAGAAGACAGTGTGTTCAAAACGCCGAATGGCATTGATGGCATTTTCTTTCGCATTGGTGGCAACACCGCAACGGCCAACCAGTTCCTGGTCAGCGATTCGGTAAAACATTTCTTACGCGGTGCTTTGTATTTTGATGCGGCACCCAACGAAGACTCGCTTCGGCCGGTTAATAATTTTTTGAAAGAAGACCTGGTGCACCTGGTGAACACGCTGAAATGGCGCGACTAACCAAGATTGGTTACATTTGCAACAACATGATCGCTATTGGAAATACACTGGTCAGTGACGAAATCGTTGATGAGAAATTTGTTTGTGATATCAGTCGCTGCAAAGGCGGTTGTTGTGAAGACGGTGATACCGGTGCGCCGCTCGAAACGGCCGAACTGGACATCGTGAACGAGACCTATGAAATCGTAAAACCCTACCTCACCAAAGAAGGCATCCGCCACATAGAAAAACACGGTCGCTATCAATACGATCGTGAATTTGGTTGGGTAACCCCGGCTAATGCCGATGGTATGTGCTCCTATGGCTACCGCGATGCATCAGGCGTTATCAAATGCTCTTTCGAACAGGCCTATAATGAAGGGAAAATCAAGTGGAAGAAGCCAATCAGTTGTCATCTTTTCCCGATCCGGATCAAAGTGACCAAAGAATATGAACTGCTCAATTATGAACCGCGCGAGGAGCTCTGCGCACCTGCCTGTAAATTGGGTAAGAAACTAAAAGTGCCCGTTTATCAGTTCCTGAAAGAACCGATCATTCGCAAATACGGCCGCGAATACTACGAGGCTTTGGATGCCTATTACCAGACATTGCAGTAAATTGCAGAAAGCCCACCGACCACTAACCATGTCAAATGAAATAAAAGCTGATTTTATGGAGAAAAGCCGCCTCAAAGCGGCTGACCTGGAACACCGTAAAAAAATCAACTTTAACATCGGAAAATACAATTCGTCGCTGCCAAAAGGAAAAGCGCAGTTCGACGACCTGCACCTGGCACGCGAACGGGCCAAGAACACCAAATGGCGCGCAATTGAAACGCTCGATAGAATGCTGGAGCGTTTTGAATTGGCCTTCACTGCCCGCGGTGGAAAAGTGATCTGGGCCGAAACGGCCGAAGAAGCCCTGCAGGAAATTCTGCGCATCTGCAAAGAAAAAAATTGCAAAACCCTGGTGAAGAGCAAGAGCATGGTTACCGAAGAAATCAAGCTCAATCATTTTCTGGAAGAAAACCAAATTGAAAGTGTAGAGACCGACCTGGGTGAATATATCCAACAACTCGACGGCGAAACGCCTTATCATATTGTTACACCGGCCATGCACAAGAGCAAGGAGGATGTGGCAAAACTATTTGCCGAAAAACTCGGTACCAATCCAAACATGACGCCCGAAGAGCTGACGCTGGAAGCGCGTCGCCGGCTTCGGGAAAAATATACCGAAGCGGAAGTAGGTGTAACCGGTGCTAATTTTATCATCAGTGACATCGGTGCGGTGGCGGTTACTGAAAACGAAGGCAATGGGCGATTGAGTTGTGCCTGGCCCAAAACACATATTGTGATCACGGGCATTGAGAAAGTGATTCCTTCCATGCAAGACCTGGGTTTGTTCTGGCCCCTGTTGGCTACTTTCGGTACCGGACAGCAAGTGACGGTGTACAACACGATTGTAGCCGGCCCGCGACAACCAGGTGAAACCGATGGCCCGGAAGAAATGTATGTGATACTGCTCGATAATGGTCGCACGAATATTCTGGCCAATCCGAAAACAAGAGAGAGTTTGTATTGCATTCGATGCGGGGCTTGTTTGAATGCTTGTCCGGTGTATAAAAACATCGGCGGACATACCTACGGCACCACCTACAGTGGCCCCATCGGTAGTGTGATCACTCCACACTTGAAAGACCTCGATGAATGGAAACACCTGAGCCATGCTTCTTCGCTTTGCGGCAATTGTACCGAAGTATGCGCCGTCAAAATTAACCTGCATGAATTGTTGTTGGAGAACCGGCACGAAGCGGTTGAAGAAGGCTATGCAGGCTGGTCAGAAAAGATGGCCTGGAAAGGCTGGCGTTTGGGTGTTACGCATCGCAAGTGGATGAATATGGGCAGCCCCAGGTTAAAAAACTGGGTGGTGAACTCACTGTTGAAAGGATGGAATGAACACCGGGGATCTATTCATTTTCCGGCAAAAAGTTTTAACCAGCAATGGCGGGAGAAAAATAATCGTTCCTGAATATGTTCCTGTACGCTGAACAGGCATCGCCGCGTTTATTGTATGTCATCGATTTTCTGAACAAAGAAATGTTCCAGGACGATCTTGCATTTACCAATGACATCCAGCAATACCAGTCCGCAGCTTTGCCCAAATTAAATTACAGTGATCGTAAAATTGCGGACGATGAGTTTCATATTGTGCCATCCGGACTGCTTTTTGAAACAGATATCCGCAACCAGGAGGTAACTTGTTTTGGTTGGGATACCATGATTGCTTTTTTTCCCGTCACGTATGCCTCTATACCTTTCGATATTTTGTCGGCTATATTTTATTTGATTAGCCGTTACGAAGAATACCTGCCCCACGAATTGGATGCCTATGGCCGTTATGCGCATACCAATTCGCTCGCGTACAAGGAAGGATTTCTCGACCAACCGCTGGTGAATAACTGGATACTCAAGTGGGAAAAAATCTTGCGTGAATTGTATCCGAATATTTTGTTGCGCCATCGAACTTTCAAGTTTATTCCGACCTACGACATAGATATCATGTATGCATACAAGGGCAAAAGCTGGTGGGTAAATGCAGCGGGTTTTTGCAGGTCGTTGCTGAAGGGCGATAGCGACGCGGCTTTTCAACGCTTACGGGTATTGCAGAACGAAGAGAAAGATCCTTACGATGCTTACGAGTGGCTCGATGCCCTGCATCTATATTGTAGATCGCAGCCGGTTTATTTTTTCCTGGTCGCCCAACAACAGCATGGCTATGATAAAAACCTGCCCACAGAAACGCCAGGCTTTCGCGACCTGATCAAGTATTCCGCCGAGGCGTATAAAGTGGGTATACATCCCTCCTGGCAAAGTAGTGTGGCACCTGATACGCGCTTGTTGAAAGAAGAACTTGAGTGGCTGGAAGCCGTGGCCGATGTGCCGGTTTCGCGAAGCCGCCACCACTATATCAAGTTCATGTTGCCGCAGCATTATGAGCGATTGCTGGCGCATAATATTATGCACGATTATTCCATGGGTTATGGATCGATCAATGGTTTCAGGGCTTCGACTTGTTCTACTTTTAACTGGTTTAACCTGGCAAAAAACGAAGCGACTGAACTGCTGATCTATCCCTTCTGCTTCATGGATGCCAACGCTTATTTCGAACAAAAGTTAACGCCGGCACAGGCATATGCTGAATTGAAACAATATTACTATGCTGTGCAAAAAGTGCAGGGTTGCCTGATCACCATTTGGCATAATAATATTCTCGGAACCGCGGCAGAATTTGAAGGCTGGCGCGATCTCTACGAGATCTTCATGAAAGAAGATATATTCTGGGACGCCGGTTAAGGCCGGTTACGCTGCCAGTGTTTGAAAGGGCGTGCTAGTGTTTGAAGTGACGCGTTCCTGTCACCACCATGACCATTCCATTTTCCTTTGCATAATCGATCGAATCTTTATCACGAATCGATCCACCCGGTTGAATCACGGCATTGATACCTGCTTCGTGTGCTATCTGAACACAATCGCTGAAAGGGAAAAATGCATCGCTGGCCATTACGGCACCCGTCAGGTCAAAATTGAATTGTTTGCTTTTTTCAATGGCCTGGCGCAGGGAGTCGATGCGGCTTGTTTGTCCGCAGCCCTTGCCCACCAATTGCTTGTTTTTCACCAACGCAATCGCATTGCTCTTTAAATGCTTGCAAATAATATTGGCGAAAACCAGGTCTTCTTTTTGTTGTGCATTGCTGGCATGAGCGCCGGCCTCGTCCCATTTTTCAAAATTCGATTCGTCGTTCTGTTGCATCAACACGCCATTCAACACCGATTTAAACTGATGCGTGCTGTCCAGTTGTTTTTTCTGTTGCAGCAGGATGCGATTCTTTTTCGAGCGAAGTATGTCGAGCGCTGCGGCATCAAAAGAAGGCGCAATCAATACTTCAAAAAAGATCTCGTTGATGGCATTGGCCGTAGCCGGATCGATCGCCACATTGCAAATCAGCACGCCGCCAAAAGCACTCTCGGGATCGCCGGCAAGTGCAGCATCCCAGGCTTGCTTCACCGTAGTGCGATTGGCAACGCCACATACATTGGTATGTTTGATGATGGCAAATACCGGCCCCTGGCTGTTGTCAAATTCGCGAATGAGTTGCAGTGCTGCATCAACATCTACGAGGTTATTATAAGAAAGTTCTTTTCCGTTGAGTTGGTTGAAGAGTTCATCCAGTGCGCCATAAAAAACACCCTGCTGGTGCGGGTTTTCGCCATAGCGCATGATCTTGGGCGAAGGCACCGACGACAGAAAATAATTATCAAAACCCGGCGTGAAATATTTTGAAATCGCTACATCATAGTGGGCGCAAACCTCGAAAGCTTTGGCCGCAAAATGCCGACGTTGTTCGAGGCTGGTATGGCCGTTTTGGTCGCGCAGCAATTGTTCCAGAAAACCATAGTCCTGTTTAGACGCAATTACCACCACATCGCAGTGGTTCTTGGCTGCGCCGCGAATCATGGACGGTCCGCCGATATCAATTTTCTCAATAATTGCCTGCTCTTCGCTGGTGTTAGCAACGGTTTCTTCAAAGGGATAAAGGTCAACGATCACCAGGTCGATTTCCGGAATCTCGAATTCCTTCATCTCTACCAGGTCTTGCTCATTGTTGCGGCGACCCAGGATGCCACCAAAAACTTTGGGGTGAAGGGTCTTCACGCGGCCACCTAAAATGGAAGGGTACGAAGTGATAGACTCAACCGGTACACAGGGGATGCCTAGTTTTTCGATAAACTGTTGGGTGCCACCGGTTGAATAAATCGTTACGCCCTGTTCGTGTAAGAGTTTGGCGAGTGAGTCCAGCCCATCTTTATAGAACACAGAAATGAGCGCACTTTGAACCTTTTTTTTCATCGTGTTGGTATTTGCTTACGGAGGCGCAAAGTTACGCTTAATGTTGAGTTTTAGCAGCAGCGGCCCGGCTTTCCAGCCATTGTGGAAAGGCTGTTGAAAGCGGCTGCAAACAGCTTCCCAGCGCATGGCAGTGGCGCGCGACAGGCTGCCATCGGCCAGCACCAGGGTGGCCGGAAGTGCCAGGCTATCGTGGGGGAGTGGCGTTTCGGGTGATAACAGCAGGAGGGTGAGCTGGCGGCGGGTTGGCGCCTGCGATAAGGCTGAGCCTGTCGGCGGATCATTGGCTATCGGGCTGGTTTGCAGCCGTATATACATATTGTCGATAAGCAGGTTTTGGTGACCGAGTACGATCCGGTTTTTGATGTGAAAGAATCGTTGTGCGTTTTTTCGCAGCAGGGATTTTTCTGGCGAAGCACCGATTTCATACACGGTATCGCCGCGAATCAGGTCGATCATTTGTGCGCCGGGTTGTTGGTACACCAGCAGGTATCCCTGGCGATGCACCCGGAATTTTTCTATCGCATGAAAGGCCATTAGTAACAGCATGGCCATTAGAACCCCAAACAAAGCCTGTTTTGATGGTTGGGTTAGCCAAATGCCAGCAGCCGTTATGCAGCCATACACCGCCAGCACCATGGGAATGCTCCATTCGAGGTCGCGCAGTACCGAACCAGGCAGTTGCCTGACATGCTCAATGCCGGCATTCATCCACTGTAGCAGCAGCGTGGTAGCCTCTCCAAAAAAGAAAAGCGGGATGCCCGCTGCATGTACGCCCCATTGTAGCAAGCCGCTTACCAACGCGAAACTCGACAAAGGCACCGCCACCAGGTTGCTGATCAGAAAATAGAGTGGTGCCTGGTGAAATAGATAAACGCTGAGCGGAAAAGTTAACACCTGTGCTGCCAGGGTAACGGCGGTTAGTTCCCAAATATGTTTGAGTAGGGGATTGCGAACGTCTATTTTGTTTGCTATCAAAGGTTGGAAAATCACAATGCTGCTGAGGGCGGCAAAAGAAAGTTGAAAGCCGGCATCCCAACACCAATTGGGTTCAACCAATAACATACAGAAGGCAGTAAAGCCCAATGATTGCAAGGCATGCATCGGCTTAAAGAGCAATTTGCCGAGGGTGGCAAAACCAAACATCAACGCCGCGCGCAAGATGGAGGGCGCGCACCCTGCCACGGCGCTGAACCAAAAGATCATCAATAATATTAAAAAGGCCCTGGTCCATTTGAACCAGTTCCCTTTGATGGGCCATCGCATCAATGCCTGCAACAACAGAAACAATAACCCGAGGTGCATACCCGATACCGCGATTACATGCACGGTGCCGGTATCGTTGTAGGCTTGCAAAAGGTCTTTGTCCATTTCCTGCCGATAACCGATCAGCAGGGCCATGGCCAGGGCTTGCTCTTTGGGTGCAATGCCGGCCCGCATGGCGGCGATGGCTGATAATTGGCAGCGGGCAAAGAAGGCGGACAATTGTAACCTTCCTGCCGGCTGTATTCTTGTTAGCTGGTGCGCGCTGAAATAACCCTGGTGATACAGGTGTTGTCGCGCGGCATAGTTTGCATAATTAAAGGCACCTGGATGCAAGTCGGGCTGGATGGGTTTTACCGGTGCCGCCGCAACAAGCCAGTTTTCGCCAGGCAGTGGATGCAGGCTATCGGCTTTGGCAGTGGCAACCTGGATCTTGCCCGAGCAGGCAATCACCTGGTATTGGCTATCGATCAAATAATGTATTCGGAAAACCTGTCGATTGGTTTTTTCGGTGGGCAATACAATGGTTTCGGGCGAACCGATATAGGCGAGAACAGGTTGATCCCGCCGACCCAGCCAATCTTTTTTTGGCGGCCACTGGTTTTGAAAGAAGATATGCATGCCCGTTAGTACGAGTACGAGATGCACTGCCAGACCGGTGACCCAACGATAGCGATAAGCCGGATGGAATTTGGTGCTTAAGGCCACAACGAACAGCGCCGAGCTGAGCGCGATTAGAATGGGTAGGGGTGGCAGCGCTTTTTGGGCAGCCAACCATAATCCGCCAACAAAAGGCGGCAACAACCGAAGGAAGGGAGCAGGTTGCCAAAGCGGTGCTTGGTACATCTGCGCAAACTAATCCGCCGTTAGGCGCGAGACAAGCGTGTTTTAACGGCTTTTCCCTTCAAGGTCGATGACTCGACTCAAGACTGCTTGTCGTTGGCCGATGAAGACTGTTTGGTTTCTGGCCGATGGAAAAAATTTGTAGCAGGGCGCCGAACCTTGGGTGCCTTGGCGAGCCGGTCTGTTTCAGCATTGCGATAACCAAGCGTCACAATAGCCACCGCTGATAATCCTTTGGCGTCAAGACCCAGTAACTGGTTGAGTTTTTCAGTCGAAAAGCCTTCCATGGGGGTGGCGTCGACCTGTTCAAAAGCAGCGGCCGCCGTTGCATAACCGAGTCCAATATAGGCCTGGCGGGCGGTCCAGGAAAAGAGCGACTGGCTGTCTTTTGCCTTCACCAGGTTTTCAATATTCGACTTAAAACCAGCCAGGGCAGCAAGCGGCAATTGGCGGGTATCGGCCACGTTTTGGATATAGTCGTCGATCTGTTGCTGTTGCACTTTTGTCCAGGCGGCAAAAACGAGCAATACCGAACCTTCGGTCACCTGCGGCTGGTTGATGGCCGGTACCAGGTATTGGCGCTCGGCCGGGTCTTTCACCACAATTACATCATACGGCTGTAAACCCAATGAACTCGGGGCCAGTCGAATGGCTTCCAGTATATTGGCCAGTTTCTCTTCAGGAACTGGTTGGCCATTCATTCTTTTTACAGCGTAGCGCCAGTTCAGCGCTTCCAGGTATTTCATCGCTCATGTTTGGTCTATTAACAAACAGACGAAACAAATGTTTGAACGCTAAACTGGCGCCGTTGGCTAGTTGGGTTATACTTACTTGTTGATATGCACCACGTGCGGGATGGGGCCATTGATACCACTGGCATCCCAGGCTTTTTTCACTGCTTCCTGGGTGGCGAAGAAAACCGACCAATAGTTTTCCTGGGTGGCGTAAGGGCGTATGGCCAGGGTCACCATGCCGTCGCCAATTTTGAGCACACTTACCTCGGGCCGGGGATCGGGTAGCACATTTGGTATTTTCAACATGGCATCGATGGCAACCTGCCGGGCTTTGTCGATGTCCTGGTCGGGCGCAATGGCCATGCTGATGTCTACCCGCAGGTTGCCCTGGGTAGCGTAGTTGATGATGGTATCGGTCGACAAAGCACCATTGGCCAGGATGATGGTTTTGTTTTCGGGCGATAACAACACGGTATTGAAAATGCCGATCTCTTTTACCACCCCGGTATTGCCCTGGGCTTCGATGATATCGCCCACTTTAAAAGGCTTGAACGTGAGCAGCATCACCCCACCGGCAAAATTGCCCAGTGTACCATTGAGGGCGGCGCCGATGGCGATGCCGGCACCCGCCAGCAGTGCACCAAAGGCTGTCAGGTTCACCCCCAACATGCCGAAAACGGTGAGGATCAATAAAATGGTGAGGGTAACTTTTACCAGTGAGCCGAGAAAAGTTTGCAGTGATGGGTCTAAATGCCGGGCCGACATGGCCTTTTTCATCACCGATGATAGTTTGCTGATGATCCACGATCCAATGACATAAAGGAGGATGGCGAACAGTAGTTTGGGCGCATATTCGATGGCCATCTCCTTTAACTTGACGGCGAAATCGAATGCTTTCTCTGAAGCAGCGTCGATTTGGAGCAGGAAAAACATGTGTGTAATTTTTTATATAGTCAGGCGATTGCAGTAGATCGGTTGCATCATATGTTAAATTTATTATGAAAAACCGGTTTGGTCCCGCTGGCCGATTGACCTGGGGACAAAAAAAGTACCCGTCGGGTGCAACCCGACGGGTGTAAGGATTATTTACTCAAATACATGCTCCGGTCTTTGTAGAGCTGCCGGAAATAAGGATCGCGCAGGTCTTTCACAAAGCGGATTGCTTCGCCGGTGCTTTTCATTTCAGGTCCCAGCTCTTTGTTCACACCCGGAAACTTATTGAAGCTGAATACGGGCTCCTTAATGGCAAAACCTTTCAGTTTTTTCTCGAATTTGAAGTCGGTGAGTTTCTTCTCGCCCAGCATCACTTTGGTGGCGATGTTGAGGTAGGGGATCTGGTAGGCTTTTGCAATAAACGGCGTGGTGCGCGAGGCGCGCGGATTGGCTTCAATCACATACACTTTTCCATCTTTGATCGCGAATTGAATATTGATCAGTCCTTTTATATTCAGCGCGCGCGCAATTTTTTCTGAATAGTACTCCATCGTGGTCACTTCCATCGGCGTGAGGTTGAAGGCCGGCAGCACCGCGTTGGAATCACCAGAGTGAATGCCTGCGGGTTCAATGTGTTCCATTACACCCATCACGTGGAAATTTTCGCCGTCGAAAATCGCATCCACTTCGGCTTCCTGGCAACGATCCAGGAAATGATCAATCAATATTTTGTTTCCAGGAATATGTTTGAGCAGGCTGACCACCGCTTTTTCTACTTCTTCGTCGTTGATGACGATCCGCATTCTTTGTCCACCGAGCACATATGATGGCCGCACCAACACCGGATAACCCACTCTATTGGCCACTACCACCGCTTCATCCACATCATAGGCCGTACCATATTCCGGATAAGGAATGCCAAGGTCTTTCAGCATATCGCTGAAACGGCCGCGGTCTTCGGCGATGTCCATATTATCAAAAGAAGTACCGATGATCTTAACGCCTTTTTCGGTGAGTTTTTCGGCGAGCTTCAAGGCGGTTTGTCCGCCGAGCTGCACAATCACGCCTTCCGGTTGCTCGTGCTCAATGATCTCCCACAAATGTTCCCAATACACCGGCTCGAAATAAAGCTTATCGGCAATATCGAAATCTGTTGACACCGTCTCCGGGTTGCAATTCACCATGATGGCTTCGTACCCCGATTCTTTGATGGCCAGCAGCCCGTGTACACAACAATAATCGAATTCAATGCCCTGGCCGATGCGATTGGGGCCCGAGCCCAGTACAATGATCTTTTTCTTATCGCTGCGGATGCTTTCGTTCTGGCTGCCTTCTTCAAACGTGGAGTAGAAATAAGGCGTTTTTGCTTCGAACTCGGCCGAGCAGGTATCTACCATTTTAAACACGCGGGTAATGCCGGCGGCTTTGCGTTTTTCATACAGCGCGTCTTCGGTGCCATCTTGCATGATGCGACAGATCTGCTCATCGCTAAAGCCATGCACTTTGGCGCGATGAATCAATTCAACCGGCAGGGTAGCCAGTTTGTATTTCGCGATTTCTTTTTCGAGGTTGCAGATCTTCTGGATTTCGTAGAGGAACCAACGGTCGATGCCATTGGTCGCTTTCACGATGGTATTGATCGACACCCCCAACATGAGGGCGTCTTTGATGCGGAAGATGCGATCCCATTTCGGGGTCTTGATGTATTCGATCAGTTCTTCGGCATGCATCTGGCTCTTGCCATAATAACCCAGGCCAACTGCATTGTTTTCGAGGCTCTGACAGGCTTTCTGCACGGCTTCGGTAAAGCTGCGGCCGATGCCCATCACTTCACCCACACTCTTCATCTGCAGGCCAAGGGTATCGTTGGCGCCTTTGAATTTGTCGAAGTTCCAGCGCGGTATTTTCACGATCACATAGTCGAGCGCAGGCTCAAAATAAGCCGAAGTGCTCCGAGTGATCTGGTTTTCTAATTCGTCGAGGTTATAACCAATGGCGAGTTTGGCTGCGATCTTGGCAATGGGATAACCCGTTGCTTTCGATGCCAGGGCCGATGAGCGGCTCACGCGCGGGTTGATTTCGATGGCAATGATTTCTTCCGTTTCGGGGTTAAGGGCAAACTGCACATTACAACCACCGGCGAAATTGCCCAGGTCGCGCATCATCCTAATAGCGGTATTGCGCATCAGTTGAAAAGCGGTATCGCTGAGGGTCATGGCCGGGGCAACGGTGATGGAATCACCGGTATGCACGCCCATGGGGTCGAAGTTTTCAACGGTACATATAATAACTACGTTGTCGTTCGCATCGCGCAGCAGTTCCAATTCAAATTCTTTCCAACCCAGTACGGCTTGTTCTACCAGCACTTCGTGGATGGGCGAAGCCTGGAGGCCGCGGTTCAGGGCTTCGTCGAGGTCTTCTTTTCCGTGTACAAATCCGCCGCCGGTACCGCCGAGGGTAAACGACGGACGAATCACCAACGGAAAGCCGATCTGCTGGGCATATTCTTTTCCCTCGAGATAACTGTTGGCGGTTTTAGCCGTGGCCACCGGAACGCCCAATTGGATCATCCACTGGCGGAATTTCTCGCGGTCTTCGGCTTTGTCGATCGCTTTGATATCGACACCAATCAATCGCACTTTGTATTTCTCCCAAACGCCGAGGTCTTCGGCTTCTTTGGCGAGGTTGAGCGCGGTTTGTCCGCCCATGGTAGGCAGCACCGCATCAATTTCATTCTCTTCCAATATCTGCTCAATACTTTCCACGGTAAGCGGCAGGAGATACACCCTGTCGGCCATCAATGGGTCGGTCATAATGGTAGCCGGGTTGCTATTGATGAGGATCACTTTAATCCCCTCTTCGCGCAAGCTCCGGGCTGCCTGGGTACCTGAGTAGTCGAACTCGCAGGCCTGGCCGATAATAATGGGTCCTGAACCAATGATCAGGACAGATTTGATGGAATTGTCTTTGGGCATGTTTGCAAAAAAATAAATTGCGCAAAACTACGGCAAAAAACTGTACGGGTTGAAGGTTTTCAGGTTTTATGTTACTGCCAGGGATGTAGTGTACTGATAACCAGGGTTGGTTTGGGGGATATGTCGATATTTGGGTAAATCTGTGGCGTCATGTTGGCGGCGTTCAAAAAGACCTTTTTCCTAGTCGCTCTTTGCGGATACCATTGGCTGGCTTCGGTGCAGTTTGTGTTGAAGGGCAAGGTGGTGGATGCTACCAGTGCCAAACCCGTAACAGCCGCCAGTGTTTACCTGGCCAGTACGTCGGTTGGAACGATTTCGGCAGACGATGGCCATTTTGTGTTGGATCGGATTCCGCCGGGCAAGTACGACCTGGTGGTGAGTTGCGTGGGCTTTGGCCATTATACCCGGCAGGTTTCTTTGGCGCAAAGCGATTCTTTCCTGTTGATACAGTTGCAGCCGGCGGCCACGGCTTTGAAAGAGGTGGTGGTAGAGCTGTCGAGCAATGGCTATTACGACCCGGTCGAAAACATGGTAGTCGATGGCTATTGGGGCTGGGCCAGTAAAATCGTGAACTTGCTGCCCTTCGACTACGAACCTGAACAGTTGGGGCCTCGCACGCGGCAGCAACCTTAAACCCTTAAACCTTGAACCTTAAACAATCTATCACCCCTTAAACACAAAAAGCGCCACCGGCGCTTTTTTTCTACTCGTGAAATGCTGACATCTCTATATCGTCCAGCAGCACCTTACCCTCTCGGGCGTCGGCGCGGCGCGTGGCGCGGTTCTGTCGTTCGTCTTGCTTTCGCATTACCCGGAACATAAATTTCTGCTTCGCTTCAGCGCCCTTCACTGCGCCAATCAGCGAACCGATCATGATGGCTGCCACCAGGATGGCTTTGTGTTGAAAGGATCTCATACCCGACTGTTTATCTTTTTCTCTTTAATGTGGTTTCTGCCTGTTTGTAAGACAATCATTGTTAAACAAACGCTGTTCCGTTTTTTGCAAATTGTGTACCCGAAACTGGGGATAATCATCCTTTAACAGGTTGTTTAAACAACTTACCTTTGATAACACCAACGGTTATTGGCATGTTCAGGTTTTATGTGTTATTTTTTTTAATTCCCTTTTCATCCGTCGCTCAGTTCAAAACGAATCCTACCTACCCGAAAGGTTTCTTCCGCAATCCACTCGACATCCCCATCAGTTTGGCCGGCAACTTCGGCGAGCTTCGACCCAACCATTACCACATGGGTCTGGACCTGAAAACCGATCGCCGGGAAAATTTGCCGGTTCATGCTGCCGGCGATGGATATATCTCCCGCATCAAGATCGAACCCTGGGGTTTTGGTCGCGCCATTTATATCACCCATCCCAACGGTTTCACAACCCTCTATGCCCACCTCAACGATTTTATGCCGGCGCTGGAAACCTGGGTCACCGATCAACAGTATGAAACACAAAGCTGGTCTATCTATCGAGAGCTGCCACCGGGAAAATTCCCCGTAAAGAAGGGGGATTTGATCGCTTATAGTGGCAATACCGGCGGATCGATGGGGCCGCACCTGCATTTTGAATTTCGCCGCACGGCCGACGATGTCAATCTAAATGGGATGTTCTTCGGGCTGCCCCTGCCAGACAATACCAAGCCAAAACTGATTCGCCTGGCTTTGTACGATCGCACGAAATCGACCTATGAACAATCGCCGCGCTTGCTCGCCTTGAGCGCCAAAAGCAACGGCGACTTTTCCGCGGCAGCGCAAACCGTCTCTACCCCGAAAATAAGTTATGCCATCACCGCCTACGATACCCACACCGGTTCGACCAACCTGAACGGGGTGTACGAAGCTGTTTTATACGACAACGACAAAGCGGTAGTGGGTTTCCGGATGGAAAATATCAGTTATGCCGGCACCCGCTACCTCAACGCGCACATCGATTATAAAACCAAGGCCAATGGTGGCGCCTACCTGCAGCACCTGAGCGAGTTGCCGGGTTATGAAAACTCGATCTACACCCGGTTTAATGGCGACGGGGTGCTCGATATTGCCGATGGCGCGGTACACAACATTCGCATTGAAGTGAAAGATGCCAATGGCAATACGTCGGTGGCCCATACCACGGTTAAATATGATGGCAAACCGGTGCTGTTTTCGCCGCCTGCGGGACAGCGTTTTTATCCCGGCATGCTGGGCGTATTTGAATCGCCCGAATGTGAATTTGTATTGGGCGAACATGCTTTGTACGACAGTGTGACGGTCGCTTACAGCCAGCAAGCGGCTAGCCTGCCCGAACTGGTTTCCAACACCCACAACATCGGTAACAAAGGCATTCCCATCCAGGATTTATTAGTGGTGCGGATCAAACTCACCAAGGGCATTCCGGCTGACCTGATCCAGCGGGTGGTAATGCAGCGATTCATCGACAAAAAAACAGAAGTGGTACCGGTTACCTGGGACAAAGGTTGGGCCACGGGCCGGTTTCGGGATTTCGGGCGATTTCAATTGGTGCTCGATACCACGGCACCGGTCATCCAACCCGTCGGGTGGCGTGATGGCGACAACCTGGCAAAGGCAAGCCGACTGGTATTTACGGTCAATGACAACCTCGACGACTGGCGAATGACCCGCAGCCTGCTCGATGGCAAATGGATCCGCTTCACGAACGACAAGGGGAAAAGATTTATCTACAAATTTGATGAGCGTTGTGGCCCGGGCGACCACCAGCTGCTGATCATCGCCTTTGACGCCGCAGGCAACCGTGTTGAAAAACTTTTTCGATTCAGCAGATGACCCATTTACAAGTGGGGGATAAGGCCCCGAAATTCACCGCCCTCGACCAGCATGGCAAGAAGATCTCGCTGGCTGATTTCAAGGGCCAAAAACTGGCGCTCTATTTTTATCCGCAAGACTTAACGGCGGCCTGTACCACCCAGGCTTGTAACCTGCGCGATCATTATGTTGCCCTGCTCAAAGCAGGGATTGCGGTGGTGGGTGTGAGTCCCGATGCTGCCGAGAAGCACTTGACATTTATCGAGAAAAACCAATTGCCCTTTCCCCTGATCACCGATCCTGATCACAAGCTGATCAATTTATACGGCGTATGGGGTGAAAAGCAATTGTATGGCCGGAAATACATGGGCTTGCACCGCACTACGTTTTTGATTAACCAAAAAGGCCTGATCGAGAAAATTTTTTTACGGCCAAAGAACAAGGCCCATGCAGAAGAGATACTGGCGCAACCGGCGTAAATTGCCGGCTATACAGTTCGGCATAAACCAATAGTACGTAAACGATTTACCTGAATTGAATTACCGCATTCGAGAAAACTCTTTCTGGGCCCGGCTCGCGGCCAAGAAAATGAAATCCGACCAAATGGCCATGGTCTTTGGTCGCACCATCCATTTGTACAATACCGATCACCGCGAATTTCTCAGCAATCCCCGTTGGCTGCGGCACGAATTGGCGCATATCAGGCAATACAGCGAGCTTGGTTTTATCGGTTTTCTTTGGCGTTATAGTATCGAGTCGATCAAAAAGGGTTATTACCAAAATCGGTTTGAAGTAGAAGCGAGGGCGGCCGAGTATGATCACCAACTCGAAGAGACCTATACTTTTCAGCCGAACCGCAAACAACTTATGGCAGCCACTCCACCGAACCGACGGCAAACCGATGTTCCAGTGCATCGCGGGTGATCAATTCTCCCTGTTGGCTCACGCCCTCTACCCGCGTTTCAAAAACCCGGTTGCCTTTTTTCAGCCGCACTTTTTCCCCTTTCTTATATAATACGCGTTCAAAATCGGCATGCAACTGTGCCTGGCCACCCGCCAGCAATTGCTGCCATCGTGTTTCCAAATAACCGCAAAGCACCGCCGCTTCTCCCAGCAGATCGTATGTCTGTCCCGTGATCTGCAAAAGGCTAACAGGGTTTTTGACGGCCGGATCAAATTGTCGCTGGTTGAGGTTAATCCCCATGCCCGCAATGGCAAATTGCCAGCGATCGCCCGCCCAACCGTTCTCAATTAAAATGCCCCCTGCCTTTCTGTCACGCCAGTAAACATCATTGGGCCATTTTAGGCGCGTTTCATCGCCTGCTTTCGCGCTGAACCAATCGTGTACGCCAAGGGCCACCGTGGTGCTGAGGGCAAACAGATCGGCGGCTCTCAGCTCATTGGTTTCCAACACAATACTCTGCATCAGGTTCACCCCGTATTCGGTGATCCATTGCTTGCCACGTTGCCCTTTGCCGGCCGTTTGTTGCATCGCAAAGTACACGTTCCCATGCCGGGCTGCACCCGACTTGGCAAGGGCCATGGCATAGTTGTTGGAGCTGTCCACTATGTCTAGAACCTTTATTTGATTACCGATCGGTAAAGAGGTCATCTGATTGGGTAAAAGATTGTTATTTTTGAACAGGGCGAATCTAGTATTTTCCCTATCTTATCATCAAAAGAAAGATTATTGGAACCACTGTCTGTATTAGCTAACCGCCAGCGAAGCGGCGTTACCCGGTTAACAAAAAATGCCAAAATCCTCAAATCCATTGTAAAGGCGATCCAGGACAAAAAAGGAGAGCGTATAGTGGCCCTTGATCTTCGAAAAATTCATGAAGCAGTAGCTGATTTTTTTATCATTTGTGAGGGCGGATCTACCACCCAGGTAAAGGCCATTGCCGATTCGGTAGAGCACGAGCTCAAACAGGAACTGGAAGAAGTTCCTTACCGGCACGAAGGTCAGCAGGCTTCGCAATGGATACTGATCGACTATGTAAACGTGGTGGTTCACGTCATGCTTCCGGAAACCAGGAAGTTTTATCGCCTGGAAGAAATGTGGAGTGATGCGCCCATGACGGAATACAAAGGATGAGATTTTTACGTTTATTGAACAAACCGGCCCCTATAAGCATTAGTATCCTTTATAGCCTAAATTAAATATGTCACAGGAAGATTACAAACCCGGCGGATTAAACCGGATGAGAACGAGACCCGATGGAAACGGTAATGACCCCCGGAAAGGACCGCGGTTCAATATTTATTGGATCTGGGGTGCCCTGGCAGTGATCCTGCTTGGCTTTAACCTCTACAGTGGATTTGCACCTGAATCGCGTCGAATCAATTTTGATGAATTCAAGACCGAGATGCTGAGCAATGGCGATGTTGAAAAAATCGTGTTGGTCAGCAACAAAAACCTGGTACGCGTTTTCATCAAACCCGAAGCCCTCAAAAAAGAGTATTACCAAAATAAACTCCCCAAAGGCTTTAATGCGGCCAATGATAAAGGTCCGCAGTTCGAATTCACCATCGCCAAACCGGAGATATTCACTGACGACCTGCGTGATTTTTATACCAAGAATCCGCAAGTGAGAGAAGTGCCGCGCCTCGACGAAACCGAGGGCGACTGGCTGGCGCCGATTTTCCAGTTTGTACTGCCCATCTTCATCATTGTGTTGATCTGGGTATTGCTGATGCGTAAAATGGGCGGCGGTGCCGGTGGTGGCGCCGGGCCAGGTGGTATTTTCAATATCGGTAAATCAAAAGCCCAACTCTTTGACAAAGGCACCCGGGTGAACATCACGTTCAACGATGTAGCCGGCCTCGACGAAGCCAAGGTGGAAGTGATGGAAATCGTCGACTTCCTCAAGAACCCGAAAAAATACACCAATCTCGGTGGTAAGATACCCAAGGGAGCATTGCTGGTTGGCCCGCCGGGCACCGGCAAAACCCTGCTCGCCAAAGCCATGGCCGGCGAGGCCCAGGTGCCTTTCTTCAGCCTGAGTGGTAGCGATTTTGTAGAAATGTTTGTGGGGGTGGGCGCCAGCCGCGTTCGCGACCTGTTCAAACAAGCCCGCGAAAAAGCACCTTGTATCATATTCATCGATGAGATCGACGCCATTGGCCGCGCCCGTGGTAAGAACGCCATCATGAGCAACGACGAACGCGAAAGCACCCTCAACCAGTTGCTGGTAGAGATGGATGGCTTTAGTGGTGAAAGCGGCATCATTGTGCTGGCGGCCACCAACCGGCCGGATGTGCTCGACAGCGCCCTGCTGCGCCCGGGTCGTTTCGATCGCCAGATTGGCATCGACAAACCCGATGTGAAAGGTCGCGAAGCCATTTTCAAAGTGCACCTGAAACCGATCAAAGTATCGGAGCAGGTAGATATCCATAAACTCGCCGAACAAACCCCTGGTTTTGCCGGTGCTGATATCGCCAACGTATGTAACGAAGCCGCGTTGATTGCGGCGCGCAAGGGCAAGGAAGCGGTTGATATGAGCGACTTCCAGGATGCGGTTGACCGGGTAATCGGTGGCCTCGAGAAAAAGAACAAGATCATCTCGCCCGATGAGAAAAAAATCATCGCCTACCACGAAGCTGGTCACGCGATCTGCGGCTGGTACCTGGAGCATGCTTACCCGCTGCTGAAAGTGACCATTGTTCCGCGTGGTACCGCCGCCCTGGGTTACGCGCAATACACACCTAAGGAGCAGTATCTCTATAATACCGACCAGTTGCTCGACCAGATTTGCATGACGCTGGGTGGCCGTGCGGCAGAAGATATTTTCTTCGGCAAGATTTCTACCGGCGCGCAGAACGACCTGCAGCAGATCACCAAAATGGCCTATAGCATGGTGACTGTGTATGGTATGAATGATAAAGTGGGCAATGTAAGCTTCTATGATCCACAACAGGAAAATTCGTTTACCAAACCGTATTCAGAAGAAACCTCGCGATTGATCGACCATGAAGTGCGTACCCTGATTGATGCGGCTTACGAGCGCACCAAAGAATTGTTGCAGTCAAAACGCAATGAAGTGGGTCTGCTCGCAGAACAGTTACTGGAAAAAGAAGTGCTGTTCCAAAGCGATGTGGAGCAACTGATTGGTAAGCGTCCGTTTGAAGAGAAGAAAACCCTCGACGTGGAAGAAACACCCGCTATTGCTTAAACCATGAATATATCTTCGTCAAAGGAAAATATTTTAAAGAAGATCAGGAAGGCGTTGAGTGAATCAACGCCTCTTCCTTTTTCAAGCAGTGAAGGCAGCCAGTCGGTATTTGTGCAGCGCGACGAAGACCTTGCCCTGGTATTTGCCGAAGCCTTTAGCGCCCTGCAGGGCCGGTTTGCTTTTTGTCTCAACGAACAAGAACTTGCGGCGCAACTGAAAGCCCTGATTGTAGATCGCAAATGGGAAAGCATTTATGTGCGCGACCGGCAAATCCGGGAACAACTGCGGGCGATGGGTATACCGGCGCTGACAGAAGCGGTTGATATGCCGGCCTTAAAAGCCTGCGATGCTTCGGTGACGGGTTGTGATTGTTTGGTAGCGCGCACCGGCACCATGGTATTGAGTGCCGGGCAGGAAAGCGGACGCACCACCAGTGTGTATGCGCCCGTGCATATTTGCATTGCCTATACCGATCAGTTGGTATATGATGTGCGCGATGGACTCAAATACGTGAAAGACAAATATGGCGATAAGTTACCGTCGCTGATTAGTTTCGCTACGGGACCCAGTCGCACGGCCGATATTGAAAAAACCCTGGTAGTGGGCGTTCACGGCCCCAAAGAAGTGTTTTGCTTTTTGGTAAACAGCCAGCATTAACTTTGCGGCCATGCAACTGGAGCCGGGAAAAAAAATATACTTCATCTCTGACTTTCACCTGGGATCACCCGGTTTTGACGCCAGTTTGCAGCGGGAGAAAAAAGTGGTTCGTTTTCTCGATACTATACAAGCCGACGCGGCGGCGATTTTCATAGTAGGAGACCTTTTCGATTTTTGGTACGAATACAAAACCGTGGTGCCAAAAGGCTATGTGCGTATTCTTGGTAAGATAGCCGCGCTCACCGACGCCGGTATTCCCGTGTATTTTTTTGTTGGCAACCACGATATGTGGATGGATGGCTATTTTGAAAAGGAATTGAATGTGCCGGTGTATTTTGAACCGAAGGCCTTTACGTTCAACGGCAAACAATTGCTGGTGGGGCATGGCGACGGCCTGGGTCCGGGCGACCATGGATACAAATTCATCAAGAAGATTTTTCGCAACCGTTTTTGCCAGTGGTTGTTTGGTGTATTGCATCCCAATTGGGGCATCGGGCTGGCGAATTATTTCAGCCGGCGAAGCCGGGCCATGACCGGGCACAGTGATGAAAAATTTTTGGGCGAAGAAAACGAATGGCTGATCAGCTATTGCAAGGAAGTCTTACAGACCCAACACTACGACTATTTTATTTTTGGCCACCGGCACTTGCCGATTGATTTTGTCCTGCCGCAAAACAGCCGGTATATTAACCTGGGCGATTGGATCAAGTATGATAGCTATGGCGAGTTTGATGGCGATACCATGCACTTAAAATTTTACAAAGAATGAAGTGCCTGGTTTTGTTGACTGCTTTGCTGATTGGCTTGGGCGCCCAGGCGCAATCTGATAGTTTACCGCAAAACGATAGCCTGCCGCTAGCGGGTAGTTATGGCAAACGCCTGATCGATTTTGCGGTCGATAACCTGGGCAATATTTTCCTGGTGAATGAAGCGGGTGAATTGAAGAAACTGAATGCGCGCGGCGATTCGATGGCGGTGTTCAACGATGTAAAACGTTATGGTAAACTCTATTCGATTGATGTTACCAATCCTTTGAAAGTGCTGTTGTACTATCGCGACTTCGGGACCATTGTGGCGCTGGATCGTTTTTTAAACATTCGCAATAGCATCGATGTACGCAGGCGTGACATTATGCGGTCGCAGGCGGTAGCGCAATCGTTCGATAACGGCGTTTGGATTTATGATGAACTGGCAGGAAAGCTAAAGCGACTCGACGACAACGGTGTGGTGATCAGTGAAACGGCCGATTTCCGGCTTTTGTTTGAAGATCCGCCTACCCCGGTGCAGATCGCTGATGCCGATCGGTTGGTCTATTTATATGACCCCGCCAAGGGGTTGTTTGTCCTGGACTATTTTGGTACGGTTCGCAACCGGGTTGCCTTGCTGGGTTGGCAGGAGATGCAGGTGATTGGCAATCGGGTGATTGGTCGCAAAGACCATGTACTGGAAAGTTATGTGCCGGGGTCGTTGCAGTTGGCGCAACAGGTTTTACCCGCGAGTTGGACCGATATCCAGAAATTGCAGGTAACGATCGATAAAATATATTGCCTTCGCAACGGGATATTATTTGTTTATTTGAATAAGGCTGCAGAGAAAGAATGAACGAGATTTTACAATATGTGATTCTGGACAATACCGTGATGGCATGGCTGATTTGTGCAGGCGTGATTGTTCTTGTATTCGGATTGAGAAAGTTTTTTAGTCGACTGGTGTCTCAATTGTTGTTCAAAATTATCAAACAGCGTTCCTGGAAAATTGACCAGAAAGCATTTGTGCAATTGCTGTTACAGCCGATGCAGTTTTTCCTGATCATTACCATCACCTTGCTGGCGCTCGACAAATTGACTTTTCCCCGGGCACTTGATTTTGATGTGTACCATGTAAGTGTACGCCACATACTTGACAGTGTTGCGAAAGCCATTTTTATCATTGTGTTTATCCGGCTATTGCGTCGCATCATAGACTTTATCGCTTTGTTATTGGAGCAGCGCGCCAACCTGGCTGCTGATACCAATGAAAACCAGATGATCGTTTTTTTCAAAGATTTTTTCAAGGCCTTGCTGTTGGTGATCGGTATATTATTGGTGATCCGGTTTTCGTTTAACAAAGACATTACGACCTACCTGGCTGGTTTGAGTATCGTGGCCGGTGCCCTTGCCCTGGCGGCGCGAGAAAGCCTGGAAAACCTGATCGCTTCTTTTATCATTTTCTTTGATAAACCTTTTCAGGTAGGCGACCTGGTGAAAGTGCAAACCATCACAGGAACGGTTGAACGCATTGGCCTGCGCAGTACCCGGGTGCGTACCGATCAGAAAACCTATGTAACGGTTCCGAATAAGCAGATGGTGGATAGTATCATGGACAACCTGACACTTCGTTCCATGCGTCGCGCCGATTTGAAACTGGAATTGAGTTTACAAACCGCGCCCGATGATTTAGACAAGGCGGTGGCCGGCGTCAAAGCAATTTTATCGGAACAGGTGATCAGCAGTTATACGGCCTTTTTGAGTGATATTACCCCAACGGCCTTTGTGTTGCACATTGAATATTATACAGCCACTATTCCTGTCGCCGACTTCAACAAATTGCGGCAAAAAGTGAACCTGGCCATCCTGCGGATGCTGGATGACATGAATATCGACCTGGCGGGGGAAAATAAGGAAGTGTTGGTTCGTCCGCCTGCCGCGCCTGCCGCTGCGGAGAACGCGCCGATGCCTACAAATTCTGCTTCAGCTCCAGTAGAAAAGCTTTAAACGCATTGAGCGATTGAATCACGGCAAATTGATTTTCCGTTTTCTTCTTTTGTGACTTAAGGTGTTCTTTGGCGCCTTCTAGGGTGAACTTGCGTACGCGGATAAGGTGATAAATGATGTGCAGGGTTTTTACATCTTGCGGGCGGAAATAGCGATCGCCTTTTTTGTTTTTCTTGGGGTGGAGCAGGTGGTCAAACTCATTGCTCCAGGTGCGGATCAGGGTAGGGTTCATCCGGAACATATTGCCTACGTCGCCAATGCTATAGTACTGTTTGCTAAAGAGTTCTTCGTCGGCGGGAATATCGATCAGGTCGGCCGTTGCTGCGATTTCCTTAAGTGATTTTCGGCCGCGTTTGGGCTGGCTGGCTGATTTCCAAACCTTTTCCTTTTCTTTTCGGCCGGGTTTTTTGCGAATGGGCAGGTCGGCGTTTTTGTCTGTTGCCCGACTGTTGCGGGTTTTGGGATTTTCGGCGGGGGCAGTGGGCTGTTGCGCTGATTTGTCTGTCGCAGGCGTAAACTGGGCAGGTGTTTCGCCGCTCACGTCGTCGGCCGCAGGTGGCGGTGGCGTACCGGCGCCGAAATCCATCGCTATTTGTTGAAAAGGCCGTTTCACACTGCAAAGTAAAGAAGTTTTAGGAGTAACGGTGCGTAGGGCAGGTACCCATTTAATCTATTTTGGTAATTGATATCAGCCGTAGCGGGTCATCCTATAGATCTTTTTGCAACCAAAATAGCAATGAAAATATAAGCCAAGAATACGCCCATCGAACTTACAAAATATCGCATGTACAATTTTCCGCCATAATATGGATACCGGTTTATCAACTTCTTATACTTTTCTTTATAGAATATCAAAAAGTAGTTTATTAGCAAGAAAGGGAGTAGATATGATATAAAAAAGCTAACAAAAGCATCAAGACGCGTACCTAGAAAAAGATTTACCGAAATTTTTAATATTCCCGTCGTTATACCCAAATCACTCAATATGAATAAAATAAATGCCAAGTTCAATGCCATAGCCATCGATGTAAAAGTCATAGCAAAAAACTTCCATAAACCTGCATTCTGCGGCCGGGAACGAAGCTTGACTATTCCATCTACCCAAATTTTATAATATAAACTCATCTATTTTCATCATTTTTTACCGCGTCATAAATTAAGGCAGCTCCGCCATAAATAAGCACGCCAATGCCCCAACCAATTGGGTTTATAATGCCCAAAGTTGCTAATCCTGTTGCCCCAAGGCCGAGAATCCCTACACTTGCGTCTAAAACATCTCTTTTATTTCCAACTTCTGACCACCCTCCAGCGTTGAATTGATCTATCACCTTCCCAACAGAATATCCAGTCGAAACAACAGAACCTACCACACCAAGTGCTTTGGAATATTTAAGGTATTTAGCTCCAGATATGCCATAAGTACGAATTAAGCAGGTGGTATTTACATTATAGATGTTTGTACCTCTTGTTAGTGCGGCACCGCCTTCGATTATTGTCTCTTTTATTCCAGAAGCTAATCCAAAGGCTCCAAGTGAAGTATTGGCAGTCTCCCATCCATTTCCTGCATTTGGCTGCACACCCATCCCTAACAGAAGTGCTGCCCTTTCATCAGTAACATGCAAACTTGCAGCGCCAACTTCAATGCCATTCTTTGGATCAAAGCGGTAGCTTACATTAAAACCTCCTCTGGCTGAATTATATATAACGTTTATAATAGCTCAATGACTGTGTTGCAAAAACCAAACTCCTACAATCAACGGCGCAATCATTATCAGAAACACCAACAAGACATTTCTAATCGTTACCACGTTATAGTCTTGAGGGTATTTATTCACTATCGCCATCGCTCGTTTGTGCGTGTAAAATAAAACAAATGCATAAACATATATTACACCAGCAGGTAACAAATAAAGTTTATTGGTAAAATAGTCCTGGCTAAATGGTTTGCCAGCCAAATTAACGCTTGTGAAATATGTTACAATATTCGCTATCAAAAATAAATGGAAGAAACCAGTAATAGCCACGGCTCCCGCCGCTGTAAATCTTGGACTGAAGTCTTTCCTTTTTTTATGGTATCTATAGAAGAAATTAAAAATAAAATCGTACAAGTTTTTCAATTTAAGGTCAGTCAAATAAATTTTGTGTGATTGATTTTCCTGTATAGGATTTAACACCCAAATCAGCAATAAAATATGCACCTCCTGCTACCCAACCCCACGGCCCACTCAGCAGAAATGTTGTACCTAAACCTATTATCACGTCCGCTGTATGATGGTTTTGCCATTCCCCCTGTTTGTATGCATCAATTCCTGTAACTACAATGTTTAACATTCCCGCACCTTTGCTCAAACCTTTTGCTGCACTTAAGTAACGAACACCTACTTTCCCTAACACTTGCAATTCTGCTCTTATTCCAACTTGGTTACTGCCTGACCTTACAGCATAGTCAATGATTTCCGTTTTTGCAACATTTGCGAAAATGAAGGCATTTAATCCGTTTCCCCAAGCATCGGTATTAAAATTGCTATTATCTGTTGCTTGTATCCCCATCCCCAACAGAAGTGCAGCCTTTTCATCAGTAATGTGCAAACCTCCAATGCCTACTCCATTACCAACTCCTGGATCAAAACTGTAAGTTACATTAAACCCTCCTCTGGCTGAATAGTAAACATTAATATTGTCTCTATCCGATCCTGCCCATTTTTGCCTGTAATAGCCTTCGACCATGTCTGGCGTTATGTGGCCACCATCAAACCGTTTTAATGCTTCTTGTGCTGAACCTGCCCATCCCGCTCCGCCGCCCCACCCGTTAAACGAGTTCATATAACCAATGCCATAACCCAAGGCCTCGTCCTGGCTGCCGAACGGCACCCATGAAGTCATGCTTCCACCAATATAACCGCCGCCACTACCCGGATCGCCTAATACCTGATCAACCATTTGCAAAGCCTGATCCCATTGGGCTTGGGTTAACTCTCCCGTGGGGTCGGTAAATCCAAGTGGATTGTTCAGCACATAGCCGTAACGGTTAAAACTTTGGGTGTTAAACGCGTTCTGCACAAAATTATCCGGCATCAAAAACCGGTGCAGTGCAGGATCGTACAAGCGCCCATTCATATGCACCAACCCAACCGTTAAATGCTCATGTCCGGTATAACCCCGATCCAGATAAGCAAAGGAGGCAAGGGTTGTGCCGTTTCCATCCTGTAATTTAGCGAGGTTGCCCCAGGCATCAAAATGCCGTTTTTCTTTTACAATTCCATTGCCATCGGTAATGGCGACTATGCTACCCAGGTGATCCCTGTGCAGGTAAAGCATTTCATTGGTAGTGCTTCCACTTTGTACCGAGCGGCGGATAGCAGGTGCAGTGTAGGCATTGCCGCCAGTATAAAAAATGAAAGTAGTGGTGCTTGTTTGCGCGTCTTCGGTTATTTCCATCGAACCGTCTGCACTGTAATGGCGCTGATACCTGGCAGTACCCCAACTACCGCCGCTGTAGGTGCGTCCCCATTGAATATGCGCCCTTCGCCCCGTCACACCATACTGAAAGGTTATTTTATCTTTCCCTGGTTCCGTTACGGTTACCGGCTGTTTAAAATTATTGTAAACGGCCTGTTGCACTTCATGCCCACTGTAATAGGCTTGTCCAGCGGTATTCAGGGTAACATCTTTTTGCTGGTAGGTAGTGGCGCTGGCGTAGGTGTAAGTACCAACTGCGTCATTACTGCTGATACGGCCACGCGTATCATATCCCTGGTTCAAAGTGGCACCATTAGCGGGGTTGCTCCATTGTGTGAGTCTGTCAAGGGCGTCGTACTGAAAGCTTTCCAGTAGGGCCTGGCCACCACTGGTAAAAAGTGTTGTGCTGCGTCCGGTAAGCAGCCCGCGCTGGGCATTCCAGGCATAGCCGTAGTTAAACAGCTCCACACTTTGCTTTAACAGCTTTTCACCAGTCAATAAGCCATAGTTGTCATACGTGTTCTGTTGCTGCAAACCACTGCTACCAAGCGTTGCTGTAGTTACCTGGCCTCGGGCATTGAGTCCTGTAAGCTCCCAAATAACACCTGCTTCGGTGGTTTGCACTTTTTTCAACACATTGTTCTGGTAGGTATAGGTTAGATTTTGCGAGGCTGTTTTGCTGTTGCTTTTATTGAGCGCTGTTTGCGTTTCGGTGCTGGTTCGACCAAAGGCGTCGTAGCCAACTGTTTTTGTGAAACGCGCCTTGGCGTTCTCCTCCACCGTTTGAGAAACCCGTTTGTAACTGTCATAGGTGAACGTAGTGCTACTATTATTGCCATCGGCATTGGTCAGCGTGATGCTGGTAGGCAATTTGGTGCTGGCGTCATAGGCGTACACGGTAACCATGCTGGTGGGTACATCGCCGGTGCTGGCGTCTCCGGTTACCGTTGTTTGCGTAAGCTTGCCTTTCGCGTCGTATTGGTAGTCTGTACTTCCTTTAGGGCTTATTTCTTTTGTTAACTCATTCCATGCGTTATATTGATAATTGTATATACCGGCTGAGGGATCCGTTAATTTTGTACGCTGACCCCAGCCGTCTTGCTCTATAGATTGCACACTGCCTCCATAGTCAGCTGTTTTCATGGCACCATTGCTGTAATAAGTATAGTTGATAGTGCCACCTGGATCCTGTTGTGTGGTCACCAGTCCTATCGCATTTTTAGTGGTGGTGGTTGATTTGGTGCCATCGTTTACCGTCATGCTCAACCCGCTGTAACTCATATTTGTTACTTTGCCCGTGGGCAGGGTGACGCTGAGTGGTCTGCTGTACACGTCATAACTGGTCGTGGTCCATTGTGAAGGCGTTGCTCCCGTATAAGGATCGCTTTTTCGCCAAGGCCTGCCCATCGCGTCGTACTCTGTGCGCACATTTACCCACTGCCCTAAGGCATCTTTATAAGTTTCCCTGATCAGTCTCTTTAAAGGATCGAATTCTTGTTCTGTAGCAGCATCTGTTTGCGCAGTGCTTGTGACTGTGTAGTTATAATTGGTATTGTTTTTTGTATAGGCAATTGTCGTTTGCTTGCCATAAATATCTGTTGTGGTTATTAGCCTGCCCCAGGCGTCATAGGCAAAAGATACCGTTTGGTTAAACGGATTGGTTTGACTGAGAATATTGCCTGTAACTGCATTATAAACAGCGGTAGAAGTAAGGCCTTCGATATTCGTGCTACTGGTTGCAAATCGCTTGGTAGATTCATAGGAGAGGCTCACCGTTCTGCCAGTGCTGCCGTAAGGTGTGGTGGTTTTACTCAACAGATTACCATAGCTGTCGTAGATAAAATCTTCCTTGTTAAAGTTGGCGATATTATTGCCTTTCCATCGACGCTGGCTAACAAGCCCGTTGCTGGTATAATCCCATTGCTCGGTAGTGACAAAAGCAGCCTGTCCATTTATGGTACGGGTGACTGTTACATTGGATGGCCTGCCGATAAAATAAGGCGTACCTGTACTGTTCAAGTTGGTTATGTTAACTGTTACTGTACCCAGCCCGGAATAGGTGGTGCTTACCTGAGAAATATTATTATAGGAATCGTATTGTGCATCGCAGGTAGCAGTTGTTCCCTCCAGTGCATTTTGCGTTACCGATTGGGTATTGCGAAGTTTAAACACTTTATTGGAAAGCAACTCGCTTTGGTAAGTATGAACGGTTTTGGTGATATAACCCATTACGCTTGCTAAGAATACCGGCGAAGTTAACTGGCTGTGTTGCTGAATGGGCGCCCCACGAAGTTGGGGGTTGTTTAACACAACGGAAAATATGCGGTTGCTAGTGGCATTGTGTCGGTTGCTTTGCGCCGCGCCTTCAAAGCCCAGGAACCCTAAACCCTGCAAGTGTCGCACAGCACCTTTGTAGGCAAAATATTGAACATCGTTTACGGTGCCGTTTATAGTGCGGGTTATTCCCTGCACGACCTGAACGGAACGAGCGGTAACAATGTCAATATATGGATAGACCTGGTCCGTTCCGCGCGCATATACGGTGAATCCAGCGGTTGGATGTGTGGAGCCGTTCTCCAACGGCCGGTAGTCGACGTACTGTACAATGCCGTTTTGGCTTACCGAGCGAAGCAGCGCTTCTTCCCGTTGGTCACGCTTAAACTGAAAATAAGTTACCCATTTATGACTCACTGCCGCAAATTCGAGGTTCACGTTGGGTTTGCCGGATGGCAGGAATACAGGTATCGGGAAATGCCGCAGGTTACCTGTTCGG
Source organism: Bacteroidota bacterium (assembly GCA_020161535.1). GTDB lineage: Bacteria > Bacteroidota > Bacteroidia > Chitinophagales > Chitinophagaceae > Flavihumibacter. The sequence goes on along the minus strand of JAIUNW010000009.1, from coordinate 107,685 downwards.
CTAACGGCTGTTCCTGTACCGAATGCGGGCCTGCCGTCTGTATTTGAAGGCGGAGTACTATAGTAGGGTGTCAGGGTTTGCGTTCCATTGTCACTGTTGTTATAGGTTACCGTGCTGTAGTCTACAATATCGGTTTTGCTATCGCCATCGATATCCACCGCCACTAAATCATAGGTGCGGGATGTAGCGCCCTCTTGCCTGGGCCGATAGGTAAATGGATAAGTGTTTTCTGTTTTTACAAATCCGGTACCGGTAGAAAGGAAAAGCGCAAACAAGTTGCTGTTGTCTGCGGTGGGAATCATTATATCGGCTTTGCCATCCCCATTGTAATCGCCTAATAAAAGTGGGTATTGCCGTTTAATGCGCGTGTCGGACGTGCTCCATAATTGCATGAATATATTACTCTGGTTCAAACTGTACACATACAGCATTCCCTCTTTTTCCAGAATAATATCTGTTTTGCCATCTCCGTCCACATCCTCCGTATAAATCATGTCACCGGCTGCATAACCAAAAGAGAATAAACCAGCACTGGTTGCATAGCCGGTGGTTAACCGACGATCAAGGTTGATAAAATAAAAGTTCGCATAACTGATGTTGTTTATCGAACATTGACAACAATCTGTTGGTGGCGGAGCGTTAGGGGCTACAATGGCATTTGCAGTAGAAGCGGCGCTATCTTTCGATGGCAACGTCTGGGCGCTTTTTGTTTTGTTGGTGGAATCGGCAGTTGTTAGCGCAGCAGCAGAACAGCCGGGTATTGCACTGCAAGTACTGTTACTGTACGGCAAAGAAATCGCCGCTATATCTGTTAATCCATCTCCGTTAAAATCGCCTGAAACATACTGCAAAGGAACCCTGTACGTGTCAGCGTGACTGCAATCAGACTGGTAGGTATAGCTGGGCGCTGCCCATGTACGCTGGTATTGTGTACCTATCGGCACCCCGCTACTGGGGGCCGCTTCCCCGTATACATTAAACTCAACGGTTGAAGTACCGGTTTCCTGCACCAATGTGATACCCTGCCCAGGTTGTTTCTTGCTATCAGCGTAGAGCATGTCTGTGGGGAAAATGGCCTTGAAGGGGGTTGTCAACGGACCGTATTCTATCGGATAGGAATAAGAACCCTGCTGTTGGAAGTCTTTCAAAAACCAGAATTTCTTATAGGCATAGGTACCCGTGGTTGGGTACACAATGGATTCCATTTTGCCATCCGCATTGTAATCAAGCGCAATCATTTTTGCGCTACGCTGCTCCACATTCTCCATGTAAGTGTAGTCGGATGGTGAGTTGCCAATGGCGTTGGTTGTATTGTTATAAGAAAAACTTACCGGCGCATGTAACAGGGTTCCATCTCCGCTTTTTTCCTGTACGGAAACCAAGCGGTCGTATCCGAGAGAAGAAGTATTGTGACTGATAATATAACTCCGGTAGCCGACACCACCGCTTCCTAACACACGAATTTCCTTTAGCAGGCTCTTATTCATAAACGAAATACCACCGATATAAGCCTGCTCCGTTCTAGAACGTGTTCCATAAACAAATTGTACTTCATTGATTGGGGCGGTGGCACCTGCGCTCCCATAACTGATTTTACTAACTATTAGATTGTTATCAACAATAGAATAGGTGTAGCTTATTCGCAATCCGCGTGCATCCTCGCGGTAGGTGACTGCCCAGGTAGTTCTGGAAAGAGAATTTGCGCCGTTTCCAAAGATCGCATACGAACCATCAGGGTAATCAACCCGAAAGTATGCCGGGCCATACGATGCGCCGAATGATGAAACGCCATAGGCGGTTATTTTCAGGTTGGCGTATTGTTCTGTTTCATATACCGAACCATCAGCACCGTAAGTGCCACTTTTTAACATCAGTCGCTGCCCGTTCAAGGAAAAGCGATCGCCTGTAGTAAAGTCCACTTTGCCGACACGTCCATCGTGAAAGGTAGTGGCGCTTATTCTGGTAATAGATGAAATACCTGAAACATTCCAGCCCCACCCAGCAAGCCCGCTTCCTCCCTGACTGCTGTAGGTGATAGATAAATCAGGTTGTACACCATTAACGCCTGGCGGAAGCGCAATGGGAATTGTATATCCTGCCGCTCCAGAAGGCGATACGCCTAATGAGCCTAGCGTCTCAGCTATTTCGTTACCACCCGTACTTGCGGCACTTTGCATTTCCATCGCTATTGGACGGCTGGATGCTGTCACCGTTTCTGTACCAGTTGTTTTTGTGCCGATTTTATATGGCAGTTGCTGTTGAGCAAAAATAGTTTGACCCAAAAGCATTAAAGCAGATAGAAAAATAAATTTCATATGGAAACAAGGTTTAAGACTGCAGTTTTAAAGTCCAGTTCACAAGTACACTGATGTACACAAAAACATATTTGTTATTGTCGGACTATTTTTATGACATGGGTTTTACCATCGGCATTAACGCCGGTTAAAATGTACATGCCCCATGTGTACACGGAAAAATCAAGATTGATCTGCCCGTTCTGAGATGTTATTTTCTGCTGGAAAAGCAATTTTCCTTCCAACGTGTGCAGTTGAAGTAGTTGCAAGGGGTTTGCCTTATCTGATACCCATTTTACGGTAAGATTATTTGTAACAGGAATAGGGAAGGCAACAAAACGCTCTGCAAAAATTGAATCTTTTACTACTGGTTCCGTTGCCATTTTACGCGCTGACGATACTGGCGTTCGCAGTACCTGATTACCGGAAGCATCGAAAGAAAAAGACAACTTGGTTTGGGAAATGCCAGCAATAGAAAGCAGGCATAGAAATGACAGGTAGATAAATTTCATAGCAAGACAAGGTTGTTATAAAGAGACTGTTCATGAACTCTGTCACCAAAGCCTCCTTCAACTAAAGCTAAAAAATAACTTCAGGTAAAAAAATAAATTTTCATTCTTGTCCGACTAAAGTTGGATTTACCTGACCTGTAACCCTTTCCCACAAAGGAATACAAGCTAAAATCACGTTGTTTCAAATTTAAGGGGAGTACCCCTGTTTTTATAGTGTAAATGCAAACGGTGCATTGTGTGTTTTCCTCCAGGCCTTGTAGGTGTCCCTGATAAATTCCAGCAGCTCCACATAACTCATCAAATGCAGTCGAATCACCGTAATCATATTGGCAAACGATTTTTTAGTCGCTGCTTTTTTCCGGATCACCACCATCAGCAACTGAGCTATGAGGACACAGTAAACTTGCATTTTAATGGCATTGGGGCTTTCGCCCCAGAAGTACCGCAGGGGAAAATTCTGCTTGATCTGCTTGAACAATAATTCGATCATCCACCGGTTCTTATAAATGGTAGCGATTTGCGAAGCCGGCAAGGTAATATTGTTAGTCAGGAACACATATACTTTTCCTTCTTCAGAAAGGAAGGATATGCGCCGGAGCTTTAAGCGCTGTACCACTGTTCCATTTTGTTTCACGCCCACTGTTACCAGTTGTTCTTTCAGTACTCCTTTGGCTTTGCGCTTCTTCGTTTTATCCGCCAGCACCTTGGTGACATGAAAATCAGCATTATAGCGCTCGCGCGTAACAAACCACACTTTCTGATCGGTCCATTTGGCAAACTGACCATAGGTGGTATAAGCCTTGTCAAAGACAATCCAACTGTTGGGGGCAAGTTTCAGGTGGTAGAGGAACTTTTGGTCGTGTTCCCTGGCTTCTGTCAACCGTACAAACTCAGCAACTCCACTGAAGGCATCCATCATGGCATGCACCTTAAAGCCGCCTTTTTTCCGGGCGCCATTTAAGCGATTGCGGCCGACTCCGCGAAGTATCTCGCTGAATAGTTGAATGGTGCTACTGTCAATTACCTTTAGATTGCGGATACTTAACCCCCTTAACCGGCTGTCCGAGATAAAACTATGATACTGTTTGAGCAATCCGTAATAAATCGTTTCAAAGACCTGGTAGCTGCGCTTGTTATTCGCATCCGATATCGTACTGCGGGCCGGAGCTTTATCCAGCCCTAAATGTGACAACTTCCCTTCACAGGCCAACAGCCCCTCGCACAACTCCCGCAGCCCATTACAATAGCTGAATACACCGTACAGCAGGCTCACTAAATGAACCCGTACCGGTAGCCGCTTGTAATACCGGTTAGACTTATGTTTTCGATTGGCTGCATGGATTATTGTACTGGGAATAACACCTAATATTTGAGACAACACCGGCTGTCCGGTAAATTTTCTAATTTCACCCATCAGATATGTTTGTTGTGTGGTAACTCAAACATAACTAATAAGGGTGGTTCTTTGGAACTGCCCTTTTCTATCGCCTTAATCGATTATTTTAGTCGGACAATAGTGATAAATTTTATTAAGCTGGTTTTCCTTAGATTGTTTTTTTTCTATCGCATTTATAATTCGTTCGCAATAATACACGATCGAACAAACAGGTGTCAACAACAAGCACTCTATAAACAAGGAATAGGTCACAAAGATGCAGGTGAAGTTGCATCCACCTCAAACCCCAAACTAGTCAAAACTCTGGTTGCTGGCGGCGGCCATTTTCAGCAGGCGATCGTATTGTTCGGGGGTCAGGTCGTTGAAGAAGAAATAAGCGGGGTCGATGCGCTTGTCGTTTTTGTGTACTTCATAATGCAGGTGCGGACCGGTTGATTTTCCGGTACTACCCACATACCCTATGATCTCGCCGCGTTTGATGCGCTGCCCCGCATTGGCTTTCACTTTAAACATATGGCCATACAGTGTTTCATAGCCATAACCGTGGTTGATCACCACATGGTTGCCATAACCATTGCCTGTATTGCCGGCCAGTTTCACCGTGCCGTTGGCGGTTGCATAAATGGGCGTACCCTGGGGCGCCGCAAAGTCGAGGCCCTGGTGCATTTTTACCGTTTTATACACAGGATCCACCCGGTAGCCGAAACCCGAAGCGATGCGGTTCAGGTCTTTGTTGTTCACCGGCTGGATGGCAGGCGTGCAAGCCAGCAGCACTTCTTTGTCTTTGATAAATCCTTCAATATCGTCGTACGATTTGTTCTGGAAAGCCATCTGCTTGGACAAGACATTGATGGTTTTGACGATATCGGCATAGAGATCGCCGGCATCCATCGCCTGTACCAACTGAATCTCTTTTATCTTTTCCATTTCTTTCACGCGGGCACTGTCGGGAATGGGGCTGGCTTCGAAGATGGATCGGTAGATTTCGTTGTCGCGTTTTTCGAGGCTGGCCATCTGGCGGCGCAGTTTGGTTACCTCGTCAGAAATCAGTTCGTAATTCTCGGTGGCCTTTTCATACTGCAGGCGCAGCATTTTTTCTTTGGGTGAATCGAGGTACTGGAAGGCGATGGAAACAATGATCAGGGCCGTAACCAAAGAGGCTGCTACAAAACCCAGCGCCCGCAACAGCTTGACCCGCAAGGGGGTCTCCAGCTTTTCGTACCGCAGGGTATTGGGGTTGTAGAAGTATTTGATTTTTTTCATATATAGCTACCCGGCCTCATTTCCTTAGCTTTGCAAACCTTCTCCGGCAACACCAAATATAGGGGGAGAAGGCCCAACATCACCAAGAATCATTCCGAATTTATGCGCCTGAGTGCTGATATCCGACAGACCTTTCTTGATTTTTTCGCTGGCAAACAACACCAGATTGTGCCCTCTGCACCCATTGTGGTGAAGAACGACCCAACCCTTTTGTTTACCAACGCCGGCATGAACCAGTTCAAAGATTATTTCCTGGGCAACCAGCAGGCACCCTTTAAACGCGTGGCCGATACCCAAAAGTGTTTGCGGGTAAGTGGAAAACACAACGACCTGGAAGAAGTGGGGGTTGATACCTATCACCATACCATGTTCGAGATGTTGGGCAACTGGAGCTTTGGCGATTATTTCAAAAAAGAAGCGATTGCATGGAGTTGGGAATTGCTGACGGAAGTATATAAAATTGACAAGGACCGTATCTACGTGACCGTATTTCAGGGCGATGAGAGCGAAAACCTGCCACGCGATACCGAAGCCGAGGCGGAATGGAAAAAATGGATCGCTGCCGATCGCATTCTGCTGGGCAACAAGAAAGACAATTTTTGGGAGATGGGCGATACCGGACCTTGCGGCCCCTGTTCGGAAATCCATGTCGATTGTAGGCCCGACAGCGAACGAGCCCTGGTTGCCGGCGCCACCCTGGTCAACAACGACCATCCGCAGGTGATCGAAATCTGGAACAATGTCTTCATGCAGTTCAATCGCCAGAAAGACCGGTCGCTGGTGCCACTGCCTGCCAAACACGTGGATACGGGTATGGGTTTCGAAAGGCTGGTGCGGGTGCTGCAGGGAAAAACATCCAATTACGATACAGATATTTTTACCGGCACCATCGCTGCCACCGAAAAGATCACCGGCAAAAAATATGGCTTCAGCGATAGCAAGAGCGATGTGGCGTTTCGCGTGCTGGCCGATCATATTCGGGCCATTGGCTTTACCATTGCCGACGGTCAGTTGCCATCGAACAAAGATGCAGGGTATGTGATCAGGCGTATTCTTCGTCGCGCGGTGCGGTATTATTATTCTTACCTCGATTACAAACAGCCGCTCTTATACCAACTGATGCCGGTACTGGCCGAACAGTTTAAATCGGTTTTTCCGGAACTCTTCAACCAGCTCGATTTTGTGAGCAAAGTGGTGCGGGAAGAAGAAGAGGCTTTTTTGCGTACGCTCGAAAAAGGACTTCGTAAAATCGACGATGTAATTGCCTCGGCGAAAAACGACCATGGTACGATCAAGGGTGCCGCTGCTTTTGAACTCTACGATACGTTTGGTTTCCCCATCGATCTTACCATGTTGATTGCCGGCGAGAACAAAGTGCAGGTAGACGAGGAAGGGTTTAAAAAAGAATTGCAATTGCAGAAAGACCGCAGCCGTACGGCGACGGCCGTTGATACGGAAGACTGGGTGCTGCTCGATGACAAAGGCCTCACTGAGTTTGTGGGCTACGAGTTACTGGAAACAGTTACCAGGGTGGTGAAGTATAGAAAGGTGAAGGCAAAGGGCAAGGAGTCGTATCAATTGGTGTTGGCGGCTACGCCTTTTTATGCAGAGAGCGGCGGACAAGTAGGCGATACCGGTCAACTTAATTTTGCGGGCGAATTAATAGAGGTGGTTGATACCAAAAAAGAAAACGACCTGGTGGTTCATTTCGTGAATAAGTTGCCGGCAAATATCGAGGCGCCTCTAACGGCAACGGTTAACCGAAAAACCCGCTTGCAAACGGAAGCGCATCACTCCGCTACGCATTTGTTGCATGCCGCTTTGCGGCAGGTATTAGGCACGCATGTAACCCAAAAGGGATCGCTGGTAAACGATGAGCAGTTGCGATTTGATTTTTCGCATTTCGCCAAGATGACCGACGAAGAACTGCGCCAGGTGGAAGGCATTGTCAATCAAAAAATTCGGGAAAACATTCCGGTGGTCATTCGGGAAATGCCAAAAGACGAAGCCATTGCCCTGGGCGCGATGGCGCTTTTCGGCGAAAAATACCAGGACCTGGTACGCGTGGTTACCATCGATCCCGCTTATAGCATTGAGCTTTGCGGTGGCACGCATGTCGCCAATACCGGCGAGTTGGGCTATTTCAAAATCAGGCAGGAAACGGCTGTGGCCGCTGGTGTGCGTCGGGTAGAAGCCCTGGTGGGTGCCGCTGCCGAAACCTGGTTGCAAACCCAACTGCAACAACTGCAGGCAGTAAAAGACATATTGAAGCAACCGGCCGATCTGCAGAAAGCTGTTGAACAGGTGTTGGCAGACAATGGTCACTTGCGCAAACAGGTGGAACATTTTGAAAACCGTGCCTTGGTGGGCATCCGCAATGCCCTGTTGCAAAAAGATGAGATTGTTAACGGGGTGAATTTTATTGGCGATATCGTAGAAGTTGGCAATCCAGATGCCTTGAAGAAACTCTGTTTTGATCTGCGCAATAATATTGGCGACCATGTGGCGGTACTCTGTGCCAATATTGGCGGCAAGCCCTTTGTGGCGATCGGTATTTCCGATACGGTGGTCGCCGCCCGCGGATTGGATGCAGGAAAACTGATCAAAGAAGTGGCAGCGCCGTTGATCAAAGGAGGGGGCGGCGGACAAAAAACCATTGCCACCGCCGGGGGCCAGGACCCCAGTCGCCTGCCCGAACTCATTGCCGCTGTTCGGGAAAAGATTTGATTATCAATTAGTTAATGCCGTAGCTGATCTACCCGACGGGTAGCACCCGTCGGGTAGATGATTTTTCTCCGAAAGATTTCGTAGATCGAAAGGGTTGCTTATATTTGATCTACGAAAAAAGCCGTAATTAATATGTATAACAAAAAACTAATCCTGCCGGTGCTTTGCCTGCTGTTGGTAGTGGGCGCTATGGCACAGAAGTCGAAGAGCAAGGCAACCGAAAATGACAAACTCGGTGAGTACGATAATATCATTATCAAATGGAAAGGAACCAAAGGCGAGAAGGGAGAAAAGGGAGAAAAGGGAGAAAAAGGGGAGAAAGGATCAAAGGGGGATAAGGATATTAAACTCAGTATTGAAATCAAAGACGACAGGGTAACCATCAACGGCAAACCCATTGACGAGTTTGAAGATGATGAACTGGCGGTTATCAAAAGGGACAATTTGGTAATCAATGGACAGCTTTCTGGCCTGAATAGGTCGCCCCGTTCACCGTTTCAATCGCGCGTATATTCCTTTACAGGCCCCGATAATTTTATGTTCGAAGGCGGTGAGGAACGTGCCTATCTTGGCGTAGGCTCGGAAAAAACCAATGGTGGTGTTGTAATAACCGAAATCAGTTCAGGCAGTGCAGCTGAAAAAGCCGGGTTGAAAAGCGGTGATATCATTGTAAAAATTGACGACAAACCAATCAATTCGCCCGCTGAACTCAGCAGTACCATCAAATCGCGCAAGCCCGATGATAAAATTACCATTACCTATAAACGGAATGATAAAGAATTAAAAACACAAGCCACGCTAGGTAAATCTGGCGGCAACACAATTCGTACGTTTGACTTTAACATGCCGAATTGGACGCCCGACAACTATAATTTCAATTGGGGCAATGGCCAACCGAAAATCGGCATCCGCGCACAAGACACCGACGATGGCAAGGGCGTGAAGGTGATCGAAATCGATGATGAGTCAATTGCCCAAAAAGCCGGCCTCCAGGAAGATGATATTATTACTTCTTTAGATGGAACTGCCGTCAATAGCGTGAGTGAACTGGTGGAAGTGTCAAAAGCAGCCCGCGAAGCCAAAAAAATCAGCATGCCGGTGAAATTTACGCGCGATGGCAAGGAAATGTCGGCCGACCTGAAAATTCCGCGTAAGCTGAAAACGGCTGAACTCTAGACCTGTCATCGACTGGTTCAACCAAAATCTGTACTGGAGCATCCGACTATTGATTAAAGCCGGCCATTCAAACGAATCGCCGGCTTTAATCATTGGGGGTTGTACATTTGCCGGATGATCGGATTGTCCGAAAAATATGAATTGGTGATTGGGCTCGAAGTGCATGCCCAATTGCTCACCAACACGAAGTTGTTTTGCAGTGATCCTGCCTTTTTTGGGGGCGCACCCAATACGCATATTAGCCCCATTACCCTGGGTTACCCCGGCACCCTGCCCCGGCTCAACCAACAGGCGGTTGAATTTGCCATCCGCATGGGCATTGCCTGCCATTGCGATATCAGTGAGAAAAACTGGTTCGCCCGCAAACATTATTTTTATCCTGATCTGCCCAAGGGATATCAAACCAGCCAGCACATCAATAATATTTGCCAGGGCGGCAAAGTGCCAATTACGGTTGGCGGCAAAGAGCGTGAGGTGCAATTGCACCATATTCACCTCGAAGAAGATGCGGGAAAGAGTATACATGATGCTGATGAGCAGAAGACGGCCCTCGACTACAATCGCGCGGGCGTTCCCCTGATTGAAATTGTATCAGAGCCGGATATGTTTTCGGCCGAAGAGGCCTATGCTTATGTAACTGAAATCCGCAAGCTGGTTCGTTACCTCGGTATCTGCGATGGTAATATGGAAGAAGGCAGTTTGCGATGTGATGCAAACGTATCGATTCGGTTGCGGGGCGAAACAAAACTGGGTACCAAGGTTGAAGTGAAAAACCTGAACTCCATTCGCCATGTGAAAAAAGCGATTGAGTTTGAAGCGGCGCGTATGATTCAACTGGCTGAAAAAGGCGAACCAATCATACAGCAAACCCGCAGTTTTGATGCGGATAATGGAACTACTTTTCCGCTGCGTGATAAGGAGGAGGCGAATGATTATCGTTATTTCCCCGACCCCGATTTGCCGCCATTTCTGGTGACAAAGGAAAAATTGTTCGCCATTCGCGAAGCGATGCCGGCCTTGCCCGATGCGGTTCGCCAGCGATTTGAAACCGGTTATCAGTTGCCTTTGTATGATGCGCGCATGCTGAGTGAAGACATCGGACTGGTGCAATACTTTGAGGCGACCGCTACGCATACAAAACAGTACAAAGCCATCTCAAACTGGTTGATGGGGCCGGTTAGAAACTGGTTGAATGAAGCCGACCAGGAAATAACTGCCTTTCCGTTGCCGGCTGCTGCATTTGCGAGCTTAATTGAATTGGTGGAAGCAGGAAAGATCAGTTTCTCTGCCGCTTCATCGCGTTTGTTACCAGCCTTGCTAAAAGAACCAGGAACCGCACCGGCCGAACTCGCCGCCCGGTTAAATCTCTTGCAAGATGCCGGCGCTGACGATATTGAAAATTGGGTACAGGAAGTGCTTCGCAATATGCCTGATAAAGTGGCTGAATACCGCAAGGGCAAAAAGGGTTTGATCGGGTTATTCATGGGCGAAGTAAAAAAAATCTCGAAGGGCAAAGCAGATCCGAAAATAGCTACCCAATTACTGGAACAAAAATTAAATGAAAAAACGATAGTCAAATGATATTGGTGAAAAAATGGACAGTGGCCGTTGTGTTGGTCGCCATCGGACTTGGATTCAGCCGCTGCAAACAAAAAGACAATACCGGTAGTTTCAGCGTTGAAGTGTCGTATACGAATGCCGACAAACTAACGCCCATGCCTAACCGCAAAATGCTGTTGGAAGAAATACCCTTTGGTACAGATGCCAATCCGGTTATTCTTGATTCAGGCAGCGTTAGTGGTGCCAGTGGCAAACTCTTGTTGCATGGCAAAGCGAAAGAAGCCGGCTTGTACCAGCTGGAAATTCAGAACGGCCCGGTGTTGGTGCTGGTGAATGATGCAGAAAAAATCGGGTTGTCGATTGATATGTCGAAGCACGAAAAATTTTATACGGTGGATGGATCGCCGGGTTCAGCCAAATTGCAAGCCTTCATAGACGAGTACAGCAGCCGAAGCATGGAAGCCAACAAAGTGTTTGCCCGGCTCGATAGCCTAAAGAATGTAATGGCACCTGACAGCCTGTTACTGGCGGCCACAGAAGACAAGAACAAACTGATCAGTTCCCTGAATAGCTATTTGAAAGATTTTCTGGCCAAGGCCGACAATCCTGCAGTTGCCATTTTTGCGCTGGGCATTTCTTCGCGCGTTTTGACCAAAGCAGAGTTTGAAGCCGGTCTCAATGCCAGTCTGCAAAAATTTCCGGAGCATGGTATGTTGAAAAGCATGAAGCAGGCGTATGAAGCGCAGCAGGCGCAGATGGCTGAAATGGAAAAACAACAGGCGAACAAATCGATGGTGGGCAAAGATGCGCCGAATCTAACCATGCCTGATCCCAATGGAAAAAATGTGTCGATCAGTGATTTTAAGGGTAAATATGTGCTGGTTGATTTCTGGGCATCCTGGTGCGGACCTTGCCGGCAGGAAAATCCCAATGTGGTGCGTGCGTATGACAAGTTTCGCAACAAGAATTTCACCGTATTGGGTGTATCGCTCGACAAAGAAAAAGCTGCCTGGGAGAAAGCTATCATTGAAGACAAACTGAACTGGACGCAGATGAGCGACCTTAAATACTGGGATAGCCAGGCGGTAGCTGTTTTCGGTTTCCAGGGCATCCCCTTTAATGTACTCATCGACCCCAACGGAAAAATCATTGCAGAGAATTTACGGGGCTTCGACCTCGAACAGAAATTAACTGAAATACTCCAATAGTTTAAAGTTTAAGGTCTAAGGTTTAAGGTTGCTACCGCTGGTGTAGCAACCAAGCGTAAAAGGCAACTTGCACTAGATGCAAGTTGCCTTTTTATGTAACAACCGCGCACGCGGCAGCAACCTTAAACCTTAGACCTTAAACCTTAAACTCTTGCTAGTTATCGACACACAGCTCATTCAACAACAACTCTGTTGAAGAAATAGGCCATATATATTCTTGCTGGGTGGCTGCCACGGCGGTGATGCCGGGTTTGGCTGGCAGCGGAAGGCCGAGGCGGGTGAGGTCGGCACCTGCCAGCCCTTCGCCAAGAAATTCGATGCGACGTTCGGTCATGATAGCAGCGGCCAGTTCATCGGCTGAAGCAAAATCGCCCGAAGTAAAACCGGCGCTTGCATCTGAACGTTGGCGCACAGCATTCAACAAAGCCACGGCCCTGTCATCAACAGTATTGCTGCTGCGGGTAATGGCTTCAGCCAGGCTCAGTAACACTTCCGGGTAACGAATGACAGGTGCCCAGTCAGTGAAAGGCGCTGATTTCGGATACTTGTTCAGGTATTTCTTGGTGCCGGAAGTAACTATGAATGCACGTCGTGCATCTGTTTCAGCCCAATCGGTGTTGGCGATGATACCGGTCGACAGTAAAGAATATTCTCCATTGCCACCATTCATTGCCGAAGATCCGTAGTAATAACCCAATTGGTTTTGCGTGCCGGGTGTTTCCACATCACTGAATGGCATCGACAAAATAGACTCGGTGGTGGAATAGTTGGTATAGATGGTCGCTACCGAGGCCTGCAGCGCATGTGCCACACCGGTAGATGCGGTGAATGGCGCACTGGCAGGGACGATTTTATTGGCTTCGGTAATAACATCCGGATATCGACCCATGCTCAGGTAAACGCGTGCCTTTATAGCAATGGCCGTATTGGTGTGCGCACGAGTCGTGTTTAGTGCATTGGTCGCGTAATTTGCCGGGAGATTTGCTTCGGCAAAATTCAGGTCTTCCAATATTTGTGTGTACACTTCTGCTACGGTGGCGCGGGCCAGGTTGTAGTCAGAGGGTCCGGTATTCGCTGTCAAACGCAATGGCAAACCTGGTTTGCTACCACTGCCATCCCAATAAGGGCGGGCATAGAGTTGCAGCATGGCATAGTAACACATGGCGCGCACAAATCTTGCTTCGCCGCGAAACTGGTTTGCTTTTTCGTCGCCAACCACTGCTGCACCTTTGGCGTCCATACCGGCCAGAAAAACATTGGCCAGGTTGATGGCATAATAGGCCCGGCTCCAAACGGCCAAAACAGAATTGCCCGAACTGTTACCAGGTGTGTAGTTCCAAACATCAAACCCCGTTACCACGTTGGTGCGGTCGTTCTGAAAATCGCCACCACGTATGTCGTTGAAGATTTGGTAACGTCCGCCGTACAAACCCGCGTTCTTGATGGTGGCGTATAAGCCATTCACCTGACCGAGTATCCTGCTTTCTGAATCAAATGCAGAAACATCGGCCACAACATTGGTGGGAACCGGTTCCAGGTCGTCTTTTTTGCAGCCGGCCAATTGAATGGCACCTGCCGCGATTGCTAATAATACTATTCTTGTTTTCATTGTCTTTTCTTTTTAGGATTAGAAGCCTACGTTGATACCTACAATCACACCACGTGCGTTACCGACCGTGTTTCTGTCAATACCCTGGTTGGTATTACTGGTTCCGTTGGAAGAAACTTCGGGATCAGGCCCGGGATATTTTGTACCAATCCACAGGTTATTACCGGTTACATAAAAGCGGAAGCTGTTGATTTTGGCTTTGCTGGTCACGGTGCCCGGCAGGCTGTAAGCAAGTGTAAGTGTTCTCAACTTGATGAAGTCGCCTTTGAATACATTGATGTCGAGCGGAAACGATGAACCGTTAGACACGTTGTCGCCAAAATAAGACTTCGGCATATCAGTTTGGTCGCCCGATTTTGTCCACGCGCGCAATACATCGGTTGAGTTGTTCCAGAAACGCTGGTCGCGCAAGCCGGCATAACTTCCCCAATAGGTATAGTTACCACCCTGGAAAGTAAAGAGGGCATTCAATGAAAAGTTCTTATAACGGAAAGTATTGTCAAAACCACCATAGTATTTCGGGTTGGTGTTTTTATACACTTCAGCATCGGCCGAACTTACTGTAGGTGCCACCGTGCCGTCGGCATACTCATACCGAAAACGACCAGTAGGCGCTACGTGTTGATAATAAACTTCATCCCCATTTTTGTTGATGAAAATGCGACGACCTGTTTCAGGATCAACACCATTTGTGCGGGTAACAAAGAGCATACCCAGGGGCTTACCAACCACGGTGATACTCGGTGACTCCAAACCACCCGTTGCGGTGATGATATTATCAACACCCGGCGCCAGGGCCGTTACTTCGTTCTTGTTGAACGTGATATTGAAATTGGCATTCCAGCTAAAATCTTTTTTCTGTATCGGCACCAGGTTCAGCGCAATTTCTACTCCCCGGTTATACATCGAACCGATGTTGGTGGGAATGGTGGTTGGCAAACCTGCTGAAGGCGGAGACGGCACATACAAGATCAATCCGTCTACATTGTTTTTGTAATAGGTTACTTCACCGCTGATGCGATCGTCTAATATGCCGAAGTTCAGGCCGATATCTGTTTTAGCGGAAGTTTCCCAACCAAGGTTCGGGTTACCCGCCTGGTTAAACACAAATGTGCCATTGCCACCATAGAGGCCAGACCCGAAAGTTGACAGTGATGCATACTGACCAAGACCATCAATATTACCTACCTTGCCATAGCTTCCTCTCAAACGCAGGCTGCTGAATATTTTATCCAGCCCCCGCATCCTGGAAGAATCCTTCGCGGTTGATTTCCCAACCGGCCGACACACCCCAGAACGTACCCCACTTGTTATTAATACCCAATTGTGAAGCACCATCGCGACGCATATTACCGGAGATGAAATATTTCTTGCCAAAATCATACGTAAGACGACCGAAATACGACAGCAGGTAGTTTTCACCAATACCCAAACCAGATGCGGTGGGCGTTCTCCATCCTCCCTGAATATTGGTAAAGTCAGGGTCAGTGGCGCCGATCTGGTTTAAGCCATAACTTTTATTGTTGCTCTTCTGTTGCTCGGTTCCAATCAATGCGCCAAAGCTATGTTCGCCCAATTTTTCATCGTATTGCAAGGTGTTGCTCCATACCCATCTTTTGTTTTGGCCATAGATGGAAGTGGCGCTACCGCCACTGGCAAAGCCTTCCCCCGAAATGGGGCTATAATAAATTTCGTTGTCGACATAGAGATAGTCAACATTGTATTGTGAACGGAAAGTAAGTGAACGGATCGGTTTTATTTGCAGATAGGCATTGGCCAGGATGCGGTTTATTTCGGCGTTGCCGCGGTTCTGGTCCAATTGTATCACCGGGTTGTTGAAACCAACCTGTCCCAGTTTATTGTTCATGACGCCGATCAAAGCACCGGAATAATTATAGCTGCCGTCGTTGTTATACGGAGAAATATTTGGTGCTGTAATCATCGGCACCCGACCCAAGCCGGCAGTGGCAAAGGCGTCACCCAAAGAACCTGAACTCACGGCCGACAGGTTTTTCTCGTTTGAGTACTGCAATTTGGTGCCCACCGAAATCGCTTTGTTAACCTTGTGGTCAACGCTCATCAACGCCGACACGCGTTTGAAATCATTGCGTTTGATGATGCCTTCCTGCGATGTATAGGCGATAGACGTGTAATATTTCGTCGCCTCGTTTCCGCCCGACATACTCAGGGCATTGTTGTGCGAAAAACCAGTGCGATAAACATAGTCGTACCAATTGGTGTTGATCGGTTGACCATCGGGTCCTTCCGTCAGCGCGAATTGGTTGGTTGCAGAAAACAATCCTGAATTTGTCAGCGCCTGGTTTTTATAATCAGTGTACTGAAAAGCGTCCAGCAATTTGGGCAGTCGCTGCACTTTGTTCCAACCTACCCAGCTATCGAGGTTTACGCGCGGGCGACCACTCTTGCCTTTTTTAGTAGTTACAAACACCACGCCATTGGCTGCCCTTGATCCGTAAATGGCAGTAGAAGCAGCATCTTTTGCAATATCAATCGACTCGATATCATTCGGGTTGATAGAGGCCAACGCGTTGCCGGCTGCAGAAGTGGAACTCGCGTCGCCAGAATACATTGGTATACCATCAATAACAATCAACGGCTGCGATGACAAAGAGATGGAGTTGGTACCGCGAACGCGGAATACCGGCGGCGCATTCAACACACCACTGGGAATGGTGATCTGCACACCCGGTGCGCGACCGCCCAATGATTGTTCAAAACTTTGCGACGGACGGTTGGCCACTGCATCACCCTTAACGGTGGCGATATTGCCGGTTACTTCTTTTCGTTTCATCGCATTACCATAACCAACCACCACTACTTCCTGCAGGTCTTTGTCGTCGGAAGCCAGTTGTACATTAAATACACCGCGGTTACCAATATTCAATTCCTGCGTTTGTGTGCCCACGGCCGAAAACACCAGGGTCCTCGCATTGGGTGGTAAGTTGAGCGTAAAGCTGCCATCGTCGGCAGTAGTAGTGCCTGCATTGCTTCCCTTCACCAGGATGGAAGCGTTTACAATGGGATTGCCATTGGCGTCTGTGATTTTTCCCGTTACAGACCGGGATTGGGCGATTAGTTGCCCACTGAGCATAACAATGCCCAATAGTAGCAGTATCAATTTTCTCATGTGCAATTTTTTACAGAGCCTGAAATAACGAAATGTTATTATGCGCTTTGCACATGAGAACTTGGCCGATTGGGGGCAGTTGCTGCTCTTTAATCAGCGTTTAATGGATCTGTGGCAGCACGATTTTTACGCAACGTATAAAGTACTGAAACAAAGACATCTAGTTGGTTAGTACTTGCAATATTTATTCGGGTAAAAATTTGATAAGAGCCATATATTAATTGGCTTTTAATGCTTCTGCATTTGCTTTTTTGGGCTGAGGTCAATTAACAAGGCAGGCAGCAATATCAGGTTGGTTACTGTTGCCACCACCAGGGTCAACGATGTTAACCAACCCAGCGATTGCGTACCACCAAATCCGCTGAAGCAAAAAATCACGAAACCGGCTATCAATACCAACGAGGTGTAAATGATACTAATGCCGGTGGTATGAATGGTACTAACCACCACGGCTTTGGGATCGTTCCCCGTTGACTGTTGTTCCTGCTTGTAATTAACCAGAAAGCGGATGGTGATATCTATCGCAATGCCCAAGGCCACACTAAAAATCAGCACGGTAGATGGTTTCAACGCCACGCCCGTCCAGCCCATGATACCGGCGGTGATCACCAATGGAATCAAGTTTGGAATCAGTGAGCAGAGCAAAATGCGGAAGGAGCGAAACAAGTAGATCATACACAACGCGATCAGCAAAAAAGCCCAGAAGATACTTTCCTTCAATCCGTTGATGATAAAACTGGAACCTTCTAGAAATGTGATGCTACTACCGGTCATGGTTACCCGATATTTACTACTGTCGAAATATTGATCGGTTTTTTGTTTGATGCCCGCCAATATCTCGGGTAGTTTTATGCTGCCCACGTCTTTCATGTTCACACTGATGCGGGTTTCCTGTTTGGCCGAATCCATAAATGAACTGACCAGTTTGGTCAATTGGTTTTTTTCGCCGCCGGCGGATGAGCCGCGCAGGTTCAGGTAGCCTGCTAAAAAGCCAATGTCAAAACTGTTGGGCAACGAATAGTTCGCGGTGTCGCCCTCGTAATAAGCCTGCTTGGCAAACTTGATGCCTTCGGCTATAGAGAGTGGGCGCGCCATATTGGGATTGGCACTGATGTACTGCGACAAAGAATCGATTTGGGTGAACAGTTGCAGTGGGTTTTTACGTAACCCGTTTTTCTGTTTGGTATCGATGACAATTTCGAGTGGCATCACGCCTTTAAAATGTTCTTCGAAAAATTTGAGATCGGCATAGATGCGATCTGTTTTCGGCAGGTCGTCAACAATATAACCTTCTGACCGGAGTCGCAACATTCCAGCCAGGGCAACAATGGTTAGTATTGCTGTTATACCATAAATAAGCGGACGATGGTTCAACGACCAGAATTCCAGTTTATCCAATATTTTCAATAACCATTTGTTGTCGAGATAACGGGTATGCCGCCCTTTGGGTGCCGGCAAAAAACTCAACACCGTCGGGATGAGGAGCAGAGAGATAAAAAACAGCAATAAGATATTGATACCGGCTACCACACCAAATTCTTTGAGGATCGCACTTTTTGTCAGCGCAAATACGGCAAAGCCAATGGCGGCGGCGATATTGCAGAACAGGGTAACGATGCCCATTTTCTCTACCATCTTTTCGATGGACGCTTTTTTATCGCCTGTTTCCAGGTAAGCATGGTGAAATTTGTTGAGAAAATAAATGCAGTTGGGAATGCCGATCACCACAATCAATGGGGGAATAAGTGCATTCAACAATGTAATGCGGTAATCGAATAGTTGCATGGTGCCAACACTCCAGATTACGCCCAGTATCACCACAGAAAGTGAAAGCAACATGGCGCTAACGCTCCGGAAAAAAGCCAGCAAAATAACAGCCGATAATAATAAGGAGCCTATCAGCAGCCAACGCATTTCTTTGGCGATCTTATCAGCCATTTGGGTGCGAATCAGCGGCAACCCGCTGTAGTGCATGGCTAACTGGTGTTTCTTTCCAAAGGCTTCGGCCTGCTGAACAATATTGTTGACCACTTTGGTTCGTGCGGGCGAGGCCATGATCTGTTTATTGATCGAAAGCCCCATCAGGTAGGCCTGGGTTTGTGGGTTGTAGAGTATGCCGCGATAAAATGGCAATCGCTCGAAACGGCTTGCGCCAGAATCAATAGCTGTTTGTGATAATTCACCTGTTGGAAAAAGACGAACGGCTTTAAGTTGCTCACTACTATCGTCTTTCGCGAGCGATACAGCACCTGGTATGCTCAATATCTCCATGACGCCGTCGGACTGCTTCAGGTCGTTCTGGAGTTTTGTATAATCATTGAATACGGGTGCCTGAAAAAAGCGATCGGTCTGCACACCAATCACCAGTAATCCCCCGTCTTCACCGAACTTGTTTTTGAATGCCAAATAATCCTGGTACTTTGGGTTATCGGTGGGGATGGCTTTGGCAAACTCATAGCTCATCTGCACTTTGACGGCATGCCAGGCCATAAAAGCGCTGGACAATAATAAAATGATCAGTAAGGGAATCCGGAACCAGAGAATCAATTTGCCCA
Organism: Bacteroidota bacterium; assembly: GCA_020161535.1. Classification (GTDB taxonomy): domain Bacteria; phylum Bacteroidota; class Bacteroidia; order Chitinophagales; family Chitinophagaceae; genus Flavihumibacter. The sequence continues at coordinate 88,237 of JAIUNW010000009.1, read as the reverse complement.
GAGAAAGCCACATATTATTACGGGTTAAGTGCACGCAAAGAAAATCATTTTCGCCCGTTTGATCTAAATTTGCCCGATAACCACCAGCATGAACGTACACCATACCAAAGGGATCGTGTTGCGATCGGTCAAGTATGGTGAAACCAGTTTGATCGTATCGGTGTTCACAGAATTATTCGGGTTGCAATCCTATCTCGTCAACGGGGTTCGCAGCCAGTCTAAAAAAACAGGTGCCAAAGGTAACCCTTTCCAACCGGCTGCCTTGCTCGACCTCATTGTTTATCACCAGGACCAGAAAAATTTACAAAGGATTAAGGAATACCGCTGGTCCAGTCTCTACACGCATATCTACAGCGATATTTTCAAAGCTTCGGTAGCCACTTTCATGGTAGAACTATTGTATAAGTGCCTCAAACAGCCGGAAGAAAACCAGGCGCTTTTTGCTTTTACCGAAGATGCCCTGCTGGCGCTTGACCAGGCTTCTGCCCAGGTTGTTGCCAATTTTCCCCTCTTCTATGCCCTGCAAGTCGCCAATTTTTTCGGGTTTCGCATTCCAGATACATTCAACCAGGTGAACAACATACTTGATCTGCGCGAGGGTGTATTTACCAGCCGGCTACCAGATCATCCCCAATACCTGGATGCGACGCATAGCGAAGTGATCGCGCAATTGCTGCGCGTGATGCAACCTGCAGAATTGTCGGAAGTATTGCTGAATGGCGCTACTCGTCGCTACCTGTTGCAATCGATTGGACAATATTATGCAGCACAGGTATCGGAGTTTGGTCAGTTGCGTTCTTTGCAGGTATTGCAGGAAGTGCTTTGATTATTTTGGCAGAGCCAACCCCAAGTGTAGCTACTGTTTACATGCAGTGAAAACACCCATTGAAAAATTTACAAACTGAAAGCAAGGGCCAGCGTGAGCGAGGGATATTTTTTGTAGTGCTGTGTATGCCATTGGCGTGCCTCTAACCGTAGTAGTAAGTTGCTTAGTGGTGCGTAGTCGACATTGGCCGAATAACCGACCGTACTGAAACCACCTGGCACTGGCAAATAAATGAGTACGCCATATTTATCGCGATAGTATTCGCCTCGTGCCGCAAAAGCCCATTTCTCATTTGGCTTGAATCGCGCAACGATCACCGGACTAAACCATTGGGTATAAGACTTGCTGTTTTTTTCTTTTTGCTCTGAGCCGATATCAAAACCAGTCAGCAAACCCCATTTTTCTGTCGGCTGCCAGCGGGCGAAGATGTTGTGATAGATTCGCCAGCGCCGCGATAAACTGTTTCATAAGCGGCGCGCAATTTTTTTAGACGGGTTTTCTTCGTCGTCGATCAGCAGTATGGGTGCATTCATAAAATTCTTTTCGAGCGCTGGCCCTGCAATAAAACCAGGCCGGGTTTTTTCCCTTTGACAAAACTACCCAAATACTGATCCAGTCCTAGGGCCTCAGCGCCCGCAAGCGTTGCCCAATGTAGAACACGTTCGAGCGGTAATTCAGGAAAATGATTCAGCAAGGTAAATACTTCGGCCATCAGGTCGAGCGAATGGTTTGAGGCCAGGCTGTCGGTGCCCAACACAAGCCCATGGCCACTGTTCTGCAACAAATCAACCGGCGGCAGGCTACTATTAATGTATTGATTGGCGCGCACACAAAGGCAGAACCAGGGCCTTGGTAAGGCGGACAACTGTTGCCAGGCAAAAATATCGTTGGTGCTGGTTTCTGTATTGTGTACCAGGATCATGTTGCCGGCTTTCGGCAAATAGGGGAGCACGGCTTGCAGACTGGTTGTATGCGGCGGCGAAAAAAAGCCGATATCTACACCAATGGCTTTGTATAGGTCGTTGAAAGGGCCACTGCCCGCCAGGAAAAATTCATTTTCTTCGGGGCTCTCCTGGTTGTGCATGGTGCTGACGGCTGCTGCTGGCAGCAATGAAAATAATTCACGCGATACCGAATAAGGTGCATGCGGCACGATACTGGGGTTGGTAAATGATTCAAATGCTTTTAATACCGACTGCGCCTGTTCATAACGGTTATGCGCACCCGAAGGAACAAATCCGCTGACCTCAATAAAATTGACATAGTTCATCCGGCTTTGTTTTTTCACCGCCACACTATTGCTGGTATTGCAGATATCGCCCACCGCTACAATGCCGCTTTCGTACATGGCCTGGTCGGCGGCTTGCATCGCTTCGAAGATCAGGTCTGGCCCGTCAAAACGGCGCTGCATCACGGCTAGCAGAAAGGGCACCATACCGGTGTTTTCCGGAACACGGCCTTTTAAGTGGCTGAGTTCGAGGTGGCAGTGGCAGTTGATGAGTCCCGGCAGCAAAATGCCTGGCAGCACTTCAACGTCGGCGGCGCCTGCACCAGCCGCTTCTTCTGTCAGGATGTCAAGCACCCGCCCGGTTTCGTCGCATACGAGTACGGCGCCCGGGGGGGTAAATTGTTTTCCGTCGAAAAGCCTGTCGGGCCTGAATTTTCTGATTCCCACGGTTAATTCTGTTAATTTTGCACGCCTTTATAGCTGCCTGCAAAGCTATGGGGAAAGTAAATTAGCAGTATGATTGATAAACTGGATGCGATAACGGCGAGATTCAACGACCTGGGCGTGGCGCTCACCAACCCGGAGATCGTTGCTGACAACAAAAAGTTCAGTGCGCTGAGCAAGGAATATCGCAACCTGGAGAAGATTGTGCAGGCCTACAAAAAATACCAGGGGCTCACCAGCGATATCAAATCTTATCGCGATGCGCTGCAGGGCGATGATGAGGAGTTGCGCGAACTCGCCAAAGAGGAACTACCGCAACTGGAAGAAGACGAAGAAAAGCAAGCGGCAGCCATCCGCCAAATGTTGATCCCCAAAGACCCGCAGGATGAAAAAAATGCCATTCTTGAAATCAGGGCCGGTACCGGTGGCGATGAAGCTTCTTTGTTTGCCGGCAACCTACTGAATATGTATTTGCGCTATTGCAACAGCCGGGGCTGGAAAACGGCCATCCTGAGTGAAAGCGAGGGCACCGTAGGCGGCTATAAAGAAGTGAATGTGGAAGTGATTGGCGACGATGTATACGGCACCATGAAATTTGAAAGCGGCGTTCACCGCGTGCAGCGGGTGCCGGCTACCGAAGCGAGCGGTCGCGTGCATACCAGTGCGGCTACCGTGGCCGTAATGCCCGAGGCCGAAGAAGTGGATGTGGAGATCAGGGATGCGGATGTAAAGATGGAAACGGCGCGAAGTGGGGGTGCCGGCGGACAAAACGTAAACAAGGTTGAAACCAAGGTGATGCTCACCCATATTCCCACGGGCACCGTGGTGATTTGTCAAACAGAACGTACCCAGTTGGCCAACCGCGAAAAAGCCATGCAGATGCTGCGTACCAAATTGTACGAAGAACAGGTGCGTAAACAGGAAGAAGAAATTTCAAGGCATCGGAAGAGCCTGGTGAGCAGCGGCGACCGCAGCGCAAAGATCAGAACCTATAATTATCCGCAGGGACGGGTGACAGATCACCGCATTAATTTGACCGTGTACAACCTCGATACGGTCATGAATGGCGACATCCAGGAATTTATTGATCAATTGCAATTTGCAGAGAATGCAGAGAAGATGACCGCACAGTCTTGATGGTAGATTCAACAGGTCAAACAGCCCTTTTCGTATTTACGATTTTTCTTTTATATCACCAATACCCGGAAGCGGGTAGATTTCTAATATAAGCAGGGCGAAACTTGTATGCAGGCAGGTTTCGCTGTTAATTATTTTAAAAATAACCCCATTTAAACATTGCATATTTGAAAGGCTTCGTTTCTTTGTATGGAAGGAGTTGATCGAGTGAAAATGTGGGGAAAGGTAAATTTCAAAGTTCTTTAACGTTCGGCTTCACACTTTTGGCAACGCTTTTGCGTTATATAAGTAAACACGATTTAATTTTTTGACTCTCACATAAGCAGTCAATTTTCTCATAAGCAGTTAGTTTTGGTTACGGCCCCTGTTTCCACAGGGGCTTTTCTTTTGCCCAAAACCAAACCTGAAACCACATCACCACCAATAAACCGGCAACTGCGCCAACGGCGTCAAACACAACATCTTCCAGGTCATAATCGCGGTGAATGAATGGCATGCGTTGTAGTATCTCTACCAGGTAGCCATCCAGTATAGCGAAACCGAGTACAAGGAATCCCCAAGCCCATTTTTTTTGGGCATTTATTTTCCCGTTTAGCAGCAGCCAGGCCAATACGGAGAACACCATGCCGAAATAAATACTGAAATGGACCAGTTTGTCAAAATGCGGAAACCATTCGATCTTTTCATCCGGCATTTTGTCTTTGGGCCATAAAGTTGCCAGGTGCGAAGCCAGCAACCAACTTATCGGTATCCAGGCTTTGCGGAAAAATGAAAACATGTTTGGGGTCCGTTTTAGCCTATCAGCGACTGATATGCTTCGGCACTCAATAACGCGTTAACGTCGGCCGGATTGTTTACGGTCATTTTGATCATCCAGCCCTGGCCGTACGGGTCGCTGTTAACCAGCTCGGGACTGCCTGCCAATGCGGGGTTTACTTCAGTAACCGTTCCGGCGATGGGCAGAAACAGGTCGCTCACCGTTTTCACGGCTTCAACCGTGCCAAAAACAGCCTCTGCTTCCAGGCTTTTACCTACCGTTTCGATTTCTACGTACACGATATCACCCAATTCGCCCTGGGCGAAGTCGGTAATGCCGATGGTAGCGGTGTTTCCTTCGAGGCTGATCCACTCATGGTCTTTGGTGTAGCGTAAATTGGCTGGTAGGTTCATTGCGGGAAATTTTTGCAAATATGTGAAATCTATTGGGATTTAACGTTGGATCAGTCGCGCCCGGACGATTCTTACCGGCTGCACCGGCCGGTCGCCCCCCGATCGGCCGGTCGTCGGCACCGCCGCGATGCTATCCACCACCGCCAATCCGCTAATCACCTCTCCATAAACAGTATAGGTTTGGTCGAGGTGCGGAGTGCCACCAATGGTTTTGTAAACCGCCCGCTGTTCGGGTGGAATTTTGCGGCCTTTCAGGCGGAAAGTTTCAACCGAGTCGAGCCCGGCGTCGGTAAAAATCTTTCCCTGCACGATGTAAAACTGCGAGCCGCTGCTGGCACGCTCGGGGTTGGTATCGTCGCCCTGTCGGGCTGCCGCCAGCACCCCTTTGCGGTGAAAAAGTGTGGGACGGAACTCGGCGGGAATGGTATAGGGTTTGTCGCCCTCGCCCAGATCGGTGGTATCGCTGGCGTTCTTGCTGGTTGGATCGCCTGCTTGTACCATGAAGTGATTGATCACCCGATGAAACAGTACACTATCGTAAAAGCCATCTTTCACCAATTGCAAAAAGTTGTTTCGGTGCAAGGGTGTTTCGTCAAAGAGGCGCAGGCGGATATCACCTTTGCTGGTTTGCAGCAACACATCTTTGCGCAGGTCGTTCTTTCTAACGGTGCCGCTTATGCGCGGATTGCAGGCGGCCAGACCAACGATCGCCAGCAGGAGGAGGATTTGTTTCATTTGAAGCCAATCTTATCGAAATACAATAATACATGGTCTTTGATGAATAACTCCTGTTCGATGGGGTTGTATGCAGGCAAGGCTTTTAGCTGCTTAAAATGCGGCCAGCCATCGGCATCGGTACCCTCTAGTTCATAATAGCCACTTTGCGACAGTAGAGAACAAACGGCAATATGCATCAGGTCTTGTTTCTGTTCTTTGCTGAAGGATTCACGTATTTCGCCAAACTCCTGAATGCCAACCAGAAACAACACGGTTTCGAGGTCGGGTTTTTTACCAAAACGCTCCACCAGCCTGGCTTCCAGGTTCCACCACCTTACCTGCAGGTCGTCTGTTGCTTTCATAGTGGCAAAGATAAACCAGGGGCTTATCTTTGCCGCAAATTATCGTGCGATGTTACTCGTGAATTTTGTTCGCCAGAATGCGGACTACGTGAAAGAAAGACTATCTGTAAGGCATTTTAAACAGCTCCAGTTGGTGGATGAGTTGCTGTCGCTCGACGAATTGCGCCGCAAATTGCAGGTGGAAAGGGATGAACTGCAAAGCAAAGTAAATGCAGCGTCGAAAGAGATCGGAAACCTGATGCGCAACGGCGATAAAGCGGGTGCTGAAAAATTGAAGAGCGATGTGGCTGTTTGGAAACAACAAATGGAAGCCACCGCCGAGATCGATGCCATCGAAAAACAGCTGCACGATATATTGGTGCAGATTCCGAACCTGCCTTCCACGCAAGTGCCTGCGGGTAAAACGCCTGACGACAATGTGGTAGTGCGCGAAGCGGGCCCGAAACCTGCATTTGGTTTCAGCGCCAAACCGCATTGGGACCTGGTGGCGGATATGAACCTAATCGATTTCGAATTGGGCAATAAATTGACTGGCAGCGGCTTTCCGGTATACATGGGCAAGGGCGCCCGGTTGCAGCGGGCCATGATCCAGTATTTTCTCGACTACAATACCAAAGCCGGTTACCTCGAAATTCAACCGCCGCTGATGGTGAACGAAGCCTCTGCGTATGGTACTGGTCAGTTGCCCGATAAAGAAGGGCAGATGTACCATGCCACGGTCGATAATTTTTACCTCATCCCCACGTCTGAAGTACCGGTAACCAATATTTATCGTGATGAGATCGTGAAAGAGGCGGATTTGCCGCTGCGGATGACCGCCTACACGCCCTGTTTCCGCCGCGAAGCGGGTAGTTATGGCAAGGATGTTCGCGGACTTAATCGCTTGCACCAGTTCGACAAAGTGGAAATTGTACAATTGGTGCAACCGGAGAAAAGTTATGAGACCCTCGATGCGATGGTAGCGCATGTGGAGCAATTGATTCAATCGCTTGAACTGCCGTATCGTATTCTTCGTTTATGCGGAGGCGATATGGGCTTTACATCGGCACTTACTTACGATTTTGAAGTGTACAGCGCTGCGCAGGAAAAATGGTTGGAAGTGAGCTCTGTGTCCAACTTCGAATCCTACCAGACCAACCGCATGAAGATTCGGTACAAAGACGCGACTGGCAAAACCCAGTTACTGCATTCATTGAATGGCAGCTCACTGGCCCTGCCCCGCATCCTGGCTGCCCTGCTTGAAAACAACCAGGATGGCAAGGGCGGTATAAAAATTCCCGCGGTATTGCATTCATATTTCGGCGCGGATCGTATTTGATTGCACTGCTGATTGCACCCGACGGGTTCTACCTGACGGGTATTACCCGACGGGTGCAACCCGTCGGGTAGATGTTTAAAGTTTGTTTAAAGTGAGGAGCAACCGTTCTCTGTAGTAGGCTTTTTTGTTGTTTTACGGCAAACTTTATGTATGAAAAAATGCTACGTTTTTGTACTGTTACTGCTGTCAATTGGCGCCACTGCCCAAATCAACCCATCCGATATACTGGTTGGGGGCAATATTGGCTTTTCAACCGCCAAATACTTGATTACGGAAGGGGAACAAAAACAGTCAAACTTTACTGTTACGCCGAGGGTTTCTGTTGCTGTTGCCCATAATTGGGTGCTGGGACTGCAATTTGGCTACAGTCATAATAAATCAAGTGCAAATGCCGGTACCAACAGTAGCAGCCAGGGCAGTTTTTTTACACCGGGTATTTTTGTAAAACATCTTATGCCGATTAAAGGCGATTTTGGGTGGTTTGCACAAATGGAGGGCAGTTATGGCTGGGGTACGCAAAAGGCAAACTACAATGGAGCAAGTAGTCAGCAAAAGAATTATACAACTGCAGCAACCCTAAAACCTGGGCTGTATTACAAACCTACCAGTTCTGTGCTATTGTTTCTGGATGCTGGCGGCGCTGGATATGTTCATCTTGTATCCAAGACAAACCTCGAAAAAAGCAGCTCCGACGCATTTTCGATAACACTGTTCCAGAACTTTGTTTTCGGCCTGGACTTTATCTTTTAGCCGCCACCCGACGGGTGTTACCCGTCGGGTAAAACCCGTCGGGTGGAAGAGCAGATTAAACCCGGTGCGGTTTTCGCGTTCTAAGTTGCCATGAACAGGTTAGACAACCAGTGGAAGAACCAGCACCTCGCCTGGCGGGCCGGTTTTGGCCCGCAGGCCCGTGACATAGAAATCCTGCGCAACAACAGCCCCTCCGTACAACTAAAAGCAATGATCGCTGCCAGCCAGCAGCCACCCACCTATATTGATGTCGTTTCCAATAGCATGGAGGGCATGCTCATGAACCGCAGAAACCTTTCGATCGAAGAAAAGCGCCAGCTTAGAAAACAATCGCGCGACGATATCAAAACCCTTAACCTGCGCTGGCTCGATGAGATGATCGCTTCACCCGCGCAACTAAGAGAAAAAATGGCCTTCTTCTGGCATGGCCATTTTGCTTGCCGTAACCTGAACATTTATTACCAGCAGCTACTATTGCATATTGTCAGAACCAATGCCCTGGGCAATTTTGGCGACTTGCTGAAACAGGTCAGCAAATCGGCCGCCATGCTCAATTTTCTCAACAACAACCAAAACAGAAAAGGCCATCCGAACGAAAACTTTGCCCGCGAAGTGATGGAGCTATTCACCATGGGCCGCGGCAACTATTCGGAAACTGATATAAAGGAAGCTGCCCGGGCTTTCACCGGTTGGGGCGCCGATGCCAGTGGCGCATTCGTATTCCGTAATAACCAGCACGATGACGGTAGCAAGCGTTTCCTGGGCCAGGAAGGCAATTTCAATGGCGACGATATTCTTGCTATCATTCTCGCACAACCCGCCACCGCCAACTTCATAACGGGGAAGCTCATACGCTATTTCGTAAACGAACAAGCACCCCGGGAAAAGATTGATTATTACGCCGATCGATTTAGACAATCGGGCTATGATATTCAATCATTGCTGGCTGATCTGTTCAGCAGCAACTGGTTTTACGACGTAGCCAATACGGGCAATCGCATCAAATCACCGATTGAACTTTGGGTGGGCATCAGAAGGCAATTGCCCTTCGACCTGCCAGCGCCGGAAATACAATTGCTGGTGGAAAAACTACTCGGACAGGTGCTCTTTTACCCGCCCAATGTAGCAGGTTGGCCTGCCGGTAAGAACTGGATCGACAGCAGCACACTCTTGTTCCGCATGCGCCTGCCGCAACTCATTACCGGCAATGAAGCCTTACAACTCAATCCTAAACAAGACGATGATGTGCAAATGGGTCGCGCGCCTGTACAACTGGGTAGAAATTTTAGAGCCATCATAAACTGGCCCGCCTATATACAAGCTTTTGCCGACAGCAAAGAAACTGATCGCTACGAAACGGTGAATCGTTTTCTCTTGCAAAGCAAACACCAACCATCGGCAGCCGTATTTGAAAACCACAACGATAAATCCAGCCCCGAACTGGCCATCGGCACGCTTACCCTCAACCTGATGAGCACACCTGAATACCAGATAAACTAAGCAGCATGTTATTCAACCGAAAAGAATTTTTACAAGCAAGTACCCTGGCATCAGCGTCGATGTTTGTGCCGCGTTTTTTGCAGGCTACGGAACAGAAAGCGGCGGTGCCTGCCGGCAATAAGGTGTTGGTGGTTTTGCAGTTGAGTGGTGGCAACGACGGACTCAACACAGTGGTTCCCTATCGCAACGATTTGTATTACCAGGCACGCCCTGTTTTAGGACTTAAAAGACAAGATTGTCTGTCGCTAACAGATGAAGTTGGTTTGCATCCCGCCCTCACTGCTTTCAAAGCTGCCTATGATGATGGCAGCCTTGCCATACTAAATGAAGTCGGTTATCCTTCACCCGATCGATCCCATTTCAGGAGTATGGATATTTGGCAATCGGCCAGCAATAGTGATGAATATATATACAACGGCTGGCTGGGTCGGTATCTCGATAACCAGTGCAAAGCATGTAATCATCCCACACAGATTCTGGAATTGGACGATATGCTCAGCCTCGCCCTCAAAGGGAAAAATGGCAGCGGCATCGCGATGCGAGAACCCAATCGATTGTACCAAAGCAGTAAGCAAAAATTATATCGGGAGCTGATACAACAACACCAGTCATCACACAGCGAAGACCTGCCAGACTTTCTTTACCAAACACTTACCAATACGCTCAATAGCGCCGACTATATTTTTGAACAATCGAAAAAAATGCCGTCAAACGCTGCTTATCCGGCAACCGAGATGGGCAGAAAACTGAAAACCATCGCGGGGCTGATTTTTTCTGACATCAATACCAAAGTATATTACCTCAGTCATGGTAGTTTCGATACACATGTGGCACAAGAGGGGCAGCAAAAAAGACTCTTTACCGAAATGAACGATGCGATCGAAGCTTTTGTAAAAGACCTGAAAGCAAATAACCGATTCAAAGATGTGGTGTTGGTTACGTTTTCGGAATTCGGTCGACGAGTAAGCCAGAATGCAAGTGCCGGCACCGACCACGGTACCGCCAACAATATGTTTTTCGTTGGCGGCGCCTTGAAAAGCAAAGGCCTGCTAAATGCCATGGCCGACCTGAATAACCTGCGCGACGGCGATCTTCAGTACAAAGTTGATTTCCGGGCGGTGTATGCCAACCTGCTCGAAAACTGGTTGGATACACCGGCTGAAAATATTTTAGGGGGAAAGTTTTCTGGCATCAGCGTGGTTTAAACGCCCACCTGCACCAGCTTAGAGTTTACGCACCCAGATATTGCGGAAGCTCACCAGGTTACCATGGTCTTGCAATTCAATGCTGCCATCACCATGCTTGGTGTATTTAGGCAGACCAATGTATTCAGTGCCACCTTTTAATTCAACATTGTTTTGCACCAACACGCCATTGTGTAAAACTGTAATGCGCGCAGGCGAGGCCAGGCTACCGTCTTCATTGAATCGCGGTGCGGTGAAAATGGCGTCATAAGTTTGCCATTCGCCTGGTTTTCGACTGGCATTCACCAATGGAATATGTTGTTTGTAAATCGAGCCTGCCTGTCCGTTTGAATAGGTCACATTGTTGAAGTTATCCAGCACCTGCAACTCATATTTCTCCTGGAAGAAAATGCCGCTATTGCCACGTCCTTGTCCGTCGCCGGTGATCGTGGTCGGCGTGCGCCATTCAATGTGTAACTGAATGTCGCCGAATTTTTCTTTGGTTTTTATGTCACCGGCTTTTGGTTTTACCGTGATGGCGCCCCCTGCTACGGTCCATTCTGCGGGTGCACCCGTTTTGGCATTTTCCCACTGGCTGAGGTCTTTTCCGTCGAACAGCACGATGGCGTCAGAAGGCGCTTTAGTTGCCGAACCTGCATCGATGATTTTTGGTACAGGTGTCCATACTTCGGTGGCTTTGGGATCGCCCTGCGGTTGTTGTGCTTGTAGGGAAGAGAAGGCTGTAATGCTTGCCATGGTGAGGAACAGATATTTCATATGCTTTTGATGATTGGGTTTTAAAGTTAAGGTCTTTAGCGAATCAGTAATACAGTTCCCTTTTTGTTAAAAAGGCGGCCGTGAAGGTCTTCGCCACTAATCATCCAAATATACAGGTCACTTGCCTGCTCCCGGTTTTGAAAACGTCCATCCCAACCTGTAGCGCTATTGCTGTTGTAGAGTAATTGTCCCCAGCGGTTATAGATGCGGAAATAATAAACCTGCCTGATGCCTGGGGCCACAAATCGAAGCCGGTCGTTGCGGTTGTCGGCATTGGGACTAAAGGCATTGGGCACATAAATGTCGGGGCCTTTGTACACGCGGATATTGATCTGGTCGACGGTTTCACAGCCCATCGATGTTGCCGCCGTCAAATAATAAGTCATATCGTGGTCAAGGAAGGCAGTTGGATCGGCTATCGCCGGATCACTTAAACCGGTAGCGGGCCACCAATGCAGTATCGGGCCGCCACTACCATGCAGCACCAGGGGTTCGTTGATGGCAATGGTTGTATCGCGACCTGCATCAGCGCGCGTTTGCAATACGACAATCTCTTTCTGCAGCGTATCACTGGCACAACCATTGTCTGCTATGCCAGTAACGGCAACGGTATAACGGCCAGCCGTAGCCGAAGAAAAGGAGTAGACGTTGCTATTGTTCGTTAACGGATGCCAAAGCCAGTTGGTTACCGGCGCCAGGGGGCGGGTGGAACGGGCCGTTATATCGAGCACAGCGCCTGCGCAGGCGCTATCGGCCGATGTCAGGCTGATGCTGGGTGCCGGTGCTACGGTTACTATTTTTTGTGTGCTGGTTGATGTGCAACCTTGCTCAGTTGCCACTTGCAGTTGAACTTGCAAAGGCCCGGGCGCCAAGGGTCCGGGGTCAGGATTTTGTTGTTGATACGACTGCCCGTTAATGATCCAGTTCCATTGATTGATATTGCCAAAAGTTACCGTAGAATTGTCGTGTAGTGGCAGCAAACTGTTATCGCAAATCTGGTTGGGTATATCAATGCCAGCGGTGGGGATAGAGCCGATGGTGATCACCTGCTTAAAAGTATCCGACCAGCAGCCGTTATTACCCAATATGGTAGAGCTGACAGAATAATTGCCCGGCTGGCTATAGCGGTGCGGTGGCGGATTGGGTCCGTTGAATTGTGTGCCATCCCCGAAATCCCAATGCCATTCCAGGATGGAGCCGAAAGAACGGGAATGATCTTCGAAGTCGATCACCGCTGGTGCACAATAGTTACTGCTGGCATTTTGTATGAAGTCGGCATTCAGCGATGTACAAAATCGTTGCGCATTTTTGCCACCACCGGTAGATGCGCTGAAGCCCCAGAACACTTGCGGATTGCCCCCAAAAATAACATCCACCAGGTTGATGGTTGCCTGCACATGCTGTAAACCATCCACGGTAGCCGTCAGGGTTTGCGCGGCAGCGTTCCATTGTATGTGCAGGTTATGCCATCGGCAATCTTCGATATTGGCATTGTTGGGCAATGCGGGGATGGCACCCGTGAGGTCGTTGGGTGTAGCATGTTGAATCACACCATTGGTTGCAATGCTCAGGTGATCATAGGCAGGATCGTTGTCGTCGGTATTTTGCCAGGTATCGATTAATACGCCAATAGAAGGGTGAATGCCCTGAAAACCGAGGCCATTGCCGGCAGTACCCACCACCGTGCTGATGGGCTGGAGTACAAATGCGATGCCGTCGGCACCCTCGGTGTCGGTGCAGCCGAGGTAAATTTCAAATTGATAATCGAACGATTGACGAAGGTCAATTTTGTTGATGTTCCATACGGAGCCCGATTGAAAATTTTGGTCGGGTGTGAGCGTGTAGCAATTGCAGTTCTCCTGAAAAGCATTGCCATTGATGTGATAGGGTTTATCAGACGAAGATTGTGCCTGCAATACAAAGGGCAGGCATAAACATAGTATGGCAAAAATTGATTTCAAATCGTTGCCCAAACTAATAAAGAGCAGGCACAAAAAAAAGGTGTTTCAAAACGAAACACCCTTCAATTTGTTTTTGTACGATTACCAGCCTTGTTTTGCCACGCCGGCTTTGATCGCAGCCAATGCTTTTTCTTCACCCAGCATGGTCGTCAGCTTATTGCCTTTGCCATCGTTGCCCTGGGCCATGTATCCGCCACGGGCAGTTTTGGTGATAACAGCGTCTTTGATTTCTACGCCTTTCTCTTTCGTTTTCACATTGTATGCGGTCAGTTTAACGTCAGCCATAACTTTTATTTAGTGGTTAAAAATTCAATTCCTCACGGCAAAAACCAGACCCGGATTTGCCCGTGGCCTTAATTATATATCAATTTTAGCGTATTTGGCATGGGTTTCAATGAATTCGCGACGAGGTGCCACTTCGTCACCCATCAACATGCTGAATACTTCGTCGGCATTCGCCACACTATCGAGCGTTACCAATTTCAGTGTACGGGTATCAGGGTTCATGGTTGTTTCCCACAGTTGTTCGGCATTCATCTCACCCAAACCCTTGTATCGCTGCACGTTTACACTGTCTTCTTTTCCATTGGCGAATTTCTCCACCCATTTCTTGCGATCTTCTTCGCCCCAGGCATAGGCCTGGTCTTTGCCCTTTTTTACGAGGTAGAGCGGCGGCTGGGCCAGGAATACATAACCATTCACCACCAGTTCTTTCATATAGCGGTAGAGAAAGGTCAGGATCAGGGTAGCGATGTGCGAGCCATCTACGTCGGCATCGGTCATGATGATCAGCTTCTTGTACCGGAGCTTGGAAATATTCAAAGCCTTGGGGTCTTCAGGCGTACCTACCGTAACACCCAGGGCCGTGTACATATTTCGGATTTCTTCGTTCTCGTAGATCTTGTGCTCCATCGCTTTTTCTACGTTGAGGATTTTACCGCGCAGGGGCAGGATGGCCTGGAAGTTACGGTCGCGCCCTTGTTTGGCGGTACCACCGGCCGAATCACCTTCGACCAAAAAGAGCTCGCAACGATCGGGGTCACGATCCGAGCAGTCGGCCAGTTTACCTGGCAAGCCACCGCCGGTGAGCACCGTTTTCCGCTGCACCATTTCGCGGGCTTTCTTCGCGGCCACCCGCGCTTGCGCAGCGAGGATCACTTTGGAGATAACGTTTTTGGCTTCGCGTGGATTTTCTTCCAGGTAGGCTTCCAACACCCGGCTCACGGTGGTTTCTACCACACCACTTACCTCACTGTTGCCGAGTTTGGTTTTTGTTTGTCCCTCGAACTGCGGCTCAGGCACTTTCACCGAAATGATTGAGCTCAGTCCCTCGCGGAAATCATCGCCCTCTACTTCGATCTTGGCTTTTTCGAACATGCCTTCTTTGTCGCCGTAATTTTTAAATACGCGCGTCAAGGCCCGTCTGAAGCCGGTTACGTGGGTACCCCCTTCAATGGTATTGATATTGTTGACGTAACTGAAAATATGTTCTTTGAAGTCGTTGTTGTACACCAGTGCCACTTCTACAGATACATGCGAGCTTTCGTCATAACCTTCTACATACAATGTATTGGCGATGAGCGGTTGACGGCCGGCTGTTTTATCGAGTGCTTCCACAAACTCCACAATACCCCCTTCACTGTAAAACTCATTCACATAAGGGAGGCCTTCGTCGGTCAGTTCGCGCAGGTCGGTCAACTGGATGCGGATGCGGCGGTTCAGGTAAGCGAGTTCGCGCAGGCGGCCTTCAAGGATATCGCGGTTGTATACCAGGCTGGTGAAGATGGTTTCATCGGGCCAGAAATGCACCGTGGTGCCGGTTTTTTCTGAGGTGCCGGTTTCTCTCACCGCGTATTTCGGAATGCCGATATGGTATTCCTGTTCAAAGATTTTTCCTTCGCGTTGAACGGTAACCAGCAGTTTGGTACTGAGGGCGTTTACGCAACTTACACCCACGCCATGCAATCCGCCAGAAACCTTATAGGTGTTCTTGTCGAATTTACCACCGGCGTGCAGCACGGTCATCACCACCTCCAGCGCACTTCTTTTTTCTTTCGAGTGCATGGCCGTAGGTATGCCGCGGCCATCGTCAGCAACGGAGATCGAATTGTCTTCGTGTATGGTAACGAGAATGTTTTTGCAATAGCCTGCCAGGGCTTCATCAATCGAGTTGTCGACTACTTCATATACCAGGTGGTGCAGGCCCTTGACGCCGATATCACCAATATACATGGCCGGGCGCTTCCGAACGGCCTCTAGGCCTTCCAGTACCTGAATACTATCTGCTCCATAACCTGTCTGCGTGGGAATCGCCACTTCGGGCGTTTGCGTTTCAATGCTCATACTGAACTCTCCGGGAACACTTTTGTAATTAAAAAATCGCTATTGGCAAATGTACGAAAAAGAGGGCGTTTTTCCCGGAAAACCTTAAATTTGCTGCTCCATGCAGGAACCCATTGAAATACTGGAACTTGCTCGTAAAGAGCCGATTATGCATAACGAATTAGAGTTATTGCACCAGCGCAAGCAGCGTACGCCGGGTTCTGTTCAGTATTCCATAAACCGGTATCGAAAAATGCCACAATGGGGGGTAGAAGATATCGGCATGTTGGTGTACAACCGAGAAGCGAAAAAGCACCAAAATAACTACCTCGAATTGCGGTTTTGCATTACTGGAAACCTGTATTGCCAGGAGCCGTTAACTGCCTGCCAGCACTGTAAGTACAAAACGCCAGCGAGTTGCAGCAATAAACAGTCGAGCATCGACGTGTTGAGTTTTGTGTTTAGTCCGTCGCACCTTTCTCAATTCAGTGCACCCGCGGGTAAAAACAAAAGTTACACTGAAGATGTGGTCAGGTTCAATCACCAAACCTCTTTCTCCAAAACCATTCAGTTGTGCAGCCGCACCCGTGCGGTGCTGGACACCATGCTGAACAACGAGTATGCGGGTTCAATGGAGAATATATTCCTGAATGCGCAGATGCAGATGCTGTTGTTGTACAGCCTGGAGTGCATGGTGGGCGAGCGGGAGGAGATGGTTTTCAGTTGTAAGTTCCTGGCGAATGAGGCGGATCGTGAAAAAATTGAGAAGGCACGTGAAGTATTGCTGCAGCACATCGGTGAGCCCATCACCATCAAAGAACTCAGCCGCAAAGTGGCCATCAATGAATGTTACCTGAAAAAAGGTTTCAAAGAAATGTATGGCACCACTGTTTTTGATTTTTACCAGGTGCAGCGGATGGAACATGCGCGCTACCTGTTGTATGAAAAAGGGCTGAGTGTAACCGAGGTGTCATTGTTGCTCGGTTACAGCTCCATTTCCCATTTCAGTACCGCGTTTAAAAAACACACGGGTATTAAACCCTGTGAATTGCTTTTGCGCTGATTATTTCTTTTTGGCACCGGCGCCGCGATAGGCACTGATGTCGCGGTCGAACAGGTAGAGACCACTCTTGTCTTCGCCAATCAGTTCCAGTTTTTCATTGAGCGTGCGGGCCAGGCGTTCTTCTTCCATCTGCTCGGTAACATACCATTGCAGAAAATTATGGGTGGCATAATCTTTCTCTGCCAGGGCGAGGTGAACGATGTCGTTGATGCTGTCGCTCACTTTCAGTTCGTGTTTCAGGAATTCATTGAAGCAGCTTTTCAGGCTGGTGAAAGTGAGGATGGGTTGTTCCAGGGCGGGTACCACGCCGAAGCCACCGCGTTCGTTGATGAAAGTGAGCAGCTTCAGCATATGTTGACGCTCTTCGTCTGATTGTTCGTAGAAAAAAGCTGCAACGCCTTCGAGGCCGGGTTGGATATCGGCCCAGGAAGCCATGGCCAGGTAGGCCTGTGATGATTCCGCTTCCATCTGTACCTGCTTATTGAGGGCTTCTGCAATTGATTTGAGTAGCATATTGGTTGGTTTGTGCTGGGTAAAAATAGGTAAAAGTCAACTGACAAATATGCCGGCCTGGTTTATTACATCGTTGCCTGGCAATGCCATCAAAGGCAAGTGCAGTTGTCAACGAAATTTCCGAATGGCTTCCACGGTTCGCGCCATGTCATCACTCGACAACGCATTGTTCAAAAACCAACTCTCAAACGCTGAAGGGGGCAGGTAAATACCCTCAGCGAGCAGGGCATGAAACAAGCGACTAAACTTCGCATTATCTGCTGCGGCGGCACTTGCAAAATCAGTAACGGGCTGTTCGCTGAAATGCACACTGATCATCGAACCGAGTTGATTGATAACAAAAGGCTCACCCGCGGCTTTAAGTACCGTTTTAATACCTTCTTTTAACTGTCGACCCTTCTCTTCAAGCGCCTCATAAATGGCTGGATTTTTTTTCAGCTCGGTCAACAATGTATAACCCGCAATCATGGCAATGGGGTTGCCACTGAGGGTGCCGGCCTGGTACACTTTGCCCACCGGTGCTACCATGTCCATAATGGCTTTTTTGCCACCGAAAGCACCCACCGGCATACCGGCACCGATTACCTTACCATAGGTAACCAAATCTGCGTTTACACCTAACCGTTGTTGGGCGCCACCGGGTGCCAACCGGAAACCGGTCATCACTTCGTCGAAGATCAACAGCATGCCTTCGCGATCGCACAGGCCACGCAAGCCTTCCAAAAACCCAGACGCCGGTAAAATACAACCCATATTGCCGGCTACAGGCTCTACGATTATCGCAGCGATTTCGCCTGGGTGGGCAGCGACCAACTGCTCTACAGCAGCGATATCATTGTACGCACATGTAAGGGTATCATTGCTGACGCCACCTGTTACCCCAGGCACTGTTTGGATATCAAAAGTAGCGAGACCGCTACCGGCTTTCACCAAAAACGAATCAGCATGGCCATGGTAACAACCTTCAAACTTGATGAACTTGTTCCGGCCCGTGTAGCCACGTGCGAGGCGCAAGGCACTCATACAGGCTTCGGTACCGCTGCTCACCATCCGAATCAGGTCTACATTGGGTGCCATCGACTTGATGAGCTCAGCCATCTTCACTTCCAGTTCGGTTGGCGCACCATAACTGGTGCTATAACCTGCATATTCGCGAATGGCTTCTACCACCGGTTCGTAAGCATGCCCCAATATCATCGGCCCCCACGAAGCGATATAGTCTATATACTTGTTGCCCTCCACATCGTACAGGTAAGCACCCTTTGCTTTCTGCATAAATACTGGTGTGCCTCCCACGCTTTTAAAAGCACGTACCGGCGAATTCACACCACCGGGAATGGACAATTGGGCACGTTCGAAAAGAGCAGCAGATGTCATGGTATCGATTTTTGAAAAAAGCGTTAGCGTAATTCGTCAGGCGCCGATGATGCGCACAAAATCGTGCACAAAATAAGTAGCGATTAAATCAGCGCCGGCGCGGCGGATGGATGTCAAGGTTTCGAGTATGGCTTTGTCTTCATCGATCCAGCCCATTTTAGCGGCTGCCTTGATCATCGCGTATTCACCACTGATATTATACGCACTAACGGGTACGGTCACCTGGTTTTTTACTTCGCGAATAATATCGAGGTAACTGAGGGCTGGCTTCACCATCACAATATCAGCGCCTTCTTCTACGTCCAACAAGGTTTCTTTGATGGCTTCCAGGCGATTGGCATAATTCATCTGGTAGGTTTTTTTGTCGCCGAAACCGGGCGCACTATCGAGCGCATCGCGAAATGGTCCGTAGAAACAGGAAGCATATTTGGCGCTGTACGCCATGATACCGGTATTGGTAAAGCCGTTTTCTTCCAATCCTTTTCTGATGGCGCCAATGCGACCATCCATCATATCACTGGGCGCCACCAAATCAGCACCTGCTTTGGCATGGCTGATACTCATCTTCACCAGGGCTTCTACCGTTGGATCATTTACAATTTGTCCATTTTCTACAATGCCATCATGACCATAGGACGAATAGGGATCGAGTGCCACATCGGTCATCACTACCATATCGGGCACAGCCATTTTGATGGCTTTGATGCTGCGTTGCATCAACCCGTTGTCGTTCCAGGCTTCGCGACCAGTATTGTCTTTCCATTCGTCTTTGCACTTGATAAAAAGCAATACCGATCGAATGCCCTTGGCCCACAGTTCTTTGGCTTCCTTCACCGTGCCATCAACACTGCGGCGATAATAACCGGGCATCGACGCGATTTCGGTCACCAGGCCTTCGCCCTCATCAATAAACAAGGGCGCGATGAGGTGCTGTGGCAACAGGGTGGTTTCTGCCACCATGCTGCGCAGCGCGGGCGATTGCCGTAAAATTCTATTTCTTCTTTGCAGGTACATAAGCTATGCGTTTAACCAGTTCACCGGGTGCTGGCAAGCCTGTAACAAAGCTTCTTCGGGCGAGCCGGGTAGGGGCTGGTAATTGTAATCAAAACGAACCGTCGGCGGCAGACTCATGAAAATACTTTCAATGCGGCCATTTGTTTTCAAACCAAATAAAGTGCCGCGGTCGTGTATCAGGTTGAATTCAGTGTATCGTCCACGCCGTATCTCCTGCCAGTATTTTTCCTTTTCGCCGAATGCCATGTCTTTTCGCCGGGCCACAATGGGTATATAACCTTCTGAAAATGCATCGCCGCAACGCATGGCGAAATTGATCCACCAATCTGTTTCGCGGTTGCCCATGGGCCGCTGGTGATCATAGAAGATGCCACCAACACCGCGGCGCTCGGCATTGCGGTGCCAGTTCACAAAATAATCGTCGCAGTTTCTTTTAAAGCTTGGATAGAAACTGGTATCAAAATCATCACATACATTTTTCAGTATCTGGTGAAAATGTTTAACATCGTCCTCAAACAAATAATAGGGCGTGAGGTCGGTGCCACCACCGAACCAGCGATCTACGGCTATGCCCTGGCTATTGTACATTTCGAACATTCGATAATTACAATGCACGGTGGGCACATAGGGATTGTAGGGATGGATCACCAGACTGAGCCCGGCCGCAAACCATCCGTCGCCATCAATGCGCAATTGCATGCGCATTTCATCGGTTACGGGGCCGAATACCACCGAAGTATTGACACCGCCTTTTTCAAACACGGCACCCGATTGAATCACACGTGTGCGACCATTGCCACCCGCGGGGCGTTCCCAGTGTTCTTCACTGAACGTTGCTTTGCCGTCGATTGTTTCCAGCGCCAGGCAGATCCTGGTTTGGAGCTCGTGGATGTAATTGACCCAGGTGCGGGTATGCTCGCTGAATTGCAGTTCAATCATGGTTGATGCTACATTCTTTTACCGTATCAACAAAGGCACGGGCATGGTCTACCGGCACATTGGGCAATATACCATGACCAAGATTGGCAATATGATGATGACCACCAAAGGCCCGGAGCATGGCTTTCACTTCGGCTTGTATTACCGGAATGGGTGCCAACAATTTGGCCGGATCAAAATTGCCTTGCAGTACGATATCATCACCCGCAAAGCTACGGGCCTTTTGGGCACTAACACACCAGTCGATGCCCAGTCCGGCTGCACCGGTCGCCTTCATTTTATCGAGCGCAAACCAGGCGCCTTTCGCAAATAAAATCACCGGTACTTTATCGCCCAGTGCAGCTACGATCTGGCGCATATATCGAAGCGAAAAAGTTTCAAAATCCGACTCACTCAACAAGCCACCCCAACTGTCAAATACCTGTAACAGGTCGGCCCCGGCTGCTATTTGTCCCTGCAAATAGGCAATGCTGGTATCGGTAATCATTTGCAACAGCCGATGCGCGGTTTCGGGTTGCTGGTAACAGAATGCTTTTGCTTCATCAAAGGTTTTGCTGCCCTTGCCCTGCACCATATAACAAAGCAGGGTCCACGGCGAGCCCGCAAACCCAATCAGGGGCACGCGGCCATGGAGTTCTTTTTTAATCAACTTGATCGCATCAAATACATAATGCAACCGGTCGTGCACATCGGGTACGGTAATGCGTTGCAGGTCGGCCGCCGACTGAATCGGCGCCGGCAGAAAAGGCCCCTTGCTTTCGATCAACTGTACTTCCAGCCCCATGGCCTGTGGTACCACTAAAATGTCGCTGAACAAAATGGCTGCATCTACACCAATGCGATCAATGGGTTGAATGGTTATTTCAGTAGCCAGTTCTGGTGTTTGGCAACGTTCAAAGAAGCCATATTTTTCGCGCAGTACGCGGTACTCGGGCAGGTACCGGCCTGCTTGCCGCATCATCCATACCGGCACACGTTCGGTTTTTTCGCCTTTTAAAACCCGTAAGATCAAGTCGTTTTTCAATTGTGTCATGTAGTAAGTATTTCCAGTGCCTGGTTGAGTAATAATTCTTTGTCGGGTAAGTCGGCCAGCACCACCCGGTTGCGGCTGTGTTTTCGGATAGCCGTGGCTGTTGTGTCGCCGATGGCGAAGGCAATGCTATGGGCGGGAAGTTGGTTGCTGGCGAAGAAACTGTTTACGGCCGACGGACTAAAAAATAATACCCCCGCATAGTTGCCGCTAACAACCGGTGATATCGGCTGGGTATCGTAAACCTTAATCAGGTTGAGGTCAAAGCCTGCACGGGTAAGTAACGCCGGCAATTCCGGCCGGTGTTTTCTGCCGCAGAAAAAAAATATTTCATCGGGTTCTTCCTGTTCAATGATACAGGCAGCCAGGCTGGCGCCATCGGTCGCTGTACCAACAATGCGCTCCTGACCAAATTGTTTGGCAGCAAGCATCGCCGTTGCCGGTGCGGTACAGTAAATGCGCCAGTCGGGAATGATATCGTCCATCTGCGCTGCAACGGCATGGATGGCTTCCTGGCTGGTGAATATAACGGTGCAGACTAAACGAAGTGCAGCATCAATTTCACTGATGGTTTCAATGTCTTCGATGGGATTGGTTTCGATGAACGGCAGGTTTTTCAACAGCACCCCTTTTTGGGCCGCGGCTTGCAACAGCGACGCAGGCAATGTATTGGTGCTGATGAGTACAGGCCGGTCATCCATGGTTCCTGATTTTGGTCACCAATTCGCCGGCACCCTTATCGAGTAATTCTTTGGCGGCGAGCATGCCGGTATGAACGGCGGCCGACAGGCTTTCGTTTTTTGCTGTTTCCAAAGCGACTGATCCGTCGAGGGCATGGATGGCGCCTTTAAACATCAATCGTTCGTGGTCGATATAGGCGTATGCACTAATAGGTGTAGAACAACCACCCATTAAAGTGTTGAGAAAATCTCTTTCTATTTTGGTGCAAAGCGCGCTGGCTTCGTGGTGCAGGGTACTGGCTTTTTCAAATGATGCCGCATCGTTTTGGCGGCAAACAATCATAATGGCACCCTGGGCCGGGGCGGGCAACATCCAGTCGAGGTTGATGGCATTCTCCGGCCGCAGGCCAATTCGCTCCAGTCCCGCTGCGGCAAAAATCGCTGCGTCCCAATTTTCTTCCTGCAATTTGCGCAGGCGCGTATTCACATTGCCGCGCAGGTTGGTCAGTTGGTGCAATGGATAACGATGCAACCACTGCGCCTTCCGGCGAATGGAGCTGGTAGCAATTACGGCCGCATAATCTTCCTCCGCTAAAAACGATCCATCTTTTTTCGGCACCAAAATATCACGGTGGTTGCCGCGTGGTAATACGGCCGCCTGCTGTAGCCCCTGCGCCAATTGGGTAGGTACATCTTTCATGGAATGCACGGCAATATCAATGCGGCCTGATAACAAGGCAGCATCAAGGGTGCGGGTAAATACACCCTGCACACCCATGGCATACAAAGGAGTTATAAGGTCGATATCGCCTTCACTTTTCAACGGTACCAGTACCGCATCAATGCCCTGCGATTGCAAACCTTCCTGTACCTGACGGGCTTGCCACAGCGCGAGTTCACTGTCGCGCGTTCCAATATTAACCGGCGTTTGTTTCATGTTAGTTTACCCCAAATCCGATGAAGTCGTTGATTGCTTCCAGGTACTGACAACCACGTTGGTTTTGCACCCGCATTTTGGCGGCCATGTTGTTCAGTACTTTCTGGATTCGGAAAGCAGCGTCTTCATGCGAGGCAAAGGTAGTGGTGCTGTTGTATTCTTCCAGCTTGCGTTTTACCTGGCCCAACACAATCATTTGTTTGCGCATCTGGCACCAGTCGGTGAACTCGGTCATCTGTTCACTGATGATGAGGCGGGCCTTGGGCACTTCTTGCATTCTTTTTTGCAGGGTGGCGTCTTTCCTCTTCGACAACTCATCTACGTTCAGCAATTGCTTGCCGGCCAGTAAGGCGGTATCGGGATGTATATTATTCGGAATCGAAAGGTCTATAAACCATTGTTGGCGGCCATCATTGACCATCTCCGGTAAAATCAGGGCCTCGGGCGAATTGGCGGCAACGATCACGATATCTGCTTCGCGCAGGCAATCGTTCAATGCTTCCACGGGTCGGGCAATAGCACCCAATTCAGTGGCCAGGCTCAGCGCTTTTTCTTCGGTTCTATTAATCAGGGTGATGTGCTTGCAGCCCAGGTAGTCGACCAGGTTTTTTCCGGTATTGCGACCGATCTTGCCGGTGCCCAATAACAGGATTTTTTTACTCGCAATAGCAGGCACCTGTTCGCGTAAATACTGGGTAGTGGCAAAAGCCACCGACACGGTGCCGGCACTCAATTCCGTATTGTTCTTGATCAGTTTGGAAGTAGCCAATACCTGGTTGTACAGGCGTTCAATAAAGGGACCTACGCGCTGTGCTTCTTTGGCGACACGGATGGCTGCTTTGATTTGCCCGACAATTTCATAATCGCCCAGTATCTGCGAATCCAATCCGGCAGCCACTTCAAACAAATGCGAAACTGCTTCCTTACCCCGATGGATATACGAAATCGATTTGAACAATTCGGTTGATTCACCGTTAACCTTGCAGGCGAGGTTGATCAGTTGATCAGCGTCGCGGGCGATGCCATAAATTTCAGTGCGGTTGCAGGTAGAGAGAACGAAGATTTCAGCGATGGGAAATTGAGCCGCGAGTTGCAGCATGGATTGGTATTGATCGGCCTGAATAGCAAATCGGGAACGGGTTGCTGCATCTGATTTTTTATAACTAATGCCGGCCAGGAAAAAATGCTGCAAGTCTTTTGGATAATCTCCCATATATCTTTGTAATGCCGACACAAAAATACTTGGTACCTGGTTAAGGTGCTAGTCTGAACTGTCAGGCAACTGTCATATTGTTTAAACATATCATTTTTTAATGTTATTTCGTCGGCATGAAACGCGGAATTGTGCTCATGAACCTGGGTTCACCCGATTCAACTTCGGTTAAGGATGTACGAAAGTACCTGAATGAATTTCTGATGGACAAGCGGGTGATTGATATACCCTGGTTGTCGAGGTTATTGCTGGTGCGTGGCATCATCGTGCCTTTTCGGGCACCCAAATCGGCCAATGCCTATAAGAGTATCTGGACAGCAGAAGGCTCGCCCCTGATTGTGCTGACCCGCCAACTGGAAGCAGCGCTGCAAGCGAGTATGGATTATCCGGTTACCATCGCGATGCGTTATGGAACACCATCGCCCAAACAAGCCTATGAAGAATTGCTTCGCCGCGAGCCTGGTGTAGAAGAAGTACTGGTAATTCCACTGTATCCCCACTATGCGATGAGTAGTTATGAAACGGCCGCCGAATACGCCAAAGAACAATATGACGAAGGGCAATACCCCTTCCGCTTGACAATTTTGCCGGCTTATTACAATGAACCGGCTTATCTCGATGCGCTGGCCGACAGTTTCCGGCCATATTTAACCGGCGATCACGATCATCTCTTATTCAGTTACCATGGTGTGCCCGAAAGGCATATCCTTAAAAAGGACCCGGCCGGCACCCATAACCTGCAGCTAGCTGATGCCTGTTGTGCAACAGAAAGCGACCAGGCCACCTGTTATCGGTACCAATGTATTTACACCACGCAAGAAGTGGCAAAACGGCTGGGCCTGGCGCCGGGCAGTTTCAGCATGTCGTTTCAATCGCGGCTGGGGCGCGAAGAATGGTTAAAACCCTATACCGCCAAACGGCTGGAAGAAATGCCGGGCGAAGGCATTAAGAAATTGCTGGTGGCTTGTCCGGCGTTTGTGAGCGACTGCCTCGAAACACTCGAAGAAATTGCTGTTGAGGGAAAAGAAAGTTTCTTACATGCCGGTGGCGAATCGTTTACCATGATCCCTTGTTTGAATGTACAGCCGCCATGGGTGGAAACCTTGCGTGCTTATAGCCTGCAACCGGAAATTGTAAGCTGATGTATCTCTACCTGAAAGCCCTGCACATCATTTTTGTGGTGACCTGGTTCGCCGGACTCTTCTACATGCCGCGCTTTTTCATTTACAATACAGAAGCGGGGGATAAGCCCGAACCGGAAAAGGCCATCATTCGAAACCAATTGTACACCATGATGAAACGGCTTTGGTACATCATTACCTGGCCATCGGCGATCATCACCCTGGTACTGGGACTAACGGTGATGGTTATGGGCGGATGGGATCGCTTATTGACAGACCCGGCGGGAAAATGGTTGCTGATCAAACTCTGTTTTGTATTACTGCTATTTGCGTATCACTGGAGCCTGCACCGCCTGTTCAAACAAGAGGAACGGGGCGAATTTCGGTACAGTTCGGGGCAACTGCGGGGTTGGAACGAAGTATCGACCCTGCTGTTATTTGCCATCGTGTTTGTGGCAACGGTGAAACAAACCATGAGTTGGTTGTATGGTACATTGGGCCTGGTTGGCCTCGGCATACTGTTGATGATGGCGATTAAATGGTACAAAAGAAAGCGGGAGCGGGCTGGCGAGCCGACATCGAATGCAAACACCAAGTAATCGGTAGACCTACATGCGCCGCTACGTTTTCACAAATATTCAGCCGGTATATAAAAAGAGGAAGGGGGCAAGACTACCCCCTATTTTAACCCCTAAACCCTAAACCGTAGAAATAGATCACGGTTAGACCACTTCAACGTCTAACCCGTCCAATATTGTATAGTTGTGTCGATACATTTCGATGAATAAACTGAATCAAATTGATAATTTCAGAAACTGTGCCAAAACTCAATTATGTGGATAAGTGCGCGGCTGTTAGGCCCTGAAAATCAAAAATTTAACTAAAAAAATCAAATTTTAACAGGTATCGTGTATTTGGGTAGAATGAATACGCGCGGGTGGCCGTAAAAGACCCTTCTGAACCGGGTAAAAATCACCACATTTCTTCAGCATTTTAGCGAAGCAAAAGCACGCTGCTATTCTCCGTTTACGTTCGGGATAGCACTATTTTTTCACCTGTCGATGCGGCCTTATAGATGGCATCCATCTGCACCGCTTGTTGGTTGGTTTCAGGAAATTGAAAGGGGCCGGCACTGCTGCGCCCTTTGAAGGGCCCGTAGCTGATCGCCGGACTCAATTCAAAAAAACCATTTTTTGCTTTCGCATACACGCGGTCTTCGTTTTCACTATAAGATGTTTTTGATTCGGCAATGGCACCCGAGGGGAAACGCAGTTGCCAACTGACTTTTTTAGCAGGTGTGCCGGTAATGATGCCAGCCAGTTCACAGTACTTGCTTTCGGCTATGCCATCGGCCAGGTAGCCGGCATAACGACCAAGTCCGCACAAGGCCACCCGGAGTTTTTTTTCGGGCTTTAGTAACGAAAATGCATTTCCCGGCTTGCTGTTCAACAGCACGGTGCCGGTTACCCATCCCGCTTTCAGAAAATTTCTTCGTTTCATGGTCTAATAAGTTGTCAGCAACACCTCAATATTACAGCCTATAAGGACGCCTTCTTACTGATGCATGCCATCGAATTTTCGTAACTTCGCGTGCATTTCGCCGACAATTTTTCATAAGTTATTAATTATCAGCTAGTTTTGTATGGCAGCCAAGTATCGTGAGTTCAGCCACTTAGATCTTCCCGGCATCGGGTCAGCAATACTTGATCGCTGGAACCAGGAAAAGGCTTTCGAGAAAAGCGTTTCACTGCGCGATGGCGCCCCACCCTTTGTGTTTTACGAAGGCCCGCCAAGCGCCAACGGCATGCCCGGTATTCACCACGTCATCTCCCGTACCTTAAAAGACCTGGTTTGCCGCTACAAAACCATGCAGGGCTTCCAGGTGAAACGCAAAGGCGGATGGGATACCCATGGCCTGCCCATCGAACTGGGGGTAGAAAAAGAACTGGGCATCACCAAAGAAGATATCGGTAAAAAAATCACGGTCGAAGAATACAACCAGAAATGCCGCGAGGCCGTGTTGCGTTTCAAAGACAAGTGGGACAGCCTGACCCAGCAAATGGGCTATTGGGTTGACCTCCAGGATCCGTATATCACGTTTGAAAACACCTATATAGAAACCCTCTGGTGGTTGTTGCAGCGCCTGTACAAAAAAGGACTGCTCTATAAAAGTGTCAGCATCCAGCCCTATTCTCCAGCCGCCGGCACCGGCCTGAGCTCGCATGAACTCAACCAGCCCGGTACCTATAAAGACGTGAAAGACACCAGTGCGGTGGCCATGTTCAAAGCAATCCGCAACAGTGACAGTGAATTTTTATTCGCTGCCGCGGATAATAACCCGCGGGCGGGCCTTCCTGGCGGCGAAGAAGTTTTCTTCCTGGCCTGGACTACCACCCCGTGGACCCTTCCCTCGAACCTCGGCCTAACCGTGGGGCCTTCGATCGATTATGTGCTGGTGCGCACTTTCAATCCGTATACCCACCTGCCCATAAACGTGGTGCTGGCCAAGGCCCTGCTGCCAAAATATTTCAAGGCCGAAAACGAAAACGCCGACGAAACCGGCTATGGCCCCGATGCCAAACAATTGCCCTGGCGCATACTCACGGCCTTTAAAGGCAAAGACCTCGAAGGCCTGCGCTATGAGCAACTGTTGCCTTATGCAGCGAGCACGCCCGAAAAAACCGGTGGCGATCCGTTTCGCGTATTGCTCGATGGATTTGTAACGGTTGAAGATGGTACAGGTATCGTGCATACCGCGCCGGCCTTTGGTGCCGACGACTATAAAGTTGGTCGCAAGTATGGTATCGGCATTCTCACCCTGGTTGATCGCGAAGGAAAATTTGTAGACGGGGTGGGTGAGTTCAGTGGTCGGTATGTAAAGAATTACAAAGACGAGAAAGACTATGTAGACGTCAATGTTGATATCAGTGTAAAGCTGAAAAAAGAGAACCGTGCTTTCAAGGTGGAGAAATATGAACACAGTTATCCGCATTGCTGGCGCACTGATAAACCCGTACTGTATTATCCGCTCGATGCCTGGTTCATCAAGACCACGGCCATCAAAGACAGGATGGTAGCCCTCAACAAAACCATCAACTGGAAACCGAAAGCCACCGGCGAAGGCCGCTTTGGCAACTGGCTGGAGAATATGGTTGATTGGAACCTGAGTCGCAGTCGTTTCTGGGGAACACCCCTGCCCATCTGGCGCACCGAAGATGGCAGCGAAGAAATCTGCATCGGTTCCATCGCTGAACTGAATGCTGAAATCCGCAAAGCCAATGAAGTATTGGGTGCTGAGGTAAACAAAAATTACCTGCACGATGGTATACTTGATTTGCATAAACCCTATGTAGATGAAGTGGTATTGGTGAGCCCAACGGGCAAGCCTATGCGCAGAGAGCCCGATCTGATTGATGTGTGGTTTGACAGTGGTGCCATGCCTTATGCGCAATGGGGACTCGACTATGAAAAACTAGCAGCCGGCAGTGACCGGCCTTTCAAAGCGCCGTTTGACCAAAACTTCCCCGCTGATTTTATTTGCGAAGGCGTTGACCAAACCCGCGGCTGGTTTTATACCCTGCATGCCCTGGCTTCGCTGCTCTATGACGATGTAGCCTATAAAACGGTGGTGTCGAACGGATTGGTGCTCGACCGGAATGGCAATAAAATGAGTAAGCGCCTGGGCAATGTGGTGGATCCCTTTCAAACCATCAACCAGTTTGGCGCCGATGCAACACGCTGGTACCTTATCACCAACGCTTCGCCCTGGGATAGCCTGAAATTTGATATCGAAGGCATCAAAGAAGTGCAACGCAAGTTCTTCGGAACGCTCTATAATACCTACCAGTTTTTTGTGCTGTATGCCAATGTAGACGGTTTTTCTTTTGCAGAGCCGCCCGTGAAATGGGAAGACCGGCCCGAGATCGATCGCTGGATTTTATCGAGCCTGCAAACCCTGGTGCAACAGGTAACAGCGGCATTCGATGATTACGAACCAACCACGGCCGGCCGATTGATCGACAGCTTTGTAGACGAACAACTGAGTAACTGGTATGTACGGCTTTGCCGGCGGCGGTTCTGGAAAGGCGACTACAGTGTTGACAAGATCAGTGCCTATCAAACTTTGTACGAGTGCCTGGAAACCATCAGTGGTTTGATTGCACCCGTGGCGCCCTTCTTTGCCGATTGGCTGTTCAGCAACCTGAACAACGTAACCCATCGGCACGAAGTAGCTTCGGTGCACCATACACTGTATCCCAAGGCAGATACCAGTCGCATCGATGCCGACCTGGAGGAACGAATGCGCCTGGCGCAGGATGCTTCGTCGCTCGTGTTGTCGCTTCGCAAAAAAGTGAACATCAAAGTGCGGCAGCCGCTGCAGAAGATACTCATCCCCGTGCTCGACCCGGCCATGAAAAGCCGGTTGGAGAAGGTGGAAGACCTGATTAAGTCGGAAGTGAATGTGAAGGCGGTGGAATACCTGACCGATGCGGATGGCTTTATCAAGAAGAAAATCAAACCCAATTTCCAGGCCCTTGGCAAGCGACTGGGTGCCAAAATGAAAGCGGTATCCAATGCTATTGCCGGCTTCAGCCAGGCAGATATTTCGAGACTGGAAAAAGAAGGTTCTTATTCTTTGGAAATTGATAGCGAACCCTTAATATTACAAATCCAGGAGGTTGAAATCACCAGTGAGGATATACCCGGCTGGATGGTTAGTTCAAAAGGCGCTTTGACCGTAGCTCTCGACGTTACCCTGACTCCCGAATTGGAGCAGGAGGGCAATGCCCGGGAATTGGTGAACAGAATCCAAAAGATCAGGAAAGACAATGGTTATGAACTGACCGATCGCATCAGGGTCAGGTTTGGCCAGGCAGGCCTACTGGAAACCTCTATCCGGCAGTTTGCGCCTTATATTAAAGCGGAAGTGCTGGCAGATGAACTGGAGGTGGACAACAACCTGAGCGACGGTATTGAAATTGATATAAACGAGCAACCTGTTACTGTCAAAGTCGAGAAATCGGCCTGACAGGTTTTAATAGATATTCATCATCGGATAAAAGGAACCAAGATGGCAACCAAAAAAAAGGCCGCAAAACCAGCCGCCAAAAAAGTTGCTCCGGCAAAAAAAGCAGCACCAGCCAAGAAGGCCGCTGCTAAACCCGCTGCAAAAGCGGCACCAGCCAAAAAAGTGGCTAAGCCGGTCGCCAAGCCTGCTGCGAAAGCTGCCAAGCCCGCTGCCAAAGCACCTGCTAAGCCAGTGGCCAAAGCCCCAGTCCATAAATCGGCACCGGCTGCGAAAGCAACGGCGACGTCGAAAGCGCCAGCGGCCAAAGCACCTGCCAAACCCGCTGCCAAAGCGCCGGCGGCTAAAACGGTTGTTGCAGCAAAACCAGTTGCGACAAAACCCGCTGCCCCAGCCAAACCTGCTGCCAAAGCAGCCCCGGCCAAAAAAGCGCCGGAGGTTAAGGTGCCCGAAGTAAAAGCGCCCGAAGCGGTAAAGCCGGTGAAAGCAGCACCAGTCAAAAAAGAAAAGCCGAAAAAAGAGCCGGTTAAGAAGATCATCCGCCAGGGATTTCGTCCCAATAACATGAAACAGGCCACGGTGAAGGATGATTCAAAACAGACCACGCCCATTCCGATTAAAAAACCGGCGCCGCCGCCAGAAAAAAGGCCGGCAAAGGTCGAAATGCCCGAGATAAAGACGAAAACGTCTCAACCCTATAATCCAGATTTCACCAAGAGTGTGCTTGACCAAGGTGGAATTGAAAATCCAGGCCCTACTATGCGATACAGTGATAACGAACTACAAGAATTCAGAGACCTCATCAATAAGAAACTCGACGCTGCCAAAAAAGAGCTGGCCTATTTGCAAGGCCTGATCACCCGGAAAGACGAGATGGGTGGCGACGAAAGCGAGAGCCGTTACATGACCATGGAAGACGGCAGTGTGAGCATGGAAAGAGAACAATTGGCACAAATGGCCAGTCGCCAGATTACGTTTATCGATCACCTCGAAAAAGCGTTGATGCGCATCGAGAACAAAACCTACGGTGTTTGCCGGGTTACCGGTAAACTCATCGACAAAGCACGTCTGCGTGCTGTGCCCCATGCTACTCTCAGCATCGAGGCCAAGAACATGATGAATAAATAATTCTTTTACCCGTCGGGTGCCACCCGACGGGTAAAATCACCCTAATTCGTCATACCCTGCACCAAGGGTAAAACTCCTGACTCCGGTAATAGCAACTCAAATACACGCTGCGCCTGTTCTTCAATATTTTTATCTGACCGGTTACTGAACAGAAACAACGCAAAATGCGAGGCGGGCACTACGATCACGTACGACCTAAATCCGCCGTTGGAACCACTGTGTAGATACATGGTCTTATCGGCCAGCTTCCTGATAAACCAACCATAGCCATACTGCAGTCCCGATTGCGCGTTGATCGTAAATTGTGCCGGCGGCATTTGCGGCAACATGTATTGTACCCAGTGCAGGTAATCATCAACACTGGTGTACAAACCCCCATCGGCCTCGGTGCTAAAGAATACATTTTCATCGGGCCCTGACCGCGCGAAACCATTCTTGCTTTTGTCATAACCGGCAGCAACAACCGGAATAGGCCGGTCTTCGCGCCAGATAAAACTATGCTTCATGCCGGCCGGCAATAGCAGTTCTTTTTTCAAATAATCAGCATACAATTGCCCCGTTCTTTTTTCGACGACCATGCCCAGCAAACAGAAGGCCGTATTGCTATAATGGTACCGCGTGCCGGGAGTAGCCGTCAGGCTATCCATTTTCATCACCGCCGCCAGCACCTGCTCGTCGTAAGCATGTTTGAGCGTGCCCGCTTCTACATAGTTGTAATGATCAGGGATACCCGACTGGTGTGAAAGCAATTGTGCGATGGTTATATGGCTGCCGATAACGGGCGACAAGCCAGGCAGGTAGGCGCCAATGGTATCTGACAATGAAATTTGTCCACTGTCGGCGAGTTTTCGGATAGCCATCCCCGTGAACTGCTTGGTCATCGATGCGATGTTGAAAAGCGTGGCCGGGGTAATCTTTTCGGTGCTGGCTAGATCGGCCATGCCGTACCCTTTCTTAAAAACAAGTTTTCCATCTGCTACAAGGCCGATGGCCAAACCCGGCTCGCTAGCCGGATAATTTTTCTGCAGATACTGATCTACCTTGTCGATTTTCCCGTTCATCGTTTGTGCATGACTGTTATGAAAGAGGACAACGCCTGCAAACAAAGGAGTCAGGCGTTTCAGGTGCAAAGCGGTTATCATGTAACAGCGTTTTTTCGTTTATTTTACTTCCTGCATGTCCACCAGCCGCTTGTAAAAGCCCGGGTTCTCCATCAGTGCATCGTGGGTGCCGCGCTCCACTATCCTCCCTTCCTGCAATACCACAATTTCATCGGCATGGCGAATGGTACTCAGGCGATGTGCGATGACAATACTGGTACGGTCTTGCATCGAGCGATCAATCGCGTCTTGCACCAACTTCTCGCTTTCTGTATCGAGCGAAGAAGTGGCTTCGTCCAAAATCAGGATCGGTGGATTTTTCAACAAGGCACGCGCAATGGTGAGTCTTTGCCTTTCGCCACCACTAAGCTTACTACCGCGATCGCCGATATTGGTTTCATAGCCTTCTTCTTTCTGCTCAATAAAACGATGGGCATTGGCTACTTTGGCGGCATTCTCCACCGCTGCCTGGCTGGCCTCAGGCTTTGCCACCAGGATATTATTGCGAATACTGTCGTTGAACAAGATGGGTTCTTGCGTAACGATACTGAGTTGGTTGCGGATAGAAGAAAGGCTATAGCTGCGAATGTCTTTTCCATCAATCAGTATCTCGCCGCTGGTTACATCGTGAAAGCGGGGGATCAGGTCGGCCAGGGTCGATTTTCCCGAGCCGGATGAACCCACCAAGGCCACCGTTTTGCCTTTTTCAATCACCAGGTTGATATTGTGTAAAATGGTTTTGTCCTCATAAGCGAACGACACATTTCGAAACTCAATCTTGTCGCGGAATGTATCCAGTTTTAAGGCATCTGGTGCTTCTTCCACCATTACCGGTGCCGCCAGAATTTCTTCAATCCGCGCCACCGCTGCACTGCCCCGCTGCACATTGTAAAAAGCACTGGAGAACGACTTGGCCGGGTTGATGATCTGGGTAAAGAAAACGATATACGTGATAAAGGTATCGCCGGTAAGCACATCGTATTTGAGTACCAGCCGGCCGCCAAACCAGAGCAGGATCGCCAACACCAGCACACCCATGAATTCAGAAATCGGCGAAGCCAGGTCGCGTTTGAAATTCATCGCATTCCGGATATTGTTGAGCTTGCTATTAATGCCAAAGAACCGATTGCCAATTAGTTTCTCTGCATTGAAAGCTTTGATCACCCGAAGCCCGCCGAGGGTTTCATCGAGCACACTCAACAACAAACCCTGTTGCTCTTGCGCAACATTTGATTGTTTGCGCAACGCGCGGCTGATGCGACCAATGATGAATCCGGTGAGTGGCAGCAATACCAGCAGGAACAAAGAGAGGGTAGGGCTCAGCGTCACCAGCGATACCAGGATGATCAGAATCGTCAGTGGTTCTTTGATCAATGATTCGAGGGCCGAGATCACACTCCATTCAATCTCGTTGGTGTCGTTGCTCATCCGGCTGATGATATCGCCCTTTCGTTTCTCGGTAAAGAAGCCAATGGGCAACAGCAGGATTTTCGCATAGAGTTCTGACCGCAGTCGCGTGAGTACATAGTTGCGCAGCGGCGACTGGATACGAAATGTGAGGTATAAAAAAAGATTTTTCAGAAAGATCGTCACAATCAGTACCACGCAGATAACCGACAGCGCATAGAGTTTGCCGGCATTGGGACTGCCGGGTGTGCTGTGGCTGATGATCATTTCGTTGAAATAATATTTCATCAGGTCGAGCAGGCCGCTGGCAGAAAAACCAACCGCCGGCTTTGCCGCAATGGGTTCCACATGGCTGCCAAACAAGAGTTGCAGGAAAGGCGCCAGCATGGCCAGCGAAACCAGCGAGAAAACAATCGACAACAGGTTAAAAAGGAAATAAAGGGCGATTTCTCCTTTCTTGTTGGAGAGATATTTAAAGATGCGCGAGAAATTCTTCATATATCAGCACATAAGAAGCTACAAACCTACGGCCAATTTTCGTGAAACTCTTTGCATCTTTGCCGAAACGAAGTTCATGCAACAGGAAACAAAACGACAGAAACAGGTAGCTGGCGAGGTACAGGAAGTGTTGAACGAGGCTTTTCAGAAATTGGGGCTCACCATGATCGATGGCGGTATGGTATCCATTTCGTCTGTCAAGATGACACCTGACCTGCTCGAAGCCCGTGTTTATATTAGTCTTTTCCAGGTCAAAGACCGGGAAGCAGCGATGAAGAAACTGGAAGACCGGGCCTGGGAAATCAAACGTGAACTGGCCGCATCGATCAAACACCAGGTTCGACGCATACCGATACTCCAATTTCACTTAGATGAAACCCTCGACCAGGTGTACAAGATGGAAGAACTGTTTAAAAAGATTCACGAAGACGGAGCCGGCGGTACCGCCAATAACCAAAAAAGCGACGCGTGAACTTTCTTTTTGCCTGGCGTTATTTCCGGTCTAAAAAAACAACCAATGCGATCAATATCATCGCCTGGGTCAGCGTAGCCGCAGTATTGGTTGGCACAGCTTCACTCATCGTTGTATTGAGTGTTTTCAATGGTTTCGAAGACCTCGTGAAATCATTGTATGCGACCTACTACACAGATTTGAAAATAGTGCCGGCCGAAGGCAAAGTGTTACAGCTAACCGATTCGCAAAGAAGACAATTGGCAGGTGTGGCCGGTGTTCGTTCATTTTCACTCGTAACCGAAGAAAAGGCTTTGATGAAAAACGGCGAAGCCCAGGCCATCGTTTATCTCAAAGGGGTGGACAGTGCGTACACCAAGGTGTCAACGATCGACAAAGCGGTTAAATCGGGGAGTTATGAATTGGGTGATGCTGACAAGCCGCTCGCTATGTTGGGTGTTGGCGTAGAGAATGTGTTGCGTTTGTACAGCGACCGCGAGATTCTGCCATTAACCGTGTACATACCCCGGCGTGGTGCCGGCGTGGATCTGGCTGACCCGATGCAATCACTGCGTGCAGAAAACATATATACTGCCGGCTCACTGGCCATACAGCAGGAGTTCGATAACCAATATGTGATTACCAACCTGGCGTTCATGAAACGGTTGATGGATTTATCGCCCGATGAATTCAGCGCGGTAGAGATTGCGCTCAACAAACCCGACGATGCAGCCAAAATGCAGCAATTGCTTCAGCAAAAATTCGGCAAGCAATACAAAGTATTAACGCGCTTTGAGCAGAACCAAAGCCTTTACAGTGTGATGCAATTGGAGAAATGGGTGATCTATTGTTTGTTGTCGCTCATTTTGGTGGTGGCTGCATTCACCATGATCGGGTCGCTCACCATGCTGGTGCTCGAAAAACAAAAAGACATCCAGGTACTCAAAGCGCTGGGCGCATCGAAGAAAAGAATACAAGCCATTTTCGTCAGCGAAGGATTTCTGCTGGCAGGCGTGGGCGCCTTATCGGGCTGCTTACTGGCCCTGCTGATCGGCTGGGCACAAATGCGCTACAAACTGGTCAAATTGCAGGGCGAAAGTTTTGTGATCGACCACTATCCCGTCAAGTTTATGGCCAAAGATTTTCTGCTGGTACTGGGCACGGTGGTGCTGGTATCCTTTCTTGCCGCCTGGATGCCGGCCCGCAAAGCAGCGGGTGAACAGATTGAATTGAAGAGTTAGGAACTAACGGTAATCAATAATCGCCCAGGGTCTCCGGCAATTGTGCCAGGGCCCTCGCCAGTTGCTCGTCATTGGGCGCAATACCATGCCATTCGTGGTGGCCTTCCATAAAATCAACACCGGCGCCCATCACTGTGCGCATCAATATCATAATGGGTTTGCCATTGCCAACAAAGGTTTTGGCATGCTCGAGGGTCGCAACTATTTTGTCGATATTATTGCCTTCTTCCAGAATGATCACTTCCCAACCAAAAGCCAGGAACTTCTCCCGCAGGTTGCCCAGGTTCATCACTTTAACCGTGGGGCCATCGATCTGCTGGCCATTCCAGTCGATCGTAGATATAAGGTTATCCACCTGGTGGTGCGCGGCAAACATCGCGGCTTCCCAGTTCTGGCCTTCGTCCAGTTCACCATCTCCGTGCAGGGAATAGATAATATTCGGATCGTTGTTCAGCTTTTTAGCAAGGGCAGCGCCAATGGCCACACTCATGCCCTGGCCCAATGATCCGCTGGCTACCCTGATACCCGGCAGGTGCTCGTGGGTGGCGGGGTGGCCCTGCAGGCGGCTGTTCAACCGGCGGAAAGTAGCCAGTTCTTTGATATCGAAATACCCGGCGCGGGCCAGGGTAGAATAGAATACCGGCGAGATATGCCCGTTCGACAGAAAGAAGAGGTCTTCGCCAATGCCATCCATCGAAAACTTCGGGTTGTGCTTCATCACCTTGAAATAAAGCGCGGTGAAGAAATCAGCGCAACCCAAGGAACCGCCTGGGTGACCACTGGCCACACCATGTACCATTCTTACAATATCGCGGCGTATCTGTGAAGCTATTTCCGGTAAACTAGCCATAATCAAAATTTGTGGAGCAAATCTAAATCATTTCAAGTCAGTTGGGTCACATGAGACTAAAAAGCCGCACTTATCGTTTTAATCTATGATATCTGCACATTCTAGCCGCATTTGAAGTAAATTGCCCGCTGTTAGGACCCTGCGCCGGAATGAATTTTTATGAAATCAAGAAAGCAGTTCCATGTTTGACGTAATCCTTGCGCTTACCATTTCTTTCACTGTTGCCTTTTTGGCGATACCGGTTATCATCCGTGTGGCTGCCCTCAAAAAGCTGTACGATATTCCCGATGAAAGAAAAGTTCACCAGGCACCCATCCCCGCCCTGGGCGGATTAGGTCTTTTCGCCGGTTTTGCCTTTGCTACTTTACTGATTGCCAATTTCCAGGAAGGAAAGGAATTACAATATTTTCTGGCTTCGGCCGTGGTGGTGTTTTACCTGGGCTTGAAAGACGATATCGTGGTGATTTCGCCCATCATGAAGTTTATCGGCCAGGTGTTGGCTGCATTTGTGGTCATCTATTATGGCAACCTGCAGATCAGCAGTATGGGCGGTTTTCTCGGTATCACACACCTGCCCGAAACGTTCAGCCTGTTGTTCACCTACCTGACAGTGATTGTTATCATCAACTCTTTTAACCTGATTGATGGGGTGGATGGTTTAGCGGGCAGCCTGGGCTTGTTGTCGACCTCGGTATTCGGACTCTATTTTATCAGTGTGGGCGATACGCCCGATGCGGTGCTGGCCTTCTCGATGAGTGGTGCCATCCTGGCCTTCCTGATTTTCAATTTTCAACCCGCCCGCATTTTTATGGGCGATACCGGATCGCTGTTGATTGGGCTGCTCAACGCCATCCTCGTGATTAAATTCATGAATGTGGCGGCTGATCCCACCACCAGTTTTCCAATTTCTGCCGCGCCGGCGGTGGGCTTCAGTATTTTGATGGTGCCCCTGTTTGATACCCTGCGGGTTTTTGCCATCCGAATGTTCCAGCGTCGTTCGCCTTTTTCACCAGATCGCAACCATATACACCACTTGCTGCTCGACCTCGGGCTCAGCCATCGCACCATCGCCATTTCATTGTTGTCGCTCAATGCCGTTGCCATTGCCATCGCCTTCATGTTGAACAAGGCCGGTTGCAATTGGGTGATCGCTGCGTTGTCGGCATTGTTTTTTGGCATTATCGGTGTGTTGTTTTACCTGCGCCGACAGCGCCCCCGCTTGTTTGTTACGCCCGCGAGCCAATTGAAAGCCACCGACACGCATGGCAAAATAGTACCGCTGCCGGGAGACGCTGTTTTACAACAGAAATGATCTCATTTTTTGTAGTTTTGCGCGGTTAATCAGCATAAAAATGTCAGAAGAAGTATCGTTGATTCTGGAGGATGCAACCGAAGGAATGAAGAAGGCCATCAGCCATTTCGAACAGGAACTGGTAAAGATCAGGGCCGGAAAAGCAAACCCGCAAATGTTGGATGGTATCTCGGTCGATTATTACGGAAACCCCACGCCCCTGAACCAGGTAGCCAATATCGCCGCGATCGACGCGCGCACTATCACCGTGCAACCCTGGGAAAAAAATATGCTACAACCCATTGAACGGGCCATCATCAATTCCAATATTGGGATCAATCCCCAAAACGATGGTGCCATTATTCGCATGTTCCTGCCACCCATGACCGAAGAACGGCGTAAAGAGCTGGTAAAACGATGCAATGCCGAAGGTGAACAAGCCAAGGTGGCGGTGCGCAGCATTCGCCGCGATGCCATCGAGCAAATCAAAAAATGCCAGAAAGACGGACTGAGCGAAGATGCCAGTAAAGACGCTGAAAATGAAGCGCAGGCACTTACCGACCGCAATATCACGTTGATTGATAAACTGCTGGCAGCAAAAGAGAAAGAAATAATGTCGGTGTGAAAATTTTTTCCCGACGCATTTTACCCAGCTTCCTTGAATCGACCATCAATTGGTACAGTCTGCGTATTGACAATACCAAAATGTTGTAGTATTGCTAAAATTAAAACTATTACACATGGGATTCTTATCAGATTTCAAAGCATTTGCCACTAAGGGCAATCTGGTTGATGTAGCCATCGGTTTTCTGATCGGCTCTGCTTTTACTAAGTTGGTGAGCTCTTTCACCGACGGACTGGTAGCACCGATTCTCGGACTGCTGACCGGTGGTAAAGATTTTTCCCACATGGAATATGTTATGAAGCCGGCGGAGGTTGACGCCAGCAACAAAGTGATTACTGAGGCAGTTACTTTTAAATATGGCCTCTTTCTGACAAGTGTACTTGACTTTTTGATCGTTGCCCTTGTTTGTTACCTGTTTATCAAAGCAGTGCTTCGCAAAGATCCCAATGCTGCTGCAGGTCCTACACCAACTGAGAAACTCCTGACTGAGATCAGAGACGAGTTGAAAAAATAATATCCCGACGATTGCTGCCCTTTTGAACACAAAAATGATCGTATGAAGAAAATCACCGGAATTCTGACCTATGCAATGCTGGCAGTAGCCCCCCTGGCGTCGATGGCGCAGGACGAAGCGGTTTCAAACATGAAATCGGAAAGAGAGCGTACCAGCGTAGATGACACCACCATTAAGTACAATGCACGCGGCTGGCGCAAAGGCGGGGTATTCTCCCTTAATTTTGCCCAGGGTAATAGTGCCAATTGGGCAGCAGGTGCTGAAAAATCATCTTTTTCAGTGGCCGGCTTTGCGACGCTTTTTGCCAACCAGAAAAAAGGCGCTTTCTTTTGGAACAACAGCCTTGATTTGGGCTATGCCATGCAGCGCACCAGTTCACTGGGTACCCGTAAAACCGACGACAAGCTCGATTTCTACAGCAAAATGGGCAAGGACCTGAATGCAAAATGGGCCATTGCCGGCGTGGTGAACCTGCGTACGCAAATGACTGATGGATACGACTACAATTACCTGAACAAGGGTTTGAAGCGTCGGATATCTGGTCTGTTTGCACCGGCTTACCTGTTGGTGTCGCCAGGCATTGAGTGGAAACCCACTTCTTACTTCAATGTATTGTTTTCACCGATCTCAGCCCGTTGGGTGATTGTATCGAGTGATCCCTACAGCTATTATTTTGCGAGTGGAGTCGACCCCACCACCTTGGATCCTGAAACACCCCTGGCAGCCAATTATGGCGTGAATCCGGGCCGTAAGGTTTCTTTCCAGGCAGGCGCTTATTTGTCGGCCACTTTCTTCAAAGAAGTGGTTAAAAATGTGACGTATAAAAGCCGACTCGACCTGTTCTCTAATTACCTGGGTACACATGATCCGATCACCGATGTCAAAAGGTCGGCCAAGCCGCAGAACATCGACGTATTCTGGACCAACGCCCTTGTCATGAAAGTGAACAAATGGTTGGGTGTAACCTATAACCTCGACCTGATCTACGACGACGACGTAAAGCAGTTTGGTCCAAACCACAGCTCGCCCGGTACCCAGGTGCGCTCGCTGTTGGGTGTAGGTATTACGGCTAAATTCTAGCCATCCGCCACGAAACCTTTATTTTCGCGCCATGGCGGCGAATTCAATAAATTATCAGATAAGGCTCCCTCAATTTGAGGGGCCTTTTGATCTTTTACTCTTCTTTATCGAAAGGGATGAACTGGATATTTACAATATCCCGATCACCCGTATCATCAACGACTTTCTGAACTATATCCACGGCGAAGAACAACTGAATATTGAGCTGTCGAGCGAGTTTATTCTTTTTGTGAGTACGCTGATGCGCATCAAGGCGAAAATGCTTTTGCCCCGCAAAGAAATCGATGCAGAAGGCAATGAAATAGATCCGCGCCAGGAACTGATCGACAAACTGCTGGAATACAAAAAATACAAACAGGCCGCCGCTGAAATGGCCGATATGGAAGCCGTGCGGATGTTGATGGTAAAACGCGGTAATGTTAACCGCGAATTGGGTGTGATTGGCGAGGAGAGTTCGGAAGGAACCGAAATTCAGCAGATTACCCTCTTCAAATTGATGAAGGCGTTTGAAAAGGTCATGCAACGTGTGTACGACCGCAACAACAAGCCGGTGCACACGGTGGTGCAATACAATTATACGATGGAGTCGAGCCGGGCTTCGGTACTTGATTTATGTCGTGAACAAAAGACCCTGAGTTTCGAACGATTGTTCGAGCATTGCGAAAATCGCATTCATGCCATCTTCACTTTTCTGGGCATGCTGGAACTGGTTCAACAGAAATACATGGTGATCATGACCGGTGAAGGCCGAAACAATTTCATTGTTGAATGGAACGACGACAGAGAAGAAGAGCCAGCCGATTTTCTATTTAAACAAAACTAGTTGGCAGCCGTCAAGCTGGTATCGTCTTCTTCATAGATGTACAGCATGATCGGTTTTTTGCGGGCCTTGATTACCTGGTCCAGCTTCTTGAGCATGGCCGGTGATACCGCCGGGCAACCATCACTTTGTGCAATCTGTCCCGGCGCCACTTCCTTGTCGGGAATGGTCGTTGCAGAATGCAAAACAATCGCGCGCTCAGCCGCTTTATTATTGGTTGAATCAAGCCCGTATAAGCGATACGATTTTCCGAATTGTCCGTTGTAGGCAGATCCGATTTTATATCGACCCAATGAAGTGCAACCACTGCCGGGATTATTGGAATACCGGCGCCCATTCAACCAGTTCAGGTTGCAGCGACCATGAGATACCAGGCCAGAATAAACAATAGAATCTTTTGCGTAGTTGTAAACGTAGAACCGCTTTTTGCCCGAAGGCTGGGTCATGTCGATCAGGAAAAACAATTGATTATCCATGCCGTGCTCAATCGTGTAGGATTGCAGCGAAGAGGCGCGCAGGTGCAGACTTTGCAATAGGATGGCTTCTGCAGAATTGTTATCTGCTGATCGTAGATTTCCGAAGCTGACCAATATGGCTAGGATGCTCCACTGTAACATAGGTGATGGACTTTATTCCCCTACGTAAAACTCGGCATTTTAGTATACCGGTATTGTTAAAATTATTGAAGAATTTTAACGCTTACTTTATCTACCATCATTTCTTTCAGCATTTCCGCAATAGCAGGGGCATCATAGTGTGATTCACTAAGTAGTTCTTTCACCGTACCGTGCTCTACAATACGGTCAGGTATACCAAGTATTTTTACGGTGGGCGTGTACTGGTGGCGGGCCATAAACTCAAGTACCGCCGATCCAAAGCCGCCGAGCACCGTGCCATCTTCTACCGTGATGATTTTCGAATATTGCTGCGCTATCTGGTGCAATAATTCTTCATCGAGCGGTTTGGCGAAACGCATATCATAATGCCCGGCATTGATGCCAACCGCTTTAACTTCCCGAATAGCTGCTGCGGCAAAATTGCCCGGATGTCCGAACGACAATACCGCAATCTCTTCGCCTTTTTTCAACTCCCGGCCTTTGCCGATGGTGATCTCTTCCATCGGTTTGCGCCAATCGGCCATGACCCCTTCGCCCCGCGGATAACGTATTACCATCGGGAAATCGGTTTTGGGTAATTGCGCGGTGTACATCAGGTTGCGCAATTCAGCCTCGTTCATCGGCGCACTGATCACCATATGGGGAATGCAGCGCATGTACGCAATATCATAAGCACCGTGGTGCGTTGGGCCGTCTTCACCCACCAATCCCGCGCGATCGAGACACATTATCACGGGTAATTTCTGGATAGCCACGTCATGTACCACCTGGTCGAAAGCGCGTTGCATAAACGAAGAATAGATATTGCAAAAAACCCGTAGCCCCTGTGTAGCCATGCCGGCACTAACGGTTACTGCGTGTTGTTCGCAAATGCCCACATCCATGCTGCGATCTGGCATTTTATCCATCATGATCTTCATGGAAGAGCCTGAGGGCATAGCCGGAGTAACGCCAAAAATCAGGGGATTGGTCTCGGCCAGTTCCAACAGCGTGTGGCCAAATACATCCTGGTATTTGGGCGGTTGCGGCGTGCTGTATTTCTTTTTGTAAATCTCACCGGTAATTTTGTCGAAAAGCCCGGGTGCATGCCACTTGGTTTGGTCCTGTTCGGCCAGCGAATAGCCTTTTCCTTTCACGGTAATCACATGCAGCAATTTCGGGCCGGGAATATTGCGCAGGTCTTGCAGGGTATCAACGAGTTTGGTGATATTATGACCGTCGATGGGCCCGAAATACCGAATATTCAAGGCCTCAAACAAATTACTGCTCTTGCTAATGGCCCCTTTCACCGAATGCTCCAGTTTGCTGGCCATTTCGCGGGTGAAATTCTTACCCACCGGCAGTTTGCCCAATAGTTTCCACACATCGTCTTTGAACTTATTGTAGGTCTGCGAGGTGGTGATATCGGTGAGGTATTCTTTGAGCGCGCCCACATTGGGATCAATGCTCATGCAGTTGTCGTTCAGGATGATCAGCATATCGGCATCGGCCACGCCCGCATGGTTCATGGCTTCAAAAGCCATCCCGGCGGTCATGGAGCCATC
This sequence comes from Bacteroidota bacterium, assembly GCA_020161535.1. Lineage (GTDB taxonomy): Bacteria > Bacteroidota > Bacteroidia > Chitinophagales > Chitinophagaceae > Flavihumibacter. Next base: position 44,462 of record JAIUNW010000009.1, on the reverse strand, counting down.
CCCAATTACGGCAACCGATTTACGGTCTTCGCCCTTGTACTTGGCCGCAATGGCCATGCCCAGGGCAGCCGAAATGGAAGTAGAGGAATGGCCCACGCCAAATGTATCGTATTCGCTTTCTGTTCGCTTGGGAAAACCGCTGATGCCATGGTATTTGCGGTTGCTGTGAAAATTATCGCGACGGCCGGTCAATATTTTATGGCCATAAGCCTGGTGACCCACATCCCATACCAATTGATCATAAGGTGTATTGTACACGTAATGAAGCGCGGTGGTCAATTCTACCACCCCCAGACTGGCGGCAAAATGGCCGCCATGCACACTCACCACATCAATGATAAACTGTCGCAGTTCATCACAAACCTGGTGCAATTGTTCCTTGCCGAGCTTCTTCAGATCAGCCGGCTCGTCGATCTGCTGCAATAGCGGTCCGGGTTTGATTTCCATGTAGTTTCAGATAAGTTGATCAAAGATACTAATAAGACCGGGATAACACCGGTTTTCCGGCTATTTCACCTTTAATACAAAACCCTATTTTCGGTCAAATGCAAACCACTAGATTTGACTATGCTTCCTCGCGGTACTAAATACTATTGGCTCTGCCAGGTTTCGGGCTGGCTCTTCGTGATCTGCTCTATGCTGATCATGGTGCTTTCACTCACGCCCGACCGGATCGACGGCCGTTTTATTGTGAAACTGCTACTGATGTTTGCGTCGGGTATTCTGAGCACACATCTCTTGCGTTTGGTGATAAAACGGTCGAGCGTGTTGATGATGCCGATCGAAAAAATGATTCCGCGCATGATCATCGGCGTTGTATGCACCAGTCTTTTTTGCAGTGTATTGTACCTGTCGATGACCACGCTTTTTGATGTACTGCCCGATAACCCCCGGAAGCTCGACATCTGGACCCGCACCCTGATGGCCACCCTAGATCTTGGCTTTTACATCGTGCCCTGGGTATTGATCTATTTTATCTACCACTATGTAGCCAAGAGCCGCAAACAGGAAATTGATACGCTGAAGCTCGAGGCAATGGTGAAGGAGTTGGAACTGAAAACCATCAAAGCGCATATCAACCCGCATTTTATTTTCAATGCGTTGAACGGCATTCGCGCGCTGGTAGATGAAAACCCCGAACGCGCCCGCACGGCCATCACCGAACTGAGTAATATTCTGCGCAGCAGTATGCAATCTGAAAAGTCGGAAACGGTGCCGCTCGAAAAAGAATTGAACATTGTGCGCGATTACCTCGCGCTCGAACATATTCGTTTTGAAGACCGGTTGCAGGTGGAGTACAAAGTGGATGAAGACACCCTCGACCTGCCCGTGCCGCCCATGATGTTGCAGACCCTGGTAGAAAATGCCATCAAGCACGGCATCGGACAGCAGATGACTGGCGGCGTGGTGCGCATCATCTCCGATTTTCACGACAATTACCACGAACTGATGGTACAGAATACGGGCCGGCTGAAAGAACCCTCTTCGATGCCCGCCACCGACGGATTTGGTATCAGCAGCACCCGCAACCGGCTGCATTTATTGTTTGGGTACAACGCTGATTTCAGCATCCGCGAATTCAATGGAAATATGGTTGAAGCCCGGGTGAAGATCCCGGTTTCTATTCCAGCATAAACAAGTGTATGATAAAGGCATTATTGATCGACGACGAACGACTGGCGCGCACAGAACTCAGAAAGTTATTGGTTGAATTTCCCGAAGTGGAAGTGATTGGCGAAGCGGCCAATGCCAACGAAGGCATTGAAGCCATTGATGCTTTACAACCCGACCTGGTATTTCTCGACATTCAAATGCCGGGCAAAACCGGTTTTGATATGTTGAGTGAATTGGAGAAAACACCACATGTTATTTTCACCACCGCCTATGATGAATATGCGCTGAAAGCTTTCGAGGTGAATGCACTCGATTACCTGCTCAAACCGGTAGAGCCACGTCGCCTTGCCGATGCCATTCATAAATTACAAATCGCCGAAGAAAAAGAAGCCTTGTCGCCCGCTATCGGCATCAACCGCAGCCTGCTCAGCGAAAACGACCAGGTATTTGTGAAAGACGGCGAGCGTTGCTGGTTTGTGAAACTGAGTGAGATCCGCCTTTTTGAAAGTGTGGGTAATTATGCGAAAGTTTTTTTCGGCCCCAACAAACCACTTATCCTGAAATCATTGAATGCGCTGGAAGAAAGACTGGATGAAAAGATTTTCTTCCGCGCCAATCGCAAACATATTGTCAACCTGCGCCTCATTGAAAAAATAGAACCCTATTTTAATGGCGGCTTGTTGCTTGAACTGAAAGGTGGCGAAAAAATTGAAGTGAGTCGCCGCCAAACGGTTAAGTTCAAAGAAATGATGAGTCTCTAATCAACGATCACACATGTATAAAAATCTTTTGCTGGCAGGGGCCATCGCCATTACTAATACTGTTAACGCACAACCTGCCCTGAAAGTTATTAAGCAGAAAGAAGTAGCGCGCATCGAAAAAACGCTGAGCGCCGATAATATGGAAGGACGCGCCATCTTCAGCAAGGGCATTGACAAAGCGGCTGATTTTATCGCGGCCGAGTTCAAGAAAGCGGGACTGCAAACCGTACCAGGGGCAGACAATTACCTGCAGGTTTTTTACGTGACCAATGCGCAATTTAAAAGCGGTACTGCCACAGTGAATGGCCAGTCGATCGACGACAAAAAGTGGATGCTCATCACCGCCGAACCACAGGTAAGCATCAACGAAAAATCAGGCTACGAAATAACGCGCATACCCGCTGGGGCCGAATTTTTCAGAGAAGCGTTTAAAGCCGTGGGTTCCGGAAAAAATACCCTGGTATTGGTAGACCCCAGCTTTGCGGGCAATCTGCCCAGACTCGGTAATTTTAAAAGAGCCATGATGGAATCGAAGGCGAATACTTTGTTCCTGCTCACAGACGCAACGCCCGAAACATTCAATGTAGAAGCCACCCATACCATTCAAAAACAAAAACTGCAGAATGTGGTGGGCATGATTCCAGGTAAATCGAAAAAAGACGAGTACGTTATTTTTTCAGGTCACTACGATCACCTCGGGTTCGGCAAGCCCTTGAATGGCGATAGCATTTACAATGGCGCGAACGACGATGCGGCTGGCACCACTGCCGTTATTATGCTCTCCAAGTATTTCAGTGCACTGAAGAACAATGAACGTACGGTTGTTTTTGCGGCTTTCACCGGCGAAGAATCTGGCGGCTTCGGCGCGCGGTATTTCAGTCAGCAATTTGATCCCACGAAAGTGATGGCCATGTTCAATATTGAAATGATTGGCACCGATAGCAAATGGGGCAAGAACTCGGCCTATATCACCGGCTACGAAAAAACCGATATGGGAAAAATATTGGAGAAAAACCTGCGCGGTTCGGCCTTTAGTTTTCATCCCGATCCTTATCCTGCGCAGCAATTGTTTTATCGCAGCGACAATGCCACCCTGGCCCGCCTCGGTGTGCCGGCGCATACCATTTCTACGTCGAAAATGGACAGTGAGAAATATTACCACACAGCCGATGATGAATTTGAAACACTTGATATGGTCAACATGACGGCCATCATCAAGGCCATTGCCATCAGTTCAACCTCCATTGTTGCGGGAAAAGATACCCCCAGTCGCGTTGATACCAGCGAACTCAGTCGCTAAAATCAAACTTCAGCATGCGCCGCTGCATGTACGGCGGCGCTCATTTCTTTGATCAGCGCCGGGTCTTTTTCAATCGCATTGCCCACTACCACGATATCGGCGCCTGCACGGCAATTCCGATATGCTTTTTCGGGATCTTGGATGCCGCCGCCCACAATCAACGGAACGGTGATCTGTTCGGCCACCGCTGCTATCATGGCCTCTGGAATGGGCCTCTTGGCGCCACTGCCCGCATCCATATAAATCAGTTTCATCCCCAGCATTTCGCCGGCCAGGGCTGTGCAAAGGGCAATCTCATTTTTATCGTAAGGGATGGGGCTGGCATTGCTGATATAAGATACGGTGGTGGGTGCGCCGCCGTCGATCACCATATAACCGGTGCTCATGATATCGAGCCCGCTTTTGCGCACAAAAGGCGCACTGATCACGTGCTGACCAATCAATAATTCGGGGTTTCGTCCGGAAATAAGCGAGAGATAAAGCAAGGCATCGGCGTGCTTTGAAATCTGCGAAGGGCTGCCGGGAAATAGTATTACCGGTATATCGGTTTGCGCTTTGATGGCCAGGATACATTCGTCGAGGTGGCTGGAAATCACCAGGCTGCCACCGACCAACAGGTAATCGACCGATGCTTCATTTACAAGGTCGGTCAGCCGGCCCAATGCTGCAGGTTGCACTTTATCGGGATCGATCAGTACGGCAAAGGACTTCTGCCGCTTTCTCTTTTTCTCACTGATATGTTGGTAGGTTCCGGGCTGCATGCATCGGCTCATCAAGAAACAAAAATGCGCAAAAAAACTGGTTTGACACAATCGCTTTAGAGGCGAATATAGGCAGCAACCTGCGCGATGTGGTTGTTGGTGAACGCTTTACCACGCCCCAGTAGGTATTGGTTCATGTAACCGGCTTCGAGATCGAATTGTTTGCTGAAACGGCGTCCTGCAGCGAAATACAAGCGGTTTTGGTCGAAAACCTTGCCGTTCACGCCTGATTTGTCGCCAAACTGCAGCATCACTTCATTTTGCAGGGCCAGAAAAGGGCCTTTTACAAAAGGCTTCTGTGTAACCAATGGCTGAACGCCGCGAACAAAATACCGAATGCGGTTGGCGAAAAAATTGCCCTGGTTTTTCAGTGCATCGGCTTCCACCACCGATTTGCTGATAAAGCGTTGTTCCAGCCGCAGGCGATGTTGAATACTGGCTGTTCCGATCGGATGAAGAAAAATCAACTGTTGCCAAAGCCGGTGTTCCTGGCCATAACCGCTGATGCCATTGATGGTGCGTCGCGGAATGATATACGCATAACCCGCGGTGGCCAGCAGGTTGGGTTTGAGTTTGACTTGTAGTCCGCCGCGCAACAACAGGGTTTGCAGATGCGAAAACCCATCGCCCGTTCTGCCTTGTATATCGCCAATGAGGTCGGTTTTTTTGCCCAGTTTAACGGAATACACAAAAACGCCCCAACCAGTATGCTCGGTCTGTGCCTGTGTTGACACAGTTAATACAATACAGGCGCCGGTTAAAAAGAGGCATTTGATCGCTGCGCTAATCTTTTTCATAACCGCAAATAAAGTAAGGATCAAATTAAAGCCGTCTTAAAAGAAGAATCCCGGTTTCGCCAAATTTTTCAGCCTGATAAAAATCATTTTCGGCGCAAATGCAGTGCCCTATTGCTGATCGATTTTTCCACCGTTCATTATCCACAAACGTGGATATCTCCAACAACCAATTCTACCTGCAGACGGCTATTTTCGTTTTCACCCGTACCCGTAGAAATAACCATTTCTTCATTCTTTCAACTGAAACTATGGTAAACAGTGATAGCACCCGGCAAGGGCTGCCATTTAGTCGTCGCTTTACCCGTGAGGACCAGCATGTGTTTGATCAGTTCGAGTACGATTACCGCAGTTCGGTGATTCGCAATCCCAATGGCGAAATCGTGTTTGAAATGAACAATGTGGAAGTGCCGAAAGGATGGAGCCAGATTGCCACTGATATCCTTGCCCAAAAATATTTTCGCAAAGCTGGTGTGCCGTTGGCGGATGGCAGCCTGGGCCGCGAAACCTCCTCCAAACAGGTGGCGCACCGCATGGCCCATTGCTGGCGTGCCTGGGGCGAACGCTATGGTTATTTCGCTTCTGCAAAAGACGCCCAAATCTTTTACGAAGAACTGGTGTACTCCATTCTCGACCAGGCCTGCGTGCCCAATAGTCCGCAGTGGTTCAATACCGGTCTCTACGAATCTTATGGCATCACTGGAAAGCCGCAGGGCCATTATTATGTTGACCAATTCGACGGACAATTAAAAAAGTCTACATCGGCGTATGAGCGTCCGCAGCCCCATGCCTGTTTCATTTTAAGTGTGGATGACGACCTGGTGAACGAAGGCGGCATCATGGACCTTTGGTTGCGGGAAGCGCGCATTTTCAAATACGGTTCGGGCGTTGGTACTAATTTTTCGCATATACGTGGCGAAGGCGAGAAGTTGAGTGGTGGTGGTACTTCTTCTGGTTTGATGAGCTTTTTGAAAATCGGCGATCGCGCTGCAGGTGCTATTAAAAGTGGTGGCACAACGCGGCGCGCAGCGAAAATGGTTTGCCTCGACCTCGATCACCCTGAGATCATTCAGTTCGTTGACTGGAAAGTAGAAGAAGAGAAAAAAGTGGCGGCATTGATTGCTGCCGGTTATTCAAGCGATTATGAAGGCGAGGCGTATCGCACGGTCAGCGGACAAAACTCCAATAACTCCGTTCGCATACCGAATGCTTTTTTTGAGAAGCTGGAGGCCAACGAAGACTGGGAATTAACGGCGCGTAGTGATGGACGTGTCATGAAGCGCGTGCCGGCGCGTGAGCTCTGGAATAAAATTTCGTATGCTGCCTGGCGCTGTGCCGATCCCGGCGTGCAATACGATAGCACCATTAATGAATGGCATACTTGTCCCGAGGGTGGTCGCATCAACGCATCCAATCCCTGCTCGGAGTACATGTTCCTCGATAATACGGCCTGCAACCTGGCTTCGGCCAACCTGATGAAGTTTTTTGATGCCGATACGCGACTCTTTGATGTGGAAGGGTATGCGTACAACTGCCGACTGTGGACAGTTGTGTTGGAGATATCGGTGTTGATGGCGCAGTTTCCGTCGAAAGAAGTGGCGCAGTTGTCGTACGATTATCGCACCTTGGGATTGGGCTTTGCCAACCTCGGCAGTATGCTGATGGTAAGCGGCATTCCCTACGATAGTGAAGAAGCACGCGGTATTGCGGGAGCGATCAGTTCCATCATGACCGGGGTGGCGTATAAAACATCGGCCGAAATGGCGCAGGTATTGGGTGCTTTTCCCCAATATGCAGCGAACAGAGATCACATGTTGCGCGTGATGCGCAACCACCGCGCGGCTGCTTACGATGCGGCTGATGCATACGAAGGGCTCACCGTAAAACCCCTGGGCATACAAGCAAAATATTGTCCCGATTACTTGCTCAAAGCAGCCACCCGTGCCTGGGATGAAGCGGTGCAACTGGGCGAAAAATTTGGCTATCGCAATGCGCAGACAACCGTGATAGCGCCTACGGGCACCATCGGCCTGGTCATGGATTGCGACACCACCGGCGTGGAGCCTGATTTTGCGTTGGTTAAATTCAAGAAACTCAGTGGCGGTGGTTATTTCAAGATCATCAACCAGTCGGTACCGGCTGCGTTGAAGAACCTGGGTTACACCGAAAAAGAAAGCGAAGCCATTGTCAAATACGCGGTAGGTCAAGCCAGCTTTGCCGGTGCTCCTTTTATCAACCACCAAACCTTGAGTGAGAAAGGATTTATTGCCGAAGAGATCAGCAAGCTGGATGCGGCAGTGAAGAGTGCTTTTGAAATTGGGTTTGTGTTTAACCGCTTTACCCTCGGCGAAGCCTGTTTGGAGCGACTGGGCTTTACCGCCGAACAATATGGCGATTGGAATTTTAATCTATTAGAGGCACTGGGTTTCAGTGATGAAGAGATAGCGACGGCCAATGATTATGTGTGCGGAACCATGACGGTAGAAGGAGCGCCTTATTTGAAAGCTGCCCATTTGCCGGTATTTGATTGTGCCAATAAATGCGGACAAAAAGGCGAACGCTATATCCATGCCCATGGGCATATCCGGATGATGGGTGCGGTGCAGCCCTTCATCAGCGGCGCGATTTCAAAAACCATCAACCTGCCCAACGAAGCCAAGGTGGAAGAGATCGCCGATTGTTATATGCTGAGTTGGAAGCTGGGGCTGAAGGCCAATGCGCTGTACCGCGATGGCTCCAAATTGAGCCAGCCTTTGAGCAACAAGAGCGACAAGAAAAAGAAGTCCGAGGAAAAAGAAGAACAAAAACTGTCGGAGCCGGTAGCGGTTGAATCGAATATCATTGACCTTGGCAAGCTAACGATCGATGATTTGTTGGAAGAAGTGCAGAAACGGGTGCAGTCATCGCCCGATACAAAATTGAAACGCAGGTTGGCGATGATTGTGGAACGCAGATCACTGCCTGCCAAGCGCCGGGGTTATACCCAGAAAGCAAAAATCGCGGGCCAGGCATTGTTTGTGCGCACCGGCGAATACAACGATGGAACCCTGGGTGAGATATTTATTGATATGGCCAAGGAAGGGGCCACGATGCGCAGCATGTTGAACTGTTTTGCGATAGCGGTATCGATCGGCTTACAGTATGGCGTGCCACTGGAAGAGTTTGTTGAGAAATTTGTGTTTACCCGGTTTGAGCCGGCGGGCATGGTTGATCACCCGAATATCAAGAGCACCACCTCAATTGTGGATTTTATATTCCGGTCGCTGGCCTATGAATACCTTGATCGCGCTGATTTGGTGCATGTGTTGGATCGCCCTGAAGTGATGAATACGGGTAGTGAAGAAGGCGACGATTCCATACTTGATCGCCCATCGCCCGAGTTGAGTGATGTGCGCATCGTTGCGGGCCCGGGGGTAAAAGCGATGAAGCCAACCCAGCCGGCGCGGACCGAGCAGGTTGCCGGGAATTTTGATGCCCTGAATGCTGCCAGCAAGTCGATGCAAAGCGATGCGCCTGCTTGTAATGTATGCGGTCACCTGACCATTCGCAGCGGTACCTGCTATAAATGCCTGAACTGTGGCAATAGTTTGGGTTGTAGTTGATGAAAAAATTGGACGGTTACTATAAAACCAGGGGCGATCGTTTTTACGGTTGCCCTTTTTGTTTTTATGCAGGCCATCAGCATGAAAATATTAGGCATATTTGTCCAACTCAAAAGCCCATTATGAAATCAATCAGCACCATTGGATTGCTGTTTCTTTCCAACTCGTTTATGACGGCCGCCTGGTACGGACATTTAAAATTTTTCGGCAAGGACAGCAGTCACGCGGCCACGCCCGTTTGGGTGATTATTTTGATTAGCTGGGGAATTGCTTTTTTTGAATATTGCTTCCAGGTGCCGGCCAATCGTATTGGGTCGATGGAAACCGGCGGGCCATTTTCGCTCGTGCAACTGAAAGTGATCCAGGAAGTGATTACCCTGGTGGTGTTTGTTGTTTTTTCCAAACTGGTGTTTAACAACCTGACATTATCGATCAATCATTTTATCGGCTTTGCTTTGTTGATTGCGGCCGTGTATTTTATTTTTAAGGGTTGAGGCGGTGGGGGCAAAATTATCGACTGCCGATTTGAACAGAATGGGAGAAATTGTGTTAGAATATTTCAATACAGGCGCCGGGTTCAGCGAAGGCGCCTTTTAACTCATTAACCAATAGTCATGATTACTGCAAAAGCCTGGGCTGCCCAAACGCCCACCAGCGAACTTGCTCCCTGGCAATTTGAAAGAAGAGAAGTGGGAGCGCACGATGTGCAATTCGATATTCAATATTGCGGTGTTTGCCACAGCGACCTGCACCAGATTCGAAACGATTGGTTCGAAGGGATTTTCCCCATGGTGCCGGGCCATGAAATTGTAGGCAAGGTGGTGAAAGTGGGTGCCCATGTAAAGAAATTTAAAGTGGGCGACCTGGCAGCTGTGGGTTGCCTGGTAGATAGTTGCCGTACCTGCAGCAGTTGTAACGACGGACTGGAACAATATTGCCTCAATGGTGCCACCGGCACCTACAATAGCCGGGAGCAAGACCACAAAACGCCCACCTATGGTGGCTATTCCAATACCATTGTGGTGAATGAAGATTTTGTGTTGCATATCAGCGACAAGCTGGACCTCACAGCCACTGCGCCGTTGCTGTGTGCCGGTATCACCACCTATTCACCGCTGCGACACTGGAAAGTGGGCAAGGGGCATAAGCTGGCTGTGTTGGGTCTCGGTGGATTGGGTCATATGGCCGTAAAATTCGGCGTCGCATTTGGTGCGGATGTAACCGTATTGAGTACCTCGCCCAAAAAAGAAGCCGATGCAAAAAAACTCGGTGCCCATCATTTTGTAGTGACGACAGATCCAGAACAGGTGAAAAAAGCGAAAGGAAGTTTTGATTTTATTCTCGATACGGTGAGTGCCGAACACGATCTTTCGTTTTACCTCAGCCTGCTGAAAGTGAACGGTTCCCTGATATGTGTTGGCTTGCCCAGTTCACCCTTTTCGTTGCCGGCGTTTTCGGTTGTGGGTGGCCGTAAGAGCGTAGCAGGCTCTTCCATCGGTGGTATAGCCGAAACCCAGGAGATGCTCGATTTTTGCGCGGAAAAAGGTATTGTAAGCGATATTGAACTGATCGCCATGAAAGACATACAATCGGCCTATGACCGGATGATAAAGGGTGATGTTCGGTATCGCTTTGTGATTGATATGGCGACCTTGTAAGTCATGCTTAAAGTAGCTTGTTGAGCAAGGCCTTGGTGCGTTTGATGCCTTCGTCTTCCGGTTGGTTTTCACCTTCGTATTCGATGCCGATATAGCCATTGAAACCTGATTTTTTCACCAGGCCAATGAGTTTTTGGTAGTCCATCTTCGGTTGGTTGCCATTGGCATCGAAATCGTAGGTTTTGGCACTCACGCCTTTGGCGAAGGGCAGCAGTTCAGCCACGCCTGTATAGGTGTCGTAGGCTTCCGGACAATTTCCCTGCGTGCTACCCCAGGCCTGACCAATACAAAAATTGCCGAAATCAGGCAGGGTGCCCACGTTTTTACGGCCCACCTGTTGCATGATGGATACCAGCCAATCGGCTCGTGAGGAGTCGCCACCATGGTTCTCGACCACGACGTTGATATGTTGCGTGCCGGCATATTCACCGAGTCGCGATAAGGAATCGACAGCGGCTGTTTTTTTCGCTGCGCGGTCGCCCTCCCCCTGCAGGTTGACGCGGACAATGGTGCAGCCAAGCAGGCTGGCGGCGTCTACCCATTTTTTGTGGTCTTCCACCGCTTTTAATCTTATCGTATCGTCGGGTATGGCCAGCGGTCCTTCTTGGTCAACCATGATCAGGTTGTTGTAAACGCCGGCATCTTTGCTGCGTTGCAACAGCTCTTTCAGGTAAGCTGTGTTCTTGCCGGCTTCTTGCTGGGTCATGTTTCGGTCTAGACCAAAGAAGCCACTAACATATTCAACGGCATCAATGCCATAGGTTTTTTTGGCTGTGATGGGAAAGTCGAGGTGATGCAGTTGTTTGGCTTGCAGCGCCCGGTGCAAGGACCATTCTGCCAGCGAAATTTTCAATTTCGGCGCGGCAGAGGAGAAAGACAGGGGGTCGATGGCCAGCGCTCCGGCGCTGAGCAAACTATTGCGGAGAAAGATTCTTCTTTTCATATGACTGGTTTAAAGGTAGTAAACTGTTTGCTGCTGCAGCACTACTTAGAAAATCGTACATTGAAGAATCAAATTGGTATGGAATATAAATTAGATCGTAGCTCGTTTACCATGCAAACATTCCAGGAGGCTGATCGAACGAATGTCTTTCCAGTTGAAATGCCGTACGGTCAACGTTTGCAAGAAGCTTATTTTTTGAGCTTGCAGGCTTACGGGTATACAGCAGATGATCAACCCAAATTGGACAGGTCGGTATTTTCTTGCCGTAAACTTGACGCTTAACTTTTTTGGCCGATTTGTCCGTTGGGTAGCGGACAGTCACTGTACGATTTCGAACAGTTTACAGCAGCCAGTTTTTTATAGCTCGCTGGAAATGAATGCATTTGCAGTTTGGAATGATTCTTAGGGAACTTGCACATGCGATCCACCATCAAAACCATCATCCGCCGGCTGCGCCGCGCGCCCCTTTTCAGTTTTTTAAATGTGTTCGGCCTCGCCATCGGCATCAGCGCCTGCTGGGTGATTTGCCAGATGGTCGGTTTTGAATTCAGCTATGAAAACAAACTGGAAAACCGCGACCAGGTGTATCGTTTGGTGTCGGGGTTTGTTTTCGATAACAAAGAATCCTGGAATGGCGGCGTGTCCAAGCCGATGTACCAGGCCCTGCGCGACCAGGTGCCGCAATTGCAAAAAGTAGTGCCGGTGTTCAGGGGCGATGTACGCACGGTTAAAGTGGGCAGCACCGTTTTTGAGGAGCCAGTCAAAACGGTGCAGACCGATAGTGCTTATTTCGACCTGATACATTACCAATGGTTGGCGGGCAATCCGGTAACGGCATTGAAGGCACCGGAGAACCTGGTGCTCACGGCATCTGCCGCGAAAACTTATTTCGGCAATATTGCTGCCGATCAATTATTGGGGCGCAGCTTGTTTCAAAATGATACCGTTCGTCGGGTGGTGACGGGGGTAGTGGCAGACCTGGATTATCCCACTGAATTTGATGCGAAAGCATTTACCGTGTTGAAGAAAGAAGCCTACCCGATTGCACGATGGAGCAATACCAACGGATCCGATCAATTGTATGTTGAAACAACCGCCGATACCGCCGCGGTAATGAACCTGGTTCGCAGCATCACCGAGAAAAAAATGCAACAGTTTGAATCGGAAGTGCGACCTGATTATAAGTTTAATCGCTGGTTTCACCTGATGCCCTTGCGGGAATCCCATTTCTCTACATATATCAATGAATACGAAAACCGGAAGGCAAATAAGAAAGTATTGTATGGGCTCATCGCGCTCGGCGCTTTTTTACTGTTGTTGGCCTGTATCAATTATATTAACCTGAGTACGGCCCGGGTACCGCAACAAAGCAAGGAAATCGGCATGCGAAAGTTGCTCGGTAGTGATAAGAAGCACCTCGCCGGATTGGTGTTTGGCGAAACCTTGTTTACTGTTTTATTGGCCGCTGTGCTGGCCCTGGTTTTATCGCGCGGTATTATGTGGTCGCTCGGTGACCTTATACCAGCGGGGGTCAGGGAATTTTCGTCTCCCTGGCCGGTGCTGGCGGCTTTTGCGGGTTTGCTGTTGTTGTTGGTATTGCTGGCCGGCTGGTATCCGTCGTGGTTGATTACCCGTGTGCGACCGCTTAGCATTTTGCGCGGGCATGCCAGTAAAACGGCACATCCGCAGTCACTCACTTTCAGAAAATCGCTGATCGTGTTTCAGTTTGTGATCGCACAAGTATTTATTATCGGTGCATTGATTATGGGTATGCAGTTGCGGTACACCACGAAAAAAGATATGGGCTTCAACAAAGAAGCGGTATTGTTGGTGGATATTCCCTGGAAAATCCTGTTCAACAAACAATACGAAGGAAAACAATTTGCATTGGCGCAAGAATGGCGGCGCGAAACCGGTGTGCGCGATCTTTCGCTCGGTGATAAACCGATGGAGTCGGGTTATTCGTCGAGCCAGTACGAATACAAACCGGCCGATGCGGCTGAGCCGATAAAGTTGCAGTTGTTTCGCAAAGTCATCGACAGCAATTATATGCGGTTGTTTCAAATTCCGCTGGTAGCGGGTCGGCAAGCATTGCCTTCCGATACTGTGCGGGAATTGGTGATCAACGAAACGGCGTACAAAGCACTTGGGTTTAAAACGCCGCAGGAGGCTTTGGGAAAAATGATCGGTCAACCTTCGTCGCAATCCTTTCCGATTGTGGGTGTGGTGCGTGATTTTCACCTGCGTGATTTTCATGAAACCATCGACCCCATGGTGTTGCAAACCGAAAAAGAAAACCTCTCTTCGTTCAACATCAAATTGAATGCACAGGATCCCGCCCAGTGGCAGGCAACCATCGGGCGGCTCGAAAAAAAATGGAATGAATTTTACCCGACGGGTAGTTTCAAATACGAGTTTTACGATGAGGCGCTGGCAGAAATGTATAAGGCAGAACGAAACTTATCGCGATTGATCAACCTGGCTACCGGCGTGGCGATATTGATCAGTTGCCTGGGGTTGTTCGGACTTGCCGTCATCAGTTCTTTTCAGCGCACCAAAGAGATTGGCATCCGAAAAGTGTTGGGCGCTTCGGTAGCGGGGGTGGTAGCCATGTTGTCGACCGATTTTTTGCGCCTGATTTTGTTGGCCATGGTAATTGCGTCGCCCATTGCCTGGTGGGGTATGCAGCAATGGCTGCATGATTTCGCTTATCGTATTGACATCAAATGGTGGATGTTTGCCGTGTCTGGTCTCCTGGCATTGGTGATTGCCTTGTTGACCATCGGCTTTCATGCGCTGCGTGCCGCCCATGCAAACCCGGTGAATGCGCTTCGCTCGGAATGATGGGTGCTGGCACCCGACGGGTGGAATCAGTACACTCGTCGGGTAGCACCAATGCGGCAAATTCAAGCTTCGCTTTTTTCACGAAGTTTTTTCATGATGATATAACAAGTGGTCATCAGGGCGCCGAACGTGAGCGTGATGCCGGCCGTGCGGAAATTATCTGCAGGGTGCAGCAGCAACTGTTTGATGTCGCGGGCAATGCTGTGCGGATCGGTGACCAGGTCCCAACTGTTCCACCGCAGGTAACGACCTGCATAAATGCCAAAGGCCGAGGCAAACAGCACCACATGTATGGCAGCCTCAATCACTTTGTTGCTGAAATAGCCGCTCAGTATTTTCTCCATATTCCGGATCGATAACAAACCGAGTAACAGCCCGCTGCCAGCAGTCCAGAACAGCAAGGCAACATCCACCCAAATGGGTGCATAATCGTGCTGGCGCAAGTGGTAGAAATCGGTGATGATATAGGGCGCGTTGGGAAAAAAAGCAAGCCAGACGGGAATGCCAATAAAATACCATTTTCGGTTATTGGTAACCGGTAGTAACTCGCTGATTGCATAGGGCACCCAGGCCAGGAAGAGATTCCACAGCAGAAAAAGGTATTCGGGCCTTTTGGTAAAACCAGCCCGGATGGCGAGCAAAAACAACGTAAAGGCTGCCAGCAGGGCAGGAATTTGTTGCGATTGCCAGATTTTTTTATAGTATGTGTTAATAGGCTTCATTCCAGGTGTTTGCGGGCTTCATAGCGGTGTTGAAGGGATTTATAGCAGATGCCTTACCGCAGGCAGGAAAAGAAAAAAACCAATAATGACACTGGCGATGGCTGCCAGAAGCACCGCGCCGGCAGCGAGGTCTTTGATCAGTTTGATCTGCGGGTGGATAGACGGCTCTACCAGGTCGCATAGTTTTTCCAGCGAGGCATTGACCATTTCCAGGCTGAGTACGGCCGTGATGCAGGCGATCAGTATCATCCAATGCGTGGGTGGTATCTGCAGTAACCATCCCGCAGTGATGCTGGCCAGCGCAACGACCAGTTGGATCTGCCCGTTGCGATCCTGCTTAAAGAAACAGCCGATGCCGGCAAGGGCGTAACCAATTGAACGAATGAGTTTCATGTTTTAAAAGCACTTTGAAATGCAAAGTAAGCAACTGCTTTCCAGATTGGCAAGCCTTTTAGGATTTTTTTGACAAATAGGTTTTTGCTTATTTCCACCTCTTTTTTCACCGCCTTGATCATGACCTTTAATCGAATGATATTTTTACCCGTCGGGTGCCACCCGACGGGTAAAAAACCACGACTATGCGAATGATGGTAATAGGGGGCCTGTTGGCAATGGGTTTTGCTGTTCAGGCGCAACCCGCCCGGATAACGGTGACGAGCAATGGCATTGCTTTTTCCACCGGTCACCTGCAACGGAAATTCGTTACCGGTCCCGATCTCGCCTGTTACGACTACAGCAACCTGCTTACCGGCCAACAATTGCTGCGGGCCATCGAACCCGAAGCCTCGGTAGTGCTGAATGGCAAACAGTATGTTATCGGCGGTTTACAGGGGCAGCAGCAGAAAGCGTATTTTCTGCCTGAATGGCTACAGCAGCTCAAACCCAACGACCAGGCCTTTCATTACCAGGGATTTGATACTTCGGCGTTACAGCCTTTGTTACCCTGGAAACCCGCCAACTGGCATCCCGCCGCCATAAAAACATCCACCGGTAAACAAATCAGGTTTCGTTTTAAGAGCACCGACTTACCCGGTGTGGTGATCGATGTGCATTATGCTTTGTACGACCAGGAACCACTGCTTTCCAAGTGGATCACCATCACCAATACTACGGGCGACACGCTGCATGCTGGTTATATCAAAAACGAAATTTTGTCGCTCGTGGAAGAAGAAAGCGCGGTGGTGGGCACGGTAGATAAAATGGCCAAACAGGCCGGCATTTATTTCGAAAGCAATTATGCCTTCAACAATGCGATGCGGTATAACCTGAGCGACCAAACCCTGCACTGGCTTACCGACAGCAGCTATACTTCGCAGGTAAACTATGCACTCACCACGCCCTGCAGGGTGGAAATTTACCCCGATATGGTGAAAGATGTTCGCATCGCCCCGGGCAGCACGCTCGAATCGGTTCGCAGTTTTGAATTACTCATGAACAATTACGACCGTGAACAAAGAGGCCTGGCTATTCAGCGTATGTACAAGACCGTTGCACCGTGGGTAACCGAAAACCCGATCTTCATGCACCTCGTGAGTAAGAATGACGAAGAAGTATTGAACGCCATCGATCAATGCAAGGCTACCGGTTATGAAGCCGTGATCTTGAGTTTTGGGAGTCACCTGAATATGGAAGACAATAGTGAAGCCAACCTGGCGCGGTGGAAAAAAATCAGTTCGATCGCACATGCCAAAGGCATTAAGATCGGCGGTTACAGTTTGTTCAGTTCACGACGCATCAGCGAAGAAGATGATGTGATCAGCCCAATCACGGGCAAAACCGGCCATGCATTTTTTGGCAACGCACCTTGTTTCGGCAGCAAATGGGGGCTGGCCTATCGCGACAAAATCAAACAGTTTTTTATGGCCACCGGTTTTGATATCTGGGAAAACGATGGCCCCTATCCCGGTGATGTTTGCGCTTCAGTTACGCATCCGGGTCACCACGATGCCAACGATTCGCAATGGGAGCAAATGAAGATCCAGCAGGAACTTTACCAATGGCTCAACCAGCGCGGTGTGTACATCAATGCACCCGATTGGTATTTTTTGAATGGCACGCATAAGATCGCACTCGGTTATCGCGAAGTGAATTTTTCGCTCCCGCGCGAAGAGCAACGCATTCTCAACCGGCAGAATATTCACGACGGAACTTTTGACAAAACGCCGTCGATGGGTTGGGGTTTTGTACCGTTGACACGATACCAGGGCGGCGGACCGGAAGCAATTCTCGAACCCCTCTCTCAACACCTCAGTGATTACGAAAACCTGATGGTACAATATTATGGTGCGGGGGTGCAGGCCTGTTATCGCGGTCCGCGCTTATACGACACCGTTAGTACGCGCAATATGGTGATCAAGGTCATCAATTGGTATAAAAAGTACCGCGAAATCCTCAACGCGCCGATGGTTCACCTGCGTCGGGCCGATGGCCGCGACTGGGATGGCTGGCTGCATGTGTCGCCCTCGGGTCGGGAGCGTGGCCTGCTGTTGTTGTTTAATCCGCTGCCGCAGCCGATCAAAAGAAAGATCAGCCTGCCGCTGGATGGTACCAACCTGAAAAAGGTTCGTTTTGCAAAATCGGGCGAGGCGCCGGTAATGCTTACGCCCGATTGCCATGGCCGAGTTGTAGTGGAGGTCGAAATTCCCGCCAATGGCTATGCCTGGTGGGTGGTGTCCTAAAAATGAATTATCTTGAAAACGATGTTTGCCAATAAAAAAGCCTGGTTAGTGGTAGCAGGGGTGGCGGCCATTGCAGGGTCGTTTGCCTTTTTCTCCAAAGACGACGCGGTCGATTTTAGCGCCGAGGTCAAACCCATCCTCAATAAAAACTGTTTATCCTGTCATGGTGGCGTTCGCGCCAAAGGCGGTTTCAGTTTGCTGTTCAGGGAAGAGGCTTTGGCCAATACCGAATCAGGTAAACCGGCCATCATTCCCGGCGATCCCGATCACAGTGAATTCATCAGAAGATTAACTGTCAAAGACCCCGAGCAGCGCATGCCCTACAAACACGAACCGCTGCCTGCAGAAGAGATCGCACTGCTGAAACGTTGGGTAAAACAGGGTGCAAAATGGGGCGATCACTGGGCTTACCTGCCGGTGAAACAACAAACCATACCGAAAGTAAATGTTGAAAGTCCCGATAAAAACGGCCCATGGGGCGTCAATGAAATCGACGCCTTTATTGGTGAGAAACTTGCCGCGAACAACCTGCAACCCAATAAAGAAGCTGACAAAGCAACCCTGTTGAGAAGGGTCAGCCTCGACCTCATTGGCACCTATCCGACCAATGAACAGAGCAAACATTTTCTCGAAAGCAAAGACCCCAACGCATACGAACAACTCGTGGATAGTTTATTGGCGTCGGAACGATTCGGTGAAAAGTGGACCAGTATGTGGCTGGACCTTGCGCGTTATGCCGACACCAAGGGATATGAATCAGACCAGGGTCGAAATGTATGGGCTTATCGCGACTGGGTGATCAGGGCTTTCAACAACAACATGCCCTATGATCAATTCATCAATGAACAAATTGCGGGCGATCTGTTGCCTGATCCAACAGATGCACAACTAATAGCCACTACCTTTCATCGCAATGCACCGAATAACGACGAAGGTGGTACCGATAATGAAGAGTTTCGCAATTCGGGTAACCTCGATCGCGTGAATACAACCTGGGAAGGATTACTGAGTTCCACATTTGCCTGCGTGCAATGCCATAGCCATCCGTACGACCCGTTCCGGCACGACGAATACTACCAGTTCCTGGCTTATTTCGATAATAACCGTGATGAAGATGTTTCTTCAGAAGCACCCTATTTGCGGCAATTTAGCGACAGTGATAGAAATAGCCTGACCATGCTCACGCAGTGGGTGCAACAACAGGCAGGCACAACCGAAGCCAAACGCGTGAAAACCTTGGTGCAAACTTTTCAGCCGGCGATCAATAGCTTCCGGGCAGATAGTTTGAAAAACGCAACCATCATCAACAACAATGGCAACCTGGCGATGTTCAACGATGGTTGGGCGCGCTTACCCAAAGCGAATTTGGAAAAAGCCGACGAAGGCATGATGCAGGTGGTTTGTTATCAATCGGGCGCAGTGATCGACCTGCACCTCGATTCCATGAACGGTCCGGTTTTCGCACGCGTGCCGGTAGCCAAAGAAGATAAGTGGAAACGCCAACTGTTTAACTTCCCCCAACAGTCAGGTATACACGATGTTTTCATGCATTTCAAATCATCGGCTTTTAAACCGGAACCTGGCAAAAATCCACCCCTGCTGGTCTTTTTTGACTTTTTCAGTTTTCAACCTTCGCTACCGGGCAAAAATGCACCGGGTTATCAGCAGGCTAAAAGCGACTATACAAGACTGTTAGTAAACACCAATACAAGCGGTATTCCCATCATGCAGGAAAACCCTGCTGCCTGGCAACACAGCACCTATGTATGGGAGCGAGGCAACCGGCACTTGAAAGGAAAGGATGTAACGCCGGCGGTACCTGCCGTGTTACGGTTTGCGCAACCGGCCAATGCACCCGCCAATCGCCTCGGACTTGCCCAGTGGTTAACTGATAAAAGAAATCCGCTGCTGAGTCGTACCCTGGTGAATCGTTTCTGGGAGCAACTCTTTGGCACCGGCATAGTGGAAACCCTCGAAGACATGGGTACACAGGGTGTCAGTCCTACACACCAGGCCCTGCTCGATCAACTCAGCTATCGTTTCATGAACGATTATAAATGGAACATGAAACAATTGCTGAAGGAAATGGTGATGAGTGCCACCTACAGGCAAGATGCGCGCTGGAACGACAAAGCCGCCGAAGATGCCGCCAACAAATTGTATGCACGCGGCCCAAGGGTGCGATTAAGCGCCGAACAAATTCGCGACCAGGCATTGGCTGCTAGCGGACTCATCAGTTATAAAATGTATGGTCCGGGTGTAATGCCGTATCAACCGGATGGTATTTGGTTATCGCCTTATAACGGTGCCCGCTGGCACCAGAGCCAGGGCGAAGACCAATACCGTCGCGCGGTGTACACCTATTGGAAGAGATCATCGCCTTACCCAAGCAGTATCGGTTTTGATGCGGCGCAACGAAATGTTTGCAGTGCGCGGCGCATCCGCACCAATACGCCCTTACAGGCCCTCACTACATTAAACGATTCGGCCTTTATCGATATGTCGCGTCATTTTGCGCAACGGATGACAACCGAAGCAGGTAGTGATCCGGCAAAGCAAATCAGTCGCGGGTACGAATTGTTGCTTTACAAAACAATCGCGCCGAAAACCTTGCAGGTGTTTACAGATCTCTACCGGCAATCCCTAACCGAATTCAAATCACATCCGGATAAAGCCATTGCTTTTCTGCCCGCCAATAACAACGCCAATCCCGAATTGGCCGCGCTGACCGTGGTTGCAAATGCAATGATGAATTTAGACGAAGTGATAACAAAATAAAGCTGACCGTCGTAGGCCTTAACCAGATAATATTTTCATGACAACGCAAGATTTTATCAACCAACGCCTTGCCGAAGAAGCGCGTTTGGCGCAGCTTCAGGTGCAGTCGCGCAGGCATTTTTTGAAAGAATCGGCTATGGGGCTGGGTGCATTGGCGATGGGTAGTTTGTTGGGTGGCTGTGGTGCAGGTTCGCGACGTGCCGACAGCGGCCTGATTGCTTTTGATCCGGCGCGGCCATTGTTACCAAAGGCGCCGCCGTTTTTGGGCAAGGCGCGATCGGTGATTTATTTGCATATGGCTGGCGCACCATCGCCGCTGGAGTTGTTCGATTATAAACCAGAACTCGCAAAGATGGACGGGCAGGATTGTCCGCCGAGCCTGCTTGCCGGCAAACAATTCGCCTTTATCCGGGGTGTTCCCAAGATGTTAGGTCCGCAAGCCAAATTTGCGCAACACGGTGAAAGCCGAACCTGGATCAGCGAACACCTGCCGCACCTTAGCACGGTGGTAGATGAGATCAGTTTTCTGAAAGCGGTAAAGACCGATCAGTTCAACCACGCGCCGGCGCAGTTACTGGTACATACCGGCAGCGCCCGATTGGGTCGGCCAAGCATGGGTAGCTGGATCACCTACGGCCTCGGTACCGAAAACCAAAACCTTCCCGGGTTTGTGGTGCTGACCAGTGGTGGCAATTTTCCCGATGCAGGCAAATCGGTTTGGGGCAGCGGCTTTTTGCCTTCGGTGTACCAGGGCGTGCAATGCCGCAGTGAAGGCGATCCGGTACTCTTTATCAAAGACCCCAATGGCATGAGCCGCGATCTGCGCAAAGCGAGCATCGACGCCATCAACAAAGCCAACCAGCAGAGCTACGACGATTATAAGGATCCCGAAATATTGTCGCGCATTTCGCAATACGAAATGGCCTATCGCATGCAGATCGCGGCGCCGGAAGTGATGGACATTAATGACGAGCCCGATTATATTCATGAGATGTATGGCACGAAGCCGGGCAAGAGCTGCCTGGCGAACAATGTGTTGCTAGCCCGCAAGCTGGTGGAGAAAGGCGTGCGGTATGTACAGTTGTTCGACTGGGGCTGGGACGCGCACGGTGACCATGCCGGTAATTCGCTGAACATCGGTATGATCAATAAATATCGGTCGATGGATAAATGTGTAACCGCCTTGTTGCTGGATTTGAAACAGCGTGGTTTGCTCGACGAGACCCTGGTGGTATGGGGTGGTGAGTTTGGCCGCACGCCCATGATGGAAAATCGCAATGGTGCGGTGAATCCATTCAAGGGCCGCGATCACCATACCGAAGCCTTTACCATTTGGATGGCGGGCGGTGGCGTGAAGAAAGGGTACACCTATGGTGAAACCGATGAGATTGGTTATTATGGGGTGAGTGGCCGCGTGGAAGCATTTGATATCCAGGCAACGATTTTGAACCAGATGGGTTTTGACCATGAGGCCTTCACCTATCCCTTCCAGGGCAGACCCTTCCGGTTAACGGATGTGAGCGGGCGGGTGATTCGGGAGATCATTGCATAAGAGTAGGTTTAAGGTTTCACCCGACGGGTAGTACCCGACGGGTTAAAAAAGAACGATGAACAGGAAAGCATTTATAAAAGCGGGCGGATTAACCGGTGCCCTGCTGGCGCTCGGTGAAATGAACCTGCTGGCAGGTGACCATAAAACGCGGGCAGTTGACGACAGCCGGACTGTTGGCCACAAAGAAGCGGCCGCCGACAAGTCGGTATTGCTATTGGCCACCAACTGGGGCTTTGATGGCAACAGCTTGCAATTTTGTGAAGCCGCCGCAAAGGCCGGTTATGATGGCATTGAGTTATGGTGGCCGAATGAAAAGAAAGACCAGGACCTGTTGCTGAAAGCGCTGCAAACAACCGGCTTGAAAGTGGGTTTTTTATGCGGGGGATATGAAGCCGACCCCACGCAGCACCTGGCGACATTCAAAAAAGCAGTGGATGCAGCTACCGGTCACCCGCAGTTGAAGCCCTTGTATATTAATTGTCATTCGGGGCGCGATTGGTTCAGCGAGGAAGCAAACAGCGAATTCATCCGGTTCACCATCGAGAAAACAAAAGCCAGCGGCGTGCCCATTTACCATGAAACCCATCGCAGCCGCATCCTGTTTGCTGCGCATGTGGCTCGCCGTTATATGGAAAGATTTCAAGAGTTGAAACTCACCCTTGATATTTCGCATTGGTGCAATGTGCATGAAAGCATGTTGACCGATCAGGCCGATACCGTGCAGCTTGCCCTGCAAAGAACGGCGCATATACATGCCCGTGTGGGTCATCCCGAAGGGCCGCAAGTGAATGATCCGCGGGCGCCCGAATGGGAGAAGATCGTAGCACAGCACCTGGGCTGGTGGGACGAAGTCATCAAGCGCCAAAAAGCAAACGGCAAAACAACCACGATACTCACTGAGTTTGGTCCGCCGGACTATATGCCCACCGAACCCTATACCCGCAAGCCCCTGGCCGACCAGTGGGCAGTGAATGTGTATATGATGCAATTACTCCGAAAAAGATATTCCTGATCCATGTTGCTGACTATTGCTGATCTCTTTGCGCGCTTCCATCCGATACTGGTGCATTTTCCCGTGGGCATCCTGGTGCTGGCTGCAGGCTTTATATGGCTCACTAACGGTGATAAGTATGCGCAGTTGAAGCCTGCCATACAAATCATGTTGTTCTGGGGAATGTTGTCGGCGCTGTTCAGTTGCAGTAGTGGCTGGTTATTGGCCGCCAGTGGCGATTACGAAGGCGACCTGGTGGACCAGCATCGTTGGATGGGCATTGCTACGGCTGTTGCCTCGGGCATTTTGTGGTGGCTGGTGCGGCGGCAGCCGGCGAGCGTTGTCAGCGACGCATCCTCCCAGCCGAAATATTGGCGGCGCGGGGTTTCAGCCGCTGTATTGGCGCTGGTCACCGTTACCGGGCATATGGGTGGATCGCTTACCCATGGCGAGGATTACCTGCAGGAAGCGCTGCAGGCCGGTGCCGGCAAGGGACCGGTGATCGCAAAACTGGAGAACCCCGATACGGCCGTACTCTATAACGGTCTTGTACAACCGATTTTGGAAGCGCGTTGTTACAGTTGTCATGGTGAAAACAAGCAGAAAGGCAAACTGCGACTCGACGATATTCGATATATGTTAAAAGGTGGTGAAGATGGCGTGGCATTGGCGCCGGGCAAACCGGAAGAAAGCGGCCTGGTGGGTCGCATACAATTGCCGATCGACAACAAAGACCATATGCCGCCGCGCGAAAAGACGCAACTGACGGCCGACGAAATAAAAATCTTGCATTGGTGGGTAGCCACCGGCGGATCTGATACCGCGCGCATCGGGCACCTGCAGCAAACGGCGGAAGTCAAGGCTTTGCTGGTGCGACTCGCCACGGGCGCTACCGATGCAGAGGCGGGCAGCAATAGCAACCTGCCATCGCCCGAACCACCGGCCGCCGATACAGCTGCGTTGAATGCCCTGCAACGGGCAGGCGTAACCGCTATTCCGGTGGCCCAGGGCAGTAATTGGTTAACGTTGAGTTTTGTGGGTGCATTTGAAAAAAACGAAGTTACCCTGGCCTTACTGGCACCGGTCGCCAAACAGGTATTGAACCTGCGGCTTGATCATTATCCACTCACGCCGAAAGGGATGGATATACTGTCGGCTTGTACCGATATACAAAGGCTTGAGTTGCCTTATTGTAAACTGACTGATGCCCTGCTGCAAAAGCTGGGCGCTTTCAGCAAACTACAATCGTTGAACCTGACGGGTAATCCTGTCACTGCTGCGGGCGTGAAGAACCTGCAATCGCTCAAAGCCTTGCAACAATTGTATTTGTACCAAACGGGTCTGGCTGGCGCCGATATGCGTGTGTTGCAAGAACAATGGCCGGCCGTGAAGATCGACAGTGGCGGCTACCGCCTGCCTATGTTGCCCGGTGATACCAGCGAAGTGAAAGTGAATTGACCCTTCTATACTTTGATATAGATCTTTCGTTTGTCGAGCCACCAGGCCATGGCCCAAAATACCGAGATGAAAATGACGGCATACAACAGTGAACCATTTTCAGGCTTGCTGCTCACGGGTGCGCAAATGTGCTGGTAAAACCAGCTCAGGGGCGACAAATATTTCACCGATCCATCTGCGTTGACACCGTCGGCGATGCGAACCAAGGCCAGTGTTTTCGGCACCAGGGCGCTCATCACAAAAATGAAAAGCGGGTTTTTGCCGAATACGGCAAAGAAGCGACTCCAGGTGCCGTTCCAGTTCCTGAATTCAATGAGTTGAATCAAGGCGGCCAGCAGCATGGTAGCGAGACCGGAGGTATACAGCGTGTACGAACTGCTCCAAATTTTTTTGTTGATGGGGAATTCGAGTCCCCAGGCCATGCCGGCGATCCAAAGCACCAGTCCGGATACAAAGAGATTGGCCACCATCGATTCGGTTTTTCCTTTGAGTTGGATGTATTGTCCCACGAGAAAACCGAAAATCACCTGTGCGATGGCCGGCAGGGTAGAAGCGATGCCTTCGGGATCGAAAGCAACCCCTTCGCCGTGGTATAGATGGTTTTCGCCCAGCAGTGTCCGGTCGAGATGGGTGCCCCAGAAGCCTTCCAGCGAATACGGATCAATGCTGCCATCGGCAGCGGCATATCCGCCGAAGCGCGTAATCAACCAGTAGCCGATCAAAATTAACATCGCGATATAGGTGGCGCCGCGTGTTTTGAAAAAATAGAGAACCAGGGCAGCCAGGCTATATACGATGCCGATGCGTTGCAGCACGCCGAAAATGCGCAAATTCTCCAAAGACTTAGTGATGAGTTGGTCATCGTGCCATTGCACAAAGGGGTACCAGTTCAGCAGCAGGCCGATGCCAAAGATGAGGGCGCCGCGCTTGCCGATTTTGGCCACGGCCTGGCCGGTAGGTAGGGCTTCCATTTTGGGCATCACGAAGCTGAGGGCATTGCCCACGGCAAATAGAAAAAACGGAAATACCAGGTCGGTGGGGGTGCAGCCATGCCAGGGCGCGTGCCTGAGCGGCGGGTAGATAAACGACCAGGAGCCCGGGTTATTGACCAGGATCATGAGGCAGACAGTGGCGCCGCGGAAGACATCGAGGGAGTAGTAGCGTTGCAAGGGAGGTGTTTAGGGTGGAAAAGTTAGTACATAACAAATAAAAAGGCATCATAAATGATCATGTGACGGCTTAAAGCGGTTATTTCTTACGGTAGACGCCAATCAGATAAGTACTCATATTTACAATTGAAGGGGAAATATATCTGAGAAACACTTTTCTGCCTTCAACTTTTTCCACTTCACCCTGGCCCATGTATTTCCAATCACCATTTTGCATAAAAAAGATATGATCGCCGGGTGCAATAGGTTTTCCTGGTTTGATCGTTAAAGTACCCTGGTGATTTTTGACAAGATTTGGTTTGGTCTCGAATTCAAATGGTACATCGATACTGTAACCATACAATTTGTCCCAACCGTAATTACCTACTACAGGTGGCACGTAAAAACCGCCACCAATTACAGTATCAACCCATTGAAGTAACATGGGGGTTTCCGTGCGTCCATAATACCTGATATTGACATCTTGTATTTTAAGGTATCGGCCGCGAAGCGCATCTTCAGGAAAATACCCAAGTACTTCAGGTTCCTTTAAGTTGATCAAAGATTCACTTAAAACATCTCCACTGCCTGCATACCACCAGCCTATGCTTTTAATGGATTCTGCAAATACATTTTTCATAAGCATAGCGCCCCAACCAACAGAAGACCGACGAATAATACTATCAACGCTGCCAGCAATATTGACGCCGTCTACAATCCACTGTCCCGGCTGTTGTGCGCCATACAGGTTGAAGGCAAAAACACAATTGCTAGGACCCCATGCGCCTAGGTTAATGACCCGGTTCATTTTTTCTTGCGCCTGGCAACCCACTATAACATATTTAACATCATAACTGCGAATATTTTGCAGGGTGATGATTTCTGCATTCTGTGTGTATCCGTTTGGTGAAGAAATAAATCCTGTGGTTACTTTATCGAAACTGCAATCTTCTATTCGTAGACCCGTGGACCCTCCTCTGGTTTGGGGTCCACGGTACCATTCTTTCAAACCTGGGTAACCACCATCAGGCGGTAGCTGACCGCTAAAAGGATCAACGCAAATGGCTGCATACGGAGAGTATCGTGAATCGCGACCATCGGACCCCCCACCCAGAAAATACAATCCTTTGATAATTACACCTTTTCCGGTTTGGATGGATAGAATAGGTGCATCTTTAAACGTAGCTTTTATAACGGAGCGACTACCATTGTCCCACATAGTTGCGAAGCCTTGGACGGTGATTGACACGTGGCCATATTTTTCTCCATTCCAGGCGTGAATAATCAATGGCTTGTCTATGGTGTAATTTCGAGCCACCGTAACAATGCCAGTAGGTGAACTTCGGGCCGCATCGATCATACCCTGAAGTTCCTTCCAGTCAGCATTCTGTGCTGTGACTGAGTCCCATAATAGCAAAAGAAAGAAAATGCGGATTACCATAACGGGCAATATACACTTTATATAAAGCAACCATTATGCAATATATTAATTGCTTATAATCAATATATTACGTTTTATCAGGTTATATCTTTTTAGGGCTTCTTGTGACTGGGCGTGTAAACAATTATTCTGATAATCAATGTAAAAGACTGTTGGAGTGAGATAATACTGAATAATGATTTGCCATATATTTGCATTTGGACGGTAAATGTTCGGGATTCATGGTTTTGTTGATAGCCCGAACGCGAGGCCGGTAAAAACGTTTACCCGTGAGAAAAACTCGCAACGAGTCAGCAGTTAAAATTGTTTTTAAATAAAAAAGCGTCGAAGGCAACGGTGGGCTTTAGCTTCATCGATGTCTTCGACGCTTTTGTTAGGTTTAGAGTTGTCGATTGAGTGGATTACAGCCTGATAATCAGTTATTTACATCTTTTTTTCAACTAGTGTCAAAAAAAGATCCTGTGACTGAGGTGGCGAAGCTTTGTCCGATTATGAAAAAAAGTAGTGATGAAATAAAAAGGTGGTATGCCGTGTACAGCAAACCTCGTTGGGAAAAAAAGGTTCATAGCCTTTTAGACCAACAGGGTTTCGAATGCTATTGTCCGCTGAATAAAGTTCGGAAGAAATGGAGTGATAGGTATAAGGTTGTACATGAACCGCTTTTTAAAAGCTATCTTTTTGTTCGCATAACAGAAGCCCAAAAAACGCCGGTAAGACTGACAGATGGAATTGTCAATTTTGTCTATTGGCTTGGCAAGCCAGCGGTTGTCAGAAACGAAGATATAGAGAAGATCAAGCGGTTTTTAAATGAATATTCAGACGTAGAAGTTGAAATCGTAGATTTTGTTGAGTCCGGAACTACCGTTAAGATCAATCAGGGAGTTTTTATGAACTTGAAAGGCAAGGTTATACAAGATCGAAAAAAATCTGTTACAGTCGAAATACAAAGCCTTGGTTGCCGCCTGGTAGCCAATTTCTCAAAAAGTCAAATTGATCTAATAGAAAAGCCAATCAAAAAATAATATTTAATTAAGTATGCAAATATTTCGTTTGGTGTTTTCTGTATTGAGTATTGCCTGCCTTTCTTTATTTGCCGCCTGCAGCGGAATAAAAAAGGCTAAGAAGGAAATGGTATATCTGCGTGAAGGAAATTTAGATACACTCCCGAATTTGAATGTGCCGATAAAAGAGGCAACTATACAGAAAGAAGACTTATTAAAGATTGTTGTTTTTAGTGATAATCCAGAGGCAACTGCTATCTACAACCAGTCGTCTGGCGGGGCTGATATGAAACTCTCATCAGCGGGAATGTCTGTGCCTGCTGGTTCGTCAGGAGGCTCTTCTTCAGGTGGGAGCTATCTGGTTGATCGCAATGGCAATATCAGGTTTCAAACCCTCGGCCTGATTCATGTGGAAGGATTGACCAGATTGCAACTTATGGATTCATTGGCACAGTTGCTTGCGCCGTATTTGAAAAACCCATATGCCGACATTCGGTTTTTAAATGCACGCGTAACAATACTAGGTGAAGTCATGAAGCCTGGGGTCTATAATATTACCGACGATAAAATTAGTGTTTTGGAATTATTAGGCATGTCTGGAGATGTGACAATGTATGCGCGTAGAGACAATGTTTTAGTAATTCGTCAAAAGCTAGGAAAGCGAGAATTCGCCCGACTTGATTTGCGCAAAGCCAATGTATTTCAAAGTCCCTATTACTATCTTGAACAGAACGATATAGTCGTAGTTGAACCAACGGAGAAAAAGCCAACGGCAACCGACCAGGAAACAACGCGAAGAATTGCCATGATTGCATCAGTTGCAACATTAGCATCTACAATTTCCATTCTGATTTCTGTTTTCAGAAGATAAAATTAGGCAATGTCTGACTATACAAACATTCTATCAGAAAAGCGAATTTCAACACCAACGCCGAGAGAACTCTTATTTCGGTATCTCCCCTTTGTGCCCTGGGTAATTTTATCGTTGGTTATTACGCTGGGTGTTGCATGGCTTAAGCTTCGATATTCAACCCCTATATATAACGTAACGGGTAAAATTCTGGTAAAAGACCAAAACCCATATGATAATAGCGCCGGGAAATTTGGAAATATTCTTGGCTTGTCAGAAGATAATACGAACCTAAATAATGAGATAGAGATCATCAAATCTCGTTTGATGGCGTCTCGCGTAGCCCGTTCGCTGGGTTTTCAACAGAGTTATGCTTTTAAAGGAAAGATACTTGTATCAGAAGCGCATGAACCTGATATGCCATTTTCGTGGCTCATTGAAAAGCTGACAGATTCGGCTCAAACCGTTTCATTATTGGTTTCTGTTGCCAGCAGTACACAATTCAAAATAAACGAAGACCCAAAATTGTACAATTTTGGGCAGGTTGTAAACTTTCCGTTTATTTCTTTTAGGCTTATACCCAACAAACCGTTGGAAGCTAACGAAGAATCAATGCAATATGTGATGACTTGGCAGCCGATAGATAGAGTTGCAAGTGGTTTAGCAGGAGGAATTAAAGTATTGCAGCAGGAAGGGGCACGGGTGCTGAACGTGTCTTACTCAACTTCCAATTTCAAAAATGGACTTGAAATTGTGAATGCTTATATGGAGGAGTATCAGCAGAGTAGCCTTGAAGACAAAAAGCAGATTGCTCTAAATACGATCCAATTTATTGACGAGCAATTGGATACGCTTCACAAAGAGCTTGGCGGAGTTGAACGAAATCTACAAAAATTCAGGGAAGACAATCGTGTCTTTAATCCGGAAACACAAGCGTCAGTAACATTTGCTCAAATTACAGAAACCCAAAAAACGCTGGCAGAGCAAGGGGTGAAATTGAAAGTAATCGACTATCTGAGGCAATATGTGGGTGATGCCAGAAACAACAACAAGCTGGTTCCTTCCAATCTTGGTATAGAAGAACCATCACTGGCCCAACAGGTAACTGCTTTTAATCAGCTTCAATTGCAGAAGGAAACTGCTCTAAGAACTACAACCGAAGAAAACCAGTTAATCAAGAATTACAATGCTTCGCTGGATAAACTTCGGTCAGATATCTCTCAAAACCTGAATAATATTAGAGGGGCATATGTGCTTTCTATCGGAGAGTTAAATAAGTTGAGCGGTAACTCAGAGAAAAGCATTTTGAGCATTCCGGGAAAAGAAAAACAGTTATTAGAAGTTACTCGTCGGCAAGCTATTCTACAAGAGTTATACTCCTTTTTATTACAAAAGAAACTGGAAACAGCGATTTCATCGGCATCTACTATTTCAGATATAAAAATATTGGAGCCGGCTATTGTTGATATGAACCCGGTTTCTCCCAATAGAAGGGGACTTTATACAATAGCCATTTTTCTCGGATTAGCCATTCCGGTTGGTCTTATTGTATTGCTGGAATATTTGAATGACAAAATTTCAAGTCGCGCTGATTTGGAGAAAATAACAGATGCGCCGATACTGGGTGAAGTAGGGCATGCTGAAGACTTTAATACGCTGGTGGTTAAAGATGGCAACAGGAGCTATATAGCGGAACAATTCAGGATAATTCGTTCAAACCTGCGCTATATCTTACCAAAGAACGAAAAACCGATTATACTTGTCACTTCTACGTTTAGTGGCGAAGGAAAGTCTTTTGTTAGTACGAATCTTGGAGCAGCGATAGCGCTATCAGGGAAAAAAACCGTTGTATTGGAAATGGACATAAGAAAGCCCAAGATTCTACGCGGTTTGGGCATGAATGAACGCAAAGGTATTTCCAATTACATTGTTTCTGATATCAGGGTTGACGATATTATCTATAAAGTCAATGAGATTGAGGGGTTATATGTAGTGCCATGTGGACCCGTGCCACCAAATCCGGCAGAGATGCTGCTCGACGAAAAAGTGTCAGATCTGTTTTCGGAATTGTCGCGTCGATTTGATACAATTATCATTGATTCGGCACCTGTTGGCCTGGTTGGTGATGCTGTTTCGCTTGGCGCCTATGCAAACACCAGTGTGTATATTGTTAGACATAGTTATACCTTAAAAAAGCAGGTGCAGTTCATTGATGATTTATTCAATTCAAAAAAGCTGCCGCATTTAAGTATCGTTATAAACGATATTGAGGTTAACAAAGGATATGGTAGTTACTATGGCTATGGCTATGGTTATGGCGGGGGCTATGGATTCGGAAATAGGAAAGGCGGCCAATCTGATAACTCTTACTTTGATTTTGGGCGCCAGCGGTACAGGTTTCTTGGCCGGCTGTTTAAAAAGAAGAAATAATGAAAGGTGAAGAAGTAGCAAATGAGGTGTTGGTCATTGAGGCCGGAGCTTCAGAGAAGAACTACTGGAAAGACATCTGGCGCTTTCGTGAGTTGTTTTATATTCTTAGCTGGAGGGACTTAAAGGTTCGTTACAAACAAACCGTGATAGGTGCGGCCTGGAGTATAATTCGCCCACTTTTAACGACCCTTATTTTTACAGTAGTTTTTAACAGGGTAGCTAAACTGCAGTCGCCTGGGGCGGCGCCTTATACTTTGCTAGTATTTTGTGGCATGTTACCCTGGCAGTTTTTTTCGAATGCATTAAGTGAAGCAAGCAATAGCTTAATTGGAAATACCAATCTAATTACCAAAGTTTATTTTCCGAGGTTGATAATACCTGCTAGCTCAATTATTACCAGCCTGGTAGATTTTGCTATCTCGTTTGGGATTTTGATTGTGATGTTGATTTACTTCAAGTTTTTACCGCCGTTACAAATATTGGCGCTGCCACTTTTTTTATTGTTAGCCCTATTAGCTGCATTTGGCGTGGGCTTGTATGTAACAGCGTTAAACGTCAAATACAGAGACTTTCGATACATTATACCATTTATTGTACAATTCGGCCTATACATTACGCCTGTCGGTTTCAGTAGCAATGTTATCCCGGAAAAGTGGAGGCTGCTATATGCGATTAACCCTATGGTTGGCGTAATTGATGGGTTTAGGTGGTGTATACTTGGCACGCCGCTGGATGTAAGGATGCTTGCGGTTTCTATTTTAGTGACATGCGTATTCCTCTGGCTAGGGCTTTGGTATTTCAGAAAAACGGAAAAGAGTTTCGCAGATAATATTTAATTGTATTTATGGCTAAGGCTATTCAAGTAGAAGGACTGTCAAAAATATTCGAAATAACTCATGAGAACAAGGAACGGTATCAAACTCTTCGCGATTCGATTTCATCAAGGTTGAGAGATATTTCAAAAGGTAAAAAAAGTAAGAAAGAATCTGTTGAGCAATTTTGGGCTTTGAAAGACATTTCTTTTGAAATCAATCAGGGAGATAGAGTTGGTGTTATTGGCAGAAATGGCGCTGGTAAAAGCACTTTATTAAAGGTTATTAGCCGAATTACAGAACCTACTAAGGGGCGTGTAAAAATTTTGGGGCGGGTAGCGAGTTTATTAGAAGTAGGTACTGGCTTTCATCCAGAACTTACTGGTAGAGAGAACATTTTTCTGAATGGAGCCATTTTGGGAATGAACAGAAGCGAAATAAGAAAAAAATTTGATGAGATAGTTAGTTTTGCCGAGGTTGAAAAATTTCTCGATACGCCTGTTAAGCGCTATTCGTCTGGCATGTACGTCCGACTAGCATTTTCAGTTGCTGCGCATTTAGAGCCTGAAATCTTAATTGTTGACGAAGTGCTTGCGGTAGGTGATGCGCAGTTTCAAAAAAAGTGCCTAGGCAAGATGGAAGATGTGAGTAAAAATCTTGGGCGTACGGTATTATTTGTTAGTCACAACATGGGTGTTATTTCCCAGCTTTGTAATAAAGGGATTCTCTTAAATGCTGGTACGGTTGAGTTTCAAGGTCGGGTCGATGAAATAGTTGAACGGTATATTTCTGGAAATAGTTCTAGCCCAGATAGTAGCTATATTGCAATTGAGCAAATAAGAAGGAATAAAAAGAATTATTTCGACAAGGTCGAGATGCTAAATTCAAAAGGTGAATTGACCACTGATTTTGCATTCAATGAAAACGTTTTCTTGTCTTTTTCCTTTTATTTGAATGATGCAGTGCCAAACATTCAAATTGGTATTGGCATTCAAAACAAGTACCAAAGTCGTGTTGCGACTGTTGCAAAAGATGCGGTTTATTTTTCAAAAGCGGATGGCAATCTATATTCTGGTAAATTATCTCTCCCATCGGGGCTTTTTGCGCCTGGTGCTTATTCTTTCATTCTAGTTCTTTGGGTGCGAGATGTGGAAGTTTATGACTCCGTGGATAGTATACTGCATTTTAAGATTCATGATAGTGGTACAGAAATGTCAGTTTTCGAAGGATATGATTATGGAAACGTTATAGTAAATCCTGTTTGGTCAAATGCTTAAGTCCATTTTCAAAAGAGTCGCTCACTTAATCTATCGAACCGGAAAATTCGAGGACATTAGGCTTGAAAACGAATCCCGGAGGAAAATGCTTGACCTTTCCGGATGCATCTCTCAAAGCGCGTGGATTTGGGAAAATGCAATTGTCGAAAATAGGTCCAATCGCAGGTGCAACATAAAAGTGGGGGAAAGGACTAGAGTAATGGGTAATCTGTTTGTTTTTGAGTATGCAGGTTCAGTACAGATTGGTGACGATTGCTTTGTTGGACCCGACACCCGAATTTGGTCAGTTTGCAGTATCAAAGTTGGGAATAGGGTTTTAATTTCACACAATGTAAATATTCATGACAATATTTCACATCCTTTGAGCGCTAAAGACAGGTATGAAGAATATCGTAATTTCTCGAAAACAGGGATACATCTTCAAGTCGATATTAAGGGAGCTGAAGTTCTAATTGAAGATGATGTTTGGATAGGCTTCAATGCAACAATTTTAAGAGGTGTCAAAATTGGGCGAGGTGCTATAATTGGAGCAGGGTCAGTTGTGACGAAAGATGTTGAGCCGTGGACTGTAAATTTGGGTAATCCGTTAAGATGTGTTCGTAAAATGGCAGAAGAAAGTGTCATAGAAACGAAATGATTTGTTGCGGCTTCGTGTACTTGCTAGTTTGAAATCTATTGCAAGCCATTGAAGAAGAGATATTCAAAGTAAATTTATATATGCTTTCTTTGAGTGTAATTCATAGCGATTATTTTGTAGCATAGCCTTTGCTTCAAGTTATCTAAAGTTGGGTGAGTTTATGAAAAGAATAAGAGTATTTTTAAAACGACTTTCCTGGTTTCTTGAAAACTATAGGAGGATTAATACGTCAGATATTCTTATAGCCAATAATTTCCTGGGTCCAATAAAATACAACTTTGATAGTGTTGCAACCAGTAACAACGCTGACTTCTTGACCGATCCGAAATTTAAGCGAGCCTACGAGTTGGCAAGCCAAACATCGCCATGGAAAGGCTTTAATATGCAGTGGCGAACATTTATTGTGTGTACAATGGCTGAAATGGTGAAGAATTTGGAAGGAGATTTTGTGGAATGTGGTGTTAACACCGGCGCATTCAGTCGCGCTATCATTGATTACATTGAATTTAATGAAACGGGGAAGTCATTTTATCTTTTCGATACTTATGAAGGACTTGTTGATGCACAGATAACAGAAAACGAGCGTAAAGAAGGTATTGGAGAATATCTTAGTACTTACGTGCCTGTTTATGATCAAGTAAAAAGCACTTTTTCCGGGTTTAATACAAAAGTTATTAAGGGAATCGTTCCGGAATCTTTATCGCAATTCGATGGCAGTTCAGTCTGTTATTTGTCCATCGATATGAATGTAGTGGCTCCTGAAATTGCCGCAGCAAATTTTTTTTGGGATAAGCTTGTTAAAGGTGGAGTGATGATTTTAGATGATTACGGTTTTCCGGCCCATATTAACCAGAAAATGGCATTTGATAGTTTTGCGAAGGAGAAAGGAGTTTCAATACTCTATATACCAACCGGTCAGGGCATAATATTTAAGAATTGAAGCTGCTTATATTAGGTTCTGAGGGATTTATCGGCTCCCATGTTGCGAAGTATTTCCTAGAGGCTGGAAATGACGTCTTTGGTGTCGATTTATTTGAGCAACCTGCCCAGTCGTATACTTATAGAAAGGTTTCCAGGCTTTCTCCTGAACTGGACGAGGTTTTCTCAGGACAGTCGTTCAATGCAGTTATCAATGCCGCTGGTAGCGGAAATGTACCTTATTCCATGTCGCATCCATTACTTGACTTCGAAGCGAATTGCCTGGATGTTATTCGTGTGTTGGATATGATTCGGAAATACCAGCCGACTGCAAAGTATATTCATTTATCCAGCGCCGCCGTATACGGTAACCCTGTTTCGTTACCCGTTACCGAAGATATGGCACCTGGGCCTCTATCTCCTTATGGTTGGCATAAATTAATCAGCGAGAATATTTGCTGCGAATACGCCAATTTGTTTGGTTTACAAATTGGAATAGTAAGACCCTTCTCTGTTTACGGGCCTGGATTGAAGAAGCAGTTGTTTTGGGATATCTATCAGCGACTGAAATTACAGCCGCAGTTATTAGAAATGTTTGGCAAAGGTGATGAAAGCAGAGACTTTATATATATTACAGATATGGTCGCGGCCATAGACCATATTCTTAAATCGGGGCGACTAATGGCCGATGTCTATAATTTGGCCACAGGCACTGAAACAACTATTTATCACGCTGTTGAGACGTTTGTTGGGGCGTTAGGACTCGCACCTAAAATAGCGTTTAATAACAAAACTCGAGAAGGTGACCCCAAAAATTGGAAAGCAGATATTTCCAAATTGGCCGCGCTGGGTTTTAAGCCAAAAACCTCACTGACAGAAGGCCTTGATTATCTCAGCCACTGGATTAAGGGTTACTAATATTTATGAAAATTGCTCTTTTCGCTGTTGGAGATGCTGCTTGGCAAGGTGGGATTCAGTATATAACCAATTTGCTTTTTGCACTTGACGCCATTGCAGACGAGGAAACCATAGAAGTACACCTGTTTAAAAATGAACACCAGCATTTTCCCGGACTTGAAAAATTAAAGCGACTTCAATTAACAATATCGGCTGTAAATAGTGTGTTTGAACCCTTCAGCTTATACAATCGCCTGGTATGGTTCGTACAACGAAAACTACAAGGTCGACTTATACCAAGGTTCGAGAATTACTTCCTCAAAAATAAATTCGATTTTGTATTTCCAATTAGACTGTCCGACTGCAATGGAAGATTAAACGTTGGCGCCTGGATTGCCGACTTTCAATACCATCATTTTCCCGATGGTGCAAATTCGGAAACAACCAGAAAGGCTGAGCAACTTATTGGAGATATTGCCAACAATGCCCGTAAAGTGGTTTTAAGCAGTAATTATTGCCAGAATGACTGTCTGCGGTTGTTTCCGTTGTCTGAAGGAAAGACTTTTGTTATGCCGTTTGCTGTACATATAGATAAGTCAGTGCTGGCCTTTAATAAATTTGAAGAGGTTAGAGCAAAGTACTCGTTACCGGAGAAATTTCTGATTGTTGCTAACTTGTTTGCTCCCACCAAAAACCATGTTACACTTTTTAACGCGTTGGGCATACTAAAAAGAAAAGGGCTTATTATTGACTTAGTATGTACTGGCAATATAGTTGATTACAGAAATCAGTCTTACGCAAATGATATTTTGAAGATGCTGACTGAAAATGGAATCCGCTCGCAGGTTCATTTGCTTGGATTAATTGATCGTAATGACCAGGTAGCCATGTTCAGAATGAGTACGGCGATGGTTCAGCCCTCAATTAATGAAGGGTGGAGCACATCTGTTGAAGAGGCTAAATGCCTTGGGAAATATCTTCTCGTATCAGACATTGATGTGCATAGAGAACAAAGCAGAAACAATCCATTAATGTTTTCCGCATTAAACCCACAGAGCCTGGCAGACAAAATTGAAGAATTGTGGAACGATACTAGTAGTACAGCCTTCCCCGAAACTGAAAAAGAGAGTAGAGCAAACGACAACTATCAAAATCAGATAAAAGATTTTGGCAGGCGTTTTGTTGAATTGGTGAAATTCGCTCCTAAGACTAAATAGCTTCTAAATTGATAAACGTAACAAAATCGTTCTTGCCTGACATTGACAATTATGTCAAGTACTTGCAACAGGTTTGGGACACGGGTCATTTAACAAATCACGGCCCCTTGGTAAATGAACTGGAAGAAAAGCTAAAAACTTACCTCGGGGTTAAACATTTCTTTTTTGTTAATAATGGAACAATCGCCATTCAAATAGCTATTAAGGCCCTCGATCTATCAGGAGAAATCATTACCACGCCGTTTTCTTATGTTGCAACAACTTCTTCGATTGCCTGGGAGAACCTAAAACCTGTATTTGTAGATATAGATGAAAGTAGTCTTACCATCGATGCATCCAAAATAGAAGCGTCAATTACGCCA
This sequence comes from Bacteroidota bacterium, assembly GCA_020161535.1. Taxonomy (GTDB): domain Bacteria; phylum Bacteroidota; class Bacteroidia; order Chitinophagales; family Chitinophagaceae; genus Flavihumibacter. The sequence goes on along the minus strand of JAIUNW010000009.1, from coordinate 7,016 downwards.
AGTACTACTGCGATTTTAGCTACCCATGTTTATGGTATTCCGTGTAATGTGACTACTATAGAAGAAATTGCCAAAAGAAAGCAACTAAAGGTTATCTACGATGCGGCGCATGCCTTTGGCGTTAAATATGGAGGAACCAACGTTCTGAATTTCGGAGATGTGTCAACCCTGAGCTTTCATGCCACCAAATTGTTTCACACAGTTGAAGGTGGTGGCATTGCGACCAACGATGATGAAATAGCCCACCAAATTTCATATATGCGAAACTTCGGACACAAGGGGCAGGAGGATTTTTGGGGCATTGGTATAAATGGAAAAAGTTCAGAGTTTCATGCAGCAATGGGTTTGTGCATATACCCCGAAATTGAAAATATCATCGAAAAAAGGAAGAACTTATCACAGTTGTATGATAAATATTTTGCTGAAGCTAATATCGAATTGTTCAGGCCCAGTATTGATGAAAAGGTAAAATACAACTTCGCATATTACCCGGTTCTTTTTGAATCGGAGAGGCAATTGCTGGCTGTGCGTGATGCGCTGAATGCTTCTTACATCTATCCGCGGCGTTATTTTTATCCGAGCCTAAACAGGCTTCCTTACGTTGATCATACAAGTATGCCAATAGCTGAATCCGTTTCGTCACGGGTCGTTTGCCTCCCACTATACCATGATTTGTCAAGAGAAAATATCAAGCGGATCGTAACCATAATCGCTGATATTTTGAAACACTGGAAATGATTATTGCTGGCGCTGGTGGACATGCCCGGGAAATCTTGACTGAACTAATGTGGCAACACTTTAGCGATCAGCTATTTTTCTATGATGATACGAAGGAGGCGCCCGATACAGTGGGTACTATAAAAGTACTCCGGAGTATACAGGAAGCAAAAGGAAACCTGCGTGACGACAATCGATTTGTGTTGGGTATTGGCAGACCTCAGGTGCGGGAATATTTTTATAATAAATTTATTTCAATTGGTGGCAGCCCTTTCTCAGTCATTTCTTCCTACGCACACATTGGCGGCGATGGTATATTGTTGGGTGAAGGTTTAAATCTCATGGCAGGGTCCATCCTAACAAATACGATTAGTGTCGGGACGGGCACGTTAATTCATATGAATGCTACCGTTCATCACGATTGTAAAATTGGCGCATTTTGCGAACTGTCGCCAGGCGTTCATCTTTTGGGTAAAGCAAAGTTGGGCAATCTCGTGTCTATTGGTAGCGGCGCCGTTGTGCTACCCGGAATTGCTGTGGGTGATGGTGCAGTTGTTGGCGCAGGAGCTATAGTCACCAAAGACGTGCCGGCCGGTGATATTGTAACAGGTGTTCCTGCCAGATCTAGAAAAAAATGAAGCAGTATTTAAGCACGATATCTCCTCAGGCAATTAAAAAAACGTACCGGCTCGTACGTTATAAAAATGAAAGGAAAAAATACCTTCGAGAGCGACATATCAGGAAAGCGCAAAACACTGATATACGTAACTTATTTGATAGTGAAGCTGAAAAGCTAATTGTGTTTGTTGTTCAGGGGGCAGACTGGGAAACAGGAAAAGATAAGATTTCAGGTGGTGCCATGTCAATTACATCGATATGCGAAGAAACCGCAAATGTTCAACACATACACCAGTCGGAGACCATAATGGTAACAATGAACCAGGAGCATTTGCTACTTGAACACACTCAATTCGAGAATAGAACGAAAATTTTTCGTTTTGATCAGTTAGCTGGTTTTTTTAAAAACGTTCAAGATATTATTATTCATATCCCCGAATTCTTGGTATCCCGATTTTGTGAAACTTTATCAAAAAAGGATAAGGTATGGATTGACAGCATGAAAAATGTTCATTTCAATATAATGAATCAGAACATTCGATTGATGCCTTCGCCAGATCAAATTCAAGTGCTGAAACGATTCGGAAACAAGGTGACAATAACAACTGCTCACCAACAGTATTGCTCGCCCCACTTCAGATCATTTTATGCAGTCCCGATCCATAAATTTTCGGTTTGGATTAGTCCTGAACAATACAAATTTGTTCCCTGGCACCTCAAAGAAAACTTGATGGTGGTGTCACCAGACAAGCATTCTTTAAGAGATGGGTTGCTTGCGAAACTCCAGTTAATAGAGGGCCTTACGGTCACAGTTATTCAGAATTTAAAATACCAGGAGTATAAGGAGCTGATATCCCGAGCTAAATGGTCACTTACTTTTGGGGAAGGATTGGACGGCTATCTAATTGAACCAGTTTTTAGTGGGGCGATTGGTTTTGCTGCCTATAATAAGGATTTTTTTACCTCAGATTTTGAAGGACTTCCGTCAATATACCCTGATATGCAAACACTCTTTGAAAGAATTTTCGGGGATATTAAGAGGCTTGACGAAAGAGAAGCCTATCAACAAGTACAGCAGAGACTTATGGAAATATGTGCTTCCCACTATAGCCACGAGACATATCGAAGAAATATTATGAATTTCTACACTGGTAATTACACTTATGCTTGACGCAGAGGAACTGCCGTTAGTGACAGTTGTAACTGTAACCTATAACTCCGCGAAATTTGTAAGGGATGCAATTGGAAGTGTTTTGCGGCAAAATTATTCAGCCATTGAATATATTATAGGAGATGATAGTTCGACTGATGAAACATGGGCGGTCATTTCAGAATATAAGGATGAAAGAATTGTTGCATATCGAAATGAAACTAATCTGGGAGAATATCACAACCGAAATAAAGCTCTTTCCATGGCGCGAGGGAAGTACTTTATTTTTATCGACGGGGATGACATTATGTATCCGCATGCTGTTTCCACATTCGTTATTTATATGGAAAAGTACCCGGAAGCTTGTATGGCTATTCAGAAGGGTTATTACAATGACTTAGTATTGCCAATACTGCTTGGTCCTATAGAGTTATATAAGAATTATTTTTTTGGAAAACACAATCTTTTGATGTCAAGTTTTGCTTCGAACTTCTTTCGGACTGAGCTTTTGCGGGTCGGAAAATTGGCAACTCAATATTATTCAGGCGATGATGAAATAAGGTTGCGCCTTGCAGCGAGTAATCCGGTATTGTTTGTGCCCGGATGGATGACCTGGCCTAGAGAAACACCAGGGCAGGCTTCATCGAAAATTCCAGTTGATAAAGGGTTTCTCCAATCTTTCGAATATATAAGTGTCATTTTAAAAGGAGATAATATGATAGCCGCAGATGCTAAGCTATGTCGTGAGATTAACATGATTTTGAAAGAGCAGGCTGTGGTAAACTTGCTCCATATGATTAAAAATTGTCAGTTTAAGGATGCCCTGTCATTTAAGAAAAGAGCAGGGGTTAAATGGAGTCAACTAAATACAATTAACGCTACCAAATTTAAAAACGTCGACGTATTCGATGGCAGATCACCCGGGAGTCCCTACAGACAAGATTTTCGATGATGCATACAGATGAAGTTGAAATGAACAAATTTGAATTGACTGATCAAGAGAGCGGCAGAAAAGAATCTATTTTTGATCAATTGTTCGAGAACTTCGAACAATATGCCGAAAATCCGTCTTTCTGCATTAAGGATGTTTTTTTTAGCTATTCTGATCTGAACAGGGCGATAGGATTTATTCAATCATTGCTCCCTGACGATCTTGGAGGCAAATGTATTGCAGTTGCGGCAATAGATCATATTGAAACATATGCCGCTATCTTCGCAATTTGGCTCAAAGGAGGCACATACATTCCACTTGGGTTACATAATCCGAGGCAGCGTAATGAAAACATACTTTTGCAGGCAAAATGTGATATCTTGTTAACTGCCCGAAATTTGGATGGTCAATATGATTTTCCAGATGTGAATACTGTCTTGTTGAGCAATTCTATCGGTGTTCAAATAGCTGCTATACAACAAGCTACAGTTTTTTCTGACTATGCATATATTTTATTTACTTCAGGAAGCACGGGTGAGCCCAAGGGTGTACCTATCAGTTATGGCAATCTGCAATCGTTTTTGTTGGCATTTAACAGTACGCCAATTGAGATAAAAAGGGAAGATCGGTGCCTTCAGATGTTTGAATTAACATTCGATGTTTCAATTTCTTCTTTTCTTCCTGCTTTGTTGAAAGGTGCAACGGTGTTTACAGTCCCCAATGAGGGTATTAAATATTTGAATGTTTTGAAGATCTTGTCGAAATTTGAAATGACGGTAATTCAAATTGTCCCTTCAGTCATTCGACTCGGTCAGTCCTTGTTAAGCCGAATGTCCTTTCCCTCAATTAGGTATTGTATACTTACCGGAGAAGCAACCCATGTCAATCTATTAAAAAAGTGGGAGAAATGTATTCCCAATTCACGCGTGTTCAATTTTTATGGGCCAACTGAAGCAACGATTTATTGCGCTTATTACGAATGTCTGAGTGGCAATACTGCAAGCTATAATGATATGGTTGCTATTGGATCGGCTTTTGAGAACACTACTTTATTTGTTGTTGATGAGAACTTTGTAGAGATGGAAGATGGGAGAAAGGGAGAGTTGATGATTAGAGGGCCTCAGTTGACGGATGGTTATTTAAACAATAGGCAAAAAAATCAAGATTCATTTTGGAAATCGCCAGAAGGTGAAGTTAGTTATAAGTCGGGAGATTTATGTTATAAGGCAAGTGACGGCGTATTGTACTATTGTGGTCGGCTTGACAATCAAGTTAAGATTCAAGGCTTTCGAATTGAACTGAGTGAGATAGAATCTTGTGTGCGTAATTCATTTGATCTAAACAATGTAGTAATTACGACGACTAATAAGGTTGGCGCTCTCGAATTATGTTTGGTAATTGAAGCGGAAGAAGTTCGCGAAATGGAGCGCATTATTATTCTGTTGCGTGAGAAATTGCCTGACTACATGATACCCGCAAAAATAGTGTCCATTAGTCGCTTTCCACTAGGAACAAGTGGGAAGACAGATAGGAATGCAATTAAAGCTATTGTAAGTGAGCGTAGTACTTGCTGATAAATCACTTGGAAACCTATTTTCCCTATATCGGGCTGTGTCAAAGCGAAATCCCAAAGCCTTTGCTGTAGAGAACCGATTTTGTAGTTATGTAGGTTGCGAAGGATCTGTGTGGCCAAATTTATTTTTTGATTTTACTGTTGTGGGTATTTCGCAGGAAGTATGTGACTGTATCAAAGTGGAGATTGAGGAGAGAAAATTAGCCTCTCTCTTAATCATGGAGGAAAATAAGTTGAACTTGGAACTGTTAAAAAAAAACGGCTTTTTCCCAGTTGACAAATGGGTTGGCATGACTCTCGATCTTCCAAAGCAGTACAAGTCAACCGGAACAATGACTGGTGTTGCTTTGGAAGAAGTAGGCGACAATGGTGATATTGACTTGTTTCTAGAAGTTGTTTCGGCTGAGTTGTTTTCGGGAAAGACTTTAGAAAGATCTGTCTTTGCTTCGCTGATTTCAACAGGCCAAAAGCTGTATTTGTTGAAAGTGGAACAAGAGGTTGTCGGGGCTGCAATGACCTTTTTTGATCATTCGGGCTGTGCAGGTTTGTATATGTTTTGCATTCGAAAGCCTTTTCAACGCAATGGCCTTGGCAAAGAATTTTTAGATTTGATTATTTCGCGTTTGTCGAAGCAAGGATATGACAAACTTGTTTTGCAGGCTACAAAGAGCGGGTTCCCCTTTTATTTGAAATCTAAGTTTGAGGTAATTCAGAATTATTATTTATTAATGAAGCTAAAATGAACTAAATGGATAGGGAAGAGGAAATACTAAAGGAAATTAATAGTATTTTTTGTAACGAACTCAGTGATGACTCGATAAAACTAGATTTTGATTCTTCTGCTGACTCGGTTGAAAAATGGGATTCGATTAATAACTTGATTATTATTTCAAGCATCGAAGATCACTATGGAATTACGTTCCCACTTGAAGTCATATTTGAAGCAAAGAATATCGGCGACTTGGTAAACTACATTAAAAATCATTCTTGAGATTTGAAATGGCAGTTCTAGGTTTTTTTTACCGAATTTATATTCTTTTGACAAGGGGTCGGTTTTATTGGTGGCTGATGAACAGGTTTAAGGCATTTAAGCCAATAGTTGACACAAGATTTAACGAAAGCCCTAATGATTTCAGGTCATGGATCAAATTTAGGTTTGCGGGTGAAATTGGAGCGCCCTACTGGCCAATTCATAAAACTTCAAAATTGACTGGAAGTTGGAGAAATGTTTTAGTTGGAATTGATGCAGCGCCGGGAATATCGCCTGGTTGTTATATTCAAGCAGTAGGAAAAATTTACATAGGCGATTACGCCCAAATTGCGCCAAATGTCGGCCTAATTAGCGCGAGTCATTTCATGTTAGATATTAGAAAACATGTTGAAAATGAAATAAGGATCGGTCGTTACTGTCGCATAGGAATGGGCTCGGTAATTTTGCCAGGTGTTGTCTTGGGGGATTTTACAACTGTTGCCGCTGGTGCTATAGTTTCAAAGTCTTTTCCAGATGGTTATTGTGTTGTTGCAGGGAATCCAGCTGAGGTGGTTCAAGATTATTCAACAAATGTTAAGCTCAAGGCTAAGTTCCTTCAATATAGAAATGAAAAAGAGTATAATGGGTTTATACCCAAAAACTCTTTTCCAGCGTTTAGACAAAAGTGGCTAAACATTTAATATGGTGACGATCATTGACTACGGTGTCGGAAACCTTATGTCTATCCAAAATATGCTAAAGAAAGCTGGTGCGAATTCGATAATTAGTTCGAGAATTGAGGATGTTAGCAGTAGCGACAAGATCATATTGCCAGGTATGGGGCATTTCGATACTTGCATGCGAAAGTTTCGAGAGTCAGGATTAGAAGACGTTGTCAAAGAGTTGGCGTTTGGCGGGAGTAAACCGGTTCTAGGTATTTGTGTAGGGCTACAAATGTTTATGGAGTCAAGCGAAGAAGGCACAGAAAAAGGACTCGGGTGGATTGACGGCAAAACTGTTCGTTTTCAGCCGGAACAAATGGACAACGGCCAAAAAA
>JAIUNW010000001.1 GCA_020161535.1 Bacteroidota bacterium | reverse complement strand
TGAACAAGGATTCCGCTTTGTCAACCAAGGTTGGCATCAACTGTAGAATAGGCCATCAAATGGCATCGAAAGCCAACCTTGATCGCCAAAGCGTTTTGACCACTGACACAGTTTATGAAATACATCCTTTTGTACTCTTTTTTATAAATCGTCTAAACAAAGAACGCTATTACTAAAAAAGCGAATTATATTCACTTTCATCTGCCATTTTTTCGATTAAGAAATTTACCCATTGTTTTGTGTACCGGTATTGGCCGGAAGGCTCATCGTAAATGCAATATTTCGTATCAGTATTTGAAGGTGTAGTTGAACCATTCTTTGGGCGCACTTTGTATTTTCTCCAACAACGGGTGTGAGTGTCGGGATTGAACTTGTTTTTCTTAGTTCCGTTTCTTTCAATTTTTGGATTTCCTAAGCCCTTTTGTACAAGCTCTACAACTTTGCCAGGAAGCAACAAATCTTTCCCAGAAACCGGCTTTTCCTTCTCTTTTACCAATACGGCAAACTTGGTGACATTTTCCTTCTCTTCCGCAGAAAGCTGGTCGTAGCGGAAAAACTGGATTGGTAATGCATCTTTTGACTGGTGGTTAGCAACCTGCAACAAAAAGGCTTTAAAAGAATATTGTCCGCTTTCTAAAATGTCAGTTGTTACAAAAACTAAAAATTCGCTAAAAAAAAGAAAGAAAACCGAACAAAAGCCGTTTCTTAGTCCTGAAATTTAGATGCATCTAAAAATTGAAACCGTTACTAAAACGTTACTACATGGAAAAGAAAAAGCCTCATAGTATTGATAACTACAAGGCTTCGTCTGTTTTAGTTAAGTGCCCAGGACTGGATTCGAACCAGCACGCCGTTTCCAGCACCACCACCTCAAGGTGGCTTGTCTACCAGTTTCAACACCTGGGCCCCGAATACGGGATGCAAATGTAAGCAAATCAAGGTTTCCTGCAAGAAATTTTCACCCGACGAGTAGTACCCGACGGGTGTTACCCGACGGGTGTTACCCGTCGGGTAGATCGATGCGGAAGGTGGTGCCCTTGCCGGGCTCGGACTGTTTCACCGTCAGCGAGCCATTGTGGTACTGCTCAATGATGCGGCGCGACAGGGAAAGGCCGAGTCCCCAGCCGCGTTTCTTGGTCGTAAACCCGGGATTAAACACCTTGGCCAAATTGGCGGCTGAAATACCCTTGCCAGTATCGGCAATATCGATGATCACACGCGCACCCTGTTGTTTGATATCGATGGTGATCTGCCCACTTCCTTCCATGGCATCCAGCGCATTTTTTAACAGGTTTTCAATGACCCAATCAAATAGGGTGGGCGACAGGGGCAGTAACAATGTCGATGGGCCCTGTAAGGTAAATCGCAGTTTCTGCGGTGCGCGTCTTTTTACATAGTCCATCACCCCACTCACCTGCGCCACCAAATCAGTGCGTTCCAATTGCGGCGTACTCCCAATTTTACTAAAACGATCGCTAACCAATTTCAGCCGGTCCACATCTTTCTCAAGCTCAAGCGTAATGGCTTCTTCCTGCCCCGAACTCTTCAACATTTCCACCCAACCCTGCAAAGAAGTAAGCGGCGTGCCCAATTGGTGGGCCGTCTCTTTTGCCATACCCGCCCAGAGCTGGTTTTGCGCCGAGCGGTGCTGTGTGGTGAGCAAAAGCAATAACAACAGCAGCAACAATCCCACGATGAAAAGTTGCACAATCGGGTAGTACCGCACTTCCGCCAGCAACCGCGTATTGCCGTAATAATATTTATTCGCCATATAAGGCTGCTCACTCAACACAATCACAAAGGGTTCGTTGGCTTTTTTAAATTCACGCAACTTGCGCGATAAAAAGCCTGCATCGGTAATCGCCTGGGTGGAATCAAGATTGATATAGCTAACAATGCTATCGCGTTCGTTGGTCTCGATGATGGGAATGGAGGTTTGGTCGTTGCGGATCATATTCGGCAACTCGAGCGACTGATTCGGGTTGTCGAAAATCGCCTTGCTGGCCGCGACCCACAGTTCTACTTTGTTCCTTTCTTCCAAGGCAATTTTGCCGGCGAGATAACGCGAATAAAAGATGGTACCCGTCACAATACTGAGCGCAATCAGCGCCAACCAGATGCGCCAGTTGGAAAGAAAAGAGATCATCGGTCTAAATTAGGAATTCGTATACTACGGTTCCTGTATTTTTGCCCACTAATTTTAGCAATGGCCCCACGCATCGCCATCGTCATATTAAACTGGAACGGAAAACATCACCTCGAAACTTTTTTACCGCAGGTGATTGCCTGTAGTCACCCTTTGGCCGAAGTGGTGGTGGCTGACAATGCGTCGACCGATGATTCGCTTGACTGGCTCAGCACCCATCATCCGGATGTGAAGCAAATTGTATTGCCTAAAAACTATGGTTTTGCAAAAGGGTATAACGAAGCATTGAAGCAACTCGACCACGAATTTTTTCTGCTGCTGAATTCTGATGTGGAAGTAACAGCGCATTGGCTCGAACCAATGCTGGCCTGGCTCGACGCGCATCCCGAAACAGCCGCCTGTCAACCGAAAATCAGGATGTTTGCCGACAAAGCTTCTTTTGAATATGCTGGCGCCTGCGGCGGATGGCTGGATCATTTCGGGTATCCCTTCGCGCGGGGAAGAATCTTCGATTATTGTGAATTGGACAACGGACAGTACGATGATATCGCGCCGGTCTTCTGGGCCAGTGGTGCGGCGATGTTGGTGCGGGCGAAAGCATTTAGAGAAGTAGGCATGCTCGATGAGTTTTTTTTCGCCCACCAGGAAGAGATTGATCTTTGCTGGCGACTGCAACTTGCCGGCTGGGGAATTGTTGTTTGTCCGCAGAGCCTGGTCTACCATGTTGGCGGGGGCACCCTGCCCAAGGGCAATGAATGGAAAGTATTTTTGAATTTTCGCAATAACCTGATCATGCTTGCCAAAAACCTGCCCTGGTGGCAGGCGGCCATTAAAATTCCGTTTCGACTGTTACTCGATTCGGTGTCGGCCTGGAAAAGCCTTTTCGAAAAGCAGGGCATTTATTTTAAAGCGATCCTCGAAGCACATATTGGCTTTTTTGGGTGGTTGTTGCTACATCGGCACAAATCAGTCTTCCCCCAAAAGCGCCACAAAAAGCTGGCGGGCTGGTATCGGGGCAGCGTAGTATGGCAACATTTTGTAAAAGGACGGAAACAATTTTCCGAAATTGTACCCTGAACCTTATTTTTGCGAAGCAATAATCAAGACTATGGCGCACGATCATGTACAGGATTGGGACAACCCACAGGAGAAAGATTTTAATTACAACTGGGTCAATTCTTCCAGTTTCCTGTTTTATTTGCAGGTATTTCTTTTCCTGGCTTTTTTTGTGGGTTGCAGCTACGGCCTCTATACCCATCGCTACAAAGGACACCCAAAAGTGAATGTACCGGCCAATACAACGTTTTCTCCTACTTATAAATAGGAAAAAACTGCTTAAAAATTTGGCAGAGAAATGATAGTCCTTATCTTTGCCTTCCCAATTGAAAAACAGCTCTTTAGGGATAAGCGGAAGTAGCTCATTTGGTAGAGCACGACCTTGCCAAGGTCGGGGTGGCCGGTTCGAGCCCGGTCTTCCGCTCACTTCGAAAAATTCCAAACAGTTCGTTTGGAATTTTTTTTTGCCGGATATTTGAACGGCGAGTGCGGTATATGAACAGTGGATGCGGCAAATTCACGAACCACCTGCCCGGGTGGTGGAACTGGTAGACACGCAGGACTTAAAATCCTGTTCGCCGAAAAAGCGAGTACGGGTTCGATTCCCGTCCCGGGCACCAGGCCGACTGCTACAGTCGGCTTTTTATTTATTTCAACAGCACCCTTTTCCCGGTTCGGGCCGATTCACTGGCCGCTTCCAAAATTCTAACCACCAACAGGTTATTCTCCAAAGAACTCAAGTCATTGGGCCTGCCAAGTTTCCCAGCCAGGTAGTCGCGCAGGTACAATAGGTTATCGGTGTAAGCGGGCGTTGTGGGCGTCAATTGCTCATAGCCGGCTTTCTCCCGGCGTCGTATATGCGTACCATCCTGCGCCTGCAGGTAGCCGCTCACGCCAAAAACTTCCAGGTCTTTGATCGAAAAAGGCCAGTTCCAACTCGCTTCAATGATGCCGATTGCTTCTGGATACTCCAATACAATTACGGCATCGTCGTCCACTTTCGGATACACATCGGGTTTAATTCGTTTAATGGTGGCCGTTATAGCAACCGGCGCCTGCCCCTGCATCAACCAGGTCATCAGGTTGGCGCCATAACAACCAAAATCGCGCGATGCACCACCACCGTTTCCCAAAGGGTCGGTCAGCCATTGCAGAAATTCTTTGCTGCAACCAATTTCTTTTGGCCCCTGGTGGCCATCGTGCACCACCATTTTCCGTATGGCACCAATGGCCTTTTCCTGGTGTACCATCGTATATACCTGCTGGTTACTCGCATACCAGGTGGTTTCATAATTCGTCAGCACGGGTGTATTGTACTGTTTGCTCAAAGCAGCAATCCTGTTGGCGTCTTTCACCGTCGTGGCCAGGGGCTTCTCCACCATCACCGGCGTTTTGCGCGGCGCACAAATTTCCACCACACCCAAATGTTCAACAATGGCATTGTACGCCAATACTGCATCGGGCTTTTTCCGGTCGATGGTGCTGGCAAGATCAGTAAAGAAAATCGTATCAGGCAGGGCATAGGCTTTCTTATAGCGAGCGATGAGGGCGGTGTCTTTTTCAACAATGCCAGCCAGTATCACTTCACCTCGTTTCCACTGGCCCATGATCATGTGTGCATGGTCGTGCGATAACCCGGCTACCACAACATGCAGTAGATTTTGCGCTGTGGTGGGCAGCGCCAGTAACCAAAAAGTAAAAATTATCAATATCCTTCGCATACAGACTATTTACGTCGAAAGATATTCCAAATCGGGCGACTATCGGCTGTATTCATATTCAACCTTGCCCATCAACTGCTGCTTTTTGTTGTACACCAAATCCATTTTTCGGAGTCCATCGGGCGAATACTGGTAATACCAAACCTGGTATTCATTGCTGCCTTCCGGCACAATGGTGGTTTTCTTCAATTGCCCTTCGGCATTGTATTCGAATATATAATCGGGCAACATCCGGGCGGCGCGCACATTGAATCGTACAATATCGGTCAGCTTGCCATTGGCGTCGTGGTAATAATAATACGACGGCGTAGGCAGGGTAGATTTGATGGTTTTTTCTTCGCCCACCCGGCCATTTTCATCGGGCAGAAATTGCACCTGGCTGCTGTCTTTTCCATTGCGGATGCGCAGCAGGCTAATGGGCTGGCCCTGCTCATTATAAGTATAAAGATGTGATTCGGTATTGGCAATATTGTCTGAGCGGCTGCTGCTGTTGATCGCAAGGATTCTGCCAGCCGCATCATAACTGAAATTGGTCACATTAATGGCGTTTTCAGCACTGTCGGTGGTGCTGACCAATTGGTCCGCAGCATTATAAGTGGCTACCAAATAACTATTGCCCAAATCAGGTGTTTTGGTAATGGTGGTTAGTGTATTGCGACTCGCGTCAAGCACCTGCTCAATATCGAAACCGGCTGCTTCGCCCGAACTGCCATCGGTGCTGTGCAACACCAGTTTTTTCACGCCGGCTTTCTTCAGCAAACTAAATTGTTGGGCTGTTTGCCGGGTCGATACCAGGTCTTTGTAATAATACTGGCTGCATACCGGAAAGCTGATCAGCAGAAATAAGCCAAATAGGATATTTTTCATCTAATTTTATTCAATTAAGTAAACGCTGAGAATTGTCAGATTCTCCACAAAGAAAAGGAAAAGATTGCCTCCTTGGCAGCACAGAACCTATAGTATGCGGCCAATGGCCTGTTAACTGAGAAACCTATGTCAGATTATACCGAAGCGTTCGATAAACTAGTGACGATTATGGATGACCTGCGGATGAAATGTCCCTGGGATAAAAAGCAAACCATCCATAGCCTGCGCCAGCAAACCATTGAAGAATTATACGAACTGGCCGATGCCATCTCCGAAGAAAACTGGAAAGGCATGGAAGAAGAGCTGGGCGATTTGTTTTTGCACCTGGTCTTTTATGCCAAAATTGGCAGCGAACAGAAGCAGTTTTCGCTGGCCGAGGTATTAGAGGGCATCAATGCCAAACTCATCCGGCGACATCCGCATATCTATGGCGACTTAAAGCTTTCCGGCGCCGATGAAGTAAAAAAGAATTGGGAACAATTGAAGCTCAAAGAAGGGAAAACTTCGGTATTAAGTGGAGTGCCCAAGGCGCTGCCGGCCATGGTGAAAGCCATGCGATTGCAGGAGAAAGCCAAACAAGTGGGTTTTGAGTGGGACAACCGCGAACAGGTTTGGGAAAAAGTGGAAGAGGAGATGCATGAATTGCAGGAAGCCGTTGCTTCGGGCGATCAAGCGCACCAGGAAGAAGAGTTGGGCGATCTATTCTTTTCGCTGGTCAATTATGCACGGTTTTTGCAGGTGGATGCCGAACATGCACTGGAGCAAACCAATAAGAAATTCATTTACCGCTTTACCAATATGGAGGCAAGGGCGGTCGCCAAAGGGCTGATGTTACAGCATATGTCGCTCGAAGAAATGGATGCCCTTTGGAATGAAATTAAAGCAGAAAAGAAACAGTCTTGAGAAAATTCCTTTTGTTGCTACTCAACAGAAACGCCTATTTCTTCCTGGCTGCCGCCTGGCTGTTCACCATCGCTTTTATCATCAACAATTATTATTCAGGCGCCACCAGTGTGAGCTACCTGCGTTCGGCAATGGAAAGCCGTTTGCGCAAACAAGAGCAACGCATTGAAGCCCTGATGGCCGATACTGTTCAGTTAAAAGTGTTGGCTGAGGGCAGTGTTAGCACGCAGCAACTGAACAACCTCGTTAAAGAAGAGTTTGGTTTTTTCGTGTATAAAACAGCCGATCACAATACCTGGAACCTGCATTTCTGGAGCAACCAGCAGGCTGAACCCGATGCCGAAGTCATTTATGCGCACGACAACCATCGACTGGTAAAGTTGCGAAACGGGCAATATGAATACATCCGCAAAATGGTGCCGCTTGCCCGCGATTCTTTGTTGACCATCGCGCTGTTGCCCATTCGCACAGAATATTTTATCCAGACCAGTAGTCTCGAGAAAGAATTTGTCGGTTTTCCGCAGGCCGAAAACAATGTGAACCTGCGCGAAACAGAAACATCCTATCCCGTTCGATGTGAAAACGGGCAGGCACTGTTTTACCTCGACCAAAAGCAGTCGACCGCCGTCAGAAACGTAAATGAATGGTCGCTCTTGCTGGAGTTGATGGCCATTGTGCTGCTGATGATCATCGTGCACAATATCGCTACCGCCATCGGCGAACAATTCGGATTCAAATGGGGCATGCTGTTTTTAACGGCCGTGGTGGTGCTGACGCGAGGCGCCACTTATTTGTGGAAGGACCATATGTTGTGGAAAGCCTACGACCTGTTTGATCCTTCCATCTACAGTTCGAATGCGTTTCTGCCTTCCTTGGGCGACCTCGTCATCAATGCTTTTTTGTTTTGTTGGTTATTGCTTTTTTTCTATCGCAAAGGAGCTTCTGTCAAATTGAATCGCCTGCGGGGAACCTGGCTGCACTGGCCGGTAGTGGCACTGATTTCAGCGCTATTGATACTAATTACTTTTCTGTTCGCGGGCGTGGTGCAGAGCCTGATTTCCGATGCGCAGATCTCCTTTAATGTTACCAATATTTTCAGCCTGAACTGGTACAGTATCATCGGTTTCGTGTTGTTGGCCGTCATCGCCCTGAGCTTTTTCTTGACCACCAGTATCTTGATGCGGTTGGTGCGGCCCCTGTTGTTGGAAAAGCCCTATCTCTTTTACGCCGCCCTGGCTTTATTTGGGTTGCTGTCGATAACGTTTATCAAAACCAATAGCCTGGTTGAACTGAATATTTATGTTCTCGCCTGGCTGATTGGATACGTGTGGTTAATGCGACAGCCGCAAATTAGCACCAGTACCTTTCGATGGTCGATCTCTGTTTTGTTGCTCTGGATCTTTTTGTACTCGGTATCGATTTCACTTATTATCATCAACGAGAACAACCGCATTGAACTGGAAAAGCGGCGCGGTACGGCCGAGAAATTATCACAGCAGGCCGATCCCACCAGCGAGCGACTGTTGAGCATTGCACTGACTTATTTCGACAATGATTTCCTGCTGGCCAATTTCAATCGCTTTCGCATTCATTCAGAGAACCGGTATTTGAAAGACAGTTTGATTAATAAAAATTTCAGTCCCTATCTCAACAAATACGATACCCGGATTTATACTTTTGATGAACAGGAGAAGCCGCTTTTCAATGATGAACCGGTGGGCTACGATACCCTCAATACCATTTTTCGCATTGAGGGCAAGCCTACCAACCTGGCTGATATGCGGTATTTTGAAAAGTCGTTCGACCAGTTTTCCTATATCTCCCGGAAGATGGTAACCGATTCGATGGGCCATCCCGTGGGGTATATGTTTATTCTCAGCGAACCGAAGAAATACAAGAGCGATGCACTGGTGCCGGAACTTTTCCGCGCGCGAAAAGATTACCTGCCCGACGACTACCGGCCTATTTACAGTTATGCGATTTACAATAACCGTGAACTGGTCGATTACTACAACGACTATGCTTTTCCCACCCGGCTCAATGTAAACCAGGTACCGAAGAATACCTATACTACCCGTGAGAACAACGGGTACGACGAATTGTGGTACCGTGATAACAACAAGGTAGTGGTGATTGCGCGAAGAGATAATCTCTGGCTCGAATCAATGACCCTGGTCGCGTATTTATTTACCACCTTCCTGGTTTTGTTGGGCCTGTTCCGGCTCACTTCTATGCTGATTCGTTCACGCCTTCGGCTCAGTTTGATACGCAAGGAACTGCAGATGAACCTGCGTACCCAGGTGCACGGAACCATCATTTTCATCAGCCTGTTTTCTTTTCTGGTAATTGGAGCGGCCACCATCTTTTTCTTCATCAATCGGTACAATAACAATAAGCAAGACCAACTGAGCAAGGCGATCCAGATCATGACCAATGAAGTGCAGAGCCGCATTGACAGCGAAGATTTTCTGGAATGGATGATTCAGTTGTATGCACAAGGCAATAACCTGGCCCTGGAACAATTGGTGGAGGAAATGTCGGAGATACATGGCACGGATATCAATATTTATGACCTGCGCGGGGTGCTGCGATTGTCGAGCAATCCCTTTATTTATGACAAGGGCATATTGAGCGCCCGCATGAATCCCATCGCGTATTATAAATTGAACAAACAAAAACTGGTACAAGTTATCACCGAAGAAAAGATGGCGGGTGTGACCTACCAGAGTATTTATTCGCCCGTGCGCGACGACAAAGGCAATGCCTATGCCTACCTGAATATGCCATCGTTCGATTCGCAGGAAGAGTTGAAAAAGGAGATCTCGAATTTTTTGGTGACCATCATTAACCTGAACGCGTTCATCTTTTTGTTTGCCGGGGTAGTGGCGCTTTTCATCACCAACCGAATCACGTCTTCGTTTTCTTTGATCAGCGCCAAGATGCGGGCCGTGAGCCTGGGGCAACACAACGATGCCATTGAATGGCACCGCGAAGATGAGATTGGCGAGTTGGTAACGGAATACAATAAGATGGTGTTGAAGCTGGAAGAAAGTGCGGCGGCATTGGCGAAGAGCGAAAGGGAAGGAGCCTGGCGGGAAATGGCCCGGCAGGTGGCGCACGAAATCAAGAACCCGCTTACGCCCATGAAGCTGAGCATTCAATACCTGCAAAAAGCCATCAACAACAATACCGCCGATGTAAAACAACTGACCTCAAATGTGGCCAATACCCTGGTGGAGCAGATCGATCACCTGTCGCATATTGCCAGTGAATTTTCTCAGTTCGCCAATATCAACAATGCGAATGTGGAAGTATTTGACCTGCATGATATATTGTATTCGCTGTCGCATTTGTATCAATCGGGTGAAGAAGTGCAATTTGACTGGATACCGGTACACCAGCCAATTATGGTGGCGGCCGACCGTACCCAGATGAACCGGCTCTTCACCAACCTTTTGAAAAATGCAGTAGAAGCAACTGATCCCGACGGGTATCGCATGGTGCGATTGGTGGAAGAAATAAGCGACAATAAAGTGGTGATCAGTGTTACCGACAATGGCAATGGTATTCCTGCAGATATGCGCTCGAAAATCTTCACGCCTAATTTCACTACCAAGACTTCGGGCACCGGCCTCGGCCTGGCCATGAGCAAGGGCATTGTAGAGCAGGCGCGCGGTGCCATCTGGTTTGAAACGGCCGATGGCGAAGGCACGACCTTTTACGTGGAGTTACCGCTGGTTACGGAAGAGCCGGTTAGCTGATACTTTTTTTTATTAGCTGATTCTTTTTTCGTGCTGGCGAAGGATGAACTGTTCCAATTCGCTGCGGGTGAAACTGCTCAGGTTGGCGGCCGAGGTGAGTCCGCCTTTCTGCGCACTGATCACCCCATAACGCAGGTCTTTAAATCCATCCACCTCGTGCGCATCAGGATCGATCGACAGCAGGCAACCTTTTTCCATGGCATAGGGAATCCAGGTCCAATCGATGTCTAGTCGGCGCGGATGCGCATTGATTTCTATGACCACATCGTTCTCTACGCAGGCATCAATGATCTCCTGGTGATTGATGGGATAACCTGGTCTGCTCAATAGCAATCGGCCCGTCATGTGCCCGAGGATGCTCGTGTAAGGATTGCTAATCGCCGCCAATAAGCGACCCATCGCTTTTTCTTCGTTCATCTTCAGGTTGCTATGCACCGAAGCGATGACGAGGTCGAAGCTCGCCAGGATCTCGTCGGGATAATCGAGGCTGCCGTCGTTGAGAATATCGCTTTCAATGCTTTTATAAATGCGGAACGGTGCTAGTTGCTGGTTAAGGGCATCGATCTGTTTGTGTTGTTCCAGCACGCGTTCGATCGATAAACCATTGGCGTAAAAAGCCGTGCGGCTGTGATCGCTGATCACGAGGTATTCAAGTCCCTGGCTGATGCAGGCTGCAGCCATTTGCTCCAGGGTATGCAGGCCATCGCTCCAATTGCTGTGCGAATGGATGATGCCTTTGATATCATTCACGCTGATCACGGGCTCGAGGGCTTTGCATCGCGCTTTTTCAATTAGCGCAGGCAACTCGCGGCGGTTGGCGGGTATAAAGTGAATGCCGGCCGCTTCGAAAATGGCTTCTTCAGATGGGTAGGGTTTGTTCAGGTCGGCCAGTTTTTCAAATTCGCTGCGAAAGGCATCGCTGCAACTGGCGGCAAATAATTTGGTATAAAATAGCTCGGCAGGGCAGAGGTGAAAATAAATATTGACTTGTCCGCTTGATTGTGCGGTGAGGCTATCCGGATTTTGTTCGGTGATCGTGAAGCCATCTTTGCGCAAAAAATCGGCAAGCGCCTGTACCGGAATGGTAGTCAGGAATTCAATGCGGGTTACGATATTGGCTTGCCAAAGTGCTTCACCGGTAACAGAAATTTTTTCAGTGGGAAAGGCTTTTTGCAAACGATCAGTGAGTGCTTCGGTTACTGGTTCTGTTTCTGCATACAGGAAATGGCCTTTGTTGGTAAAATAAAACTGGATGGATTGTTTGACGCTTTCCTGTGTTTTGGCGCCGAAACCTTTGTACAGCAAGAGTCGGTTTTCTTGGCAGGCATAGAGCAACTCACCTAAACTTTCAATGCCCATGTCCTGCCAGATGCTGGCGATTTTCTTCGGACCGAGTCCTTTGATTTGCATCATTTCCAATATGCCCGGCGGTGTTTGGGCGATGAGGTCGTCGAGCACCTGGAGGCGCCCTGTTTGTAACAGTTCAGTGATTTTTTTGGCGGTACTATCGCCGATGCCTTTTAATGCGGCGATCTTTTCGGGAGGCGTATCTTTTAACTGCACCGGTAGTTTCTCGATATTGAAAGCCGCCGAGGCATAGGATTTGGCCTTGAAGCTGTTCTCTCCATGGATGTCCATCAATTTGGCCAGTAGTGAAAACTGGTCAGCGATCGCGTAATTGTCTAACATGCGGGCAAGATACTGTTTTCACCCGTCGGGTCGCACCCGACGGGTAGTACCCGACGGGTAGAATTGGTAGGCAACAAAAAAGCCCCGGATGAACCGGGGCTCTACTATCATTTTCTGTAAATGATTAAGCTTTCTTAGCAGCTTTTTTAGGAGCAGCTTTCTTAGCGGCTTTCTTAACAGCCTTCTTAGCAGCTTTTTTAGGAGCAGCTTTCTTAGCTACTTTCTTTACAGCTTTCTTAGCGGCTTTTTTCGGAGCAGCCTTCTTAGCGGCTTTCTTTACAGCTTTCTTAGCGGCTTTCTTAGGAGCAGCTTTTTTAGCGGCTTTTTTTGCAGTTGCCATTTCTTTTAGAATTTAATGATTAGTAAAATGGGTTTTTACACCGTAAAAATATAAACTAATCTGAAACGGCAAAACTTTTTTTTTGTTGTTTAATCGGAATTGATTAAGCAACATTATTCTCCAACAGCGATTGAAACAACTGTTTTATCGCCTTTTGTTTTGCGGAACTCAACCACGCCGTCTGCCGTTGCAAACAAAGTATAGTCGCGTCCTACGCTAACATTTTTTCCAGGATGGTACGTGGTGCCACGTTGACGAACGATGATGTTACCGGCAATAGCAGGCTGACCACCAAAGATCTTTACTCCGAGACGTTTGCTTTGCGAGTCGCGGCCGTTCTTAACACTACCTTCACCTTTCTTGTGTGCCATGATGAATGATTTTTAAATGAGGTTACTTATAAACGCCCTTAAGCGATTTCGTTGATCTTGATTTTAGTGTAGTGGTTGCGGTGTCCGATTTTTTTACGGAAACCTTTCCTTCTTTTCATTTTGAAGGCAATCACTTTGTCGCCTTGCAGGTGATCTACGATTTCAGCCTTAACGATCGCTTTAACAGCGCTTCCAACATTCAGGCTGCCGTTGTTATCAACCAGCAATACTTCGGAGAACTCCACTTTATCGCCGGCCTTTCCCGAAATCTGGGGAACGTACAGGGTTTGGTCTTTTTCGACCTTAAATTGCTGTCCGGCTATTTTAACAACTGCAAACATAACTTACCAAAATTAGGAGTGCAAAGGTAAGGGAAAATCCCCCATCAATCAATCCTTTGTCTTAAAATATTTCCTGCAAATTTAAAGCGGGTGGTTCAAACCCGGGTGCTAACTTCGCCTTTTACGGAGCTTAGCACTATGAAATTCAAGTCATTCCTGGCCAAACCTTTCGCCGCCTACGTTGTAAAGCAGATCCGCAAGCAGATGAATACCGCTGTGGCTGATCAGGAGGCGATCTTCCGCGACCTGCTGAAAACCGGCGTGAACACCCAGTTTGGCAAGGACCACCACTACAAAGACATCCAATCGCCCGCCGATTACCGGCAAGCGGTGAAGATTCGCGACTACGAAGCCATCAAGCCCTATATCGACCAGATCAAAGAAGGCAAACACAATATATTATGGAAAGGACAACCGCTGTACCTGGCCAAAACCTCAGGCACCACCAGCGGTGTGAAATACATTCCCATTTCCAAAGAGTCGATGCCCAACCATTTCAATTCGGGCCGCAATGCCGTTTTCTGTAACCTGGCCGAAGCCGGCTCCACCCGGATTTTTGATGGCAAATTGATTTTTCTTTCCGGTTCCCCCGAGTTGGAAAGGGTAGGCGGCATTCCCACAGGACGCCTTAGCGGTATTGTTAATCACCAGATTCCCAGCTATTTACGCACTAACCAACTGCCTTCTTACGAAACCAATTGTATCGACGACTGGGAGGCCAAACTCGACAAGATTGTCGACGAAACGATCGACCAGAATATGACGCTCATCAGCGGTATCCCGCCCTGGATGCAAATGTATTTTGACCGGCTCACCGAGCGAAGCGGCAAAAAAATAGGCGACCTGTTTCCCGAATTTTCCGTGCTGGTACACGGGGGCGTTAATTTTGAACCCTACCGCGCCCGCCTGATTGAAAGCATCGGCCGGCCGGTGATGACCATCGAAACCTTTCCCGCTTCTGAAGGATTTTTTGCTTTCCAGGATAGCCAACAGGCCGAAGGCCTATTGCTCAATACCAATAGCGGCATCTATTACGAATTTGTACCCATCACCGACATCACGCTGGATAACCCCCGCCGCTTGTCGCTCGCTGACGTAAAAGTTGGCGAAAACTATGCGCTCATCATCAACAGCAATGCCGGCCTCTGGAGCTATAATATTGGCGATACGGTCAAGTTTGTGTCGACCGATCCGTATCGCCTGGTGGTGACCGGTCGCATTAAACATTTTATCTCGGCATTTGGGGAACATGTAATTGGTGAAGAAGTGGAATACAGCCTCATGAAGGCCGCCCGCGAACAAAATGTAAACATCACGGAGTTCACGGTGGCACCCATGATCAGCCAGGAGAAAGGCAAATCCTACCACGAGTGGTTTGTGGAGTTTGACCATGTGCCTGAAAGCCTGGCAGCTTTTTCTTTGTCGGTCGATAACAACCTTCGCCAGAAAAACATTTATTACGACGACCTGATAACCGGTAATATATTGCTGCCGCTGCGCATCCGGCCATTGCGGAAGAACGGATTTATCGATTATATGAAGAGTATTGGGAAGCTCGGCGGACAAAACAAAGTGCCTCGCCTGAGCAATGATCGAAAGCTGGTGAGTGAACTGGCTCCCTTTTTGGCAGAAGAGCAGTAAAAAACGGCTGCCAAATATTTGCATTTTTTTATTCCATAATTCCGTTGTATTTATTAGCTTTGGCTCGCAAAAAAAAATGTAGGTTCAACATGAAAGCATTCCAACAACATAGTGCGCTTGTCGTGAACGACAGCCTGGTTGTATTCTGCCCGGAAGCTTCTTTGCCCTTTACACCGTCGATGCGACGTGGTTGCTGATAGGACGAGCCCCTTGCAACGGCCCCTATCAGTGAAAAAAGCCCCACGTTGACCTCACAGTTCAAACTGTCGCTACAACCATCTTGATCCTTAATTTATTGCCGTTGGAAACAACAGATATTATTGTCAGGGTAGCCAATCCCGACGATACCCATTACGCCAAAACCATCACCGATGAGATGGAATCTTCTGCCGCAGCCCGGGGTACTGGCATTGCCAAGCGTTCGCCCGATTATGTGGCCGACAAAATGCGCGAAGGCAAAGCGGTGATTGCACACACCAAAGAAGGCACCTGGGTGGGGTTTTGTTATATCGAAACCTGGAGCCATGGTGAGTATGTGGCCAATTCAGGTCTTATTGTATCGCCCGTTTTTCGCAAGAGCGGCGTGGCCAAACGCATCAAGGAATGCACGTTTAAGTTGTCACGCCAAAAATACCCCGAGGCAAAATTGTTTGGACTCACTACCGGCCTCGCCGTAATGAAGATCAACAGCGACCTGGGCTATGAGCCGGTGACGTATTCAGAGCTCACGCAAG
The DNA here is from genome assembly GCA_020161535.1 of Bacteroidota bacterium. Classification (GTDB taxonomy): domain Bacteria; phylum Bacteroidota; class Bacteroidia; order Chitinophagales; family Chitinophagaceae; genus Flavihumibacter. Next base: position 669,357 of record JAIUNW010000001.1, on the reverse strand, counting down.
ACGAAGCCTTTTGGGCCGGTTGCAAAAGCTGTGTGAACTACGACATACTGATGAGCAAGGGACGTAAGAACTGCATGTGCACGGCCATGTTGTACGATCCGAAAGACCATTATAAGCCAGAAGAGACCGCGAAAGATTTCAAGGAACATTCAAAAGGGTATGAACGCCTGTTGCGCTTCAAGCAATTTCTGTTCGGTGATTTCTTCGGCAAGAAATTGGACGCCAGCGCTACAGGTAATGGCGACAGTAGCAAGAAGAAACTGCACAGCCTTTTCCACCATATTTTTCATTTCTAAAACCCATGCAGCAGATGGCGCAGAAAGTTGTTCTCGGTTTCAGTGGTGGACTCGATACCACCTTTTGTGTGAAATACCTCAGTGAAGACAAGGGGTATGAGGTTCATTCGATCATTGTTAATACCGGCGGATTTACTGCCGACGAGTTAAAGCATATTGAGCAGCACGCCTACAACCTCGGCGTGAAATCGCATACTACGGTCGATGCCGTTCAAGGCTATTATGACCGCATCATCAAATACCTGATCTACGGAAACGTATTAAAGAACAATACCTATCCGCTGAGTGTAAGCGCCGAGCGACTAAGCCAGGCCTTGCATATTGCCGAACACGTGCAAAAAATCGGCGCCCAGGCTGTTGCGCATGGCTCAACCGGCGCCGGCAATGACCAGGTGCGATTTGATATGGTGTTTCATATCCTGATTCCCGGGGTGGAGATCCTAACGCCCATCCGCGACCTTAGGCTGAGCCGCGAAGAAGAAATTGACTACCTGAAGAAGAAGGGCGTGAACATGAATGCGGAGAAGGCGATGTATTCCATCAACAAGGGTCTTTGGGGCACCAGTGTGGGCGGCAAAGAAACCCTTCGTTCCAATGGCATGTTGCCCGAAGCAGCCTGGCCCACCCAGATGACAAAAGCCGGTCAGCAGGAAACCGTCAAACTACATTTTGAAAAAGGTGAACTAACGGCCATCAATGACCGAAAATTCGATCACCCAACCGATGCTATTTTTTTCCTGCAGTCCATTGCGGGGCCTTATGGCATTGGGCGTGATATCCATGTGGGCGATACCATCATTGGTATCAAGGGTCGTGTGGGTTTTGAAGCAGCTGCACCCATGGTGATACTCAAAGCGCACCATGCCCTGGAAAAACATGTGCTCACCAAATGGCAGCTCAACTGGAAAGACCAACTGGCACAATTTTATGGCAACTGGTTGCACGAAGGCCAAATACTCGACCCCGTGATGCGTGACATCGAAGCCTTTCTGACCAATAGCCAGCAAACAGTAACGGGCGATGTGTTTGTTGAATTGCTGCCTTACCGTTTTATGGTAACAGGCATCGAATCATCGTACGACCTGATGTCGTCGAAGTTTGGCAAGTACGGCGAAATGAACAGCGGTTGGAGTGGCGAGGATGTTCGCGGATTTAGTAAGATATTTGGGAATCAAACCGCTATTTGGGCTGCGGTGAACGCGGAGAATAAATAAAGTTTGGAATGGTGATTTGAGATTGGCTTTGTTTCTCGCTGGGCTTGTTTCCCACGGAGATGGTTTCACACAAAGACCGCTGAGGAACAGAGATTTTTAAATTGGGAGCTTTGATTGTGGGTATGGACTTTGTTGTCGGTGGAAGTACGTTACTGCGGTTAACCATTTTTGGTTTTGACAGATGCATTAGTGAAAATGGTTTTAAAGGCGACAACAGTAAGCATAAGCGTCAACAATAACTAGGGGTAGCAACAGTAACTATAGGCGGCAATAGTTATTATAGGCGGCAAAATTAATTAGGGGTAGCAACAGTAATTAGGAGCGGCAACAGTAACTGGGAGCGGCAACGACAACTACAGGTGGCAGCTGTAAACATAGATGGCAACAACGCTGTTAACATAGATAGCGACAACGATTGTTAATAGTAACAGATTTTGCAGACAGTTACATATTGACAGGTAGTAATTGGCTAAGGTTAACAACAGTTAGAAACTGATTTACAGACGAAACCGCACCCATAAACAAAACCGCACCCATAAACGAAACCACACCCAGAAAATAAAAAAAATCTCTGTTCCTCCGTGTCCTCGGCGAGAAACCATCTCCGTGAGAAACAGGCGAGAAACTATCTCAGTAAGAAACGGGCTCAGTGAGAAACAGGCGGGAAACAAACGCAGCGAGCAACAAAAACAGACACATGATCAAAGCAGGCATCATAGGCGGCGCAGGCTACACGGGCGGAGAATTGATCCGCCTACTACTTCGTCACCCGTCGGTAACACTCAGCTTTGTGCACTCCAAAAGCAGTGCAGGTCAACCCCTGTACAGTGTTCACCAGGATTTACTCGGCGATACCGAAATGAATTTCACCGATGAACTTAACAGCAACATTGATGTGTTGTTTTTGTGTACCGGTCATGGTGAGGCAAAGAAATTCCTGGAAGCGCATCCGCAGCCGGCATCGGTGGCAATCATTGATTTGTCGAATGATTTTCGACTACAAGCAAACAGGCGTTTTCAGGGTCGCGATTTTATCTACGGACTACCGGAACTGAATCGCAATGCCATCAAAGCCATGGCAGGGAAGGAAAACCTGGCCATTGCCAATCCCGGCTGTTTTGCCACCACTATCCAGGTTGGGCTGTTGCCGCTTGCGCAAGAAGGTTGGCTGGACGAAGTGTACACAACTGGGATTACCGGTTCAACGGGCGCGGGACAATCGCTCAGCGCCACTTCTCATTTTAGTTGGCGGGCCAACAATATCCAGGCTTATAAAACTTTGAACCACCAACACCTCGGCGAAATAGGCGAGAGTTTGTTGCAATGTCAAAGAGCGAATGAAACGAAGGCTTCCGGGGGTGGCCAGCAAGAAAAACAAGGCGTAAGCGCCAATCAAAATTCGCTTGAAATTAGTTTTGTTCCCTGGCGGGGTGATTTTACCAGGGGTATTTTTGTCAGCTCCACCATTACGCTCGATAAGCCCCTGCCGCTGTTGATTGATCTGTTTAAATCATTCTACCAATCGCATCCCTTCACCCATGTTTCAAAAGAACCCATTTTTTTGAAACAGGTGGTGAATACCAATAAAGCATTGGTGCAACTGGAGAAAGTGGGTACGAAACTGGTGATACATTCGGCCATGGATAATTTGTTGAAAGGGGCCAGCGGACAAGCAGTGCAGAACATGAACCTGCTGTTCCGACGCCCGGAGACAGAAGGTCTCCAGTTGAAAGCCGGCTATTTTTAATCGGCTGAAGGTGCTCGTAAGCTGTCGTGCCAGAGCTGTAGGTGTAATAGGCTGTATGTATTAGCAAGCTTTAAAGGTCAATAAGCTGTAGCGAATAAAAACATACAACCAGCCGGCAGTCAATTTTCAAACAGCAAATAACTTCTTTCAAACAGCAAATAACTTTCTAACAGTAACCAACAAACGATGAAACTCTTTGATGTATATCCACTGAACAATATAACCATTACGCGGGCACTGGGCTCGAAAGTGTGGGACGCTGATGGCAATGAATACCTCGATATGTATGGCGGGCACGCCGTGATTTCTATCGGACACACCCATCCGCATTGGGTGAAACGCATCGAAAGCCAACTCGAGAAAATAGCGTTTTATTCCAACTCGCTTGTAATTCCGCAGCAGCAGGAACTGGCCGATAAACTGGGAAAACTGTCCGGCAAAAATGATTACCAGTTGTTTTTGTGTAATTCAGGCGCTGAGGCCAATGAGAATGCGTTGAAGCTGGCATCTTTCCATACCAACAGGAAGAAAATTATTGCTTTCAAGAAATCTTTTCATGGAAGGACATCGCTCGCAGTAGCAGCCACCGATAATCCCGCCATTGTGGCGCCCGTCAACCAAACAAACAATATTGTTTTTCTGCCCTTCAATGAGGTTGATTCGCTGAATGCGGTGTTCAAAGCGCAGGGAAATGATATTGCCGCTGTTATTGTAGAAGGTATCCAAGGGGTGGGCGGCATTAATGTGGCAACTACGCCTTTCTTGCAAGCCATCCGCCAAAATTGTGACCAATATGGTGCGGTATATATTGCCGACAGTGTGCAGTGTGGTTACGGTCGCAGTGGAAAATTTTATTCGCACGATCATGCCGGCGTGCAGGCTGATATTTACAGTATGGCCAAGGGCATGGGCAATGGCTTTCCGATTGGCGCCATTTCCATTGCGCCGCATCTCCAACCCAAATATGGGATGCTGGGTACTACTTTTGGCGGCAACCAGTTGGCTTGTGCCGCGGCATTGGGTGTTTTAGAAGTGATGGAAGCAGAGAACCTGTTGAATAATGCAGCTGAGATCGGTCAATACCTGATGGATGGGTTGCGGCAATTGCCGCTTATTGAGCAGGTACGCGGCGCCGGCCTGATGATCGGTTTTGATGTGCCTGACAGCATCAAAGACCTGCGCAAAAACCTGTTGTGGAAGCACCGTATTTTTACCGGCGAAGCCAAACCCAATGTAATCCGGCTTTTGCCTTCACTGGCTTTGTCGAAAGCCGACGCCGATCATTTTCTCGATGCCATTGGCGCAGAAATAAAAGCACTTTCTTCCAGTAGCACCTTAATACCTTCCTGACATGAACAAATTTGTTTCGGTTAAAGATGTGCAAAACATCAATGCCCTGGTTCAATCGGCCCTCGCGTTTAAAAAAGATCCGTACAAAGCAGCCACACTTGGTGCCCGCAAACGCATCGGCATGCTGTTCCTGAATCCGAGTATGCGCACGCGATTGAGCACCCAGGTGGCTGCCCAGCAATTGGGTATGGAAGCGGTGGTGTTTAATGTGGGCAATGAAGGTTGGGCCTTGGAGTTTGAAGAGGAAGCGATCATGAGCGGCAATACGGTTGAACACGTGAAGGATGCGGCGCCGATCATGGGGAAGTATTTTGATATACTCTGCATTCGCACTTTTCCTTCGCTCAAGAACCGCGACGATGATTACAGCGAGTTGTACATCAACCAGTTTATCAAGTACGCCGGCATTCCGATTGTGAGTCTCGAAAGCGCCACCCTGCATCCTCTGCAAAGTTTGACCGACATCATCACGATTACCGAGGCCCTGGAAAGCCAGCAGGTAAAAAGCAAAAGCCGCCGACCGAAGATTGTGCTCACCTGGGCGCCGCACGTAAAGCCCTTGCCCCAATGTGTAGCGAATAGTTTTTCGCAATGGGTCAATGCCTGGGACGAAGCAGATTTTGTAATTACCCATCCGGAAGATTATGAATTGTCGCCCGATTTTACCAAAGGCGCCACCATCACGCACAACCAGAACGAAGCCCTGCGCGATGCCGATTTTGTGTATGTCAAAAACTGGAGTACGTTCAATGACTATGGTAAGATTTACGTGAACGATCCAGAGTGGATGCTCACCATCAAAAAGCTGGCACTGACCAACAATGCGAAAGTGATGCACTGCTTGCCGGTTCGTCGCAATGTAGAATTGAGTGATGAAATCCTTGATGGCCCCAACAGCCTGGTCACCACCCAAGCCGGCAATCGTGTATGGGCGGCCCAGGCGGTGCTTTCGGCGATTTTGGGCCGTAAATAAAGGTGCTGGCGATTTTTCGTGGATTAAAATGCTGTAGTTGAAGGTGAAATGGTGCTGGTGCAGAAGTATCAGGTGTAGAAATATATTGTTGAAAGTCGAAAATAGCGTTGCAAAAATATTCATACATGGGCGCGAATTAAATGATGGCAGTGGTTGGATTTGATTGCCCAAATGATGCTAGTGACGAACCCAAATAAACGGAATGAAGAAACTGTTTGTAATAAAGATTGGTGGTAACGTGATCGATAACGAGGCGGCACTCGATGTCTTTCTGCAAAAGTTTGCGCGCATCGATGCGCCGAAATTGCTGGTGCACGGTGGCGGTAAGATTGCAACGCGTTTGGGCGACAAGTTGGGGATTGAATCGAAGTATGTAGATGGGCGACGGATAACCGATGACGCGACGATTGACCTGGTGACCATGGTTTACGGCGGACTCATCAACAAAAAGATCGTTGCTGTTTTACAATCCCTCGGTTGCAATGCCCTGGGTATTACCGGTGCCGATGGCAACCTGGTGCCTGCTGAAAAACGTCCGGTCAAAACCATCGACTATGGTTGGGTGGGTGATGTGAAGGCAGGTGAAATGAACGGGCAAACATGGTCCCAGCTCCTGGAAGCAGGATTTGTACCGGTACTCGCACCGCTTACGCACGATGGTGCCGGCCATATCTTAAACACCAATGCAGATACCATGGCATCGAGCGTAGCCGTTTGCCTGGGGCAGCAGTACGATGTTCGACTGATTTATTGCTTCGAGAAAAAAGGCATACTGGCTGATATCGAAAAGGAAGATTCGGCGATCACCCACCTGAACAAAGAAAATTATACATCCTTAAAGGCAGCCGGTAAACTATTTGCCGGCATATTGCCCAAGATCGACAATGCCTTTGCCGCCATCGATGCCGGCGTACAGGAAGTATTGATCGGACATGCCGATGATCTCTTACAGAATACCGGTGCTACCACTACCGGCACTTTGATTACCCATTGAGAAAACAAGTACATGCAATTGCATACACTATATCAGGAGGCGCTTGGTTTGTTGAAGCAACTTATTGCAACCCCTTCATTCAGCAAAGAAGAGGATGGCACGGCTGATATCATCGCCGCTTTTCTACAAAAGCGAGGGGTGAAACCGCATCGTACGGGCAATAATATATGGGCGCTTCCGTGGCGTTTTGATGTGAGCAAGCCGGTATTATTGCTGAATTCGCACCACGATACGGTAAAGCCCAATCCGCAGTATACGGTCGATCCCTTTCAAGCCATAGAAGAAGAAGGTAAACTTTACGGACTGGGGGCAAACGATGCCGGCGGCCCGCTGGTTGCCTTGATCGCCAGCTTTCTTCATTACTATGAGCAGCCCGATCTGCCCTGGAACATAGTGTTGGCAGCCACCGCCGAAGAAGAAATTTCAGGTTTTAACGGCATCGAAGCCTTGTTGAGAGACCCGGAATTTCGAAAAGCAACAGGGGTGAAAGAAGCGAGCCCGTTCGACAATTGGTTTGCCCTGGTGGGTGAGCCCACACAAATGAAGTTGGCTGTGGCTGAAAAAGGATTGCTGGTATTAGACGCGGTAGCACATGGCAAAGCTGGCCATGCAGCCCGCGAAGAAGGCGTGAATGCCATCTATGCGGCCATGCCCGATATCAATTGGTTCAATGCATATCAATTTCCGAAATTGTCCGCCACCCTGGGACCGGTAAAGATGAGCGTCACCGTCATCAATACCGAAAACAAAGCCCATAACGTGGTGCCCGCCGAATGTCGATTTACCGTTGATATACGAGTAACCGATGCATACACCCACGAAGAAATATTAGACATTGTTCGGGCTTCGGTCAAGAGTGAAGTGCAACCGCGCAGCATGCGCATGCGTGCCACCGGCATATCGCTGGCGCATCCGCTGGTGAAAGCCGGCATCGAGATGGGAAAAGAATATTATGGATCACCGACTTGTTCTGACAAAGCCCTGATGCCCTTTCCGGCACTCAAATGCGGCCCGGGCGACAGTGCCCGCAGCCACAGCGCAGATGAATTCATTTATCTTCGCGAACTGGAAACGGGAATAGATGAATACGTGCGTATGATTGGATTAGCGATGCTTATTGTTTAATGTTTAAAGTCTAATGTTTAAGGTTGCTGCCGCGTGCGAGGATTAGGCGTTTTGGGGAAAGACGATGAAGTGAAAAAAAAGAGATTTTTTGGAAGTAATAAGCTAAAAGACCTGGTTATTATGGCATTATAACATGGTTAAGTGGTGATAACAGATTTAATGTGTAGTGAGAAAGCCTACTATATAAACAATGAAATGTACTAATTAGAAATACTTTGGCAGTTAGTAAAAGAAGTAATCTAAAAAGTAATCGAAGTAGTACGGTTAGAGATACACTAAAAATTAATTAAAGAAGCAAACTAGGCATTAGAGTAAGTAGTACTCGAAAAAGAGCCAGAAAATAAGCGAAGAAGAAGACTAGAAAGTAGGGCAGGAAGTAAACAAAGAAGTAATCGAAGAAGGGCCAGGAAATAAGCGAAGAAGCTAATGAGAACTAGAAACTAGAAGTTAATGAAGAAGCTAGCTTGAAAGTAGAGTAGGTAATATTCAAAGAAGTTAAACAGAAAGATAATCAGGAAGTAAAAAAAATACAGCAATACAACATGACCAACATAAATCTAGTGCCCTCGAACGCGGCAGCAACCTTAAACTTTAGACTTTAAACTTTGGACTCACGGCTAAACCTTAAACATTCAGATTTTTTTTGGGCTTATGAAACTCTGGCAAAAAAACACCGACTCGCTGCGTGAAGTAGAACAATTCACGGTAGGCAACGACCGATTTTTCGATACCATGATGGCGCGGCAAGACCTGCTCGGTAACATGGCGCATGCCATCATGCTCAGTGAAATAGGGCTGCTCACGAAGCAAGAGTGCCAGTCGCTGCTGGTGGCCTTGAAAAAGATATACCAACAGGTGGAGGAAGGCAAGTTTAGCATCGCCGATGGCGTGGAAGATGTGCACTCGCAGGTAGAGTTTTTGCTGACCGAAAAACTCGGCGATACCGGTAAAAAAATACATGCTGCCCGCAGCCGCAACGACCAGGTGCTGGTTGACCTCAAACTTTTTCTGCGCGATCAGATCGAAGACCTTGTCGCGGCAATTACGCCCTTTTTTCAACTGCTGCAACAACTCAGCGAAACACATAAAGACAAATTGCTGCCAGGTTATACCCATCTGCAGTTGGCCATGCCCTCGTCTTTTGGTCTCTGGTTTGGCGCGTACGCCGAAAGCCTGGTGGATGACCTCATTACCCTGCAGGGCGCTTATAAGGTAGTTAACAAAAATCCGCTGGGATCTGCTGCCGGATACGGTAGTTCTTTCCCCATCAAACGGGTACGCACAACCGAACTCCTGGGTTTTGCAGACCTTAATAACAATGTAGTATATGCGCAGATGGGCCGCGGAAAAGCCGAGCGAATCGTATCGATGTCGCTCGTTAATGTCGCCGACACCCTCGCCAAACTCAGCATGGATGCCTGCCTTTTTCTCAACCAGAACTTTGGGTTTATCAGTTTTCCGCCCGAACTAACCACGGGTAGCAGCATCATGCCGCACAAGAAAAACCCCGATGTGTTTGAACTGATCCGCGCCAAGTGTAATCAGTTGAAATCGATTCCGAATGAAATCATGCTGATGACCACCAACCTGCCTTCGGGTTATCACCGCGACCTGCAATTGCTGAAAGAACACCTGTTCCCGGCATTTGGCACGCTGACAGACTGTTTGCGGATGGCGACATTGATGCTCGAGCATATTGAGATCAAAGACGATATTCTAAAAGACGATAAATACAAATACCTGTTCAGTGTAGAAGCAGTGAATGAACTGGTATTGAAAGGCATGCCCTTCAGAGATGCGTATAAAACCGTGGGACTTACCATTGAGTCGGGAAGTTTTCACCCAACCCAGCAATTGGCGCATACCCACGAGGGTAGTATTGGTAACCTGCGCACAGCAGCTATTAGATCAGCCTATGATGAAGTGCTGGCCGGCTTCGGCTTTGCACCCGTACACAAGGCCATAGCCGCCCTGCTGGCTGATCACAACTAATTGAAATCGGTAAGCAATTATTGCCTTAATTTGCTGTTCGCCAACAGGTGCCATCATGCAAAAAAGAATCGCCTTATTCGGCTCTACAGGATCAATCGGAACACAAGCCTTGGATGTCATTGCGGCCAATCCGTCGCTTTTTTCTGTTGAAGTGCTTACGGCCCAACAAAACGACGAATTACTGGTTCAACAGGCCTTGCAATTCGCACCCAATATGGTGGTAATCGGCGACGAATCGCGTTACCAGAAAGTAAAAGCCGCCCTGGCCCATACCGATACCAAGGTATTTGCCGGCGAAAAAGCGCTGGAAGAAGTGGCAGCCATGGATTGTTATGATTTGATGCTGGCAGCCATAGTTGGTTTCGCCGGACTCAAACCAACCCTTGCTGCCGTTGAAATGGGCAAAGCTGTGGCCCTGGCAAACAAAGAAACCCTGGTGGTAGCGGGCGACCTGGTCATGAAAAAAGCGATTGAAAAGCGATCGCCCATTATTCCGGTTGACAGTGAGCACTCCGCCATTTTTCAATGCCTGGTAGGTGAGAACCTCAACCCGATTGATAAAATTATCCTGACAGCTTCCGGCGGACCGTTTCTCGGTAAGAAACCCAATTTCCTGGTCAACGTAAAACGTGATCATGCACTGCAACATCCCAATTGGGTGATGGGTGCCAAGATCAGTACCGACTCGGCTACGCTCATGAACAAGGGCCTGGAAATGATTGAAGCCAAATGGTTGTTCAACTTGCGGCCCGAACAGATCCAGGTGCTGGTGCACCCGCAGAGCATCATCCACAGCATGGTACAGTTTCAGGACGGCAGCGTGAAAGCGCAGATGGGTTTGCCCGATATGAAATTGCCCATCCAATATGCGTTGGCATTTCCCCAGCGGTTACCAAATACATTTCCACGCTACGATTTCAAAAAGCCCAATACACTCAGTTTTGAGGAGCCTGATACAAAAACTTTTCGCAACCTGGTGCTGGCCACAGAGGCCTTGTTCAAAGGAGGCAACCTGCCCTGCGTGTTGAATGCTGCCAATGAAATTGCGGTATACGCCTTTCTGCGCAATCGCGTGGGCTTTCTGGACATGACCGATGTGGTGGAGCGCACCATGGAGAAAGTGCCGTTTATCGCGCAGCCCAGCTTAGAAGATTATTTTGAGTCAGATGCGGCAGCCCGTGAATTTGCCGCCACCCTGATTCATTTGTAAAACCGTCGTTAAGGCGTTACAACCACTGTATCAGCGCGAAACAGGGTCTCATTGTTATAAAAGCGAAACACCAGTTTGGCCGGCGCTTTCGGTGTAATGGTCAGGAAAGTGTCTTTGGCGATCACCGCATCGGTGCAGCCAGCCGTATTCTGTGCAGGAACAGCACCGATGGCCCGGATATCATATTGGTCGGCGCCGGAAGTGGTTCCATTAAAGCCTTTGAATACCGTGCAGGTATTGGAACCGGTAATGGTTACATGTGCCAGCACCGTATCGCCCACCGAGGTAGAATCGGGCGTATTCACCGTCACAAAATTCATGTTTACAAGCACTTCCTCATTGTCGGGATACGAATCGGTTTTCATACATGCCACGAAAGAAACAAGTACCAGCCCTACCAAAGCCAGCTTTTTCATATACGAGTTTTTTTATCTGACAATAAACCGGGTAATTCCGTTGTATATTGGCTAAAATTTATCTCTGCTAACGCAAAATTAGCGGATATTTGCGGACTTATGACCTTGTTAGCAATTAATTGGACCGAAGCAGCAATCAAGGCCGGTCAGTTTGTTTTGTCGTTTTCCATCATTGTCGTTTTGCACGAATTGGGCCATTTTTTGCCTGCCCGTTGGTTCAAATGCAGGGTCGAAAAGTTTTACCTGTTTTTCAATCCCTGGTTCTCCCTGTTCAAAAAGAAGATTGGCGAAACCGAGTATGGTCTTGGTTGGGTGCCGTTTGGTGGCTATGTGAAAATAGCCGGCATGATTGACGAGAGCATGGACAAGGAACAAATGAAACAACCGGCGCAACCCTGGGAGTTTCGCAGCAAACCCGCCTGGCAGCGATTGATTATTATGCTTGGTGGTGTTACGGTCAATCTTTTATTGGGTTTCTTGATCTATGCCTGTATGCTTTGGCATTGGGGTGAATCATACGTGCCCACCAATAAATTTACGTACGGTATTGCCACTGATTCGCTGGCGCAAAGCATTGGCTTGCGAGATGGAGATATGATCAAATCGGTGGATGGTGAATACATCGATCGATTCAATAAGATTCCGTTGAAAGTAGTGTTGGGTGGTGCCAAAACAATGGTAGTGGACAGAGCGGGTAAGGATGTTACGATTGCAATTCCCGATGATTTTGCCGCCAAGCTGATCCATTTCAAAACGGTGAATTTTATTGATATGCGCATGCCCTTTATCGCCATCGATTCGGTGGTAGATACTGCGGCGGCAGGCAAGATTGGATTGCGCAAAGGAGATAGGATTTTGGCCGTGAACAACAAGCCGGTTCCTTTCTATCATGAGTTCAGAAAGGCGGTGCAGAACAGCAAGCTTAAAACCATTCAACTCGAAGTAGGCAGGGGAGCGGATACTTTGCATTTGTCGGCCAATATTGGCGAAAACGGACAACTCGGCGTGTACCCTGCATCGGCGAAAGACCAGTTTGAAATCAAAGAAATCAACTATAGTTTTCTGCAAGCCATCCCGGCCGGTTTCAAAAAAAGCATTGAAACTTTGGAAGGCTATTGGTTGCAACTCAAACTCATTTTTAGTGGTAAAGTAAATACGAATGAGTCGCTGGGTTCCGTTATTAGTATCGGTAAGATGTTTGCGCCTGAGTGGGACTGGATGCAGTTCTGGAGCCTGACAGCTTTCTTTTCACTGGTGTTGGCCTTGATGAATATCTTGCCGATTCCAGGTTTGGATGGCGGCCATGCGCTTTTTACGATCATTGAAATGGTATCGGGCCGCAAACCATCGGAAAAATTCCTGGAACGTGCCCAGATGGCTGGTATGGTATTATTACTTGGATTGATGGCCTACGCGTTGGGACTTGATATTTTCCGTGTTTTCAAAGATCTTTTCTAGTTCATTCAATAGAATTCTTTAATTTGAGGTACCCTGTGGAAATAGAAACCCTGTTCCATGCAGAATATCCTTATACCGCTTAAGAGCGGAAACCATTTCATCCTTCGCTTTTTTGAAGCTTTGCATCCCGCGTGGATGCCCGTGCAACCCGATGCCTGGAAATATATTTATTCCTTGCACCGGCCCAATGGTGAAATGGTAGATGAGGGCCTGTACAGCGGCCATTATTTTATCAGCGAAGAGGCCGACATTTTTATTCTGGAAGAATACAACCAGGAAATACTCTTACCCGAAGTGCTGCAAGGCCCGAATGATATTCGCATGAACCTGCGCATTTTCGATTTTACATTTGGCCGCACGGCCCGTTTCTCCGGTGTCAACAATGGTTTTCTGCGGGTGAAGAATATGGAAGAGGGAACGATCTTTTTCGATCGGATTGGCGGCCCCGATCCGGGCAGTTTTGAAATGCCGGTGAACCGCATCGTGTTCAAGACCCTGCACTGCTGATTCACTACATGTCAATACCGATTTTTTTCATGAGAATGCTTGCGTTCATGCTTTGACAAACACCCGATTTCAATTTGTAGTCGAAGTACAATTCTTCTCCATTTACACTGACGTCAAAATGGTAGTTGTGGATGACGCCGGGATATTTGCCGGCAAGTTCTGTGAGGGTTAAATCGTGCGTGGCCAGCAGTCCCGCGCCATTTTCGCGAATCATTTGTTCAATAAGCGCGCGAGAACCGGTTTGCCGGTCGTGCGAGTTGGTGCCACGTAAGATTTCATCGAGTAAAAAGAAAACAGGTTCCTGGTGGTTGACGGCTTCAATAATCACTTTGAGCTTGTTCAACTCGGCATAAAAAGTTGAGGTGTTTTCTTCGAGGTTATCAGCAATGCGCATACTGCTCATAATGCGGTTGTTCGACACCGTTAGTGCATCGGCCGGTACCACGCTGCCTGCCATGGCCAATACCTGGGTCAGGCCCACGGCGCGCAAAAAAGTGCTCTTGCCAGCCATATTGCTGCCGGTAATCAGCGAAACAGCCGGCCGGCCACTGGTAGCGAAGTCATTGCTCACTACCTGTTGTGCAGGGATCAGCGGATGGAGTAGGTTTTTGGCGTCGAATAAGGCGGGTGTTTCGGATAGAACCGGTGTTGTCCACCGGGGATGATTAAACGCCGCACGCGCGAGGCTGTTCAAGGCCTCTGCCTCCCCAATAACCCGAAACCAGTCGTGAACGGAAGATTGTTGTTCTTGTTTCCATTTTTCCAATTGTAGCATCACCTGGAGGTCCCAGAGTAAAAAACTATTCAGCGGAATAAACACCAGCGGGTTGAGGCGAATATCAAAGCGATCAAGGATTTGTTTCAATTGACGAATGCGTTTGGAGGCGGGCAGGGTATTGTTGCTCACCGCAATTCTTGTTAATAAATCCCGCCAGCTTCCCTGGTTAAAGCCACTGGTTTCAAGGCAGGCCAAAACAGCACTCAGTGTATCGAGTTGTTTAACGGCTTTGTCGAGCCGGGTATAGGCCGGCTGCACTTTGCGCGTAATGGCAAAAGCGGTGATCACGTATAATACGGTAAGCGCCAGGAACCGGGGCGTGTTCAATACATCAATAATATACAGTAGGAGGGTGGTCAGGGCGATCAGTGGTACTATAATGCGAACGATCCGCCAAACCGGCTTATTGAAAATGGGTGGCTCCTGCAACCAACGGTCAAGTGTAAACGCAGTTTCTGTTGCCAGGGGTTCGGCGTTGCCGGTGGCCTGGAAACGAAGGCTCCATTCAGGGTTGGCGGCTGTTTGGTGTGCGGCCTGCTGCCGTTGCAAGATGTCGGGGTTGCTGGCGGGCGCCAAGAGCCATTGGGCAAATGTTTCATGGCCGGGCATGCTACTGGTTCGGTGCAGGTATTGGAACAAGGAAGATTTGCCAAAGATGTCGAGGTCCGCCGCGTAGGAATGTGCTTTCGGCAGGTATTGAATCGCATCAAAGCGGTGCTGGAAGCGGTGGGCAGCGATATCGCCCTCTTCGCTGGCAACGCGTAATTCTCTTTCGGTTTGACTAAGCTGTTGTTGGATGGCAACCGATCGACTCACCAGGGCCAGGAAAATGCCGGTGAAAAAAGCAATAACGAGCAATGCAACGCCGATGCTGACCGGCCACATAAAATAGAGCAGTGCGGCGCCAGTGGCAAAACAAAGCAGGCGCCACCAACCGAATTGTTTTCTTTGCGATAGTAGTTGGTTTTTTTCTTGTGATCGGGTACTGATAAATTGCCGATAGAAGGCAGCGGGTTCCATCCTTTCCATGGCCTGAAACTAAACAATTTCGTATATTTGTCGTTGCGTAAGTCGGGGTTGTACTGGTTTCGACAGCATAGTTCTTTGAGCGTGTAAGCATGTGGTGCGTTGGATAATTAGCACCTTAATCTGAATATTCAAACTTCAAATGGCAATACTCAGTATGCCATGGCTGCCTAATCAGTGATTAAGTAGTCATTAGGGCCGCGTTGAGCAGGTTGGTCTGTTACCAAGCTCCGCCGCCGACTCAAAACAAAATACAGGCTGCTGCAACGGAAGGCTGTGACTGTTGCTTAAGACCATCCAGCTACGGAAAAAATCGGTTGGTGGTTGTCCTGTTTCTTCCCGACAAATAATCAATCAATAAACATGTAGAAAGCGTTCGGCGAATGTGTTTGGACGGGGGTTCGACTCCCCCCAGCTCCACCGGGGAAATGATGATTCATTTCCCTTTTTTTTGCCATTTGATGATGAACCTATTTGGCCGCATGAAGGGGACTTTAAGGCCTCTGGCGGTCCTTATTTTGCTGCAAAATTTCCACAAATTTTATAATATATAATATGTAAGTGCATTTACTATCAAGTGAAGAATCTGAATTTGCTGTATAAACTTTGATTTTCACAGAAAATACCAAAACACCTGAATCAGCGTTAATATAGCAACCGGCCTTGACCTTGGTTTAAATCCGTGTAAAAATGAAGCAAAAAAAAATTGCCATTTTTCTGTGTTTACTGCTAATTAAGACAACCATGTTGTCGGCCCAGGTTAATGCCGTCAACAATGGAACTTTTACGGTTTTGGGCTTCCCATCACTTAGTGGCTGGACCCAATCTAATACTGGTTGGTTTGCTGCCGGCGGCGGAGCAGCGGGTAACTATGACAACGGATCTTCTTTGGTTCCCCAGCAATCGATTTACCAAGTGGTAACCGATATAGTGGTGACCGGCGGCAAAGTGCTGTTGAAATTTGATTACACGTCTGGCAATTGTAATGGATGTTATCCAGCCAGCAATGCTTTTACGTTTTTTGACATTTATTTTGGCGGAACCAGGTATTTGCAGTTTTATGCGCCATCGGGAACTGCGAATGTATCTGTTACAACATATGGAGGGGCGACCTTGTCGCCTTCAGGCTCTTTTCCGCAGGAAACATGGACATCATTTACGTTGTCCATTCCCTGGTCTGGCGCAGCCCCTGCCAGTGGTGAATTAAGGTTTGTGCATCGACCCCGCAATGGTTCCACCAACGGATACGACGATAATTTTATCAGAAATATTTTCATGGAGAAATTAGTCGTACTACCGGTGACCATTGGTTCTTTTTCCGCCAACAACTCGGCTGGCAAAACGACCTTGCTGTGGAAAACGGATGCAGAACAGAGCACCAGCCATTTTGAAATTGAACAAAGCAGCGACGGCATCAACTTTGAAAAAATAGGCGACGTCAGTTCCAGCAATAATGCCGCCGGTAGTACCTATAGTTTTCAAACCAGCCAGCCCGCCCAGATGAAGCGTTACCGGCTCAAGATTGTGGATATCGACGGCAAATACGAGTATTCTAAATTACTGTATGTGGCAGGTTCAAGCAGCGCTGCCAATCGAAAATCAATCGTATTCCCGAACCCCATTACGGAAACAACTTTTACACTTACCATTGGCCATGAAGATCTGCGAAACACAGTCGCCTTTTTGTATGCGATCGATGGCCGGTTTATCAAGACCTACCAGATTACACAAGATTCGCAACAGTTCAATACAACCGGCCTGCGCCCGGGTTTGTATGTGCTCAAGCTAAACAATGGTGAAATGATTCAGCTAATCAAGAAATAGCCATCATCAGCGTTTCACAGTTTCATTCCAAAGCACCACGAGTGAGGGGAAAGTCTCCACACCCTGGCCCAGCAATTTGATCCATTCTGCGCCGTTGTGGAAATAAGAGCCAAGCACAATATCGGTATCGCCATCCCGGTCAATATCGGCGGCAATCATGGTTAGCCATTTGCCCACATCGGTATTGGGCGCATATCCCCCGGTAAAATGGGCTTTGCCATCGTTCTCCAATAACAAAACACTGCGAGCCGGGTCGATGCCGTCGTCGTAAAATGAGACCGCCGCCAGGTCTTTGTCCCCATCCTGGTCAAAATCAGCCATCACCAGTTTGCCCGCGCCGGAAAGCGGTATGAACTGCGCTTCTTTAAAATGATTTTGCTGGTCATTCAGCAGTACGCGCAGGCCGTGATAATATTTTCTCACCGGCGATAAATCCCAATTGTCGCCATTGCTTACCACTATATCTGCAAAGCCATCTCCATTCAAATCACCCATCTCAAAATAACTCACGCCATAAACCGGCGGAAAAGAAGCAATCACCTGGTTACTGAAACCACCCCTGCCATCGGCCAGGAGCAACAACAATTCTTCCCTGGCCTGCGCCATCAATACCACGATGTCGGGCCATCCGTCTTGGTTGATGTCTGTTACTTGCAGCGCCCTGGCGCCCGGCTGGTTGACCAATATTTTCTGCTGCGTTGAATCACCCTCTTTCCACCATACCAATGCCCCTGTGATATGCCCAAATGCACAGATCAATACATCGTCGACCCCATTTTTATCCAGGTCGGTTTGCAGCACCTGAACCGGTCTTGCCAGGTTGCCCGCAACCAGGGTAGCTTGTTGTTGGCCGCCATTCAAAGAATACAAACCACCTTCTTTTTTCTCTGAAGGTGCAATGGAGCCAATACAAACCACCTCGGGTAACTGGTTGTCGGCGATCAGCATCGCAACCGGCGGCGACGGGGTAGCCCATTTGCCAACCGTTTTGAACTGGGTGTTGAATGCATACACGTTGTTGCCTGCATCACCTACATACAATAGCGCTGTTTTTTCGTCGTACGACAACAGCGAAATATCGGGCGCCTTTTTCTGACCAATATAAATACCATCGGCTTGAAAGCGTCGACTGAGTCCATTACCGGGCTGCTCATAATCGGCTTCGCGCAATTGCTTGGGTGCATGCGAAGCATAGAATGAATTAATAGCGGCCCATTCGTCTTTTGTCAGGATGGCTTTTTCGGGATAGAGGTTTTGCTTTCTGGCAAGGATCGCTTCATCGGGTTGTAAGGAATCATAGGGATTTTCACTGGCAGCACGTATACCCATCCGCCAGCCCATATTGGGTAACACCCGCTTGATCCAGGTATTGCTGTCGAGCAATTCGGGCGATGGAAACTGGTGGCAGGAGCCGCAGTATTTTTCTGCAACCTGCAAACTATCCTGCGGAGTAACAATGGGCGCCGGGCCTGGGTTGCCGCAAGCCGCGCCAAATAGTATCCCGAACATTACCAAACAAATGATCCAACCAATTTTCATGCGCTAAATCTAGTACAAGCATGATAAAATTCAATTTTCCGCCTGAGCATTTTCAGCCAAAGGCTGTTGTCATAATGCGAAATTGCTATCAAATCTACCGCGATGAAAAATATACTGGTACCGACCGACCTCAAAACCTCGTCGCAACATGTATTGAACTATGCGGCCGACCTGGCATTGGAAACCGGCTCAGCCATGACGCTGCTGCATTGTTTCCAAATACCCAATACGGTGAGCGAAATTCCGGTGACGTCGTTGTCGTTGCAATATGCCGAACAGCAGGTGGCCACAGAGTTGGAACAGATCGCCGGGCGACTAAAACTGCGAACCGGCAATAAGGTGGATATTGAAATTGTTGAGCGACTCGGCGATGTGGTAGAATGTATTGATATCTATTGCCGCGAAAAAGGTGCTTGGGCAGTAGTGATGGGATCCGAATCGATGGGTGCCCTTGAGCGTTTTGTGTTGGGCGGCAAAACCATCGAAGCAGTTCGCTACGTCAACAAGCCGATTATTGTTGTCGGCAAAAACCAGGTGTTTGCGCCATTTAAGAAAATGGGCTTTGCCTGCGACTTGCGGGAAGTAAATGATTCGCTGCATTTGGAAGAATTGGCCTTGTTCTTTGCCAATTTCCAACCGGAATTACATATTCTTCATGTCAACCCCGATGCAACCGGTATGAAGAGCGAAGAAACCCTTACCGAATCGATGACATTATCAAAAATGTTACAGGCCTATAAACCGCATTTTCATTTTTTGTCAGGTGCCAATATTGAAAAGGCCATTGGAGACTATATAACCCGCCACAACATTGATCTCCTATTACTGGTGCCGAAGAAAAATCATTTGCTAAGTCGTTTGTTCGGGCGCACCCATATCAATCATTGGTTAACCAATGCGACCGTGCCCGTTCTTACCATAAAAGCTTGACGATTTTATTGATCCTTAACTATGCAAAAGAATAAACCCAGTACCGGATGGCGCCGGGTTTTTTTCTGTATGGTACTAGTCTTTATTGGGTGCACCCTCGGGACGTTTCGGCCGGAAAGCTTTGAATTCGTCTTTGCTGATATAGCCATCTTTGTTGCTGTCGATATCGGTAAAATGGTCTTTGATCATTTTGAATGCTGCCTTGTCGGCTTCTTCCTTACTAATCTTGTCATCACTATTGGTATCGAGCTTTTTGAAAATCTCTTCCGGGTCTCGGCGAGGTGGCGGTTGTTTATTGTCTTGTGCCAAAGCAGAAACGGTAACCAGTGAGCTTGCCAACAGCAGGGCCAGCGTGCATTTTTTATGCATATATGTTGTTTTTGAGTAGGTCGAAGTAACGCACGGAAGGCGTGAGGGTTTTTACAAATGAATTGTGGCGAAAGATTTTGTCTACCAAACAACCCTAAAGCGCGACAAGGCCGGAAACTGCTACCTTTAGTTAACCAACTAAATGATGAGTATATGCGCAAACAAATCGTATGTGTCGCCTTGGTTTTATTGTCGGTGCTGGCCAGTGCGCAAACACTGAAGCCGGTACGGTATACCGACGGGTCGCAGGTATTGAATGGACTTGTTACCGCTAATGCAGGTAAGAAGGCGGCCGGGGTGCTGATTTTGCCCGCCTGGAAAGGTATTGATGAAGAAGCGCGGGTAGCGGCCACTGCGTTGGCGCAGCAGGGTTATATCGCTTTTGTGGCCGATATTTATGGCGAAGGAAATATTCCGGTCGACAATGCTGCCGCCGCTAAAATAGCCGGCAGTTACCGGAAAGATTTTGCAGCTTATCAAAAACGAATAGCCCTGGCGTTGGATGAATTGAAAAAAGCGGGCGCTGATGCAGATCGACTGGCCGTGATTGGTTATTGTTTTGGTGGCACCGGCGCGCTGGAAACGGCGAGGGCGGGATTGCCGGTGCAAGGCGTTGTCAGTATTCATGGCGGATTGGCCAAAGACAGCAGCCGGGTCAATGGACCCCTGCACGCAAAAGTACTGGTGGAAAACGGCGCTGACGATGGCGGCGTAACGCCAACGGTGATGGCCAGGCTCACCACAGAACTCAACGAAGGCAATGCCGACTGGCAAGTGATCACTTATGCACATTCAAAACATACTTTCACCGATCCGAAATCGCCCGATTACAATGCGGTGATGGCCAAACGCGCCTGGCAACACACCTTGCTTTTTCTGGCAGAAGTTTTAAAATAGTGTTTGCTGCATCAGCTTTTGCAGCGATTAGTGTTTGATCTTTTTAGCGAGCTTCTTGAGCGACAAGTTTTTCGAGGTGATAACCTTGCCCTTGTCTGTGATCATAATGCAGCTATAGGCAGGGTATTGGCGAATGAATGCAAGTCCCGCTTTTCTGCCCAGCACCATCAGCGAGGTGCTGAATCCATTGGCCATTTCTGTACTGGGACCAAACACCGTTACACTGGTTAAGCCAGTGGCCGGATACCCTGTTGCGGGGTTGATGATATGCGAATAGCGTTTGCCATTCAACAGTACAAATTTTTCGTAATTGCCTGAAGTGGTCACCGAACCCTGGTGCAGCGGAACAACGGCAATAAGGGCTGATTGTTCAAACGGATTAATAACACCAATATTCCAGTCCTTGCCATCGGGCCGGTGCCCCCAGGTACTCATATCGCCCGTAGCGTTTACAATGCCTGCCTGCACGCCACGCGCCAGCATCATTTCCCGGCAACGATCGGCTGCATAACCTTCGCCGAGCGCGCCGAAACCAATCTTCATGCCGGGCAGTCGTAAGAATATGGTACACGCTGTTGAGTCGAGTATTATATTTTGGTAACCGACTTTTTGTACAGACTGGCGGATGGCTTCGGGCGATGGCATTTCGGTCATGGAACCATCAAATTTCCATATGCGGTCCATCGCGGCAAAACTGATATCAAAAGCGCCATTGGTGCGGTGTGAAAATTGCAGCGCCCTTTGGGTGAGTGCAAATAGTTCGCGATCTACCCGCACCGGTTTGATGCCCGCGTTCTGGTTGATCTGTGATACTTGTGTGCTGGGAATCCAGTCGGAGATCAGGTTTTCGATGCGGCTTATTTCGGCAATGATACTATCGATATTATTTTCAGCACTGATTGAATCTTTGTCCACCACCGTAATCTCAAATCGGCCGCCCATTAGTTTGGCGCTTCTTTTACAAAGCACTTGTGAATGGGCAATAAGCGCCGGGAGTAAAAATAAAAATAAGACTAGCTTTTTCAAATGCCTGGTTTAAACGCGGTGGAAACTTGGTTAACTTGCGTTGGCTTGGGTAACAAAAACAGGTAATACACTAGGGCAACAATGCATTGTGGTTGGCTGGAACATAGTGAGGGCCGTAGGCAGGAAAACTAGAACGGCCATAACGCACAGATCCCGACACCGAAAATGTGCGGGCCTCGTTCGTGTACATGAGTCCGCCGTGCACCTGGTATAAATTGCTCCGATAGTTGCCCGGTAAACAAGCGGCGCAATTTGTGTAAGGCATCGCCGTCAACACACCGCCAAAAGCAAACCAATTTTTAGTGAGTGGTTTTACGGCGGTAGCGGAAAACGAGCCATAATTGAAAGCGCCCGATTGCATGCCCGCCATGCCATACACCGATATTTTTTTGTCTTTTCCCAGGCTGCCCATCGTAAAGGGAGTGGCCAGGTTCCAGGCGGTGGGCGTCATCCAGGTAACCGGCGCTTGCGCCCTGCCCGCGCCAAATAACAGGCAGAAGAATATGGTAGGGAGGAATTTCATGCTAGGCTTAAAGATACAAAATAGGGTTTACGGCACGATTTTTTAACGGTTATAGGGCAAATACTGCTACTATGACCATTCAATTTAATGAAACAGCTCTTCTTTTTACGGTAGAAGGCGATCGCTATACATTGGCGGGACCGGCTGCTTTTTTGCAGACCATCGGCGGACAACCCATACAATTTCGATATATCCAATCGCCCGGCGCCGTTACCTCCCTGCAATTCGTTTATCCCGATAACCTGCGCAGCGATCAGGAACAAACACTCAAAGCAATTTCTTCCGCCCTGCACGAAGAACTCGATACCGAGGCCGAGGTATAAATTTGTTATCATTGTTGGCGAATCAGTGAAACAATTGTTTAATGGATATTTATAAGTCAGTGGCTGAATCACAAACAACCCTCACCGAATTGATGATTCCTTCCTATGCCAATTTTGGTGGTAAAATACATGGCGGCATTGTAATGGGTTTGATGGACAAAGTTGCTTATGTGTGCGGCGCCAAGCATGCGGGCAGTTATTGTGTAACAGCATCGGTGGATGTAATTGATTTTCTCGCTCCGGTAGAAGTGGGCGAGTTGGTATCCCTGCATGCGTCTGTTAATTATGTAGGCACTAGTTCCATGGTCATCGGTATTCGGGTAGAATCACAACAGCCGAGTCAGCGTGTTATAAAACATACCAATACCAGCTATTTCACCATGGTGGCTACCGACGAAGACCGGAAGCCTTTGCAAGTGCCGGGCTTACTGCTTAAAACCCAGGAAGAAGTGCGTCGTTTTTATGAAGCCTATCATCGCAAAGAATTAAAAAAGTATTACCGGTCTGAAGAAAGTCGCGTGAAATCTGCCTTCGAAATAAACCAATCGATGGAAATCATCCGCAACGAGCGATGCAAAATTGAATTGACCGATCAATAACGCCCGCGCGTTTTTATTCCAACAAAGTCCCTTTGCGTTTGATTACCAGTTCACTATTTCGGGTGTCAACACGCCGTTAAAAAATGTCGAAAAGACACCTGTCGTAGATTTACGAAATGCCCGGTTGTTTTCCGAAGAGGCTGATTTACAGTACTATTTCGTAGTTGAAATTTGACAAGCGAATCACAAAACCTTCGATTGTTTTGGGTTCGAAAGCGGCGTTTCTTTGTTTTGAAGTCCAATAGATCCTAAGAACAACATTTCAGTCCAGTGTCCAAAAAACCAGCCCGAACCGTTGAAGTCCAAGTCCAATTATCCATGTTAAAGCCGTAAACCTGCACCGTTTATTTGAGATCACACGTACTTTAACCGTCCAAGATTAAAGTCTTTGAAAGGCAACAGCACCCCCTGTTGCCTTTTCATTTTTTGGTATCTTACTGCATGCGAAAAATTTTGCCCGCTGCCAACAAAACTATTTTTGCCTTTGGTGGCGGTTTCAACAAAGTTTTCTTGCGATACATAGCGCAACTCACCGGTAAACCCAACCCGAAAATTTGCTTTGTGCCGACGGCCACGGGCGACAATCCCAATGCTATATTGAACTGGTATGCCATCTGCGAAAATGAAGCCATCCGGCCTTTTGTACTTAGAACTTATATCAGTTCTTACAATACAAAAGAATCGTTTGAAGACCAATTACTGTTCATGGATGCCATCATTGTAGGTGGCGGGAATACGCTTAATATGATGGGCATCTGGAAATACCAGGGTATTGATGTCGTGATGAAAAAAGCATACGACAAGGGTATTGTACTGGCTGGCGGCAGTGCCGGCTCGCTGTGCTGGTTTAAAGAAGGATCGACCGACTCGCGGCCGGGTAAGCTGACCATTGTACAATGTCTTGGCTTTTTGCCTTTCAGCCATTCACCGCATTACCACAGCGAACCGGGCCGACGGCCGATGTATTTTGAGGCCATCCGCCAAAAAGAATTGATGCCGGGTTATGCGTGCGACGATATGGCCGGCCTCGTTTTTGTAAATGGCAAGCTGGTTTCATCGGTGTCGCAGCAGGAGAACAGTCACAGCTATTTTGTCAGCCTGGTAGATGGTCAAATCAAAGAAGAATTGTTGCCGGCAGAAATAATCACCTGATTTGAACAGATAGGATAAAACGATACAGTATGAAAACCCTGCTTTCTTTTTTGTTTGTTATTGCCGCGCTGAACACAGCCCTGGCGCAGGCACCTGTTAAAGTGGATAATGACAAAATAAAGCAGGCTACCAGCGATAGCAGCAGCAAGTATTATTATCCGCTGCTTATGGCGCGCTGGAAGTTGCTCGACAATTCATTGACGGAAGAAGACTGCCGTCATTTGTATTATGGCTATGTATTTCAGCCTGGCTACAATGGATATGCCGACGAGCAAACCGCCTTGCTGAATAAATTGTGGGAGGCAAAAAAAACAAATGAAGCACTCGATACTGCCCTGGGCATTGTGCAGGAAATGCCCGTTTCGCTGCGTGCCAATTTCAATGTCGTTATTGCCTACTATGCTGCCGATAGCACCCATCCTGATTTCCAGAACTACCTGAACAGGTATAAAATGTTGATGGCAGCCGTGGTTTCCAGCGGCGATGGCTTCACTTGTGAAACCGCTATCAAAACCATTAAGGTGTCAGATGAATATGAAATTATCTATCGGCATTTTGGGATAAAAAAGGTCGGCGCGCAAGCATTGGTCTTTCCCTGCGATAAATTGGCCGTAACTCCCAACGCAGATTTTGCGAAGTCCGAAATTTTTTTCGACACGTCTGCGTCGTTCAATAGTTTTAAATTTTCGGACGATGGCCATCAACGGGAAAAGAAACGCAAAAAAAGAAAAGACAAGGATTGACAATATGCTGAAGTCGTACGATTTGAACGGACATAAGATTGAAGTTCGGTATGATGATCATTCACTACACATCCGAAACGACAGCGCACTGGAAGCTTTCATCGCGCCTGCTATTGAAGACCGTGCCCGTATGCTGGCTGAAATCGTATTAAAGGAGTTTGAACAAGTGCAGGGGCGTGCGCTCGATTTTGGTGTTCCCTCTTTAACCATTGAAATCATTGCCCATGTATACGCGGGACATATTGCCGGTATCATTGAAAAGGCGACGGATATCCGGTTACTCGATCAACTGGCGGAAAAGATTATAGACCGTTGCCGTAGTATCGACGCTGGTGAAACCGGCCATGACCAGGATCGTACCGTATGGGATGTGCTGGCGCCTTATACCCGCCTTATTGTTCAGTTGCTGCCGCTCAAAAAAAACATTGCCGCTGGCCCTTAAACCAATTCCCTGGCTTTCATATTGCCATGGTCGCGGTAGTTGACATGCCAGCTCAAGGCTTCTTCCAGAATATGGGGTGTTTGTCCTTCATAACGCGCACAAGCCCTTTCAAAATAAGACCGTAGTTCTTCTTTGTATTCAGGATGCGAACAAATGTCGATGATCTTCAAAGCGCGTTCTCGCGGTGCGAGTCCGCGTAAATCAGCAAAGCCTCTCTCTGTTACCAGCACATCCACATCGTGTTCGTTGTGATCAACATGGCTTACCATCGGCACTACATGCGATATGCTGCCGTTTTTGGAGCAGGACTGGGTTACAAAAATAGAGAGATAGCTGTTGCGCGCAAAATCACCCGAGCCACCAATACCATTCATGATATGGGTACCACCGATATGCGTAGAATTGACATTGCCATAGATATCAAATTCAATGGCGGTGTTGATGGCGATGATGCCCATACGACGAATCAAGCCGGGCGAATTGCTGATATTCTGGGGCCGCAACACAATCTTGTCGCGGTAGAAAGCCAGGTTTGAAAACACCCGCTTGTAACATTCTTCCGACACAGTGATCGATGAGGCCGAAGCAAATCGCAACTTACCGGCGTCGAGCAAATCAAAAGTGCTGTCTTGCAACACTTCCGAGTACATGGTAAGGTCATAGAAATTACTTTTCTCCATACCTGCCAGCACGGCATTGGCTACTTTACCAATGCCTGCCTGCAAGGGCAGGAGCCGATCAGTCAGCCGACCAGCCGCTACTTCGTTTTCAAAAAAACGAATCAGGTGTGAAGCAATGGCGGTTGTTTTTGCATCAGGCGCGGCGATATCTGCGGGACTATCTTGCATATCGGTAAACACGATCGCTGCCACTTTTGCCGGATCCAGCGGAATTGATTTTCTGCCTACGCGTACATCAGGCGTGATAATGGGAATATAATTGCGATGCGGGTAGTCGTCTTGCAGGAATATGTCGTGGATGCCATAAATGTTTTCAGGAACCGTGCTGTTGATTTCGAGAATCACTTTTTTGGCAAGGGCTGCAAAGCTCACCGAATTACCAACCGAAGTTGTAGGTACAATACTGCCATCTTCCATGATATAGGCTACTTCAATTACAGCTATGTCTAAGGGCGGAAAAAAGCCATGCACCAATTCGGCTGTTTCACTGAGGTGCTGGTCGATAAACAATACTTCGCCGCTATTGATCTTTGACCGCAAAACCGGGTCCACCTGAAATGGCATTCTTTTGTGCAACAGTCCGGCTTCGGCCATCTTGCCATCGGTACCGTGCCCCAACGAAGCACCGGTCATCAGCGTAATCTTGATGTCTTCTGTTTTGGCTCTTTCGGCAAGGGCGGGTAAAACCAGTTTGCTATCGCCCGACTTGGTGAATCCACTGGCACCTACCAGCATGCCATCCTCAAAAAGAGCGGCGGCTTTTTCTGCCGTTGTTACCAATGAACGCAAGCCTTCGTGTCTGATGCGGGAAATGTCCATTTTCAACATATTTCGCCGCAAATGTAGCAACTGCCTGGTACGGTTGCCCCCGGTAAAAAGCATGATTGTACTTGTTATCTCTCATGGTAGGAGATGAGCAAAATCATTGCTGGCAAATAGCGCTATACGAATGGTGCGGATTTTGCAAAGCCAGGGTGCCTGGGCATTAATAAGCTTTTGCCAGCGAAAAATGCAACAAATGACAAATTTTAATCTTATTTTAATCTTTTAGTAAGGGCTTGATTTGATGAACGAATGTAGACCTCCCATAAATGCTGTTTAATTCTGTCCAATTCGCCGTTTTTCTGCCAATCGTGTTTGCACTCTACTGGTTTGTGGTAAACAGAAACCTGCGTTGGCAAAATATTCTCCTATTGGCGGCCAGCTATTTTTTTTATGCTTGTTGGGACTGGCGTTTTCTTTTTCTGTTGATTTTTTCCACCTTGCTCGACTACTATACCGGTCTCCGCATGTCGTCGGCCGGCAACCAGTCGGCAAGAACAGCCTGGTTCTGGTTAAGCGTGGGTGTTAACCTGGGGTTTCTCGGCTTTTTTAAATACTACAATTTTTTTGCTGCCTCTTTTGCCGAAGCAGTGGGGGCTTTGGGTTGGAAAATAAATCCTTGGACCCTTCAGGTGATTTTACCCGTTGGCATTTCGTTTTACACTTTTCACGGCCTGTCTTATGTGATTGATATTTACAAACGTCGCATACCTGCAGAAAAAGATTTTATAGAGTATGCCGTGTTCGTGAGTTTCTTCCCCCTGTTGGTGGCTGGTCCGATTGAAAGGGCCACGCATTTGTTGCCGCAGATAAAAAGGGAACGGCATTTCGAGTACCAGAAAGGGATCGACGGACTCCGGCAAATCTTATGGGGCCTGTTCAAAAAAATAGTCATCGCCGATCAGTGTGCCGAATATGCCAACCTGATTTTTTCGCAATCGGGCCACGAATCTGGGAGCAACCTGGTCATGGGTGCGCTGTTTTTTACCTTCCAGATTTATGGCGATTTTTCCGGATACTCCGATATTGCACTTGGTACTGCACGACTTTTCGGGATCGATCTACTGCGCAATTTTGCCTACCCCTATTTTTCGCGCGATATCGCTGAGTTCTGGCGTCGTTGGCATATCTCTTTGTCCACCTGGTTTCGCGACTACCTGTATATTCCCCTCGGCGGTAGCAAGGGCGGAAACTGGATGCGTGTTCGTAATACTTTTATCATCTTTCTGGTCAGTGGATTTTGGCATGGTGCCAACTGGACCTTTATTGTTTGGGGGTTTCTCAATGCCCTGTTCATCATGCCCTCCATTCTTTCCCGAACCAATAGAACCAATCTTGATATTGTTGCCCAAAACAGGGCCTTGCCAACGCTGCGGGAATTTTTATCGATCATCATCACGTTTTCCCTAACCGTTTTTGCCTGGATATTTTTTAGGTCCGCCAGCCTTGCGCAAGCGTTTGGTTATATACGGGGGATCTGCAACCGGTCTTTGTTTACGGTTCCCGACTACAAGCCAGGTGTATTAATCCTATATATTGTATTGTTTATGTTGATAGAATGGTGGGGCCGGCGTGAACAATATGCCATTGCACAATTGGAAATTCGATTTCCTAAGCTGTTTTGGCGCTGGCTGTTTTACTACCTCGCTGTGGCAGCGGTATTGTCGTTCGCCGGCGGTAAACAGCAATTCATCTATTTTCAATTTTAACCATGTTACAATTTCTTAAACGACTGTGGAAGTTTTTGTTGATTGGCATGGTGCCCATCGCTTTGTTACTGCTGGGCTATCTGTATTTTGATCCGTTTA
The DNA here is from genome assembly GCA_020161535.1 of Bacteroidota bacterium. Lineage (GTDB taxonomy): Bacteria > Bacteroidota > Bacteroidia > Chitinophagales > Chitinophagaceae > Flavihumibacter. The sequence goes on along the minus strand of JAIUNW010000001.1, from coordinate 640,594 downwards.
AAACCCTGCGCCCGTATGCTGATTACTCTTATCCCTATGTAGTGCCAAACCGCGACTATATTTCTACTGAAGCATTCCTGCACCGGGAGAAGCAAAACCAATACAATGCTTTCATCTTTGGCAGTTCAAGAACGCTTGGTTTTCGACCGGACTCCTGGCGAAAATACCTGCCCGACACTGCCCATCCATTTGTATTTGATGCATCGGCCGAAAGCATATTTGGCATCTACACGAAACTAAAACTGATTGATTCGATGAAAGTGCCCATCAACAATGCCCTCTTGGTTTTTTGCCGGGATGTCACTTTCAGAACCGATAAGAATTCAACCGGTTTGCTTTATATAAAACACCCGGCCACGTCTGGCGAAAGCAAACTAGCTTTTCAGTGGTCGTTTTTGAAGGCGTATTTGAGTCCGCGGTTTCTTTTCAGCTTTTACACCTACGAATTCACCCACAAATACCGCCCTTTCATGAAAGAATACATCGAAAAGCGACGCATTGTATATGATAAGGTGAGCAATGAGATAACGATTCTCGACCAGGACGAAGCCATCGCGAAAAACCCCGAACAATACTATGCAGAACGAAAACAAATGTTCTCGATAGCGCGACCGGAAAGAACCGACAGCATTGCCCGAATCAATGCCAACATGAAGCAGATGCTCGACGGTATTCGTGCTATTTTGGATCGGAACCATACTGCCTATAAAATCGTGTTGAGTCCGCTATACGAACGTGTTCATTTCAATCCGGCCGACAAACAAATACTCGAACACATCTTCCCCCAGCATGTGTACGATTACACGGGTAATAATCAGTTCACCAGCAGCATGTACAATTACTACGAATCAAATCATTTCAGGCCCGCGGTGGGCGACAGTATTTTAGCGCAGATTTATCGTTAAATTAGAGCGATAATGAAATGCTATGCCATTACGCAGCCGGGAATGGTTTGGAAAAAAAGGGAAGGATGGATTTATCTATCGTGCCTGGATGAAAAACCAGGGCTTCCCAGAAGATGTTTTCGATGGCCGTCCTGTAATTGGCATCTGTAATACATGGTCGGAACTCACGCCCTGCAATGCGCATTTTCGCGACCTAGCCGAGTCGGTGAAACGCGGTGTACTGGAAGCCGGTGGCTTTCCGCTCGAATTCCCCGTGATGTCGCTCGGCGAAACCCTGATCAAACCAACCGCCATGCTGTACCGCAACCTGGTCAGCATGGATGTGGAAGAGTCCATTCGCGCCAACCCGATGGATGGCGTTGTATTGCTCTGCGGCTGTGATAAAACTACGCCGGCCCTCGTGATGGGCGCCTGCAGTGTAGACCTGCCAACCATAGTTGTTTCGGGTGGTGCCATGCTTACCGGAAAGTTTCGCGGTAAAGACATTGGTACTACTGATGTTTGGCGTTTTTCGCAAGAATATCGAACGGGGCAATTGAGCGAAGAAGCATTCAACCTGGCCGAAGCTGGTATGTGTAGAAGCAACGGGCATTGTGCTGTTATGGGCACCGCCAGTAGCATGGCTTGTATGGTGGAAGCATTGGGCCTTAGTTTATCGGGCAATGCAGCAATTCCTGCTGCTGATGCCAATCGAAAGCGACTGGCACAGTTGAGTGGCCGAAGAATCGTGGCTATGGTGAACGAAAACCAGCGACTTTCGGCTATACTTACCCGTGAGTCGTTCGAAAACGCCATTCGCGTGAACGCGGCCATCGGCGGTTCTACTAATTTCGCTATTCATTTATTGGCCATCGCTGCGCGTATTGGTGTGCCCTTGACCCTCGATGATATTGGTCGCCTTTCGGCGGATATGCCGCTGGTGGCCAACCTGCAGCCGGCTGGGCAGTACTTTATGGAAGACCTGTATTATGCCGGCGGACTCCCAGCGGTAATGGCTGCCATCAAACAGCGGTTACACCTGAGCGTTGTCACCGCTACGGGAAAAACACTTGCGCAGAATATTGCAACGGCAACCAGTTATAATCCCGCTGTTATCAGTGGGGCCGACGCGCCTTTTCAATTTTCGGCAGGTATGGTAGTACTCAAAGGAAATCTCTGTGAAAATGGCGCCGTGATCAAACCCTCGGCGGCCAGTGCGCATTTGTTGCAGCATGAAGGCCCAGCCATCGTGTTTGAAAACATCGAAGACTATAAGAACCGCATTGATGAAGATGCTTTGCCGGTAGATAAGAACAGTGTATTGGTGCTGAAAAATGTAGGCCCGGTGGGTTATCCCGGTATGCCCGAAGTGGGCAATATGGGGCTGCCAAAAAAAATATTAGAGCAGGGTATTACCGACATGGTCAGAATTTCAGACGGAAGAATGAGTGGCACAGGTTTCGGAACGGTGGTATTGCATGTGTCGCCCGAAGCAGCCATTGGCGGCAACCTTGCCCTGGTGCGCGATGGCGATCGTATTAAACTTGATGTGAAGGCGGGCACCCTCGAATGGCTGGTTACGGATGCTGTTTTGCAAGAGCGTCGCCGCAACTGGCAGGCACCTGTCAATCCTTTCGAGCGTGGGTATGCGAAATTATATACGCAGCGGGTGGAGCAGGCGCATCTCGGCGCTGATTTCGATTTTTTAAAAGGAAAATCAGGCAGTGAAGTACTGCGTGATTCGCATTAAACAATAATTATGGCAGCAGGTTTTGCAGGTAAAACAGCGGTGATCACCGGGGCTGGCCAGGGCATTGGCTTTGAAATAGCGCGACAACTAGCGCTGGCCGGTGCAATTGTTTACCTGAATGATCTCGATGCCGAACTGGCAACGGTGGCCGCTGCAAAAATCACGGCGGAAGGCGCTGTTTGTAAAGCTGTGCCGGGCGATGCGGGTGACCAGGGCTTCGTGCAGCAAATGATTCAAGATATTGGCTTGCAACAAGGCCGGCTCGATATAGCCATTGCCAATGCCGGTATTACTTTGTTTGGTGATTTCTTAAACTACCCGCAAACCTCGCTCTACAAAGTATTGCATACCAATATTGGCGGTAGTTTTATCCTGGCACAGGCGGCCGCTCAATACATGAAGACGCAGCCTGAGGGTGGATCCATACTTTTTATGTCGTCGGTAACCGGCCACCAGGCGCATGAAAACCTGGCGGCTTATAGTATGACCAAGGCGGCCATTGAAATGCTCGCGAAAAACCTGGTGATCGAATTATCGAAATACAAGATCACGGTGAATGCCATCGCGCCCGGCGCAACCATGACAGAAAGAACGGCGGGCGACCCCGACTATCTATCTGTTTGGTCGCGCATAACGCCCCTCGGCCGGCCGGGCACAGCAACGGATATGGCTGCCGCTGCCTGCTTTTTGGTCTCCTCCGCCGCCAGGCATATCACCGGACAAACCCTGGTGATTGATGGTGGGTGGTCGGCTGTAAGTCCGTCGCCCTACTAATTTCTATTGTAGTAATTTGCTGTATGGATTTGTTGCAGCAACTGGCAGAATTTCTTCCGCCACAGAGAATGAAAACAAGGTTGGTAGACAGGGTATCGTATGCATCAGACGCGGGGTTTTACCAATTGATACCGCTCGTGGTGGTACTGCCGATCAATGAAGAAGAGATCAGCCGTTTTTTTCAGCTTGCTGCGCAAACAAAAACGCCCATTGTTTTCAGGGCGGGTGGTACGAGCTTATCGGGGCAAGCCATTACCGATGGCATACTGGTTGACCTCAGCCAGTATTGGCGAGGATGTACGATCGATAACGATGGTAGCAGTGTGCGGGTGCAACCAGGCATTACCGGTGGTATGGTGAATGCAAAATTATTTCCGCTGCAAAAAAAAATTGGTCCCGATCCCTCCAGTATTGGATCGGCCATGATGGGCGGTATTCTCTCTAACAATGCCAGTGGCATGTGCTGCGGTGTTCAATACAATTCTTACCATACCACGAAGCATATTCGCTTTATGCTGGTCAATGGCCGGCAATACAATACGGCTGTACCGGACGATGCCCTGCGGTTTGAAACCGAGAACAAGGAGTTGTCGACCGAGCTGTTGGCAATACAAACAGAAATAAAAAACGACAGCGCGTTATACGAGCGCATTCGACACAAATACAAAACCAAAAACACGGTTGGGTATTCATTGAATGCATTTATCGACTTCCAGGCGCCGCTCGACATATTCGCTCACCTGTTGATTGGTGGCGAAGGTACACTGGCATTTATCGCTGAAGCAGAACTGCAAACCATTCCCGACCATCCTTGCAAAGCCACGGCCATGTTGTATTTCAGCGATGTGTTTGCGGCTTGTAAAGCGATCGAGCCACTGATTGCCGCTGGCGCTGAAATGGTGGAATTGATGGATCGGGCCTCCTTGCGTTCGGTTGACAACCAGGCAGGTATGGACCCACTGTTAAAAACTTTGCCTGAAGCAACTGCTGCCTTGTTGATAGAATTTCAGGAAGCCGATCCTACCATATTAGAAGGAAAGCTGAACCAGTTTTTGGCGAGCACTTCGCAGTATGCTTTGCTGAACCCACCTGTTTTTACCAGCGATCCGTATGAACGGGAGCTGCTTTGGAAAATGCGGAAAGGCATGTTTCCATCGGTAGGAGCAGTGCGTGCTTCTGGCACCACCGTGATATTGGAAGACATCGCCGTGCCGCTACCAAGGTTGGGTGAGGCGGTGCTCGATCTGCAAAAATTATTTGTTGAATTTGGGTATGAACAAGCCATCATTTTTGGTCACGCAAAAGATGGCAACCTGCACTTTGTGATAACACAAGATTTTGAAGCGCCCGGCGAAGTGGCGCGTTACGATCGCTTTCTACAGGCCGTTGTTCACCTGGTGGTGCACAAATATGATGGCGCATTGAAAGCTGAACATGGCACCGGTCGTAATATGGCGCCATTTGTGGAAACGGAATGGGGTGGCAAAGCCTATGAGATCATGCGACGCATCAAGTTCGCGGCCGATCCGGGCAATCTACTGAATCCCGGTGTCATCATCACTGATTTTCCGAACCAACATATTCGCGATCTCAAACCGCTGCCCACCGTCGAAAAAGAAGTGGACATCTGCACCGAATGTGGTTTTTGTGAACATCGTTGCCCGAGCCGTGATCTAACGCTTACGCCTAGACGAAGAATTGTGGTTCGAAGAGCGCTGGCACAGTATCGCAAAGAAAATGATACCGACAACTATACCAGGTTGTTGAATGAATACCAATACGATGGCCTCGATACTTGTGCGGTGGATGGCTTGTGCGGCGCTGCCTGTCCGGTAGGCATTAATACCGGCGACCTTGTAAAACGGTTGCGACGCGAACAACACAACGCAACAGCAAACAGGATGGCTTTGTGGGTAGCCCGTCATTTTAAAGCAGTAGAATCGATGGTTCGCGTTGGGTTGTCGACGGGTAATGCCGTGAATAAAATAGCCGGCAAGCAATTCATGCCGAGGCTTACCAGGGCAATGCGCAAGCTGATACCTGCTTTTCCACTGTGGACCAACCAGTTGGGGAAACCAGCCGCCCGTATTCATTACAAGGAACCGACGGTTTACAAAGAACCAACGGTAAATAATGCAGACACCTGGGTGTATTTTCCTGCCTGTATCAGTCGGTTGATGGGCACCGGCGTAGCAGGGAAAAAAGACTTGCAGCAAACTTTTATCAGTGTGGCCGGGAAACTGGGCGTGCAGTTAAAGATGCCGGCGAATTTGCAGGGTAGTTGCTGCGGGCAGATTTTCTCCTCCAAAGGCTATGGACCGGCATTTCAATATACCGCAGAAAAAACCCTGGCCCAGCTTTGGGAAGCCAGCGATGGTGGGAAGTGGCCGATTGTGATGGATGTTAGCTCTTGTACGCACACCTTATTGCACCTCGACATGGTTTTGCCGGCGGCCAGCCTGGAAAAATTCAGGCAATTGCGTATTGTAGATAGCATCGGCTTTTTGGATGAGATGCTTCAAAAGAGAAAGCCAACGGTGATGGCTAACCGAAAAATTATGTTGCACCCGGTTTGTTCCTTGACAAAGATGGGTACGGAAAAGACCTTCCGGCGCGTAGCGACTTACCTCGCTGGAGAAGTGACCATTCCACTGAACAGTGGCTGTTGTGGCATGGCGGGTGATCGCGGGTTTTTGTTCCCCGAACTGACCGAAGCTGCCACCAGGGCTGAAGCTGCCGAGGTGAAAAAGCAGGCTTATGACGGTTATTATTCATCGACCAAGACCTGCGAAATGGCCATGACCGAAGCGGTTGGTGCCAATTATGAGTCGATTTTATATCTCGCCGATGAGGTATTGCCCAACTGACCAAATCAATTACATTTGAACCAAACAATTTCACATGAAGTTTTTTTCTACCTGTAAGCGTGCGCTGCCCGGGCTTTGTCTGCTACTGGCCGGCCATTTTGCCAGCGCCCACGAGGCTGTTTATGCCGACCCGAAAATTGAAGGTCGCTGGGACGTTACCATCATGGAAAACGGACAAGTCAAACCCAGTTGGCTGGAAGTATATCATTCCGGCCATAAGCGATTGGTTGGTTCTTATGTAGGTATCAGTGGAAGTGCAAGACCGGTGTCGCTGATTGAATTTCACGATAACAAATTGCATTTCAGCCTGCCACCGCAATGGGAGCAGGAAGACAATGACCTGATCATCGATGCCGTATTGCAAGCAGACACGCTGTTGGGCACCCTGCGTGCAGCCGATGGGAAAACCTATCCCTGGTCGGCCCACCGCGCACCCTCATTGGTTCGCGCCAAGCAACCGGTTTGGGGCGCGCCAATAAAACTATTCAACGGCAAAGACCTGAGTGGGTGGAAAGCGCTCGGCGAAAACCAATGGGTGGTTGAACCCGGTGGTATTTTGCACAGCCCGAAAAGCGGCGCCAACCTGATCACCGAAAGAAAATTTGAAGACTTCAAGTTGCACATAGAATTTCGTTGTCCCTCGGGCAGCAACAGTGGCATCTACCTGCGCGGCCGCTATGAAGTGCAGATTGAAGACAGCTATGGTAAGAGTCCGCAGAAAGATTATATGGGCGCCATCTACGGGTTTCTCACACCCAGTGAAATGGCTGCTAAGCCAGCGGGAGAGTGGCAAACCTATGATATCACCCTGGTAGGCCGTCAGGTAACGATTGTGGCCAACGGAAAAGAAATCATTTGCAAGCAGACCATTCCGGGCATCACCGGTGGTGCGCTCGACAGCGATGAAGGTGCACCAGGCCCCATCTATATCCAGGGCGACCATGGTCCCATCGAATACCGTAATATCATCCTCACACCGGCAAAATAATACCGGGCAAGATCCTTTGTGCTGGTTGCGCGTAGCCAACGGTTACGCGCAACCGCAGAAGGCATCGTACATAAGCAGCAGGCTACTTGTTTTCATCTTGTTTGGCCATTGCCCGTTACCAGCCATTTTTCAGTGACCAGTTTCTCCAGTGCGAAAGGTCCGCGGGCATGTAATTTTTGCGTCGAAATACCGATTTCAGCACCCAAACCAAATACCGCGCCATCGGTAAAACGGGTAGAGGCATTTACATAAACAGCCGCGGCATCAACCAACTGCAAAAACTGCGTAGCGATGGTTTTGTTTTCAGTAACAATCGCTTCAGAATGCCGGGTGGAATAATGCTGGATATGTTGCAGGGCCGCTTCAAAATCATCCACAATTTTTACGGCAGCAGTCAGGCTAAGAAACTCGCGACTAAAATCTTCGGGTCTTGCTTTGTTAAGCTGCGGATAGCCGGCCAACAAATCAAATGCTTCGGGGTCGGCCAATAATTTTACTTCCGCTTTGGCAAAAGCAAGCCCCAGTTTTCGCAGGAATTTTTTGGCGATAGCCCTGTCTACAATCACCGTATCCATCGCATTGCATACCGATGGGCGGGAGGTCTTTGCATTTAAAACAATATCAACCGCTTTTTGCAAATCAGCTTTCGTGTGTACATATACGTGACATACACCGGCGCCAGTTTCAATAACAGGTACCAGGCTGTTTTTGCGTACGTACTGAATCAGGCCATCGGAACCACGGGGGATGATCACATCAATATGCTGCGTGGCTTTCAGCATTTCATCCACCACTTCTCTATCGGGTGGAAGCAGGGTAACAGCATCGGGATTGATATTAGCAGCCACCAACGCCAACTTGATGAGGCGGATCGCTTCCTGGTTGGTATGCCAGGCATCGGTACTGCCTTTCAACAAGGCTACATTCCGGCTGCGCAAACAGAGGGCCGCAATGTCGAAAGTAACATTGGGTCTTGATTCATAAATAGCACCCACCACCCCCAGGGGCACGGTAATTTTTCGAAGCAATAATTTATTCGGCAGTTTCTTGCGCAACAATACTTCACCCGTGGGATCAGGTAATTCGGCCACCTTCCGGATTGCGGCTGCAATGGCATCAATTCGTTCGGGCGTCAGTAACAGTCGATCGTTTTTTGGATTGTTCGCTGCCTGTTTTTCCAGGTCCTGGCTGTTCGCGGCCAACAGGCTTTGCTGTTGGCGTTGTAATAGTGTAGCCATTTGCAGAAGCGCTTTGCGGATGGCTGCCTTCGAAGCCAATTGCAAGGAGGTTTTAGCCCCAACCGCCTGCGAAAAAACGGTAGCAGTAGTAAACTTGGCTTTGTTAATAGACATTTTTTAAAACAGAACGATGTCGTCGGCATGTGCGGCGATTACATTCCGGTTGTTTAATTGTGATTCAATTTGGGTATTGTCCAGTTTTGTTTTGGCAACCCCAAGTAATTTGTCTTCTTCATCTTTCAACTGCACAACCTCGCCGGCAATAAACTTTCCGGTCACGGCCTGGATGCCTACTGTGAGCAGGCTTTTACGCGCCAGCAGTGCCTTGTAAGCGCCTTTGTCGACCTGCAAGCTGCCAATGGTTTGCGATCCGCTGGCAAGCCATTTTTGCCGGTTGCGCAAGTTCGATGGCTTTGCGTCAAACCAGGTGCCGTTGTTTTTTGCCAGGGCATCTTGTAATGGGGTGTCGCCTTTGAGTGCGCAGATGGCCACCGGTATACCCATCGACGTCGCCAGCCGCGTAAACGTCAGCTTAGACAACATGCCACCGAGTCCCGAACCACTGGTGCTGCTGTCTACATATTTCATCACCGATGCATCCACTTTTGGTACCAGTGGGATGATTTTTTTATGGTCGTCGAGGAGTCCGCCGGCAGACGTACACAAAAGCAAGCCACTCGCGTCAAAACCCACCGCAAGCAAGGTGGCCAGTTCATCATTGTCAGAAAACTTGATCTCAATATTGCTCACCAGGTCATTTTCATTCACCACGGGCACGATATTGTTGGCCCAGAGCGTGGCAAAGGTTTCTTTCAGTTGCAGGAACTGTGGTCGGTTCGAAAAGTGCACGCGTTCGCACAAAGCCTGCGCTACGGTTATGCCATACTGTGAAAAATAGTGGTGATAGAGTTGTATCAGGATGGGATTGCCGATTGCGGCCGCGGCCTTGCGTTCAGACAGCGTGCCCTTGTACCGCGGAATGAATTTCTTGCCACTGCCAACAGCCCCGCTCGATACCAGCACCACCTGGTACCGGCCCGACAAAGCCGCAATTTCTGCCGCTACTTTGCGAATAATTTTCTTGTCGATATTGCCGGCGCGGTCGCTGATGATGGCGGTGCCCAGCTTAACAACCAAAACTTTTTTAGACATATTGCAATTGCGAGCGATGAAATTACGTGATTGCCCGTAATTGGCATATTTCAGCCATGCTTGCCGATGCCGGACCAGAGTTGTACTTTGTGCTGCAAATCCAAGCTATGCGCCTCCGAAAATGGCCTTTTTTGCTTTTAATCTGGCTTCTCGCCATCTCCCCGCTGGTGATATACAAAATGTGGTGGGTGCTCACGGCTACGCATACCAAGGGGCGCGTGCTTTTTCATGGCAAGGAACTGATGGGCCAATTGCAGCGCGTGTATTCGGTGATCAACTACGCAGCCGGCAGCGATACCAGTTATTTTAATTCTTCGTCGAATGTATTGTTACCAAAAGGGCAGGTGGTAGATGTATTGTATCACCCCGACGACCTGCAGGGCGCGCGCATGACCGATTTCGGCAGCCTGTTCAACGACATGACCATTCCCGCCGGGGTACTGTTCACCATGGCCTTGCTCATTGGCCTGCACAAGCATATCATCCCCCGAAATGCACTATTCGACCTGCGTTTAAAAAAGCCCTTTCTCAGCATGATTGAGTTGGAGCGCATTTGACCCGCCGATTAAGTTTTGACCGAAGTTTGCCGATTTGGCCTATATTCACTCGCAAATTTTTCTGGTATGAAAATCATCAACGTTGCTGTTGTGGGCACAGGCTTTATCGGACCGGCCCATATCGAAGCGCTGCGGCGCCTTCCCAATATTAAAGTAGCGGCACTCTGCGAAGCCACCGCCGAGCTGGCCCGCGAAAAAGCCGATCAGCTGGGCATTGAAAGAGCTTATACGTTCGACGAATTACTGAAGCAGGACGATATCAGTTGTATCCATATTTGTACGCCTAATTTTCTGCACTACTCGCAATCAAAAGCTGCGCTGCTGGCGGGTAAACACGTGGTTTGCGAAAAGCCACTCGCTACTAAAATTGAAGAAGCAGAAGAACTGGTTAAGATTGCCAAAGAGAAAGGACTGGTGAATGCGGTGCATTTTAACCTGCGTTATTATCCGCTGGTTCGGCAAATGAAAACCATGCGCGAAAAAGGCGATCTTGGTACCATCTATTCGGTGATGGGGTCTTACCTGCAAGACTGGCTCTTTCTGCAGAACGATTATAACTGGCGACTCGAACCAGACAAGAGCGGCGATTCGCGTGCCGTGGCCGATATCGGTTCACACTTGCTGGATGTGATCGAATATGTAACGGGTTTAAAGATTGTTGAAGTGATGGCCGATTTTTCTACCGTACACAAAACAAGGTTGAAGCCGAAAAAAAGAGTGGAGACGTATTCAAATGTTACACTATCGGCCGACGACTACGACGAAATTCCCATCAACACCGAAGACCATGCCAACGTATTGCTGCGATTCGACAATGGCAATAAAGGCGTGGTAACAGTAAGCCAGGTAGCAGCAGGTCGCAAGAACAGATTGAATGTTGAAATTTCCGGATCAAAATCAAACCTGGAATGGAATTCTGAAAAACCAAATGAAGTATGGTTGGGCAAGCGCGAAACAGCCAACCAGGTATTGATGAAAGATCCATCGCTTGTATATGCAGAAGCAGCGAGCCTGGTGAGTTTTCCCGGTGGTCACAACGAAGGATTTCCCGATACCTCCAAACAATTGTTCAAAGAAGTTTATGCGGCTGTTGCGGCGGGCAAACAACCGGAAAAGCCAAGCTTTCCCACATTTGCCGACGGACTTCGTGAATTGTTGATCTGTGAGCGCATTATTGAAAGCAATAAAAAACAAGCCTGGGTGAAAATATAAGCGTATTTTTTTTAATGAACGGGGATGTTGTATCGTAAAATACACATCCCCGTTTTCTTTTGTACGGATTGTTGGGTATATACGACAGTTAACTGTTAAGAAGCTCCTAAAGGAAAATAATAAGCAACGATCCCATTAAACCATCGGTCAATGGCATGTGTCTAAAGGGCTGACAACTTTAGACGACTCATTTAAAATTTAAGTATATGAAGAAACTTTTGCAGGGAACTGCCGTCTTGTTGGTGCTATCGTTGGTATTTAGCGCCTGCATGAAAAACAATGATTCGCAAACAGTAATTCCTTCAGGCGGATTGATGGCGTTTAACCTGGCAGCCGATGCAGATGCAGTTGGTATCAGATTGGATGGCAATAACCTGGTGAATCAACCCTTGCTGTATACCAATTTCACGGGAGCTTACCTGCCCATTTATGTTGGTAATCGCACGGCCTGGGCGTATGATTATTATTCAGGTAATGTACTTACACAACAAGTTCCTTTCGTGAGTGTAGACAGCCAATATTATTCTTTGTTTGTGGTAAGTGCCGATAGTAATTACAAAACAGTTGTGGTGAACGATCACCTCGATACCCTCAACTATGATGCAGGCCATGCCTTTGTTCGCTATATCAATGCCATTGGCGACAGTACCCAGCAACCACTGGTAAAATTCAACCAGGCTGGTGCTGATGTGGTAAGTGAAGCAGCCGCGTTCGCCCATGTATCGGGCTTCAGCAAATTGGCTGCAGGCAATACCACCGTGTCGGTGAAAGTCAGTACTGGTATCGATACCAGCCGCAGTGTCGAATTGGAGGCCAACAAAGTGTACACCGTATTATTACTCGGTAAACCAGGTGCCACCGGCGATAAGGCCGTGCAAATCAAGTATATCGTGAATGGGACAGTAGAAGCAAACGATAACCAATAACTATTTACGGTTTGTTATGATGGATAGTGGGCTGCAGCAATGCGGCCCCTTTTTTTGCGTTAAACAACCGTGGCCAAGGTTAAACCTTGCCTTGCTGCCACAGTCCAATACGTAACAAAACCACTAATCGTATGCATTCAATCGTTAAAACTGCCGCTTTTATAGCTACAGCATTGCTGCTGAACAGCGCGGTATCTGCTCAATCGGATAATACCGATTCAACCGGTTTGCCGGGCGATAATTTTAGCCTGGCAGCCGCCCTCGATCTATTCTCCAAATCAAATTCAATCGAGGAGTTTGAGAAAAAACTCAATGCCGAGAACAACGACGTAAACAACCTCGACCTGAATGGCGATGGCCAGATAGACTATATCCGCGTGATCGATAAAACCGAAGGGGATGCACATGCATTCGTTTTGCAAGCCCTGGTATCGGCCGACGAAAGCCAGGACGTAGCAGTCATTGAATTGGAGAAAAATGGTGCTTCGTCTGCCTCGGTACAAATAGTGGGCGATGAAGATATCTATGGCCAGGAAACCGTTGTTGAACCTGCTGACAACGACAAGACTTCTTTCTATAGTGATGCGAGCGAGGCGCGCGTGAGTGGCCCTGCAGCGATCGACAATGCTATTGTGGTGAACGTATGGTTTTGGCCCAGCGTGCGCTTTGTATATGGCCCTGCTTATCGCCCCTGGGTATCGCCCTGGCGTTGGGCTGTTTACCCCGGCTGGTGGCGCCCCTGGCACCCCGTTGCCTTCCATGTATGGCATCCGCGTAAAGCCTATTATCGTCCGCATTATGTGATCGCCCCAGCACCACGTATGATGGCCGCGCATCGTGTATATCGGCCAACGCGTGTTCATTCAGTAACTGTAACCCGCCGTTACAGTGCGCCTGTAGGCCACTACCGCTCAACAACTACGCGTAAAACAACCGTGGTTCGAGGTCCGCAGGGCCGGGTACGCGCAACGCACACCACGCGCCGCGCACGCCGACATTAATTAGCGGCATCAAATCCAGGTTCCTTTCCTTCAAAATAAAAGTGGGTGGCTATGTATTTTTTTACATGGCCCCTGCTTTCTGCTGGCAGGTATTGTTGCAAGGCCCAGAAGTCGCGACTGCCCGCTTTGCGGATGGCTTTGTAAACAGGACCTGGTCCGCAGTTATACGCTGCCAGCACCAATAGCCAGTTGTCAAATTCACCATACAGATCGCGCAGGTACAATGCAGCCGCTTTGGTGCTCATGTGTACATTCATTCGCTGGTCAACACTATCACTTACTTCCAATCCCAGTTCACGCGCTGTTTGTGGCATCAATTGCCAGGTGCCGGCCGCGCCAACTTTCGACAGGGCCTTGCTGTTGAGTTCAGACTCCACAACGGCGAGGTATTTTAATTCTGTTGGCAGTTGATACTTGCGCAACAGTTTGTCCATAGCGCGAAATGTGGGCTTGCTTTTTTTCCGAATGGCCGACAGTGTTTCTGTATTGCTCCGTAAATAAGATTCAATAAATACGGCGGCTTGCGCGTTGCGCGAAGAGCTGGTTTCAACAGCAGTAGCCACCATGGGTGTTACTGTGTGAAGGCTGCCTGCAGATACAGACATACTGATCAAAAAGCTGCAAAGCAGGCAGATGCGAAATACTTGAAACCCGAACATTGTAAACAAGTTTTAAATGGTACAATGCCGACCCAGGTAATGGATTAATCAACCAAATTTTGCAAAGGATAATAGGAGGGAATAACGTGCCGGGGGACGGATAGTCGGGTTTTTCAATGTTCCGGCAACAGTTACCAGGAAATGCAGTTCGAAACTAGTTTGCCGCTGGCAGGGCGCCTAGGGGGTTTTACGCGGAGATCTACGTTTTTTTTCCCGTACCGGTTCTAAAGACTTGTGTACCAGCTTTCTTGCCTTTTGTGTAGATTGCCGCCAATGGTCGAAATTAACATCGAAGCACCCCGACAGGTAGCGGTTAATCGGTATGTAACGCCGTTGCGCGAAGGCGGATCGCTGCCTGCTATTGCTGAAGCCGAAGACGGATTTTTGTATGTATTAAAGTTTCGCGGTGCCGGCCAGGGACCCAAAGCGCTGGTGGCAGAACTGATTGGCGGCGAACTGGCCCGGCTGGCCGGTTTTAAAATGCCAGAGATCGTATTCGCTCAACTCGATGAAGGATTCGGACGTACCGAACCCGACGAAGAAATTCAAGACTTGTTGAAAGCCAGTGTTGGGTTAAACCTGGCGCTGCATTACCTCAGCGGATCGATCACCTACGATCCTGTGAGCCGCAGCACCGACGCGCAAACGGCCAGTCGCCTGGTTTGGTTTGATGCCTGGATCATGAATGTGGATCGCACTTTTAAAAACACCAACTTACTTTATTGGAACCGGGAACTCTGGCTGATCGACCATGGGGCTTCGCTTTATTTTCACCACAACTGGTCTAACTGGCAGGACTACACGCTGCGGCCATTTACCGCGATCAAAGACCATGTACTCTTGCCCCTGGCTACTGAGCTCGAAGCAGCCGATGCCCATATGAAAAAGATTTTCTCCCGTGAACGTATAACCGAAATGGTAAACCTGGTGCCTGATGAGTGGCTGGCAAGTTATGAAGCAGGTGATGTGGCATCGGTTCGACAGGTATATATCGATTTTCTGGCCGGGCGGCTGGAACATTCTTCCATCTTTGTAAAAGAAGCACAACATGCCCGCAGCCTACTTGTTTGAATACGCAATCATTCGCTTTGTGCCGCGGGTAGAACGCGAAGAGTTCATCAATATTGGGGTGATTGTGTTCTGCAAGCGCCCCGCCTTTCTGCAAGCGCGGCTGGAAGTGGATATGAATAAATTACTGGCCCTTGATCCGTCGATCGATATCGAAACCCTGCAATCGCATCTACAATCTTTTGAAAAAGTATGCATGGGCCATGCCGGTGGCGGGCCCATCGGCGCCATGGATCATGCCAGTCGTTTTCGCTGGTTAACTGCTACTCGTAGTACGATAGTGCAAACATCCAAAGTACATATTGGCTTCAGCGAAGACCTCCAAAAAACCGTGAATGACCTGTTCCAAAAAATGGTGTTATAGCGGTTAAAACATATTTGCATTTCTTTAGCAATAGTCGATTAATCCTAACATTCGTTAGTGTGTCCAATTAGTAAAATAGCCCATTATGAAAAAGCTAATTACTACACTGACAGTTCTCGGTTTTTTGGTTGCCTTTATGCCTGCGCAGTCGCAGGTTCGGGTAGGGGTTCAGGTTAACCTCGGTGCGCAGCCGATGTGGGGACCGGCCGGTTATGATTATGCCGAATACTATTACCTGCCTGATATCGATGTGTACTACAATATTCCCCGCCAGCAATTTGTGTACTTTGATCGCGGCCGCTGGTGCTATGCCGCAAGCCTGCCGCACCGCTTTCGTCACTTCGACCTTTTTAGTGGGTACAAAGTGGTGATCAACGAACCCAACCCGTATATGCGTGGTGACTACTACCGCAACTACTATGGTTCGTACAGGGGTTGGAACAATCGCCAAATGGTGATTCGTGATGCGCCCCGGCCTGGTGCGGTGAGGCCTTTCCCTGATCGTCGTGATGATCGTTATGATCGTCGCTACAGCCGCCACGACCGCCGGGATTACGATCGCCGGGACAACGACCGCCGGGACGACCGTTATAGCCAACCTGATCGTTACGATAACCACCAGCGTGATCGTAACGATAACCACCGACCCAATCGTCACTAAGCTGGTTACATCATCAAAGTAGGCCTACGGGCCTACTTTTTTTTGAGCTTGACTTGAGAAGTTATGTTGATGGTTTGCTGTACCGGAATGCCCTCCATTTCCTGCGCGTACGTGCCTTTCAACGCACTGGTAAATATGAGTGTATCGCCCGACCAGCCAATATGCGATGCAGAGGGACTGGGTAGGGTTGCATTGGGCACATCACCGCTGCTGAATACCGGCGTGGCAAACACGATCGAGTCGGTGCCTTTCAAGGTGTAACTGCTATTAGCGCTGGCCGGACCGTGTGTATATGCAAAAGGAAAGCTTTGCGTTTCGCTGGGTAGTCCTGTGGTTTTGATCACCACATTGAGCGTCGTATCAATTTCATATTTGATATTGGTACCTGCTATGTCTTTGTCGGTAAACACACAAATACCAGCATTGTTTTTTGTTTTGTAATCAATATAGGTGGTGGAGGATATCTGTATACCGGCGGCAGTATAACTTACGGCCGAGGTGCCGGTAGCGACCAAACCCACAAAATCATAGGTGCCTGGTATTGTTTTGTCGGTATTACCCGAACCTGGATTGTTTGGATCAACGATTGGTGACTCGAGACCTATTTCTTTCTGACAAGCAGAAAAACCAACTAACAGCACAGCAGCGAAAAAAAATGTAGCGATGTATTTCATTCGAACAAGATTTGAGCTGCAAAAATAAACCATTTTATTGCAGCATATGGTAGTCTGGCATCATTTTAGCGCCCACGCCATTTTACGACCCAATAACCGAATCGCATTGGGCTATCTGAAACAGGTTAATACCCTCATTTGTTTTACAGAACCGTGAAGGCGTTTCAGGTATACCCCATAAAAAAAGCCTCCTTAACGGAGGCTTTTATCATGCGCGTGCGGTTTCGGATCGCCCTGCCCTCAGTAAGAAGTGCAGAATGACCAGTCCAAAACCAAGACTGTAGTGTGCAATTAATTGAAATCCGTTTGCATGACCTAAGGTCCATGTCAAAACGATTTGTACGATGCCCCAAACAAGCAATACATGCTTGATGGCAGCCAGGAGAAGGGTGCGGAATGTTTGCATAGGGGATTATTTAACTCAAATAATAACTCCTGCATCTTGTTTTTATTGCCCGGATTATGGGTATAAAAAGGTCCAGGCACTTTCATAGCCGCCGAGATCCTGCGCATAGTGTATAAACGATTGATAAAAAGGCCATTGCGAAATGGTGGCGCTATCCCCAATTACCACTAATTTTCGCTTGGCCCGGGTCATGGCCACATTCATTCGGCGGGTATCGGCCAAAAAACCGATCTCCCCATCAGGGTTGCTGCGCACCAGGCTTATATATACAATGTCTCGCTCCTGGCCCTGGAAGCTATCGATCGTATTGGCGGTGACCGCCGCAAACAGCGGGTTGTTTTTTCGCTCCAATAGTTTTTCTTTCAGCACTTCTACTTGTTGCCGATAGGGTGATATGATGGCCACTGATGGAAAATTTTCGGGGTTGTACACCGCAGCCACACTGTTGAGATAAAGTTCAAGCTGCGTAAACAAAAGATCGGCTTCTTCCGGGTTATATGAACTACTGCCTTCTTTTTTCTCTTCAAAACCACAACCTGCCGTATCAATAAACAAAACTGGCTGGTCGTCTTTCATCAATAATTTATCAGCAACAGATGTTGCAGCGCTCAGTCTGCCCTGGTAAAATTGGTCAGCAGAAAATTGCATAATGTCGCGGTGCATGCGATACTGGGTTTCGAGCAAGTGCACCCGATCAGGATACAATGCTGCCAGTTTCTCTTGGAGGGTAGTGGCCAATCCGTTTTTCGATGCTTCGTTCGATTTCACCGTTGGCGATAATTGAAAATGGTCACCGGCCAGCACCAGTTTCTTTCCTTTGAGGATGGGTATCCAGCTCGCGGGTTCCAGGGCCTGTGCAGCTTCATCAATCACCACCAGCTCGTATGATCTTTGTTCAATGCTATAGTGATTGGCGCCCACCAGGGTGGCGGTAATCACCTGCGCTTTGTCGAGAATATCATTGACAATATATTGTTCGGTGCGCTGCACTTCTTTCATCAGTTTAGCTGCTTCATCAAACAAAGCTTTCCGCTGTTCACGTTCAGCGCGGCCAAATTGTCGCTTGTAGCGCTGTGCCAACGACCGATACTCGGCTGCCTGCTTGCGGTACTGCCTGATCTGTTTCATTTGCGGATGCGCCATCATCTTACGGTCAAGTGTAAACGATAATTGTCGTTCACCCACCCGCGCCGGGTTGCCGACCCGTACTGTTTGCAAGCCGGCTGCCTGCAATCTTTCGGTGAGCAGGTCAACTGCTGCATTGCTGGGTGCGGTAACCAATACCTGGCCTTTTGCCGCTTCGCGGCGGATGGCTCCCACCAGGGTGGTGGTTTTGCCGGTGCCCGGCGGACCATGAACAATGCATATATCTTCCGATTCGAGAATGGCCGATACGGCGGCGGCTTGCGAAGCATTCAGGGATTCAATCGTTATTGGCTTGGTGGCATACAGTTTTGCTGGTGCGTCAACACCCGTGAGTATGCGCACCAGTTTGCCCTCAGCCCGTTTGTCGAGCCGACGCTCGGCTTCTTTCAGCGCATTCTCCATTTCGTCATAACTGTTTTCGTCGAACAGTAGGTCGATACCCAATTTCCCATCGCGGGTCCAGTCCGGCAACTCATCAACGGTGAGGGACAACCGAAGCTGGTTGCCATTCAACCAACTGATATAACCATCTAACCGGTTGGTATCGGGCTGGTGATTGGAGAACAGGGCAGCCGGCATGCCACTGCGAAACTGGTGTACCAGGTCCTGGTGGGTGGTACGCTCCAATTCAATACTCAGGTAATCGCCCTTGCCAGGTTCAACGCCCCTGATGGCTACCGGGTACCAGGCAGTGCCATTGGTTCTTCGCTCCATGACCGATCCGTATTTCGCCTGCTCCAGCCAGTTCAACCGGTCTTCTTTCCGCTCCTGCCGAATCAAGGCCAGGAGCTTTTTGAAATAATCCATCCGGTAAAAATAAGACGGGTGGCGTGCATTTGGCAATGCCTAATTTTGGCGCATGGATTTTTTAGCTGTACAGGGTTTGTCGTTTGGCTATGTCAACCGAAAAGTAGTTGATGATATTTCTTTTAACCTAGGCCGGTTTCGCAAGCTGGCCATTGCCGGTGAAACCGGTTCAGGGAAAACCAGTTTGCTAAAATTGATCGGCGGACGCTTGCAACCGTTGGCAGGCACGGTTTATTTCGAAGAAAAAAGAGTACCCGGCGCGGCAGAGAAACTGATTCCCGGTCACCCGCAAATTGCCTATCTCTCACAGCATTTCGAATTGCACAACAATTACCGGGTACACGATATACTCGACTATGCCAATAAACTGGCGCCCGCTTTTTTGGATCATGTATTGAAAATTTGTCGCGTGGATCATTTGATCACCCGAAAAACAGACCAACTCTCGGGTGGTGAACGGCAACGTATTGCGCTGGCGAAACAACTATTGGGCGGCCCGCGGTTACTGTTGCTGGATGAACCATTCTCCAACCTCGATGGATTCAATCGCGACCAGTTGTGGGACGTGTTGGCAGATATGCAGCTACAACTTGGCTGCAGTTGCATATTGGTTTCGCACGATCCGGCCGATAGCCTAGCCTGGGCCGAAGACATCATCGTATTGCAAGCGGGAAAACTGGTACAACGGGCAGGCGCAACCGAAATCTATCAGCATCCGGTAAACCGGTATGTGGCGCGACTGTTTGGTAAATACAATTTGTTCAGCACCGAACGAGTTCGGCGACTGGTTCGCCCGGAAGACCTTGAACCATTGCTGCAGGGGCAGGAGGGCGGTATCGACTGTGTTTTTGTTGAATCGAGGTTTCTGGGTTATGGTCATGAGTGGGTATTGGAGAAAGAAGGCGAAAAAATACGGCTGCATACCTCGGTGCCGCCGCCGGCGCCTGGCAGTCGGGTGACCGTGGGCATAAAACCAGGCGCACCATGCAGCCTGGTGGGAGATCAATTCTAACAGCCAGACCTCGCCAGCATGGTTACTGATGAATTCTGGTGTACATTTCAGTTCCGAAAAGATCGAGATATGAAAAAACTTTTGCTCGTTGTATTGCTTTTGTCTGCGATGGTAGGCAAGGCTGCACCCCGCCTACCACATATTTTCGGCGATGGCATGGTACTGCAACGCGATATGCCTATAACCATTTGGGGTTGGGCCGATAAGAATGAAACCATCACGGTTTCGTTTCATGAACAATCGAAAAAAGTAAAAGCGGCTAAGGATGGCCGTTGGTTGTTAAAGCTGAATCCGGAAGCGGCCGGAGGGCCCTATGTGTTGGAAGTAAGGGGCAAGTCGACGATCATATTGAAAAACGTGTTGGTCGGCGAAGTATGGGTTTGCAGCGGACAATCAAATATGGAGTGGCCGGTCGCCATGAGCAACCAGGCAGCAGACGTAATTGCCGCATCGGCCAATGACCAGATCAGACATTTCGAGGTAGCCAAAGCGGTGGCCGGTGAGCCACTCGATAATGTGCAGCCCGCTGTTTGGAAAAAGGCTGATCCCGCCAATACCGGTTCGTTCACGGCCGTTGGTTATTTTTTTGCGCGTGTGTTACAAGCAAAACTAAAAGTGCCCATAGGGTTGATCCATAGTTCCTGGGGTGGTACCGATGTAGAAACCTGGATCAGTCGCGATGCCTTTCAACAAAGCGATGAGTTTGCGGCCACCATTGGAAAGCTGCCTTCATTGAACCTCGATTCCATGATGAAACTGCAGGCGAAGGCGACCGATGCCCTGGTGCAATCTATACAGGGCAATTATCCCCCTCCGGCGCGGGCAAGCGGTTTTTCAGCGCGTTTCATCGACGATAGCAAATGGCCACAGATGACAGTGCCCGGCTTTTGGGAAGAGCAACAACTGAAAACTTTTGACGGCATCGTTTGGCTTCGCCGCGAAATAACACTTGATGCAGCGACGGCAGCCAGCGTTACTAAATTATTGTTGGGAAAAATTGACGATAACGACCAAGCCTGGATCAATGGGGTGCCGGTAGGTGGCACCAATGGCTACAACCTGCAACGTGCGTATGCCGTGCCGGCCGGTGTATTAAAGGAAGGCAAAAATACCATTGCGGTTCGTGTAGAAGATACCGGTGGCGGTGGTGGCATTTGGGGCGAACCCGAAACCGTGGGCTTGGTGACCGACAACAAGCTTATTCCGCTGGCGGGGTCATGGAAATTCCAGGTAGAAAAAGCTGTTGGCGCCGAACGCAGTGTGGGACCGAATAGTTATCCGTCGTTGCTGTACAATGCGATGATCAATCCCCTCATCAACTATGGCATCAGGGGTGCCATTTGGTACCAGGGCGAAAACAATGCCGGCCGTGCTGCACAGTATGCAAAAGCATTTCCGTTGCTGATCAACGACTGGCGGAAAAAATGGAACGAAGGTGATTTTCCGTTTTACTTCGTGCAGTTGTCGAGTTTTATTTCGTTGGATGGCGACAGCCAAAAGGGCAGCACCTGGGCAGAATTGCGCGAATCACAAACAGCAACCCGCGCTTTGCCGAATACCGGTATGGCGGTGACCATCGATATTGGCGAGCGAAACGATATCCATCCGAAAAACAAACAAGATGTAGGTGCCCGGTTGGCTGCGGTGGCGCTAAAACAGACCTATAAGGTAAACATGGTTGCGGGCGGACCGGCACTCAGCAGTTTCGAAGTGCAGGGCAATAAAGTATTACTAAGTTATACTGAAACGGGCAGCGGCCTCAGCACGCCAGATAAATATGGTTACCTGCGTGGTTTTGAAATCGCGGGAGCAGATCAGCAGTTTCATTATGCGCGGGGTTGGATCGAAAACGGGAAAGTAGTGTTAGAGAGTGCGGCCGTCAGCCAGCCAGTGGCGGTTCGCTATGCCTGGGCCGATGATGCAGGCGATGCCAACTTGTTCAACAAAGAGGGCTTTCCGGCCGAACCTTTTCGCACCGACAAATGGAAGAGCATTACCGGCAGTGTAAAGTATACCCGATAAAAAAATGCCCCGGGTTAAGGGGCATAAGGTAGGGTAGGGATCAAAAATAGAGGCATTCCTTGTAACAACCAACTGTCTTATTGATTGTTGGTATAACAAAGATGCTAAGAGGAATGCCTGTAAAAGAATCTATTGGCTTATTGACCGGAAAGCTTCGCCGAATTGACTTTTTTGCCCGTTGGTTGGTGCTGTGCTAGTTAGTCATTTCTTCTCTAAGAAGAAATGAAAGCAAATACTTTCATTACTTTTTCAGATTTTATTTTTAGCAAATTTTCAAGCGTATGCTGGATGTCATTTATCATAAGACAAGTGACGGGAATTTGCGTACCATCCAGCATTGTATTTGCCGCCACTTATAGTGCTTTCTTCCACGCGCGCAGATTTACCTCACAGATGTTTATTTTTGGTCACCCGCGTTCTTGCCATAAGTGTTCTTGCCATAATCAATATTCTTACCCCGCGTGCCGCGCCAACGTTGCCAAAAACTTTCTCGTTCAGTGATGGGTACAAATGGCGAGCGTTGCATGCTGGAAAAATCAATCACCGGATCGGTCATGGCAGGTGCCAGCATTTTTAAGGTATCCATCACAAAGGGAATCAATTGCACCTGCGGGTCTACTTTCTTTCGCACAAATCGCCGCAACAGTTTTGTTTGAAAGGGATCGCTGGCCAAGGCGATTCGAGTAAACCCCTTTGCTTTGGCGAGTTGATACCCATAGTACACATTTTCAGTGCTGTGTTCTGCCTGCGTTTCTGTGAAGAGCTTGTCTTCGGGCAGTCCGAGCGCCAGTGCGTATTGTTTCATGACCTCGGCTTCCACGTAGGGCGTATACACGGCCGCGCCGCTGAAGATGATATGTCGCGTAATACCCTGGTCATACAAATATTTTGCCCAGTAAACTCGGCCCTTCATGGTTCGGCTCCACTGGCCATTCTCCAACGGTACGCCGGGCACTATGATGGCATCAAATGGTGCCGCAGCACGCGCAGCCGACCATTTTTTCCGGGTAGTTTTTGCAGAGAAGGAGCAACTGCTGAACAAAACAAGTATGCAGAATAGCCAGCGCATCAGGCAACGGCATCGAGGGTGGTTAATTCGATCACCAGGGCATGGTCGTCGAACCGGAAAGATTTAATCACCAGCACGGCCAACAGGTCCTTGGCCTGTGGCAATCGCCTGAAATCTACCAGGATTTGTTTGTTGTCTTCGCGCCATTCCAATGGCGGAATTTTATCGACTTCGGCCTGCACGGTTTTTCGCATCCCGGTCAGCATCATGCTCACCAACCCCGATGTTTTATAATCGAACAAAACCCAATGGGCGGCCACCTGTGCTACGCTTAGACTGACCGACGCCATAAATTGCACTTCTAGCTGGCCATTGCCCATGTATTTAAGGCCAATGGGCTTTTTTGAACTTGTCTTGATAATCGTTTCCAATTCAGTATAAGGTATCTCCAATATCATGGGGTAAAAGTAGGGAAAATCGTTTCCGGTTTTTTTTAGCTTCCCTGTAACCTTTTTCGCGCAGGCTCGTTACACGGTACAAATAAGCATTTCCTTCTCAACACTTCAATAAGAAAATATGAAAGCATTGTACAGCCTGGCCCTCGGCCTGGCACTGGCAGGCGGCCTTCGGGCGCAAGACGCGAAACCCTACCTCGTTAAAGATTTCGATGCGGCTGCCGTAAGCGCTGCCAGGTTGGAAACAGCTGGCGGTAATATATCGGTGCAGGGCGATGCCGGCAATGCCCGGCTCGAAGTGTATGTGCAGCCATCCAACGGACGCGACAAAACCATTTCGGCCGAAGAATTGAAGCAAAGACTGGAGCGCGATTTTGATCTAAGCATTGATGTGTCGGGTGGTAAAATAACGGCCATTGCAAAGCCAAAAAGCAATCGCATTAACTGGAACAAATCTGTTTCCGTTTCTTTTAAATTGTATGCTTCGTCTCGTTTGTCGACCGACCTATCCACCAGCGGTGGCAATATCAGTCTCGACAACCTCAGTGGCAGTAAACAACAATTTCGCACCAGTGGTGGCAACCTCCATGTAAACCGGTTATCAGGCGATATACACGGCAGCACATCGGGCGGTAACGTACACATGAACCAGTGCAGCGACAAAATTGATCTGTCCACCAGCGGCGGCAATATCCATGCTGAAAACAGCAAGGGCACCATCAAACTGTCAACCTCCGGTGGCAACCTGGTGTTGTCGGCCCTCGATGGAAAAATTGATGCCGGCACCAGTGGTGGTAATGTGGAAGGAACTGATGTTAGCGGTGAATTAATTACTTCTACGTCGGGTGGCAATGTGCGCCTCAAAGACATCAAGGGAAGCCTGCGCGCCAGCACCAGTGGCGGTGGTATATCAGCAGAAATCAGCAGCCTCGGCGAATATGTTAAGCTCGACAATTCTGGCGGTAATATTTCGCTCGTATTGCCACAAGGCAAGGGCATGAACCTGAACCTGCGTGGTGAAAAAATCAAAGCAGAAAATGGTGCATTGAATAATTTCTCTGGTTCAGCAGATGAAAATAATATTAAAGGAACCGTGAATGGGGGTGGTGTGCCGGTAGATGTGCGTTCGGGCGGTGGTCGTATTAACCTGAGTGTTCGATAATTACCATTAATTACCAATATTTTGCCGGCTGGCAGGGAAATTGACCAAAAATTTTCCAGCCAGCCGGCTTTCTGTTGTAAAAACGACCGTCGTCTAAAAAATAAGCCCTAAATTAATCCCTCATATGAAAAAGATAACAATTCTATTGGCAGCTACCTTTATAGCTGTTAGCACAATGGCGCAAAAGCCGGTGTATATTTTTAATGGCAAAGACCTTACCGGATGGACGGCCCATGGTACCGAGAAATGGTATGTAGAAAACGGCGAATTGATTTGCGAGAGTGGACCCGATAAAGGCTATGGTTACCTGAGCACCGACAAGCATTACAAGAATTTCATCCTCACCGTTAAGTTCAAAGAAGAGGCCAATGGCAACAGTGGCATCTTTATCCGTTCCAGTATTGATGGTACCACTATTAGTGGCTGGCAGGTGGAAGTAGCACCGGCAGGTATGCATACCGGAGGCATATATGAATCCTATGGTCGCGGCTGGTTGATCCAACCCAAGCCGGAAGATGAAAAAATGCTGAACGCCACCGGTTGGAATACCATGAAGATTAAAGTGAATGGCGATGAAGTCACCTCCTGGCTGAACGGCAAAGAAATGGTGCATATCAAAGACGAGAAGATAGGACAAGGTGTTGGTTTCATTGCACTGCAAATTCACGACGGCGGCGGCATCAAAGTGCGTTGGAAGGATTTGAAAATTCAGGAATTGCCCACTTTAAAATAAACTCTCTAACCAAGTATTTATGGCTGATCAACAATCGTCAAGGCGGCGTTTTTTACGCAACCTGGCAACTACTTCGGCAGCAGCGGCTGTCGGTTCTAATTTGTTTGCAGAACAGCAGCGCGCTCAACACGAATGGTTATTCAGGCAAAAGATTGCTGCCAACGACCAAATCAATATCGCGCTCATTGGTGCCGGTGGCATGGGTACGCAAGATACCATCACTGCCCTCGGTGTTCCCGGTGCTAAACTGGTAGCCGTATGCGATTTATATGACGGTCGACTGAAAGAAGCAAAAACAAGATGGGGCAATGATATTTTCACCACGCGCAGTTACAAGGAGATCCTCGCACGCAAAGATGTTGATGCAGTAATTGTGGGCACACCCGATCACTGGCACCAGCAGATTTCGATCGATGCAATGAAAGCAGGCAAACATGTGTATTGCGAAAAACCGATGGTGCACGATATTACCGAAGGCCCTGCGGTGATCAAAGCGCAGAAAGAAACGGGCATGGTATTCCAGGTGGGTAGCCAGGGGGTGTCTTCTTTAGGCAACGAAAAAGCAAAAGAGCTGCTGGCATCAGGCGCCATTGGTACGCTGAATTATGCAGAAGGTTTCTGGGCTCGTTTTTCACCAACCGGCGCCTGGCAATATCCCATTCCTGCAGATGCATCACCGACCAACGTTGATTGGGATACATTTGTGAGCAACACCAACAAGCGTCCATTCGATGCCATGCGTTTTTTCCGCTGGCGCAATTACCGCGATTATGGCACCGGTATGTCGGGCGATTTGTTTGTGCACCTCTTCAGTTCCCTGCATTTTATTACCAATTCCTACGGACCGGAAAAAATTTATGCGGCCGGCGGACTCCGATACTGGAAAGACGGTCGCGAAGTGCCGGATGTTTTGCTCGGCACTTTCGATTATCCGCAACAGGGTAACACACATCCGCCGTTCAATCTTTCGCTTCGATGCAATTTTGTAGATGGCACCAGCGGCACTACCTACCTGCGTTTGGTGGGCAGTGAAGGATCGATGGATATTGACTGGGATAGTGTCACCCTTCGCCGCAACCAAACCATTGCGTCTGATGATCCCTTCTATATTGAACAGTTGAAGAAAGCAGGCAAACCCATTACCGATCGGAAGAAAATTCTTGGACCAGCAGAAATGGTTTATCGCGCTGAAAAAGGGTACCTCGGTGGCCCGCACGATCACTTCGTGAATTTCTTTACAGCCATCCGCAACAAAGGAAGCGTTGCAGAAGACGCCACTTTCGGGTATCGCGCCGCGGCACCGGCATTGTTGTGTAACGACAGCTACAACCAGGACAAAGCCATCCGCTGGAATCCCGAAAAAATGGAATTGAAAAAATAAATCGACATGAATACATCATTCACCAAAACTGCCGCTGCGATTGTAGCCGGCAGTTTTTTGTTTGCCTGCAACAATGCGGCCGAGCAAAAAGAAACGAAAACAGATAGTCTTGCAACAAGTGCAGTTGAAACCCCGGCGGTAAGCAATGCAGCGCCCGATACCCTTTTCAATGGCAAGGACCTGGCCGGCTGGCATGGATACAACAAAACCGGCGAGGTAAAAAACTGGACGGTAGAAGACGGTGCCCTGGTTTGTCATGGTGCTGCACACGGTGATACCGGCGGTGACCTGGTGACCGATAAAAACTACGACAATTTTGAATTGAGCTGGGATTGGAAAATCGGCAAGGGCGGAAACAGTGGGGTAATGTACCATGTGGTGGAAGACCCAAAATACAGTGGCCCTTATATGACAGGTCCCGAGTACCAATTGATTGATGATATCGGCTTTCCGGAAAAGATAGAGGATTGGCAGAAAACCGGTGCCGATTATGCCATGAACCTGGCCGATACCAGCAAGAAAAAACTAAAGCCGGTAGGCGAGTGGAACAGCAGCAAAATCATTTTCAACAATGGACATGTAGAGCATTGGCTGAATGGCGAAAAAATTGTTGAATTCACTGCCTGGGACGAAGCGTGGAATAAGAAAAAGAAAGAAGGCAAGTGGAAAGATTATCCCGACTATGGCAGTGCTAAAACCGGTCAGATTGCGTTGCAAGACCATGGTGCCAAAGCCTACTTTAAAAACATTGTGTTGAAGCCCTTGTAGGTTTCATACAGGTGCAAATTCTTTTGTATGAACAGGCGTGTGCTGATAACCGGTGCCAATGGTGCCTTGGGCTTGGTCGCCAGCCATTATTTTCTCAGTAAGGGCTATGCGGTAACGGCGGTACTATCGTCGATGGACAAACGAAGTTTATTTCCCGAGAACCCCTTGCTCGAACTGCTGGCAGTTGACCTGACCGATGAAGCAGCCACGGCTGCCCTGGTTGAAACGCAAATCAATCTTCATCCCGAGTTGGAAGGCGTGTTGCTCTTGGCCGGCGGTTTTGCCATGGGTAGTCTAAGCACCACCGACGATGCCGCTTTGTTGCAACAATACAAATTGAATTTTTTAACCGCCTATCACGTAGCAAGACCTGCGTACCATTATTTTGAAAAAGCCGGTAGGGGCAGGTTGGTGTTTGTTGGCGCCCGACCTGCCCTGCTGGCTTCAGCGGGTAAAGACATGTCGGCCTATGCACTGTCAAAATCATTGCTGTTTCGCCTTGCCGAACAGATCAATGCCGCCAGCAAAAAACACGACATTACGGCCACTGTAATAGTGCCATCCACCATTGATACGGCCGCGAACCGGCAAGCGATGCCCGATGCCAATTTTGCGGACTGGGTATCACCAGAACACATCGCGGGCGTGATGGAATGGTTGTTCAGTGCGTCGGCATCGGTATTGCGAGAACCAGTGTTGAAATTGTATAACAAAGCATAACCCGCAAACGTTTGCTTCCATTTTCATCAAAGCTGCTGGCTATTTTTAGCAAAACAGCTTCGATATGTATAGACCCAACCTGATTGCGCTGCTGATGCTTTGTTCGTTGACAGCATTGGCGCAGCCAGCTTCCACCGACAGCCTGCAAGTTGTCAATGACCTCCAAGTATTTGCTGATCCGCTTGCCCTTACACTCAAAAAAGGCGTTAAGCAAGCGCGAATCGACCGCATGCAAAATGCAGCACTCCGCGCAACCGCGCTCGCTTTGCGAAACAAAAATTATTTGTCCGCCTATCGGTCGGCTGATTACAGCGCCTGGTTATCACCCGAAGCCCTCGGTCGGGAGCTGATGATTGGTGATGGCTACAGCCGTTATGAAAATGCAACGGGCATCTATCTTCCTGAAGGCAACCAAGTAGTATTGGTGAGTGGTATCGCTGCCGGCAAAAAAGTTGAATTGCTGGTGCCCAACTGGAATCGACACGCACCGCCTGGTATCGTGCCAACAGAAGATCCGGCCGGTTGGGGCATCGTAAAACAAAGTTTTCAATTGAAGAATGGCGTGAATGTAGTGCCTGTTGGTAAGGCCGGCGGACTAGCCTATATCAGTTATTACAGTGATCGCCCTGAAGGGGAAAAAACGATTCGCGTTCACTTTCCCAATGCACAGGTGAACGGCTATTTTGATATCACGCGCAACAACGATGCCGACTGGAACCAACTGTTGCAAAAAGCGGTTTACCCAATGATCGATGCCAAAGGCCGCCATATTCAGATTGTATATCCGGTGGCTGATTGCGAAAAATATGCGCACAACCGCGGCGTTGAATTAATCAGCAATTATGATTCGCTGGTATTTCGTCAACACCGCTTATTGGGATTGATTAAATACAACCGCGTGCCGAAAAACCATATCCTGGCCAGGGTAAACTTCAACTACTATATGTTTCGCGACGAAGATGGTGTGGCCTATATGGGCACATCTCCGGGCAATGCCATGCCGTTGGTGGTTGATCCATCGCGCGTTATCAAGGGTGATCCCTGCTGGGGATTTAGTCACGAGGTAGGCCATGTTCACCAGGTTCGACCTGCATTGAATTGGGGCGGACTCGGCGAAGTGAGCAATAATATTTTTGCCTTGTATGTGACTACTTCTTTTGGTAACAGAAGTCGCCTCTCTGAACAAGACAATTATAAGAAAGCAAAAGACAGCATCATCAGCCAACAAAAATGTTACCTGCAAGACAAAGATGTTTTCAACCGGCTCGTGCCTTTCTGGCAATTGCAACTGTATTTTTCAGGTCCTGGTATGTACCCCGATTTCTATCCCGATCTATTTGAAAGCATTCGCAAAGAGGCAGCGGATGAGCGCCAGAAAACCGGCGACCAGAAAACTGGTGGCTGGGGCGATCGTGGCGAAAACCCGGCCAGTTGGCAGTTGGCGTTTGTAGAAAAAGTATGTGCTGTGGGGAAAACTGACCTCACTGAATTTTTCGAGCAGTATGGCTTTTTTAAAACAGGCAGTTTCGCCTTTGACGACTATGGCGATTATCATTACAACATGACAACTGAAATGGTAGCAGCAACCAAGGCTCGAATTGCGGCGATGAAATTACCGGCACCAAAAATGGATCTAAGCAGCTTGAAAGATTGAGTAAATAAAAAATAGCGCAAACGTGTGCATAAACATATCAAACGTTTGCATGACCCAAAACCTGCTGTTGTAAAGACGGCAGGTTTTTTTGTTTGCTAAAAATAGCCGGAAATTAACCGCCAATAAATGCGACCAAAACCAAAACTTCTGCTATGATTGGAGTAATTAGAACGACTTTGCTCGTTTTTTTCGGCTATTGCCTGTTCGGCATAACTGAAGCAAACGCGCAAGCCAGAACGGTATCTGGTGTTATCCTTGACCAAAAAAACGGAACCCCGCTTGAAGGCGCCACCATTAGCCTCAAAGGGGGCGGATCGGCCGTGGCCGATGCTGCGGGCCGGTTCCGGTTGAGTGTTCCCGCGGGTAAACAAACCCTTGTTGTCAGTTTTGTCGATTACGACCCCAAAACAATTGAGCTCGGGGCCGGACAAGACATTTTGACCGTGCGTCTTTCGGAGAAAACCAATAAGAACCTCGGCGATGTGGTGGTGGTGGGTTACCAGCGCCAGTCGATGAAAAAAACCACCAGCTCGGTACAAGTTGTATCGGGCAAGTCAATTGAAAACCTACCCGCACCCAGTTTCGAATCTTTGTTGCAAGGCAAGGTGTCGGGTGTAAACATCCAGAATTTTTCTGGTGCACCCGGTGTTCGAAACACATTCACGGTACGTGGTAATAGTACCATTGTTACCGACTTGAACAGCAATGTGGATGATGCCAAAACCTTGAGCACGCCGCTGTATGTGATTGACGGTATTCCAATGTCGATCTCTGATTTGGAAAGTGTGTCAAGTACCGGTACCAACTATCTCGCCGGAATCAACGTGAACGATATTGAAAGTATCATGGTGCAGAAAGATGCAGCAGCAACGGCCGTATGGGGATCGAGAGGCGCCAATGGAGTTATTCTTATCAAAACAAAAAGAGGTCGGGTGGGTAAGCCGCAACTGCGTGCCGGTGTGTACAGCGGTTTGGTGGAAAAACCAAAACTGATGCGCACTGTAGCGGGCGCAGAAGAAAGAGCGCAAAAGCTCGATTTGATGCGCGTTTATAGCAATTATTTCCAACTGGCTACTATTCCCCAGGTATTGTCCGACAGTTTAAACCCTGCCTTTAACAATGCCACCGATTTTCAGGACCTGTTTTACCAGAAGGGGAGTGTGTCGAATGCCGACCTGAGTGTATCGGGTGGTTCCGATCAACTGAGCTATCGCGTGGGTATGAACTACTACGATGAAAACGGTATTGTTCGTCAAACCGGTTTCAAGCGTTATTCTTTGCGCGGCAACTTTGACTTCCGCATCACGCCCAAGTTGAATATGAACCTGAATCTGTCTGCATCCAGACTGGATCGGAAAGTGGGACTAGGCCGCGGCCGCAACGAAGTAGTGCCAATTGATGGAACCAATATGCCATCATCCTTCTACAAACCATCAGAGGCTGACCTGGCGTATTTTATGGGTTCTTATGACAAGATCAAAGACAAGAACCAAACCAATATCTTCAATGGCTACATGCAATTGAACTACGATATCCTGCCAGGACTTCAGTATTCATTGCAGGGTTCGATCAGTGCCACAGGCGATAACCGCGATCGGTTCCAGCCTTCGGAGATCACCACCGATGGTCGCTCTTTTGCCTCATCAGAAGCAAACCGTTACCAGCAATATTATGTTGCCAACGTACTAACCGGTTCGCGCACCTTCGCTAAAAACCATAACCTGGGTATTACGTTGTCGCAAAGTTTTCAATTAGACGATAAGAGCGGCAACTCAATTACCGGATACAATGTACCAGACGATAATATCCGGGTGGTGAGCGGCATTCCCCAAAAAGATTTGTCGGCCAGTTCGTATGCCAAACGGGCCGGTTTGTTGTCTTATATGGGACAGTTTTCTTATGATTTCAAAGGCAAATACATCTTGAACGCGTCCTGGCGTGCAGATGCGTCATCGCGCTTTGGCGCCGATAGCAAGTGGGGTTATTTCCCAGCCATTTCGGCGGCTTATATTTTGTCGGACGAGAAATTCATGGATAAAATTTCCTGGATTGATCTGTTGAAACTTCGCGGTAGTTATGGATTGTCTGGTACCCAACCCGACGACTTCTATGCGCCGTATAATATTTGGGACGTACAGCAAGGCACCTATAACGGAACAGTTATCGCTACACCTTCTTTCAATAAACCCATCTCGCTTCCTGATCTCACCTGGAATAAATCGAACCAGTTGAACGTTGGTTTCGATTTGTATATGTTCAAGAACAGGCTGAATATTACGGTTGATGCGTATCGCCGCAATTCACTGAATCCCTTGCTCGACCTGCCTTTCCCTTTCTTCACCGGTTATACAAAGCAGTACTACAATGCACCGCTTAAAATACTGAACGAAGGATTTGATATCCTGATTCAAACCCGCAACCTGGGTAGGGGAAGTAAACTGCAGTGGACCACCAACCTGAACATGTCGATCAACAAAAACCGGATCGCCGCTTTGCCCAATGGCAATAGGACTTTTTACGCCAATTCCTACGGGTATAATCAACAATTGATTTACCAGGTGGGCTCGCCGATTTATGGCTGGGCACAAATGAAATACCAGGGTGTGTACAACAACCAGGCGCAAATTCCGGTGAACCCGTTGACAGGCCAACCGATATCCTATTTTAAAACCTATTACCCCGTGAAGCCCGGCTTCCCCATTTGGCAAGACGTGAACCACGACTGGGATGTATGGAGCGATGAAGACAAGGGCGAAGCAACCGGCGACCTGGTGGCCACCGGTAATCCGAACCCCCGTATAACCGGTGGTTTGTACAACGAATTCAACTACAAGAATTTTAGCCTGGGGGTGCTTTGTGTTTACACCATTGGCCGTGACATTATCAATACGTTCGAATCGTCACAATACACCAATGTTTGGAACTATGGCGACATCAATACGTTTGCGTCGCACCGTCTTCCTGACCTCAGCAAAGTGAATTATTGGCGCCCAGATCAAAGCTCGAAGAACCCGAACTACAGTGCTGATTTTCCCAGCTTGAGTCCCTACGGCCCCAACTACTACCAGTTCTTCCCCTTCTCCACTTTGTGGAATGAGAACGGTAGCTATTTCAAAATTCGCAGCCTGACCCTCGGCTATAATTTCGACCGAAACAAATTGGAGCGTTTCAAACTTCAGGGTCTTCGCATCTACAGCATCTTGGACAATATCTATGTGTTCCAGAAATCCAAAGTACCGGATGCTGAGTTGGTGAGCCCGCAGGGTGAATACCGAGGTACCGCCTATCCCTTGCCCCGCAAATACACACTCGGTATTGAAATCACACTTTAAAAAATCGAGGAATGAAAACGATACAAAATAAATTATCTGTAATAGCTGCACTGCTGCTGCTCATGCTGGTTAGTTCCTGCAGCAAATACATCAACCTAAAGCCGGAAGATGCTACTTACGACGAGGTGTTCTGGAAATCGGGCGCCAACGTTGACAAAGCCCTTGCCGGTGCTTACGGCAGTTTCCGTTCAGCCCTTCGGCAAGATGCCGGTTATTTTATCTTTGGCTCTGTTCCTTCTGCTGAATTTGTTTTCAGCGGCAACTTTTGGAACTACCAAGATATTGCATACAACGGCAATTTTGATTTTGGCTACGCGCCCTACCTGGAAGGTACCGTTTGGAACTGGACCCGCTTTTATGCCGTCGTAAACCAGTGCCACCTGATTGTTGAAAATACACCAGGCATTGACGAGTCTTTATTTGAGGGTGGTGCCGACCAGAAAAACCAATCGCTGGGGGAAGCCTATTTTCTGCGTGCATACACGTATTTCTACATGACGCGTATTTGGGGCGATCCGGTGGTGACCAAAGAGTCGCTCAAAGACCCATCCAATGTGCAGCCCATCGCACGCACACCCGAGGCCGAAGCGCTTGACTATTGCATTGAAGATTTGTTGAAAGCAGTTGATCTGTTGCAGCCGGCCAGTCAGTTGGAAGCACCTACCAAAGCATCCAAAGGAGCTGCACAAGCATTGTTGGCGCAGATCTATGGCTGGAAACACGATTATGCGAATGCAGGCAAATATGCACAAGACCTAATCAGTTCCGGTGAATATGCGTTGGTGTCGGGCGATCATTTCGGCGATATTTTTAAAGGCAGCAACAGTGAATCCATTTTTGAGATATTCATGAAGCACGACGATGCCAACAAAGAAGGCGCTGCTGATTTTTTTGGCAATTTTCTGCATAGTCCGTTGATCAAAGACAAAGACCCTTACTATGCCTGGACGCCCAACCTGGAATTGTTTGCACCCATCTATGATACCACCAACGACCTGCGTTTCAAACAAACCTTTGGCGACTACGATGGCGATCCTTATTTAAAGAAATACGCCAATGTCAACTATTACGACCCCACCCAAAAGTCGGTGTATGTGGTTGACAATAACCTGGTGATGATCAGGCTGGCAGATGTGCTGCTCTTACGTGCTGAAGCGGCGTATAAGACCGGCGACGAAGGCACGGCGCTGTTGTACCTGAACCAGGTAAAAGCACGTGCAGGGCTGGAACCGGTTACGATTTCGGGCGAAGACATCATGGAAGAGCTGATGTTCGAACGTTACCGTGAGTTGTATGGCGAAGGTGTGCTGGCTTATGACCTGATCCGGATGGACAAACTCAAAGACTGGTTCCCTGATCAGTACAGTGCCGACCGGCTGGCCAAGAAAGGCTATTACTGGCCGCTGGATATGCGCACTTTGTTGCCCCAGAACATCCTGTTGACACAAAATGAATGGTGGAAAAATCACTAGAACATGAAAACACAAAAAATACTCTTGGCATTCTTTCTTCTTGCAACCGTGTTGGTTTCTTGCAAGCGGGATGAATATTTTATCGGTGGTTCATTGCATACAGCAAAAGTGAATATGACCACGTACGACTACCTGAAGAGCAATAGCAGTGGTCTGTTTGATACCTTGATTCTGCTGATCGACAAAGCGGGCATCAAGGATAAGATCAACCAGTCGAACATGACTTTTTTTGCACCCACTGATTATGCGATCGGCAATTACCTCAATGAGCGTGCAAAACAGGAGCAGAACATCGATCCGTTTCGCAAATGGTCGATCGATTCGATGATTTTGCATGAACTGCCCATGTTTGCCGACTCGATAGATGTTTATTTGGTCAAAGGCGCTACCGGCTACAATACACTAACCGAAAAGGGCGCCATTTTTGAAACTGCGCATCCAGGCACGCAGGCGGTGGTATCGTACGAGGAAACCCGTGAACCTGCGTTGGGTTACAATTCATCGGTGTCGACCATTCCCCGGATTGTATATTATACCCTATTGCGGGAGCCATTAACGCCGCCATTTGTGGCTGCTGATCTCACGGAAGAACAGGGCTATCGTCAACGCGTACAAACATCGGGCATCGAAACCACCAATGGTATGATCCAGGTGTTGGTGAATCAACACACTTTATTTTTTAAAGACAAAGACTAACCCATGAAATCAATCAATACGGTCAGGAAATACGCCCTCTTGTTACTGGTTGCAGCCGGCCTGGGCGCCTGCAAAAAACTAGACAATGGCTTTATTAGTCCGACGATTCGCTATGAAGAAGACCCGGTCATCATTCAGAAAGGGCGGGTGAAAGTAAGTTCGGCCTTGAACCTGGATGGATCATCGAAACCGGTGAGCGTAAAAGTGCTTCATTTTTATGATGATGCCACTGGTGCCGTTGTAGATGATCTGTTCAACACAACTTACACCATCAAAGGCTGGACCGGATTATACGATCCCAAAACGGATACCACGCTGGAGCTGATCGCAGCAAAACAAACGGATATGGATGTTACGCCCATTTCCATCAATCCGGTAAGTGGACAGGTAGAAGGGAACTACACCAGTTTGCACCTGCCTGCAGGCTTGTATTCATTTGACCTGGAGATTACCAATGGTGCCGGCACCAAGACCTATCCCAAAATAGGCCATATTGAGCTGGTGGATGGCAAGCCCTATGAAGCAAATCCCGAACTGGGAACGCCCTATACCCGGATGATCAAAGTAGGCAATGAAAGTGTAGGTGCCAGTATATTTTCGCCATCAGTTAGTATTCAGCGAGTGGCTGAAACCCCCAATATTGTGGTATTGAAATTTGTCGATAAAAATGGCGTGCCGTTCAATCCGGCAAAGGGTGAAATACAACGTCGCCCCAACGGAAGCAGTGTAACCCAGCCCTGGCTGCAAACATTGCAGGACTATTCACTCAAAACCGATGTGTACGACGACCGTTTCGAATTTACATACGGCGTGGTGCCC
The DNA here is from genome assembly GCA_020161535.1 of Bacteroidota bacterium. Lineage (GTDB taxonomy): Bacteria > Bacteroidota > Bacteroidia > Chitinophagales > Chitinophagaceae > Flavihumibacter. The sequence goes on along the minus strand of JAIUNW010000001.1, from coordinate 604,225 downwards.
TATCCATTTATATCACAGGGAAATGGATTCAATGTGTACTATCGTATTCCCAGCCAATACTTTTCGCACGACAACCAGACAAGTTATCCCGATGGCACCTATTCTGCAAATCCCCGCTTGGTGTTCAGGGCTTTTGTACCAGGGAAATATGAGATCGTTTTTAAAGCGACAGACTTAACGCATCGATAAAGGATTTTGTCATACAATTAACACACACAGGTGTATTCAGTGTCGCCATTCCGTATTTATACGGAGTGGCGATTTTGGTAATTGGACTATGTTTGTTTTTACGAATGGCTTGGCTAGTAGTTAATGCAAATAAAAGTTTCTAGATGTGGAGAAGATCGAATATTGATTTTTGGACGATCTGGTTAGTAACGGTTGCGCTGTTCTTATTTGGACATGTGCCGACTGTTCACGCGCAAAATATCGAGGCGCGTTATTCGATCAAGGAAAAGATATTCCTTCCCCTGGACGAAAAAACAACAAAAGAGTTTGTGCTTGAGTATGAGGGCTTCGTTTATAAGTCGGGTGCAAAAGTGATTAGTTTTTGGAAGCCTTTGTACCTGGCTTTATATCCCAGAGGAATGATAGAATACCGTGAAGCTGATTTTGCTTCTAATTATCTCCTAATGATGGATACCATGCAGCGTGTAAATCTGTACCATACTGATTCTTTGCGGCGTTGGGGTTTTTGGGGTACAGTCATGGGTGCCCAGGATTTCACAACGTTGAAATACAAAAAATTGAGGTCAGGGTGGAAGCTATTACCGGAAACGCGAATGATTAATGGGTTGGAATGCAAGCATGCCCTTGACTTGTTTGGTGAAAAGGTAATAAGCGACTTATGGTATTACCCGGGTGTTGAATTGGGATTTGGTTTGCTTGGTGAATTCAATGTTCCAGGCATCATCGTAGCGTATACCAGCGAAACCTCCAACACATCTTATCACCTGACAGAACTCAAAATAGATGAGCCGATTGATCCATCCGTTTTTTGGCCGGCAATTTTTAAAAAGGCAAAATTCGTTGACGAAAACCAGTCGACTAAGCCATCGGCAAGCGACACCAAGAAGTCTGCTATCATGAGCCAACCATGACGCTATTGAAACCTGTCCTTTTGAAATAAAATGAGATATTTTAAACGTGATTAGAATTTATGCGTAACATTTTTGGACAATGGTGAAACATTGCTTTGGATGTGTGGAAGCGTTTTTTCTTCAATTAGACGGTCACCTAAGAATAAAATGTCGCACTCTTTTTTATTTTCGGCTGATAGCTACTAAACTGTCTAATTTTTCTTAACGCTGATGGCGGTACTTATATATATTGTTAGAAAGATATTAATTATTGTACATGACTTCTCCCGTTGATATATTTCGTGAAGTGGCAAACAAACAAAAGAAACGCCATTTAATCTGTGTAATTATTTTTTCTGTCCTTTTGGTGAATGCGCGCGCGCAAAATATCGAGGCGCGTTATTCGATAAGGCGAATTGAATCTGTTGCCTTGGATGAAAAAACAAACAAAGAAATTCAGTTGGATTTTGAAGGATTTCTTTACAAAGCTGGATCAAAAGTGATTAGCTTTTGGAAACCTTTGTACCTAGCTCAATATCCAACTGGTACTATAGAGTTCGCCACTAGTAAAGGCAGCTATATCTATGGTTTTTGCATGGATACCATGCAATTCGTAAATGTCTATCATACTGATTCATTGCGTGTATGGTCTTTTTTTTGTACAACGATAATTGAACCTGCGTTTACCACAACAAAATATAAAGCGGCTCAATCGATATGGAAAATTTTACCGGAAACGCGGTTGATTAATGGATTGCTTTGTAAGCACGCGCTTCAAATGTTGGGCGAGAAAATATATTGTGAAATATGGTATTATCCGGATGTAAAATTGGGATTTGGTATGGACGGCCTAATCGATGTTCCTGGAACGATCGTTCAATTCAGCAGCGATATTACTAAGACAACCTATCAACTCATAGAGCTCAAGGTAGATGAACCGATTGATCCTGCATTTTTCTGGCCGGATATATTTAAAAAAGCTAAATTTTATGAGGTGACTCAAAATAGTCAAACTATTTTAACTGAAAAAATGAAATCCGATATCATGAACCAGCCATGACAAGATCGAAGCAGTTATTATTTTCAATTCTCCTTATTTTGGCGGCTAATTTTGCTTTTAGCCAGCAAGGCTTGGTAGAGCTGGCCGTGCAGGTTCGGAATGAAAAAAACGAGCGATTGCCAAGCAGTTCTATTAAAGTAGTGCAAAAAGGATCGAACCGGTTGATGGCTTTCAAAAACGCTGACGAGCGCACGGTGGTTGATTTCGCCCTGCGGTATACAAAACCCGACACGATACTCGTTATCGCCAGTTACACAGGCTATCGCAGCGACACCGTTGAGTTGCGTGTCAATAAGCCGCAAAAATTCCAGCTTTCTTTCACCCTTACCATACAGCCAGCATTGAAGGCCGTTGTCGTTGAAGCAGATCGGGCTGTCTGGAAAAGTGGTGATTCCACTTTTTTTAATGTGGAGAGTTTTAAAGAACCCGGGCAAAGAAAACTGGGTGAAATCATCGCTGGTTTGCCCGGCTTTCGAATTAATGAAAAAGGCGTTTTGCTGTATAAAAATCAACCCGTGCCGAAAATCCTCATTGACGGCGAGGAATTGTTTGCGGATAATACCGACCTGCTGCTGAAAAATATGCCGCTCCATGTTATCAAATATGTTCAAGCCCTGGAAAAACAAAACCTGAACAAGAAGTTGAAGGGTTTAACCGGCGATGACCAGGTATTTGTAAACCTGGCATTAAAAAAGGAACATGCATTGGTGTTGTTTGGCGATGGCGAGGCGGGCGCTGGTACCCTCGGCCGTTACCTGTTTAATCCTGTATTATTTAAGTTGGGTTCGAAGGCAAAATTTGGTAATATCCTAAACGGGAATAATTACGGTCGGGCCGCTTCTTATCAGGAACAGCGGCAGTTAAAAGGTGATTTGTATATGGATGCGGAGCAGGGGTCCATGCAGTCTTATCTATTCGGTATCCAGGAATTTCCCACCAGTCGATATATCCGCAACCAGCTATTTGACAATCGCTTCCAGGTCAATACTTTTTTGGGCAAGAAAGTTTCTTCGGTGACCGAGATTGCTTATGTTTCTGATCGGCAAAGCCAGCAAAATACCGACAGCTCTTCTATTTTTTCGGGAAATGCTTTCTTCAACAGGAATACGATGAATCAAGTGCATATCAATCCCTCGCTTTTGCAGGTGTCAGAAAAGCTGCGCGTGGATTTCAATACAAAGTCGTCGCTGGAATGGAAAATAGGCTACACGAAAGACTGGTCGAATGCTTATAGTGATAACCTGGTGCGCCAGCACGGTCAACAATTGTTTGCCAATTCAGCTATTAGGAACCAGTTTCATTCCATTGGTGGTGCGTTGAATTATACCAGTCGGATGACGGCTGAAACAGCGATACAGGTTGACCTACAGTACGGGTTTTACCGCCTTCCCCAAACCTTGTTTGGCTTTTCAAGTAGCTGGAAGGAGCCATTTGGCTTGCCCGACTCTGCGTATGACCAGCTTCACCAGTCTTACCTGAACAGTAGTTTGTTTGCGAAAGGAAAAGCCCAGTTTATCAGGAAAAAGCGTAAAAAAGCGATTCCTTATAACCTGTTTTACGATTTCCGGCGAACCCAATTGAATACTGACTTGCAATTTACAGCGACCGATGCCGGGCTGCCACCGGTGTGGATGCCGTCTTATTCACACCAGGGGATTTACACGATCGGCACCCTGCAGTCTGGTTTCGCCTATCCTTTTAAAGCCATGTATCTGCCGTTTTTGCTGGATGTGAAAGGGGGATTATCGATGGTTGACCTGGAAGAAGAAGTGAAGCACAAGCGGGTGCTGATGCCTGTGTACGATATCAATGTTTCGCAAAAAAGCAGGTGGAGTAAAGTTGCTGAGTCCAATGTTAATTTGGTTTGGAATCGGAGCCCGAGACAAATATTTGCTTTGCCTTCACAATTGTTTCCTACCGGCATAGCGCAATATGCCAGACACCTGCAGTCGACCGTGCCGGAGAATCGCCTATCACTCAATCACTTTTTGTCTTTTACCTTTCCCCATTCATCCCTTTCTGTTAGTCAGGGCGGATCCATTGATTTTACACCCCAGGTGTACCGCCCGGCTTATAGTGAGCTGGTTGCCATTAACATCGATTCGGTGTTGAAAACGACATCGACCAGTTCTTATAATGCATACGTGGATTATATTTTCCCCCTGGTGTTTATCGGCACGAAAGTGACATGGGCGGGCAATATTAACACCGGCAACCGATTGTCGCTGGTAAGCGATGTCGTGGAAAAGTCGAAATACATTTCGGCAGGTATGAGCTTGAAATTGCAAAAAAACTGGAACAAGAAATGGTTTGTGACCGGCCAATCTGACTTCGTCGTGTTTGGTAACAAATTGCCGGCATCTTTGAAAGACCAGGGATTCAGTAAAACGACCAGTTGGAAAAATAGCCTGTTGGTAAAAGGCAGCTTCTTCAAAACCTATAGTGGCAATATCTCGGTTGAACACTATAATAACAATTCGGGTGTAGCAAATGCAACGAATATTCTATTTGCTGACCTGGAGTTATTGAAAAGCATTCCCGCCCACAAACTCAATATCCGGCTCAAAGTGGAGAACCTTTTTGATAAGCGTGAATTTTTGCTCATTTATCGAGACAATCCTTTGTACCAGACTTTTGGTAGAACCCCGCTGGTGGGTAGGAATATTTTTCTTTCCCTTAGAATGGAGTTTTAGCCATGGTAAAACAGTGCCATGATAATTCCCTGGTTTTATTGGCAATAATTTTTTAAAAAAATTCAGAAAAAAGTATAAGAAACCATTTGGTTGCATATATTTGCAATCAAATGGTTTCTTATTTTAAACACTTTGCCCAATGAGAAGGGATATTTTTCAGGCCATTGCTGACCCCACCCGTCGGGCCATCATCGCACTTATTGCCGTTCAGGCCATGACCCCCAATGCCATTGCCGAAAATTTCAACAGCACCAGGCAAGCGGTGTCAAAACACCTGCGCATATTAACCGAATGCGAACTGGTGAAGCAAGCCCACAATGGCCGGGAAATTTATTACAGCCTGGAAATTAAAAAGATGAAAGAAATCGACCAATGGCTGGAACAGTTCCGCCAAATCTGGGAAACAAGATTTAACCAACTGGATCATGTATTGACCACCATAAAAAAGCGAAAAAAATGAACGCCTCACTATTTTTTGACTTTACCGTCAACAAAGAAGACAATACCATTCACATTCAGCGTGAATTTGCCGCCAACCTGCCCCTGGTATGGCGCGCCTGGACAGAATCGGAACTGCTCGACCAGTGGTGGGGCCCCCAACCCTGGCGTGCTGAAACCAAGACCATGGACTTTCGGGTGGGTGGATACTGGCTCTATGCCATGGTAGGACCCGCCGGCGAAAAACACTGGAGCCGGGCCGACTACCTGACCATCGACCAGGAAAAATCCTTTAGCCAGCGAGACGGGTTTTGCGATGAAAACGGCACCATCAATCCCGCATTTCCGCAGAACCTAATGACGAATAGTTTTCTTCAACAGGAAAAGACGACACTGGTCAATATGCTGCTCCGTTTCGATTCATTCGAAGCCCTCGAAGCAACCATCGCCATGGGCTTTAAAGAAGGGATGACGACCGATTTTAACCAACTCGATGAATTATTGAACAGACAAAAAGCCTTATAGTTTTTTCAAAAAGGCCTGGCGGTATTTGAGTGGGTTCATCTGGTAGTAATGCAGAAACTGTCGGTTGAAATTGGAGATATTATTGTAGCCACATTCGTAGCACACTTCGGTAATCGTCATATTGTTATCGACCAATAATTCAGCCGCTTTCTTCAATCGCAATTCCTGTACAAAACTGCTGAAGGTTTTTCGCGTACGTAACGAAAAGAAACGCGAAAAGGCATTCTCGTTCATACCGGCAATATGAGCCGCCTCCGACAACTTGATATTGCGCTGAAAATTTTCGGTCACCCAGTCGAAAATATGGCAGAGCCGTTTCGACTCCTTTTCGTTGTAACCGACCTGGGTTGTTTGCGTGATGGGCGCCACTTCGGAAGACCAAGCCAATTCGTTCAAAATGTCCACCAGGCTGAGCCATCGTTTCAGGCCGGATTGGGAAACAATGTCGACCAATTGCTGCGATATTCTTTTGTTGGTTTCACCGGTTACTTCCAGGGCCGACAAAGATCTTTTTAGCACCGCCAGCACCGGCTTTGCCTCCGGCAACGACAAAAAATCACGGCCCAATGATTCTTCGGTGAAATGGATAACGATTGATTTGGCGCGTTGGGTAGAACCGGCTTCGTAATAACTGTCTTCATTGCGATAGGTATGCGGAATATTTGGCCCGATAAATGCCAGGTCGCCCGGTTTGAAATCGGTAATATGGTCGCCAATGAAACGGGTGCCCGTGCTTTCTGTGACCAATACTATTTCGTACTCGGGATGATAGTGCCAGGGCGTAGGGTAGAAGCTGTAGTCAAAATACTTGACAACGAAAGATTGGTCTGTTTCTCTTGGCAAATGCTCGAGCGCAGGCTTCATACCGCAAAGTCGATTTGGTACTTAAATATACCAGAGATTCTATTCATTTTGCTAAAAAAGTATATGTTATCCCGCGCAAAATGGTGGTTTGCTTTCGGGCAGCCATTTAGTTTTGGTAACATCAACGATTAAAACTGCCAAGATGAGAAAGCGATTGCCCACCACGATCCTTTGCAGGATTGTACTGTTTTGCCTGCTGCTTACCCGCTTTGAAACCGCATTTGCAGAGAGACCATTCACCGAAACGGCCGCCATTGTCGTAAAAGGCCAGGTGCGCGACCAAAACGGTAATCCCCTGGCCGGCGCCACCATCACCGAGAAAAAAACCAATCGGTCGGTGACCACCGATGCCGGCGGAAACTTCAGTATCTCCGTCACCGAAGGTGCTATCCTCGTTATTTCCTACGTGGGATATGAGCCGCAGGAAGTGGCAGCCACCGCTGATCGGGATATCAGTATCTCGATGCAGCCCCGGGTCAACTACGACCCCGAAGTGGTGGTCACCGCCCTGGGTATCAAGAAAGAAAAACAACGGATTTCTTATGCTACCCAGGAGGTGAAAGGTGCCGCCCTTGAAAAAGCACCCGAGCCCAATGTCATCGGCAATATGGTCGGTAAAGTGGCCGGCCTCAATATTGCCACCAAGAGCAACCTGTTCGAAAACGCAGACATCCTGCTGCGGGGCGAAAAGACCCTGGTGGTGGTAGATGGCGTACCTACCGACAAAGACAATTTTGATTTCTGGAACCTCAACGCCAACGACATTGAAAGCGTCAACGTACTTAAAGGTACCGCTGCTGCAGCCCTCTATGGTACCCTTGGTATCAATGGTGCCATCATGATCACCACCAAAAAAGGAAAGGCGGGTGGCAAAGGCGTAGAAGTAACGTTTAATACGACAACGCAGTTCCAGGCGGGCTTTCTGCGCGTGCCCGAAACGCAAAAGCAATACGGCATGGGCTGGGGTGGCTACTACGCGTTCATCAACGGCAAAGGCGGTGGCGGCTGGTACGATGACTATGGGTATGTATGGGGCCCCAAGCTTGATGTTGCCAATAGTAGCACAACCAGTGGTTACAACGAATATCCGCAGTACAATAGTCCCTACGATCCCGACAATACCTATAGTTTCACCCAACAAGGCTTTACAGATGAAAGCCACTATAAACCATTGCCGGCAATTTCCCGCGGACAAAACAACCTCAAAAATTTTCTCAACAACGAATTGCTGACCACCAACAACGTATCGATAGCAGGCAAGAATGACATCGCCGACTATCGGATTTCGCTCACCCATCTCTACCAGAAAGGGCAGGTGCCGAATACCAAACTGAACTCTACTACGGTCAGCTTATCAGGTAGTATCAAAGCGACCGACAAAATAAAAATCGAAGGCGCGCTTTCTTATAACAAACAATATTCACCCAACTACCCGCAGACCTTTTACGGCGCCAATAACTTTTTCTATAATATCCTGTTGTGGATGGGTCCCGATGTTGATATCCGGGATTTACGCAATTACTGGCAACCCGGTGGTGGTCGCGACCAGGGCGGCAGTCTTTACCAATACGGCGTGAAAGACCAGCAGCAATTCAACTACAACTATACCTGGTACAACAATCCCTGGTACCTGGCTTATGAATCTTTAAACGGCTACAACAATGATGTGGTAACGGGTCAGTTAAACGCAACCTATGATATCAATAAAAACCTTTCCTTCTTTGTACGGAGTGGCGTGATCACCAACAATGCATTGTCTACCTTGAAAACCCCCAAGAGCTATATCTATTATGGCAACGCCGAGTTCGATGGCAACTACACCGAACGCAAGACCAATAATTTTCAGGTAGTGACCGATGCCTTGCTCACCTACAAAAAAACATTTGGTAAAGATTTCAACCTCACGGCATCGGTGGGCGGAAGCAGCCGCTATACAACGGCGAGTTATAGCAATGCCAAAACCAATGGCCTGAGTGTACCCACCAACTATAATTTCGCCAATAGCATCAACGCGGTAACAACCATTAACCAGCGCCGCGAAAAAATGGTGAACAGTGTGTTCGGCTATATTGATGCCGACTATAAACGCATCATTTACCTGGGTATCACCGCGCGCAACGACGTCACCAGTTCGCTGCAAAAACCCAATAACTCTTATATCTATCCTTCCGGATCGCTGGGACTGGTGGTTTCCAATATGTTCAAGATGCCCGAATTCATTTCTTATGTGAAGTTGCGTGGCGCCTGGGCCCAGGTATCGAGCGACAATATCAATTTGTACGACGATCCTTATCGCGATTGGTATTCAACCCTGCCGGTGTACACCAACGGTCCGCGGTGGAACGGTAGCAATACCTCCCTGGTATCACCCGGCTCCTTAATCCAGGCAGCCATCAAGCCCAATAGTACTTTCTCGCAAGAGTATGGCGCAGAGATGAAATTTTTCAACAATCGGATCGGCTTCGACTTTACCTATTTCTCTTATTTGCAGAAAGATTTTGCCATTGCAGCACCCATTTCTTCGGCCTCGGGTTACAACTCACTTTTTGTAAACGGCGACAAGTTGCAACGGAAGGGTGTTGAATTGGTGCTCACCGCAACACCTGTCTCGAATCGCATATTCAAGTGGGACCTGGTAGCCAACTACAGTACCGCACACCAATGGGCCAAAGAATGGTACAACGACGAGCCGATTCGCAATGGCATCAAAAAAGGCGAACGGGTGGATGTGTATCGTGGCTGGACTTGGGAGCGAAGCCCCGATGGTGAGGTCGTGTACAACGACAATGGCACACCCAAATACATCAACCAGTTGGTGAACATCGGCCATACCGATCCTGATTTTATCCTGGGCATTGCCAACAATTTCAATTACAAAGGATTTACGCTCAGCTTTTCGCTCGATGGTCGCATCGGCGGTATCATGTACAATGGCCTGGAGCAGAAATTATACGAAGGGGGTATGCATCCGGGAACCGCCAATTCTTATCGCGATGATGCCTATGCAGGCAACGCTACGTATACTGGAAAAGGCGTAGTGGTAACCAGCGGCGAAGTGCAATATGATGTGCAGGGAAAAATTATTTCCGATACGCGTCGGTTTTCGCCGAACACCACAGCAGTCAACTATATCGATTGGGTATTCTCAACCTATGTCAACGGCATCGACGGCGCCAATATGTACAAGCGATCTTTTGTGAAACTGCGTGAAGTGGTTATCGGTTACAACCTGAAAAGAGAAACCATTCAACACACGCCTTTCAAGTCGGTGAGTATTTCGATCACCGGGCGCAACCTGTTGCTCTTTACCAAAGTGCCTGATATGGACCCCGACGGTTATGCCGGCACTACGCTCGCCGAACCGACTTATCGGAACATTGGTGTCAACCTGAATCTGAAATTTTAATTGCAACAGCCATTAAAAAAATCAAGTATGAAAAGGAGAACAGTTTTACAGTTGAGCGCAGTGCTGTTGGGTCTTAGCCTCTTGTCGTCTTGTAAAAAATACAGCGATTTCCAAACCAATCCCAACCTGCCTGCATCTGCAACGCCAGCCTTGCTGTTGACGAATATTTGCTACAGCATTTTTTATTACGATAATACCCAGGCTGCATTTGCTTCAAGACATCTTACCTATTACGAGCGCGGCAATTCGGCCATCGACTATGGCTGGAACCAGGGTACGAACGACAATTACAGTTTCGACAACTATAACCTGCTGCGGCAGGTGACCCAGATGGATGAAATTGCCACCGAAACTGGTCAAACCCAATACCTGGGTCTTACCAAATTCTTTCGCGCCTTGTTGTACAGCCAGATGACGGAAGTGTATGGCGATATTCCTTACAGCGCCTCCATGCAGGCCACCTCGGGCAATTACAAGCCCACTTACGATAGCCAGGAATCGATTTACAAAGCCTTGCTCCAGGAATTGGAAGAAGCCAATAACCTGCTCGACGATGGGAAGGGCCGGATCAACGGCGATATTGTGTATGATGGTCGCGCCAGCCAGTGGAAAAAACTGGTGAACGCTTTTCGACTGCGCCTGCTGATCCACCTCAGCAAAAAAGAATCGAATACCAACCTCGACATTAAATCACAATTCCAGGCAATCGTCAGTGATCCCGATAAATATCCACTACTCGGCAGCAATGACGACAACGCACAGTTGGTATTTAACAGCACGGCCCCCGACAACTATTATCCAACCTATGGTTACTTGTCGTTATCAACCGCAGTGAGTATGGAAAAAGGATTTGTGAAAATTTTGAAAGACAGATCGGATCCGCGGCTCTTTGCCATCGCTGCACCCGTGAGTGGGGCAGAAGGTGTTTTCAGTAACTATGAAGGTGTGGATGCCGGCATGACCGTCGCCAACCAGCAAACCGCTTCGGCCGATGCATCGCGTATCAAAGCGCGGTATTATAGCGACAAAACAAACGAACCCTGGGTGCTACTGGGTTATGCCGAGCAAGAATTCCTGATCGCCGAAGCAATAGCGCGTAACTGGATCACCGCCGGCGGCAGTGCACAATCACATTATGAAAATGGCATCAGTGCTTCCATGAATTTTTATGAAGTAGATGCTGCTGCTGCCAGCAGTTATTTGACAGGCGCCCTGGTGACCTACAATGCGGGATCAGCACTGAACCAGATTGCCATCCAAAAATACATTGCGATGTTCATGAACAGCGGCTGGGAACCTTTTCTTGAACAACGCAGAACGGGTATTCCAACGTTGGCTGTCGGCCCTGGCACAGTAAACAATGGACTGGTGCCGAAGCGCTGGATGTATCCGCAAACCGAAAAAGACAATAATGCCGATAATGTGGCCACTGCCATTCAAAGCCAGTTTAGTGGCGACGATAATGTGAACAGTAGTATGTGGTTGATTCAATAAACGAACCATCATGAAGCAGTTGTTTTTCACGGCAGGCGTTTGGTTGCTGCTAGCATTTTCTTTACAGGCGCAACCGGTCAAAAAGGGAAAATATGGCGACGGCCCCGATGCCGTTCCCATATCGCCCGTGGTAAAGGGTTTGAGCGATGAGCAATTGTTGGAGACAGTGCAAAAACAAACCTTTCGCTATTTCTGGCATGGCGCACACCCGGTCAGCGGACTCGCGTTGGAAAGAAGCAATACCGTGTTGGCTGAATATTACTGGGATTATATCAACGAAGCCTGGGATGAACCGAATTTCAGTAAAACCACATTCGGTCCCGATGCCGGCGCCATTGGTGGAACCGGCTTCGGTATCATGGCAACCATCGTGGCGGTAGAAAGAGGATGGATTGGCCGCGACACGGCCGTGCGTAGATTAATTAAGATTGCTGATTTTTTGATCAACGCCGATTGCTATCATGGCATCTATCCGCATTTCATGAACGGGCGCACCGGTAAAACCATACGGTTCGATCGGCTCGACGATGCTGCAGATATTGTGGAAACCTCCTACCTGCTCATGGGTTTTTTATGCGCCCGCGAATATTTCAACACTGATAAGCCCCGAGAGGTCTACTTGCGAAAACGCATCAACCAGATGTGGGGTGCCGCCAATTGGAACTGGCATACCAACAACGAAAATAAACTGTACTGGCACTGGAGTCCCAACAATGGATTTGATATGAATTTTCCAGTGTGGGGCTGGAACGAATGTTTGATTACGTATATCATGGCCGCGGCTTCCCCCAATCATGGCATTTCCAAAGCGCCGTATGATGGTACCTGGGCAGGCAGTATGGGCTTCAAGAATGGGAAAGAATATTATGGATACAAATTGCCACTTGGCAATTATGACCTGGACAAAGGCGGGCCACTCTTCTTTGAACAATATACCTTTCAGGGGATTGATCCCAACGGGTTGGTTGATTCGTTGGGCAATGACTATTTCTTGCAAGGGAAAAACCATACGCTGATCAATCGTGCGTATTGTATAGAGAACCCACTCCATTACAAAGGGTATGGTGAAAATTGCTGGGGATTAACTGCAGGCGATAGTTACAAAGGCTATGTAGCGCATAGCCCGCATCCCGACAACGACAAAGGCGTTATCCAGCCCACGGCAGCCATCTCGTCTATGCCCTTTACACCCAAGGAAAGTTTGGCCGCCCTGCGTTATTTTTATGAAGACCTGGGCGGGAAGATCTGGCGCAACTATGGTTTTGCCGATGGCTTCAGCATTCACCACAATTGGTATGCAGAAGCGCACCTGGCCATTGACCAGGGACCCATTGTGGTGATGATAGAAAATTACCGCTCAAAGCTGTTGTGGAAATTATTTATGCAGATACCCGAGGTTCAAAGCGGACTCAAGAAACTGGGCTTCAGCAGCCCGTGGATAAAAAATTAATACATACACCATGAGCAATACGCTATCGAGGCAAAAATTTTTGCAATACACCGCGTCGGCCGGGGCAGCCATGCTGTTGTCTTCGCTGGAAGGATTTGCGTTGCAAAGCACGCAGAACAAATTACGCGTGGCCGTGATCGGTTGCGGGAGCGTGAGTAACCGCTATATTCCTCATTTGCAAACCTCGGCACTGATAGAGATTGTGGGCCTTTGCGATATCAAACCCGAACGGGCCATCGCGCAGAACCAGCAATACAAAGTGAATGCAAAAACCTTTGCCAATATTGATGAGATGATCAAGGGTGTTCCCTTCGATATGATGATTACCCTTACCGATATGCAAGCACATGGCGACCTTAATCGCAAGGCCCTGCTGGCAGGTAAGCATGTGTGGAGTGAAAAACCCCTGGCCAATAACTATGCAGCAGGCAAGGCGCTGCTGGACCTGGCCCGGCGTAAAAAATTACATCTATGGGGCGCGCCCGCGGTAGTGAACAGTCCGCAGTTTGAATTCATGAACAAAACCCTGCGCGAAGGCAAGCTCGGCCGCGTTGCCAGTGCGCACGGGCAATATGGCCATACCGGTCCTACCTGGAGTGCTTTCTTTTACGAGAAACTGGGTGGTAGTATGCCCGACTTAGGCGTGTATAATATGGCGACACTGACGGGATTGTTAGGTCCCGCGAAAAGCGTAGTAGCCATGTTGAGTATTGTCAACCCCGAAAGAACGGTCGACGACAAAGGTAAGATCAAAGTAGAAGCCGAAGACAATGCGCATATCCTGATGGAGCACGATAACAATGTGATCAGTCATGTGATGTGTGGCTTCAATTATTTTGATCCGCATGGCCATGAAGCAGGCACACAGGCCCTGCATTCCATTCAGATTTACGGTGATTATGGTAATATGCGCCTGATTGGTTACGATTGGGAAACCAATGGCGTGGTGTTGGATACTTCCTGGACAGAGCCGGCCAAGTTGATGGCTGCTGATAAAGGCAGCTATGTTTGGCAGGAAGGCGCAACCGTTACCGGCGAATCGATCGTGAAAGGCACTGAACCGCGCATCAATGTTGAACATGCACTGCACGTGTTGGAGGTGATTGAAGCCGCCCGTGCATCCCAACTAACGGGCAAGCGTATCCAATTAAAGAGTAGCTTTCCCTGGCCGTTGATCAAATAACCTATCTGTATGAACCTTGCTATACTGGGAACAGGTTTTATTGCCCGCTTTTATGCCGAAGCACTGTTGGCACAACGCCGCAAAGACAGGGTGGTAATGGCTTTTGGCCGTGACCCGCAAAGAGTAAAAGCATTTGCCAGTCAGTATACCATTCCTCACTATCGCACGGTACTGGCAGAAGCGGTGTCGCACCCCGAGGTGAATGCGGTAATCATTGCCCTGCCGAACGACCGGCACCTGGAGGCTGTGCTGGCTTGTGCGGCTGCAAAAAAACATGTACTCTGTACCAAACCCCTGGGCCGTAATGCGGCTGAAGCCTGGCGGATGCTCAAAAGCATTGAAGCAGCCGGTGTGATGGGTGGTTATCTCGAAGACCTTTGTTATACACCTAAATTTTTGAAGTCGCTGGCCAGTGTGCGAAACGGCGCCATCGGAGATGTGGTCTGGGCGCGGAGCAGAGAAGCGCATAGTGGACCACACAGCGAATGGTTCTGGAACAAAACCATGGCAGGCGGCGGCGCTATCATCGACCTGGGTTGCCATTGCATTGAGATCAGTCGAAATTTCATCGGCAAGAACATCCGGCCGGTTGAAGTGATGTGTTGGGCTGATACGCGTGTGCATCCCATCGATGCCGAAGACAATGCGGTTGGGCTTGTCCGTTATGCCAACGGCGCCATGGGGCAGTTTGAGGTAAGCTGGACCTTTCGGGGTGGCATGGACCTGCGTGATGAAGTGATGGGCACCGGCGGCACCGTCTGGATGAATAACTTTTTACGCACAGGCTTTGAAATGTTTTCAGCCGGCGGTCAGGATGCTTATGTTGCCGAGAAAGCTGAAACAGACCGGGGTTGGCTTTTTCCGGTAGGCGATGAAGTGCATGAACTTGGATACAGTCACATGTTTACGGATATGTTTGATGCCATCGATAACCATCGACAACCGGCGGAAACATTTTACGATGGCTATATCGTAAACGCGATTATTGATGCGGCCTATCGATCGGTGGCATCAAAACAATGGGAGCCCATCGGCATCGACGACTGGCGCGGCGCTACTGATACGACTTCCACAACATCACTGCACAGTTTTAACGACGAGTACTACCTGGTCAAAGAAGAACTATTGCCTTCGGGCGAGAAAAAAATAATTGTGAAAAACAAAAAAACCGGTTCTATTGAAAGATGGGTTGGCTAACTAATAAAAAGATTGTAATTGTTGGGGGCACCACCGGGATTGGCCTATCGGCTGGTCGGGCGTTTCTCAAAGAAGGCGCCAAGCTGGTAGTGCTTGGTCGCAATGCGGAAACTGTAAACAAAGCCGCTGTTGAATGGGGCTTGAATGCCTATGTGCTCATTGGCGATGCCACCGAGCCCGGCACCACAGCGAAAGCCATTCATCTTTGCGTGGAGAAATTTGGCGGCTTCGACGGACTCTTTCATGTGGCCGGCGGTAGTGGCAGGAAAATGGGTGATGGTCCGCTGCACGAAATGACCTTAGAAGGATGGAACAAAACGATCGAACTCAACCTGACATCGGTGATGCTCTCTAACCAGGCTGCCATCCAAACATGGCGCGAAAGAAACCAGGCGGGTAGTATCCTGAATACCGGCTCGGTACTGGGCTTTTCACCTTCACCCACTTATTTTGCCACACATGCCTACGCAGCAACAAAAGCAGCGATTGAAGGCTTTAGCAAATCGATTGCCGCTTATTATGCAAAAGACAATATCAGGGTGAATGTAGTAGCGCCGGCATTGGTGGAAACACCCATGGCACAAAGAGCCGCAAAAGACGAGGTGATACAATCGTTTATCAAAACAAAGCAGCCACTAGATGGTGGCCGGATGGGGCAAACAGAAGACCTTGATGCATTGGCGATTTATTTTATGAGCGACCGATCGCGTTTTACCACTGGCCAGGTGGTGGCCGTAGACGGCGGTTGGGCAATAGCTGACGGACAAATTACCAAATGAAAAAAGCAATAGGCATAGATCTCGGCGGTACACGCATCAAAGTAGTGTTGACCGATGAAGCAGGAAATTTGCTTCACCGCGAATACGCTGATACCTGCGATGATGTAGACGCTGTATGGAAGCCGAAAGTGGCAGAAATTGTAACAGTATTGCAACAGCAGTTGACCGGAGAGCCCCATGCCATTGGTATTTCGGCGCCCGGCCTGCCAAACAAAGAGAACACCGCCATTGCATATATGCCCGGACGCATGCCCGGATTAGAAAATTTTATCTGGCGTGATTTGTTGGGCCAACCTGTTGCTGTACTCAACGATGCAGTGGCAGCATTGATCGGCGAAGCAAAAACCGGTGCAGCGAAAAATTGCAACAATGCGATATTGGTGACCTTGGGTACCGGTGTTGGTGGCGCATTACTCATCAATGGAAAACCCTACCAGGGCTCCTTTAATAAAGCGGGACATATTGGCCACATGGTGGTTGACGAGAACGGTGAAAAAGATGTTACCGGTATGCCGGGCAGCCTGGAAGAATGCATTGGCAATTGCAGTATCAGCCGGCGTAGCAAGGGTCGGTTTAAGTCGACGCGTGACCTGTTGACAGCTTACCGCCAAGGCGATTCATTTGCTGCCGATATCTGGCTCATTTCTGTGCGGCGGCTTGCCCTGGCGCTGGCATCGATGAGTAATTTTTTATCGCCCGATACCATAGTTATCGGCGGCGGCATTGCCGAAAGTGACAACGATCTTTTTGATCCGCTGAACAAATGGTTCGATGAATTTGAATGGCAGCCGGGTGGCATCCGACCAAAAATTGTAAAAGCAATGCAGGGCGATATGGCTGGCGCCATCGGCGTGGCCAGCTTTGCCCTGGCACAGCAACAATAGTGTACTATGAGTGAAGCGTCAAATAATGTGATAGATCGCTACCTGCAAAAATGCAGTGGCATTTTGGCACGTGTAGCAGCGCAGAAAAAAGAAATTGAAAAAGCAGCAGGCTGGTTTGCGGAAAGTATTCTGACTGGCCGGGTGGTGCATTTATTTGGGTCGGGTCATAGTCGCATCATGGTTGAAGAAATGTGGCCCAGGTATGGCTCCTTTCCTGGTTTCAATCCCATTGTGGAGCTCTCACTGACCTACCACAACAATGTGGTGGGCGCGAATGGCCAACGACAAGCTATGTTTTTAGAAAATACGGCAGGACTGGCCGATAGAATTTTGCGCAACTTCGACATCAATGAACAAGATACCGCCCTGGTAATTTCTTCCAGTGGTTGCAATATTGTGCCGATAGAGATGGCTGAATTGTTTCAGCAAAAAAAACTGCGGGTCGTAGCACTTGTTACAACCGAACATTTGCAACAAAGCAGCAGCAAGCGGGCTGATGGTAAAAAACTAATTGATTTCGCCGACCTGGTTTTAGACAGTGGTGCACCAGCCGGTGATTCGATGATTTATATTGAAGGCCTGGATACACCGGTATCGCCGGGATCTACCATTGGCGGGACCATGATCATCAACAGCATAAAAGCAGAACTGGCGCGCTTGCTTACAGCAGCGGGTCATCCGCCAAAAGTATTGACAGCGGCGGGGATTGTGGGCCCGGTGCGTGCAGCCGAATTGTTTGAAGCGGCTTACGATGAACATGCCCATCGCCTGGCTGGCTTGTACCAACATGTAGGTAAAAAAAATTAACTATGTCACAGATTCCGATTCGCACAACAGTTGTAGGCAGTTATCCTTTTCCGGGATGGCTTGAATTTGCATCGGCTAACCTCAACAAATTTGGCGCGGCCGATATAGATGAAATGATCGATGATGCGGTTGTGGCCGCGGTTCATGATCAGGTGATGGCAGGCCTGGATGTGATCACCGATGGCGAGCAGACCCGCCTTGATTTCAATTTATCGTTTTACGGATTTATTAAAGGCATTCAGGCAAATGAAACGGAGACCCGCAAATTTGGTCCGCCAGCCCATGACCAACGCGGCAAGCACAATATCGTTGGCGAGTTGACCGCGCCCGCCGGACTCGGAGCCGTCAATGAATTCTTGCGACTGAAAAAACTGGCGCCCGCCGGACCCATATTGAAAGCGAGCGTACCAGGTCCTTATACTTTGAGTGGCCGGCTGTTGCCGAATGATCGCTACAAAGATCGGTATGCGATTACAGAAGCCTTGCTACCCTTTGTGCGCAGTGAATTGGAAGCGCTGGTGGCAGCAGGTTGTACCGAGATTACAGTTGATGAACCATCGATGAGTTGTTACGCCTACAAGGAAGACACCAAGCGGTTTGTAGATATTTTCAATCGAACCGTGAAGCCGGTGGTGGGCAAATGCAACCTGAGTACACATCTTTGTTTCGGTAATTTTAAAGGCAGGCCGGTGGGGTATCGAAGCATTAAACCCATGTTGCCCGATTTTTTGGACATGACGGTGAATGAGATTCATATTGAAATGGCCAACCGCGAGTTTGCTGAAATTGAATTGTTGGCACCCTTTGCTGAGAAAATGAATGTGGCCGTGGGTATTATCGACGTCAAGAATTATTATATCGAAACCGTCGATGATGTGGTGGAGCGAATCAGAAAATGCCTGCAATATGTTCCGGCAGAAAAATTATCGGTGGCACCCGATTGTGGCTTGAGCCAAACAGCGCGCTGGGCCGCAAGAAAAAAATTGACGAATATGGTGGCGGGCGCCAAAAAAATTAGAGCGACACTATAAATGGAATTACATATTCATAAAGACTATGCTGATTTGTCGGCCGCGGCGGCGAACATGATAATAGATTGTGTACAGGAGAACCCACAGGCGCTGCTCTGTATGGCTACGGGTGATACACCTCGACTCACTTATCAATTGCTGGCGAAAAGAGTGCTGGCTGAAAATATTGATGTGAGCCGGTGTTTTTTTATTGCGTTGGATGAATGGCTTGGCGTATCGCCCGACAACAAAGGCAGTTGTCATTGGTTTTTGCAGGAGTATTTGTTGCGGCCGATGCACATCGCGCCGGCACAGGTTCACCTCTTCGATGCCTTTGCAAAAGATGAGCAAGCGGCCTGCGAATCAATGAACCAATTGATCGCGGCGAAAGGCGGCATCGACCTGGCCCTGGTGGGCGTGGGTATGAATGGCCATATCGGTTTCAACGAACCAGGAACTTCGGTGGAGTCGTTGACGCATGTGGCTGTATTGGACGATACCACCCAAACTGTGGGGCAAAAATATTTCAGTGAAAAAATGGAGATAAAAAAAGGCATTACCGTTGGCCTACAACAAGTGATGGCTGCCCAAAAATTATTGATGATGGCCAATGGTAAAAAGAAAGCGCCGGTCGTTAGTCGGCTGCTGACGGGCGACATCAGTAATCAATTTCCAGCCAGCCTGGTTCGCTTGCTTCCGCAGGCCGTGTTGATGGTAGATGAAGAAGCCGCTTTGTAAATCATACAATGGAAAGCCCTGCTTTGATAAAAGCTATTACCAGCGATGAAGCACTGTTGCGAGAAGCCGACGGCTTGCTGGCCGACGATCAGCATTTTCATTTATGGTGGCTGGGGCAGAGTGGTTTCCTGTTGCAATGGAAAGGAGAGCGGGTACTTATCGATCCTTATTTATCCGATTCATTGACAAAAAAATATGCGGATACTGAAAAGCCGCATGTTCGGCTTAGTGAACGTGTGGTTGATCCTGCATTGTTACGCAATATTTCGATTGTTAGTTCCAGTCACAACCATACCGACCACCTCGATGCAGAAACCCTGCAGCCGATTCTTCGAAACAATCCCGGAATTCGTTTTATCATTCCCAAAGCCAATCGCGATTTTGTCACCGCCCGGGTGGGTTGCGCGCCTGATTTCCCCATTGGGCTAAACGATGGCGAATCGGTCAGCGTCGGTGCTTTTCGTTTCTACGGCATCCCGGCAAAACACAACGAGATTGAACGGGATGCGGCTGGGCATTGCCGTTATATGGGCTATGTGATTGGTTTCGCGAACACTTTTATATACCACAGCGGTGATACGCTTTGGTTTGATGAACTGGTGCCGCTGCTGCAACCTTTTAATCCCGACCTGGTGCTATTGCCTATTAATGGCAATAAACCCGAGCGACGGGTTGCGGGCAACCTGGATAGTATCGAAGCGGTAAAACTCGCCCAGGCCGTACAAGCAAAAAACATAGTGCCCTGTCATTATGATATGTTTGCTTTCAATACCGCTGCGGTGTCAGATTTTGTACAGGAAGCTGAAAAAGCCGGCCAACCCTATACGGTGCTGCGCGGCGGTGAACACTTGCAAATGAAAGTCAATGAATAATCTATTCACAGCATCGAAGCAATGGCAAACGGGCTTGCTCACCGCTGTTCGTTTGATCGTTGGTATATTCATGATCTACCACGGAAAAGAAATCTTCAGTGCTGAAAAAATGCAGGCCTATATGACCTGGGATCAGTTCAAACTGTCGTCCATCGCCCAAACAGCGGTGTACGCCGGCAAGGGCGCCGAGTTGCTGACCGGCATTTTGCTTTTTCTTGGATTGTTTACGCGACTAGGTGCTGCGTTGCTGGCCCTGACCATGGGTTATATTTCTTTTTTCGTTGGTAAAGGAATTATATGGTACGATGACCAGCATCCTTTTCTTTTTGTGTTGCTGGCCCTGGTATTTGTCGCCCTCGGCGGCGGACCATTCAGCCTGGATCGATACTTACTCAACCGTCAATAAAATTTCTCCCCTTATATCTTTACTGGATGCACCGACCCGCAACAAGAAATCACCTGGCTCTACCACCGTATGCAGGTTTTTATCCCGCATGCTCAACATAGCTGGCGTAATGCGAAAGGAAACAGTTGCTGCGGCGCCTTTCGGAAGAAATATTTTTTGAAAGCCTTTCAGCTCCATTACCGGCCGCGTTACCGAACTCAACACATCGGTGATATACAATTGCAGCACTTCAGCACCGTCATAATTGCCAACATTTTTTACCGTCAACGAGAGCGAAACCGAATCATTGGCCCGCATGGAAGTTTTGCTGATGGTCAGTGGCGAATAATCAAATTTGGTATAACTTAATCCGTGGCCAAAGGGAAACAACGGCTGCCCGCTGAGGTTGTGGTAGTCGTCGCCCCGACCCGTCGGGTGATGGTTGTACACCAATGGCAATTGGCTTTCGTGTATCGGAAATGTGATGGGCAACCTACCCGATGGAGAATGGTCGCCGAAGAGTAGGGCCGCAATGGCGTCGCCGCCTGCTTCGCCAGCATACCAGGTATCCATCACCGCCGGTACTTTATCGAGCCAATCGTTCATCGTAATAGCACTGCCGCCGGTTAACAATACCGCTACCGGTTTGCCGGTTGCGGCAACGGCCTGGATCAGTTCCTGCTGGTAACCCGGCAGCGACAAATAAGCACGGTCCTGGAACTCACCCTCATGGATACCCGCAGCAATTATGGCTACATCCGATCGGCGTGCCAGTGCCACGGCACTGTCGATCGATAACTTGCGCGCCTGCGGCGAAGTTGTTTGCCAAACCAATGAAATTTTTCCATTGCCCAGTGTTTCAAAAAATTCCACTTTGATGGCATAGGTCTTGCCCTTTATAAAGGGATATGGCTTTAGCTGTTGTGAGAAGGAATTCTTTTGCCAATGGTCCACCCACAAACTATCATTGATGTATAACCGATAACCGTCATTGCCGGCGATGCCGATTGGCCGGCTACCGGTGAAACTTGCTTTCAGGTTGCCCGTCCACCGCATGGAATAGAAATGAGAAGTCAGCGCAGCCGAAGGTGGATACAGTGTCCAGGAGCCGTTTACCGTGGCCGCTGTTCTGGTCTCCACTGGCTGGCCACTGCACTGAATATTATTGAAAATGGATAGTTGCAGGCCTTTATTACCCGCGTAACTGAAAACAGAATCAGGCACTAACGAATAGTCGTTGTCAAATACACCGGCACCTCGAACATAATCGACGCGTGCCTGCCGCGCACGGGCGCGAATGCCCGCAAGCATACTGGTTGTTCCATTGCCCGTTCCGCTATAGCCGCCCAGGCGGCCTGCTATGGCTTCTTCACCTATTACAGCGATGCGTTTAAATCTTTCGGTGAGTGGCAGCACTTGTTTTTCGTTTTTCAACAAAACCAATCCTGCTTCGGCCGCTTCGCGGGCTATTTGTTTGTGGTGGTTGTTTTTCTGCAAGGCGATGATGGCGGCTTCGTCCATATAAGGCTGCTCAAACAAGCCTAGTTCAAACTTGATACGCAACACGCGACTAACGGCCTCGTCTATGCGCTGTTGTGAAATGCGACCGTCGAGAAACGCCGGTTGAAAAAGTTTATAGTGATTGTAATCGGTTTGAAAAATTACGTCGAGTCCGCCGTTGATAGCATGCGCCCCCGACTCGGCATAGTCTTTCGCCGTATGGTGCAAAACGATTTCTCCGCCTACGGCACTGGCATCCGAAATTACGAAACCTTTAAAACCCCATTCTTTGGTCAGGACATCGCGCAAGAGCCAACTGTTCGACGAGCTAGCCGTGCCATCCACTGAATTATAAGCAGTCATGATAGAACGGGAACCGCCTCTTTCAATGCAGGCCTTAAAAGGCGGCAAAAACACTTCGCGCAGTTTTCGTTCGTTCCAGAAAATGGGGTAGCTATCGCGACCGCCATCGCCCACATTGGCGAGAAAATGTTTAGGTGTGGTCACAATCCCTTTTTGCTCAAATGCACGCACAAAGGCAAGGCCCATTTCGCTGCTCAAAAAGGGATCTTCGCCATAGGTTTCTTCGGTTCTTCCCCAACGAACATCCGATGCGATGTTCACCACCGGCGTTAATATATCTCTGATACCGCGCGCCTTTGTTTCATCGGCAATGGCATTCGCTACGCGATGCATCAGGGCAGTATCCCAACTGGCAGCCAGGGCGATCGACTGCGGAAAGGAAGTAGCGCCGGCGCGTACCAGGCCATGCAGCGCTTCATCAAAAGCGATGATCGGAATACCCAACCGCGATTGCTCTACAAAATATTTTTGAATGGCATTGATCTTGCGCAGCAATACCAAGCCGTTTTCTGCTGTATTGTACGTGAGTAGTTGTCCGCCGGCATCACCCTTCGACCCCGCACTCACCTGAAAGCCAAAAATCCCCTGGCTGTATTGGTCGGGTTTGGCCTGGTCCAGGTCGCCTGGTATCATAAACAGCTGCCAGAATTTTTCTTCGGGCGTCATCCGCGACAGCAGGTCTTTGACCCGCGCCTCTACCGGTAAGGCAGGATTTTTGTAGGGAGGCGGGGTTTGGGCGCCGGATAAAATGCAGGAAAATAAAAGAATAATCAAAGAAGCGAAAGCCTTCACGATGCTGTATTTTTAGTGACCATAAAAGTAACGAAGCTGCCGGTAGGCCAAGCCCTCGTACATCGTATTTTGTTCTTGAAAATTGATCATATCATGCGTTATTGGCTATTAGCTGCCGTCTGTTTAGCAGGCGCTACATTCACTGCTACCGCCCAGGAGCATAATTTTTCAACTGACTATGTTACACCCACCGATCCGCTGGTGCAGGAGAAGCTGGCCGCCTGGCAGGACCTGAAGTTTGGCCTCTTTATGCATTGGGGTACCTACAGCCAATGGGGCGTAGTGGAGAGTTGGAGTATTTGTCCCGAAGACGAAGGCTGGACCCAGCGCCGCGGGCCTTATTCAGCCAATTACAACGAATATGTACGGGCCTATGAAAACCTGCAAACCACTTTTAACCCCGTGCAATTTGATCCACAGAAATGGGCCACTGCTGCCAAAGAGGCGGGTATGAAATATGTGGTGTTCACCACCAAGCACCACGACGGATTCAATATGTTTGACACCAAAGAATCTGATTATAAAATCACCTCACCCAAAACACCCTTCTCCAGTAACCCGCGGGCGAATATTGCCAAAGAAATCTTCAATACTTTTCGCCAGGACGGCTTCCTGATTGGTGCTTATTTTTCCAAACCCGACTGGCACCAGCCCGACTACTGGTGGAAATATTTTCCACCGAAAGACCGCAACGTGAATTACGATCCGAAAAAATATCCTGAACACTGGAACGCGTACAAATCATTCACCCACCGCCAGATTGGTGAACTGATGAGCGATTATGGCAAGATTGATATTCTTTGGCTCGATGGGGGATGGGTGCGGCCAAAAAGCAGTATTGATCCTTCGGTCGATTGGCAAAAGTCAATCACGTTTGACCAGGATATTGATATGGCTACCATTGCTGCTGACTCGCGCAAGAAACAACCGGGCTTATTGGTAGTTGATCGCTCGGTGGGTGGCGCGTATGAAAATTATGTTACGCCCGAACAAACCATTCCGGCGAAGCCCCTGGCCTTCCCCTGGGAGAGTTGCATCACCATGGGCAATAGTTGGAGCTATGTGCCCAATGATGTATACAAGCCCACTACCAAGCTCATTAATATGTTGTTGCGGATTGTATCGCGCGGTGGGAATTTCCTGCTGAATATCGGGCCCTCGCCCCAGGGTGATTTTGCTGATACGGCCTACCTGCGCTTAAAGCAGATCGGCGGCTGGATGAAGGCGCACGGCGAGGCAGTATATGGAACCATTCCGCTGGCGCCTTATGAAAGCGGACACCAGGTGTACCTGCAAAGCAAAAACAAGCAAACCGTCTATGTGCATGTGTTGGCCAGGGAAGGCGAGGACCAGGTGACCCTGCCCGATTTTTTGGATATAACGGGCATGGATATCCGTAACGGTGAGAAAGTAATTTGCCTCGACAACAATTCCCTCAAACTGAAAGTAACGGCGATGGGCAATAAACAAGTGGTGTTGCTGCCCGCCTCGGCAAAGAAAAAACTGGCAGGGGGTAAATACGCTGTTACTTTCAAAGTTGTTCGCGCAAAAACAAAAGGATAAAATCGGCGGCCGTTTTCCATCGCTTACGTGCACCAAAACCGGCAAACAAGGGATTGAAATTTTTGTGCAGCTCGTGGCCGATATGCGGGTATATTTTAATAGCGTGTGCAAAACCTGCTTTCGATGCACCTGCATCTATGCATTCACTGGCGCAGGCCGGGCCAGCGCCCTTGTGCGGCGATACCACGCGATCACTGCCACCGGTAATGCTGACAATGGGAATAGCGGCGTTGTTGATCCAGGTGCTGTCGAATAATGCGCCCCAACAATTTACAATAGCTTTTATGCCGATTAAACGCTCATCCGCCGGCAGGCGATAAACAAATTGCAATACCGTCATGGCGCCGGCTGAATTGCCTGCGAGTATAATTCGATTGGTATCAATTTGAAACGATGCTGCATTGCTTTTAAAATAGCGAATGGCTGCTGCCAGGTCGTCGGTAGCATCAAAGCAAGCCTGTTTCATGTCGTCAACATTGCGCAATGGATGCCCCTTGCTCTTTCGGTAATTGATCGACGCACAGAAAAATCCCTTTGCCGCATAGGCGCGGCTGAAAAAAGGCGTGCTGGCCGATCTTTTGTTGCCGAGTTTGAAACCGCCACCGTGCAGGTTTATGACGAGTGGCCGTAAGCCTTCGACCTTGCCTTCCGGTGCATACCAGTCGAACGCATACGAAGACTTTTTTTCATCGCCCACCGGCTGCCGGTAATACCCATGGCCCAGTCGTTTTACGGTTGATTGTTGCGCATGGACGGCACCGGGCCAACAACAAATGCCCCAAAAAATGGCGATCAGGCAACTCCCTCTTTTTAGCATATCTTCAATGTTACAAAACAAGACTGAACATTTGATCGATGAACATGAAAACAACGATTCTTTTCTCTTTTTTCCTGCTTGCAATGCTGCCGCTCATGGCACAAAAAAAAATGCCTTTTTCAGCAAACGACCTGCACATTCAATGGCAGTTGCTGACCAATGGCTTTGAGGGAAAAAATGCGGCCCAGAACCAGTTTTTACTCAGCAACAAGGGTCGAAAAAAATTCCCAGCCAGCGGTTGGGTGATTTATTTCTCCTGCTCACGCACCAGTATGCCGGCGCCGGCGGTGGCGGGACTGGAAGTATCGCACGTGAATGGGGATGTGTTCAAACTCGCGCCCACGGCCGATTTCAAAGGCATTGACCCTGGTAAATCAGTGGCCATGCAGTTCGTAACAGAAGGCGCTACACTGAACAAAGCGGGCATGCCCAATGGTTTGTACATCGTGTGGAACCAGCAGCCCGACAAGGGTTGGGCATTACAAAACATAAGTCGTGGTCCCTTCCTCGATAAAACGGAGAAATACCGCACCGCTGCACAAACCTATGAACGCAATGCTGTTTTCCAGGAAGCGGCTGCTGAAACGGTGTCGCCCGTATTGCCAACGCCGATGTTCTGGCAAAAAACAGCGGGTGGTTTCAGCATCGATGGGGAAGTAGCGATCCTCAATACCGGAAATTTTGACAATGAAGCCAAACTGTTGGCAACTGATATGAAAACCCTTACAGGCAAAGAGCCGGCCATTGCCACTGCTTTTGTTATGGCCACACGCGTAATTGCGTTGCAGCGATCTGCTACGTTGTTACCGGAAGGGTATGAATTGACAGTGAGCGACCAACAAATTGTGATCAGTGCGGCAGATGCCGCAGGTATTTTTTATGGCATCCAATCGCTCAAAGCACTGGTGCCGGTGAATGCCTGGCGACAGCCGAATGCATCGGTGCTGATACCGGCGTATACAATCAAAGACCAACCGCGTTTTGGTTACCGCGGACTGATGGTAGACGTGGGTCGGAATTTTCAATCGAAGGAAGAGGTGAAACGAATCCTCGAACTGATGTCGTTGTACAAATTGAACACCCTCCATTTTCATTTTAGTGAAGACGAGGGATGGCGCGTACAAATGCCATCTATTCCTGAATTAACGGAAATTGGTTCTTTGCGCGGGCATCCGATGGATGATAAGAAAAACCTGCCGCCTTCTTATGGTGCAGGTCCAACCGTTGGACAAGCGCCTGCCAGTGGATTTTATACCAAAGACGAGTTTATAGACTTGTTGCGTTATGCGACCGCCAGGCATATTCGTGTTATTCCCGAAGTGGAAACACCGGGCCATGCAAGAGCCGCGGTGAAATCGATGGAAGCACGATATGCGAAATACAAGGCATTGGGCAATATGGAGGAGGCCGAACGGTATCGACTGGCTGATCCAAATGATTCATCGGTGTACAGCAGCGCGCAAGCCTGGACAGACAATGTAATCTGCGTGGCACGGCCTTCAACGTATAAGTTTGTGGAAAGGGTAGTAGATGATATCATCGCCCTGTACCAGGAAGCAGGTGCGCCGCTCGAAACCATTCACATGGGTGGTGATGAAGTGCCCGATGGTGCCTGGGAGAAGTCGCCTATTTGTCAGGCTTTCCTGGCAAACAACGAGCAGTATACCGAAACCAATGATTTGTGGTATTACTATTATAAAACCGTGGCGAAGATACTGGCCGACAGAAAACTGGCTTTATCGGGCTGGGAAGAAGTGGGCATGCGGAAAACGAAATTGTTTGGCGAGAAAAAACTGATTGTGAACCCACGATTGGCCAATGAAGGCTACCGCCTGTATGTATGGAACAATATGGTGGGCTGGGGCAATGAAGACCTTCCCTACCGACTCGCTAATGCAGGTTATAAAGTAGTGCTGGCGCCGGTCAGCAATAACTACTTTGATATGTCGTACTACAAAGACCCCGAAGAGCCCGGCTTTTATTGGGGTGGATTTGTTGATATTGATAAGCCTTTTTATTTCACGCCTTACGATTATTTCAAAAACACCAAAGAAAATGCAGCAGGTGAGCCGGTTAAGCCTGGTGCATTTGTGGGTAAGGACCCGTTGACAGATTTTGGCAAACAAAATATTCTCGGTTTACAGGGGCTTATCTGGGCCGAAACCCTGCGCAGCCCCAATGACCTGGAATACATGATCTTGCCGAAATTATTGGGCATGGCCGAGCGGGCCTGGGCCAAAGACCCCGCTTGGGCCCAACAAACCGATAAAGAAAAAATGGAATCGGAATATGCCGTAGCCTGGAACCAGTTTCTAACGGCCGTGGGTAACCGCGAATTACCGAAACTAAGCTGGTACAACAAAGGCTATGCCTATCGGATTCCCGTGCCCGGCTTGAAAGTCGATAACGGGCAGATATATGCGAATATGCAGCTGCCAGGTTTTGAGATTCGGTATACCACCGACGGGTCGGAGCCAACGCTGACCAGTAAACGCTATGAAGCGCCGATTCCATTCAGTGATAAACTGCGCTTTAAAACATTTACGGTGAGTGGCCGCGGCAGCCGCGCTATTTCGGTTACCCCTTAACGTTCGTAAAAAAAATCTTATGTCATACCTGGCCGCTCCTGATCGATATGATACTATGACCTACCGCCGCTGCGGAAAATCAGGCCTGCTATTGCCGGCATTATCACTCGGCCTTTGGCACAATTTCGGCGCCATCGACGACCTCGACAATGCACGCCAAATGCTTCGCACAGCTTTTGATCATGGCATCACGCACTTTGATTTGGCCAATAATTATGGTCCGCCGCCCGGCTCAGCCGAATCCAGTTTCGGGCAACTGTTCCAACAGGATTTCGTCACCCACCGTGATGAGTTGATCATCTCCACCAAGGCGGGTTATACCATGTGGGCCGGGCCCTATGGCGACTGGGGCTCAAAAAAATACCTGGTATCGAGTCTTGATCAGAGTCTGCGACGCATGGGACTGAACTATGTAGATATTTTCTATCACCACCGACCTGATCCCAACACGCCATTGGAAGAAACCATGGTAGCCCTCGACGGCATTGTTCGCAGCGGAAAAGCCTTGTATGTGGGCATATCAAACTACGGCGCCCGCGAAGCAAAGCAGGCCATCCAAATGCTGCGTGAACTGGGCACACCCTGTCTTATTCACCAGCCCCGTTATTCGCTGTTCGACAGATGGGTGGAAAAGAAATTGTTGCATGTGCTGCACCACGAAGGAGTGGGTTGCATTCCCTTCTCGCCCCTGGCACAGGGACTGTTGACCAATAAATACCTGGCTGGAATTCCGGCCGATTCGCGCGCGGCTTCACACCGGGGCAACGGGGCCCTGGAAGAAGGCGCTGTTACCGAAGACAAACTGCGTAAGATTCGTGCTTTGAACGAGATCGCGCAGCAACGCGGCCAGAGCCTGGCGCAATTTGCACTGGCATGGATCTTAAAAGACCCACGCATAAGTTCAGTGCTCATTGGTGCGAGTAAGCCGGCACAGATTGTCGACTCTATTGGTTGTTTGAAAAATATTTCGTTTAGCGCCGGTGAATTGAAAAAAATCAACGGCATTTTGGGCTAAACAGTTAGGTATTTTCGTCGCTGAACGAGATGTTGAAATCAAACTGCATTTCGTTCAGTTTTTTGTATAGACCATTATGGGCCATCAGGCTGGCGTGACTGCCCGATTCAATCACGGCACCTTTGTCAATCACGGCGATGAGATCAGCGTTGCGAATGGTCGACAAGCGATGTGCAATCGCAAAAGAAGTGCGCCCGCGCATGAGATTGTCGAGTGCGTCTTGCACCAGTTGCTCGCTTTCACTGTCGAGCGCCGAAGTTGCTTCGTCCAATATTAGTATTGCCGGGTTTTTGAGAATAGCGCGCGCAATGGCGATACGCTGTCTTTGTCCGCCGCTCAACTGAATACCCCGTTCCCCCACCAACGTATCATACCCTTCCGGAAACCCTGCAATAAACAAATGGGCATTGGCTTTTACTGCCGCCGCTTCTATTTCTTCATCACTGGCGCCCGGGCGCCCATAGGCAATATTTTCTTTGATAGTACCACCAAACAAAATCACATCTTGCGGTACATAGGCCAGTTGGTGCCGGAGTTGCGACAACGGAAACGAAGTTGCGTCTTTGTCATCAAAAAGAATCCGGCCGCTATCGGGCTGGTAAAATTGTAACAGCAAGGAAGCAATGGTGGTTTTGCCAGCGCCACTAGGCCCAACCAGGGCCACCTGCTGCCCCGGTGAAGCCGTCAACGATAAGCCACGCAATACTGGTACATCGGGTCGTGAAGGATAGTGAAACACGACGTTGTCGAAACGAACGGCGCCGTGTAACCGAAATGCAGGATCTGTTTCTATATGCGCCAGGGTAACGGGTTCGCCGGTTTCACGCAGTATATCGCGGATGCTTTCGGTGGCACCCAGGGTTTTTTGCAACTGCGAGAACAAATCCGCGAAGCCGGCAAAAGTACCGCCCACCAGCACCGAGAAAATCACAAACATGGTGAGTAAGCCAATGCTCAATTGCCCTGATTGTACCAAGCGCGCGCCATACCACATCACAAAGGCGATGGTGCCAAAAAGGCTGAACACCATAAAGGAAATAAAAGCGCCCCGATACCGGGCATTCGTAATAGCCGTGTCTACTACTTCGTGCACACTTTTACTGTAGCGATTCACTTCTTCATATTCGTGTGTAAATGCTTTCACCACCGTGATGCCATGAAACGCATCATTCACGATATTGCCGCTCTCGGCAAGTTGGTCTTGCGCACGCTTTGCCAGTTTGCGAATGAAGCGGCCAAAGATCACGGCTAAGATGGCCAGTAGCGGCACGACCGACAACATGACCAATGCCAGCTTGGCATTGATCCAAAAAATAAATGCAAGCCCAATCAGCAGGGTGAAAATGCCGCGCAAAAATTCAGCCAGTGTAAACGACAAAGCATCTTGTATATAAGACAGGTCGGAAGAAATTCTATTGGCCAGTTCGCCCACACGTTTTTCATTAAAGAACGACATCGGCATGGTGAGCAGTCGACTGAAAACATCTTTGCGCATATTGGCCAGCGAACGTTCACCCACTTCGGTGAGCAGGTAGACCCGCAAGAAAGAAAAAATGGTTTGCACACCGAGTTGCAGGAAGATCAGCAACAAGCAGAAATTGAGGCTCCAGTTGGCTGATTTAAGGCGTGCGCCGAGCCCCGGTACCATATTACCTGAAAATGCCGATGGTGCCGGCGTAGTGGCATGGCCGCCTGCTGCATCGATCATCTTGCCCAAAAACAGCGGAAACAAACTGGTGCTGAATGCCGAAAGTGCGATGCATACCAGGGCCGCGAAAAAACGCCAGCGATAGGGGCGCATATAGGTAAACAGCCCCATGGCCTGTTGTAAGCGCGCACGCGTTATCTTTACCTTGGGTCGATCGTCTGGGGAAGGTCTGGCCATAGACTGCAATTTAATCAACCCGTTCAATCAAGCGCCGATGAAAATATATCAGCAATTTGCCTTGTTTTGTTTTATGCTCGCATCCGGCATGGCCTGTGCCCAGCAATCGAAACCGGCTTATGATGAATACGATCCGCCATCTACCTTAAAAGTGCCGGAACACCTCGTAAACCGCGCCAAATTTCCGTTTATCGATGTGCACAACCACCAATGGTCGATGAGTAAAAGCAGCCTGCAAGACCTGGTGAAAGAAATGGACAAAATGAATATGCGGGTGATGGTGAACCTGAGCGGCGGTTCGGGCAATTCGCTGAAAAAAATGCTGGACCTGATCAAAGAAAATTACCCGGATCGGTTCCTTGTTTTTGCCAATATTGATTTTGATGGCATCGGCGAAGCGGGCTGGTCGGAGCGGGCGGCAACGCAACTGGCCGAAGATGTAAAAAACGGTGCGGCAGGACTTAAGATTTTTAAGAACCTTGGTTTTTCGGTTATGGATAACCGAGGGAAGAGGGTTACGGTGGATGATCCGCGACTGGATGCCATTTGGGCCAAGGCAGGCGCGTTGAAAATTCCCGTGCTCATTCATACGGCCGATCCAAAATCTTTCTGGGATCCGATGGATGGTAAGAACGAGCGACTAATGGAATTGCAAACGCATCCCCAACGGCAGCGCGGGCCAAACAACCCGGCACCCTGGGATACCCTGATCGAAGAACAGCACCGGATGTTTGCCAAACATCCCCAAACAACTTTTATTGCCGCTCATTTTGGCTGGTATCCAAACGACTTGGACAAACTTGATGAACTGCTGACCCGTTTGCCCAATGTGCTGGTTGAAATGGGGGCCGTGATTGCTGAACTGGGTCGACAACCAAAACGTGCCCGTGCTTTTTTTGAGAAATACCAGGATCGGATACTTTTCGGGAAAGACAGTTGGGTACCCAGTGAATATGCCACTTATTTCCGTGTACTGGAAACCGACGATGAGTATTTTCCTTACCACAAACGTTACCATGCTTTCTGGCGTGTGTACGGAATGGGCCTGCCGGATGCCATCCTCAAAAAAGTATATGCAGAAAATGCGATGCGGCTATTTCCGATGATCAGGTAATCCCCCTAACTTTAAGCAAACTAAAACCAAGCTGACATGAAGCGAGATAGAATTATATACTGGGTCACGACCACCCTGATTTTTTTATTTGAAGGTGTATTACCTGCTTTTACTTCCCAAACGGAAATGGCCAAAGAAGGCATCCGGCATTTGGGGTATCCGGAATATTTTGGCAATGCCCTGGTTGTATTCAAAGTGCTGGGCGCCCTCGCCTTGATTGTGCCTGCAGTGCCAAAACGCGTGAAAGAGTGGGCTTATGCCGGTTTCGCATTTGATTTTATTTTCGCGGCGATTAGTCATTTTGCGGTGGATGGTGTGAACGGGCAAAGCTTTTTCCCCTTGATTGTGCTCGCCATTCTGGTTGTATCGTATATTTATTACCATAAAACCTACGGGTACCAGAAGTAGAACCCGGCAAATTTTTTCAAGTTTTTGCGTATGAAAAAAAGTATTCTGCTGGTAACGCTCACGCTCATGTTGCTCGCGATGATAAATCCTGCTACGAAAAAGAAAGTGATTTTTTTCGGTGACTCCATCACCCAGGCGGGGGTGGAGAAGGGTGGTTATATCAACGTTATTGGCGACCTGTTGCAGAAAAAGGGCAAGGCCGACGCGTATGAATTAATTGGTGCCGGCATTGGTGGTAACAAAGTATATGATCTTTATCTCCGGTTGGAAGACGATGTGCTCAACAAAAAGCCTGATATTGTTTTTATCTATATCGGCGTAAATGATGTGTGGCATAAATCGCTTTTGCATACCGGTACCGACCTCGATAAATTCAGTCGCTTTTACACGGCACTAATCAAAAAGATCAAAGGCGCCGGCGCGAAAGTGGTGTTGGTGACACCGGCTGTTATTGGTGAAAAGAAATCGGGCGAAAACGAGCAGGACAAAGACCTCGATATCTATAGCGATGCCATTCGCAAGCTGGCGGCAGAGAACAGTTTGCCGTTGGTGGATCTGCGCCAGCAGTTTACCAGCTACGATGCCGCGCACAATGCAGCCAACGAAAAACAAGGTATACTAACAACAGATGGTGTTCACCTGAATGCCACGGGCAATAACCTGGTAGCCGAACTGATGTTGGCAGAAATGCTGAAATTATAGTCGTAGAAAATTATTGTTTTTCGGCCGGCGGTGGAGGGTTCATCACCCAGCGGTTCAAACTATTGTGGGTGCCTTCCAATACAATTTTGGTAATGGGGTTTTGATTATGCCAAGGAATACTGGCGTGTTGCCGAGAGATTGGAACTTCTGCAACCAGTGTATAGTCATCTTTTCCACCTGATTTGTAATTATTACTGTTGCTGACCCATATTTTCACGGTCGATTTATCGCTTGGATCTAAAGGCGTCCATTCGATATCCAGTTTGTTCTGGAATCCATTGACCCGCATATCAACCAGAGAAACGGCACCAATCATCGGAATGCCGTCTGTTTCGCGGCTTATATCGGTTGGTACACGCAAGTTCATAAAGCGGGCGATTGTCGGAAAAATATCAACGATACCAGGCTTCCGGAAATTCGGGTAGGCATTGACGTTAGCCAGGCTGGTTACCATCCAGGTACTGCGTTGGCGGTCTGATTGTGCGCCATGGTCTTTGCCATCATTTTCGCCCCGGCCATGATCAGTGGTGATGACGATCATCCATTCTTCCCCAAACTTTTGCTCACGGTAACGTATAGCCGACCACAATCGGCCCATCTGCGCGTCGAGGTATGCAATGGCTTTGTGAAACTGTTCACTGTCGCCATACATATGGCCCATGTCGTCGGTGTATTCGAGGTACACCCAACTCAAATCAGGTGCCTGTTGGCGAATGCCCGCTGTGGCGGCATCTATCACCGCTTCATCGATGCGGTGCATATAGTCGCGTTGTTTATCATGCGGAAAACGAACGGTATCTAGTTCAAATCCATCGGCATGGTAGTCGACCTGAAGTTTTTTGGTTTGCGCCATGCCATCGCCCACGAGCTTGGTTCGGTTGTCGGTCCAGCTTGAGTAAACCGCAATCTTCCCTGATGGAAACTGGTTTTTATACAACCGGAAAATGGTGGGGTAGTTATAATTCGGATCGGCAATATCATTGTCCCACACATTGTGTTTATTGGCCCAGGTACCGGTGAGCAAACTATTGTAACCCACGGCAGAAATAGTGGGTGTTTCAGAATAAGTTTCTTTACCGCCCCCCACATAAGCGCGAAGGTATTTGCCTTTTTGGGCGATCGCATCCATATTAGGGGTGGCTACTTTTTCCAGTACATCGGCCGGGATGCCATCGGCGATAACAAATACCACTTTTCGCTTCTTGGTTGTTTGCGCTGCAGCGCAAACAGTCACCAATAAAAAACTGGAGGCCAGCACCAACGCCAACCCCCAGCCTCTAACATATCTTTTCATTTCGATCATTGTAACAGCAAGGTAGTTATTACAACTGCTTGTTTGCGTTAACTTTTCGTACCCCGGTATTGCCTCCGCCGTCGAGTGTTAGGTTCACCGGCTTGTTGGTTTTCCAGTTGCCGCGGGTGAAGTCTGGCACGTCGATGCTGCGGCCGCGTTTGGCCACACTGGCTTCAGACAAGGGCGCGATGGCACTCCACAAAGCAGCGTCATACACATCCTGGTCGAGTGGCAACCCATTGCGCAGGCAATCGATCAGGCGCCAGTCCATGATAAAGTCCATGCCACCATGTCCGCCTACTTCTTTGGCAATATTGCCGATGTGTTTTACAATGGGCAGGGTGTATTTTTCTTCGAGCGATTTCATTTCCTCGTCTTTGATCCATTCATGGCCAAAAGAAATTCTGGCGGGGTCGGGCCATTTCTGTGCTACGCCCTTAGTGCCGCTTACCAGGTGGATGCGGGAATAGGGGCGCGTAGAAGTAACATCGTGTTGCACCAGGATGGTTTTTCCTTTGTGGGTGCGAACCACGGTGGTATTCATGTTACCGCGGTATTTCAGCGGCGTGAATTCATTGTAGAAACTGTCTTTGGCTGCCAGTTCTTTGGCATGCGCGCTCATCTGAAAATCATCGGTGCTGAGGGAAACGAGGTGATCCATTTGGTCGCCCCGGTTGATGTTCAGGCATTGTGCGATGGGGCCGAGGCCATGCGTCGGGTATAGGTTACCGTTACGATGACCATTCTCGCGCAAGCGCCACATATCTGCATAACCGGTTTTGGAAAAATTCAGGTCGAGCAGGTTGTGAATATAAGCGCCTTCTACGTGAACCAATTCTCCGAAAAGGCCATTGCGCGCCATGTTCAGCGTTAGGAGTTCAAAGAAATCATAGCAACAATTTTCGAGCATCATGCAATGCTTCTTTGTTTTTTCAGAAGTCTCCACCAGCTTCCAACATTCTTCAATGGTTTCGGCTGCAGGCACTTCGGAGGCTGCATGTTTGCCATGTTCCATTGCATACACCGCGATGGTGGTATGCAGGCTCCAGGGCGTAGTGATATAAATGAGATCGAGGTCATTGCTTTCGCACATGGCTTTCCAGCCTTCGTTGCCGGTATACTCTTTTGCAGCGGGCAAGCCGGCATCGGTCAAAATTTTCTGTGCTTTTTTAACGCGATCAGGAAATTTGTCGCAAAGGGCTTTGATTTCTACGCCTTCAATAAAACTCATGCGTTCAACAGCGCCGGGACCGCGCATACCCAACCCCACAAAGCCAATGCGTACTTTGTCGAGTTTGGGGGCGGCATATCCACTCATATTAAAACCGGCAGGCCCCACGATGGGCGATGCTTTTTCTTTTTCATTTTCATGACCGATGGCAGGCAGGCCGGTCAGCAAGGCACCCGTTCCGAGGGTGATGTCTCTAAGAAAATGGCGGCGATTGGCACTCATTTGGAATCGTTTATTTGTTGAACTAAAATGGCTTGCAGCGCTGGTTCAGCTTCGTTCAGTTTTTTGAGCAAAGCGATTTGGTTGGTTCCCCGGATGAAATTGTGGCCGGGGTATTTGGCGCCATAATAAATATCGTTGTTGAAATGGTCGGTTAGAAAGCGGATGGCCTGCATGTAGATCAAAATCTTCCCGGCAAATACAAAACTTTCTTTCTCGGCGCTCGTTAGTTCGTTTTTCATTTCACTGAAATAACCTTTCACGATGGCTTCAAAAATCGGGATGCGAATGCCGATCTTATTGAAGTCGCGCTCTTCTTCACTTACGGGCGACAGATACGTGCGCAACATATCGCCCACATCACTGAAGAAATAACCCGGCATAACAGTGTCGAGGTCAATTACACAAATGCCTTTTTTGTTTTTATCGAGCAATACATTGCTGATCTTGGTATCGTGGTGCATCACCCGCACCGGATACTGCTGGGGGTTGCTGCAAATTTTTTCGTATTCCCTTACGATCGATTGCTGCGATTCTATAAATTGGATGGCTTCTTGCGCGGCATGAATGCGTTCCTGGTTGCCGAGCTGCAAGGTGTTTGTAAACTGGTTGTAACGCAACCGGAGATTGTGAAAATCGGGCAGCGTTATTTTTAGAGTATGCGGATCGAATCTGGCGAGCCGGGCGGTGAACCGACCAAATTGCTGCGATGATTCGAAGGCTTCGGCTGCATTTTCCACTACATCGATCGACTGCGAACCGGGAACAAAGGGCGTGAGTCGGTAATAACCCAGGTCCTGTCGCCAGAACATATTTTGGTGCCGGCGGGTGGTCAGCGGACTAACAAAAAAATAATTAGGATGCGTTCGTTGCAGATAGTCGTTGATCAACCGAATATTTTCGGCGATGTATTCCGGATGTCTAAAAACTTCCTGGTTGATTCTTTGCAGAATAAACTGACCATTGCTGCAATCAATAAGATAGGTGGCATTGATTAATCCTGAGCCAAAAGGACGGACCTTCATATTTTCCAATGGTATCGGAAAATCAGCTAGTATCGATTTGACCAGGTCTGGTTGCGCTGTAGCATTCATCTTCAGCTAACTTACTGGATTCAGCGCAAAAACGGGTGTGCAACCGTTTGTTTAAGGTTATTTTGACACTTTATTTGACCATTCGGAACGACTCTTTTTGCTGCTCAAATAGCGATCGAGCAGGAAAAGGCCCAGGAATGCATTTAGGATGAAAAAGCCGCTTACCAGGGCATTGTTATCGGGCCAATGGAATTGAGACAGTGGCTGCCACTTCCAGTTGAACGTCCAGTTCTTGCTGCTGTCGTTGATGGCCGACCAGTCGGTACCTGCCAGCGCATAACCGACCAGCACCACTATGAGCCCCAATACAAAGCCGGCAATACCGTAAATAATCTTTTTATTAATATAGGTTTTCATGGCCGGCGCAATGGCAAAGCGGCCAATTTCTTCCATTACATTTTTGCTAAAACGAAGGGAAGGGGCGGATAACTCGATGGCGTTCGGCAGGCTGTGGTGAAGGGCCAGCAGGCTTTCGTACGCTGCTTTAAACGACGGATCGGTCAACAGGCGCAGTTCCACCGCTTCTTTTTCTGCCGGCAGGCATTGGCCATCGATATAGGCCCAAAGCAAATGCTCGTTTTCAATTCCCGGTTGTGTATCCATCGTTTTAAATTTTGTCAATTATCAAGCCAGGTTAATAATTGGTCAGGTCATTTATCTCCGCAGCAAAATGCCTTTCCATCTTTTCTTTGAGCCGCTGCCTTGCCCGGTGCAGCCGCACTTTTATCGTATTGGTTTCTTGTCCCAAAATATGCGCGATCTCGTCCAGGCTTTGTTCTGCTTTGTAAAACAAGGTAAGCACTTGTGCATCGTCCTTGCCCAGCAATCCAATGGCCTGGTTGACCAGGGCAATTTTCGATTTTTGTTCAACCTG
The DNA here is from genome assembly GCA_020161535.1 of Bacteroidota bacterium. Classification (GTDB taxonomy): domain Bacteria; phylum Bacteroidota; class Bacteroidia; order Chitinophagales; family Chitinophagaceae; genus Flavihumibacter. The sequence continues at coordinate 565,902 of JAIUNW010000001.1, read as the reverse complement.
GTTGGCACTTCGACCCCCTGCCAGGTTGAGGGCCGTTTCCGACATCTTTTCATTGTCGATTGAATGAAATACCGGCTTTTTGCGACGCAAAAAACTCAGGCAGGTGGTACAGGCGATGCTGTATAACCAGGTGCTGAATTTACTGTCGCCCCTAAAATCTGCCAGGCTCCGATAAGCTTTTACAAACACATCCTGCGCCAGCTCTTCCGCGTCTTCACGGTTGTCGACATACCGCAGCACGATGCTGAACACCAATTGCTGGTAGCGTTCGATCAGCGTGGCGTAGGCCTGCTGGTCGCCCGTTTTCACCAACTGGATGATATCGTTATCTGATGCTGCCTGCTGCATGGCTGCTTGGTTAGACGCCGGCCATGGCAAACAGGTTACCGGAATCATTTGCTCTTTTTTGCCGGACCCGTTTACTGGCAACCTGCCAGTAAATGGCTGGTAACCTGGCATGGGCAAACGGCGTCTGAATATATGGATCGGTTCTTTTTTTGGAAAAAATGCCCGTCGTCTGTAACCTGGATCCGGCAACAGGTGTCTGGTATAACAGAACAAAGAACCCAAGCAATAAAATAACAATTAAAAACAGATATATGGAACCGCTACTGGTATTACTCGGCTTTCTGGGCTTTTTTTCGCTGGTATTTGGCATTTGGTACATGCGTAGCCGCGAAAATATGGCAATGATTGACAGGGGGATAAATCCCCGCGAAGTGGTGAACCGCCCCGCACCGTACAAGAACCTCAAAGCCGGCCTGCTATTATTGGGTGCTGGTATAGGTTTGGCAATCGCCTATTTTATTACGCAATACATGTTACATGATTATGAAAACCCGGCCCTTTGGTTCGCATTTACGGGTATTGGTGGTGGCCTGGGCCTGATCTATTCCTATAAAGTGGAAAAGAAGGAATTATTGGATGAGAAATGATCCGGGGGTTGATGGCCGCAAAACCGGGGTTTAAAAATTGGAACTTAATCCATACAAAGCGCCCACACCAGCTGCATTTGCTTCGGTAAAATAACTGACGAGGCCAATAAGGATAATTAAGACAAGCATGCCGGCGCCAACTTTCAGGCTTGTATTGTGCAGTCCACGCCAGATGGCCACGGCAATAAAAACCAGAAACAATCCACAGATAATAAAGCCTGCCATGCGAAGCCGCGGTTCTTTGGCTGCCAGCAAGGCCTGGACGGTAGTGCCCGCCAGCATGGCAATATAACCCGCAAACAACGATAAACTGGCCGCTATTATAAAAATGATTACGCGATTGCTGGGGTTGATGCCCATGGTGCATTTTTCGAAAACGGCACCCGTTAGGTCCATGCCAACAAATCTTTTGCTTCGCAAATCCTGGTCAATAAAATAATGTGCAGAGCCTTGGTGAATGATTGGATGCGCTACTTCTTCGTTTGTTTAATTACCCATACTTATTAGTTAAAGCATAAAGTGGATAGAAGGTTCACTGCTAGCAACACATGCTCTACCTAAGGTAAGGAGTTATATCTGTTAATTTTTGAAAGTTTACGTGCAAGATTTTTTTCTTCTTAAACATAAAATATTTTTCTACGTCGTTATTTAAGGTTATATTATTTAACCCCGCCTTTGATTGACTGGTTATAAAACGGCAACAAGTAATAGGTGTAAAATTCCTTTTGCAATCTTCCCGAACGGTTGTATAAATAGATTGGACTACTGAAATAAACAATGGCTTTCAGCCAATACAGTATCGAGCATTTATTTGACAGGCTAAACTTTACCCGTCGGGTAAAGCTTAGGTTTCCTCGCACGCGGAGCAACCTTAAACCCTTAAACATGAAACCTTAAACAATTAAATAAGACGGCTTATTTAATTTTGCTCAGCGCTACTGCCACCGTTTTATCATCCATATTCACCACGCTATAATATCCCTCATTGCGCCAGCGATACCTGGCCAGTAATGCTTTCAGGCGCTGTTGTAGAAATTGTTTGTCTTTGGTGCTGAGGCCGAAAGTGGGAATGCTGTCTTTTCGCGCGGCACCGATAAAGCTGTCCCAGTCGGCAGCGCTCCAGTTGAAGTCGCGCGCAAATGATTGTGCATCCTTATACACCGACAACTTATCCATATTCGCTACATAATAATGATAGGTGAAATTGCTCATCACATTCGTGCGATAAAATGCCGTGGCTGCTCCAATGGCCGCGGTATCGGCCGACACAAAATAGTCGGGCGTAATGCCGCCACCCCCATATACTTTCTTGCCGTCGGGCGTCGTATACTCCTTACCGTGAGGTGCTTTCAGGCTGCTGTCGGCATTTACCAGTTCGCCATGCTGGTAGCGATTCACCAGGTCGTTGTCATAGGCTTCAATACCCTGGTCATAGGGCTTTTGGATGCTGCGACCCAGTGGTGTATAATATCGCGCCACGGTTAAGCGCAGGGCCGAGCCATCGCTCAAATCATATTGTTCCTGCACCAGGCCTTTGCCAAAACTGCGACGGCCAACAATGCTCGCACGATCCCAATCTTGCAAAGCGCCCGCCAGCACTTCGCTCGCGGAGGCCGATGATTCATCGAGTAAGAGTATCAGTTTACCGCTTTCAAATAATCCCTTGCGCTTGGCGCGGAAATCCTGCCGGGGCACATGCGATCCCTCGGTATACACAATCAACTTATCGCCACTGAGAAACTCATCGGCCATTTCGATGGCTTCATTTAATATGCCACCGCCATTGCCACGCAGATCGAGTACCAGCGACTGCATCCCCTTTGCCTGCAAGGCTTCCAGCGCCTTCATGAATTCAACAAACGTGGTACCGGCAAATTTGCTGAGTCGTATATAACCCGTGGAATTGGTAATCATATAACCCGCATCGAGCGAGGGCAGGGGAATGGTGCCGCGCTGGATCGTGAAATTTTTCTTCTCATTTTTACGCAGTATCTGCACCGCTACCTGGCTGCCGGCCGGACCACGCAACAATTTGCGGATGCCATCACTGCTGATCTTTCCCGCAACCGTGGTATCACCCACTTTCAGGAATTTATCGCCCACCAATAAACCGGCTTTTTCACTCGGGCCGCCATCCAGCACACTCACCACATTGACCGTATCAGCAAAAATCTGGAACTCGATCCCAATGCCCTGGAAATTGCCCTGCAGGTCTTCGTTCACCGCTTCGAGATGACGAGCTGGAATAAAACTGCTATGCGGATCGAGCTTTGACAACATATCCTGTATGGCATCGTTGCCGAGCGTGTCGGTGTTCACCGTGTCGACATATTTGAGTGTCACCAGGTCGAACACTTCCTGCAAAGGCGACCGCTTCTGCTTAAAGTCGAAAAGATTGCGGGCTGTATTGGTGTTGTCGCGCAATTTATAGCCGAAGACCATGCCGATCACCATCACGATCGAAAACAACAACGGGAGCCAAACCTGTAGTTTCTTTTTTCCGGGGGTAGATTTCATTGCAGGTGCAAATTAAGCCATATCCGTTATTTTCGTTTTACCGTTAAAATAGAACTATGGCGATTTTGATAGCAGATAGTGGTGCCACCAAGTGTGAATGGGCCGTGGTGGACAAGGAAAAAAGCCGTAAAACGGTGTTTACACAGGGGATTAGTCCGTATTTCCTGAACGGGCCACAGATCCAGGACCTGGTAAAACGCGAACTCCTGCCGGCCATCGGCAAGTTCAACATCACAGATATCCATTACTATGGTACCGGCTGCAAAGCCATTGAAAACCGGAAAATGATCGCCAAAGCGCTTGGCGGCGTTTTTTCGGGTGCCAAAGTAACGGTTGATATCGACCTGTTGGCTGCTGCCCGCTCGGTTTGCGGGCACGACAAAGGCATCGCCTGCATCCTGGGCACGGGTTGTAATTCTGCGTATTACAATGGTAATAAGATAGCGAAAAACAGCCCCGGACTGGGGTATGTACTAGGCGATGAAGGAAGTGGCGCCTACCTGGGTAAGAAGGTATTACAATATTATCTATACAATACATTCGATGAGGAGTTGCGCTACCGGTTCGATGAAAAGTTCAAGATGAACGAAGACGAGATCCTCGATCGGGTGTACAAACAACCCCTGCCCAATCGTTTTCTGGCCAGCTTTACCATGTTCCTGGCTGAGAACCGCGGCCATTTCATGGTGGAGAATATCATCGAAGACGGGCTTAATGATTTTTTCTTTTATCACCTCAATAAATACAACGAGAGTTGGAAATACCCCGTTCACTTTGTAGGCAGTGTGGCATTTGGATTCCGCGATGTGATCGCCGAACTTTGCAATAGTTACGAATTTGAATTGGGTAAGATTGTCCAGAATCCCATGGGCGGCCTCATCACTTATCATGCTCAATGACAGTATGGAAAATTTTATAAAAATAACCGAGCAGGACAGTCACTATCGCCACTTGGAAAAGATGGAAGTAGCTGAACTCTTGCGGCATATCAACGACGAAGACAAGCAGGTGCCTGTGGCTGTAGAAAAAGCGATTCCACAAATTGAACCCCTGGTGCAAGTGGTGGCAGATAAGATGCTGGCTGGTGGTCGGCTTTTTTACATCGGTGCCGGTACTTCCGGTCGACTGGGTATTCTCGATGCCAGTGAAATTCCACCGACCTTCGGCATGCCGCCAGGTTGGGTCATCGGCGTGATTGCCGGTGGTACCACGGCTATCCAGAACGCCGTTGAAAATGCAGAAGACGATCGCGAACAAGGTTGGAAAGACCTGTTATCGCTCGATGTTACTGATAGAGATGTAGTGGTGGGTATCGCAGCCAGCGGTACTACGCCCTATGTGATTGGTGCGTTGAAACACTGTCGTGAGAATGGCATCATCACCGGGTCTATTTCCTGTAACCCCTCAGCACCGATTAGCCTGGAAGCCGATTATCCGGTGGAAGTGGTGGTGGGGCCGGAAGTGGTTACCGGCAGTACCCGCATGAAGAGCGGCACGGCGCAGAAACTGGTGTTGAACATGATCTCCACATCGGTCATGATCCAGATTGGCCGCGTGGAAGACAACAAGATGGTAAACATGCAACTCAGCAACGAGAAGATTGTGGATCGTGGTACAAAGATGGTGATGGCGGCACTGAAGCTCACCGATTACGACGCGGCCCGGAACCTGCTGTTGCAATGGGGCAGCGTTAAGAAAGCGGTGGAAAATTATGCACGAAATTGAACCATTCTATAATTGGCGCCATATCTATGTGAGCGAAGAAGATGAACGATCGCCTTTTTATGGTCGCGTCTATTCTGAGTTTGAGTTTTCGCAAACCGTGTACAATTATTATATCCATCCGCAATGGGATGAATTTGGCAGTCGCACGCTCTACTGCAAAGTGCTGATGGCTGATTACGATGAAGGGTATGCCATTATTGAATTGTTGGGCGAATGGAATGATGCCATCGAAAACGATATCATGAACCTCAAGCGCGAAGTGATCGACAAATTTGAAGATTTTGGTATTTACAAATTCATCCTCATCGCCGAGAATGTGCTCAACTTTCACTCCAGCGATCGCGAATACTACGAAGAGTGGTTCGAAGAAATGGCCGATCACGAAGGCTGGGTGGTTTTATTGAACATGCCCGAACAAACGCAATACGATTTTCGCAAAGCAAAATTGCAACGGTTCATTGAGCTGGTTGAACTCGACAACTGGCGCACCTACAAACCTTTTCACCTCTTCCGAAAAATCGATGAAGAGCAGCGGAAGCGGTTGGGAGAATGAGGTTTTCCTATTTGTTTAGTGGTAAAAATGACTAGCCCACCAGCCAGCGAATTGCTGCCAGGGCTCACTGAATTTATTCGCCTGAATCAAAAATGCCAGTACGCCAATGGCAACATATACAGCCATCGGAAAAGCAGACCGGCAGTTTCTGATATCCACCACCAGCCAGGCAATGCCAACGCCGGTGGTGGATAGTATCAATAAGGGTATGGCATACTGAAAAGGAAGATGGCAAAAGGCGATTAGGAAGCGACCGAGCCCCGGCCCGAGCATAATTAAACCGGTACAGGTCAAAAAGCGAAGGTGATAACCGCTGTTTCTTCGATACAGCATGCCCAGAGTAAAAAGCAGCCCGAGGAAAAACATTTCGGGTATGCCATTCGCCATCGCGGCCAATGCGGTGGCGCGATTGGTGGTTTTGATATTATTGCTATAGCTGGCGCCCGCTACCATCGACAAAGACAAAATCAACAGCGGCATAATGACAAACGACAGCTTGCCGGTTAAGCGGTGCAGCCGGTAGTTTTTCTTCCGTATCAACCAGGCCTGGCAAATTAGTAATAGTAGCCAGGTGCTTGCTATGAAACCATGAAAATGATGGGCATAGGTGAGCCCTTCAAACCGGGGAAATTTTACCAGATAGGTGGGGAAAAAGCCAAGTAGGCTGATGACAAATATGGCTACAAAAAAATAAAACAGTTTTGTAGGTGTGGTAGTGCTTGCAGGCGTAGTCATAAGCGATCCAATATTTTATCGATTGGTCAGCTTAATGTCTGCCCTTTTCACCGCCTGGTAAAAGGCTACCCGGTGAACAACAGTTTATTTGCATGAATGGGAAAATGGCTGAGTTAGCGTCTGCCGATAGCCGGTTTCGGCTGCTCCCTCAAAAATGACGCCATTCGCCCGGTACAAACAGTACTACAAAAGCTAAATCCTACCTTCAGGTATGTGCCGCACCTTTCGCATACTGTTGTTATTTACAGTATTTGGCGCGTGGCTGACTGTCGCCCATGCACAAGACACCCTGCAAGTGCATGGTGTGCCTTTGTGGAAAACAGGCATGCGTATCGAAAAATACTGTGCGATCATGGAAGAAGATGCCGACCGGCCCCTGTCATTTGAGCAGGCGAAGCAAGCAGTTTTTCAGCAGTATACCGACAGCTTTCAACTGGCAAGAAATTCACCAAGGCCCTTATTGATACAATGGATTCGGTTTGCGATCAGGAATCAATCAATGACCGATACGGCTGATCTGTACCTTAGTATGGGTCCGCATTATTTCGCCAGTCTGTACGATACTGCCGGATTGTTGCACAAATCGGGCATTTATGAAACGACCATAGAAGGTTTTGCCAAGGGCTTTCTCCCGTTGCAGCTCTTACCCGGCCAGGTGAAGATGTTTTGGCTGCGCACGGAAGACCGCCGCAGTCATCTCGTACCGCCGTCGCTAACCCTCGATACGCCTTTTACCTGTTACAAGCTGGTGGCTGAAGGCATGCAGCGCGACAGAATGCTGTTTTTGTTGTTGTCGATGTTGACGGGCTCTTTGTTCTTTATCAGTTTTTTTGCCGCATACCAGTACTGGCTGAGTAGGGACAGCAGTTTTTTGTGGTACATGGCCTATACCTTGTCGTCGGCCATCATTGGCCTTTTCTGGCTCGATATTCGTCACCAGCTATCGCTTTATTCTGCTGTATTTCATGACCTGGTATTTGCCTTTTTCCTTTATTGCGTACCCGTTTTGTACAGTTTGTTTATCGGGAAGATGTTGCACTTATCGGTGCAGTTTCCACGGAGCTGGTGGTTGGTCAGGATCTTGCTGGTCGTTGCTGTATGGCAAATGGTCTTGCAATTTGTTACGCTTAGAACCGGCTACTTCTTGTTCTCAAAGCAGTTTGGTTATTTTGTTTCGATGGCACCAGTAACCCTATTGAATTTGATCCTGTTGGGATTAACCGCGTTCAGCCGTGAAAAGATACGATGGTTCATGTTTTGTGGGTTGCTGAGCATGTTATTGCTTTGGTGTATGCCGATGATTGTTTTTCCGAAAATTGAATTCAGGTTGAACAAATGGAACATGGTGTTGATTTTTCTGCCTTTTTATTTTTTGCTGGGATTAACGATCGAGGCCATCTGTTTTTCTTTTGCGCTTTCGTATCGAAGCAAGTTGATTTTGCAGGAAAAGAATAGGTTACAACGCCAATACAGTGCTGACCTGGAGCAAGCGTTGGCGCGCCGTACGGCCGAAATCGCCCGGCAGAATGAATCCCTGGAGAAACAAAAGATACAGCAGGTGCAAACGGCATTTGAAAAAAAACTGGCTGAATCAGAAATGAGCGCACTGCGGGCCCGGATGAACCCGCATTTTATTTTTAACTGCCTGAATTCAATCAAACTGTATACGCTGGAGAACGACGCGCAAACGGCATCTGAATACCTGTCGAAATTTTCCAGATTGATACGCCGGGTACTGGAAGATGCTACCGCTGAGAAGATTACCGTTGCCAAAGAATTGGAGACCCTGCAGTTGTATATAGAACTGGAAGCCATGCGGTTCAAGGATAAAGTTCGTTACAGCATAAGGGTTGACGATGAGATCGACCAAGACCTGGTTGAAATCCCGCCTTTGCTGTTGCAGCCCTATGTTGAAAATGCGATCTGGCACGGGCTGATGCACCGCCCACAGGGCGGCGCCATCGAAGTGGCTGTGACACAGCCAGCCGACAATTGCTTGCAGGTTGACATCACTGACAATGGCATTGGGCGGGCAGCCGCCGATGCGCTGAACAGCAAATCAGCGACCCGGAAAAAATCTTTTGGTTTGCAAATGACTGCTGAACGAATTGATATCCTTAACCAGGTATATGGCATGCAAGCGGCGGTGGTGGTGAACGATTTGACCGACAATGCGGGCACGGCCAGCGGAACAAAAGTAACGATGAAAATTCCCTTGTTCTAATATGCTACGTGTAGTTATCATAGATGATGAACCTGACTGTGTTCGGTTGCTGTCGCTGCAATTAAAACTGTATTGCCCTTCCGTTCAATTGCTGGGATCAGCGACAGATAGTGAAGAGGGCCTTCAACTGATACAACAACTACAACCAAACCTGTTGTTTCTCGATGTTGAAATGCCGGTGATGAATGGATTTCAACTGTTGGAGAAGCTGGGTACCATTCCATTTCAACTGGTTTTTGTGACGGCCTACGATCGTTTTGCCGTAAAGGCCTTTCGGTATAGTGCGCTGGATTATTTGCTGAAACCGATTGACGGCAAACAGCTGCAAGACGCCGTAAACCGGGCGGCGCAACGGCAGTTGCCTGCACAGCAACAGTTGTCGATGCTAAAAAAACAACTGCATGATAAGGAGGGAAGTCAGCCCGATAAAATTGCCCTTCCCTTTCAAAATGGTGTTGCCTTCACCGAATTGAAGAACATTGTTTATTGCAGTTCGGAGAATAATTATACGCGTTTCTTCACCACCGATGGACAGCAATACCTTGTTGCTAAAACCCTTGGCGATATACAGGAAACGCTTGAAGGCCGCCATTTTTTGCGTGTACACCGGCAATATGTAGTGAACCTTGACCATATTCGAAAATATGTGCGGGGGGAGGGCAATTACCTAGTGATGTCAAACAACCAACAAGTACCGGTAGCCCGAAACCAGAAGGAAAGGCTGATTGAAAGGTTCGGGTGGTTGTGATGGCTGCCTGACGCTACTCCTGTCCAGCCGTTTTCCGGTAGCCTTGTTCTGCCAAATTAGGCCTGTTGCCTGGCCGCAAGTAAGGCATTGATACCAGCAATGGCCATCTGTTCTCTACGCACCCAATCGCCGAAAATCTCCACATAGCTGATATTGTTTTCTGCCAGTATGTCTCTATGTGAAAGGTCTAGTTGGTTGCGCAGTGGTTCGGTTAACCGGCTGCCGTCTTGCATAAAATCGACATCGTTGTTGAGGTAGAGATACAGATCGGCCGCATTGCTTTGGCGTACGTTTGACGGTATTAACATGGTTTCGCCCAGAAAAAACCGGGCATATGACATCGTTGTATGTATATCGGTATCAATGATGACCAACGGATGATCACCACGAACGGCTAAATCGATGCGGCGGGCATGTTCTTCTGCCACGCGATACAAATCGGCCAATTCAAACTGATTGGAATGGGGAATCAGGTCGCGGCCTGCTTCCATCACGATGCTGGCATTGAAATGCGCGGCGAGTTTTTCTGTCAATACTGATTTGCCGGTCGATTCTGTGCCGAGTATGACTACTTTGATGGCAAAGTCGGGTTTCACACTGTCGGGCAAGAACCGCCAAAGGCTCAGCAGTTTCTTTCGCACCACCGTTGCCGATACCGGGAATTGGGTGCGGGGAATATCATAGGGTATGTGCTGGATGCCCATGTAGTCGGCCACATAATCGCCATAGGGTTCGGACGTGATGAGCAAGTCCTGGTCGGGCAGCAACTTTTTGAAAGCATTGGCCCAAACCCTCGAAATATCGCGCGATGATTCCGAACTGTTCGGCAATTCATCTTCTTTGTAGTTAAATGCCCGAATGGCCAAACCAGCTTGCCCTTGAAAGGTTTCTGTGATCCAGGCCACTCTTTTCTCTGCCGGAATATTCTCCCGGTCGCTCGCGCAAACCAAAACGGTCAGGGCATCGCAATGCTGCAGCGCAAATCGGATCATACCCTCATGCCCTTTATGAAAGGGTAAAAATTTACCAAACACAAATCCTTTAGGCATGTTTAGCTGATTTGGTCCAGTGATACAATCCATAAGCGGCCAGCAGCCCGAAGACCAGGTATTCGGCCGATAGAAAAACTATTCCTTTTCGCCAGTAGATGATCGTAGCTACCAGGTCGACCGCTATCCAGCAATACCAATTCTCCATCTTTTTCTGTGCCAATAAAAAAGTAGCCAGCATGCTTCCCAACATAACAAATGAATCGGCGTAGGGATAGGCGGCGGGCTCCGGAAACAGGGCGGGCCACCAGTCATGTATATGCGAAAACAAATAGCCAATGGGCAAGATAGCAATCAGTAAAACAAAGAACCAGGCCCGGCTTGACCGAAGCGCCAGGCTGGTTATTTGTTTTGCCGATTGGTTGTTCTTCCAATTGTACCAACCATACAACGTGGTGAAAAAAAAGAAAACCTGTAAAAAAACATCGGCATACAATCGTACCTGGAAAAACAACATAAAAAGAAACAACTCATTCAAGATGCCTGTAGGCCAGGTGGCGATGCTGGCACGCGAGGCCAGGTAAACAGAGATGAAACCCAATGCTGTGCCCAACAACTCCACATAGCTGACAGGATACTGCCAGAGCGTGAATGCGATGTTATGGATGCTGAAGAATTCCATCAGAGGCTGTATCGGATACTGGTTACCAGGTGCATGGGCGCTTGTACAAAATATTTTCGACTACCATCAAAATCCACATACCCATAGTTAAAATATTTTGCGTTGGTCAGGTTGTTGGCGAATACACTACAGGTCCAATTTTTTACAGTGAAACCGGCACGCGCATTGAATAGAAAATAACTCGACAACAAGGCGCTGTTGGCGAAATCCATATAGGCGCGTGATTGGTATCGACCGGTCAACGCAAAAACCCAGGCGCCCAGGTTGTACTGAACTTCCTGGTTGATGACAAGGGCAGGGGTGAGGATAGGCGTGAAGTGAATCGATTTTTCCTGGATGCGGCTGTGGTTAAACGACGACTGGTTGGTGAAGCTAAGTTGACGGTTCAACTGATAGCGGGCAAATAGTTCAAGGCCGGCGCGATAACTGTTGTCGACCTTATGGGTAAGCGCCAACCCATTGGGCCCAAATTTTCCATTGAGTACAATTTCGTTGTTGAACGACATATAATAGGCATTGAGCGACCATTGCCATTGTTGCCAACGGCCACGAACACCCAACTCCTGGTCAACAACCGATTCTGCACTGTTGATCATTAACAGGGGATTACCTGCACTGTCGGCCAGCAAATCATCGTTGCCACCAAACAAATCATTTCTGGTTGGCTCCCGACCGGTTCTGCCAACGCTGAAATAGGCCACCAGGTCAGGGTTGATGGCAGCCGAAAGACCCAACCGCCGATTGAAGAACTGCCAGTTCAGTATAGGCATATTCACTGATCCACCATATCGAAATTCAGTATAACGGTATTGTATATCCGAAAAAAAGGTCAACTTGTTTAACTGGTATTCTGCCTTGGCAAAAGCGCTGAATTCTTTTTTATAGCCGGTGTTCTGGTACAACCTTCCCGCCGTTCTTTCGCTGCCGGTATGACGGCGTTGGTAACTATTGCCATGAATGCCGCCTGTTAGTCGCCAGTTACCTGCATTGTAATTGATATTGCTGTACAGACCGACCCAGTTCGACAAAAAAGCATAGTTGTACAATTCGCCGTTGGATGGAAAGCCCAACAAATTATTGAGGTCAAGCCCATAATTGCCATTCAGGTGCGTGTAATAAACCGCCGTTTGCCAGCCCGTTTTTTCATTGATCCGATAGCGATGTTGTACCTGCAACATCATTTGCAAAAACAGGTCGTTCTCTTCGCGGGTATTGGCATTGGTGCGTCGGTCTTTGGCGATCAAAGAATCGGTTACGCCGATCCATGCCAGTTGGTTTCGCTGCCGGCCGATCAGTGCATTCATCAACCAGGTTGACCGGTCGCCATAATACCCTGTGCGTAAAAAAGCAGACTGTGACTGATTGCCGGCATGCGCTTTATAGCCATCGGAACCCAGCCCCGACACGCTGGCATATAAACCTTTTCGATTACGTAGGCCACTATTGTATTCGCCATACAAACGCCAACTATTAAAAGCACCGTAACCGCCACCGATGGCCGCATAATTGCTGTCGGTCAGGTTCGGTGAAAACAACTGCACACTGCCTGCATAACTGGCCACGCCATTTTGACTGGTGCCCACCCCACGTTGTATCTGTACCCGGCTTATTGAACTAAAGAGATCGGGCTGGTTGGCAAAATAAGCACCCTGGTCTTCGGGCTCATTCATCGGCACGCCATCAAGCGAAGTATTGACACGCGTTTGATCAATGCCGCGCATCCTGAAATAAGAATAACCCTGGCTGCTGCCGGCATCACTGTAATTGGTAATTGAAGGTGTTTCGCTGAGCAAAAACGAAGGTTCCTGTCCCAGGTTTTTTGCCCGAATCGTTTCCCGCGAAATATTCTGAAAGCTAACGGGGGTGTATTGTCCCGCTTGGTAACTCACCACGATTTCTTTGAGTAAGCGCGCACTGTCGACCGTTGTTTTTTCCTGCCCCTGTAGCCCCTGCACTTCCATTACTAACAGCAATACCCACAGACAGTTTTTCATTTGCTAAAAATCCACAATTTATTCTTGAATATCTTTACCGCTATGCAAAAATATTTTTTGGCGATGACCGCCCTGTTTTTCCTGGCCTGCGGCAAAGCATCACCGGTGAAAAATGAACCTCCCGATACCGAACCACTGAAAGGCGCCATCAAGGTAGCTTTGGCGGGCAACGCTTTCCTAACCGGCAATGCGCAAACAAATGACCAGATCACTGAATCGGGCTTAACGGTTTGGGAAAAGACCAGCACCCGCTGTGCCGGCTATATTCGGTTCACCCATAAAGGCAACCTGAAACTGGGATTGCGGTTACGCGTGCCCGTTGGTAACAGCAGCCTGCGACTGACAGTTAACCAGCAATCATTTACAAAAACGGTCACCGGAACAGCCTGGCAGGAAGTGTTTATAGGCAACACAACCATTACTGATACGGGTTACCTCAAAATCGAAATAGAAGGGTTGACTAAAACGGGCGATCAGTTTGCAGAGCTGTCCGACTTTCTATTGGCTGGCGAAGCCGCCACCGGCTGTCAGTTTGCCAATGATCCGGCGAATTATTATTGGTCGAGACGCGGTCCCTCGGTTCACCTCAACTATAGCCTGCCTGCCAATGAAAACATCGAATGGTTTTACAATGAAGTAATTGTTCCGCCAGGCGAAGACAAACCTGGGTCTTTTTTCATGAGCAATGGTTTTGCCCATGGTTATTTCGGCATGCAAAGCCGCGAGAACGATCGGTGGGTTTTGTTTTCGGTTTGGGATCCAGAAAGCGGCCAGGGAACCACCGATCCGATTGCCCACGGTGAAGCAGTGACGGTGCAGCGTTTTGGGGGGGAGGGTACCGGCGGACAAGCCTACCTACTGTACAACTGGACGGCGGGTACCACCTATAAATTTCTGACCCGTGGGCATCCCGATGGTGCCGGCAATACCTTGTATTCTTGTTGGTTTTATGCGCCCGAGAAAGAAGCCTGGTTATTCATCGCCACCTGGAAGCGACCAAATACATCGGTGTATTTGTCGCGCTTGCATTCCTTTCTGGAAAACTTCATCGATACCAATGGTTATATGGAACGAAAAGCCAATTACAATAACCAATGGATCTGCACGCAAAACGGTACATGGCTGGCGATTAACCAAGCCAGTTTTTCGGTTGATGCCACCGGACATAACAAACAGCGTTTTGATTTTGATGGCGGACTCGATGGCAATGGCCAGTTCTTTTTACGCAACGGCGGCTTCTTTTCGCATTATGGTGAACCGGGTAAAACATGTACGCGAACCAGCGCATCAACACAACCCAATATTCGCTTCGATTTGCTTTCAAACTAACATTCGTAAGTAAAAATTTATTTTGCATCTTTCTTTGAATCATTATCTTCACCACATGATTTCACGCAACGCAGTTGGCCGATTTTATTTTTTCTTCTACTATTTTATAGGCAGAAGACCGGCGATGCTTTGTGTTAGATCAACCAATTAAGATCAGATAAAACAAACATAAAGAGTCCCGGCGAAGAGCCGGGACTCTTGTATTTTATGGCAAACAGAGTTACAATACAAGGGTACGAAGGGTGCTTCCACCAGGTGGCGGCACAGCAGTTCTTCGGCAAGCAGGTGGAAGTAATTAGCTGCGGCAATTTCCGCGATGTGGTACGCATTGCCGGTAACCCCAAAGAAGCAGATGGGGGTGTGATGGCCATTGAAAATTCCATCGCCGGTAGTATTCTTCCCAACTACAACCTGTTGCAAAAAAGCAACCTGCAAGTGATTGGCGAAGTGTATCTCCAGATCAAACAAAACCTGCTTGTAAATCCGGGCGTACAACTGGAAGACATCCGCGAAGTGCATTCGCATCCCATGGCCATTTTGCAGTGCATGGATTACCTGGAGAAATACAATTGGAAATTGATTGAAACCGAAGACACTGCACTCAGTGCCAAACATATTCACCAGAAAAAATCGAAATCCATTGCCGGCATCGCCAGCAAACTCGCGGCTGAATTATTTGAACTCGATGTGATTGCACCCAATATTCATACCATGAAAAACAATTATACCCGTTTCCTGGTGCTGCAACCCGCGGGTATGTCTGACCCGGTAGAAGATGCGAACAAAGCATCGGTTAATTTTTTCACCGATCACTCCCGCGGTAGCCTGGCCCGTGTATTGTCGACCATTGCCGACGGCGGCATCAACCTCAGCAAGATCCAGAGCTTTCCCATACCCGGCAGCGATTTCCAATACAATTTCCACGCCGATATGGAATTTGACAGCATCGACCAATTCAACCAAATTATAGAATCCATCAAACCATTGACTGCCGCCTTACAGGTATATGGCATTTATAAAAACGGAAAGAAACAATGATCAGCACGGCCAAACGATTAGAAGGTATTGGTGAATATTATTTCGCCACCAAACTGCGCGAAATTGATACACTCAACCAGGCAGGCAAAGCCATCATCAATCTCGGCATCGGAAGTCCCGATTTGCCACCGCACCCCGATGTAATCAATACCCTGGCAGAAGAATCAGCCAAGCCCAATGTGCACGCGTATCAATCGTACAAAGGCGCACCGGCGCTTCGACAGGCGATGGCCGACTGGTATCGCAAATGGTATGGCGTTAGTCTCGATCCGAATACAGAAATATTGCCGTTGATCGGCAGCAAGGAAGGCATCATGCATATCTGTATGACCTACCTGAACGAAGGTGATGAAGTCCTGATTCCAAACCCCGGTTATCCAACCTATAGCTCGGCCGTAAAATTAGCAGGCGGTACCGCGCGGCCCTACGAACTGGTGGAAGCCTTGAACTGGGAACCTGATCTCGAAAAACTGGAACAGGAAGGATTGGCAAAAGTGAAACTGATGTGGGTGAACTATCCGCAAATGCCCACCGGCCAATTGCCGTCGCCTGCATTTTTTGAGAAACTGGTGGCCTTCGCCAAGCGAAATAATATCCTGCTCTGCCACGACAATCCGTATAGTTTTATCCTGAATAAAAAACCGATGAGCCTGCTCTCGGTACCCGGTGCCAAAGAAGTGGCATTGGAACTAAACTCACTTAGCAAGAGCCAGAACATGGCGGGTTGGCGGGTTGGTATGCTGGCGGGCAACAAAGCGCGCATCGACGAAGTAATGCGTTTCAAAAGTAATATGGACAGTGGTATGTTCCTGCCGCTGCAACTCGCTGCTGCCAAAGCGTTGCAACTGGACCAGTCGTGGTACGATTCGGTCAACGCTGTATATGCCGCCCGTCGTGAAAAGGTATTCAAACTGCTCGACCTGCTGCAATGCCGTTACGATAAAAACCAGGCCGGTATGTTTGTATGGGCCAAAATACCCCATTCTTACGCCGATGGATATGCGCTGAGTGATGCCGTGTTGTACCAGGCGAATGTATTCATCACCCCCGGCGGCATTTTTGGATCGGCCGGCAATAAATTTATACGGGTCAGCCTTTGTTGCCCCGAAGAAAGAATCATCCAGGCTTTTGACCGCATCGAAAAAGCAGCGGTTACTACCGTAGATGCATAACCGAAAACAATGGAACGAAAAAAAATTGCGATCGTAGGAGTGGGCCTGATCGGCGGATCACTGGCCCTGCAGTTGAATGAAAAAGGCATCGCTGCCGGCCTCATTGGGGTGGAAGCGAGTGAAGAGCATGCCAAACGGGCGCTGGAGCTGAACCTGGTAGACCAGATATTGCCGCTCGATGAAGCGGTGCAACAAAGCGAAGTCATCATCCTGGCCATTCCGGTCGACCAGATGAACCAGCTGCTTCCGCAAATTCTCGATCGCATCAGCAACCAAATCGTTTTCGATGCCGGTTCAACAAAAGAGCACCTGGTGGAACTGATCAAAGACCATCCCAAACGAGGTCGCTTTGTGGCTACCCATCCAATGTGGGGTACCGAGTACAGCGGTCCGCAGGCCGCCGTGAAACAGGCTTTCGAAAACAAAGCCGTGGTCATCTGTGATGCGAACGATAGTGATGCAGATGCCGTAAACTGGGTGAAAAAACTCTATGGAAAAATTGGCATGCACCTGCTCGAAATGGAATCAGGCGCGCACGACCTGCATGCTGCTTACGTGAGCCATATCTCCCATATCACCAGTTTTGCGTTGGCCAATACCGTGCTCGAAAAAGAAAAAGAAGACCGGGCCATTTTCGAAATGGCGAGTGCGGGTTTCGAAAGCACGGTCCGGCTGGCCAAGAGTAACCCCGCCATGTGGGTGCCCATCTTTCGCCAAAACCGCGAGAACGTGTTGGATGTGCTGAACGAACACATCAGCCAGCTCCGCAAGTTCAAGAGCTGCCTCGAGAAAGAAAACTACGAATACCTCCAGGAACTGATAGAAAACGCCAATAAAATCCGCCGCATTATTAAATAATCTCAAATAATCGACCTAAATCTTTAAATACCAGCGATCAATTTTGCCTTTTTACTCTTGACTTTTTAATTTTACAAGATGCAAGCTACCGCCAATCAAACAATGAAAGAAGTAACCCAGCAGGCCTGGGCAAAACGCCCGATGATCATTTCCGGGCCCTGCAGTGCAGAAACCGAAGAGCAGGTCATCGAAACCGCCCAGCAACTGGCCAATACCGGTAAAGTGGATGTACTCCGCGCCGGTATCTGGAAACCGCGTACGCGGCCGGGTTCTTTTGAAGGTATTGGTACCAAGGGCCTGCCCTGGCTGCAAAAAGCCCGCAGCCTGACCGGACTACCGGTTGCCATTGAAGTGGCTACTGCCAAGCAAGTAGAAGATGCCCTGCATTTCGACATCGATATTCTTTGGATCGGGGCCCGCACCACCGTGAATCCTTTTAGTGTGCAAGAAGTGGCCGATGCCCTTCGGGGAGTGGATGTGCCCGTGTTGATCAAGAACCCGATCAACCCCGACCTTGAATTGTGGACCGGTGCAGTAGAGCGCGTGGCCAAAGCCGGCATCAAACAAATCGGACTGATTCACCGGGGCTTCTCTTCTTACGGTAATACCGAGTTTCGCAATGCGCCGATGTGGCACCTCGCGATCGAGATGAAACGCCGCAATCCGGAACTGATGATGATCAATGATCCTTCACATATCTGCGGCCGCCGGGACATTCTTGCCGATGTTGCTCAAAAAGCAATCGACCTTGATTTCGATGGCCTCATCATCGAAAGCCATGTTGACCCTGACAAAGCCTGGAGCGATGCCAAACAACAGGTAACGCCTGAGAAACTGGCCGAGATGCTGAGCGGCATCCGCTGGCGCAAAGAAGACAGTGATTCGGAAGATTACCATGCTGCGCTTGAAAAATTGCGCCAACAAATCAATCACCTCGATGATGAATTGATGCAAATTCTTGGTCAGCGAATGAAAGTGGCTGAACAAATCGGTATTTACAAAAAGAACAACGATATCACCATTCTCCAAACCAATCGCTGGAACGAGATCCTGGAAAGAGCCCATGCGCGTGGTGAAAAAATCGGGTTGAGCAAAGAATTTGTGACCCGTTATTTCGACGCTGTGCACATGGAAAGCATCAACCACCAGAACAAGATCATGAACAGTTGATTGAACCCATGGAAAAAAAATCCATCCGGATTGGCAACAGTACCGTCGATTATTATTTTGACGCCAGTTTGTCGCGGTTGTCGCAGGTAGCCGACAAGAAACACAGTATCCTACTTGTTGATGAACATTTTTTCTCGCTGGCGGGTACCAAGCTCAAAGGCTGGAATTGCATTGTGGTGAAGTCGGGCGAGGAATACAAGATCCAGGCCACGGTTGATGGTATTATTGATTTGCTGATTGAGATGGAAGCTGATCGGCAGACCACATTAATTGGTATAGGGGGCGGCGTGATTACCGACCTGACCGGCTATGTGGCATCGGTGTACATGCGGGGCATTCGGGTTGGCTTTGTGCCCACCAGTTTGCTGGCCATGGTTGATGCGGCCATCGGTGGCAAAAACGGGGTCGACGTAGGTGTTTATAAAAACCTGGTGGGGATTATCCGTCAGCCTGCTTTTCTCTTTTTTGATGTGTCGTTGTTGCAAACCCTGCCAATAACAGAATGGCAAAACGGTTTTGCCGAGATCATCAAACATGCCTGTATCAAAGATGCGCCCATGTTTAAAGCATTGAGTAGTCACGATATTACCTACTACCAGAAAAACAAAAAAGCCCTGGCTGCCTTGGTGAAACGCAACGCGATGCTGAAAACAAAAGTGGTGCAGGGCGATGAACGGGAAACCGGCGATCGCAAATTGTTGAACTTCGGGCATACCCTGGGGCATGCGCTCGAAAACCAATATGAACTATCGCATGGCCAGGCAGTGGCCATCGGCATGACCTATGCGGCCGATATCTCGGCAAAAGAAATGGGTTTTAAAGACAGTCGGAAACTCGTTTCCGTCTTGGAACAATATGGATTGCCTACCTATGCAATATTCAATGCCCGCAAAGTTTTTGACGTGTTGAAGCACGACAAAAAACGCGAGCGTTCCAGTTTGCATTATGTGTTGCTGTCCAAAATAGGGAAGGGCGTGATCAAAACCATTCCGCTCGAAACAGTCAGACAAATTATACAAGAACTTAACTAACTCTTTGCATGATCGTTCGTATCGATCCATCCGTACTATCTGGTGATATCCAGGCCCCCGCTTCCAAAAGTTCCATGCAACGCGCCTGCGCCGCAGCGCTGGCAGCCGGTGGAACAACGCGCATTAAGAATCCCGGTTTCTCCAACGATGATGAGGCCGCTATGGGGGTGATCCGTGCCCTCGGCGCCAATATCAGTAAAGACGGCCGCGACCTAATAGTAAAAAGTGCGGGTGTGCTTGCCCGTAAGGAAGAAGTTTTTTGTGGTGAAAGTGGTTTGGGCATTCGCATGTTCACCCCGCTGGTCGCCATGAACAGCAATCCGATTCATATCACGGGCGAAGGCAGCCTTTTGAACAGACCGATGGATTTTTTTGATACGGTATTGCCACAACTCGGCGTAACCGTGCAAAGCAACGAAGGCAAACTGCCCCTGACGGTGCAGGGCCCCTTGCAGCCCAAAGACATCAGTATCGACGGCTCCTTAAGCTCACAGTTCCTGACCGGGTTGTTGATTGCTTATGCCGCTTCGGGTGCAAATGGGGTAGTCATCACCGTTACCAACCTCAAGAGCAAACCCTATGTGGACCTCACGTTGTCAGTGATGGATGCCTTCGGGTTGCCGGTGCCGGAAAATATCAACTACGAAAAATTTGTTTTTAAAGGTGGCGAGACCGATAAAAATAGGGAACGAACCTATACGGTAGAAGGCGACTGGAGTGGTGGGGCTTTCCTGCTGGTAGCGGGTGCCATAGCCGGTAATATCACGGTGCGCGGACTCGATGTACATTCAACCCAGGCAGATAAAGCCATTTTACATGCCCTGTCGCAATGCGGCGCGGGCATTAGCATTGAGGCCAACCAGATCAACCTGCGGCCGGCATCCCTCAAAGCATTTCAGTTTGATGCGACCGATTGTCCGGATCTTTTTCCACCGTTGGTTGCCCTCGCTGCTTATTGCAAAGGCACTACGGTAATCCAGGGTGTAAGCCGGCTTGAACACAAAGAAAGCAATCGCGCAATAACATTGCAGGATGAGTTTGATAAAATGGGTGTGGAGATCGATTTGCAAGACGACTTAATGCTGATAAAAGGCACAGGCAAAGTAAAAGGCGCCGACTTGTTTTCGCACCACGACCATCGCATTGCCATGGCAGGCGCGGTGGCCGCTTTGAAAGCAGAAGGATATACCAGCATAGAAGATGCAGAAGCCATCAAAAAATCATACCCCGATTTTTATGACCACATCAGCTTGCTGGGCGCTAAATTGAAAACAACGAACTAGCACATGAACGCATTCGGAAAATTATTCAGGGTTACCATTGTGGGCGAAAGCCATGGCCCGGCCGTGGGTGTGATCATCGATGGTGTGCCTGCCGGATTGCCTTTATCGGCCGATGATTTTTCGGTGGATATTGAGCGCCGTAAAGGCGGTATCCAAAAAGGTACCACCCCCCGCAAGGAAGATGATTTTCCGCTGTTTCAAACAGGTTTGTTCAATGGGCATACTACCGGCGCACCGTTGACTATTTTCTTCGAGAACAAGAATACCCGTTCGGGTGATTATGAAAAGCAACGCTCGGTACCCCGGCCGGGACATGCTGATATGGTAGCCCACCAAAAATTTGGTGGCTTTGAAGATTTCAGGGGCGGCGGACATTTCAGTGGTCGTCTTACCGTAGGGCTTGTTGCGGCTGGTGTTGTGGCCAAAAAAATGTTGCCATCCATCGCTATAAATGCGACGATACTGGAAGTAGGTGGTGAGTCAGATATAGAGAAAGGTTTGCAAAAAGCGATCGATGCCAAAGACTCGGTGGGGGGTATTGTTGAATGTCGCGTTATCGGTTTACCCACTGCTGTAGGTGAGCCATTTTTTGATTCGGTTGAATCCGTTTTAGCACATGCCGTGTTTGCCATTCCGGCCGTTCGCGGCATTGAGTTTGGCAGCGGTTTTGCGGCCGCCAAAATGTTTGGCGTAGCGCACAATGATGCCATTGAAAATGCAGAAGGCAAAACCAAAACCAATCATGCCGGTGGCGTGGTAGGCGGCATTACCAATGGCAATGAACTTGTGTTTCGGATCGCCATTAAACCGACTTCGTCTACCCCGAAAGACCAGGTGACGCTGAATTGGGAAACCAACCAGCAGGAAACGTTCTCGGTGAAGGGAAGGCACGATCTCTGTATTGCGCTGCGCGTGCCGGTTGTGCTGGAAGCTGTAACGGCCATAGTATTGGCCGACCTGCTGGCACAGGTGAATGCCATCCCCCGTGTGTGGAAAGGATGAGATGACTGCGGCGGAAAAACTTATCTTGCTAGCGAAACCCCTGTCGAATGTTGTCATATCGTTTATTCCGGACTCCTCTTTTTTACAGCGTCGTATGGCTGAGTCTGTTTACTGTTGTCGCTTGTCGCAACCGGGAAAAACCCAAACCGCCCAAGGAAGTGGTGATGGTGGAAAAGCCGGAAGAAGTGCAGGTGAAAGCCAGTGAGCAGATGCAGGAGCTGCTTCGTTTTGTGGAAGGCTCCGACGGCAAAATGAACGATAGCACGCAGTTGCGCAACTATAATTTGTTGCGCAGTATATACAGTGAAACGGGTTATGAGCCCATCTGGAGTTCGGTGGACAAATGGAAGCCAACGGCCGACTCCCTGTTTTTTTTGATCAGTAAATGCCGCGAATTTGCCTTGTTTCCATCCGACTATCATTTGCCGCAATTGTTGCGCGAAAGAAATAACCTCGTGATTGATACCGCTGCCCGCAAGAATATTGCCTTGTGGACACGCTCCGATATTTTACTTACCGACGGGTTTCTGCAAATGTTGCGCGATGTGTATACAGGTCGGCTCGACAAAGACAGTATCACCCAACGATACGATACACTCAGCAATGAACAACGGATCACTTATTTGAAACAGGTGAACAGTGCCGGTGGCGGTTATGCTGTGTTGGAATCACTAGAGCCGAAACTGACGGGCTACCAGGCCATCCGTGCCGCCTTGCCTGCATTTTTGGACAGTGTAACATTCAAAGACTATACTTATGTAAAATATCCCGCCAAAGATTCGATGACCCTTGTGCGTACGGTGGCGAAACGGTTGCAAGAAGATAGTTTGCTATCGGCCAACTGGACCGATGCAGATTCATCGGGCTATGCCGAGGCCGTGAAGAAATACCAGGCAGCCAATAAAATAAAAACCACCGGTATCGCGGCCAGCCTAACGGTGCAGAGCATGAACAGTACTACCTGGGATAAGTTCAAAAGAATTGCGGTTAACCTTGACCGTTATAAACAATTGCCGGCTACCATGCCGCCTACCTATATATGGGTAAATCTGCCGGCGTTTAGCCTGAAAGTAATGGATGCCGATACCGTGGCCCTGGCTTCGAAAGTAATTGTAGGCGCACCCAAAACACGCACGCCGGTGCTCAGCAGCCAGGTAGTAAATTTTATTACCTCGCCCCAGTGGACGGTGCCGTACAGCATCATTTTTAAGGAGATGCTGCCCAAAATACAAAAGGACATCAACTACCTGAACAAACAGAACCTGATGGTGGTGGATAAAAACGACAGCGTGATCAATCCGGCAACGATTGATTGGTCGAAGCTCAGCAAAACAAATTTTCCCTACCTGTTGCGACAGCGACAGGGCGACGACAATTCGCTGGGTGTCATGAAATTTAATTTCAGGAACAAATACGATGTGTACCTGCACGATACCAATGCCCGGGGCTTGTTTGCACGCAGTAACCGGGCCATGAGCCATGGTTGTGTTCGGGTACAGGAGTGGTCAAAACTGTCTCAATTCCTGGTTCGGGACGATACAATAAAATACCCGGTCGATACGTTGAAGGCCTGGATCAGCCGCCAGGAAAAACATGTGATCGCCGATTTTGACCATGTGCCGGTTTACCTGCGCTATTTTACGGTCGATGCCAGCGATGGCCGAATCAAGTTTTATGACGATATTTATGGCGACGATCGCCTGCTGACAGAAAGGTATTTTAAATCCAAATTAATACACTAGTCCATGAAACCGCTTTTCCGGATACTGTTGGCGCTCTGCCTCCTGTTTGCCGGAACGGTGAGCGCACAATCTGGCAACTCGAAGAATGCCGGCAAATCAAAAGTACGCAAGGGATCTACAGCGGCTGTCCAATACGGAACAGCTAGTTTCTATGCCAATAAATTCAATGGTCGCCCTACGGCCAATGGTGAAATTTACGACAGCAAAAAGTTGACGGCCGCGCACAATGCATTGCCACTTGGCACCTGGGTCAGGGTCACCAATTTGCGCAATCGCCGGTCGGTGGTTGTCAAAATAAATGACCGGTTGCACCATAAAAACCAGCGCTTGGTTGATTTGTCGCGCGCGGCAGCCAAAAAGCTAGGCTATACCGGTCGGGGATTAACCCGGGTGAAGCTGGAGGTATTGTCTAATAAAACCGACGAAAGCATCGGGCTGCACCGGAATAAATAATTGTCTATTTATGAGCCGTTCTGTTACTTTTGTAACAAACGATCTGACTTATGAGGAAAACCCTTCTGTTGTCATTACTTGCCATTGGCACAGCTTGTTCTTTTGTTCATGCACAGGACAATGATTATAAGAAGCGGGCCACGCTCGGCATTCATTTTTTTGGTAATGATTTTCAAACACCGACCCGGTTAAAAGCAAGCAGTCTTAGTGATGTACTGGCCAATAAGCAATGGGCCAAGTTCAGCGACATGAATTTTGGCTTTGCGGCCAATTACATGAAGGGATTGACCAATACATTTGATTTCTCGACTACCCTGGGTGTTTCGTTCGTGAATTACCCGGTGCCGAACAGCACGGTGGTATCGAGCGACGATGGTGCGTTACTGGAATGGGATGCCATGGTGCATGCCAAGGCAGTAAGTGATAAATATTGGTTCACGCCTTATTTGTCGGCCGGTGTTGGCGCTTCCAAATGGAAAGGCTATTATGGTGCCATCATTCCGGTTGGTGTGGGTTTGCAGGTCAATTTCTTTGACGAAGCCTTCCTGCTCATCAACTCTCAATACCGGATGGGCATTACCAGTACCACAGCCAATCATTTTTACCATAGCATCGGCATCGCCGGAAATATTGGTAAACCGCGCGAAGCCAAAGTCATACCGCCACCACCGCCACCCGTGGTAGTGGTGCTTGACCGTGATAACGACGGTATTGTGGATTCTTTGGATTCCTGTCCTGATGTAGCGGGCCTTGTTGCGCTGAAGGGTTGCCCCGATAAAGACAGTGATGGTATTACCGATGCAGCCGACAAATGCCCCGATATTCCAGGCTTAGCGAAATACGACGGCTGCCCCATTCCTGATACGGACAAAGACGGCATCAACGACGAAGAAGATAAATGTCCGTCGGTGCCCGGTGTAGCCAAATACCAGGGCTGTCCCATTCCTGATCGCGACAACGATGGCGTGAATGATGATGATGATCGTTGTCCGGATCTGGCCGGCCCTGCTACCAATGGTGGATGCCCCACATTGGAAGCCGCTAAATTCAATGCCAGTGCTGTTCAGTTCGTCACAGGTAGTGCCAACCTAACTGCTGTTGCGAAGAAAGAGCTCGACAAAGCCGCACGTAT
Source organism: Bacteroidota bacterium (assembly GCA_020161535.1). Taxonomy (GTDB): domain Bacteria; phylum Bacteroidota; class Bacteroidia; order Chitinophagales; family Chitinophagaceae; genus Flavihumibacter. The sequence continues at coordinate 540,590 of JAIUNW010000001.1, read as the reverse complement.
TTTGAACGAACAGTATCCGCAGTTGAAAGTGGAAATTGGTGGTAATACAGACAATACCGGCAAGCCCGACGCCAATATGAAGCTGAGCCAGAAACGCGCCGATGCGGTGAAAGCATATCTGATCAAAAAGAAAGTGGACGAAAGCAGGTTAACGGCTGTTGGTTTTGGCCAGGACCAGCCGATTGCTGACAATGCGACCAAAGAAGGAAGAGCGAAGAATAGAAGGGTGGAATTTAAAGTGAGTCAATAAGCAAGAGTTTAAAGTTTCATGTTTAAGGTTTAAGGTTGGGTCGCTGTGCAGGTGACTGGCTTTAGATCGGTAAGATAAAAACGCGTTACTGAAAGGTGACGCGTTTTTTAATGGAGTCGTGTAGAGTGGGTGAGACATGCTCGATTTTTGGTTTAAGTCGTAAACGGACAAAGGAAGAATGAGCGACGATAAATTATGGCAGTAACAGTAATAGGTTTTCCATATCAAGAAGATTAGTGTATTTCACTGGCCTGACGGGCTATCAGCTTCCAACCGTTTCCTTGCTTTTGGTATACTTCCATATAAACCATAGTTAATGAATTGTTGCTGAATTATTGTGAACGTTTTTACGACCGCCAGTTTATTACGCGCGATCATGTCAATAAAGATATCCCGACTCGATTTGAAGACCTGCTCAATTATTATTTCAGCAGCGGTAAAGCCAGTGAAGAAGGCATACCATCGGTTGCTTACTGCGCCAGCCAACTGAACTAATCAGCCAATTATTTTGGGGACCTGATCAAAAAAGAAAGTGGCGTCACCCCACAAGAATATATACAACAAAAACTGGTGGAAGTAGCCAAAGAGCGGGTCTTCGATGTCGGTAAATCAATAGCCGAAGTATCCTATGAACTGGGCTTCAAATACCCGCAACATTTCATCCGGCTCTTTAAGCAAAAAGTTGGCTGCACCCCCAAAGAATTTCGAACCAAATAAGTTCACCCGCCAGCAAAACACAAATGCAAGCTGCACCCGGAAGACCTTAAACCTTAAACCTTAAATTTTAAACTTCTTAGGACTCCCTACATCATCAGGGATTCTTTTTGTCCTTGTCTTTGTCTTTCTTCCCAAAGATTTTTCTAAACAATCCTTTTTTCTCTTTCGATTCTTCTGCCGGTTTCGCAGCAGGATTTTCAGTTGGTTTTTTTTCGTCTTTTTTGGGACCCTGGTTGGCTTCTTTCAATACCCTTTTTTCGTCGGCATTGAGGTTTGATTCGGGTGGAATATTGCTGGTGTCGGGTTCCATCAAGTATTGATCAGCCGCACCATTGCCCTGGTCGATGCCCTCGGCACCCGGCGGCGCCTGCTGTTCAATGATGCGCATATAGTCGTATTCGGCTTCCTTGCGCATTTGCTCGGGTTGTGCAAAACGCTGGTCTTTTTCAATGCCCAGTGTTTTATCAGCATATACTTTTTGGAAGAAATATTCCCAAATCGGCATGGCAGCCTTACCGCCATAGCCCAAGCCACTTTCAAGGCGAATAAAACGATCGTCGCAACCAATCCAGGTACCACCCAGCAACTGTGGCGTGAAGCCAATAAACCAGGCATCGGCATTGTCGTTCGTTGTACCTGTTTTACCCGCCATCTCGGCAGCACCGAGTCGCGCACGAAGTCCCGCGGCCGTGCCGATCTCTACCGGTCCACCCAACATCTTGGTTGTGGTATAGGCAGCTTCTTCGCTGATCACCTGGTTCATTTTTGTTTGGAAGCTTTCCAGCACATTGCCATTGCGATCTTCAATACGGGTAATATAAGTTGGCTGCACACTGAAGCCGCGATTGGCAAACATAGTATAGCCATATAACATTTCATACATCGATAAATCGACCGCACCCAAACAAATAGACGGATAGGCAGGGATCTCTGATTTGATATTGATATTGTGCAGGAAGTCGACAAAACGTTTGGGACCTACCTGTTTCATGATATAGGCCGTAGCGCAGTTCAGCGAATAGGTGAGGGCGCCGGCCATGCTTACCGTATTGCCATTGCATTTGTCTTTCGCCGGCACCAGTCCGAAGCCCGGAAAATTTTGCTGCACATTCTGCACCGGTGTTTCAGGGGTGAAACCATCTTCGTAAATCGCCTGGCAATAGAGAAAGGGTTTGATCGAAGAACCCACCTGGCGTTTGGTATTGATATTTACGTGATCGTATTTGAAAGTCTTAAAATCAATGCCGCCTACCCAGGCTTTTACTTCGCCGGTTATGGGATCGGTTACCATGAACGAGGTTTGGAGCATTTGGTGGTGGTACTTGATAGAATCCAGCGGCGTCATCACCGTATCCAGTTCACGTTTCGGGTTCCACGCAAATACTTTCATTGGCACTTTCTTGCTGAAGCTCGCTTTGATATCGGCTTCACTCAGGCCATCTTCTTTTTCATTTTCCCAACGGTCAGATGCTTTCATGGCCGCCAGTAATACATTGTCGCGGTCTTTCCAGATGGCGCCTTTCTTCAGGCTGCTCTGTGCGTTCAATGCTTTTTGCAGCACCGGCATGTGTTTGGTTACCGCTTCTTCGGCATAGAGCTGCATCCGCGGATTGATGGTGGTATAGATCTTCAATCCGTCTTTGTAAATATCGTAGGGGTCGCCGGTAGCGGGGTTGTTATGGTCTTTGCACCATTTGCGAATATCGCCGCGAATCACTTCGCGCAGGTAAGGCGCGAGGCCATTGTTTTCATCCTGCTTTTTGTAATTCAATACAATGGCCTGTTTCTTCAGCTTGCCGGCTTCGGCTTCCGAAATATAATTGTTCTCGGCCATTTTGGTGATCACGTGGTTGCGGCGGTTCAGGGCCGCTTTGGGATTGCGACGTGGGTTGAACAGGGTCGGACCGTTTACCATGCCAATCAAGGTGGCGGCCTCTTCTACATTCAACCGATCAGGCTCTTTGCTGAAAAAAGTAAGCGAAGCATTCCTGATGCCGTACACATTATCGCTAAATGGCACCACATTGAGGTATAATGCCAGTATTTCTTCTTTGGTAAAATTCCTTTCCAGTTTGATGGCGATGATCCATTCTTTCAACTTCTGCACCACGCGGGTAACGGGATTGCTGGCGCGCTCATCAAACATATTCAGCGCGAGCTGTTGGGTAACGGTACTGCCACCGCCTTGGCTGCCCAGGTAGGCAATGGCGCGCAATACACCCTTGGCATCAATGCCTGAATGCTGGTAAAAACGCTCGTCTTCAGTGGCAACCAGTGCATTGATGGCATGCTTTGAAATGTCTTTGTATTCAACATTGCTGCGGTTGCCACGCTCTTTGAAATACTTGCCCATCAGGGTGCCATCGGCCGCATACACTTCAGTGGCCTGTGCAATGGAGGGGTTTTCCAATTCGCTCAGCGAGGGCAATTTGCCAAATACACCCAGGTTGATGAGCAGTAATAGAAGGGCGAATGCGCCCAAGCCAAACAGAAATATTTTCCAGAAAATGCTGTTTATTCTTTTCATGTCGACTATCCGTTACAGATCGGGAAATAATTGTTTGATGAATTGCTGATAAGCCGGGAAATCACGGTTAAGCATCAGCAGGTCCATATTGTCTTCGGCGATGGGTACAAAATAATACTTTCCTGTTTTCAGCCAGGGGATGATTTCTTTCGGTGCCAGTTCCTTGGCTTTTTTAATATAAGCTATGGCAGCCGCTTCGTTTTCAAATCCTCGAATCGACACCAGCTTTCTTTTCTCGCCCATATCAACCACCAGTACATTCATTGGCTGCGCATAATATTTCTCTTTGTTGTACCGGTCAAAGGCATTGCGCGCTTCGGCCACATATACCGGATCTACTTCGTCCAACACAATGCCCACAAAATGCGGTTGCTGTGCATGGCGGCTAAAAGCACTGGTAGCAATTGGTTTGGGGGCTTCTTTTTTCAGGCGACTACTATCGGTAACCGGTTTGTCATTAACCAGGCCAGGTAGTTTCGTGTTCTTGGTAACCGGTTCTTTCACTGCAGGCTCGGGCACAGCGGGTGGGGGCACCGGCGCCACCACCGTCTTTTTCGGTTGTGCGGGCAGGTTAGCCGTGGTACTATCGTCGGCCGGACGCTCCACCTGCAGGTTGGTCAGGTAGGCTTCAATCTGTTTGCGTCGCTTGAGTACATCGATCATCGTTTCGGCTTTTTTAGCAAGCGGATGATCGCCAAACATATTTCGGATATTGGTCAACGTTAGAATAGCGGCGCTATCGTCTTGTTTTTTGATCTGGTAAATCGCCTCGATATAGAGCAATTGCGGCGTCCAGTGCTGGTTCCCAAATGCACTGTCGGCCTGTTTCTTCAACACCAGTGCGGAGTCGAATTGCCCGGCGATAAATAGATCGTAGACCTGGTTGTATTGCGCCGTTGCTTGTTTGGAAAAAGCACTGTCATTGGTACGCACGCCTATAGGGTCGCTGGCCAGTTTGGCCAGTCGGCTATTCGGGAAGCGCTGCACCAGGCTCGATTTGACCCGCGACATATCCTGCTCGCGGCCAAGGTGTTGGTAACAAATAGAGAGGTTATACAAAATCTGCGCTTCGTTTTTATCGTTCGGAAATTTTTCCAGTAACTGCTCATATTCAGTAGCCGCACTGGCATAGTCTTCCAGTTTGTTTTGCAAAGCAAGGGCCAAGGTGTATTTCGCCAGGCGGATGGAATCGTTCGAAGCCTGCATTTTTTCGGGCGTAAGCGGAATACCTGCCAGCAAGCCGGCCAGGGTCGGGCCATTGGTTGCGGTAGCGGCTGCGTCGTTGGTATTGTCTGCATTGTCGGTTTGTGCCCGGACGGCCATATTCGCCGCACTGCTTCTGCGCCAGTTGTCAACGTTTTGGCGGGTGCCCCATTTATTCCGGAAATCGCTGAAGCCTCTACTCTTCAGGCTATTGTTGTAAAAATAAAAATCGGTGCTACTGCCATTCGAAAAAAGGTCGGCAGGCTGCTGGTTGGAGGCTGCATTCGGAAAGAAACTGGCGCTGTTGTTATCAGGCGTGATGGTTTCTTCTTCACTGAGGCCGATCTGGCGGCGCAGGGCACGCAAGGCTTTTTTCAGGTAAGCATTGCGCTCTTGCTCGGGCAGGGCAGCCAGCTGTTGCAGGCTGTCTTGCCGCCTGATCACCATCAATTGATTGCCAATCAGCGTGAGCGCCTCTTTACGCGGTGCTACTTCTTTGGCCTTTGCTTCGGTCAAATAATTGGCATCCACACTATCATAGGCATACCGGGCATTAAAATAACGGTGTTGGATAAACGCTATTTCGCCCATGAGCAAATAGGATTTTGTTCTCTGCTCGGGATTGTTAAACGCGTTTTTAATGCTTTTGATCAGGTGTATATGCGCCGGTACATATTGTTTGCGGTTGGCTTCAATCTGTGCCAGGGTATAATAAATCAGGTCGCGGTTTTCGGCATAGCGTTCCTTCTTGGCCATTTTTTCCAGCGCTGCGATGGCTGCCTGCCAGTCAAGTTCATTGTCGGGATCAAATTGCTGGGTCGCCTGCAAGTAAGCCGCCACTTCCATGATCGGGTTCAGCGTGTGTTTCATGGCACGCTGAAAAGCATCTTTCGACGCGCTGCGGTTGCCGGCATTGGCGTAGAGTTGTCCCAGGAGGTATTCCCACCGGGCCTGCTCTTCTTTGTTGCTTGCATTGGGCAGGGCCTTTTCGAGATAAAAAGCGGTGCTGTCGAACCGTTCCTGGTTGTAGAAATAATACGCTGTTACTTCCGATAAACCATTTTGCAATCGCGCCGGAAAATCAGGGTCGTTGCGCAGGGTCTGGATAAGGGTACTGGCCGCGATATAATTTTTCAAACTGATGTGCGTGCGGATCAACCAAATGAGGGCATCGTTTCGGCTGGGCGGTTCTGAAAAAGCGCGTTGGATGATATTGCGATTTTCAAGCGTCGCCACTTTGAGGTTGTTGCCACCTTCGTTTGAATTACTGGCGATATAGAGATCATAACCCTGGTCGTCTTTTGGCGCAAAGGCAAAGTTCATGTACTGGAAAGTCATGAAGGCCGAGTCGAGGGCAGCACGATAATAATACGCCTGCCCCAATTGCATGTACAAATTATCCATCCAGTTGTCGCGCAGGTCGTGCAAAAAAATACCGGCATTTACTTTGTAAATCACCGAATCAAGTTCTTTTTTCTGGGCAGAGGTGGCGTCGAGGCTATAATTGTAAAACGACAACAAATCGAGGTAATGGTCAACATGTTGGGCCTTGGCCATGGCCAGTACCCGGTCCAGTTTTACCTGGGCATTAAAAACGTAATTATAATGTGTATAGGTGTTTTGCGTAAAGCGGCGGGGGATGGTAAATTTTTTCTCACCCGTTTTTTCGGCTTTCAGTACCCGGTCTTCGTACTTGGCAGGCTTCTTGAGGTCTGCAGCGGTAAGGGTAGGTTGTGCCGTTGTGGCAAACCATCCGGCCAGGCCAAGCAAAAAGAAAAGGATATGGTGGCAGTGCCGGGTGTTGATCATCTGCGCAAACTAAAGGTATTAATACTACCGCCAAAGAAATTTTAGTTAAAGACGGCCGATTTCATGCGGTAGCCGAGCCTGCCGCGTTTGTATCAACGCCGGTGGCCCCGGGCTATTGCATGAAACAGGCTTTGCCTGGTCGATACCGACAATTATTGCGCCAGAGTGCTGCCAGACAAATATTCTTTGGTAGATTTGACGAAGCCAGCAGGCCCGAACAACGATTGAAAAACCCGGAAAAAAAATAATGGCTGAAAGCAATATAGATACCCCCCTTAAACGTTTACGGAACCGGTACCGCCTGGTGGTGATGAACGACGACAGTTACGAAGAAGTGGTCACGTTCAAGTTGTCGAGGTTGAGTGTGTATATCGGGCTGAGTACTTTATTTGTTGTGCTGACTGGATTGACCGTTGCATTGATCGTTTTCACCCCGCTTAAACTCTATATTCCTGGCTATGGCTCGGCCAGCGCCACGCGGGAATTGCGGCAATTGAAAATGCGGACGGATTCGCTGGAGCAGGAGATGGAGTACCGCGACAAATACCTGAACGACGTAAAAAAAGTGTTACAGGGAGATGCATCCGTAAAACTGGATACCACTTCCCTCAATATACCGGCTACAGAAACATCCACAGATTAAATCCAAATACTATGTTTAGCGGGAAATCCAAATCCGACTCTTTCACAGAAACAACCAACGGCGGCACCAGCACCAGCCTGATCGGCAATGGTACCACCCTGAAAGGCGATATCAGCAGCAATGGTGATATGCGCATTGATGGCACCCTAATCGGCAATATCAACAGCACGGCCAAAGTGGTGATTGGCGCAAATGGCGTCGTAGAGGGCGATATTATTGGCGCCCAGGCCGATATCATGGGAAAAGTGACGGGCACCATCAAGGTAAAAGAACTGCTTCAACTCAAAGCTTCGGGCATTGTAAACGGAAATATTCATGCCGGAAAGCTCCAGATAGAACCTGCCGCTACCTTCAACGGCGCCTGCCACATGGGCACACCGGTTGAACAGAAGCCGGTTACCGCATCAAATGACAAGCAAAAAGACAGTAAAGCCGCCTGATAACAGCTGGACGCGCTGGGTGGGCCTCGGTGCCCAATTTGCCGGCGCGATTGGCTTCGGTTTATGGCTGGGCAACTGGCTGGATGGCCGGATGAGTAAGTCAACGCCCTTATTCATCTGGCTATTACCTTTGCTGCTGATCGCCGTTTTGTTGTACCAACTGATTAAAGCAACGGCGAAGCGCAACGATGGAGAAAAAACCGATGATCTTTAGACGCGAATTTCAACTTCCCTTTTTTGTTTTCGTATTGGTGAACCTCGGCCTACGGGTATTCGCCCCCAAACTGGCGGCCGCTGGTATCAACCGAGACGTGGTCCAGGTGGGCAACCTCATTCTTTTCCTGCTTTTTTGGCTTTCGGTTTTACTGCGCAGTCGGCCGGCGATCGATCCGAAATCACCGACTTTTTTAACACCGGTTTACACGGGGATGATGCTGAAATTCTTTGGCTTGGCCATTGCTGCATTCATATATATTTACATTGCCCGCGACCAGGTAAACAAACCAGCGCTCTTTATTTGCATGGGCTTGTACATTGTCTATTCTATCATTGAACTGATTACCCAGCGCAAGCCGACTGCCTGATGCCCCGCAAAGAATACCCCATGCAGCAACTGGCGCATTTTCTGCCGCCGGGTGCTTTCGAAAAAGTGCTGACCCATATTCAGCAATACCGCGTTCACCTGACCATCACGCGCGAGCGCCGGAGTATCTTGGGCGATTACCGGCACGCCCATCCCGGTGCCCAACACCGGATCAGTGTGAACGGCAACCTGAATCCCTATGCATTTTTAATCACCCTGGTGCATGAGCTCGCACACCTCCTCACGTTCGACCGCTACCGGCACCGGGTGTCGGCCCATGGCAAGGAATGGAAACAGGTGTACCGCGACCTCTTGCGCGGTTTTCTGGGGGTGGGCATTTTCCCCGCTGATGTAGAAGCTGCTTTGCTGAAAAGCATCGATAACCTGCCGGCCAGTAGTTGTGCCGACGAACCCCTGATGCGGGTATTGCGGCAATACGATCCGGCAGATGAAAAATCTTTGCTGGTGGAAGAATTGCCCGAGGGCAGCCTCTTTGTCATTGCCGGTGGGCGCATCTTTCAAAAAGGCAAAAAACTCAGGAAACGCTTTCAATGCAAGGAACTGGCTACCGGCAAACTCTATCTTTTTAGCGGATTATATGAAGTAGAACTGGCATCCTAATCAGGATTAATTATTTTTGTATTATAATCTAAGCAATATGAGAAAGCATTTGTGTTTATTGGCAGTATTGGTAGTGACCCTTGCAGGCACCGCAACTGCACAAACAGAAAAGGGCGACTGGATGGTGGGTGGCAATTTTGCTTTGAACACCACCAAAAACAACAGCGCTTTTAACCTGAGCCCTTCGGCTGGTTATTTTTTCGCGCGAAATTTTGTAGCGGGCGGTTTGTTCAACTTTGCCTACAGTAAATCGGGCGATACCAAAACCACGGCTTACAGTGCGGGGCCTTTTGCCCGGTATTATTTTGGCAACAGCAATTTGAAACCCATGGTAGTAGGTGAATTTCAATTTGGCACCAACTCAACCCGGGTATCGACCAACAAAACCACCGATAATTTTAATTCCTTGTTATTGGGTGGTGGCCTGGCTGCTTTCGTAAACCAGCATGTCGCCATCGAAACCATCGCGGGTTATGGCCGTACCAAATTGGCTGGCTATGATGGCAGTGGTGGCTTTGTGTTTAAAGTTGGCTTCCAGGTATACCTCTCGCCACGTGGCATGCTGGATACCTATCGCAAAAAAGAGTGATTATAACGCACGCAACATCCAGAGGTCGCAACCAAAATGTCCAGATTGGCCCATGGGACCCGTCAGGTATTGAAAGCCTTCCCGCTCATAGAGCCGGAGGGCTTTTTTTAATTCCGGCAAAGATTCAAGATATACATGGGTGTATCCCATGGTCGCAGCAGTGTCGAGGCAAATTTTTGTGAGGGCCGAGCCGGTTCCTTGTCCGCGGGCGGCGGGCAACAAATAAAATTTCACCAACTCGCAATGGCCTTCGGGCAGGCCGGGGGTTGGATAAATACCTGCGCCACCCAATACCCGGTTGTTTTCATCCACCGCAACAAAATAGGCACTGCGCGCTTGCTGAAAGAGCGCATATAAATCGTCGGTCGTGGGATCGAAGTACACGGTACCCGGCCGCGCTGCACCAAATTCCAATAAAGCATTTCTAATGATGGAAGCCAGGGCCTGGTTATCGGCCGCTTTGATAGCCCGAAATCGAATGTCCATGTCCCGAATCTACGCGATTGGGACGAATCATTAGGCCAGTATCAGGGCAAATACAGAGTAGAATAATACCAGGGTAGTAAAGATGGCCGCCAAAAAGATGCGGTCTACATGTTGTTTCATGACCTCTTTTTGCGAATAACGTGCCAAGGCTTGCTATAAGTATGCAAGTGGTCGAAAAAATGCGGCATTTATTCATTTCAGCCCTGCTAATTATTTTGATTATATTTGTCTAAATAAAAATTTAGACAAGTCTAAAAATGAGAGTTCTCGTTTTGTGTTTCTTGCTCTTGCTTGGGTTGAAGGCACTGGCACAATCGGCCGTCGACAGCGGGTCTTCACCTGCCCGGCAAATGGACGAAGTGGTGATCAGTGGAACCCTTCGCGCCGTCACCCGCAGTGCCAGCCCCGTGCCGGTAGAAGTGTACAGTGCGCAGTTCTTTCGCAAGAACCCAAACCCGACGCTCTTTGATGCCCTGCAAATGATCAATGGGGTGCGGCCGCAATTAAACTGCAATGTTTGCAATACGGGCGATATCCATATCAATGGCCTGGAAGGTCCCTATACCATGATTTTAATAGATGGCATGCCCCTGGTGAGCAGCCTCGCGTCGGTGTACGGGCTCCAGGGCATTCCCAACGCGCTGGTCGAAAAAATTGAAGTGGTGAAGGGACCGGCGAGTTCCTTGTATGGGTCGGAGGCCATCGGCGGACTCATCAATGTCATCACCAAACAACCTGCGAAAGCGCCCGCTTTGTCGCTCGAATACATGGGCACCAGTTGGCGCGAGCATGCAGCCGATATCGGCGCATCTTTTCAAACCGGTCAACAAACGAATCTGCTACTGGGGATCAGCTATTTTAATTTCACCCATCGCTTTGATAAAAACCTCGACCAGTTCACCGATGTTACTTTGCAAAATCGCCTCTCGGCTTTTGCGAAACTGGCTTGGAACCGAAAGGAGAATCGCCAGGCGGGCTTGGCGTTGCGCGCTTTTACAGAAGATCGCTGGGGCGGGGAGATGCGGTTCACCAAACAATATCGCGGCGGTGATTCCATTTATGGTGAACAGATTTCGACCCGACGGGTAGAACTGATCTCGAACTACCAGTTACCCACAACCGAAAAAATCATTGCCTCCTTTTCCGGCAACCTGCACCAACAGCGCTCTGCTTATGGCCAACATATTTTCAATGCCGATCAGCAGGTGCTGTTTACCCAACTCACCTGGTTTAAAACGATTGGTAAGCAGGAATGGCTTAGTGGGGCCGTAATGCGTTATACCGGTTATGATGACAATACCCCGGCCACTGCCAAAGCCGATAAGATTTTGCTGCCCGGTGTATTTGTGCAGGATGAAATGAATCTGTCGGCACAGCACCTGTTGTTGATCGGGTTGCGATACGATTATGATCGTCGCCACGGCGCCATATTCACGCCGCGGTTGGCCTGGAAATGGTCGATTGCCAGCACCGACCAGCTTCGGTTGAATGCAGGCACTGGTTTTCGCGTGGTAAACCTGTTTACCGAAGACCATGCAGCACTTACGGGTGCCCGTGAGGTGTTGATCAGCGAAAAATTGCGACCGGAGAAATCATACAATATCAACCTCCATCACCTGCACCGGTTTGCCTGGACGACGGGTTATTTGCACCTGGAAGCAGCGGCCTGGTTTACCTGGTTCAGCAATCGCATTTTGCCCGATTACTTGACTGATCCCGACAAAATCATCTATGCCAATCTACAAGGTTATTCGGTTTCGAAAGGGCTGAGCCTGAACCTGGCATCGGCCCTTCGCCACCGGTTGCGATTTTCGGCGGGAATAACGGTACAGGACATACGCAATCACCAAAACATCGCCGGCACCAAAACAGCGAGCCGGCAACTGCTCACCGAATCCTGGTCGGGCAACTGGACCTTGGGTTATGCCGGCAACAAAGGCTGGTCGGTCGATTATACGGGATCCATTTACGGCCCCATGTTATTGCCTTTGTTATCAGCCACCGATCCGCGTGCGGCAGTATCGCCGGTGTGGTCGCTCCAACACCTGCAAATCAGCAAGAAATGGAAAAACGGGCTCGAATGGTTTGCCGGTTGTAAGAACTTGTTGGATTTTACGCCTGCGAAGAACCAGCCCTTTTTGATAGCCCGGGCACATGATCCTTTTGACAAGCAGGTGCAGAAAGATGGCAGCGGGCAAATCTTGGCCAGTCCGGAAAATCCCTATGCCCTGAGTTTTGATCCCAACTATGTATATGCGCCCAACCAGGGCCGCAAATTGTTTGTGGGTTGTCGCTATAGCTTACCCCGCTTGACAAAAAAATGATTTTCTCTATCTTTACTGCCTTGACCAGGCGTATTGCCATATTTTTTGCCGTTGTGTTTTTATTCGGACAAACGGAACTGCACCAGGTGTTGAAAATGCCGGTGCTGGTGAATCATTTTCTCGAACACCGCGCAGAGAATCCGCATATCAGTTTTTTATTCTACCTGAAAGAGCATTACCATAAGCACACCATTATGGACAATGACGAGCAGCGCGACCGGCAATTGCCGTTCAATAGCCATGATTGCATGTCGGCCAGTGCACAGGTATGCATGGAAGAGCCCGCTGCTTTCTTATTGCCGGTGCCCGAAGAAACCATCGATCGGCAATACAATATCACGCCTGATTGTTTTCTCCTCAACAACCACGCGCATTCTATTTTCCAGCCGCCCAAAACTGTTTGACCTATTTATTGATTGGCGTTTTTTTTGATCACTTAATCAATTTTTATGTTGAACAAGATCATTGGCTTTTCCATTCGGAACAAGCTGATTGTCGGTATATTTATTCTTGCATTAACGGGATGGGGACTGTACTCGCTGCAGCGTTTACCCATCGACGCATTGCCTGATATCACCAGCAACCAGGTGCAGGTGATCACCATATCGCCCACCCTGGCAGCGCCTGAAGTAGAAAGACTGATCTCTTTTACGGTAGAGCAGAATATGGCGAATATTCCCGGCATCAAAGAGATGCGGTCGATTTCCCGCTTCGGGTTGTCGGTCGTCACCATGGTATTTGGCGACGATACCGATGTGTATTGGGCGCGACAACAAGTGGCTGAACGATTGCCCTCCATCCGGTCACAAATTCCCGATGGTGCCGGTCTGCCTGAAATGGCGCCATCCACCACCGGCCTCGGTGAAATTTACCAATACATCATCCGGCCAAAAAAGGGCTATGAAGATATGTACAGCCTGGCTGAACTGCGGTCTATACAGGATTGGGTCATAAGAAGACAACTTCTCGGCACGGCCGGCGTAGCCGACGTAAGCAGTTTCGGGGGCAAGCAAAAACAGTACGAAGTGGCGGTAATGCCTAACCGATTGAAGAGCATGCAAACCACGGTGACGGAATTGTTTACGGCCCTCGAAAACAACAACCAGAACTCGGGTGGTGCGTATATAGAACGAAATGCAACAGCCCTTTTTATACGAACCGAAGGCCTGGTTGGCAGCCTGGAGGAAATTGGTGACATCGTGGTGAAATACACCGCAACGGGCATACCTGTGCGCGTGCGCGATGTGGCTGAACTGCGCTTAGGCCACGCCGTTAGATACGGCGCCATGGTTGATGGATCGAGAGGTGAAGTGGCCGGCGCGGTGGTGCTGATGTTAAAAGGTGCCAATGCTTCTAAAGTGGTACGCGAAGTAAAAGCGCGCATGGAGACCATTAAAAAAACATTGCCAGAAGGGGTGGAGGTAGATACTTTTTACGATCGCACCAAAATGGTCAATCGATCCATCGGTACAGTGGAGAAAAACCTGTTGGAAGGTGCGTTGATTGTGGTGGTAGTGCTGCTGATTTTTTTGGGTAACCTGCGGGCTGGATTAATTGTTGCTTCTGTTATTCCGTTGTCGATGTTGTTTGCGGTGGCCATGATGAATGTGTTCGGGCTTTCCGGGAACCTGATGAGCCTGGGGGCGCTCGACTTTGGTCTGATTGTAGATGGCGCGGTGATCATTGTAGAAGCCGTGATGGCAAGGTTATACCATAGCCAGTTTTTCTCGGCGGGTACCGTGATTGATCGCGATACCATAAACAAGGAAGTGGGGCAATCGAGTGCCTTGATGATGAACGCTGCCGTATTTGGGCAGATCATCATTCTCATGGTGTATATGCCGATTCTTTCGCTGACCGGTATTGAAGGCAAGATGTTCAGGCCGATGGCGCAAACCGTATCGCTGGCCCTGATTGGTGCATTCTTTTTGTCGCTTACCTATGTGCCGATGATCAGCTCGCTGGCGTTGAGTCGCAAAATTCCCAAAGGCCATAATTGGTCGGACCGGTTGATGGATAAGATGCAGGCGGGCTTCAAGCCGCTGTTACAGAAAATCATCGGCTTTCCAAAATGGGTTACGGGTATTGCGTTGCTGCTGTTTGCATTCAGCCTTTTTTTGTTATCGCGATTGGGCGGTGAGTTTATTCCTGAATTAGAAGAAGGTGATTTTGCGGTGGATCTCCGGTTGTTAACGGGTAGTTCGCTGACGGCTTCGATCGACGCCGGACAAAAATGCGCCACCCTGTTGGAGCAACAGTTTCCGGAAGTGGAGAAGGTAGTGCTTCGAATTGGTGCGGCCGAAATTCCGACTGATCCCATGCCGATTGAGATGAGTGATATCATGATCCAACTGAAAGACAAATCAACCTGGGTGTCGGCAACTTCTTTTGATGCACTCGCTGATACCATGAGCCGGGCGCTGTCGGCCATTCCCGGTATCACGGTCGGTTTTCAATTTCCGGTGCAAATGCGTTTCAATGAATTGATTTCAGGCGCCCGGCAGGATGTGGTTTGTAAGATCTATGGCGAAAACCTCGATTCGCTGGCCCGCGTGGCACAACAGTTGGGTGGGGTGGCAGCTACCGTGCCCGGCACAGCCGATGTGTTCATCGAAGCGGTGACCGGTCTTCCGCAAATCGTTATTAAGTACAACCGCGATGCACTGGCTCGTTTTCGGTTAAGCGTAACCGATATAAACAAATTGGTTCGAGCTTCCTTTGCAGGTGAATCAGCGGGGTTGATATATGAAAATGAACGTCGCTACGATTTAGTGGTGCGTATTGCGCAAGAAGGTCGGCAGCAGATGGAAGACATCCGCCAATTACAAGTACCCACGCCCGACGGCCTGCAAATACCCTTGTACCAGGTGGCCGATATCCAGGTAAAAGATGGCCCGAACCAAATACAAAGAGAAAATGCGCGTCGACGTATTATTATGGGCTTCAATGTGCGTGGCCGCGATGTGCAATCTGTGGTACATGACCTGCAGGCCAAGATTGACCAACAGGTGAAACTGCCAACGGGTTATAGCATTGACTACGGCGGACAATTCAAAAACCTGGAAGAAGCAAAAGGGCGGCTGTCGATCGCGGTGCCGGTGGCATTGTTGTTGATTTTTCTATTGCTGTACATGTCGTTCAATTCAATAAGTGCGGCCCTGCTGATTTTTTCAGCCATCCCTTTGTCGGCCATTGGCGGCGTACTGGCCCTCGCGTTGCGTGGCTTGCCCTTTAGTATATCGGCCGGCGTGGGCTTCATCGCCTTGTTTGGTGTGGCGGTGTTAAACGGCATTGTATTGATCGCTGCTTTTAAAAAACTCGAAAAAGAAGGTATGAAAGACAGTAAACAGGTGGTACTAACGGGCACCAGTACCCGCTTGCGACCGGTATTGATGACAGCGGCGGTGGCATCGCTGGGTTTCCTGCCCATGGCCCTGAGTCATGGTGCGGGTGCAGAGGTGCAGCGGCCCCTGGCAACCGTGGTGATCGGCGGACTGATCACCGCTACCTTGTTAACCTTGTTGGTGTTGCCCACCTTGTATGTGTGGGTAACCGAACGATCGGCCAGGAAATGGCAAAAAACGATTGTGTCCGTTTTGCTGTGTTTGTTTGCCGGTATGCCTTTCGCGGAAGCACAGACAGATACGGGTATTGCGCAGCGTGTTTCGCTCGATACTTTGTTGAATTGGTCTGCACGTGGTAATTTGTCTTTACTGTCCACCAAAAAAGAGGCCGACTATTGGTTACGCTTATCAACCGCACCAGCTGATTTCGGTATTACACAGGCAGGTGGTGAGTATGGCAATGTGAACAGTTTTAAAACAGATACGCGCTTTTTTGTAAACCAGTCGATCAACCTGCCCATTGTTTACCGACAACAACGTAACCTGTTATTGGCCGAAGCAAAAAATAAAACCTTGCAGGCTGGTTGGAAACAGACGGAGTTGTCGCGACAGGTTCGAATTGTTTTTTACGCGCTGGTAGAATTGGAAGAGCGTGAAAAGCTGGTAGTGGAGCTCGATTCGATCTATAAACGCTTTCTCGAAGCAGCGTCCCTGCGCTTGCAGGCAGGAGAAGCCAATGCGCTGGAACAGGTATCAGCCGAAGCGCAGGTGCAACAACTCGCTTTGCAGAAAACAGCCATCGAAGCCGATCGGGTGATGCTGCAAAAACAATTGCAACAACTGACCCGAACTACGGTATTGGTGAAGCCTGCTTATACCGATCCGGTGTTGGTGCCCACGATCGGCACATTCTCAGCAGTCAATCATCCGCAGGTATTGTACCAGCAACAGCAAGCGGCATTGGCGATGGCGCAGGGTGGAGTGGAGAAAGCGAAACTAGCGCCGACATTGACCGTGGGTTATGCCAATCAGTCGATCATTGGGTATGCCTCTAAAGACGGCGTTAGCCAAACCTATTTTGGTGCAGGCGATCGCTTTCATATTTTCAATATGACAGTGGCTTTGCCGATTTTTATGCGATCCACCAAAATGCGCATCCAGGCAGCAGCCACCCTGGCTGAAGCGGCTAATTTGCAAGCGAAGGAAGTAGAAACACAGTTACAGACCGATGCTGATAAATTACTGGCCAGTTACCGGCGGTACCAGCAGCAATTGGACTACTACCATCAAACAGGATTGGTATTGGCCCGCCAACTCAACCGGCAGGCCATGCTGGCATTTACCGAAGGTGAAATTGATTACCTGCAATGGATTCAATTGATGAACCAGTCGGTCAGTATCCGCTTGCAACACATCGATGTGATCAATGCCATCAACCAGGTGATGATCGATATTGAATACCTCAACGCGAAATAAATTTTATGCAAAAATATTGTTGGATACTAATCATGGTGTTGGCTGCCTGCGGACAGAAACAACCAACCGTTACCGAAAAGGCAGCCGATGCACATTCGGATAACGCCGAAGAAGTAGTGCTCACGGCCGATCAACTGCGCCATGCTGGTATCAGTACCGGGCCGGTTAAAGATACCCTGGTGAGCAGCGAATTGGTGGTGAATGGCATGGTCGATGTGCCGCCACAAAATATTGTATCAGTTAGTTTTCCGATGGGCGGCTATTTGCGGTCAACCAAACTATTGCCAGGCATGCATGTGTTCAAAGGGGAATTGATCGGCGTCATAGAAGACCAGGCATTGGTGCAATTGCAACAGGATTACCTGGTGACCAAATCAAAACTGGATTACCTGCAAAAAGACTTTGAAAGGCAGAAAATGTTGAATGAGCACAAAGTGAATGCTGACAAAGTATACCAGCAGGCAACCACCGAATTGCGATCGCAGGAAGCCATGTTGCGTGGGTACGAAGAAAAGCTGCGGCTCATTGGCATTCACGCGCCGTCGCTTACCACTGATAAGATTTCCCGTTCGGTGGGATTGCGGTCACCCATCAATGGCTATGTGTCGAAGGTGAACGTGAATATTGGCAAATATGTGAACCCCACCGATGTGTTATTTGAACTGATCAACCCCGATGATATGCACGGCGCATTAACGGTATTTGAAAAAGACATCAACAAGATCCGCATTGGGCAGAAGGTAGAAATGGAGTTTGTGGATGCGCCGGGAAAAAACTACGAAGGCGAGATCATTATTTTCACCCGAAATGTAAGCGAAGACCGCAGCGGCACGGTGCATTGTCATTTTGAAACCAAACCCAAAAACCTGATGCCGGGCATGTTCCTGAACGCGCGGATCTACCTCGACAAGAAAAAGGCGCTGACCGTGCCTTCGTCGGCCATCGTTCGTACGGGTGGTAAGCAATACCTGTTTGAACAGTTGGACAGCAGTCGCTTTAAACTATTGGAAGTGCAGGTGGATACGGTGAACAGCGGTCAGATGGCGGTTTCCAATGCAGGCATTGATTTGCGCGACAAAAAACTGGTGCTCAACAATGCTTATGCTATTTTAGGCAGCCTGCTGAACAAGCCGGAAGAACATGGGCATTGATTATTTATAGGCATCCCGAACCGGCGCCCAACTGTCGATCACTTTGCAATCGGTGAGTGCAATGGCACTGTGCGGTACATTGGCCGGGATTACCTGGGTATTACCCGCTTTAAACACCGTGGTAGTACCGCCAATGGTCATTTGCAACTCGCCTTCGCTGACATAGGTGATTTGTTCATTTTCGTGCTGGTGCTCGGGAATGACAGCCCCTTTTTTAATGTCCCAAAATCCGAGGGTCGTTTTTTCGCCGTGCAACATTTTGCCAAAAAGCCCGGGAAAGAACTCCCGTGTTTCGATATCGTTGAGGTGTAACATATTGTCGTTTTTGGTCTACCCGTCGGGTACTACCCGTCGGGTAAAACCCGTCGGGTAAAAAAATTAGTGTTCAAAAAGACAGACGCTGCCGCCGACCCATGATTTGTCTTTGTTGTACCGAACGCCGATCATCTTGCCCTTGCTGAGGCGGGCGAGGTTGATGGCGGGCCGTGGCCTTTCCCAGCTGTCCTTCCAGAAATACATCAGCCTGAATTCGGCTTTTGCCGGAATATCTGGGGTGGGAATCACATCGGCGTACCTTACTTTTTTCTGTAGTATCCAGTTTTCCGGGTCCCTAATTTGTTCGAGATCCGCGGGTTTCACATCGATGACCACACCCTGCCCGGCAAAGGAAAACAGTGGTTTCAACACATAGTTCTCCAGGTCGGCCGGAAGCTGTTTCAATTCGTTCAGGTAATAGGTGGCGGGCACATAAGGATGCCTGATCAACGGGAGGGTAAACTTGCTGATGCGGTAAAACCAATTGGGATGCGGCATCCACTCCACGTCGAGGTCTTGCGTGATATCAACAAAGGAGCCCAGGCTGGCGCGTTGGGCGTTGAGGTCGTCGAATATAACGCGGTTGTATATGCGCTTAATGGGCGTCTTCACGCCATCGCGTAGGTAAAATAATTTTTTGCCCTCCTGGATAAGTTCGGTTATACATACCAGTGAGATGCCGGTATATGCTTCTGTGCAATAAAAATCAATCCGGGTTTTCTGCTCGTGCGGTTTGATTTCCAGCAGGATGACTTCTTCGGGTGCATGCCCCCCGAGTATCAGCTCCTTCAGGTCAGCGATATAAGATTCGCGATTGTAGTTGCCGAGGTATTGATTAAAGTGAGCGGGTATATTGAAATGTTTGTACAAAAGGTCTGGATAATAGACCTGGAAACCAAAAAGGGTGGGGAAGCCCTGCATTTCGATCAGTTGCGGTTCCAATTCGCCGGCATCGTTGATGCATACGCCAAAGTCAAACGCGATCATCTGTGCCTTGTCATTTTCATTGGGCACATTTTCGCCCCTGGGAATGCTGCGATCGGTAGCTGCTTTAAAACCGGGCTCGCAAATCACCTCAATGATATGATCGCAGGCGTCGAGCATTTTAGCAGTGAATGCTTTGTCTACGAACACGGGTGTTTCTGCTATTCGAAACTCGATTGCACCTGGGTATTTGCTGTTGAGATCAGCCAGGAAAGCCTGGTAGGTTGCTTCGCTGAATTGCTGATTGAATGCCGCTCTTAATTCGGGAACCATGCCATTGATTTGCCGGAAGATAGCAAAAAAACTAGCGCAGATGTGCCACGGAACTCTCGATAAAATTGGGCAGTACCTGTTGGTAGGTCCATTTGATTTTATCGGGATCGTTCAATTGCTCAATCATACTATGCCATTTTTCGAAACCGTGATTTTTGATCACCGTTTCTTTTTTGTCGTCGCGCTGCAGGTACATGCTCATACCAATGGCATCGGCCTCGGGATGAAACTGTGTGCCGATCATATACGGGTTGAATCGGATGGCCATCACCGCTCGTTCAAAAGGAACATGCGGACGCTCCTTCTCAATGGCCAGTATCTTGGCGCCCAGTTTTTTGATGCTGTGGTGGTTGGGCTGAATCACCTGGAAATCGCGGCTATCGACCGAATAAAACGGATCGCGCAGGTTGTGAAAAACCGGTTCTTTTTCGCCCGCCGGTAACATATGAATCGGGAAAACGCCAAATGCAGTCGATTTACGCGGGGCTACCGTACCAATTTGAAAATAGCGACAAGCCAGTTGGTAGGAGTGACAAATGAAAAACACATATTTCTTATTGATATGGGCTGGATCGGCATTGTAGGCTTCCACTTTTTGAAGCCAGTCGAAATAAGCGTTTTCCCAATCGGAGCCCTCGCTATCCAGCGGACTACCAGGTCCGCCGCTCGAAATATACAGGTCATAATCCAGATCGGGCACCTGGCCCTGTTGCCGCACATCAAACTCATCCCAGCTTAAATCAGTGTCATGCTCTCTGCTATAATGCCGTAAAATATCGCGTATACAACGCATCCCCTGGTTTTCCACCCCGTCATATAAATCGAGGATGGCTACCCGGATTTCTTTCGCCTTTTCCATCATCGGGCAAATGTAGGAAAAAACGGCTTCAGCGTACGAACACCGGTTCGCCGTTCAGGTAGGTGCGAATCACTCTGGTCTGCAAAACTTGGTTGGCCGGGGCCGTTAGCAGGTCGGTATCGAGCAAAATAAAATCAGCCAGTTTGCCGGCTTCAAGGCTGCCTTTTTCCGTTTCTTCAAAATTTGCTTTGGCGGCCCAGATGGTCATGCCGCGGATGGTTTCTTCGCGGCTCAGCGCGTTGGCACTTTGGAAGCCGCCGTCGGGGAATCCCTTGGCATCTTTGCGTTCCACCGCCGCATAAAAGGTTTTGAAGGGCGAGATATCTTCGACCGGAAAATCAGTGCCGAGGGCTATCCAGCCATTTTGTTGCAACAATTGTTTGTAGGCATAAGCACCTTTCACCCGTTCAGTACCCAGGCGATCGGCCGCCCAATACATATCAGAAGTGGCATGGGTGGGTTGCACCGAAGGGATGATATTAAAGGCGCCGAATTTGGCAAAATCATCGGGCGAAATCACTTGCGCGTGTTCAATGCGCCAGCGCTTGTCGTTTTTGCCTTGGAGGTATTTGGCATAGGTCTGCAGAATGATACGGTTGCCGCTATCGCCGATGGCGTGGGTGCAGAGTTGAAAATCTTTTTCCAGCAAAAGCCTGGCGATTGAATCATAGTGTGCCGGCTGGCTCAGTAGAAATCCATAGTGACCGGCACGATCACTATAGGGTGCCAGCAGACAGGCCCCACGCGACCCGAGGGCACCGTCACCATATACTTTAAAACTTCGCACATTGAGCCGATCGGTTTTCCATTTGCCCTTGCGGAATGCCCACTCGTAGTTCGCCGCCGCATCGCTGATCATGGCATAAATACGCATCTTCAGGATTTTTGCTTTTTGCAGGGAGTCGATGGTTTCGATGGCATTGGCCATGATTCCGCAGTCATCTACCGTGGTTAAGCCCACAGCAAAACAATTTTCCTGCGCTTGCTTCAGCGCTGTTGTTGTCATTTTTGCATCGGGTGCCGGTACCTTGCCGGCGACCAAATCAACGGCGTTGTCAATTAGTAAACCCGTGAGGCTCCCCTTCTTCACCACCACATCGCCGCCGGTTAGTTGCACGCCTGGTTGGAGGCCTGCGAGGTTTAGTGCGAAGGCATTGGCCATGGCGGCATGGCCGTCAACGCGACTCAATAAAACCGGACGATCGGGAAAGAGTCGATTGAGTTCGGCATTATCGGGAAAATCTTTTTGTGCCCAATCGTTCTGGTCCCAGCCACGGCCAATTAACCAACCTTCGGGATGGGTTTTGCTAAACGATACCAGGCTGTCGAGGATGGCCTGCCAGCTATCGGTGCCCGTTAGATCAGCCGTTTGTAACCCGAGCCCGTACTGATAAAAATGGGCATGGGCATCAATGAAGCCCGGGAAGATGGCCTTACCACCAGCGTCGAGTTTTTCGGGCGCATTGTATTCGGCGCTGATGGTAGCAGTAGAACCGGTGGCGAGTATTTTTCCGTCTTTGATGGCCATCGCTTCAACCGTATTGAAGCTGCTATCGACGGTGTAAATACGGGCATTGACCACCAGCAGGTCGGCTTTTTTTCGGTTATTGCAGGCCGTTAGTAAGAGGCAGGCGGCCAGGGCAACAGTTAATTGTCGCATGCGAATATTTTTCAGATTTTGATCAGGCCAAAGATAGTGTCTACCACCAGGTTGAGCAGGCTGTCGCGAAATTGTTGGATGCGAATGATCGATAATCCTGCCTGCTTTAGTGTTACCATTTCTGCCAGGTCTTTCTGGCTGAGTACCAGCCATTCAAAATCCTGGGTGGTGAGACGTTTTTCCATGAGCAGGTTTGTCCACCGTTTTAAGTTCTCCTTGGTTTCTTCCAGAAATTTCTTGCCGTCTTTTACTGCCTGTTTGGTGTAGTGCTGCAGGAACATCTTTGCGAGTTCCTCCACTTTCTGTTTGAGTGTTTTGAAGATGTCTTCAAAATCGATCGTGGTCGCCATTTTATTGCAGGTCTTTAGGTTTGATCTTGCCACTTTCCAATTCCGACAATTGGTCGAACGCTTTGCCCACTTGAATCTTTGCTTCGTCGATAAAAGGGGTAGATAAGCTGTTTTCTTTTTGCCAGCGTGCGAGGAAACCGCCCATCAGGTTGCGTTCGGGATCGCGCAGCAGCTTCCACATGCTGATGCGGATACCGTTGTTCTTGCGGTGCAATTCGTATTCATAAAGTTTGTCCCAACTATCGGTGAATTTTTCTACAGCTTCTTTTTGGGTGTTGTAATCTTTGGTTGCCTTGGTCATGAGCTTGAGTGCATCCACTTTTAGTGCCGTGGTTTGCGCATACACTTGCTGGTCGTAAGGCGCAGTGGCCACACAGCCTGGAAAGCTGAAGAACGCTGCCAGCAGCCAAAGGAATAAGAGCCGCCGAAGCATTGTAATAGTTCGGCGGCTGCCTGGCTCAATCTGTTTGCCAGGAATATTTACCCTGTTATGTACAGCATCAAATGCCATATAAAAATTGCTCGCGCATATAATCAACCACGGCTTCGAGGCTATTAGTTTCGTTGTAGACCCGCAATTGCCTGTCGGCACCGGTGCCTGTTTCAAGCAGGTTGGGTACCAGCTTGAGAATGTGCCGGCTGCCGAGTTGGTCCACCACATCGTCTACAAAATCGAGCAGTTCATAAATCAATACCCTGGTGTTGACTTCTTCCTCTTTGCCGAAATCAATCAATCGTCCATCGAGACCATAACGGCTTGCCCGCCATTTGTTTTCGTTTATCAGTGCCCGTGAGTACTGGATAAAATTCATGTTCTGCAAACGCAGCTTGTAAATTTTAGCACAGATGGCCTGGAACAATGCGGCAATGATGATGGTTTCGTGCGCCGACATGGGCACATCGCAAATGCGAAATTCAACGGTGTTAAAGAAGGGATGCACCCGCAGGTCCCACCAGATTTTTTTTGCATTGTCGATACAGTTGGTTTTCACCAGCAGCTTCACAAAATTATCATAGTCTTCGATGGTGTCGAAAAACTCTGGAATACCAGTTCGCGGAAACTTGTCAAATACCTTGGTGCGATACGACTTATAACCGGTTTGTCTGCCTTCCCAAAAGGGGCTATTGGTACTGAGTGCGTAAATGTGCGGCAGGAAATAACGCGTGCTGTTGGCGATATGGTTGGCCATTTCGCGCGACTCCATGCCCACGTGCACATGCAGGCCGAAGATAAGGTTACTGCGCGCTGCTTCCTGCAATTCATTCACGATTTCGCTGTATCGGATATGATCGGTAATGAGCTGGCGTTCCCAGTGACTGAAAGGATGCGTACCTGCGGCAGCCATCGCGAAGCCAAGATCGCCGGCAACACTGGCGATGGTTCGGCGCAGGGTGGAAACGTCGTGCAGGGCTTCATCGATATCGCGACAAATATCGGTTCCGACTTCCACCACGGCCTGGTGCATTTCGGCCTTTACTTTGTCTTTGATGATTTTTTGTCCCTCGAGTACAATCTTCTGTTCATGGCTTTTCAGTTCCCGGCTCTGCGGGTCCAGCACCATATACTCTTCTTCTACGCCAAGGGTAAATTGCTTGTAATTTATACTACTCATTATTGCAAACTCAAGAGTGATTTTTTCGGGTTGATGGCTGATGGTTAGATCAACTTTTCTTTGCCTGCGCTTCTTTTAATGTATTCGCCCCAGGTAAGGTTGTCGCGATTGGGTTGGTGGTTGAGTGCTTTTTCAATGGCGTATTGAGCGGCTGTTTCTACCACCCAGGCGAAGTTTTCTTCGCCTACACTTTTTACATCAGCATCAGGGGCCGGGTTGCAGAAGTCGATTGCGTAGGGAACGCCATCGCGCAGGGCGAGTTCGACCGTGTTGAAATCATAGCCGAGGTAATGGTTGATGCGCAACACGATGTCTTCCATCAGTTTGAGCTTTTCCGCCGAAGGCGAAAAACCTGCCTGGTACCGCAGGTGATGCGGGTTGCGTGGTTCATAAGGCATGATGCGTACGTATTTGCCACCGATGCAATAGCAGCGATAATATTCTTCGAAGATGATCTCTTCCTGCAGCAGCATAACCAGTTCGCCTGTTTCGCTGTGTTTGTTGAAGAAGTCTTCTTTGTTTTCCAGCTTGTACACGTTTTTCCAGCCACCGCCGGCAAATGGTTTCATATAAGCGGGAAAGCCAACGTATTTGAAAATGCCTTCCCAGTCGAGCGGAAACGCCAGGTTGGAAAAACTATTTTCATTGGTATCGGCCGGATGCTGGCGGGAGGGGAGTATAACGGTCTTGGGTACCGGAACACCGATTTTGGTGGCCAGGCAGTTGTTGAAAAACTTTTCGTCGGCACTCCACCAAAAGGGGTTGTTGATAACAGCCGTGCCGCAGAGCGCTGCGTTTTTCAGGAAAGCGCGATAGAAAGGAACATCCTGCGAAATGCGATCAATGATCACATCGTATCCGCTGGATTCGCCCTGAACTACTTTGTCGATACTGACCGGCTCAGCTATAACGCCTTCTATTTGTTTGCTGTTAACGCGCTCAATAAATGCTGTGGGAAAACTTCTTTCCTGGCCAAATAATATCCCTATTTTTTTCATAATCGTGTTGATTCGTTGATTGTATATATGCCCAATCAATATAATTGTTTTTCGGCAAAATCTTGTAATTTCCGGCTTTTGCTCACTTGCTTAAGAGAATGTTACCGACACCGATGAGTTCCCCGACAAAAAGCTGCGTTCAGAAGATCGAGTTGACGATTGATTCGGCCCCGTTGAAGCGGGAAGTTTTGGTTGATATTTATTTGCCCGAGCGGTTGCCGGCAACGGGTAATTTGCCGTTGTTGCTGATCAACGACGGACAAAACATGGAAGAACTCGGTCTGCAGAAAATGATGGACCGGGGGTTTGCTGAAAAAAGATATCGTCCTTTTATTGCGGTGGGTATCCATGCCGGGGTAGATCGAAAACTGGAATACGGAACAGCGGCAAAGGCCGATTACCTGGATCGGGGTCGCCTGGCGGGGGCCTATACCCAATTTATTTTTGAAGAATGCCTGCCCTTGGTGCGGCAAGCGCAGCCCTATGCTGAATTCAGCGAAAAGCTGTTTGCCGGGTTTTCGTTGGGTGGTTTGTCAGCCCTGGATATTGTATGGGCGCATCCGCATGAGTTTAGCCGGGTAGGTGTTTTTTCGGGTTCGCTCTGGTGGCGCAGTCTCGACCAGGACGATGCATTGTACGATGATGACCTGCATAGGATCATGCATCAGTTGATTCGAAAGGGTCATTATGCGCCCTGGTTGCAATTCTTTTTTGAAACAGGCACTTTCGATGAAACGAGTGATCGCAATAATAATGGCATCATCGACTCGATCGACGATACGCTGGGCTTGATGGCCGAATTGAAAGCAAAAGGGTATCCCGATAGCCAGATCAAGTACCTTGAGTTGTCGGATGGAAAACACGATATCGCCACCTGGGCCCGCGCCATGCCGGTGTTTTTTGATTGGGCTTTCGCAGCGCGGTGATACATTTTGTTAAAGGTACTGGCCTCTGGACGCTGGGGGAATAAATTCAACACGAGCGATTAAGAGATTGGTAAATGGCCTGCAACTTCTTTTAAAAACCCAGCATATTCACTTAAGGTTACGGCACAACAATAGTCTGGTTCCATTTTACGCAGTCAGTAAGCATTGATAAAATGCTGCGCAGTCAAGTGTCAGCATCCTAATTCAACCTGTTCTTGTAGTGATAAACAAATTCAGCTTGACTCGGTTGCGAAAACATATCGCCCCCGGCAAAAGCTAAAACGAAAAATGGTCGCCACAGTTGATTTTCATCTGTGGCGACCATTGTATTTTGTAACGGTTTACACTTTGTTTATTGCGTTTCTTAGAACAAATACCCGTCTTAGAAAATATACCGAATACCCCACTGCGCTTGCCATACATCGATCAACGCTGCACTGCGGCGGGTAGTTGTATAATCAAGACTGTTGTTCACCGCATTCATGCGGAAAATCGGAACGCCAGTGGCTGGGTTATAACCACGCGCAGCCAGCGGTGTGGTAGTATTCATCACATATCCCACACCCCAGGCATGGTTGATCAGGTTGCCTACGTTGAATACATCCATCCGCAATTGAATGGTATGGCGCTGGCCACCGATGGTGCGGAAGAATTCCAACATTGCGTTCAGGTCAAAGCGAGTTACCATGGGGAGGTTCAGGCCGTTGCGACCGGCGTATTCACCACGGTGTTCGCTCAGGTAACCATCTTGTGAGATGAATTTTTCCCAGGCAGCAGTTTGTTGCGCGGCGGTGAAAGTAGTGGCCGATGAACCGCTTCCCACTGTATAGGTTTGGAATTGCATTTCGCTGGTGTTGCGCGGAATATAAATCAGGTCATTGCCTGAAATGCCATCGCCATTCATGTCGCCGCTGTAAGCATATGATACCCGACCCTGGTTTTGCGATTGTGCAAACAAACTAATTTGCAAAGCAATGGCTTTGGCGAATTCTTTGCGGAAACTTACGTTACCAATGATGCGATGACGCAGGTCATTGTCGCTGAAGGCTAGGGTTGGGTTGTTGTTTCCGTAAACGGTTTTGTTACCCGTCCAGGAACTGCTGGCGATAGATCCTGCACTTACAAAATCACGAGAGCGACCAAAGTTGTAGGCAATCATATACCCAAAACCTTGTGCCCGCATTGGCTTCTCAATTTTGATGGTGGCCATAAAGGATTGTCCGTAGGGACCACTTTTCAACACGGTCGCATCGGTGATTTTCGGATTCACCCGGGCGGCATTGTTAAATGCCGATCCACTGAGTACGGCACCGGTGGTTGTATTAAATGTAGAATAATGCGGGCGGTTATCTGGGCCATTGAAAGTTTCAGTAGCGGGTTTCAGGTTGGCGTTGTAATAATACACATTGCTGACACTTTGCGTAAACATAAGTTCTGCTGTTGCCACCAGTGAGCCGATCCGCTGGTCAACTGCCAGGTTGGTACGAAACACTTGTGGAAAGCGGAAATCGCGTTGGGTGGTAGCAATATTATAAGAAGAAGCAGGTGTTCCCGGATTGGTGGCCGGTATATGTGCTTTGGGATCGGTGCTAAACGGATAGGCCGTGGTATTATCAATGCTGATGGATCCACTCTGCATACCGTTGTTGCCCATTTGGTTGCTGATCCACACAAAGGCCGGGCGACCAGCAAACAGGCCCATACCACCCCGAATCTGTGTTCTGCGTGTGCCATCCACATCATAATTAAAGCCAACGCGCGGCGAAATCATCAGTTTGGCAGTAGGCAGTTTAGACGTGCTCAAGGTAGTAGGATCTCCGCGTTCATTCACGAAGGTCATGCCATCCACTTCGGTATTGGTGTAACCAGATCCGCTGAAGAATGGAATATCAAAACGAACACCATAGGTAACGTTCAGGCGTTGTTCAATGGTTACCTCATCCTGGATATAGAAACCAAGGTTTCTTGCTTTTGTAACGGCAGCCCACAAAGCACCCCCTTCAAGGTTGCTATAGCTCAGCGCATAGCGACGTACATTGACCGGACTGGTAGTAAGGGTGGGATCGGCCAAAAATGCATTGGCAGCAGCGTAAAAAGAACCGAGGCTGTCAAACACATACTGACCGTTAATGGTTGGCGTAAACTGGTTGAAGTATTTGAATGATTCAAAGTTCACCCCAAAACTTAACGTATGCTTGTTGGCATAATAAGTCATGTTATCACTGAACTGCCAGGTGTTGGTGTTCAGCATATTGTTGGGCGTGAAGGCTTCTGAACCAAAAGTGATGTAATTGTAACCGGTAATTCTTGGGTTCAGGATATCAATGGTTGGCATGCTGCCGGCCAGGGCTTCGCGGTAATCGCGGTTGGCCGTAAAACCAAAGATCATATCATTGTTCAGCTTGCTGCTCAGGCGGCTGTTCAACTGCATGATACCGGAGTAGATATCGTTGTGGATCTTATAGTTTGTATTGGCATAGGTCATCGCGTAGATATTATCACGACGACCAACCGAAGACGTAATAGAACCAGAGCTGCTGGCAGGCACATCACGAACTGATTTCAGGATATTACCCCGGATGCTCAGTTTGTGTTTGTCGTTGATGTTCCAGTCAAACTTAACAAGGCCTTTGTCGCTCTTGGTGAGCAGGCTATACCCTTCATAGGGGCCGGTTGTATAACTGAAATTTTTGGCGAGGAAGTCAGACAATTCATCCAGGTCAGACTTCTTTACCTGGGTTACGTTGGCACCACCGGTATTGGAACCGTTGTCAGCCACATAAGAAGTACCCGGATCAGAACGGCGCTCTGCTTCATAGTTGGCAAAGAAGAACAGTTTGTTCTTGATGATCGGTCCGCCGATGCTGGCACCAAATTGTTTTACATCAAAAGAATTGGTTACCACATTCACCTTGCCGTCTTTACCGGCTTTGGTGCCTACCAGTCCTTCGTTACGATTGTTATAGAAGGCGCTGCCATGCAAGGTATTTGTTCCACTACGCGTTACCGCGTTGATAGAGGCACCGGTAAAACCAGCATCGCGCAAGCTATAGGGCGACACGTTCACTTGAATCTCTTCAATCGCGTCGAGTGAAATAGGGGTAGAGTTGGTCTGGCTACCTGGCAGGGCTTGCAAACCAAATGAGTTATTGAAGATGGAACCATCAATGGTCAGGTTGATAAAACGGTTGTCTTGTCCGCCGAACGATGTGCCGTTCGATTGCGGCGTTAACCGGGTGAAATCGGTCAGGCTTCGGCTGAGGGTAGGCATCGACGCCAGGGTTCGCCGGTTGATATTGGTCGACGCGCCTTTTTTGTCTTTGGTGATCAGGCTACCCTTGCGAGCGCCCGCAACCACCACCTCGGTTAGTTCTTTGCTGCTGTTTTCTAAAGTGAAATCTGCCCGGGTGGGTTCACCCAACTGAACAGTTAAGTCGGTTAAGCTTTGTTCGCCAAAGCCAACAAATGTTACAGTGACTTTGTAAGGTCCGCCGACCCGCAGGGAGGGCAAGGTAAACCGGCCTTCGCCCATAGAAGCGGTTTTGTACCGGGTGCCAGAGGGCACGTGAACGGCTTCAATGCTGGCGCCTGCCAGGCCTTTTCCGTCGGTTCCTTTGATGGTGCCGACAATGGTACCGGTGGTTACCTGGGCTACCAGCAAGAAGGGCATGAATAAAAGAAGGAGACTCTCAATTACGCGCTTGATCATAAATTGTGTGTTTCTGTGTTAGCTGTTCTGGGTGCAAAGAAAAAGAATTATACGGCGCAAGCGTTAAGACAATATTAACATTTCTGGTGCTGCTTTGCCGCCCTGAAATCCGATTTGGCCTGAAATGCCATTTACCGGTCAGTAAATCATTAATTTTGAATAAATAAGAGTTCATGTTGGATCCGATTGAAGACGCTATTGAAGCGATCCGCCAGGGCAAAATGATCATTGTTGTGGACGACGAAGACCGTGAAAATGAGGGAGATTTCGTTATTGCCGCCCGTTTTGTAACCCCCGATGTCATCAATTTTATGAGTAAGGAGGGCCGCGGACTCATCTGCGCCCCCTTGATAGAAGACCGTTGCGACGAGTTGGGGCTCGATATGATGGTCAATGCCAATACTGCCTTACATGAAACCGCCTTCACGGTGTCGGTCGACCTGTTGGGACATGGCTGTACCACCGGCATTTCGGCCAGCGACCGGGCCAAAACCGTACAAGCCCTGATCGACCCCGCCACCAAACCATCCGACTTGGGTAGACCGGGTCATATTTTTCCGCTTCGCGCGAAGAAAGGGGGGGTATTGCGAAGAGCCGGACATACCGAAGCCACCTGCGACCTGGCCCGGCTTGCCGGTC
The DNA here is from genome assembly GCA_020161535.1 of Bacteroidota bacterium. Classification (GTDB taxonomy): domain Bacteria; phylum Bacteroidota; class Bacteroidia; order Chitinophagales; family Chitinophagaceae; genus Flavihumibacter. The sequence goes on along the minus strand of JAIUNW010000001.1, from coordinate 510,101 downwards.
TGGAGCCCGCCGGCGTACTGGTGGAGATCCTCAACGAAGACGGCACCATGGCCCGCCTGCCGCAGTTGGAGCTCATGGCGAAAAAATTTGATATGAAACTGGTATCGACCAAAGACCTGATCGAATACCGGCTCAAGCGCGATAGCCTGATCGACGAAGTGGTTCGGGTGGATATGCCCACCAAATACGGCCATTTCAAAATGATCGCCTTTCGCGAAAAACATACCCAAAACGAACATATCGCCCTGGTTAAAGGAGAGTGGGCTAAAGACGAACCCGTTCTGGTGCGTGTACACTCGTCCTGTTTCACCGGCGACATCCTGGGCTCGCTGCGCTGCGACTGTGGCGAACAATTGCACAAAGCCCTGCAAATGGTGGAAGCCGAAGGCCGCGGCGTGGTATTGTATATGAACCAGGAGGGCCGCGGCATTGGTCTGATGAATAAACTTCGCGCCTACAAACTGCAAGAAGAAGGTATGGATACGGTAGAAGCCAATCTCCATCTCGGCTTTCCAATGGATAAGCGCGATTATGGGGTGGGTGCGCAAATCTTACGCTACCTGAACGTGACCCAACTGCGCCTGATCAGCAACAACCCCCGCAAACGCGCCGGCCTGATTGGATATGGGTTGGAGATCGTGGAGTCGGTGCCGATCAAGGTGAAGCCGAATGAGTACAATGAGCGGTACTTGCAAACGAAGAAAGATAAGTTGGGTCATACGCTGTAGGAGAGACCGCGGTGGTTTCGCGCGGAGTTGGTTTATTTCGCGCGGAGGTGTTTCTCGCAGAGACCGCAGGGGAACAAAGATATTAGTAGTAGAATTCTTTGTTCCTCTGTGTACGTATTAATAGCGTGCGTGCTTTTGCAATGACTTATTTGCTCCTAACTAGAGATGATTGTTTCTCTCAGAGTAAGTTCACACGGAGATCATTAAGGAATAGAGATATAATTGAAAAAAACTTTATTTCTTCTTGCGCCTGCTGAACACAATTGCTTTTGCAAAAAACAAGGTTGCAGTATAACAAAGAATGAACATTGCGGTGGTAACAATTTGTCGCTTCCAAAATTAATTCTTCTACGGCCCATCAAGGAGCAACGACAAAAATTTTTACCAAAAACTTATTTCCTAATACAATAACAACACTAACAATAAATAAAAAAATCTCTGTTCCCCTGCGGTCTCTGCGAGAAACAACTCCGTGCGAAACTACTCCATGTGAAACGACTCCGTACCAAGCAATGCAAGAAGAAACAACACTAAAAGAAAGAAACCTCAGTGAAAAAAAACTACGCAAACAATAAATAAAAAAATCTCTGTTCCCCTGCGGTCTCTGCGAGAAACAACGCTGCGAGAAACAACGCTGCGAGAAACAACTCAGCGAGAAATAAATTAAAAAAGACTTTGTGCGAAATTAAATACAACACTGCGAGAAACAGTCTGCGAGAAATAACTTAAAACAACGCCGCGCGAAACCACCGCGGTCTCTCTCAATCGTCGCCTTCCTTCCCCAACACCGCCTCCGTGCGCTCCACCTGCCGGGCGGGTTGCTGCTTGCGCTTGCGCCTGAAAACATCTCCCAGCCGATCAAATTCGCGCCGGTACGACAAACTCGAGCCGGTTCTCTGCAGGTTACTCGATACCAGGTAGCTCCAACTGTTTCGGTAGAAAAAGGTGAGCCTGAACTTGCCATCGGGGGTTAGTTTGTATTCGGCCGACACATCGGGCAGAAACTGGAAGGTGGATGTTTGGGTGGCCGTGATACCGAAGTCGATGGCGCTACCCACCACAAAAGTGAGTCGCTCGTTGAGGTAGGACTTGCTCACGATGAAACCGATATTCGTTCGGTCGGGCAAAAGCACCTGCGAGTTCGAAACACCGGATAGGTTGGTGCCACTGTACAGAGAGGCATTGAGGTCTACTTTCAGGTTCTTGTCTTTGAAAATGCCCTGGAACAATTTGGTAAACTGGTTGGAGAGCACGCTGCTCAGGAAACCGGAAATGCTGCTCACCACAATGCCTTCAAACGCCGCATTCGCAATGGCACTACCGTTGTTGGTGGTGCTACCTGCGGCCGTTAGCGGGCCAAACTGGTTAAACAATATCAGGTAGGATACTTGTTTGTACAATTCATTTTCATCGCGCTGGATTAGTTCAATCAATGATTGCGCGCCGAAATTATTTTTTATCGCGCTGTTCTCAGGCAGTTCGATCTGAAAACCAATTTTGGGCGAGGAAAGTTTGTCGGTGATGTTGGCGATCACATACACCGTTCCGCGAAACTTTCGCACATTGTCATCCACAACACTGAATCCGCCACTGCTCAGCAGGTCGCTGAAACGTACATTGTCGGCTTCGTAAAGGGCATCTATCTTCAACACTGCTTCATAGGGATCGCCGGTCCAGGAGATATAATTGTTTCGGTCGGGCATCAGCTTGAAGGTTTTCCGACCTGCCTGGAAATTGAAATTATAATAACCACTTTCAATTTCGTATCGACCATTCATGGTGAAATTTTCGTTGGTGCCCACTTTCATTTTCAAGTTGCCGTTACCGCGGGCTTGAATGATGTCACCGGTCATTTCATCGATGATCATATACACGGTGGCCTTGTTATTGGCCGTGATATCGAGCGAAACCGTGAGGTTGGATTCCTGGTCATATGGACGAATATCGACCATCTCCTTACCGTACTGTTTCCACACGATGAAGTCTGCATCGGCACTCTCGCGACTGGTTTTTGTGGCGATGAAAACTTTTGAGCTGTCGGTTGGTTCACCCCTGATATTCATAGCCATGTCGTGCTGCGGACCGTTAAAAGTCATGTCGGCCCGACCAATTACATTGCCATAAAATAGATCATTATCAGCGGCTGTCGTATTGAGCAGGAGCAGGCGGTTCGACTGTATGTGGAAGTCGAACATCATGTCTTTAAAATTGTTGTGGTATAATTTTCCTTCGAGGATTTGTCCTTTGTTGCCAAGGGTATCTTGAATCTGTAACTGTCCGAAATCAATCAGGCCATCGGTGAAACTAACTTTTGCCGTGGGTATTTTATAATACACTTTGGTATAAGCAACGCGTAGCCCGCCGTCTTGCAAGGTCAAATCACCCAAATATTTCAATGAACTGGGATCGCCCACTATGCGCAATTGCCCCGATGCTTTGCCTTCAATCTTACTGAAAATGCTGGTGAGGTATTGTTGCAGCAAATCGATTTTAGTGTCTTTGAGGTTGGTCGTGATATCGATCGCATCCGATAAACTGTCTTTGGTATTGACCAATCCGGCGATATCAAAATTGTAGTTGGGGTTTACGGCATTTGCTTTAAACTGTACTTTGCCTGTATTGTTGTTATAGCTGCTGTTCAGCGCTACGGCTCCGATCGAGTCATTGTCCATCCTGAATTGCTCCGCACGTGCTTCTGCCTCCACTTGCAGGTTGCCAAAAGGATCAACCACATCGATGCTGCCGGTGAGCAAGCCTTCGAAACGATTGCTTTTCACAAAGAAGGGTGTGAAGTCGCCGATGTTTATTTTTTTCAGGTCAATTTTCAGGTCATTGCCTTTGCCGACCGACGACGGAACTGAGCTTAATAATATTTCCTGGTCGGCGCTGAATATCCGGACCCCGTCGCTGGTAACCAGTTCGCGACTGAGAATCAATTCGCCGCCCTTGTCGATGGTCCACTGTTTGTTATTGATGTCGAAATGAGAAGGATCGAAAAGAACGCGCACGCCGTCTTTCAGGGTTTGAACCCGCCCCGAAATATTGGCACTGTTCAAGGTTTGGTTGGCGCTGGTGCGAATATTCACCTTCGACATGTCATTGCCGGCAACGACCGACAACTGCGTGCCGGGAAAATGCAAGCTGTCGTTCACGAAAATATCACCTACGGTCGACTTTACCACCAGCGAATCATAGGTGCCACGACCTTCGAATTTTATATCAGAAAAGGCAAGGTTTTTATAACTAAACTGCGGCACTTCGGCATCGAGGTCGAAAATATTTTCACGCGTATTGACGCGTCCATTCAGCGTGGTGTAGTTAAAGCCTTTAAATCTTTTGTCGAGCAAGTCGAGGTAGTCATCTACTTTTCTGGTTACAATCGAAAAGCTGAAATTATTGTACACTTTCTTTTTGGAGGCCGCGATATAACTGGGGTAGTAGCGGTTGAGGAAAGTTTGAAATGCATCGGGCAAAGAACTGATATTGAATTCGCCGGCCAGCACTGCGTCGAACTCATTGCTTTGTACGTTGATGGTCTTATAGCCTTTGTCCTGCACCGACGATTCAACATACAAGGAGTCGAACGATATTTTTTGGCCGTTCTTGAAAACAGAGGCATCGCTGATCCGGGCCGTACCAATAAAATTGTCGATGGTATTGCCGGAAAAATTTACATTGAAATTGCCGTTGAAATCAACCTCATCGCGGGTAAAATGCAGGGAATGCAAGTTGGCTGTGTTGACCAATGCTTCGAAATCGAACAAAGGTACTTTGCCAGAGAAGTCCACCAATCCGCGGAGGGTGGCTTCCAGGTGCTCGTCATTTACCACCACATTACCATTGAATTTCTTTTTCGCCAGGCGACCATCAACCACGATATCTTTGTAGTGATAGTCGTTGTATTCGATAAAAGGTATATTGCCTTTGAGCGTGGCATCCAGGTTGTTATTCATGGTGAAACCCTTGCCTGTAACATCGCCTTCAAAAGCCACATGCCCCAGTTGGTTGTTCTTTACAAAATTGCCCAGTTGAAAATCTTCGGTACTCAACCGGCCCTGGTAGGTAGGTATTCCTTTGACAGGAATTTTCATGTTCACATCGGTGGCCAGGGTGCCTAATGCCGTTTCGATACTACCATACGTAACAAAGTCGCGAATGAAACCGGTAAAGCTTCCTTTGAATTTTAGGAACTCGAGTTTTGGCAGGTCTAGTTCGGTAAGATCAGCAATGCCGGGCAGAAAGCGAACGGCGTCGGCATAGGTGGTGCGAAAATCATTGGCCGTAAAATCAATATAGGTTTTTTCAATATCCGGAAGACCGGTTAATCGAAAGTCGCCGTTGAGAAAGGTATTCTGTCCCGCCGTTACTTTCACATTGTCGCCTTTCAAGTCGCTGATAGTGCCTTTTGCCTTACCCGTTATATTAATCACCTTATCCCAATTCGCCAGTTCAGGGGCGAAATAAGCGATATCACTGCTATGTATAACCGCATCGGTGAATTGTCCGTCGAGCACCACTTTTTCAATAAAGTCGCTCATGTCGTCGAAGGTCTTGTACCGCATGGCGAAAGCATTCCGCAGGTGACTACGATTGGTACGGATATCGAGTTGCTTGAACTCCATCGCTTCCGGATAAAAGCGCAAATTGGCTTTGAGTAGTTTAACATTGAAGCCAGAACGCTCTACGGTAGACAGGTCTATATTGGCTTTGAGGGTGTCATTTACAAAGGCCAGCTCGCTAAACCGCGCATTGATTTTGCTCCATTGAAAATGAGCGCCATCAAAATAGTAATACGGCGCCCGATCGGTTTTTACATCGTTTCTAAACGATCCGTTGTTGATGACGAGGTTATTGATGCGCAAATTCCAATTGCCCGGGTTCCAACGCAGGTGCGCCGGGTCATTCGGTGGAATACTATCGTTACTGGCAAAGACCCGGGGCGGTCGATAGCCCGTATAATTATAAATGGAAAAAACCGGCTGGTACAACACCAGGCTTTTAATGTGGATGTTTTTCTGGTGGAGATCGAAGGTTTCTGTTTCGAGTGCAAGCGATGACAGCGTGAGGCCCATGTTTTCGCCGCGCCATTCATCTTCCTGCAAAACGCGGATGTTTTTAAAATCGACATTTTTGACGGAGAGTTCAATCGGGTTGTTCGACTTGCCGGTGGAAGGCCCCGAAAAATAGTCGATCAGGAACTGGTAGTTCCAAACGGAATCGCGACGGTGCAGGTGAACCAGGGTATTTTCCAGCCCGATATATTTGAGTTCAGCCTTGTCTTTGAAAAAAAACCAGTCGGTTATATTTACTTTTAAGGTGCCGGCGTACAACAGGGTGTCTTTTTGCTGGTCCCGAACCAGGGTGCCTTTCAATTCGAGGGTGTTGAAAAAAGCAAGGTCAATATGCGATACCTTCACTTCCGTTTTGAGTGCGCTCGACAAGCGGTTGGCGGCTTGCCGGGCCAGGTAGTTTTGAACCGGGGTTGTTTGCAATAGGAAATAGACCAGCACCACCAATAGCAGCAGCGACAGCAATATGTAACCAATTATGGAGAGTAGTTTTTTCAGGATTCGCTACTTTGGTGACACGGATTACCGGTCAATTAAACGAAATTACTATATGCGACTGATATACAGTTTATTGGGAATCTTGTTATTTAACAACCTATTCAGCCAAAATCATGCTGAAAATACCAGGGAAAAATACGTTTTGGTGATCCATGGCGGCGCCGGAACCATTTTGAAGAGCCAAATGACGCCCGAACGGGAACAGGCTTTCCGCGAAGCGTTGACCCTGGCCCTGCAAAAAGGCTATGCGGTTTTGCAATCGGGCGGGAAGGCGATGGATGCGGTAACCGCAGCCATCCTGGTGATGGAAGACAACCCACTTTTCAATGCCGGCAAGGGAGCCGTGTTTACCAATGAAGGAAAAAATGAAATGGATGCGGCGGTCATGGATGGCTCAGGTTTACAAGCAGGTTCGGTGGCCGGTGTTACGGTAATCCGAAACCCCATTCTGGCAGCGCGTGCCGTGATGGAAAAAAGCAACCACGTGATGATGGCGGGAAAAGGGGCGGAGAAATTCGCAGCCGACCAGGGTTTACAGATTGTAGATCCATCATATTTCTATACCGAAGAGCGTTGGAAATCGTTGCAGCGGGTGAAGAAAGAAGACTCGCTCAAAACAGAACTGGATCATGGCAGCAAGAAAGTGACGCAGGCTTTTTTGTTCGAGAACAAAGATTCGAAGTTTGGCACCGTGGGTGCGGTGGCCCTCGACAAGTCGGGCAACCTGGCGGCCGGTACCAGTACTGGTGGCATGACCAATAAAAAATATGGTCGTATCGGTGATGCACCCATTATCGGCGCGGGCACTTATGCGAACAATAAAACCTGCGCCATCAGTTGTACCGGCTGGGGCGAATATTTTATTCGTTTGGTGGTGGCCAAAACCATCAGCGACATGATGCAGTTTGGGAAGTTTTCATTGATCGACGCGGCGAATGAACTGGTCATGAAACAAGTGCCCGCTTTGGGCGGTGATGGCGGATTGATTGCGGTAGACAAAGATGGCAATTATGCAATGCCGTTTAACACCGAAGGCATGTATCGTGGAGTAATACATGCCGATGGAAAAATTGAAGTTCAGATATACAAATAACCCCAAATTACCCACTATGCAAATCCGGCTTTTGTCGGCGTTGGCCTTGCTGATCTGCGCTTCAGCATATGGCCAGCAAAAGGGATATTACCGCTATCCCGCGATTTACGAAAATGCTGTTGTATTTACGGCTGAAGGCGATCTGTGGACCTATGATCTTTCGACCGGAAACAGTTCGCGACTCACCACCCATGCAGGAATGGAATCAGCTGCGAAATTTTCACCCGATGGGCAGCAACTGGTTTTTATTGGACAGTATGAAGGTCCGTCAGAACTGTACACCATGCCGGCCGTCGGCGGTGTTCCCAAACGAATCACCTACGATGGAAGTGCGATTTATCCATCGGGTTATCTGCCGAACGGTAAGATCCTTTTCAGGAGCAGCCTGTTTGCGCAAACTGAAATGCCGCAATTGTTTACGGTGGATCCCAAGAGCCTGCAACGCGAGCCAGTGCCACTTTGGCAAGCTTCCTTTGGGGTTTATGACGGTGAAGGGAATTTGTATTTCACCCGCTTGCCCAACCAAGGCAGCAAAACGAAACGCTATGTTGGTGGATTCATTGAGCAGATTTGGAAATTTGACGGTAAGCATGAAGCGGTAAACCTCACGGCCGATTACAAAGGCACCAGTACCAGCCCGATGTTTTACAATGGCCGCGTATATTTTTTAAGCGACCGCGATGGTACCATGAACCTCTGGAGCATGAACAGCAGTGGCAAAGACCTACAGCAGCAAACCTTCTCCAAAGGCTGGGACCTGCAATCGCCCAACCTGCAAAATGGCCGCGTGGTATACCAGAAAGGCGCAGATGTCTGCCTGTATGATATCGCCACCAACCAGGAAAAAGTTCTGCCCATTACATTGCGGTCTGATTTCGACCAGCGCAAGCCGCGTTGGATCAAGAACCCTTCGGGTAGTATCAGCTATGCAGATATTTCGCCCAATGGCAATTATGCTGCTTTGATCAGCCGCGGGCGTGTTTTTGTATCGCCGGCCAAAAGCGATCGATGGATCGAGCCACGCAAACAGGATGGTATTCGCCACCGCGAAGTACATTTTATCGACGACAAAAATATTGCCGTGCTGAGCGATAAGAGTGGTGAGTTCGAGATCTGGAAAATGTCGGCCGATGGCAGCGACAGCGCCCGCCAGGTGACGCATGGTACCAAGACCCTGATCACCAATTTTACGGTGTCGCCCGATGCAAAATGGGTGGCATTTGTTGACAAAAATGCAGTGATGCGATTGGCCGATATGCGCAATGGGAATATTCTGTTTACGTTCGACAGTAGTTATGCCGGCATCGGCGACATCAATTGGTCGCCCGATAGTAAATATTTTACGTTTACCAACGGTATTGCCAACCTGAACAGTCAATTGTGGTTGTTTGAATTACAAAAGAAAAAACTGCGTGCCATTACTACTTCGCGGCTCGATAGTTATGGGGCTGCCTGGTCGAAAGACAGCAAGTGGTTGTATTTTTTATCGGACCGCAACCTGAAAACGCGTGTGGGTGGTCCCTGGGGCTCGAGGGCACCCGAGCCGTATTATACGGAAACAACCAATATCTATGCGATGGCACTCGACAGTGCAGCCAAGTTTCCTTTTGTGATGGATGATTCCTGGCTCACTGATTCGTTGTGGATGGAAAAGAAGGCGGAAGTAGCGGAAAAGAAACCTAAAGGGAAGGCCAAGAAAACAAAAGAAGTGATTGTTGACAAGGAAGTGGATTGGGACCGCGTTACCGATGAATTGTACCAGGTGCCGGTGAAAAGCGGCAACTATGGCGGACTATGGGTGGCGGATGGTTATCTCTATTGGTTGGATCGTGGTGAAGAGGGTAGCCTTGAGGGCGCTACTTTACAATCGTTGAAAATTGAGGCGGCAAAAAAATACGAACCGATAGAAGCGGCGAAGAAAGTGGAAAGCGTGCAATTGTCGGCCGATAAAAAGAAAATATTGTTGAATTTCCAGAACAACCTGTTGGCGATAGCAGAAGCCAATGGGCAAAAAGTGGATTATGACAAATCGAGGTTGTCGCTCGATAACTGGTCCTATGTGCTGGATCCGGTGCAAGACTGGAAGCAGATTTTTCACGATGCCTGGTTGTTGATGCGCGATTATTTTTACGACCGCGATATGCACCAGGTGGATTGGTTGGCGGTGCGACAGCAATACGAAGCCCTGGTGGAGCGTGTTACCGATCGTTGGGAATTGGACGACCTGATCAGCCAGATGGTGGGTGAACTATCGGCGCTACACACTTTTGTAGGTGGTGGCGACAAGCGCCATTCGCCCGACCAGATGCCGATGGGCTTTTTGGGGGCACGTACCGAACGCGTGGCGAATGGCGAAAAGATTGTACATATATATCGTTCAGATGCCGACTATCCAGATTTTCGGTCTCCGCTGGCCACCCGTGGATCTGCCATTCGCGAAGCTGACGTGATTACCATGATCGACAATATACCTTTGAAAGAAGTGGGTAGTATTCAGGCTTTGTTGCTGAATAAAGTTGGTCGCGCAGTGAAACTGACATTGACAAACGCCAAAGGCGTTAGTTATGCCGAAGTAATCAAACCCTGCGCGGGTTATGTCGATAAATTATTGCGGTACAATGAATGGGAATTGAATAATCGCGAGAAAGTAGATGCGATGAGTAGCAATGATATCGGGTATGTTCACCTCAAGGCCATGGGCTCAGACGATATGGACGATTTTGTGAAGCAGTATTATCCGGTATTTAACCGCAGCGGACTCATCATCGATGTACGCAACAACAACGGTGGCAATATAGATAGCTGGGTTTTGGAGAAGCTCATGCGCAAGGCCTGGATGTACTGGCAGGGTCGCGCGGGGAAACCCTATTGGAACATGCAATATGCTTTCCGCGGCCACATGGTAATTCTGTGCGACCAGCAAACAGCGTCTGATGGCGAAGCTGTGTCGGAAGGATTCCGTCGATTGGGATTGGGTAAAGTGATTGGTATGCGTACCTGGGGTGGCGAGATCTGGTTGACGGGCAGTAACCGGTTGGTTGACAACGGCGTTGCCACGGCTGCAGAATTTGGTGTTTACGGCCCTGAAGGAAAATGGCTGATTGAAGGCGAGGGCGTAGTACCCGATATTGAAGTGGATAATCTTCCCTTCGAAACCTATAAGGGAAAAGATGCGCAGCTTGAATATGCCATCAAATACCTGCAACAACAAATCAAAGAGAAACCGGTGCCTGTGCCGCCGCCGCCACCGCACCCCAATAAAGCGTTTAAGTACAAATAGAATGAGCGGCTTCGGCCGCTTTTTCTTTATATTGAATGTTCTTGTTACACCCTTTATGGAATGGATAAACATACAGCCAGTGGCAATCACCGATGTCGATGTTTTGCGTACAATCAGTATACAAACCTTTATTGACACCTATGGGGCCGTCAATACGCCTGAAAACCTGGAGCAGCATATAATAACCCATTTTTCGACGGAACAATTGCTGAAAGAGCTACAGGATGAAACCATTTTATATTATTTCGCGTGGTTCGACCAGCAGGTAGCCGGTTTTTTGCGATTGAACACCGGGCATTCACAAACAGAATTAAAAGGTGAGCGATCGCTGGAAATAGAACGGATTTATGTGTTGAAAGCATTCCAGGGAAAGAAAATTGGAAAGCTGTTCTGCGACAAAGCGGTTTCGGTTGCCCGTGACCGTGGGTTTGATTTTGTGTGGCTGGGTGTATGGGAAGAGAACCCGAAAGCGATGGGCTTTTATGAAAACTATGGCTTCAAAGCTTTTGGCCGGCACATTTTCAAGCTGGGTGATGATGATCAACAAGATATTCTTATGAAATTTCAGGTTTTGTAGATAAACTTTTTAACTACACGGATTACTTTACAATATGATTTTAAGAGGGATTTGGATCGGCATGATCGTTATTTAAGTTAACTACCTACATATTTTGTAAGGCTTTCCAGGATCAGGGATGTACTTTGGGCAGTATAAAAGTTGGAGTGGGAAGCTATCCATTCTTCCATGTAGGGATTTACGGCAAATGCTTGAAATTCTTGTTTCAGGTATTTTTTTAGCTTCGAGGTTGTTCGTTCCATTTCCTCCCAGACAGTAGGTCGGTTTTCGAGAATGAACACGATATCTTCAAAATCACTACTAAATCGTCCATCACCTTTTCCACGATTTTTAAAGGCCTCGATTTTGGAACCAATGAAATGCGGGCAGTCAAATATTTTTACTGTAACAAGATCGTCTATCTGGTGATTGATCGCAGTATGAAAGCCTTCTTTATACCATTTATTGCTGAACCCCAATATTTTTTCCTCTGTGGCCATTAAGTCAACTATAAGTCCCGATAACACATAGCGGCCAATAAACTTAGATTCCAGGTCGTTCTGATATCCAAGACGACGGAGTTGTTCTTCAACAGCTGCGTAGTCCCAGTTCGTTGCTATTTCAACCAGGATATCAACGTCTTTGGTTTCGCGTATCTCCGGTGCTTCTCGTTGGGCATATAGGGAAACGGTTGCGCCACCGACATAAACAACTTTATCCCTGAGCTCTCCCAGACTACTTTGTACTGCTTTGATACGAACAATATTCTCGTGCACATGTTTCATAGTATCAGTTTTTTGAGTTCATCAATGGCGACTTTGCATTCCCGTACCCGGCCAACCCGAATAACATCGAGAAGGGCAAGCATTAGGTATAATTTTTCATCACGTAAAGCAGCTTTTACTTGTTCTTTATATAATGGCTCGATGCTTAAACCTCGTACATTACCCTGGGCTTCCGGCCAAACATAATGTAGGGCTTCAACTTTGAATTGTTGCTGCATGAAAGGGTGGGAATGGGCAGTGTAAACGCCATTTGCTATTGTGCCGGGTTGTGTTGGGAAAACATAATGCAGGCCATGTTCTAAGAACTCCATCATCGATTGACGATAAACTTTCTTGCGTTGGTCAGAATCAATCAACCCGGCCAGTGAACTCCTGTAAAGTGATTCGGATATTTCAGAAGGACTGATAAATAGTTCTGCGGCTAAGTCCTTATTTTGCCAAGGCAGAGCACCCTTCACAATAATTTTCAAAAGGATTACTATATCCTGTGGCCGCATGCCATTGTGTTTTCTCATAAGTCAAACATACTCTAAAATCCTCAATTCGCAAATCGCGAATTGAGGATTTTAGAGTATGTTTTGCCAAAATAAAGCTAATAAATTTAGTATAGTTTTCTGTCCCGCTATTGTACAACGTAACCCAATCTATGGTTCAACCGTGCCAAGAAGCCGGTCGTCATTCACTAAAAAGATGTAGGGCTTTCCTGTTCCCTAATGGGCTTTTTATACCATCTCTGGGGCCAACGATGTTTGACAAAAATGCAATTACCGAAGAGAATAATCGAGCGTGAAGCACGGTGCATGCACCACTATTGCGGCTACAATGCTTGGCGCAACCGCACCAGCTCTTCCAACAAGGAAGGCAATAAATCCAATTGCAGCATATTGGCGCCATCACTGAGCGCGGCGGCGGGATTGGGATGTGTTTCTATGAACAGTCCATCGGCACCGGCCGCCAGCGCGGCTTTGGCGATGGTACCAATGAGTTGCGGGTTGCCCCCGGTTACACCCGAGCTTTGGTTGGGTTGCTGCAGGCTATGGGTAACATCCATCACTACCGGTACGCCATGTGATTTCATCCAGGGAATGTTGCGGAAATCAACCACCAGGTCTTGGTAACCAAAGGTTGTACCTCTTTCAGTAAGGATGATTTTATCGTTGCCTGCATTGCGAATTTTCTCCACAGCGAAGCGCATGGCGGGCCCGCTGAGGAATTGTCCTTTTTTCACATTGATCACCTTGCCCGTTTGTGCCGCAGCGACCAGCAAATCGGTTTGGCGGCAAAGGAAGGCGGGGATCTGTAATACGTCGGCATAAACGGCCGCCGGTGCCGCCTCATCGTGTGCGTGTATATCGGTGGTAGTTGGCAAGTGAAAACGCTCGCCGGTTTTTTTTAGTAACGATAGCCCAAGTTCATCACCGAGTCCGGTGAAAGAAGCAGCCGATGTGCGATTGGCTTTTCGGTAAGAAGACTTAAAAATATAGGGGATGCCCAGCCGGGTACATTCGCTGCTTACTTTTTCTGCCACCTGCGTCAGCAGTTCTTCGTTCTCAATGACACAGGGGCCGGCAATCAGGAAAAAGTTTTTTTCATCGTATTGCTGCCCGGCGAAAAGTTCTTTCAGGAATGGTCGCATAGTAAAATGTATGGAGTCAAATGTAAATAAAGTAAAGTTCTTAGTTAGCCTGGCTGGTTAACTTTTCATCAGGAAAATGGTACATCGTGATCGATTTATTCAGTCCCAGGAATTTTTCCAAAAACATTTTGCCGTTTGGAAACAGCCTCGCCATTTGTGCTCTCGTCAGGAGCTTTACCTCATTTACTTGTTTTTCCGCTTCTTTCTGATCGGGTATCTTGTTGTAGTGACCCATATTGAAATTTCTTGTTAGAAATACTTTTAGGCTGAAGGGCAACACTTGAAAAAATGGAAACATCCAATGAGGTTCGATAGGGAAATAGAAGTTGGGGGTTTGGATATAGTAATACTTTCCGACCCGCATTGCTTCGTTGGCCATTTTTTGCTGGTTCTCAAAGTTAAACAGGTGTTCTATGACAGAATTAGAGAAGACAATGTCAAAAGCCTTGTCATTGATGTCATGTAAATCACATGCGTCGCCCTTTATACTGACAAAACCAGGAAAATGTGTATTGACTTTTTCAAGGTTTAGAAGCGTGATACGCACATTGGGACGGTTTGTGAAATTCATTCTTTCCCAAAAAATTTCGGTGCCGCCAATATCAAGTATGGTGATTGGCTGGCCCTTGTCGATTTTAAGCAGTTGAGACAAGAAAAACTGAAATCTCTTTTCCCGGAATTTATTGTTGGCCGAACTTTCCACGGCCGGATTGAAAAATGATTTCGACATTACTGTTCCTGGTTAAGGTTTTTATCTGCTCGGCAAAAATTTTGCCGCTGCGAAAATAGGAAACCTTTGCTTATGGCCTTCGGTTGCCGGCCAGCACAATCGTTTGCAGCCCAGCAACCAGCGCCAATCGTTCTCGCAACAACCATTTTTTAGGTTTAACTATTTACTTTTGGCCTTGTAAAATTCTTCCCTTGGCAAAAGAAAAAATTCTCGTTATTGGCGCCTGCGGACAAATTGGCGTTGAACTAACACTGGCACTTAGAAAGATCCATGGCAATACCAACGTGTTGGCGGCCGACCTACGCGAAGAAAATGAATTGTTGCACGGCACCGGTCCCTATGTATCGATCGATGCCCTGAACAAAGAAATGCTGCATGTGCTGGTGATCCGTCAGGGCATCACCCAGATATTCTTACTGGCGGCTATCTTATCCGCCACCGGCGAAAAAAATCCCAACCTGGCCTGGCACCTGAACATGCAAAGCCTGTTGAATGTGCTCGATATTGCGCGCGAAGAAAAATTACACAAAGTGTACTGGCCATCTTCCATTGCGGTATTTGGACCCACTTCGCCCAAGAAGAATTGTCCGCAGTTCACCATCATCGAACCCACCACCGTTTATGGTATTTCCAAATACGCCGGCGAGTTTTGGTGCAACTATTATTTCCAGCGATTTGGTGTTGATGTGCGCAGTTTGCGTTACCCGGGACTCATCAGTTATAAATCAGCACCCGGCGGTGGCACCACCGATTATGCCGTTGAAATTTTCCACGAAGCATTGGAAGAGGGCAAATACACCTGCTTCCTGAAAGAAGATACCTACCTGCCCATGATGTATATGCCCGATGCCATTCGCGCCACTATCGAACTCATGGAAGCGCCGGCTGAAAAAATCACCGTGCGTACGTCTTATAACTTGTCGGGTATGAGTTTCTCGCCGAAAGAAATTGCGGAGGCTATACAAAAGGAGATTCCCAATTTCCAGGTTACCTATGCACCCGACTATCGCCAGGCCATTGCTGATAGCTGGCCGCAAAGCATCGACGACAGTGTGGCCAGAAAAGACTGGGGCTGGAAAGAAGAATACAACCTCGACCGGATGACCAAAGACATGCTGGCCAACCTGAATAAAAAATAACCCGTAAATTGCCCCACTAATTTTGTGGACTATGATCGGATTTGGTAAGGCTTTTATAATGTTGATGGTCACGGCTTTGGTTGCCGTAGGTGGGGAGTCAAAAAAAATGCAAACTGGTTGGTGGAAAGGCGCCCTGCTGCGGGCCGATGGGGAGCCGATTGTATTCAATTTTGAGGTGAGTTATCCGAGTTCGAAGCCCCTGATCCACATCCACAACGCCAGCGAACGGCTCGAAGTAAAAAACATTGAACTGGCAGGTGATTCCCTTTTTATTGAAATGCCTTTTTTTGAATCTTCTTTTCGCTTGCAATTGCAGAAAGATGGATCGCTGGCAGGTAACTGGATCAAAGGAACCAGTGGCAAAACCATTGTAATGCCCTTCGTGGCCAAACCGGGCCATGAACCGCGTTTCATCGGTAAAGCGCCCGCAAAACACAATATCACCGGTAAATGGGAGATGCATTTTGGCAACAAAAAAGCAGATGATATTGCGGTCGGCGAGTTCAGTCAAAAAGGCAACCAGTTGTCGGGCAGCATTGTTTCTGCTTCGGGCGATTACCGGTTTCTGGAAGGCATTGTTAGCGGTGATAGTCTTTTCCTCGGCACATTTGATGGCAGCCATGCCTATGTTTTCAAAGCGCATATCAGCGATGCGAATACGATTGATGGCGGCAAGTTTTTCTCGGGACCAACCAGGCTGGAAACATTCAGCGCCCAACGAAATGACCAGGCAAAAGTATCGCTTGAATCAGTGGCCATGGGTTTGCGCGGCACCGATGATCGATTGGATTTTCGTTTTCCTGACCTCGATGGCAAACTGGTCGGCATCAACGATGCACAGTTCAAAAACAAAGTAGTGGTGATTCAAATCATGGGTAGTTGGTGTCCCAATTGCATGGATGAAACCCAGTTCTTAAGCAAGTTTTACAAAGCGAATAAAAACCGGGGTGTGGAAATGATTGGCCTCGCGTATGAGTATAGTACCGACAATGCAAGATCAGTAAAAACGCTGCGCAAATTCAAAGATCGTTTTGCGGTCGATTACCCGATCCTCATAACCGGTGTGACTGCAAGCGATTCACTCCGAACCGAAAAAACATTACCGCAGCTAACCTCGATCAAATCCTTTCCCAGCACCATATTCATTGGCCGCGACGGCCGCGTGAAAAAAGTACATGGCGGTTTTTTTGGCCCGGCAACCGATCAATACAAAGAGTATGTACAGGATTTTGAAGAAACGATGAACAGTTTGCTGAAAACACCCTGATCAAAAAATCAGGGTTTGATCTCACTGGTGGCTACGGCGATTTTTGAATCGGCCGTTCCATAATACAGGAACCATTTGTTATTGAATTGCACCAATCCTTCTACAAAGCAAACATGATTGACTTGTCCTGCTAGCTCGTAGGGTTTTTCTGGTTTGATAAAATAATTGTCGCAGCGATCGATCACTTTCAGCGGATCGTTTTTGTCGAGCAGGATTTGACCCGCGGCGTACGTGCCGGCGGGTAATGATTTGTCGCCGTTCTCGGGACTATTTCGACTATTGTACAAGAAAACAATGCCGTGTTCGGTAAGGATGGCAGGCGGCCCGGGTTCAACCAATTGGCTGTCAAATTTTCCGCGCCGTGGGCCAAACACAATTTTAAATGCTTCGTAGTGCCGGGCTGAGTCGTATTGTTTTTTGGCAGGATCGGTTTCGGGCAAGGGCACCCAATCGATCAGGTTTTTGGAAGTAGCTGCATATATATTCGATTCGCCCCAATACATCCAATAGAGCCCATTTATTTTTCGGGCCACCATGGTACCGTTTTTTATCTCCGAAACAATGGACCCAGATTTAGACCAGTAATTGATATATTTTCCATTCTCTGCTTTTGCAAACACGGAGCCATGTTTTGTCCAGTGTTTCAGGTCGTTCGAACTGGCAATAAATAAGCGGGCTGTGGTACCGTCATACGCTGTATAAGTCATATAGTACTTGCCGTTGTCGTCTTGCACCACGCGCGGATCTTCCACACCACCACCGGTTTCATAAACAAGCATGGCATCATTGGCCGGGTACAGTACCGGTTGGGGGAAGGTCTTGAAAACAAGCCCATCGTTACTGGTGGCAATGCCAATGCGGGAGGTGCCGGCATATTGTTTCACCGTGTCTTCTGCCCGGTAGAGCAAGATGATTTTGCCGGCTTTCACCAGGGCGGCAGGGTTGTACACATCCTGTGCTTCCCATTCAACAGATCGACCCAATACCGGATCACGAAAAGAAGTTTTTTGCGGCTTCAGGCAGGGATTGGCATTGTCTTGTTTAACAAATGGGCCGATCATCCAGGGTTTTTCCTGGCCCAGTGCGATGGTTGCCGTAAAGGCCAACCAAAAACAGCCCAACAGCATTTTTATTCTGGTCATCATCGTTGATTACAATCGTTTACAGCATCCGCCTGACACCGAGCCTGGCAGTATGGCATTCCTATATTGCAAAATAAGAAAAAATCGCCTGCGTAATTTATTCAGCAGCAGCACCGTTGCCTGAAATGCCCAATCAATAGTCGACTATTTCGGGTATAAGGTGGCCGGAAAATCGCTTCCATCGTGGTTCCCCAGGCGGGTTGACAGGTAGCGCTTAGACAAAGCCCGTAGATTTTGCCGAACCAACTGTTTTTTTGGCCAAATTTCGCCAGTGGAACGTATTTGCGCTCGGTTTCCACCCCCGATTTCGCTATATTTGCGGCTCGGATTATCCAACATATTGTTGTTAAATGAAAGGCGTGCGTGCAGACGATATTTTGCGGTTTGTGCAGTCGAAAACGGAAACAACGGCTGCGCAATTGGCATCGGCGTTGGGAATAACCAAAGAAGGCGCCCGGTTGAAACTGTTGAAGCTGTCTGAAGCCGGACAAGTACAGCGGGAAGTAAAAAATATGGGGGTAGGCCGGCCCGTAACGTATTATACGCTAACGGCCAGTGGGCTGTCGCGACTGCCCGATGCCCATGCGAAGTTATCTGTCGATCTGCTGCAGGCGGTGAAAAAATTAATGGGCGCCGAAGCGATCGATCAGTTGATCAATGAACGGGAGAAAAAAAGGTTTGAGCGATATGTGAACAGGTTGCGCGATACCAGTACGTTGGAAGAGAAGCTGCAAACCATTGTGAAGATCAGGTCTGAAGAAGGTTATATGGCAGAATGGAAAGAAGAGGCGGGGGATTATGTGCTGGTTGAAAACCATTGTCCCATTTGTGCCGCCGCCACCGAATGCAAAGGCTTTTGCAAGGCAGAACTGGAAAATTTTAAAGCGTTGATCGGCGAGCAATTCCAGGTGGAGCGTGAGCAACACCTTTTGTCGGGCGATCCGCATTGTGTGTACCGGATCAAAGCCGGGGCCACACAACCCTAAAAAGAAACATCATGGAGAACAATAAGAGCAACGACATACTCGACGATTATATTGACAAAGAATATGAGTTTGGGTTTGTGACGGATATTGAAATGGAAGTGGCACCGAAAGGCCTGAACGAAGACACTATTCATTTTATCTCCGCCAAAAAAGAGGAGCCACAATGGTTGCGCGACTGGCGGATGAAAGCCTATCATTCCTTTTTGAAACAGCCCGAGCCCACCTGGCAGAATTTCGAATTGCCCAAGGTCGATTTTCAAGCAATCTCTTATTATGCCGCCCCCAAGTCAGGTGCCAAATACAAGAGTTTGGATGAAGTGGATCCAGCCCTGCTGGAAACCTTTGAGAAACTGGGTATCCCTTTGTCGGAACAGAAACTATTATCGGGTGTAGCCGTTGATGCGGTTTTCGACAGTGTTTCCGTAGCCACTACTTTTAAAGAAACACTGAAAGAACATGGTGTAATATTTTGCTCAATCAGTGAAGCAGTTAAAGAACACCCTGAACTGGTGCAGAAATACCTCGGTTCGGTGGTGCCTTATTCCGATAACTTATATGCTGCACTCAACGCAGCAGCTTTTTCAGACGGTTCCTTCGTGTACATACCCAAGGGTGTGCGCTGCCCAATGGAACTGTCGACTTATTTCCGGATCAATACCCAGAACACCGGTCAGTTTGAACGCACACTGATCATCGCCGACGAAGGCAGTTATGTTAGCTATCTCGAAGGTTGTACCGCGCCTAAGCGCGACGAGAACCAATTGCATGCGGCGGTGGTGGAACTCATTGCACTCGATCATGCTGAGATCAAATACAGCACCGTGCAGAACTGGTATCCGGGCGATAAAGACGGCAAGGGGGGCATTTATAATTTTGTAACCAAACGTGGCGTGTGCAAAGGCGCACATGCAAAAATATCGTGGACGCAGGTAGAAACCGGCTCGGCCATTACCTGGAAATACCCCAGTGTCATCTTACAAGGCGACCACAGCAGCGGTGAATTTTATTCGGTGGCGGTAACCCGTAATAAGCAGGTTGCAGATACGGGTACCAAGATGTTTCATATCGGAAAAAATACCCGGAGCCGGATTATTTCAAAAGGCATTTCAGCCGGCGAGGGACAAAACACCTACCGAGGATTGGTACAGGTGGGCAGCAAAGCCGAGAATGCGCGCAATTTCACGCAGTGTGATTCTTTGTTGATTGGTGATCGTTGTGGTGCACACACTTTTCCGTATATCGAATCGAAGAACAATACGGCCATGATCGAGCACGAGGCTACGACGTCCAAAATTGGTGAAGACCAGTTGTTTTACCTCAACCAGCGTGGCATTGAAACCGAGAAAGCCGTGGCACTGATTGTGAATGGTTATGCCCGCGAAGTATTGAACCAACTGCCCATGGAATTTGCAGTGGAAGCACAAAAACTTTTATCTATCTCACTGGAGGGAAGCGTAGGCTAGGCCTGCACCCTGCACAAATTGAAATATCGACAAACGACTATGTTAAGTATCAAAAATTTACAGGCGGGCATCGACGGCAAGCAGATCCTCAAAGGTATCAACCTGGAGGTGAACGCCGGCGAAGTGCACGCCATCATGGGCCCCAATGGCTCGGGCAAGAGCTCACTGGCTTCGGTATTGGCGGGGCGCGAAACCTATGAAGTAACGGGCGGCGAAGTCATATTTGACGGTAAGAACCTGCTGGATCTTTCGGTAGAAGACAGGGCCCGCGAAGGCCTGTTTCTGGCGTTTCAATACCCCATCGAAATCCCCGGTGTGTCGAATATCAATTTTCTGCGTACGGCTTTGAATGAAATCCGCGCGTATCGCCAGGAACCGCCGATGGATGCAAAAGAGTTTTTGCGCATGACCAAAGAGAAGCAGCAATTGGTGGAGTTTGATGCCAAGCTGGTGAACCGATCACTCAACGAAGGTTTTTCAGGCGGCGAGAAAAAAAGAAATGAGATTTTCCAATTGGCCATGCTGGAGCCGAAACTGGCCATCCTCGACGAAACCGATTCGGGACTTGATATCGACGCATTGCGTATCGTGTCAAACGGCGTGAACAAATTACGGAGCGACAAAAATGCTTTTGTCGTGATCACCCACTACCAACGGTTGCTCGAGTACATCGTACCCGATTTCGTGCATGTATTGTACAACGGCCGCATAGTAAAATCAGGCACCAAAGAATTGGCCCTCGAATTAGAAGAACGGGGTTATGATTGGATCAAGGAACCGGCATATTCTAACAGCTAACATGATTATTACGACTACATTATACGATCAGTTGTCGGCGCAGTATGCCGAAAGAGAAACGGCAACAGCCGAACCCTGGCTCTCCCGGTTACGCGCAAACGCTTTTGCTTCTTTTACCGCAAATGGCTTTCCTACGACCAAGAACGAAGAGTGGCGCTTTACCAATGTAACGCCGTATTTGAAAGAAGCCTATCAATTGCAACCGGCTGCACCCGCTAACGGCGGCAGCGCCATCGATTTGTCGGCCCTCGATGCGTATGAGGTGGTCATTAACAACGGCATCCCGGTAGAGTTGCCGGTTGCGAAAGGCCTATCCATTCATTCTTTGAAAGAGGCTGCAAACAGTCCTATTGTGCAGCAATACCTGGGGCAAAGCATCAATTTATCGCAGCAAGGTTTTGCCGCACTGAATACAGCCCTCTTTACCGATGGTTTGTTGATAGAGGTAGATAAAAACGCCAGCATCGATAAACCCCTGCTCATAACCCATCATTACAATGCTGCCTGGCCATTCTTCGCGCAGCCGCGCTTGTTGCTGATAGCGCAACGTAGCAGTAAGTTGTCGGTGATTGAACGGTATGTGGTCGACGGACAAGCCGCTTTATTTGTGAATGGCGTTACCGAATGCGTGGTCGCCGAAAATGCGCAACTGGATCACTATCATATTCAGGCAACGCCAACCAATTTTCATCTTGTCAATTTTACGCAGGTTAGCCAGAAGGCCGACAGCCTGTATAACAACCATACGTATACGCTGCCCGGCGCTTCTTTGGTGCGGAACAACCTGCACCTCGATTTGCAGGCATCTAATACCGAATCGCATCTCTTTGGTTTGTACCTCGCTGGTGGCAGCCAATTGGTCGATAACCATACCCTGGTAAACCATGCCAATCCGCATTGTTACAGCAATGAGTTGTACAAAGGTGTGTTGGCCGATAGCGCTCGCGCGGTGTTCAATGGTAAGATCATGGTTCAACTCGATGCACAAAAAACCAATGCTTTCCAGCAGAACAACAACATGCTGCTGAGCGATAAGGCCGTGGTCGATTCAAAACCACAGTTGGAGATCTTTGCAGACGATGTAAAATGCAGCCACGGTTCAACCCTGGGCAGCTTTGATGAAAACGCGTTGTTCTACCTGAAAGCACGCGGCATTGGTGAAGACTCGGCCCGTAATATGTTGGTAAAAGCCTTTGCTTTCGATGTTACCCAGCAGATGCCAATCGCTGCTGTTCGCGACTGTGTGGAGGCGTTGATCACCCAAAAAATGGAAAGTTTGTATGACCGGGTCTGACCTGCATACTGCCCTTAGCCCACTGGATATTGAAAAAATCCGCCTTGATTTTCCGATCCTGCAAACCAGGGTACACGGCAAGCCCCTGGTTTATTTCGACAATGCAGCCACCACCCAAAAACCAATAGAGGTTATAGCGTGTCTCGATAAATATTATACCGAGTACAATAGCAATGTGCACCGCGGCGTACATTACCTGAGCCAGCGGGCCACAGAAGCCTATGAGTTGTCGCGCAAAAAACTGGCCGCATATATACATGCCAGCCACGACCATGAACTGATATTCACCAAGGGTACCACCAATGCCATCAACCTGGTGAGTAATAGTTTCGGGCGGGCTTTTTTGACAGCGGGCGACGAAGTGATGATCTCGGCCATGGAACACCATTCCAATATTGTTCCCTGGCAATTGATTTGTGAAGAGAAGGGCGCCAGCTTGAAAGTAGTGCCCATCAACGACAAAGGTGAGCTTGATATGGAGGCCTTTGACCAACTGCTGACGCCAAAGGTTAAAATCGTTGCCATCACCTATGTGTCCAATAGCCTGGGAACCGTGAACCCAATTTCGACCATTGTGCAGAAAGCACATGCGTTTGGCATTCCGGTATTGGTAGATGGCGCACAAGCAGTACAGCACATGCCGATCAATGTACAGGTGCTGGATATTGATTTTCTCGCTTTCTCTGCACATAAAATGTACGGACCCACCGGCATCGGCGTGTTGTACGGAAAAGAAAAGTGGTTGAACCAAATGCCGCCTTTTGAAGGGGGGGGCGATATGATCAAAACGGTCACTTTCTCTAAAACCACTTTCAACGAACTGCCCTTTAAGTTTGAAGCGGGTACGCCTGATATCTCCGGGGCCATCGCCCTGGGCGCAGCAGTAGATTATATCAATGGTATTGGTATTGAAAATATCGCGCAGGCCGAAGAACAGTTGGTGGGGTATGCATACGAACGGCTGGCTGCTATCGATGGTCTCCGTTTTATCGGTGAAGCAGCCCACCGCGCCGGCGCTATTTCTTTCCTGGTAAAAGATATTCATCCCTACGATATGGGTGAACTGCTCGACCAGCAGGGCATTGCCGTGCGAACCGGTCACCACTGCACCCAGCCCTTGATGGACCTGTTTGGGATACCCGGCACGGTACGCGCTTCATTCGCGTTTTACAATACCATGGCTGAAGTAGACCAGTTGGTAGCCGGTATCGAAAAGGCAGCGAAGATGTTGGCCTAATTCCGGACATTTGTGGTTGTTATGACCATTAAAGAAAAGCAGGACGAACTCATCGATACTTTCAGCCTTTTTGACGAATGGACCGATAAATACGAGCACATCATACAAATGGGGAAGGACCTGCCCCTGATTGATGCAAGGTATAAAACCGACGACCGGCTGATCAGGGGTTGCCAAAGCCGGGTATGGCTGCACGCCGATTGGAAGGATGGCAAATTATATTTCACGGCCGATAGTGATGCGGTTATTACCAAGGGTTTGGTGAGCATGGTGGTGGATGTGCTGTCGGGACAAACGCCGGCGGCCATTGCTGCAGCCGATATTTATTTTATTGATGCCATTGGTTTGCGCAATCATTTATCCCTGACCCGCTCAAACGGTTTGTTGTCGATGCTGAAACAGATCAAGGCCTATGCACTGGCTTACCAGGCAAAAGAAAAACAATAGTTCATTAGATGGAAACAAGCTTGCGCGATAAAATTGAAGAAGTGCTGAAGACGGTACACGATCCTGAAATTCCTGTCAATATTTGGGAATTGGGGCTGGTGTATGAAGTAAAGGTGGGTGACAATGGTTCCATCAAAATCGTCATGACGCTCACTGCGCCCGCCTGCCCCGTGGCCGGAGAAATCATCGCCGAAGTACAACGCAAAGTAGAAGCGGTAGAAGGCGTTTCTGATGTACACGTACACCTTACTTTCGACCCACCCTGGAACCGCAGCATGATGAGCGAAGAAGCCAAGCTGGAGTTGGGCTTTCTGTAAAACTGTTTAGCGGCGAATTGTCAGAAATCTGTAGTGGCATCATTCATCTGCCATCAAATCTACACGTAGCGATTTTGCTGGCGAACCATCTCGCAAGGCTTCCATCAACGGCCTAAGTGGAAGCCGTCGGGCAGGGTTGTGTCAGTCCGTTTTGCAAATCATCCGCGGTCGACGTCAAGACGAAATTCCAGTCAAGTCAATGCTACCAACAGATGAGGAGGTAATTGGTCGAAAATCGACAAAATAAGCCTTTAAAAAAATAAATAATTATTGTTTATCAATAATTGATTGTAATTTGCACTTTCAAACATAATTACAATGGACATAAAAATCAGTTCCCAACAGATCCTGCGCGTATTACTGGTGCTGTGCTGGATCATCTTTATCGGCGTGTGCATCGATGCCGGTGGTTTTTTGGTCAGCAGCATTTACTGGTCCTTTGTCAAACCCAATGCCGATGGCTTTTTTTGGAACAAACTGCCGATGCTTTCGCTGTACCAATACGATAAGGGACATTTTATGGCGATCTGTTTGCTGATCTGTATCGTGGCGGTGATTAAAGCGAGCATTTTTTATCGGATCATCGTCTTGTTGCAGGAGAATAAACTCAATATGGCCAAACCTTTCACGCGGGAAGTGGGCAGCTTTCTTTTTCTAACCGCCTGGCTCACGATCATGGTCGGCTTCTTCTGTTCATATGCGGGTAAATATGTCGGCCAGCTTACCAGCAAGGGCATACCCATGTCAGGCATGAAGGAAATGGGTTTGGCAGGCAGCGACGTTTGGTTTTTTATGGGTGCTACCCTATTGGTGATCGGATTTATTTTTAAACGCGGCATTGAGTTGCAGGCAGAAAACGACTTAACCATCTAGCCATGCCAATTATTGTAAATCTCGACGTAATGATGGCCAGGCGGAAAATGTCGCTTAATGAGTTGTCTGAAAAAGTGGATATCACTTTGTCCAATTTGTCGATACTAAAAACCGGAAAAGCGAAAGCGATCCGCTTTAGTACACTTGAAGCCATTTGCAAAGCACTTGATTGTCAACCGGCCGACATTTTGGAATACCAACCCGACCGATAGTTAATCATCCAATCCTTTGCCTGCGAGAATTCTTGGCACCGATTTCTCGACCCTTGACAACCGCGTGGTTGCCAGCTTGGGCTGTGAGAAATGGAGCAGGTAAGCGCGTTGCCGGCCAGGTGTAAGGGCTTCGAATGCTTTTTTCACCGCGGGTTGGGCTTTGAGTATTTTTTTGAACTCATCGGCCATGGCAAATGCTGCCGGTTTCTTCATGGCTACTTTTAAACCGGCTTTTTCCACTTGTATCGCTTCGAGAATATAAGCCTTGAGTATTGGCTTGAGTCGCGTGATTTCTTTTACGTTGGTGAACCTGATTTGACGGGCCGATTGCACATTGGCTGTTTGTTGAACCAGGATTTTTTCGGGATCCTTTAATAAAGCGCCTTTGTGAAACAACAAAGCACAGTATGCTTTAAAGCCATGTAGTAAAACCACGTTTTTACCGCCTTCGGTATAACAAGGACAACCCCATTTTACTTCTTCTTTCAAATTGCAGCTAAGTAAGATGGTTCTTAGTCGCTTATAGGCTGCCTGCCATGGACCGTCTTTTTCGAAAAACCAGTCTATTTCTGCATTCATGGTATCAAAATAATTTTTACGTATCGACTATTTTCTGCATTTCAAGGTAATAAAAAAGGTCTTCCGCTGATCGGAAGACCAAACTAACCATGATGCGGCGATCCAGTTATTTGCCTTTAACAAAAATCGCTTTTGACTTGCATCTATTTTTTACCCCTTGGCAATCAAATTGGAAGCACAAAAGTCGGTACGAATGTTTAATTCTCGCTGCGATGCTGGCGGAATGGCAAAAACAATCGACCGAAACGATATTTTTGGCGACGAGTTAAAGGAAGTCAGCCATCTGGTATTATGTGTCCATTTTTGCCAAATCAGCCACGGTGCGGTTGTCCAACACCGTTAAAGTGGCGTCGCGCACATCGCGCATAAGGTGGTTGAGTCCGCAGTGCTTTTCGTCACAATCAGCACATTTCTTATAAAAATTTAAACTGGCGCATGGCACCAGGGCGATGGGGCCGTCAAGAATACGAATCACCGTGCTAAGTTTGATTTTCTTGGGTGCCACGGCAAAAAAATAGCCACCTCCTTTCCCTTTTTTGCTTTCCAATAAGCCAGCTTTGCGGAGGTCGAGCAAGATACTCTCTAAGAACTTAATAGGGATTTGCTTCTCATTGGAAATATCAGCAATCAATACCGGTTCATTATCGGGCTGTTGTGCCAGATAACCAAGTGCTTTAAGTCCATATTGCGTTTTCCTGGAGATCATCTGGCAGCTTGGAGACTAAGACTGATATCTCACAAACCTAACACATCTTTCATCGAATAAATGCCTTTTTTACCAGCCAGGAATTCGGCGGCTAACACTGCGCCGGTGGCAAAGCCGGTACGGTTGTGGGCCGTGTGTCTGATTTCAATATCGTCGATGGCTGAATGATATGTAATGGTATGGGTGCCTGGCGCGGGATCGATGCGTTTGCTGATGATAGACAGATTGCCTTCAACTGTGCTGGGTTCATTTACCCAGGCCATTTTGCGCGGCACGCGTTCAATGATTTGTTCTGCCAGGGTAACTGCTGTGCCTGAAGGCGCATCTTTTTTGGCTGTGTGATGGATTTCTTCCACTTCCACCTGGTATTCGGGATGCGGTGCCATCAAATCGGCCAGGCGCTTATTGATTTCAAAAAAGATATTGACGCCAACGGAAAAATTACTGGCGTATAAAAAACCGCCTTGCTGCTGCAGGCAAAATTCTTCAACGGCTTCGTATTGGTCGAGCCAGCCGGTGGAGCCGCAAACCACGGGGACCTGCCAGGAAAGCAGTTTCATCAGGTTATCGTAAGCACTGTGCGGTGCCGTGAACTCGATGGCTACATCTGCTTTTTGCAGGTTTTCAGCGGTGAAATCAGCTGCATTGTGTAGATCCAGCTTCAGCACAATCTGGTGACCGCGTTGCAAGGCAATTTCTTCAATGGCTTTTCCCATTTTTCCGTAACCGACTAGTGCTATTTTCATCCTGCAATAATAAGGAAAGTCAAAAGTAAAATCTCAAAAGCTGAAGGCCTGGCGTCCTTTCGACTTATGGATGTCGAAGGCGAGGGTCAGGCCCGTACCCGATGATCCATAGGTGGCGGGCAGCATTGGTTTAATTTTCAGGCTTAGGTTGGGGCTTACATCAAAATCTTTCAGGTGGGCGTCGACAGTGGCATCGACCACATTGAGGCCCCAGAACAAGAGGAAGATCAATACCGAATAGTCGATATTGCGACGAAACTCGCGGCGATAACTATCGAGCGAGGTGACCTGGTTAGGGACAAACGGCTTCAGGTAATCGGCCACGTTGTTGAAGTTGGCCGAATCTTTCGATATGGAAACCCGGTAGGCATATTGTACCTCATTATAGGTTTTGATATTGTTGACGAAAACGGCACCCGTGATGCCCAAAGCAGCATATACGATGGGAATCTTCCAGTATTTTTTGTTGTAGGCTTGTCCCCAGCCAGGCAAAATCGCCGATCTGATCGCCGCTCGACGCGGAGAATGTTTGGGGGTGCTGTCGCCCTTGGCCAGGGGAGAAGTCTCCATCGGTTTGGCCACCACAGTATCGGGTCGATTTTCGGTTACAGGTAACCGTTTGATCAGGGTATCCGTTTGCACCGGTGTTGGTTGTTGGCCAACGCTTTGTTGCAGGCCGAATACAGCCGGCAGCAGCAGGGTCGCTGCGAGAAGCGTCCAACCAACAAATTGATAAAGCCGTGTATCTCTCATCTGCTTAATTCACCGAAACACCCATCGCTTCGAGTATCTTGTTCAGTTCCTGCAATGAATAATATTCGAGCGTAATACTGCCATGCCCTTTTTTATTGTGGTTCAGCTTTACGCGGGTGCTATAGTGCGAGGCTAAATTATCTTCTATTTTTTTGAATGCCGGCGGCAGACTGCTTTTTGACGGGGATTTAACAGCTTTGCCTGTATCCTGGTACACTTTGCGAACCAGTTCTTCGGTTTGGCGTACCGACAAAGATTTTGTTTTGATCTCGTTGAAAATATAGAGTTGTTTGTCAACCTGGTCAACATTGATCAGAGCGCGTGCATGTCCCATGCTGATGCCGCCATTGCGCACCGACACCTGGATATCGGGCGGCAACTTCAGCAACCGCACATAGTTGGCCACCGTGCTACGCTCTTTACCCATGCGTTCAGCCACTTGTTCTTGGGTATAATTCAATTCATCCATCATGCGCTTATAACTCAAACTCACTTCAATGGCATTGAGGTCTTCGCGCTGCAGGTTTTCCAGGAGGGCCAGTTCGAGCAATTGGGCGTCATCGGCCTGGCGGATATAAGCCGGAATATCTTTGATGCCGGCCATTTTAGAGGCGCGAAAGCGACGCTCACCCGAAATCAGCCGGTATTTACCCGAGGGTAATTTCGACACCGTAACCGGCTGGATGATATCATGCAACTTGATCGATTGCGACAGCTCTTTCAACGCCTGCTCATCAAAATCTCGGCGGGGTTGCTTGGGATTGGTTTCGATTTGGTCGATCGCAATGCGCATCATGCCCGTTGCGGCTTCCACAACCTGCGGCTTTAGTTGTCCCGCGGTGTTCTTTAAATCGGCATCAATATTTTGCAACAGCGAGCGAATGCCTTTGCCGAGCGCGTCGTTTTTTTTGGGTGGTGTCATTTGGTGAGTTAAGAGTTTTGTTGCTTGGCGGTTCTATTACGTGTTTTTAGAGATTAGTTTATGTCAGTGTTTTGTTTATGTCAGCGTTTTGTTTATGTCAGCGTTTTGTTTATTTCTAGGTTTTTTTTCTTGCAGAGATTTGTTTCTCGCAGAGGACACGGAGGAACAGAGCATTTTTTTATAAGGATGGTTTGATTTGTTGGTCAATTTGTTTCCCGGCTTTTGATGGCAGGAGTTGTATTTTTAAAGGATACTAAATTCTACTAAAGAGTGCCTAATGCTTTTAACAAGCACTGAATTCTTTTAACGAGTACCAAATTTTAAAACTTTACGGGGTGCGCACACAACCTTTTCGGTTTTTACTTTGGCTGTTATGTTGATTTGCTTCTTTCGCAGTTTTGTTCATTCGCTCATCGATTTGTTTAGCCACCCATCGTTAAGTTCACTCGCTCACCTTTTTGTTTGCCCGCTCATCGTTTTATTCAGTCGTTCATTGTTTTATTGCCTCGCTCGCTGTCTTGTTTCCCGCTCACCTTTTTGTTGCCCTGCACCTCTTTATATTCACTTGCTCATTATTTTATTCAATGGTTCTTGCCGTTTTGCCTATTCAAAATCGGTTGCTTTCCCTAATCCATCCTAACAAATATTCAAATAACACCAGCCATTTTATAGGCTACAATCCATTAATTCACATATCCAGTCTGCTGCCATTCCACATCCAGCTTCACCATCAAAAACCCTCTGTTCCTCCGTGTCCTCTGCGAGAAACAAATCTCCGCGAGAAACCCCTTCAACAAGTGAAACCCGCTCAACTTGAGAAACCCACTCAACAAGAGCAACCCACTCAACATGAGAAACCCGCTTAACCTGAGAAACCCACTCAACAAGAGCAACCCACTCAATTAGTGAAACAAGCTCACAACAACCGAGGGCGCTCGCTACTCAATCACCCGCTCTTCCTGACTAATCTTCGTCATATTATTCTTCTGCAAAATCTCTTTCGCCAGGTTCAAATAATTCACCGAGCCCTTGCTGAGCGCATCGTACAATATCACCGGCTTACCCACCGAGGGCGCTTCACTGATACGCGTATTTCGATGCACAATGGTCTCAAATACCAACTCGTCAAAATGCCGGCGCACTTCGCTTACCACCTGGTTGCACAAACGCAGGCGACCATCGTACATGGTCATTAGGATGCCTTCGATTTGCAGGTCGGGATTGAGGCGGCTTTGCACCAATTTGATGGTATTCAGCAATTTGCCCAAGCCTTCGAGCGCAAAAAACTCCGTTTGTACCGGAACGATCACCGAATTGGCGGCCGTAAGTGCATTCACCGTAATCAACCCGAGTGATGGCGAACAGTCGATTACAATAAAATCATAGTCGTCGTTCACCGGCGCCAGTATGTTTTTCAAAACGGTTTCGCGGTTGGGGTAATTGATCATTTCAATCTCGGCACCCACCAGGTCAATATGCGAGGGCACCACGTCGAGGTGCGGAATTTCTGATTTCAAGATCACATCCCGCAGCGGCGTTTGGTTCACCATGCAATCGTACAGGCTCTGGGTAATATTTTGCAGGTCGAAGCCGGTGCCGGTGGTACTGTTGGCCTGCGGATCAGCATCCACCAACAGGGTACGGTATTCCAACACGGCAAAACTCGCTGCCAGGTTAATGGCCGTGGTGGTTTTGCCCACACCACCTTTTTGATTCGCTACGCCGATGATTCTTGCCATAATATTTATACGCTGGTGCTTCCACCTACCGGAACCAGCACCAGTTTTTTGCCGGCGGCCGAAAATGTTTTTTCTGCTGCCGCATGATCGATCTTGATAAAGCCGAAAGTATCGTAGTGTACGCCCACCACGGTCTGCACCTGCACCATATCGGCAGCGGCGAGCGCGTCGTGCACGTCCATCGTAAAGTTGTCGCCAATGGGCAGTACCGCAAAATTTAGTTTTGCCCAACGGGGGATAAGCTGCATATCGAGCGTAAGCGCTGTATCGCCGCTGTAATAGAAATTGCCGGCATCCGAAAAAAGCAGAAAACCCATGGGATTGCCGCCGTAACTGCCGTCGGGCAAGCCGCTGGAATGCTGGGCCACCACGCATTTGACCCTGAAATCCCCAAAATCCCAACTGCCGCCGGTATTCATGGGGTGTATATTGCTGATGCCTTGTTTGCCCAGCCACTCGTAGATTTCCCAGGCACAGATGATTTTCGCGCCGGTACGCTGGGCGATGGCCACGCAGTCGGCAATATGATCGGCATGACCGTGCGAGAGCAGGATATAGTCCGCCGGAACGGCGCTCACGGCTACTTTCCCAACCGCTAATTCGTTGGGAGATATAAAAGGATCGAACAATATGTGTTTTCCATTGATGTTCACTGAAAAACATGAATGTCCGTAGTAGTGTAAGACCATAGCTGTTTACCTTTGGGAGGTCGGCCGGCAAAAATAATCTTTTCCGGCCTTATAATAAGCATGTATACGATCCTATCGGGCACCAATCGCCCGGGTAGCAATACCCTGAAAATTGCGCAGTTATACCAGCGGCGGCTCGCGGCCCGGGGCGTGGATGCCCGGCTGGTATCGCTAGAAAACCTCGACGTTAGCACACGGTCTGAAGGCATTCGAAACCTGGAAACAACGATGCTGATACCCAGCGAAAAGTTCGTTTTCGTGGTGCCTGAATACAATGGCAGCTTTCCCGGGGTGCTGAAATCGCTGTTCGATAACAGTGATATCGACAAAGTGTGGCGGGGCAAAAAGGCCCTGCTCACCGGCGTTTCGACCGGCCGCGCGGGCAACCTGCGGGGCATGGATCACCTGACCGGGGTATTGCATTACCTGAAAGTGGTGGTGCATCCGAACAAACTGCCCATCTCAATCGTAAATACGCTGCTGACAACCGACAATGACATTACGGATGTAGGTACGCTGAAAGCCATCGACCTGCAATTGGATGAGTTCATTGCATTTTAAAGTAAAAATTTTTTTTGATGCGGAGTACAGGTATGCTCTGGGTCATTTTGGTGATCCTGGTTTTGCTCGACATTTACATTTTTCAGGCACTTAAAGTGGTAACGCATTCTTCCTCACACCGCACGCGGGTGCTGGTGTTTTCGGCGTATTGGTTTATTTCTGTGCTTACCGTGCTTTGCATTTTGTTTTTACCCGTTTTGCGCTCCACAGATTCGGTGCCGCGCCCGGTACGCACCTATGTGTTTGCCATGATTGTGGGCATGTTCTTTTCCAAATTGGTGGCGACGATTTTTTTGGCGGTGGATGATCTTCGTCGGGGGATGACCTGGGTGGTGGGCAAATTGTTCAGTAACCCAACGGTAGAGGTTTCGCAGACGGCGGATGGCATTACGCGATCTACATTCATGAGCTGGCTCGGATTGGCCGTGGGTGGAACTTTACTGGGCAGCCTGCTGATTGGTTTTTCGAACAAGTACAATTACAAGGTGAAGACGGTGCGTCTGCAATATCCGAATTTGCCGGCGGCCTTCCGAGGCTTGCGGGTGGTGCAAATCAGTGATGTGCATTCGGGTTCATTTACCGATACCGCTGCTGTGCAAAAGGGCGTGCAAAAGATTCTGGATTTGAAGCCCGACCTGATCTTGTTTACGGGCGATTTGGTGAACGATCGCGCGATAGAAATGGACAATTACAAATCCATTTTTTCGCAGTTGAAAGCGCCCATGGGTGTGTTCTCTACCTTGGGCAACCACGACTATGGTGATTATATCGACTGGGATTCTGCGGCCGCCAAAAAAGCAAACCTCGAAGCATTGAAAAAAGTGCATGGTGATATTGGCTGGCGACTGTTGATGAATGAACATGTAGTATTGGAAAGAGGCGGCGAGCAGATTGCCTTGCTGGGCATTGAGAATTGGGGCGCAAAAGGAAATTTTCCGAAATATGGTAAGATGTCGGAGGCCTATCCCGGCACAGAAAAATATCCGTTTAAAATTTTGATGAGCCATGATCCGTCGCATTGGGATGCCGAAGTGCGCGAAAAATATCCGGATGTAGATTTGATGCTCAGCGGACATACACACGGTATGCAATTTGGTGTTGAAC
Source organism: Bacteroidota bacterium (assembly GCA_020161535.1). Classification (GTDB taxonomy): domain Bacteria; phylum Bacteroidota; class Bacteroidia; order Chitinophagales; family Chitinophagaceae; genus Flavihumibacter. The sequence continues at coordinate 476,752 of JAIUNW010000001.1, read as the reverse complement.
TGCCCTGGTTCAAGTGGAGCCCGGTGCAGTATATGTATCGGCAATGGGCCGGTTTGTATGAAGAAGGCAAGCAGAAATTATATGTGAATCGGGGCTTCGGCTTTATCGGATATCCGGGCAGGGTGGGCATCTTGCCAGAGATCACCTTGTTGGAATTGGTTTGAATTTAACAGGTTGATAGGAGCAATGGTATAGTAGTTGTTTTAGCTTCATATAAACAACCTACATGAAGTACGCTCTGTTATCACTGGCCACTGTTTTGTGCATGGCCGTTCATTCGCAAGCCCAGGGTTTGCATTTAGGTATCAAGGGTGGTGCCAACATCACGCAGGTAGAAGGGAAGGCCATGAGTGATGAGTTCAAATATGGTTATCACCTTGGCGGTTTTGCTGAAATTGGTCTGGGCAAAAAAGCTTTTATCCAGCCCGAAGTATTGTGGAGTCAATACGCGATGCAAACCGGCCATAATTTCAATGATATCATCATCAATGCCAAGCCGGGTACCGACAACCAGAACATTACGTTGAATTATTTGCAGATCCCGATTACCGCCAATTACCGTTTATTGGAGTGGTTGAGTATACAGGCGGGTCCGCAGTTCAGCGTCTTGCTCGACAACCACAAAACCTTGTTGGAAAATGGTAAAGACGCTTTTTCATCGGGTGATTTTTCAGTTGTTGGCGGTGCGCAAATCAATGTGGGCGCATTCCGTATTACAGGTCGGTATATGCTTGGTTTGAATGATATCAGCAGCAGCGAAGTAAACGAAGCCTGGAAAAACCGGGGCTTCCAACTAGGAATAGGAATTAAGATATTGTAAGATCGTCCATAGTTGTTTAAGGTGTAAGGTTTAAAGTTTACTGCTGCCGCGCGTTTGGCAGTCAATATAGAAAGCAATTTGCACTTGGTGCAGGTTGCTTTTTTACTTTCCGGGTGCATGTGGTAACAACCTTAAACGCTTTAACATTAAACCCTTAAACAGTAGACATGCTTGCTTTTAGTTTCTTACATTCGTCGCAAATTTCAAGCTTATGTCGTTTCAGAATATGATAACAGCCGCCTGGGCTGATCGCGCTTTGTTGAAAGAAGTTGATTATGCAGAAACGGTTCGGTCGGTGATGGAAGAGGTGGACAAAGGCCGGTTGCGGGTGGCTTCGCCAGGTGCTGACGGCTGGGTGGTGAACGAGTGGGTGAAGCAGGCAATCCTGATGTATTTTGGCATCCAGCAAATGAGAACCTGGGAAGTGGGTCCCTTTGAGTTTTACGATAAAATGGATTTGAAACAAAATTACTCGGCATTGGGTGTGCGTGCTGTACCGCCGGCCGTGGCGCGTTATGGTGCTTACATTGCAAAAAATGTGGTGTTGATGCCGAGTTATGTAAATATCGGGGCCTATGTAGACGAAGGCACTATGGTGGATACCTGGGCAACGGTGGGTAGTTGCGCGCAGATTGGCAAAGGGGTTCACCTGAGTGGGGGCGTGGGCATTGGCGGCGTGCTGGAACCTTTGCAGGCATCGCCGGTGATTGTGGAAGATGGTGCGTTTATTGGTTCCCGTTGTATTGTGGTAGAAGGGGTGTTGGTGGAGAAAGAAGCGGTGTTGGGCGCCAACGTGGTGCTGACGAAGAGTACTAAAATCATTGATGTTTCTGGCGCCGAGCCGATCGAATACAAGGGCCGTATTCCCGCCCGCAGTGTGGTGATTCCGGGCAGCTATACCAAGAAATTTCCGGCAGGCGAATACCAGGTAGGTTGTGCACTCATCATCGGTAAACGGAAAGAAAGCACCGACCTGAAAACCAGCTTGAATGACGCTTTGCGTGATTTCAATGTGAGCATCTGATTTTACCCGTCGGGTAAAAAATTTGCCGGGATCAGCATTCATTGATTATATTTGCACCCCGTTACGCAAGTAATAAGGATGCCCAGGTGGCGAAATTGGTAGACGCACCGTCTTCAGGTGGCGGCGCCGCGAGGTGTGCTGGTTCGAATCCAGTCCTGGGCACCAAATGGACAAATCGATAATAAATCGGTTTGTCCATTTTTTTTGCGCTAACCGCTTCGTTGGCAATTAAACAGCATCTTTTCAGACCGCCTGTTTCGTCAATGCCCGCCCGTCCAAAACGGAATTTTGCCGGATTTGTGGAAATTTACATAGGTTGGTCGCCGGTAGCCATATCGTGTCAGCTTTTGGCTTGACGATAAAATCAGGGTAGTAACAACCAGGTAGGGGCCTTTAAAAATATTTCACATGTTCAGCAAACACATCCAACGCAACATCGGCATTCTTCTTATTGCTTTAAATGGCGCTTCTGTTGTTGCTACCGCGCAAAATAGTTCGCCGCTCCCAAAGCAGCGACCTAATATTATTGTGTTTCTGGTGGATGACATGGGTTGGATGGATAGCGCCGTGCCATTTGGTGATAGTTTGTATCCATTGAATAAACAGTTCCATACGCCGAATATGGAGCGACTGGCAAAAGAGGGCATGAAATTCACTAATGCCTATGCCACGCCGGTTTGCACGCCCTCCCGGGTGAGCCTGCTTACCGGTATGAATGCCGCCCATCATGGCATCACCAACTGGACATCCCCTGTCAGAAATGATAATACCGACCAAACGGATGCGCAATTTTTACCGGCCAATTGGCACTACCAGGGTTTGTCGCCCGTAGCCGGTATTGCACACACAGTCTATGCCACGCCCTTGCCACAAGTGCTGAAAGACAACGGTTATTTTACCATCCATGTCGGAAAAGCCCATTGGGGGCCGGCAGGCACACCTGGCGCTAATCCTTACAACATGGGTTTTCAGGTAAACATTTCCGGCAATGCGATTGGTCATCCGCAAAGTTATCTGGGCGAAGAAAATTACGGCAATATACCAGGTAAAGCCATTATACAAGCCGTGCCTGATCTGCAAGAATACTATGGATCAGGTACTTTTTTAACGGAAGCATTGACGCTGGAAGCCAAAAAGGCAATGATTGGACCGATAAAGAATAAACAGCCCTTTTTTCTGCACATGGCGCATTATGCCGTGCATGTTCCGCTGTACGCCGATAAACGGTTTTTTCAACATTATATCGATGCTGGCTTGGATAGTGCAGAGGCCAAATATGCATCACTGGTAGAAGGGATGGATAAAAGCCTGGGTGATATCATGGATTTTTTACAACAAAACAATGTCTATCAAAACACCATCCTCCTATTTATGAGCGACAATGGCGGATTGGCATTGGCTCCGCCAAGAAGCGGTAAACCCTATACGCAAAACCTGCCACTAAAAGCCGGAAAGGGTTCGGTATACGAGGGGGGTATTCGTGAACCGATGATGGTGAAATGGTCGTCAATAGCCAAGCCAGCATCGGTATGCAATCGGCCGGTGATCATTGAAGACTTCTTTCCCAGCATTTTAGAAATGGCTGGCATAAAAAGTTACAAGACCATTCAACCGATAGATGGGTTGAGTTTTGTGCCGCTTTTAAAGCATTCGAATGCGCCAACGGCAGATAGGGTATTGATTTGGCATTTTCCAAACAAATGGATACCGGGCGACGGACCGGGTATTAATTATTCATCGGCCATTCGCCGGGGAGATTGGAAACTCATCTACAACATGCGGTCGGGAAACAAAGAATTGTATAACCTGCAGCAGGATCCGCAGGAACTGAATGACCTGGCAAAACAAAATCCTGCCCTGGTAAAAGAGTTGTCTTCTTTACTATCTCAACAATTGCGAAAATGGCAGTCACCAATGCCATTGGTAAAGAAAACCGGTCTGCCAGTGCCAATGCCAGATGAACAGTAGTGGCGTGCTTACAGTCTAGTTACAGTTATGGTTGCTGTTGATGGTACAGTTTGCTGATTTCGTTTTGTAACTCCTGAATCCGGTCTTTGGCTTCTTTACTGAGTTTATTGGGCAAGTCTTTCATTTTTTTCAGGTTGAAAGCCAATACGATGGCGGCAATGCCTACCATCATAAACGACAGTGCCGTAAGGGTTACAACAGATACCATGGTAAATAGCGGGTTGGCAATCAACAAAAATGACAATATGATGCCCAACACACTGGCGATGGCCAGATTGCCCCAGCCCAACACTTTGCTGCTTTTCAAATCGAAGGCAATACCCAGTAATTGGAAGGAGCGGAACAACAGCGTAAAACCTATAACAAATGGAAGAATGGTCATCGAAATGCCAGGATAAGTCATTAGGTAAATACCTATCGCCAGGCTCAGCAAACCGGATACCAGGTACCAACCCCAGCCTTGCAACGATCGGCTGTTTTGAAGGGAGAAAACGACTTCCAGTAATCCTGTTACAAAAAATGAAACACTGAAAAATATGGACAGTGTAACATAGGTCTCCAATGGTACGGTCATGATATAGGCGCCCAATAGAATGAACAATATGCCAATGATCAATGGGAGGTACCAGTGTTTAACCGTGTTGGTTAACGAATGCAAGAAGCCGGACATGGTGTATTATTTAATGGTGATTGAAGACAAAGACGGGCGACAAATGGTTTTGCGAACCACAGAAATCATAGAAACGGAATCAGTTCGCTGGTTACAGCACCTGGAAGCCGTCAAGTATTGAATAACTGCTTCCTTGCCAGTGTCTCTAAATTTACTGATTAAGTTTGGTGCAAAAAAATTGTTCTTCCTGTTGAACGAGGTAGGCTGTTGGCTGTTTCCAATGGCTGTACCTTTGCCAAAACAGTTTGTATGAGCCAGGCATTCGTTAAAGAAGAAGATGGTCAGTGGCTGCATGACATACCAGGAAGTTTGCAGGCATTGATCAATTACTTAATGCGCGAGAACAATGGTATTCGCGTATACAATAAAAAGACCACGATGGAAAATGGTCGTGAAGTATATGCCATGAGCAATGGATTTTCGTATGCAAAGAATGCCGAAGGCCGTTGGGAGATGTTGTAAGGTGCGGCAACAAATTTTATCCACCTTCAAATTGCTGGGTCAGGTATTGCTGCAATACCAGCGCCTGGTTGTGCAGGGTATCTTTGGCGCCGTACACAAGGGTGATTGTTTTTTTATGGCCATGGTCTTTTATAAAAGCCGGAATAGCCTCGTTGTGTCGCAACTCTTCTTTGTAACGCTTTTGAAATTCAGGCCATAATGCCGGGTCATGGTTCCACCATTCGCGCAGGGCCGTGGTGGGTGCCAGGTCTTTTGCCCACTCATCGATCGCTGCTTTTTCCTTTTTGAGGCCGCGTGGCCAAAGCCTGTCTACCAATACGCGGTAGCCGTCGGCGCTGCTTGCCTGTTCATAGACTCGTTTGGTGAGAATGGTTGGCTGCATAGGTATCCATTTAAGGTATGCCGGCAGCGTAGGTCAGGGCTTGTAGTCAGCGTCGAGTATGTCGTATACTTTCAGGCTGCTGTCTGCCAGCTTCATCTTAAGGTACAACTTTTTGCAATCAGTGCTGCCGTTTGCTTCCGCTGTCTTGCTGACTTTATCGTAAAATACTGTGGCGAGGTAACGCTTTTCTTTTTCGATGCGTTTGCGCGCAGCGCTATAGGTAGCTTTTGTATCGCCGTTGTTGGTCTTTTCTGCCAGGATCATCACCTGCTTTTGCTGGTAATTCTTTGATTCCAACACCAATATCTGGCAAGCACACACTTTTTTGCTGCTGCTCGCGGCCAGGGTTGCCTCTTCAGTTGCTTCTTCGGCAGTTCCCAAAGAATCAAGCGAAATAGCTGCATTAAAATGAAATTTTGGCTGGGGTGCTTTGTTGCCGGCATAGGCGCATACAAAGGAGAGGGCCAATACGGCGATCAGGGTGAAGCTACGGGTAATGCGGTTCATGGTACGGTTAAATCGAGGTTACGAAATAAGTGATGCTGGAATTTCGGAAACTTCGATACCGGATTTTCAGATCAGGCGGAAAACAAAAAAACCTGTCGTAACAGGCTTTCACGGATGATTGGGTACAATGCAAAGAATGCAAGATTTTTCGGCAGCTGCAAGCTTTTTGCATTTTTTTCGATTTTTGGACGGAAGGCCCGAGTCAACGCAGTAAATTGTAAGCTACCACCCCAAAAACATGTCCATGCGATATTCAGTTGCCCAATTTTGCTTGCTGTTGGTCATTAGCGGTTTAGTGTTTGCTGCCTGCCATTCTGCCAATGAAAAGGCGACCGTTCCAGTTTCCGTCAAATCAACCGATCTCAAAGTAGCCAAACTGAAAATTCCTGACGGATTTGTGGCTGAACATTTGTTTGGTGCCTCGGCCCACGACGAAGGCTCATGGGTGGCCATGACCTTCGACAACAAAGGCCGCCTGATTGCCTCCGATCAGTACGGCGCGCTGTATCGAATGCAGCTACCTGCCATAGGAGATACTTCGTCTGCCATCCAGGTAGAAGAGCTAACCATACCATCACTCGGCAAAAAGAAGGACACTGCCTCTAAAAAAATTGATATCGGATACGCACATGGATTGCTTTATGCTTTCAACAGTTTGTATGTGATGATCAACCACCACAGTGATACTGCTTTTTCAAAAGGTAGTGGCTTGTACCGACTGCAAGATACTAATGGCGACGACCAGTATGATAAAATCACCCTGCTGAAGAAACTGGAAGGCGAGGGCGAACATGGCCCGCATAGTATTGTATTATCGCCCGATCAAAAATCCCTCTTCGTCATAGCCGGTAATTTCACGAAGATACCGGCCATGGACAACCGAAAAAAGCCTACTGAAAGTAAGATCGATAATATTTATCCGCTGTTGAAAGACCCGAACGGCCACGATAACTCGGTAGGTTTGCAGGGCGGCTGGATTGCAAATGTGGATTCAACCGGATCACACTGGACGCTCTATAGTTCGGGTTTCCGCAATCCATTCGATCTCGCATTCAACGAAGCGGGTGATTTGTTCACCTACGATTCAGATATGGAATGGGATATCGGCACGCCCTGGTATCGCCCTACACGTATATGCCATGTTACGAGCGGCAGTGAATTTGGCTGGCGGCCAGGCAGCAATAAATGGTCGCCCGTTTGGCCCGATAATAGTCCGGCCTTGCTCAATATCGGTCAGGGTTCACCCACCAACGTGGTTTATGCAGCCAACAGTCATTTCCCTGAAAAATACCGGCGCTCTTTGTTGGCTTTCGACTGGAGTTTTGGTATCATTTATTCCATTCAATTGACACCTGAAGGCGCATCGTACAGCACCCATGGTGAGGAATTTATTTCGGGTTCGCCTTTGCCACTTACCGACGGATTAATTGGTCCCGATGGTGCTTTGTATTTTCTAACCGGTGGCCGACGGCTCGAGTCAGATTTGTACCGCGTGTATTATGCAGACAATAAACAAAACCTGGAACCGCTGAAGCCCCAACTTTTGACGGCCGAGAATCAATTGCGCCGGCAAATGGAATCTTACCATAACGCGCAATCGCCCGGTAAACTGGAAGATATCTGGCCGGTTTTGAAACATCCCGACCGTTCCGTGCGCTACGCCGCCTTGCTGGCCCTTGAATACCATCCCCTCAAAGAATGGGAAAATAAATTGCTGGCAGAAACAGATCCCATCATCCTGACCGAAGGCGCTATCGCTTACGCGCACCTGGCGAAGCCCGGTAGCCAGGACAAGGTACTTCGGTTACTCAACACCGTTAGTATAGAGCATTTGCCTGAAAGCAGTCAAATCGATTTGTTGCGGGGTATTGAATTGCTGTTGTCGCGTTTGGGCAAACCATCCCAGCCGGTGATCGATTTGCTGGTTGCAAAATTGGATCCGCTTTATCCGGCCAAAGCTGGCAACGAACTGAACCGAGAATTGAGTAAAGTACTGTTATACCTGGGGGCGCCCGACGGGGTTGGTAAAACAATGGCATTGCTGGAGACGGCAAAAGACGATAACAGCGACGGCCAGTCCACGCTGACCAACTCGGCCGACCTGATCATGCGCAACCCGCAATACGGCATGGATATCGCGTCTACTTTGTCGAAGATGCGGCCCATGCAACAAACTTTCTATGCAGTATTGTTGACGCAACCGGCCAGTGGCTGGACCAATGATTTGCGCAGCAGTTATTTCCACTGGTTTTACGAAACCTTCGGTTATCGTGGCGGGGTTAGTTATATGGGCTTTATCAACGATGCACGGAAAAAGGCATTGGCCAATCTGCCGAAACTTGATTTTGCGCATTTCAATGCCCTGTCGGGCGATTCCATTGTACAGTTCGCCGGCACGGCCATGAACAAAAACCTGTACCAACCCAAAGGACCTGGCCGTGAATGGACGATTGAAGAAGCGGTGAAAGTGGCCGACAGCGGTATTGCACACAGAAACTTCAACAAAGGCAAGGGAATTTTTGTGGCCACCCTTTGCGCGTCCTGTCATGCCATGCGGGGTGAAGGCGGTGTTGCCGGTCCCGATCTAACGCAGTTGGGTAGCCGCTTTTCTTACAACGATATGTTGACCTCAATAATTGAACCGAATAAAACCATTTCAGATCAGTTTGGCACCACGGTTTTCACTTTGAAAAACGGCAGCTCGACCATGGGGCGGATCATCAGCCAGGATGCCGAAAAATACATTGTGTCTCAAAACCCGTTTGCGCCGCAACAGACCAAGGAAATCAAAAAGGCCGAGGTAAGCAGCACGCGGGTATCAGAAGTTTCGCCGATGTTGGCGGGACTGATCAATCGCCTGAATGCCGATGAATTGAAAGACCTGCTTGCGTTTCTGAAAGCGGGCGGTAATGCGCAGGATACTATTTTCGCCACCCCCAAAAAATAAAAAGATGTTTCAAAGTAGTAAGGTAGAATCCCCTTGTAAATACAATGTGACAACTGGTTTTCTTTTTGCGGCCTCCATCTTGTTTTTCTCCTGCAGCGATCCGGCAGCCAGAAAAGAAACAACCACCATCCAACCAGTAGCTGATAGCTTCCAGTCCATTTTTGATGGTAATACTTTATCAGGTTGGGAAGGAGATACCAGTTTTTGGAAAGTGGTAAATGGCGTAATCACGGCCGAAGAAACACCAACCCATGGCCTGACAAACAATAGCTTTCTGATTTATCGTGCAGCTACGCCCGCTGATTTTGAATTCATAGCCGACTATCGCATCAGCGAGGGGGGCAATAGTGGCGTGCAGTATCGGAGCGAGCAGGTTGATGGTATTCCATTTGCACTTAAAGGCTACCAGGCCGATATAGATGGTGCCAATACTTACACCGGCCAAAATTACGAAGAACGCGGTCGTGGTTTCCTCGCCATGCGCGGACAAATAGCCAGCCTGCCCACAGGCGGCAAACCGGAGATCACCGGCTCTGTTGGTAACAGCGATTCATTAAAAGCAAAAATCAAAACCGGCGATTGGAACGAAATTCATATTGTGGCCAAGGGCAATCATCTCTTGCATTATATCAATGGCGTGTTGATGAGTGAAACAACCGATAACGATACAATTGCACGGAAAGCACAAGGGCTGATCGGTTTGCAATTGCATGTAATGCCAGCCATGAAAATTGAATTCAAAAACATCCGGTTGCGTCAGTAACCAATTCGGCCTGGTAATCGCTTGTCAGGTATTGAACATAGTTTCCACTGCGCTGTCTACTCAGGTAATCAGGGCGCTTTAACGAAGCGCAGCCTGCAATGATCGCCAGCCGCCGCCATTATAGGCTGTAATCCCAGCCGAACCAAGCTGAGATTTTGCCATACTGCTGCGAGCACCACTTTGGCAACAAGTAATGATCACCTTGTTTTTCTTTTTCAGCGCAGCGATTTGCGCCGACAATTCGGGTAGGGGAATATTGATGCTATTGTTTACATGGCCACCGGCAAATTCATCGCGGCTGCGAACATCCACAACGATGGCACCATCTTCTAACAATTGTTTGAAATCTGTTTTTGCATTGCTGCCGAAAAGGCTTGACAAAAGGCCCATATACATAGTTTGAGTGTACAAATGTCTAACAGGCAGCCCTATTCAAAGGTGACCTACGTCACTAAGCCAGGCTTTTTTTCCAGCAGGCAGGGAATCTGCCGGTGCCAGCTATCGGTTAAAAGGATATTCATTTATCCAATGAAATCCCCGGCTGTTCAGCAGAAACTTGTTTTCGTCGAACCGTTTGAAACTGATCCAAAGGCTATCTGCTGCCCTTCTGCCCCGCAAGATCAGTATGTCGGCCGCAGGTTTCTCGTAAATAAATTGATAGTTGCTGTCGCTGTTGTATTGGCCTAACTCTGCTTTTTTGCCAACCGTATCCAAATTGAGTTGCAGGCCGAGGGAACTATCGGCCATTGTTTTTATGCCAACATACCCAGGCCAATTCGATACCAATTGCTTCCACCGAACCGTATCGGTGGTAAGTGGTGGCAGGGTGTCGCCATTCAACACAAACTGATCTACAGTATATATGCCATAGAGCGCATGTTTGGCTGTATTTTCTTGCTTTTTATAATTCAGGGTGGTAACGAAGGGCACGATTAGGATGCCGAGTGTTAAGACAATCTTTACAACGGTTTCACTCACGCGCATCCATTTTTTCGGCAAGCGAATTCGGTGAAGATCAGCCGCCGTTACCGGCTTGTTAAGTATGAACATATTGACCAAGCGACGGCCATCGTGGGCGGCCAGCCAGGCCGAAAAAAAAGTCAGGTGTGCAGAAAATAGTTTCACCGGAATATCAAAAGCCATGTTCATGGCAAATACATTCAACATCACCGCAAACGACAACAAGGCGCCCAATAAACTGGTTCGCCTGAACAATAAAAGAACGCCGGCCAAGGCCTCAGCGCCACCGGTAAAAAGATTGTATCCCCTGGAATAACCCATAAAATTCCAGGCGAGGCCCATGGGCGACATTTCTCCCAGTGGTTCCAATAAGTCGGATAGTGTCGGGTAACCGAACTGTAACTGGAGTATTTTGGCAGCCCCATATGACAATAATGTAAAAGCAAGATAATAGCGAACCAGTATGCGGGTACAATAAGAAAGCAAACCCTCGTTCTTGCGTTTTTTATCGAGCAGGGTCCACACAACGGTAATGAACAGCGAAAAAACCATCCAAAGAAATACCTGCACATAGTTATAGGTTGTGTCGCCACTGCCGTTTGGTTTGATGGTAATTTCTTGTGGCAGTTGAAAAATATTTTTCCCTGTCCATTTGATCAGCGTGAAGAGCAGTTCTCCACCGAAGTCGCTGGTTAACATCAACAAAAAATAAACCATCACATACCGAAACAACATCTTGTGCGCCAATGACCATTGGTCGTTGTTTGTTTGCATGTTTAAAAGATACTGCAATTTTCAACTTTTAATTTACTGTTAAATCTAACCCGCTGACGAGCAGTCTGTTACTATTAAAAGTAGATTCAAGAAACTGCTGCTATGCATTACCGGAAAATCAACAACCTTACTGGCTGGTTCGTATTTCTGATTGCGGCCACCGTTTACCTCAAAACCATCGAGCCTACTGTCAGCTTTTGGGATTGCGGCGAATTTATTTCCAGTTGTTTTGGCTTGATGATTCCGCACCCGCCGGGAGCACCATTGTTCATCTTACTTGGCCGCTTCTTCATCTTGCTTTTTGGGGCGCAACCAGCCACCGCAGCTTTGGCCGTGAATTCGATGAGTGCCCTGGCCAGTGCGTTCACCATTTTATTTCTTTTCTGGACCATTACACATTTTGCGCGTAAGATCAGTCAGGATACGGTTGCGGTAATGGCAGCGGGTGTTGTGGGGGCTTTGGCCTATACCTTCAGCGATTCTTTCTGGTTCAGTGCAGTGGAAGGTGAAGTGTACGCACTCTCATCCTTGTTTACGGCACTTGTATTTTGGGCGGCATTGAAATGGGCCGAGCGGGCCAACGAGCCGCGGGCCGATAGATGGTTGGTTTTTATTTTTTTCCTGATGGGACTCTCCATTGGCGTGCACCTGCTCAACTTGCTGGTGATACCGGCCATCATCATGCTCTATTATTTCAAGCGTTTTAGGTTCAGTCGCTGGGGTATGTTGTTGGCCTTTGTAGTGGGCTGCGCCATTACCGGTTTTGTGCAGGTGGTATTCATTCAGTCAACCATCAAAGGGGCTGCCGCTACTGATATCTGGTTTGTGAACAACCTCGGGCTGCCATTTTTTTCGGGCTTTGCTTTTTTCTTTGTGCTGTTATCAGGCTTGCTGGCACTCGGCATTCGCTGGGCGCGCAAACGTGGCAGCAGAGAATGGCAAGTAGCGCTGTGGAGCATGGCTTTTTTGCTGATGGGGTATAGCACCTATCTAACGACCATGATCCGATCAAATGCCGACCCCGCGGTAGATATGTTTAATGTTGACAACCCGGTTGCGTTGGCGGGTTATCTTGGTCGCGATCAGTACAACGATTGGCCCATCCTTTATGGCCCGGATTTTACCGACAAAGCCGATTATGTGCAAAAGGGAGAGTTGTATACGCGCGATGACAATAAATATGTAGTAGAGAAACCCATATTTAAAAAAGACTGGGCCCATACGCCGTCTTCGCACTTCTTTCCACGCATGTGGGATGCCGATGATGACCGTAACCAGTTACGCTGTTACCAGCAGTTCGCAGGCGTGGATATCAACGAACGACCCACCCTGGTCGATAATATTCGCTACTTCACCAACTACCAGGCGGGCTGGATGTATTTCCGCTATTTCATGTGGAATTTTGCCGGGCGACAAAATGATTTGCAAGGGCTGGGTAATCCGGCCGATAGCAACTGGGTAAGCGGCATTCCGCTGATCGACAATGCGCGGTTGGGCGATCAATCAAAAATGCCCGACAGCATGCACGCCGGCAACAAAGCGTTCAATCGTCTTTTCTTTCTACCCTTGTTGTTGGGGCTGGGAGGCCTGTACTGGCAGTGGAAAAAAGATAAAAAAGGTTGGCTGGTGAATGGCCTCTTGTTTTTCTTCACTGGACTAGCCGTGGTCATTTACCTCAACCAAAGCGGCTTTCAACCGCGCGAACGCGATTATGCATTTGTTGGTTCTTTTTATGCTTTTGCCATTTGGATTGGGCTCGGTGTGCTTGCCCTGGTAGCGGCTGCACAACGCAGGTCAGCAAGCCCGGTATGGCGATATGCTGCCGTGGTTATTTGTTTGGCAGTGCCAGCCTGGATGGCGCTGCAAGAATGGGATGACCACGACCGTAGCCAGAAAACCCTGGCCCGTGATATGGCCAGGAACTACCTGGAAAGTTGTCCGCCGAATGCCCTGCTGATCACCGCCGAAGACAATGACACCTATATGCTCTGGTACCTGCAAAATGTGGAAGGTGTCCGCAAAGACGTACGGGTGGTCGTCAATACCATTTTTGCAACCGACTGGTATATCAACCAGCTACGCTATAAGATCAACGAAAGCGCTCCTTTTGATGTCTTGTTTACGAAAGACCAGATCAGGGGTGATAAACGCGATGTGGTTTATTTCGCGCCCATGCCAGGTGTAGACAGCACGGCCTACTATGACCTGAAAACAACCCTGCGCGATGTGGTGGGCAGTGACGATCCGCGTTTGCAGCGACAAACAGAGCGGGGCGACGCCATCAACATATTGCCGGTTCGTCGTTTTAGTGTGCCCGTTTATGAAGGAACAGTACGTGCTAACGGTACTGTATATGCGAATGAGAAGCCGGTGGCTGCTTTGCAATTGGACATTAAGAACAAACCCTATCTGCTAAAGAACGACCTGGCCCTGCTGGCCATTTTGTCGGCGAATGATTGGGCCCGCCCCATCTGCTTTACCAATACCAATGACCTCGATGCACTGGATCTTACCAAGTACGCACGGGTAGAAGGAATGGTTTACCGCCTTGTGCCCATTGAAAATCCGGCCATCGCGCCGCGGTCGTACGACCTGGTGATGCGTTCGTTTACTTATGGCGGCGCCAACCGCAAAAACGTTTATTTTGACGAAGACAACCGGCGTCGGTTCAGCTTATTGGCGATGGCCCACGCGCGCATTGCCAACGGCCTGCTGGCGCAAGGTAAAACAGCCGAAGCAAAACAGGTGCTAACGCATTTTGATGATCAACTGAAAACGACCAGCTATCAGTATGGCATGGCCAGTAGCAGGGGTGCCAGTCACAATGCTATTTCACTTCAATTTCTGCAAGCTTGTTTGCAGGCAGGCGATAAAACCCTGGCTACAAAAGTGGCGGCTTCTTTGCGACAAGACCTGTCGCAGCAAATGGCCTATTACCAATCGTTGGGTACCGCATCATTAAGTGATGAACAACTTGCCCGACAAGCCTTGTCAATAGCACAAGGCAAAGGAGGTGACTTATCCAATCGACAGATGGAAATGCTGATGGAAATTATTACGGCTTATCAGTTGTTGCAGCAAATGGAGGCATTCAGGATTTGAGTGCTAAATTTGCGGATGTTTTGGCCTAAAATATTGATAGCAGCAATGTTCTTATCTGCCTCCTTGTGTGCAGCGGCGCAAGCCGATACAACCAAACCAAAGCGCGATACCATCGCCTGGAATTTTGGCTTTACCGGAACAGGAAATTTCAATCGCACCGACGATGGAACCACCTATGTGTTCAATAATTCTGTTCGCCTGGGTGCGAGCAGCAAACTCTTAAATGCCAACCTGAATAGTAGCTGGATCTATGGCAAGAACCCGACCAGCCTGACCAACAACGATTTCCTGGCAGTGTTTGATGCTGACCTTTTTAGGAACACTAAGCGATGGTACTACTGGGCACTGACGGCATATGAAAGCAGTTATTCGCTGAAAATTGATAACCGCGTGCAAACCGGTTGGGGATTGGGTCTTACTGTCATCCGCAAGCCCACCGCTTCCCTGGTAATAACCGATGGATTGTTATATGAGCGCAGTCAATTGACAGAGCCTGATGTTCACGATCGCACGAAATATGAAACCGCGCGCAATTCCTTTCGCATCAAGTATAAGATTTTAATGATGGGAAAACTATCGGTCGATGGGTCCCACTTTTTACAGAATGCACTTGGCGACAGCAAAGACTATGTTATCCGCTCCAATACCGTGGTTGGCTGGCGCCTCAAAAAATGGTTGAACCTGACAATGGCCCTTACCTATAATAAGATTAAAATCACTGAAAGAGAAAACCTGCTCTTCAGCTATGGCATTAGCATCGATCAGCTCTTTTAACCAGATTAACTGCGCTCTTCCATACCGCCACCACCGCCACTATTGTTGTCTCTTTTCTTGAACAAGTCCAGGTCGCTGCGGCCAAAACGATAACTAAAGGTTAGTCGGAAGCTCCGTACATTCCAACGGCGGTAAGAATCCTGGTAAAAATTCTCCGTATCAGTTATGCTGCCGAATTTGCGGGAATTCAATACATCGTTGATGTTGAAAACAATGGTGCCGGCCTTGTTTTTCAGGAAGTCCTTCCGAATGGCAAAATCAAAACCATATTGTTCTTTTTGCTTTCCTTGCGGCATCACGCGGGGCGACTCATATTGTCCCGACAATTGAAACGAAAGATTATTGGTGATCGGCGAGCTGGGTGTTAGCAACTTGTAATTCATCATTATTTTGCTGCTCCAGTTGAATCCATAATTGTTGAGGTTGATATCGTTGACCACTGCTTTTACATCACGGTATTGCGCATTGAAATTGGGAGTGAAGTCGAAACTTTTGCCGATGCGTTGCAGCCAGGTAATTTCTGCCCCCATTCGATTGGTTCGATCGGCATTGATAAAGGTTGTCAAGATGGCGTTGGGCGAAATGGATGCATTGCCCAGGTTTTGTAATTCCTGCTGGCTGATGGTGTCGCTGTAGCTGGTAATATCGGCTGTATTGTTCCGGTAATAGGTTGACAGCAAAAAGTTGCCGCTTTCGTATTGTTTGTTGTAATTCAATTCAAAGGAATTGGTGAACTCCGGTTGAAGGGCAGGGTTGCCACGCCTGATATTCATCGGGTCACTGATGTCTACATATGGGTTGATTGCCCAAAAGTTCGGACGGTTGATTCTTCTGGCAAAGTTTACCTGGATATCGTTGCCATCGCCCAATTCATAGGTCAGGAACAAAGTGGGGAACACCGCATTCCAGGTATTTTTTCCGCCCGACGGATAGTCATAGCCAAACTTCCGCGCACTGTCTATCAATTCGCCCTTAAAGCTGGACTGTTCAATACGCAACCCGCCCTGGTACTTGAGTTTGCCTATCGAGTTGGCATAGTTGCCATAAACGGCATTCACCATTTCGCGGTACTTGTAATTGTTACTGAGTGATAGTTTGCTGGCCGTGCCATTTTCATCTATCGCAAAGACATCGAGTTTGTCTTTTGAGAAATTGTGGTAACTGCGCGCGCCCAGTTCCAGTTTGCTTTTTTCAGTTAGTGGATTTGAATAGTCTGTTTGAAAAGTAATCTGCCGGCCGTTTCCTGTAGAATTACTGACAACGCTGCTGGCAGCCCCATCGGGATCTCCTGAAAGCTTGTACAACTGGCTGCCGATATGGCCATCACCGCCATTGTTGCCACCGTTATATGTCAAATCGGCCGTCCATTCCTTGCCTGATTTTTCATAGGTTTTGCGGTAGTTTAATTGTGTATTGGCACGATTGAAAAAGTCATTGTCGGTACTGCGGCGGTATCCAGTATGGGTCAGGTTGCCATTGACATCGAGGTATTGTTGGTTCTGGGTTTGTACGTCGCCGAAGCGACCATCTACAAAGCCCTGGGTAAGTGACAAGGTGTTTTTGTCATTGATAAAATAGTCTGCCCCAAAGCGAATCGACATAAAACGGCGATCGCGTTCCGTTTCACTAACCTGGTTGAAATAGTCGGTAATGGTTCCGTTGGTTTTGTTTTGCCGATAGGCTTCTTCTTTGGCCAGGCCGCCTCGCTTGTTAAAATTGCCGCTAACAAAGAAATTCACTTTGCCCTGGCGATAGTTCAAGCTTAGATTGCCATTGAGTAATTTGGGTGTGCCGATACCAGCGCTTACCATGCCGTTCAAACCGGCTTTCCGGTTTTTCTTCATGATAATATTGATGATACCACCCGTACTGCCGGCATCGTATTTAGAGGAAGGATTGGTAATCACTTCCACGCGATCTACATCATCGGCCGGAATTTGTTCGAGGGTAAGAATGGTGGGTCGACCATCCACCAGTATTTGCGGCGAACTGTTGCGCAATTGCACCGAACCATTAACATCCACCGACAGCGATGGAATGTTTTTCATGATGTCGACCGCATTGCCGCCTTTGGCTGTAACAGCGGCATCTGCATTAAATATGCGTCGATCAACGGCAAGCGTCATCATCGGTTTCTTTGCCGTCACTACCACGCTTGCCAGGTTGGCTGGATCGGTGATCATTAATATTTTTCCGGCATTAAAATCCTGCCCCATCTGTTCGGGTGATACCCGGCCTTCCTGTCGTTCAAAACCAACCGCTGTAATGGCGAAACGAACACGCTGGTGTTGGGGCAACTGAATGCTGAAATTTCCTTCTTTATCGGTCACCACAAAAGCGGTGGTGCTATCATTGCCGTTGATTGTTGTAATTTCAATAGTGGCCGACTCAATTGGTTTGCCTGTTTGTTGATCGGCTACTTTGCCATATACTTTAACCGGCGCCTTGGTCACCGTACTGTCTTGCGCCTGTATTATTTGTGCAAACAAGAGTAGAACAGAGACGAGGGCGATGGAAACAATTTTCGATATGAGGTGAGCCTTACAATTCATGATGCAAAAGACGTTAAATTTCATTAAAAATTGCGACGATAAGTCTTAAAGAAAGAATAAAAGAACATACCAGCACATGATAAATGAAACAGAAAGACTAAAAGATCCAGCCTGGAAAAAGTGGGGTTCGTATGTGTCTGACCGTGAGTGGGGCACGGTGCGTGAAGACTATAGTGCCGATGGCAATGCCTGGCAATACACTACCCACGATATGGCGCGTAGTTATGCATGGCGCTGGGGCGAGGAAGCGATTGGCGGCATTTGCGATGATAGCCAATTACTTTGTTTTGGTTGGGCCTTTTGGAATAAAAGAGACCCGATTATCAAAGAGCGATACTTCGGTTTGTCAAATGCTGAAGGCAATCATGGTGAGGATGTAAAGGAGATGTATTATTACCTCGACGCACTACCTACACATTCTTACATGAAAATGTTGTATAAATACCCGATGCATGCATTTCCCTATCAACTGTTAGTGGATGAAAATGCCCGTCGGGGTAAACAAGACCCCGAATTTGAGCTCATCGATACTGGTGTTTTTGACAATGGCGAATACTTCGACTGTTTCATAGACTATGCCAAGGCCGATAAGGAGGATATTTTGATTCGTTTGGAAGTGGTCAACCGGTCAACGCATGCAGCCAGCCTGGTAGCGCTGCCGACGATCTGGTTTCGGAATACCTGGTCTTGGGGCCGGCATCCGTATAAGCCGCAATTGAAGCAAAACGGCAATGCCATACATATTCAACATGATGAACTGGAAATGCAATGGCTCTATGTAGAGGGTGCCGATCAAATGGTTTTTTGTGAAAACGAGTCGAACAACAGTCGCCTGTACGGGGTCGCTAACGGTTCTCCCTATCCGAAAGATGGGATCAACGATTATATCATTCACGGAAGTTCATCTGTAAATACATCTTGTACAGGCACCAAGGCAGCCTGTGTAAAAGAGTTGGTGATACAGCCTGGCGGTTCAACTACATTTCGTTTGAGGCTTTGCCGTCAGCAGCAACACCGACCCTTTGATGGCTTTGACACGCTGTTTGCACAGAGAGTCAAAGAGGCCGACGATTTCTTCGACCAACAGCAGACCTTGATCAAAGACAGCACGCAAAAATCTTTACACCGACAGGCCATTGCCGGCATGTTGTGGAACAAACAATTCTATTCGTATAAAGTGCAGCAGTGGCTGGATGGTGATCCCGCGTTCCCGCCGCCACCCGAAAGTAGAAAGCATGGCCGAAATGCTCACTGGACGCATGTTTACAACGACGATGTGATTTCCGTACCCGACAAATGGGAGTTTCCCTGGTACGCCGCCTGGGATCTTGCCTTTCATTGCGTAACGCTGGCGCTGGTGGATCCAGATTTTGCGAAAGCGCAATTATTGTTGCTCACGCAAGAATGGTATATGAATCCGGCGGGTGAGTTGCCGGCATATGAATGGTCTTTTCAAGATGCCAATCCGCCGGTGCATGCAGGCGCTGTATTCAGGGTGTACAAACTGGATGCGCGACAAAAAGGGGTCAAGGATTATGCTTTCCTGGAAACCGTCTTTCATAAACTGGTGATCAATTTTACCTGGTGGGTGAACCGAAAAGACCGCAACAACAGCAATGTTTTTGAAGGGGGCTTTCTCGGCCTGGATAATATTAGCGTGTTCGATCGCAGTACAACCCTGCCCAGTGGCTATTCGATTGAACAGGCCGATGCCACCAGTTGGATGGCCGTGTATGCACTGAATATGTTGCATATTTCATTGGAATTGGCCGACTATAATAAATCCTATCTCGGCATGGCTACCAAGTTTTTTGAACATTTCTTATACATCGCCGGCGCCATGGCTTTTATGGGAAAAGACAATAGTGGTTTGTGGGATGAAGAAGACCAATTCTTCTACGACCAGTTCCGTTTGCCCGATGGTAGCATCGAGAAAATGAAATTGCGAAGCATGGTCGGCATCATACCCTTATTTGCGGTTGAAGTGATTACCAAAGAAACGCTCGACAAACACCCCGAATTCGCTGGTCGCATGGACTGGTTCCTGCGCCACCGGCCCGACCTGGCGAGCCTGGTTTCGCGTTGGAATGAAACCGGCAAGGACGAGAAGCATCTCCTGAGTTTGTTGCGGGGACACCGCATGAAAAAGTTACTGGCCCGTATGCTGGACGAAACGGAATTTTTAAGCGACTACGGCATTCGGTCATTGTCGAAAATCTACGACGAATATCCATTCCGTATGCATTTTGACGGTACTGACCTGGAAGTGAAATACCTGCCCGCAGAAAGCGATAGTTTTATGTATGGCGGTAATTCGAACTGGCGTGGACCCATCTGGATGCCGATGAACT
This sequence comes from Bacteroidota bacterium, assembly GCA_020161535.1. Taxonomy (GTDB): domain Bacteria; phylum Bacteroidota; class Bacteroidia; order Chitinophagales; family Chitinophagaceae; genus Flavihumibacter. Next base: position 456,696 of record JAIUNW010000001.1, on the reverse strand, counting down.
TCCTGATAATCGAAAGCCTGCGAAAATTTCATTTCTATTACAGCGACGACTTTACCGTTGAATATCCCACTGCGTCTGGTAATTATTTATCGCTAAAAGATGTTGGCACCGAACTGGCCAAAAGATTGTTGAGCATTTATTTGCCCAACAAAAATGGGTTGTTACCGGTGGCTGGTGAACAATCCCTGTTACAATCAGATCCAAATTTCTACCAATACAACCGGTTGTTTGAATATTTCAACGGCGATAATGGAATGGGGCTGGGTGCTTCGCACCAAACCGGTTGGACCGGCCTCATTGCGAATTTGATTGAAATGCTAAACGGTGACCAAACAGCCATTCAGGTGGCCGACTAAACAGTTGGCAAGCCGATAATGAACTCCGTAAAGGAGCCCGGTTCTGACACAGCCTGGATAGAGCCGCCATGTACTTTTGTGATGATATCATAACTAATGGACAAACCGAGGCCGGTACCCTGCCCGGTTGGTTTGGTGGTAAAGAATGGTTGAAATATTTTGTCAATCACATGTGGCGGGATGCCGTTCGCATTGTCGCGGATGCGAATTTCAATTTTGTCGGCCAGTTTTTTTGTACTGACACTAACAGTTGGTTCATACCCCGGCAGTTGCTGTTTTGTCTTTTCATTCACCGCATAAAAAGCATTGTTGTATAGGTTCAACAGCACTCTTCCTACATCTTGGGCAACGATGTGCACCTTGTCTATCGAATGGTCAAATTGGGTCTGTACGCGGGCCGAAAATGACTTGTCTTTTGCTCTTATGCCATGATACGATAGCTGCAGATATTCATCGGCCAGTTTGTTGATGTCGGTAGCTGTTTTTTCACCAGTATTCTTTTGCGAATGTTGTAACATGCCTTTTACGATCGACTCCGCTCTTTTGCCATGCTGATTGATTTTTTCTTCGTTGTCAAAGAGATCGTTGGTGATCGCTGCAATCTCATCATTGTTCCCTTTGTCGATGGCTTCTTTCAGTTCAGTCAGCAACTCTTTGTTGATCTCTGAAAAGTTGTTGACAAAGTTTAAAGGGTTTTGTATTTCGTGGGCGATGCCGGCAGTAAGTTCACCCAGCGAAGCCATTTTTTCTGCCTGTATCAACTGCTGTTGGGTTTGTCGCAAATGAGCGAGCGACTGTTCCAAGGCCTCTGTTCTTTTTTTTACGGTTGTTTCCAGGCGAAGATTTTCTTTTGTTAACTGCCGGTTGTGTATGAAAATATACCCTTGCCATATCAACAAACCCGTTAATGCGGCAAAAAGCAGAAAGGCCCACCAGGTTTTATACCAATAGGGTAAGATGGTGAATGCATATGATTCCACTGGCGACCAGTCGCCATTGGTGGACGAAACCACATTGAACACGTATTTTCCAGGAGACAAATCGGGATAGTATCGTGAATCCGTTTGGGTTGATGGCAGGCTCCAGGCACTGTCAACTCCCGATAAAAAGTGACTGAATTTCGTGTTGCCTTTTTGCGTTAATCCCAGTCGGGTAAAACTGAATTGCAGGTAGTTCTTTTCGCGGGCAAATTGATTGCTGGCCGGAAGCGCAAAAATCACCTCTTTGTTGTCGCGATAGCGGGCGCTGTCTAAATTGCCAATATCGTTGTTGAACATGCTCACTCTTGTAATGATGGTGCGCCCTGAATCATTGAGTCCTAAAATAATTTCCGGTTTGGTAAATAGGGCAACGCCGATATCGCCTTGCCAGTATTCGCCGGTAGAACTAAGCATGTCAGAAGCATAGGAGAGGGCTTGTTTACTGAAGCCAGCTTTTCCGTCGATGCTGCGAAATTGCCAGGCCTTAGCGCCTGTTATATACGGTGGCAGTATCCTGGTCAAGCCGGTCTTGGTGCCAACATAAACGCCGGTTTTATTGCCTATTAATGAAAGAATTGTTTCGTCGGGCAAGGTTTTTTTGGTGTTGAATTGCCAAAGGCTGTCGCCGGCGGGTGATATGCAGTAAAGCCCAAAAGAAGAGCCGGCCAGCCAAATACGATCATTCAGGTCAACATACAGCAATGCGTCACTGTTCTTTGCTTTTAGTTTAGGAAAGCCTTCGAGGTAACGAATTGATTTCAGGTCGGGATCGATCAACCCCAGGCCATTGTTATTTGAATAAGTTATATAACTGCCATGGCTGGTTTTCTTGATCTCTAAAACAGTAGAATCAGTAAGACCTTGTTCTTTTCTGATTCGTTTTACTCTTTTTCTGTCGCTCGAAATGATGTCAAGTCCGGTATTGGGGTAGCCACCTGTCAATACTTCGTTGTTTGGCAAAGCGGTTGCCAACAACGACAGCGCCGATTTATTTCCTGGCGTAGACGCTAGGTACTGGATATGCGATCGGTCGGCCGGAATAACATCGAAACCCGTTTCTGTCGAAACCCAAATTTCTCCATTTACTTCTCTGATAAACTGTATCTGGTTGTTCCGGGTATTGATTGTTTTTTGTTGGTTATTGCTTGGATCAAGCCATCGCAATCCCTGGTTGAGGGAGCCCATCCAGATTTTCTGTTGATGGTCTTCCAGTAAACAGCTTAATGGCAATTCGCCAATATGTTTAAAATTGTTTTCTGCATTCGGCAACATGTTGACTCCTTTCGACGAGGCAATCCAAACCTGACCATATCGGTCTTCAATCATACTGTTTATGAAAATGCTATTCAATCCTTCGGAAAGATCCAGGCTGTCTCGGGTTTGTTTTTTAGGATCAATCACCAAGAGACCTCTCGATGAGTACCCATTACCGTTGGAAAAGCCCCGCCAAATTCTGCCGCGACTGTCTTTCAGGATGGTCAATGAATAGCCGCTACTTATTCCCTGTTTTTGGCCAAATAATTGAAGGCTGTCTTTGGATGGCGACCAGTAAGCAAAAGGGCCAAAAACAGATCCTGCCCAGTAGCCGTTGTTTTCGTCTGCAACAAGGCTAATCAAACTCATGGTATCGGTAACGGCTGATTTGCCGGGTATATTATTCAACAACTGATAGCTGGTCTTTTGCGGATTGATATATAGTATCCCGCCGGGCGAAGCCACTGTTACCATTGCCCCCTCTTTGTCGCAAATAATATCGCCAAAAAAAGTCTGGGGACTCAAACCGACACTGGTGCTGCGCATGTAGTAACACCGTTGCTGCTGCATGTCGATGATGTTGAGACCGCCCGTATCTGTCGGCGTGGTAGAAGTCCATATACGTCCCTGGCGGTCTTCAGTGATTTTCGCGATATTACTATTGAATAAGCCGTTTTTATTGGTCAACCTGAGCATCGTCATTTTCAACGGATCGATGATAAACAAACCATTGCCGACGGTACCAATGGCGATGAGTCCCGCTTTTGTCTGGTAAATGCCGACACATTTTTTTACCAGGTCGGCGCCTATCCAATGTTGCAATTCGGTGCCATCCCAACGATACAGTCCATTGTCGCTGCCAATCCACAAAAAGCCCTGCCGGTCTTCAAAAACCGCTTGGCAGACCACATTGTTCAGCAAGTCGCTAAAGCCATAAATAGGCCATTTAACAGCCTGTTTTGCCTGCAACTGCACGGGATAGGTATCGGGAAAGCGAATTTTCTCCACTTGAATGGTTAAATCTTGTGCCGGTAGTTGTGTCAGGTTGAATGGATGTTTCGGCACATCCGATAATTTGCAGGGTATCGTGGGCGACGATGCTGGCAACGGCTGTTCTGCACTATTGTCAAAACGAGTGGCGGGTAATTGCGAAAGCGCGAGTGGTTTTGTTTGGCTCTTCTACGGAAGCCAGACATCGGGCACCTGCAATCGAACGACCTGTCCCCAGGCTGTTGGAAAGCTGGTTGGTTGGTTATCGTTGGCTGGCAATGTCGGCAGTGTATCGTTGTTTTCACTGCACGATAATAACAGGCCGCAAAGCCATAAAACAAAAATGATCCGGTGCTTGACTCGAATCATACAAAAAATAGTTTTAGCGAATCCGCTACACCGCCTGCGACTGGCTGCCGGCGCGAACCAGACCGGCTTCAGTAATATTCACTTGGGTAAAACGGTCGTGTTGCTGCAGTCGAACCAGGCCTTCCTGGTGCAACAAATGGATATGTTCTAAAATCGTATCCCACGGCAGAAACTGACGAACAATAATCTGCGCCGGCTTGCAGGGAAAGCTAGTAGGATCATTGTCGTCTTTCACTATCGAATAGATGGTTTGAAGGGTGGAATAGTGGTTATCCATTGTTCCAAAATAGCGTGGTTTTTTAATATCTGATCAAAAAGTTATTAACGTTTCCGGTTTTTGGGTAGGGGAAAATTCCCGGTCTAGCGAATTGGTTCAGGACCAACCCCTTCTTTGGTAATTTTTACCGGCAGGATCAAACCATCTTTGTCAAATCTCAATTCTTCAATACAGGTTTCGCGTGCGTCACGGGCCTTGTTTTCGTTTGGCCGACGGTGGTAAATGATAAAGTATTTGTCTTTGCCAGGCACTTTAATAATGGAATGGTGGCCCGCCCCATTGGCAATGGTCGAATCCTGCTGTAATATTTTTGCCTGCCGCTTAAATGGCCCCAGCAAATTGTCGGCAATGGCATAAGCAACACTGTAGTCCGGGCCTGTCCAGCCACCCTCTGACCACATAAAATAATATTTGCCGTTGCGGATAAACATAAACGGCCCTTCTACATATTTATCAGGCGTGATTTCTTTAAACACCGTTCCATCTGGAAAGGGTTCAAAACCGGTAAAGTCATTTTTCAATCGAACAATATTGCAATGCCGCCAACCACCATATATCAGGTAATACTGTCCATCGCGATCGTGAAAAACAAACTGGTCAATCGGCTGGGCGCCATTTTCAAAATGATCGATCAGGGGTTTGCCCAGGTAATCTTTAAAAGGGCCACCTGGATGATCAGCTACCGCTACCCCAATGCCGCCTTTTTCCTGGTCGTTCTGGATATCGTTCGCACCAAAGAATAAAAAATATTTACCCTCTTTTTCAATGACAGATGGCGCCCACATGGCGCGATGGGCCCATTTAATGGCAGCCGTATCAATGATGCGCGGATGTTTGGTCCAGTTGACCAGGTCTTTGGAAGAAAAGGCATCCATGAAAACCTGCTCTTCATATTTGGCCGAGTAAGTGGGATATATCCAGTATTCCTTGCCAAACACCAATGCTTCCGGATCGGCATACCAACCGGGAAACAATGGATTGCCTGATTTCTTTTTCGACTGTGCCTGACCGTTAGAGAAGGCGGCTGCCAGTACCAGCAATAGCCAATATTTTTTCATGCGAATTATTTTTCCGTATAGACCAAAGCACCGTCTTTATAACCGATCAAGGTAGCAGTTGCATACCCGAGAAAAAGTCCGTTGTCGACCACGCCGGGTACCTGGTTCAACCAGGCATGTACCGCATGCAGGTGTTCAATTTTTTGAAAATGACAATCAAGTATATTGTGTCCATGATCGGTGATCAAGGGCTTGCCGTCTCTTAACCGCAATATGGTTTCAATGCCGTATTTTTCCCTGATTTTTTTGGCCACCTGTCGATAGCCATAGGGGATCACTTCTACCGGTAAGGGAAACTTTCCCAATACTGCCACCAGTTTCGATTCATCGGCCAACACCAACATTTTTTTGGCGGCCGCCGCTACCATTTTTTCTTGCAAGTGTGCCGCGCCTCCGCCTTTGATCAGGTTGAAAGCAGGGTCGATTTCATCAGCCCCATCAATGACCAGGTCAATACTATCTACTTCATTCAGGTCTTTCAAGGGCACACCTTGCTCGCGTAATACCCTGGCCGTTTGCGCGGAGGTAGGAACAGCAACTACTTCGAGCCCGTCTTTAATCCTGGCGGCCAAGGCCTGCAAAAACCAATAAGCGGTGGTTCCCGTTCCGGCGCCAATCGTCATGCCATTCTGTACATAGTCGGCTGCCGCATAGCCGAGCTTCTTCTTGATATCATCGCTTGAAAACATGGCCGCCAAGGTACAATAATTTTGTACTGGTTATTGGTGGATCACGGCCCGTTCTTTGTCTTTTCCCATCAATCCCACACCCACATTCTCTTTCACGGCATAAAAAACAGATTTCCACACCAAATTGAAGAACGACTTACTGAGCACCCGCCGGTAAGTGGCGCTGGTTTGGTCTTTGTGTTTATCGCCCGGCAGGTTGGTATTGGTAAGCACAAAATTATTGGCAATGGCTGTTAGCAGTCCGCGTTTTTGGAAACCGGATGCCTGGTCACCTTTCATGACTTCAATTTTCAGGTTGGTATAGGTCAGGGTGGTTGATGCACGCGCGGCATTGTTGTTTCCTTTCACCGTAAAATCCAGTCGACGGATATCGCCCGAAGCAATTTTTGTATTGCCCAGGGGCAGGGTTGCTGCATTGAGTATACTGGCTGCAAAAGGGGAGAAGCGTGCGCTAACGATGAACTGCCCATCGTTGGAAACCGGAAAATCAAATTGCACCGTTGTTTTCGCCTTGTCCATGAACCAGGCTTCAAAATTCGCTCTCAGGGGTTGCGGTTGTACACCGTCATCCAGCAACGGTCCTAATTTGCCATTGATGCGCGTAAAAACAACCTTACCAATGCCATCCCCCTTTTCATTTTTTTCCTGGTACAGCACAGATCCATTTTCTATCAGCACTGTTCCGATATCAGTTTTATAAGGCAGTTTGCGGAGGAGTTGATGCGGGTATTTTCCCAGCTTGCTCTCTGTTGCGGGCGGATTCGTTTTATCATTAAAAACCGACAAACTTGGTTCGCTCAATAAAACAGAAGTAGCAATGATGGTGCTGTCTTCTAACAGCGCTGTGTAGTCGAAGCCGTTGGCAGTAATTTCTTTCAACTTCAGGTCGTACACATCTTTCTGGATGCCGGTGGCTGCGGCGGCTGCTTCCATCGATCGCACCGGTATCGACTGTAAGGCGAGGTTCTTCACCAGGGCCATGTTTTTTTCGCCCATGCTCAGCAATAACTTATCGGCCTTCAGGCGGTATTTGTCGTTCGATACCGGCACATTAATACTATCAATTGCGATCGTCACCGCTTTTGAAAACAAAACCCTGCTGGTATCGACCATGGCGCTGGAATCGATGGCCAAACCGATCAGGTCGATGTGCATGTTTTTAATCGATTGGGTTTTCTTATTGTGATTGTGGTACACCAGTTCTACCTGGTCGAGTTGTAAAGAATCGATTTGTATACCAGTGAGCGGCGATTGCTGGAGCGATGTAAATAGTTTGTGTTTGTTTTCTTTCACGCCCGCTTTTTGGGTAGTATCCTGGGTGGTAGCGATAGGTTTACCCAGGTTACTGATATCGATTTTGCCTCCGGCCACTGTGATATTACCCAGGTTAACCGATTGATTGGCCAACAAGGCGGCGATGTCTACCTGTTTCAGGAGCAGGTTATCCAATTGCACGCTGTAAAGCATGCCGGTGGTGATCAGTGTGGTGTCTGGCAGGAGTCGTATATCACGAACCGATGCCGATTGTTTATCGGGATTCAAATAAATCTCGCCAATGCTAATCGAGTAACGACCATTGCTTTTGTCGCGCACCAATTCGGTCAACCGATCGCGCATCGATTGACTAAAATCAGCACTTTTCAGGTATTTTTTAAAATACCAGTAGCCTACGCCTGCAGCTACCAGCACAAGCGCACCGATGATAAGAATGATTTTTTTCAAAATAGATGAATGCTGTTCCTACCGTACTATATTAATAATGTATTAAGATACCTTAGCAATGGGCATAACCCAGTAGCCAATAAATAATAAAAAATACCACAATGGTGCCGAGGCAGCCACCGCCCCATTTGTAAGCGCCATAGCCTGCGATCAATGTTCTAAGCCAGTCTCTCATAATAGCTGTTTTAACAATGAATAAAAAGAATATGCCAGCGGCCTGCAGCCGCCTCTGGGAACTATTTTCCTCATAATTTATCAATTTTTGCGCGAGTATTAACCTCCTGTAGGCGTTGCCGTTATTATTTTTATCTTTAGTGACCATGCTAAGGTATTCGATTGTAGTTGCCATTCTGGTCGCCCTGGTAGTTATGGGCATCGCATGTATGCACCCCGCCGCCCATTCGGAGAAATTGCCCGAACAGGTGAGCTATAACTTCCATGTTCGACCCATACTTTCTGACAAATGCTTTAAATGCCATGGCCCTGATGCCAATCACCAGGAGGCCGGGCTTCGACTCGATAATCCCCAGGGTGCGTATGCCGCCCTTCGCGAAACCAAGGGTGCATTTGCGATTGTTCCCGGGTTTCCCGATTCTTCCGAACTATACAAAAGAATCACTTCCACCGATCCCGGCTACCAAATGCCTACGCCCGAATCACACTTGGGTTTGCTGACGGCAACAGAAACCGGCCTTATCAGAAAGTGGATTGAGCAGGGTGCCAAGTACGAACGGCACTGGGCTTTCACCGCGCCCGTAAAAGCGCCCCTGCCGACGCCCGAAAATGCAACATGGGCCAAAAACGAGATCGATTATTTTGTATTACAGAAATTGCAGAACAAAGGCCTCAGCCCCAACGAAGAAGCTGATCCTGCCACTTTGCTGAAAAGAGTTACGCTCGACCTCACCGGTTTGCCGCCTACCCTCGACGCCATGGACAAGTTTGCCGCTGATCCTTCGGCCGCCAATTATGAAAAACAGGTAGATGCTTTACTGGCTACGCCACAATATGGCGAGAAAATGGCGGTGCATTGGCTGGATGTGGCACGGTATGCCGACAGCTATGGTTACCAGGATGATAATATTCGGACGCAATGGGCCTGGCGCGACTGGGTGATTCATGCGTACAACGAGAACATGCCCTATGATCAGTTTCTTACCTGGCAGATTGCGGGCGACCTGCTGCCGGAGGCTACCAAGGAACAAGTTCTTGCCACGGCCTTTTTTAGAAACCACAAATACACCGAAGAAGGCGGCGTTATACCCGAAGAATACCGCGTTGAATACATATTGGATAAAACAAAAACCTATAGTAAAGGCATACTGGGCTTAACCGTTGAATGTGCACAATGTCACGATCACAAATACGACCCCATATCGCAAAAGGATTATTTCCAGCTTTTCGCTTTTTTCAACAATTTAAATGAAAATGGTTATGAAGGCGATGTATCCATTTCCAAGCCGGCTAAAAATCCCGTACTGACTTTAACACAGGAAGATATTCAGCATACTTTACAGTTTATCAACGTCAAAGACACAGCCAGGATGTTTGTTTCGGTGATGGGCGACCTGGATACCCTGCGCAAAACCTATATATTAAACCGGGGGGTGTACGACCAACATGGGGATATCGTGCGACCAGCAGCCCTGCCAGCAGTGATGAAATACGATAGTGCCGACTTACCGCAAAACCGGCTGGGGCTTGCGCGGTGGACGGTTGATCGGTCGAATCCCCTCACTGCCCGCGTTTTTGTAAACCAAATTTGGCAGGAGATTTTCGGCAAAGGCATCGTTAAAACGGCGGGGGATTTCGGTATGCAGGGCGACCTGCCGACGCATCCCGAACTGCTCGATTGGCTGGCCGTTGATTTCATGGAACATGGCTGGAATATCAAGCGATTGGTGAAACAGATGGTGATGAGTGCTACTTATCGCCAAAGCGCGGTGATGACCAAAGAAAAAATAAATGTCGATCCCGACAATGCTTACTATTCGCATGCACCCCGGGTGCGATTGTCGGCCGAGTCGATACGCGATCTTGTGTTGGCTTCCAGTGGACTCCTGGTGAAAGAAATAGGCGGCCCCAGTGTGAAACCCTACCAGCCCAAGGGCTTATGGGAGTCGGCCACCTCCGGCCGAGGGGTGCTGGCAACTTATATACAAGACAAAGGCGATGATCTCTATCGGCGCGGCATTTATACCTTTATCAAATTGACATCACCACCGCCTTCGATGATACTCTTCGATGCTAGCAATCGCGACCAGTGTGAAGTGAAACGACTGCCCACCAATACGCCCTTACAGGCCCTGGCCATGATGAACGATCCCACGGTGTTAGAGGCCTCGCGTGTTTTTGCACAACGATTGCTGGAAGCTAACGCCGATGCACATACGAACCTCGACAAAGCCTTCCGGCAGATATTATGTCGACCGATGACAGAAAAAGAAAAAAAGCTGGTGCAAGACTATTACCAACAGCAATTGCAGGCCTTTGAAAAAGGCAGCCTGGATGCGCAAAAAACACTGGCTGTTGGTGAATACCCGGGTGATGACAAATTGCCCAAACCGGCTTTTGCCGCACTGATGAAAACAATCAATCTATTGTATAATATGGAAGAAACCATTGTAAAATCCTAAACATGGAAAAAGAACAACTGGAATTCCATCTCAATATGAACCGCCGCCGATTTCTTACCACGGCGGGCTTGGGTGTGGGCAGCGTTGCCCTTGGCTCTTTGTTGGCACCTGGCCTCTTTAAAGGCGAAAGCGCTGAAGAAGCCATGTTGCAGAAACTGCCGCAGTTTGCGCCACGCGCCAAAAGAATTATTTATCTGTTTCAAAACGGCGCGCCTTCGCAATTGGAATTGTTTGATTATAAACCCGTGTTGAGGGAGCGCTTTGGTGAAGACCTACCGGCCTCTGTTCGCATGGGCCAACGTCTTACGGGTATGACTGCCACCCAAACGAAGTTTCCACTGGCAGGGTCGTACTTTAATTTTTCACAGTATGGACAGTCGCGCGCCTGGATATCAGAGTTGTTGCCACATACAGCCGGGGTAGTAGATGATATTTGTATTATCAAGAGCATGTTTACCGAGGCGATCAACCACGATCCCGCGCTAACCTTTTTTCAAACCGGTGCGCAGGTTGGCAATCGACCCAGTATGGGTGCCTGGTTGAGTTATGGCCTGGGCAGTGAAAACCAGAACCTGCCGGCTTTTTGTGTATTGTTGAGCAAGGGCAAAGGAAATGGGCAGGGGGTGTATTCGAAACTGTGGACCAACGGATTTCTTGATTCAGTTCACCAGGGTGTTCGCTTTAGCAGCGGTGACAACCCGGTGTTGTACCTGAACAACCAGGAAGCCATAACGGGCATGGATAGACGCACCATGCTCGACAACCTCGCGTCGCTTAACCAACAGAACTACGACAAATTTGGCGATCCCGAAATCAATGCCAAAGTGCAGCAATATGAAATGGCGTATCGAATGCAAACGGCGGTGCCCGAAGTGACCGACCTGAGCAAAGAGCCGGAGTCGATCATCAAAATGTATGGAGCAGATTGCCTCACGCCAGGTACCTATGCAGCCAATTGCCTGTTGGCCAGAAAACTGTCGGAGGCCGGGGTTCGGTTTGTGCAACTCTATCACCAGGGTTGGGATGGACATGGCAATTTGCCGGGCGAGATCCGCGGGCAATGTCTTGATACCGACCAGGCATCGGCCGCGCTGATCACCGATTTGAAACAGCGCGGTTTATTGGATGAAACACTGGTGATTTGGGGTGGCGAATTTGGCCGAACCAATTATTGCCAGGGCACCCTCACCAAAGAAAATTATGGTCGCGACCACCATCCACGTTGCTTTACAGTTTGGATGGCCGGCGGCGGTGTGAAACCCGGTGTATATGGCGAAACCGATGAGTTTGGGTATAATATCGTCAGCAACCCGGTACACGTACACGATTTCCACGCAACCATATTACACCTGATGGGCTTCAACCACGAAGAACTTACTTTCAAACACCTGGGTCGCCGTTATCGACTGACTGATGTGGCCGGCAATGTGGTAAAAGATTTAATTAAAACCTGATGCAAAGACGGCATTTCGTAAAACAAAGCGCCTTGTCAGCCGCCGCCATTTTAAGTGCGCCGCTGATGAGCAAAGAAACCATACTCGGGCAGGCTGGCAAACGTTACCGGCTCGATACCCAATGGAGCCGGGCCGATGCAACCCGCTACCCTGTAAAAGATTGCCATGAAATGGTACAAGACAGCAAGGGACGCATCTTGCTGTTGACAAATGATACCCACAACAACGTCATTATTTACAGCAAAAAAGGAAAGGTGCTGAAAACCTGGGGTACGACCTATCCCGGCGCACATGGACTAACGCTGTTTAACGAGAACGGTACCGACGTGTTGTTTATTTGCGATAACAGTCGTCACCAGGTTATCAAAACAACCATGGACGGACAGGAACTGCTGGTGTTGGATTATCCGAAAGAAAGCGGTCTCTATACCAAGGCAGAAGAATATATTCCAACCGAAACGACCATAACTGCTACCGGTGATATCTATGTGGCCGATGGTTATGGCAAAGATTATATTCACCACTATGACAGCAAGGGCCGGTATATAAAAAGTTTTGGTGGTCGTGGTACCGAAAAAGCAAACCTGTTGAACGCGCATGGTGTTACCATCGACACCCGTGGCGGCGCAGCGCCCACGCTAATTGTTACATCGCGCCAGGAGAATGCCTTCAAGCGCTACGACATGGACGGCAACTATATTGAAACCATCGCGCTGCCAGGCGCCTGGGTTTGCCGGCCGGTGATCAAAGGTGATTATCTCTACGCGGCTGTGCTGCAATCAAACAACCGGCGATGGAAGAATTCCGGTTTTGTGACCATACTCGATAAAGACAATAAAGTAATATCGAACCTCGGTGGTACTGCACCGGTATACAACAATGGTCAGTTGCAGGAAATGGAACAATCTACACCCAATTTTATCTACCCGCACGATGTATGTATCGACGATGACGATTGCATCTATGTAGCGCAATGGAATTCGAAACAGCTCTATCCCTATAAATTATCGCCTGTACATTAATGCGCGTCGGAAAATCTATTCTGTTCAACCTTTGTTTTGCAGCCAACTGTCTGCTGGTATTCCTATTAATAACGGAAGACTTCCTGGTTCTTCCCGCCTGGCTTCAGGTGGCGGGTAGGATGCACCCGTTGCTATTGCATTTTCCCCTGGTTTTGGTATTGCTTGCCGTTATCTGGGAAACTACCATCAGCTTCAAATGGTTTAATACTACTGGTGCATATATCATTGGTGATACTATATTATTGTTAGCGGCATTGACTTCAGTAACCACGGCGCTGATGGGTTTCTTTCTATCGCGCGAACCGGGTTATGATGCCACAGAAATTGCTTTGCACAAATGGTCGGGTGTTGGTTTGGCACTGTTCACTTTGTTGTGGTATTTGTTTCGGGTACCGTTGCGTCAACAGCGTTGGCGGGTAGCAACGGTGTCGCTGTTCTCATTGCTGGTGTTACTGGTAGCCGGTCATGAAGGGGGTATCATTACCCATGGTGAAAACTTTTTGACAGCGCCCATTGCCAGCGACGATGAAATAGAAATGGTGCCTTTTGAGAAAGCGAAATTATTTGACCATGTGATTCAACCCATCCTGGTGGAGAAATGTGTGGGCTGTCACAATCCCTCCAAAGCCAAGGGCGAATTGATACTGGATAATATCACGTCTATATTGAAAGGCGGCAAGAGTGGTGCTTTGTGGGACAGTACCGCCGCTGATCTCGGTTTGTTGTTGCAGCGCGTACACCTGCCGTTGGATAATAAAAAACACATGCCGCCCAAGGCGAAGCCGCAATTGACGCCAGAAGAAACGGCCATTTTGTATTACTGGATCAAGGCAGGTGCAGATACGAGTACCAAACTGGCCGACCTGCCCGAAACCGATAGTCTTCGCATACTCACGGCCGGCAAATTCAACAACAGTGGCCCCGAGCTCTACACGTTTGCGCCCGCCGATGCCGCCCTCATTGATAAACTCAATAGCCATTACCGGTTGGTAGCGCCTGTTGCTGCCAATTCGCCTGCCCTGGATGTGACTTTTTTTGGCGCCAATCAATACAACAATGCCGCGTTGAAAGAATTGCAGCCCATTGCCCCGCAAATGGTTTCCTTGCATCTCGACAATATGCCGGTGACTGATGCGGATATACCAATCATTACCGGTTTCAGCAACCTGCGACAATTGCATCTCTCTGGATCTAAAATTACCGATGCCGCATTGAGCGCTATCAAGACCCTGCCGCAATTGAAACAATTGTCGCTCTCCGGTACTGCGGTGACCTATACCGGCTTAAAAAACCTGGCCGGCGCACCGGCACTGCGAAAGGTGTATTGCTGGAATATCAGCGGCAACAATGCTGATTTCGAAACCCTGACAAAAGCACAACCCGCCATCAAATGGGAGAATGGCTTCAATGCTGATACGGTATTGCTCACCCTGAGTGCCCCGGTGATTGAAACAGACAAACTGGTGTTTCAAGACAGCATGTCGGTGTCGATGAAACATTATATCAAGGGCGCTGCGTTGCGCTATACCCTTGATGGTTCCGAACCGGATAGCAGCGCCAGCGCCTTGTACGAAAAACCGGTTTTGTTGCAGCAGTCAACCAACCTGAAACTACGCGCCTTTAAAAAAGGTTGGTTGGGCAGCAGCACCGTGAGTAGACAGTTCTACCTGAAAGGACTGTTGCCAGATTCTTCCTGGTACAAAAGTCTGCCCGATTCATTGTATCAAAAAAGGGGCGTAGGGCGATTGTTTGATGGCGAAAAAGGGAATACGGTGTTTAGCGCTACGCCGTGGACAGGTTTCCGAAAATCACCCATGCTTTTGGCGATGAGTTTCAAACAGCCGACCACCCTGCACCAGGTAGCCGTAAGTGTGTTGGATGACAATAACAGTTATCTTTTTCCGCCGCAGCAAATGGAAGTGTGGGGAGCAGACAAAGGGCCCATGAAACTATTGGCAAAACTGACCCCAACACAACCGGGTAAAATTGTACCCGCCGATATAAGGCTCTATGAATTGAACTTTAAACCCACCGTTCTTACTCGCATAGAATTAAAAGTTGTTAATGTACAGCGCATACCCAACTGGCATCCGGGTAAAGGACAAAAAGGCTGGTTCTTTACTGACGAGGTCTTCCTACATTAGCAGAAACGATAACATATGACCAGTTACGACCAGATTTTTGAGAACAACAAAAAGTGGATAGCAGAAAAGCAGGCAACAGATAAACAGTTTTTTGAAAAAATCGCCCGCGACCAGCAACCAGATTATCTCTATATCGGCTGCAGTGATAGTCGCGTTACGGCCGAAGAAATTATGGGTTTGCAACCCGGCGAAGTGTTTGTACATCGCAATGTAGCCAACCTGGTAAACTCGATTGATCTTAACGTGATGTCGGTACTCAACTATGGCGTTCGTTACCTCGGCGTAAAACACATCATTGTTTGTGGACATTACAATTGTGGTGGCGTAAAAGCCGCTATGCAGGCCAAAGACCTGGGCATTCTAAACCCCTGGTTGCGCAATATCAGGGATGTGTACCGCTTGCACCGCAAAGAGCTCAATGCCATTACCAACGAAACGGCCCGGTACAACCGACTGGTAGAATTAAATGTGCAGGAACAATGCGTCAATGTAATCAAGCTTGCCAGTGTGCAACAGGCTTATAACGATCATGGTTACCCGACGGTGCATGGCTGGGTTTTCGATTTACACAATGGCAAACTGATCGACTTAAAATTGGATTTTGCACATATTCTCAAGGATATTCAGGAGATCTATCGGTTGGAAAAGGACTGAGTGAATATGTCACCTGTTTTTTAGATAAATTTCAGTCATGAGAAGGATTGCTGTTTGCCTGCTGGTGCTGGCTACATTGTCTGCTGTTGCGCAGGACAATAATTTATCGCCCAAACAAAAAAAGCAAGGCTGGACCCTGCTCTTCAATGGCAAGGACACGACGGGTTGGAAAGGCGCTTTTCTTGATCATTTTCCGGCGCAGGGTTGGTCGATCCACGACGGTATCATCGAAGTACTTCCTGCAGAAGGGAAAGAGTCTGTAAATGGCGGCGATATCGTTACCCGCGCGCTCTACAGTGATTTTGAATTGCTGGTTGATTTCCGTTTAACCGAAGGCGCCAACAGCGGCATAAAATATTTTGTTGATCCCAACCAACCGGTGCCGGCGAATCCGCGTTCGGCCCTGGGTTTGGAATTCCAGGTACTCGACGATGTCCATCATCCCGATGCGAAACTGGGTCGCAATGGCAACCGCACCATCGGTTCGCTCTACGATTTGATTCCCGCCGCCGCTAACAAAAAAGTGAACCCGACGGGTGAATGGAACCATGCCCGCATAGTATCAAAAGGCAGTCATGTAGAACATTGGCTCAATGGTAAAAAAGTGCTTAGCTACGAAAGAGGCAGCCAGGCATTTAACGACCTAATCGCGATCAGCAAGTACAAAGACCTGCCTGGTTTTGGTCTGGTGCAGGCCGGCCGTATCTTGTTGCAGGATCATGGCAACCGGGTGGCCTTCAAGAATATTTATATCCGCAAATTATAACCCATGCGAAAGTTGACGACTGCTTCCCGCCGCGATTTTTTGCGCAAAACGGCTTTGGCCGGATCTGCCTTACTTGTTGCTGATTTTCCCTTGCTGGCATTCAATGGTTCCCCCAATGAAAAACTGGTGGTGGGCGTGATGGGCACCAATAGCCGGGGTGAATACCTCGCCTCATTATTCTCGGCCTTGCCCAATGTAGAAGTCGGTGCCATCTGTGATGTAGACAGCAAAGTGCTTGCTAAAACCATCGCCCTCATTGAAAAGAAAACCGGCAAAAAGCCAAAAGCGTTTACAGATGTACGTAAGATGCTTGAATCAAAAGACATCGATGCGTTGGTGGCAGCACCGCCTGATCACTGGCATGCGCCAGCGACGATGTTGGGGGTACAAGCCGGTAAACATGTATATGTTGAAAAACCCTGTTCGCACAATCCGGCCGAAGGCGAAATGCTGGTGAAGGCGGCCAAGAAATACAATCGCCTGATCCAGATGGGCAACCAGCGCCGCTCATTTCCGGGTGTGCAACACGCTATGCAGGAACTGAAAGACGGTATTATAGGTCGACCTTATTTTGCCAAAGGCTGGTACAGCAATAACCGGGGCAGTATTGGCACCGGTAAGTTGGTGCCTGTACCGGACCATCTTAATTATGATTTATGGCAGGGGCCGGCGCCACGCAGACCTTACCAGGACAACCTGATTCACTATAACTGGCATTGGTTCTGGCATTGGGGCACGGGCGAAGCTTTGAACAATGGCACCCATGAATTGGATGTGATGCGCTGGGGACTCGGCGTAAGTTTCCCGACCAAGGTGGTGTCGGCCGGTGGTCGCTTTCAATTCAAAGACGATTGGCAAACCCCCGATACCCAAACCATCACCTACGAATTTCCCAATAATACGGCCATCACCTGGGAGAGCCGCAGTTGCAATATTTATCCGGAGGAAGGCAGCACGCGCGGCGTCATTTTTTATGGTACCCAAGGCAGCCTGGTGATACCGGGTGGCGATGATTACCGCATTCACGATGAAAAGGGAAAGTTGGTGCGCGAAGTGAAAAGCAACGTTGGACAAATTGAAGCAACCAATGTAGGCATGGGAGAAACCCTCGATGCGCTGCACCTGATCAATTTTGCCGATAGTATCAGGGGAAAAACAACACTAACTTCGCCCATTACGGAAGGGCAGATCTCTACGCTGCTACCGCAATTGGGCAATATCGCTTATCGTACCGGATCAGTATTGCACTGCGATGCCAGTAACGGGCATATCATCAACAATAGCGCCGCGACCAAGTTGTGGACCCGCGAATATGAAAAAGGCTGGGCACCAACACTGTAACCGGCAACCATAAAAATGTTCATGATGAAGAAAATAGTCGTTTTCGTTTGTGCCTGCCTGTTAGTGCATGCTTTGTGTGCACAAATCCAACCCGGCGTGGTTTCCTATAGCTTTCGCGATGCCTTTGCCAAAGATGTGCCCGGAACACTCGATGCCATCAAAGGCATGGGCATTAGCGATATTGAATTCTCCAGTTTATTTGGCAAAACAGCGGCAGAACTAAAGGCACTATTGGACGAGCGCGGGCTCACCTGCTCTTCTTATGGGGTGAGTTATGATGACCTGACCAAAAAAACCGATGAAGTAGGGCAGGCGGCTAAAACCCTGGGGGCGTCTTATGTGCGGGTGGCCTGGATTCCGCACGATTCGACCGGCTTTACCGAAGCCACCACCTTGAAGGCCGCCAATGATTTCAATGCAGCCGGTAAAATACTCAAAGACCAATACGGATTGCTGTTCTGCTACCACAACCACGGCTACGAATTTGCCGATTGGGGCAAGGGAACCTATTTCGACCTGCTGGCAGCCAAAACCAACCCGCGGTATGTGGGCTTTGAAATGGACATCCTCTGGGTTTATTTTCCCGGCAAAGACCCCGTTGAGCTGTTGAAAAAATACCCGAAACGATTTTATTTAATGCATGTTAAAGACCTGAAACCCGGGGTGGCCCGAAGTCCCACTGGCGGCACATCCGGCAATAACAATGTGCCGGTGGGGCAGGGGCAACTCGATATGGTGGCTATTTTGCAAACAGCGCAAAAAATCGGGATTAAAAAGTATTATATAGAAGATGAGAGCGACCGGTCGTTTGAGCAGGTGCCGGTAAGTATTGCCTTTATCAAATCGATCAAATAAAAACCGGGATCCCAAAGATCCCGGTTAGTGGCGGTAAGCAGTTAAGCAGTAAGTTCTGGTCAGAAAGATGGTAAACAGATACCTTCCTGTTGAAAAGACCACACCCGATTCGGATGTGCTGCATAAAAATTAAAAATATTTTAAACTGCCAATTGACTACAACCCCTTATATCGGCCTGGTCGACCCGCCCCAGCACCTCAAAGCCGCCATCGGGATGTAGCCGACCCAGGTCGTCGGTGGCTATAAAGCAGCAAGAATCGAGGTTGGCAAGGTCGATTATATTGATAATTCCCTGGTCGGTAATTGTCTCTATCTCCTTAATAATCAGTGGATCATCATCGATTCGCAATATCACTTGCAGCCATGGTGGGGCATAAAAAATTCCCTGGTTGCGGGCATAGGCCTGCGACAAGAGTTCGGTCATACCGTATTCGGCGTGGATGGCTGGCTGGTTAAAAGCGCTGGCAAAAATTTCGTGCAATTCAGCCCGGGTAAGCTCCTTGCCACGGCCTTTCATGCCGCCGGTTTCCATTATAATGGTGTGCCGCAGCGGCATGGGGAAGCGTTCGGCAAAATCGATCAGGGCAAAAGTGACGCCGAACAAAATCGTTTGTTGGTCGGCATTTTCCAGGTTTTGCAGGGTAGCGGCCAGCTTTTCCTGGTCATATAAATAGAAGCCACTTTGCGGATGGCCCGATAAGCGGATCAGTTCATCGACCATTACCACCAGCGAAGAGTGGGCTCTTTCCAGGTAGGCCGGTAATAGTCCCAATATGCAATAATCACCCGGCTCACCATAAAAGCGCCGAAAACCCGCCAGGAAACTCTGGCGATAGAGATCCATCGATCTTAAAAAATGCCGACTGTTAACACTGCCCGTTGTGCCACTGCTTTCGAACCAGGATTCGGGGGTAAAATCACCCGTTTGCACGGCATGCGTTTTGAAAAAAGAAATCGGCAGAAAAGGAATCAACGCGGGCTGGTTCACTTGTTGTGGCGCGCGATCGATCGCATCGCACCAGCGCCGGTAAACGGGATTGAACGCATACTGGTACCGATACACTTCCAACAACAGATCCGCCGAAGGCGCGCCCTGCAATTGGAAAATTTTATGAATCAATTCGCTTCGCATGTTAGGTTTATCACCCGGTAGTTGATAAATTCGTTCGCAAGATAGATGCAATATGATTCGGAAATCGTTTTTGCCCGGCCTCGCTGCATTGATTTTTTTAGTGGGAATGACTGCCTGCGGTAAGAGCAACTATGAAACCAAGCCGCAGTTGGAACTGGTTGACCAACCCACGGTGGTGCCTTATGTGCCCGAGGGCGTATTTGGTTTTACGCTGAAATACACCGACAAAGAGGGTGATCTTTCAGGTATTCGCGACTCATCCATTTGTTATATTCCGGTGTTGCTGAATACGCGTGAACCCATTCGTCCGTATTTCCCGATCTACGGCAGCCTCCCTGAATTTCCTGATAACTCCAAGGGCGAAATTGAACTTAATTTCACCCATTCGGCTTTATATGTTCAGTTCCTGCAAAGCCAGCCCGACCAGAATGATACGCTGCAATTAAAGATTGTGGTGAAAGACAAGGCCGGTAACCTGAGCGATACCCTTACCACCCGGCCCTTTGTACTCTTGGGCCAGTAAAATTTTTTTATTTCATGGCAGTTGCAAAATCAGCGAAGAAAAAGAAAGGCCTTTTAAACGACAGCACCCACCAGTTTCTCAAAGACTACCTCAACACCCCTTCGCCGGTCGGCTTTGAAGCTGCCGGACAGAAAGTATGGCTGAACTACCTGAAGCCCTATGTGGACACCCATTTTGTGGATCCCTATGGTACCGTGGTGGGCGTCATCAATCCCGACGCGCCTTTTAAAATAGTGATCGAAGCGCATGCCGACGAGATCAGTTGGTTTGTGAATTATATCAACAACGAAGGTCTTATTTATCTCAAACGCAATGGCGGTGTTGACCACCAGGTAGCGCCCGCACAGCGCGTGTTGATTCATGGTAAAAAAGGCCCGGTGAAAGCGGTGTTTGGCTGGCCGGCCATTCATACTCGGCTGGGTAATCCCGACCAAAAAGAACCATCGCCCAAGGTTGATAATCTTTTTCTCGATTGTGGTGCGCGCAATAAAAAAGAAGTGGAAGAACTGGGCATCCGCATTGGATCGGTCGTGACCTACCAGGATGGTTTTGATGAACTCGCAAACAACAATTATATCGCCCGTGCTTTCGACAATCGAATTGGCGGTTTTATGATTGCGCAGGTGGCGCGTTTGCTCAAAGAGAACAAGAAAAAACTTCCCTACGGTTTATACATTGTAAATGCAGTGCAAGAGGAGATTGGTTTGCGTGGTGCTGAAATGATTGCCCGTCGCATCAAACCGAATATCGCCATCATTACCGATGTTACGCACGATACCTCTACACCGATGGTGAACAAAATCATTGAAGGTGATTGTGTGTGTGGCAAAGGCCCTTCGATGGCCTATGCGCCCGCTGTACACAACAAACTATTACAACTGGTGTTGGATATTGCTGATAAGAACAAGATCCCTTACCAATTGCGGGCAGCCAGCCGCAGCACGGGTACAGATACCGATTCATTTGCGTATGCGAACGATGGTTGCCCGTCGGTGCTGATCAGTATTCCCCTACGCTATATGCATACCACCGTAGAGATGCTGCACAAATCAGACATCGAAGAAACCATCCGGCTCATGTATGAGACCTTGCTGGTGCTAAGCCCAAAAACTGATTTATCGTATTTGAAATAGCCCTTCGCTACTTTCGGTATTACACACTTGCTGCCTGGTTTTTTTAAAGAAACCTGCCTAATCGTACAATTCCCATTCGCGACTCGTTAAATTCCGTGCAGGTTTTTCGATGGTTGTTTGCCGCTGGCTAAACGAAAGGCTCAACATCGCCTACGCTGACAGCGTTTTTCCAAAGAAAGGCGGTCAAAAATATCCTCCAACCGCAGGTGGAATCGGGTCATTGATCGAAATATTGCCCATTCAACCTAGTATTTTCTGCAATACATGTAAGAACTAGGGCAAATTCTGCGTTGAATACGGTAACGACGTAGAATCCCATTCAAATGAAACCAATATTTTACATCTGTATCCTTTCATTGTTTGCCCTGGTTTACCCGCATGCGGGTAAGGCGCAAACCTACAACCTTGACTGGGGAAGTTCTTTTTCGACGCCCTGGGCCGATGGTGCACTGACAGGCACTGCATATGATGTGGCGCCCGGAGTAGACGTCAAGGTGACCATCTTTAATAATGAGCCGAGCAGTTGGAGAGATGTTATTACCAGTGGAACCAGCGGAAGTACCATGCCGCCTGCTGTAAGTCCCACAAACAGCCGATCAGGGTTCTTTTATATGCCCAGTTCTTACACAAGTTCCCTGCTTGAGTTGGATGTTGACTGGAGTGATAAGTCGAAATACCTGACAGTTACCTATGAGTTCAGCCAGCCGGTGTACAACATCAGCTTATATATAGGCGATATTGATAAGTATTCGTCACGTAACCCCTCATATATTGACTTTGTTTCGTTTGCCGCTACCAATGCAGGCCTTTCCAGTGGCAATGCTGTTATTACTGTGATGGACCCGCAAACCCCTGCGTGGTTGACGACCGGTTTTAACCAGGTATCTGCCACCACGACGAATGGTAACGGTGGCAATTCTGGTACCAGAGGAAACAGCGACCAAGAAGGCACCATCCGTCTTCAATATAACAATGCCGTAGACAAGTTGGTGGTTACCTATAAAAATCCGCCGTTGGTAACCAGTTATTCGAATCCATCGCTACAAGCCATTGCCATCAGCAACCTGCGCTTCAATGTGCCGCTGATCAGTGGCACAGTTTGGCACGATGCCAATAATTCGGCCAATAATACATTCACGAATATTTTTACATCGGGCGAGCCAGGCACCAATGCCGGCGGGCAACTGTATGTGAACCTGGTGAATGTGCTCGGCAATGTTATCTCATCGGTTCCTGTGAGCAGCAACGGCACTTATTTCATGGCGATGCCTAGAAGCACGGCGGGGTTAAGGCTGCAGTTGTCGAACGTGCAAGGTGTGGTAGGAAACGCCATGCCAGCAAGCGCTATGCCTACCGGCTGGGTGGCAACCAGTCCGCAGGTCACCAGTCCATTTACATCCGGTACTACAGATATTACGGGCAGGGATTTCGGTGTTAACCAGTTGCCGGAAACAGCGGTGAAGCTGCAGCCGTCGGTTACCAACCCGGGCGGTTATAATTTCTATACCATTCCTACCAGTGCTTTCCAGGGTACCGGTGGTTCGCAGACATATGACTATTCACCGGGATATATTCCACAAATCAGGATTACCTCTTTCCCTACTAACACGAACTATATCCAGATCGGTAGCACCATCTATAGCAACGGTGGACCCTGCGCGCCATCCACTAGCTGTACGGCATGGCCTTCAGGCGGGGTAACCTTAACTTACAACAATGGTACGGGGCCGGCTTCGGCCATCGCCATCGATCCCATTGATGGCAATGTGACTTCTGTCATCAGCTTTGTTGCCATCGACAATGCCGGTGATGAAGACGCAACGCCTGGTTCCGTTTCACAGCCTTTTACGGTGCCGTTGATAAGTATCAGTGGCTACCTGTACAACGATGCCAACGGAAGCCTTTTCAAAGAATCCGGAGAGCCGAAGATCAGCGGTACAGTTGGTACCTCGGGTGGTTCAATAACTACGCTGACCAGTCTTTATGTGATCCTTTCCAATGCAAGTAATATTGTAATCGCCTCGCAGCAGTTGGGCGCAGACGGAAATTTTACGATCTCTGGAGCGCCGGGAAATACCAGCAACCTTTCGATTCGTATCAGCACCAGCAGTGGCGTTGTCGGTTCAACTGAACCTGCCATCAACCTTCCTTCAGGCTGGGCAATAACCGGTGAAAACCTGAACGGAACAGTCGATGCAGTGGAAGATGGCGAGATTGTTTTGTCAACCGGAACAAGTAATATAACCAACTATTTATTCGGCTGGGAAAGAATACCCGTTGCAGACGCGAAGAGCTATACAATCGCTACGCCGCCGGCCAATTCGTATATCACGCTCAATGGATCTGGCACACAACCGGGCGCACTCTCCGGAACGGATGCCGAAGACGGCAGCCTTGGCGCCGGAGAAAAGGTAGCGATTACCGCCTTGCCGAGCAATGGCAATCAGTTGTACTACAACGGCGTGCAGATCACCAAAGGCGCCGATGGCATTAACGCGCCGTCGGTAACAAATCCTTTTATCATCAGCGCCTACAATGCGGCCTTGTTGCAGGTACGCCTCACGGGACTTGGCAGCACCGGTGTCAGCTTCAGCTATGCCTGGATCGACAATGCAGGCCAACAAGGCACGGCGGTTAGCTATTCCATTAACTGGGCATTCGTGCTGCCGGTAGAGATAACCAGCTTCACCGCGAGGGCGAACGGATCGTCGGTTATGCTCGACTGGTCGGTAGACAACCAGGTGAAATTCGATCATTACGAAATTGAATACAGCACTGATAACCGCAGCTTCGGCAAAGCAGGAGAAGTGAAAGCTTCGACTGCCTCGAGCGATAATTACCAGTTCACGCACTACCTGAAAGAGGCAGCAGCAAAAATATATTATCGCCTTAAGTTGGTAGATATCGACGGTAATTACCGTTACAGCGCAACCGTGTTGGTGAAGTTCAACAGCGCCGCCACGGCCATCTGGCCTACCTTGTTGCATGCAGGTGAAACCCTGTACGTGCAACCGGGTACCGACCTGCAGCTCAACGCTTCGCTGCAAGTGATGGACGGAAGCGGCCGGATCATCCTGCACCAAAAGACCAATAACCAGTCTGTCATATCCCTACAGACCGGTCAGTGGAACGCAGGTATCTATATTGTCAAGCTGCAGTCGGGCACCGAACAGACCATCAACAAAATTGTGATACAACCCTGATCGTTCAGCTAAGTGCGGTATCAAGCACTTGCTGCATGGTTTTGACGTAGTGGAATTGGAGACCCTTGATAAAAGTGGTATCAATTTCTGCTACGTCTTTTTCATTTTGCCAGCAAAGGATTAATTCTTTTAGTCCGGCGCGTTTTGCTGCCAGCACTTTTTCTTTTATACCACCCACGGGTAATACCTGTCCGCGCAAGGTGATCTCACCTGTCATGGCCAGGTAGGGCTTTACTTTTCTTCCGGTGAAAGCCGATACCATGGCGGTCATCATGGTGATACCAGCGCTGGGTCCGTCTTTCGGTACTGCGCCTTCGGGCACATGCACATGGATATCCTTTTTGTGAAACAAGTCCTGGCTGATGCCTAGTTTTTTTGCATTGGCCTGGATATAAGACAGCGCGGTGCTGGCGCTTTCTTTCATCACATTGCCCAGGTTGCCGGTCAGTTTTAATTCGCCCTTGCCTTCGCTCAAACTGGTTTCAATGAACAGGATATCACCACCCACATAGGTCCACGCGAGTCCCACCGCAACGCCGGCCATATTGGCCGTTTTGTAGATTTCATTGCTGTACCGGGGCTTGCCTAAAATATTTTCTACATCAGCGCCGGTTACCTGTTGCTTCAGTTTGTCTTCCAGTGCCAGTTCTTTGGCCTGGTTGCGCATGATCGATGCCAATTGGCGATCAAGCTCGCGCACACCACTTTCGCGTGTGTATTCTTCAATAATTTTTTCCAGCACTTTATCGCTGATGCGGAAATTTTGTTTGCCGAGTCCATGGGCCTCTTTTTGTTTGGGCACCAGGTGACGTTTGGCGATCTCTATTTTTTCTTCAATGGCATATCCGCTGAGATCGATGATCTCTAGTCGATCCCGTAAGGCCGGTTGAATATTATTGAGGTTATTCGCTGTTGCAATAAACAAGACCTTGCTTAGGTCGTATTCCAGCTCGAGGTAATTGTCGTAAAAACTATTGTTCTGCTCCGGGTCCAATACTTCCAGCAAGGCCGAAGAAGGATCGCCCCGATGATCAGCACCCACTTTATCGATCTCATCCAATATCATCACGGGGTTGCCTGATTTCGCTTTGCGGATGCTTTGCAATACGCGGCCCGGCATGGCGCCGATATAGGTTTTGCGGTGCCCGCGGATTTCACTCTCGTCGTGTAGCCCACCAAGGCTAAGCCGAACATATTTACGACCAATGGCGCTGGCGATGCTGCGGCCGAGGGAGGTTTTGCCAATTCCCGGCGGGCCAACGAAACAGAGTATCGGGCTCTTCATATCGCCTTTTAATTTCAGTACGGCGATGTATTCAAGAATGCGCTCTTTGATTTTATCCATGCCGTAGTGATCCTGGTCCAATACTTTGCGGGCATGTTTGAGGTCGTAAGAATCAGTGGTATGTTCATCCCAGGGTAGGTCGAGCATCAGGTCGAGGTGGTTGTACACCACCGAATAATCAGGGGTGGAGGGATGCATTCTTTCCAACTTTTCCACGCCTTTCTTGAACAGTTCTTTGGCAGCAGCCGGCCAGTTTTTCTGCTCGGCTTTTTTCTTCATTTCTTTCAACTCCAGTTCATTGCTGTCGCCGCCCAACTCATCTTTAATGCTCTTCATTTGCTGCTGCAGAAAATATTCGCGCTGCTGTTTGTCGAGCTCCGTTTTTGTTTTATTGGTGAGTTTGTTTTTCAATTCAGCAAACTGCAATTCGCGTTGCAGCAAGGTCATCAGTTTTTCTGCCCGTTGGTTGATGTCGTCGGTTTGCAGCAGTTGTTGTTTGTCGGCCAGTTCGGTATTGAGGTTGCTGCTCACAAAATTAATCAGGAACGAAGGGTTCTCGATATTCTTGAGAATCATCTGTGCCTCTGACGGAATATTCGGCGACAATTGAATGATCTGGTTGGCGAGGTCTTTGATGCTTTCAATATAGGCAGTGAAATGTTCGTCGGTTGGTGCCGCGGGCTCGGTCAGCAACGAAACCTTGGCCCGGAAAAAAGGTTCTTCGCTGCTAAAGCTTTCCAATTTGAAACGACGCTTGCCCTGGATAATAACCGTGGTACCATTGTCGGGCATCTTGATCAATTTAATGATCTTGGCTACTGTACCAATGTTTTCAATATCACTGACAGCGGGATCTTCAATATTGCTGTCTTTTTGTGCAATAACGCCAATCAGTTTATGGTGTTTATAGGCTTCGTTTACAGCCTTGATGCTTTTGTCGCGGCCAACGGTAATGGGCAATACCACACCAGGAAAAAGAACGGTGTTGCGAAGAGGTAAAATAGGAAGATCGTCACCTTCGATTACCAGGTCGGCGCTATCGTCTGCTTCGTGCTCATTCAGTGGGATGATGGGCAGAAAATCCATTTCGTCTTCGCTCGACATATATCTGTTCGTTTGTATCATTTGACGTATTCTTATGACAAAATTGCATGATCCCGGCGTAATCTTGCGATAGGGCAGGGTATAGCCTATTGTCAAGTTTGGTGCCATGCCCGGCAAATGACCAATTTTGGCGGAAAAGGGTGCATATAAACTATATTTGCCGCCATAATAAACGACCCATATGTCAGCATTGATGGAGAAGTTGCAAGAAACCATTTCATTTATCCGACTGAGCTATCCGCACCCGCTGGAAGTGGGGATTGTGCTTGGCAGCGGGCTAGGCAACCTGGTGGCTGACATGAAAGTGGAAGCAGAGATCCCTTATGCTGACCTGCCGCATTTTCCGGTATCTACCGTAGAGGGCCATTCCGGCAAGCTCATCTTTGGCGAACTGGGTGGCAAGAAGGTGTTGGCCATGGCAGGTCGTTTTCATTATTACGAAGGCTATACTGCGCAGGATGTGGCTTATCCCATTCGGGTGATGAAATTACTCGGTATCAAAACGCTGCTGTTGAGCAATGCAGCCGGTGGTATGCACCCCGATTTTAAAGTGGGAGATTTGATGCTGATCAAAGACCAGATTGCCTTGTTTGCGGTGAACCCGTTGATCGGTCCCAATGAACCCGAACTCGGGTTGCGTTTTCCCGATATGAGTGAGCCCTATGATCGCGGCCTGTTGCAAAAAGGAGCTGCCATCGCCCTGGCGGCCGGTATCAAAGTTCACCAGGGCGTGTATGTAGGTGTAACGGGCCCCAGTTTTGAAACCCGTGCTGAATATAAAATGTTGCATGTGCTGGGCGCTGATGCGGTGGGCATGAGCACCGTGCAGGAATGCATTGTGGCCCGTCACATGGATATGAAAGTATTTGCTGTAAGTGTGATCACTGATCTCGGCATTCGCGAAGAAAACAATATCATCACGCACCAGGAAGTGCTGGAAGCGGCCGCGGCAGCCGAACCCAAACTCACCCTTATTTTCAAAGAACTGACAGCCTCCCTTTGATTTGAAGAAGATCGGTTATATATGCACGTTATTGTTGCTGTTGCTGGTAAACAATGCCCTGGGCCAGGGTGCATTGAATCGCCTTCGCGGTATGGGCGGTGTAGGTGGTGGTAGCAAGGGGCAGGACAGTCTCAAACACCGCAATAACCTGGAAGACAGTATTACGATTCGTTATCGTTTTCTTGATTCGTCGGCACTGCAAAAATTTGATTCTTCGATCACCGATATCCATTTGCGCATCCCGCTGCCGGTTGATTATACCAACCTCGGCAATATGGGCACCGCTGCGCGACCGCTTTATTTTAATCCAATCATGCAAGCGGGCTGGGACCCGGGCTTCCATGCATTTGATGCGTACAAATACAAGTTCGACCAGGTTAGGTATTACCAAACAACCAGGCCCTATTCTGAACTGGGTTACCTGATCGGCAGCCGGTCAGAACAAATGATCCACTTGCTGCATACGCAGAACATCAACCCCAATTGGAATGCGGCTTTTCAATACAGCCTGATCAGTTCACCCGGCTTTTTCAAAAACCAGAATACTGCCCACAACCGTTATCAGTTTAACACCCATTATCATTCGCCCAACCGGCGATATGCTTTGTATTTCCTGGTGATGTCAAATGTGATGCAGGCCAATGAGAATGCGGGTATCCTGACCGACCAGGATTATCTTTCGAATGTTACCACCTACAAAGAACGCAGTTCCATTCCTGTGAACCTGGGCAACTATGTATATGCGGGCACCAGTTTTCTGAACAGCAAACTCAATACCGGCAACCGGCAGGGCAATACCACAATTTTCCTGCGGCAGCAATACGACCTGGGCAAAAAAGATTCTATTGTTACCGACAGCACTGTGCAAAGATTGTTCTATCCGAAGTTGCGCATGGAATACAACCTGAAATACAATACCTATAATTTTAAGTATTACGACCTGCAACCGGCCGACAGTTTTTATATCCAGCACTATAATTTTTTAACGCGCCCAGCAAACGGATTCACTTTGCAGGAAAAATGGTCTGACCTGGTGAACGATGTCAGCATCTATAGTTTTCCGGATGCAAAAAATCCGCAGCAGTTTTTGAAACTGGGTATTGCCTTTGAGAATATCAAGGGCGAATTCATCGATTCCCATCGGGTCTTTTACAATATGTTCCTGCATTCGGAATATCGCAACAAAACGCGTAACAAAAAATGGGACCTCGAAGCAGCCGGTAAATTGTATATCGCTGGATTTAACAATGCCGATTATGAGGTGCAGGCCAGCCTTCGTCGTTTTCTTGGTCAGCGTTTTGGGTACGCGCAAATTGGTTTGCAGAATGTAAGCCGAACGCCTTCCTATATTTTCCAATCTTCATCGAGCTTTAGCCTGGGCGCGCAGGATCTTTTCAAAAAAGAAAATACGACGCGATTGTATGCGGAAATCGACAACCCGCGTTACAAGTGGTCACTATCGGGTAGTTACTATCTTGTTAGTAACATGACTTATTTCACCGACTTCTATAAATCCAACCAGTCGAATGCGTTGTTTAATATCATCTCCATCAAAGGCAATAAAACGTTTAAAGTGAGTAAACGTTGGAATTGGCTGGCATCGGTACAGTTGAACCAGCGATTGGGCGATGGGCCTGTTAATATGCCGTTATTTTTTACCTTTCATCGGTTGGGCTATGAAGGCAACCTCGGCTATAAAAACCTCAATTTTACCACCGGTGTAGAGTTTCGGTATTACACGCCTTACAAGGCTGATGGTTATTCGCCGATGTCGAGCCAGTTTTTTTACCAAACGACCGACCAGGTGCACCTAAAGATGCCTGATATCACGGCTTATTTGAATTTCAGGATCAGGTCTTTTGTGTTTTATCTCCGCGCCGAAAACCTGAACACGGCCCAGATTGCCGATGGTGGTTTCGGGTGGACAAACAACAATATCGCCGCGACCGGTTACCCAACGCCGGGCTTCCAGCTCCGGATCGGCATATTTTGGGGTTTTGTCAATTAGCGTATCTTTGCGGGGTTGAAAAAAATCCTTTCCATAGCAATCGCTTTTTTATACCTGCTGGTATCAACCGGTTTGGTGGTAGAGATCCATCATTGCATGGGCCGCGTGGCCAATGCTGATATTCATCTCTTTGCGGTTGCAGACCCTTCCAATACCTGCGGTTCATGTGGCATGGAAAAAGGGCAGGAGGGCCAACATTGTTGCAAGGATGAATTGAAGCAGGTAAAAATCAGCAGCGACCAGCTTGCTGCTTTTTTGCACTACACAATAACAGGCGCTTGGGCGGCATTGCCGCAACCCCTGTTCGAATGGCAGCCTACGCGGCTGACCCTGCGGGTTCAACAGACTGCCTGGTTGTCGAGGCCACCGCCTGATTTGTCCACACACGAACCGGCTTATTTACGCGTTTTCAGGATATGATACCAGGTTGTTTTTGCGACCTGTCCATTTATTGTATCATCTCAACAACATCAACATGAAAACGTTTTTTGCATCCATATGCTGTTTAGCCATTTTCTCTTTTAGTGATCTGCAGGCCCAGTTTAGCTCGGCCAGTTTACAAGCCAGTGGCCTCACTTGTGCGCTTTGCACCCGGGCCATCAACACCTCACTCACCCAATTGCCCTTCATTGCTTCGGTAAATCCCGATATCAAAACCTCCAGTTTTCACATTGTATTTAAGAACAAAAGCCGGGTAGACATCGATGCGATTCGCAAAGCTGTTGAAGACGCCGGGTTCTCGGTGGCCAAACTGCAGCTTACCGGTCAGTTCAATAAATTGTTGGTTAAAAACGATGAGCATGTGGCATTGGACGGCCAGCAATTCCATTTTTTAAAAGTGCCCAACAAAGAACTCGACGGTGTACAAACCATCACCATCGTCGACAAAAACTTCTTACAGGCAAAAGACTTTAAGAAATACAGTACGGCCAGTAGCATGAAATGTGTGCAAACCGGTTATGCAGGCGATTGTTGCCAGAAAACCGGGATCAAGGCCAATACCCGTATTTATCATGTAACCATATGAAATGTAAACTGGTTCTACTGATCGGTTTGTTCTTTCCTGGCATGCTGATGGCCCAGGCAAAGATTGGTAAAGCGGCACCTGACCTGCAGTTTGCCAAACCGGCATGGTCGCTCGTTGCCCTGCGTGGCAACGTAGTGCTGGTCGATTTCTGGGCGAGTTGGTGCAGACCATGCCGCTACAGCAATCGCTCACTGGCGCCGGTATATGCGCGCTATCACCACAAAGGTTTCGAGATCGTTGGCATCAGCCTCGATCGCGACAGCCTTGCCTGGCGCAATGCCATTCGCACCGACAAAATCAGGTGGCTCCAGTTCAATGAAAACGGACAATGGAATACGGCAACAGCAGGCACCTGGGGGGTGACGCTGTTGCCGACCTCCTTTCTAATTGACAAACAGGGAACGATCATATCCATTGATCCTTCTGCGGCTGAATTGCAACATTACTTGCAGGAAGCCTTAAAATAAACCATATGCGATTTCTATTTCTACTGTTGCTAACCAGCAGCAGTTATTTGCTGCATGCGCAAGAACTGTATGTATTTAGTGAACCCGCCTCCAATATTCCAGCTTATTCAGCTACTGCCAAACTAACGGCCAGGTATACCCGCAGTGCCGAAGGCAGAAACTTTCAGCGCTACAATCCCGAATGGATGATGGGTCTGAGTAAGACAGTGATGCTGAAAACAAGCTTGTCTTTCTCCAATGTATATGCCGATCGCTTTCGGTGGGAATCAGCGAAGGTGTATGCGAAATGGCGTTTCTTGTCGAACGATGGCATTCATCGACATTTTCGCATGGCGGCTTTTGCCGATCTGGCCTATAGCCGCAACAAAGACATGTACTATGATGAAATGAACCTTGATGGCGACAACAGCGGCGCACAAATCGGACTGGTTGCCACCCAACTGCTAGGCAAACTGGCTGTGTCAGGCACTGCCAGTGTGATGCAATTTATGGGCACTACGATGAATCATGGCATTGATACACACGATTATAATAACCTGAGTTATTCATTGTCGGCCGGCTACCTGTTGTTCCCGCGGCAATACGCCAACTACAACCAGACCAACCTCAACTTGTATGTAGAAGCCCTGGGCGCCAAAGGCTTTCAGCAGGGACGATACTTTGTTGACATTGCCCCGGCCATTCAGTTGATTTTTGCGAGTAAAACCAAACTCAACCTGGGTCTGCGGCATCAACTAACCGGTAATATGTTCCGTATTGCTGATAATAACTACTATATCAGTTTGGAAACCAGTTTCTTAAACATCTTAAAAAGAAATAAACATAAATCGTCGACGGATTCGTTATAACAGGGTATCCAATACCCATTTGCATGAAGGCTTTAACCGTTGGTTTGCTGGCGATTGCCCTATCCCAAACCACTACTGCGCAGAAGGTTGATCTTGACCGTTTCTCTTTTACAACGGCGTATCGAAACCTGCCATCCATGCCGGTCGACACATCTTTTCACCGGTATGATTTTCAATTGCAAACCGGCCCGCTGATGCGATTGGCCAGCAACCCAGGTTCAGAAGAAGCCTTGTATATCGAAGGCTGGATTCCCCAGGCAAGCAAGGGTGACCTGACCATCCTGTTGTGGATGGAAGACCTGGTGGTGTTGAAGTCTGATGTAAGTGTGCGCGAAGAAACAAAGAAAGACAAGGCCGGTAATGTAGTGAATCGTTCCAATTATTATGCTCCGGTGCTGACCTATAGCTATGCTGCCCGCATGGAAGTGCGCGATAAAAATGGCAACCAGTTGCAAGCGCGCCAGTTGGTTAACCGGTCGCAGCAGTTTCAATACAAAGGGGCGGAGCATGGCAATCGAATGGCCGCTGCCAATATTTTACTCAACCAGTTTCAGTTGACCACTGAAATCAGTCAACTCGTATTGAATCGAACCATTCGTGGTTTGTCAGATGACCTCACCTGGAACTACGGGTATTCAGAACGCCGGGTAACCGACAATGTGTGGGTGCTCGATAGTCGCAAGCACCCTGCCTATGATGATTTCAGAATGCATTGGGGAAATATTCGCAGTGCTTTGTTTCGCTTGCAGCCTGATCAACCGGTAGACAATATCCGCGAGTCGATCGCCACCGATATCGCTTATTTTGAACAACTGCCATTGAAGTACGATGGCAAAGACAAAAGCAGTCGCAAGTTGCGGTATGCCGCCTATTACCTGTTGTCGAAAATATATTATTACTTCGATGACCCCGATGCGGCCGCATTGGCTGCCAATCGACTGGTGTTAAATGATTACGATTCTCGCGATGGTTACAGCCTCGAAAACGCATCGCGCCAGCTCATCGAATCGTTTCGAATGAATAAACGTTATAGCCGTCATTTTACCCTGCATTATGAAGCCCTGGCATTGGGTTCAAAAAAGTATTAATTTGTCGCGCCATCGACAAATATGCAGTACTACGCGGGTCTTGATATTGGCACTACACATACCAAACTGGTAATTACCGATGCGTTACTTCACCCGGTAGCGCAATGGAAACGCGGCTATCGCAATGGTTTTGGCGCGCGGCTCGATGCCAATGAAATTCGCGCGCATTGTATTGACTTACTCCAGGAAGCGGCCATTGCCCTGCCTGCCGGGGCCAGCGCCTTGTGGATAGGTTTTAGTAGTGCCATGCACAGTTTGTTGTTGGTCGATGAAAAAGGCGAAGCACTCACTGCAGTAATGACCTGGGCGGATAACAGCAGTTTACCCTGGGTAGAAGCAAACAAAGCCGCGGGCGTTTCACTATTCAACCATACCGGCACGCCCTTTCACCCCATGTCGCCCCTGGCTAAATTGGGCTGGTTGCAAGAAACCAACCAACCCTTGCTGCAAAAGATGCACAGGGCCGTGGGCGTCAAAGAATTTATTTGGTTCCACCTGACGGGTGAATGGGAGATCGACCACAGCATTGCTTCAGCAACGGGTATGTTTGCGATCGAAACCAGAACCTGGTACCAGCCCGCCTTGGCGCTTGCCGGTATAAAAGAAGATCGGTTGTCCATGCCCGTTAGTGTATTCCATTCCCGACCGCTTCATACAGTTGATTTTCCCTGTGCCGTTCGGTTGGTACAGGGTGGCAGCGATGGTTGCCTGGCGCAACTTGGTTCCAACCTGTTGCAGCCCGGTGCTGCGGCCCTAACCATTGGCACCAGTGGCGCGATAAGAATTACAAAGCCTACGGCAGATATAGATGCCGGTAAACGACTGTTTACCTATGTGTTGGATGAAGCGTATTATGTGCAGGGGGCGCCGATCAACAACGGTGGGCTCGCCCTGCAATGGTGGAACCAAGAAGTGGCCGGCGGATCCATTGATCCTGCCGCCAGCATTTTGGCTTTTGAACAAGACCTCGCCAACACTGCCGCAGGGGCAGAGGGTATGGTTTGCATCCCCTGGTTTGCGGGCGAGCGTGCACCCGTTTGGGATGCCAATGCACGCGGCAGCTTTCATGGTATCTCCATTGCACATACAAGGGCACATTTTGGTCGCGCGTTGCTGGAAGGCATCTGCTTTCAATTTCGCCTGCTCCTGTTATTACTCGAAGAACAGAGCCGCCCCATCGAGAAAATTTTTGCGAGCGGTGGTTTTACCGGCAGCAAGGCCTGGCTACAATTGATGGCCGATATTTTACAACGCCCCATTCACGTACCGGTGCAGCCCATTGATGCTTCTGCATTGGGCGCCATCGCCATGGCCATGCGCGCAGCAGGTCAGATTGATCATTGGCCGGCATTTGTCGAAGTCAATACACAAGCGGCCGATGTTTACCACTGGCAGGCACAAACGAAGGCGGTTTACGATACACAATTTGATATATTTAGGGAACTATGTCGTTCCTGATCATCCTGGCTGCACTTGGATTGCTTCTGCTGCTCACGCTGAAAAAGGTCATTCCCTTTGTGGCATTAATACTTGTCACCATGCTGTTGGCACTCGCCCTGGGCATGTCGGTTCAACAGATGCTCAAGGCCCTGAGCGATGGTATTGGCTCCATGCTGGGCAGCATGGCATTGATTCTTTGTTTCGGCGCCATACAGGGGCGCTTGCTGGAACAATGCGGCGCCGCCACCGTTATCAGTGAATGGCTCTTACAGCGACTCGGAAAAAAATACCTGCCCTGGGCTGTTTGTCTCATGGGATTTTTAGTGGGCATTCCGCTTTTTTACAATGCAGGTTTCGTGATCTTGCTGCCCTTTGTATTTACCATCGCTGCCAGTGCCAATGTGCCGCTTTTATATGTGGCGATTCCCATGTGTTCATCCTTGTCGGTGACCCATGGCTTTCTACCGCCCCATCCCGGGCCCGTGGGACTCGCCGCAATCTTCCAGGCATCTGTTGGTAAGATCATTTTGTATGGATTGATCGCCGCGATACCAACGGTTTTTATTGCAGGCATTTTATTTGGAAGAACCTTTCGTCACCGCCAACCCATGGCGCCCCCCATTACCAACAAAATACCTACAACGGATTTACCGCCGGTTTCCACCTGTGTGATGATTGCATTGTTACCGGTATTGCTGATCGCTTTGCCAGCAGCCTTGTTACCCTTTATACCGGAGGGCAACTTTATGGCTGGTTTTCTGCACAGTGTGGGCGACCCGGTGTTAGCGCTCTTGCTAACCGTGGCAGTTTCCTCTTATTTTCTGTATTGGCGTCGTGGCAAAAGCACGTTGGTGGTGATGGATCATTATACAAAGGCCATTGAAAGTGTGGCCATGATCATGCTGGTGATCGGGGCTGGCGGCGCACTCAAAGAAGTACTCACCAAAACTGGCGTAGCCAACGAAATCGCTGGTTTTGTTACGCGCAACGCTTTCCCACCGCTTATTGCCGGCTGGCTGGTTGCGGCAGGTATTCGGGTAATGCTGGGATCGGCCACTGTAGCGGGTTTGACGGCGGCCGGCATTCTGGCACCGCTGGTAGCAAGCGGTAGCGTTTCGCCCGAGTGGATGGTTTTATCCATTGGTGCGGGCAGCTTGTTTTTGTCTCATGTCAACGACACCGGCTTCTGGATGTTCAAAGAATACCTCGGTATAACGGTGAAGGATACCCTATTATCGTGGACGATCATGGAATCAATCATTTCTGTTGGCGGCTTACTGATTATACTGCTGTTCTCGAAATTCTTATAGCCTTTGGCAAAGCCGGCGCAAGTCAATCAGCTTTTCCCCTTTTCTTATTTGTTACAAATCGCTTCTACGATCTGCGCTGCGTGTACCCTTGAATTTTCAATGAATAGCCGGTGGGTATTCATGCCGGCACAAATCACCCCCGCCAGGTAAATGCCGGGCACATTGCTCTCATGGGATTCTTCATTCAATACCGGTGTTTGGTATTGGCCGCTGAGTTCAATACCCAGCTTTCGTAAAAAAGCAAGATTGGGTTCATAGCCTGTCATGGCAATCACCCAATCGTTGGCAATGGTCACCAGTCCACCGGGTGTTTCGATATCTACCTCACGGGCACGTATAGCCGAAACACGACTATTGAAATAAGCCTTGATGGATCCCTCCTCGATGCGGTTTACAATATCAGGCCGCACCCAGTACTTGACCCGCTCACCAATTTCATGATCGCGAACCACCATGGTTACAGCAGCCCCCTTGCGCCAGGTCTCCAGGGCAGCATCCACTGCCGAGTTTTGGGCGCCCACCACCAGCACTTTCTGCATAGCATAAAAATGGGGGTCTTTGTAATAGTGGGTCACTTTCGGCAGGTCTTCACCGGGCACATTTAATTTGTAGGGTATGTCATAGAATCCTGTTGCCAGAATAATATTCCGCGCGTAATAAGATTCTTTCGATGACTGTACCAGGAAAACGGCGTCTTCCTTTTGCACGGAAATCACTTCTTCAAACAACCGGATATGGAGTGCTGCATCCACCGCAACGCGACGGTAATATTCCAGGGCTTCAGTGCGGGTGGGTTTGGGATTATTAGATACAAAGGGTACGCCGCCGATCTCCAACCTTTCAGAGGTAGAGAAGAAGTGCATATTTACCGGGTAATAATAGATCGAATTCACCAGGCATCCTTTCTCCAATATAACATACCGCAGTCCCGCTTTTTTTGCTTCCAGTGCACAAGCCAGCCCGATGGGGCCGCCACCAATAATCAGGAGGTCGTAGTCATTTGCCATCCGGCAAATTTAGTCGATCGGCGATATCTTTCCCGATCCGGAACTATTGACCTTCACTTTCGGTGTGCCTTTATAGTAAACATCGCCGCTGCCCGAGATCTTGGCTTCCAGGTAATCTTCGGCCCATACACGCATATTACCCGAACCGC
Source organism: Bacteroidota bacterium (assembly GCA_020161535.1). GTDB lineage: Bacteria > Bacteroidota > Bacteroidia > Chitinophagales > Chitinophagaceae > Flavihumibacter. Next base: position 419,401 of record JAIUNW010000001.1, on the reverse strand, counting down.
TGGTATTCGTATACACCTCTTTGGCACGCATGCCGCTGGCATCTATATCGCCGCTGCCTTCAATATGGTGAATGGCTTTGTTGACCGCGCCACTTACCACTTCAATATTGCCACTGCCTTCGATGCGGGTGGCTAATTCGGTGGCTGTTAACGCGCCTATTTGTATATCGCCCGAACCTTCGGTCTCCAACCACAAACGTTGGGTACTGATGGGCTGCAGGGCTTTGATATGGCCCGATCCACTGAGGTGAAAGCCTTCGATTTGCGGACCGCGAACAATGATGTCAACGGGTTCGTAGGAGTAAACAACGGTATTGTCGCGCAAACCGATGGTCAATTCCCGCTGATCGTTCATGTGCAATTCAATCACATTGAGAATATTGCGCTGGGCGTGGATCTCCACCGATGGTTGATCCGTTTTTTCATAATAGAGGGTGCCTTTCATGTCTAAATGAAGCTGCACAAATTCACCTACTGTTCTCGTTTCGGTCACGATGGGGCCGTCGCCGTTCACTTTTGTGCAGGCCGAAATACAGATGCTGGTACCAAAGAGAAAAATTGATAACTGTTTCATGGTTGGTTATTTAAAATTCAATTTTGTAATTCAATACGGGAATAATGCCGGTCATATAATAGTCTTTCACTTTGCCGGTGTACACATCATAGCCGCGGCCCCACCGGTTCAAATGATTGGTTGCATTTTGCAAATCGAGCGAAAGGGTAGACGTATGTGATTTGCGATTCCATTTCATGCTTACGCGGATATCAGCGCGGTAGTACGCCGGTAATTGTAGACGATATGCTTCCTGCTCGCGGTAAACAGTATAGCCTTTTTGTACAGACGCTGCAAGGTCAATCGGCGTTTCGCGGAAGCCGCCCATATAAATGAGTTTGACATTTACACCAAAGCTTCTTTTGTTGGATGCGTGCACAAATTCTTTGCCGCTGGTAAGGGTGCTCGCGTAGTTGCCATTAAAGCGTGTGTTTCGCTCGATGCCATCGGCAGCGGTGTACTTACTTTGGTAAACAGCATTCGACCAGAGCAGGTAGAAATTGCGTCGCAATTGTTTTTCCAATGAAATTTCAAGTCCGTAGTTTTTACCCTTCCCTCTGTTTGTCAACGGATCTGTCACAAAACCCTGTAGCAGGTTGAGCGTACTGAAACTACTGGTATCGTACATGCTAACCGGCGCGTTGAATAGCTGCTGGTAATAGGCTTCGGTTCGCAAACGATAGCCGTGATCAAAAGCATGCGTGTATGACAGCACCAGGTGATGGGCGCGGGTCAAGCCCAGGTTTTTGTTGGGATACAGCCAATGGTTATTGGCCGCCAGGGTTTTCGCAAAATAGACGCCCATGGGTTGCAACTGCGAATGGAGCCCGTAACCGAAAGAGAAAATATTCTTCTTGTTCGCTTCCCACCTGATGGCCAACCGGGGCTCGAGCGATCGACTGTGGTTGAGTAAGAATTCCATATAATGCAAGCCGCCGGTCAACAACCATTTTTTGCCTGCCTGCCAGCGCCACTGTGCAAATCCCTGCAACGTATAACTATGGTCGTTGATGTTGATGCGCTCTTCGAGTGGGTCGCCGATATGATCGGGACTATTGAGTAAATAGTCAAAACCAATGCGGGTAAAAATCATACCGGCACGCAGTGAATGCCTTGCATTGAATTTGTAATTGAGTACGCTGTTGGCGGTCCACTTGCGGGTGCTGTATTTTTCCTGGTTGCTATTGATGAGGCTATCAACCGTTTCAGCATACTGTTCATTGTATTTGTTCCCCGACACAGCGTAAATAATGCCGGTTTTTAGCGTCCAGTTGTCACCGCCCTGCACCTGGTGTGTAAGGCCATTGGCACGCGTACGGCTGCTGTACACGCCACTGTACCGATCGAGGTCTGATTCCCATTTTGTTTCGTCTTTTTGCGGATCGTAGTGCTGGCCGCTGCTGCCATTAAAACCGAATAAGCTGATCTGGTGCTTCGCACCCAGCGGTACATAAATATGGTAGGAGAGGTCCTGGAAATCGGTACTGCCAGTGCCAATATCCAGACCCATTTTACCCAGCAATTGCAAGGTGGAATAGCGATAATTCACCAGGTACGAGCCCTTGTTCTTTTTGCTGAAAGGCCCTTCAGCAGCCAGGTTGATACCGAGTACACCAAGTTGCGCACTATATTCTCTTTTTTCATCATTGCCTTTGCGCAGGCTCAAGTCAAATACGCCGCTCAAGGCATTGCCATATTCGGCCGGAAAGGCTGCGGTCATAAAATCTGAAGTAGATAAAACTTGTGCACTCAATATGGAAATACCACCGCCACTACTGCCCACACTGGCAAAGTGATTGGGGTTGGGAATATCCAAGCCTTCCATGCGCCATAAGAGTCCGCCGGGCGCATTGCCGCGTATAATAATATTATTGCCACCATCATCGCCCGTCAGTACGCCGGCAAAGCTGGTGGCCATCCGCGCCGGATCATTCACCGCTGCGGCATATCGCTGTGTTTCTTCTACGCTAAACGCGCGCGCACTCACCAGGCTCAGTTCGTTGAGGGACTTGCTGCGCAGGTTTCGCGCGGTTACTATCACCGCTGCTTCTTCTTTGTACGAAGCATTCATCGGCAATTGCAATACCAGCTCTTTACCTGCATTCACCTGCAGGTTTTCCAAATAAATCGCTTGGTAGGAATGATGGGTGATGGTAAGCGCGCGTGTGCCGATAGGCACTGCATCGAAACGGAAATTGCCTTCCTTGTCACTAATCGTATTTCGATTCAATCCCGGCAGGGATACACTCGCGCCTTCGATGGGTGTTTTGAGTAGTTGGTCAATGATTTGTCCGCGGATGGTTTGCATCAACGCGCGATCTTCTCTTGATCCTTGTGCAAACACCCAGTAGGGTAGCAGTACAAGCAGGATAAAGCTGTTCAAATAAAGCCTGGCCATATTGGTAGTTTATCATCCGACAACTACCTAAGCACTTACCCCTATGCCGTGTTGTATAAAAAAAACTAAAACACATGAATACCGGCCGTCCAGCCCAACCAGCCGGTAAATTGATCATTGATCTTGTGCGTTTGGTAACCCGATGGAATAACCGGCAGTTTCCAACCCGGACTCGCAGCAACAGTTTGATCCGAATACATCGCATTATAAGCCGGCCCTGCATAAATGGCCAGGAACTTGAATACCTGAATGCGGAGGTTTACAGCTGCCCGGTTCCAAACATTGGTATTAGCCCAATTGCCGGTATAACAATATTGTGCGCTCAATTCGGTACTGATACCAACGGTCTTGCCTAACCGAACTTCATTGCCAATGCCATAACCGAAGCTCACTACCCTTTTGCTGGTATCAGGCTGCACGCCACCAAGCAGTATGCTGTAAAAATGATGATTGCCGGTTTTAAAGGCTGCATTAAAAGGCGTGAGTTCGGTGCTGTAGAAAGCCAGTTTATGATAGCCTTTCAATACAATATTGATCAGGCCAATACTGAAACCTGATGAACTATCCACTACATTGATCAGTCCTACCTGCACGCCCTTCAATCGTCGCGCATAGTTCACCAGCCCTGAAACCTGCAGGCCCCGCATGGTATCGCGTACGAAATTGCTTACACCGCTGATCTGCAGGCCCCTGGTGGATTTCATATTTGAATTCGCCACGCCGCCAACTTGTACGCCCCGAACATTACCACCTGTCAGGTTGAAGACGCCGCCAACCTGGAACAGCTCTACATCCTTGCGGTTGATGTTGAAGACGCCCCCAATTTCAGCGCCCTTAACACCGGCACTATAGCCGCCCAATACATTGAACGAAAAATGATTCACAACCTGTGCATTCATCTTGCCGTTCGATGATAAACCGGGTACCAGTGATACCTGAACGGGCCGCACTGTAAAAAAGCGACCCAGGTTCAGGCTCTGCATGCGCAATTGTGAAGAAAGCAGAAAACGGCCCATGGCCGTTCTTTGTACGCGAATGGAATCCAGTTTTTTGTAGAGGTATAAAATACTGCTGCTATCGGGTTGGGGCACCGCGATGAACAAGGAATCGGGTGGCATGATTCGCCCGGGGCCCACAATAACTTGTGCACCAAAAAAATCGGCCGGTTGCAAGGTGACCGCCAGTTGCTGGTTCTGGCCAACCTGTAATCGAACCGTGGTGTCTTCGTAAAACGCTTTGCTAACGGTAACAGCAGCCGTTTTAAATTTTGAACGCAGTTTCAATTTGAAATAGCCCTTGCTATTGGTTAGGGTTGATTGCAGCCGGTCTTTTTCGTACACGCTGGCATCGGTCAGGTGTTCACCCGTTTGGTCGTCGCGCACATAACCGCTCACCAGGTAAAAGGCATTGGTAGATGCCTCCTGGGTAGTAACCAGGCTGATCTGAATGGGCCGGCGCCGGATAATAATATAGTTACCACTTTCGCGGAATTCAAATCCACCCGAAAAAACCAAGGCCAGCGCCGACTGCACGGTTCTTTGTCCACCGGGATAGTCGATCGTACTATCACGCGGTACCAACGCACTGCTATAGCTGAAGAAAAAATTACCTTCATTGCTGATCAGTTCCAATACCTGCTGCACTGTATAGCGGTCAGCCTTCACCGTTATATTCCGCTCCAATAACTGCGCCTGCACGCCATAAGAAAAAAACAGGCAGGCGATAGCGAAAACAAATTTATTCCAGCACATAGTTTTCGTCTATTTTAATCACTTTGAGGTCGAGGGTTTGGGCCACGATCGATAATATCTTATCCAGCGGTTCGTCGTTAAAGCTGGTATTGATGCGCAGGTCGCGAATGGCCGGGTTGTTGATGCTGATGCGACGACCATAGGCTTTTTCCAATACGGCTACCAGTTTCCAAAGGGGGGTATTGTCGCACACGAATTGTTTTTTACGGTAGTACTGGTATAATTGATCAGTTTCTTTTTCGGGTACGAACTGTTGCAAACTATCGTAGGCCGTCAGTTTGTCGCCGGGTAGCAATACGGTGCTCAAGCCATCTCGTTGCACTTTTACTTTTCCGGTGGCAACAATTACTTCGGTAACACCCGGGCCCTGTTTTACATTGAAAGACGTGCCTATAACGGTGATGGTTAGCCGCCCGGCTTCGATGGTAAACGGCTTACTGGTATCGCGTGCCACGGCAAAGAATGCTTCGCCCGTTAAACGCAGGCTGCGTTTTTGGCCCTTAAAATTAGCAGGATAACTGATCGATGATGCTGTATTCAGGGTGACCACCGATCCATCGGGGAGGGGCGCTGTTACGCTGCTATCGGCGCTCGCGATGCGCACGGTAGCGGGTGTTTGCCAGGACCGGAAGCCAAGCCATCCGGCGATAGCCGTGCCTACTACTAAAATGAATACCGCGGCGACACGCCAGAAATTGCCGGACGATTTTTTTTCAACGGGAGCAGGTTGTATTCTTTGCTGAAAACGCTTCCAGGCTTCGTTTACATCTACGGTTGATTGGGCTGCCAACGCGCGACTCTCTTCCCAAATGCGCTGGCGATCGGCAAATTGTTTTTCGTTCTCGGTCGATAAGGCGCGCCAATGATCGAGTACAAGCGATTCCTCGGCACTTGCTTCGCCTGCCAGCCAGCGCACCATCAGCGCTTCGTAATCGATTGGCTCTTGTTGGTTCATGATGGCAGGTTGAATAAAATGAGTAATAGGGGTAGGTAGTCGGCCAGTTTCTCGCGCAATAGTCGCAGGGCCTTGCCCATCTGGTTCTCGACGGTTTTAACGGAGATGGACAACCGATCAGCAATTTCCTGGTAACGCAAAGCTTCGAAGCGGCTGAGTTGGAAAATCGTTCGGCATTGTTCGGGTAGGGCTGACAATGCTTCGTCGAGTTTCGCCTGCAATTCGCTCAACTGTATCCTGCTCGCTGCCGACGGATAATCGACCGGGCGCAATTTGCTGTATTGCTGGTAAGCGGCTTTCACTTTTTCGTGTTTGAGTTGGTTGAGACAGCGGTTGTGTACAGCACGATACAGGTAAGCGGTGGCCGATTGGTTAATGCCCAACTGGTCTTGTTTTTCCCAGAGGTGCACAAACACCTGTTGTACTATTTCTTCGGCCTGGTCCATCTCTTTCAATATGGAAAGGGCATAGGCATGCAGGGGCTTGTAGTAGGTTCGAAACAAACCTTCAAAATCAAGCAATCCCACATCAGTAGGCAATTGCCTGCGCGCCACCCTGGTTAATGCCATGCTATTGGGTTGGTAATGCCGGTTAAAAATAATCGCTTCTGCCAAACAGTCTTTTCAATACGACAACCATTCATCCTTTTACCCCTACGTCTAAATATAATTTTTGTAAGCCCTGGCTTTTATTCACCCAGCCGGGCCAGGATCGCCTTGAAATAAGCTGTTCCCTGTTTGCGGGCAAAGGCAATATTGCGGTCAGGAATCGCTTCGGGATCGCCTTTGTAGTGTTCGAGCGCCTCGTCGATACTGGCTTCACGCAACAAGTGAAACAGCGGAAAAGGCGCGCGATTGGTATAATTGGCGGGATCGTCGGGCGGCGCACCGGCAAACACATACTGCGGATGAAAACTCGCCAATTGATAAACTCCTTCATACCCTTCCTTGAGCAGGGCCGTATCGAGTTCATCTAATTTGTCGAGGTAGTCTTCAAAATCATCGAGTGCATGCGGCACAATCACCAGGGTTGTATCGGTCTTTTGATTTTCATCGAGCCAGGCGGCTTCGGCTAGGAGCAATGCGCGCAGGTCTTCATCTTTTTCTGCTACGCGATAACGGATCAGGTCACGGTCATACACATGCGCTGCAAAGGGACAAAATCCGCAACCAATTACAATGTCGTGCACCCATTGCCGGGTGATATGGATATAAGGCATGGGTCACAAAGTTCCTGTAAAATGTGGTAATATCCAGCAGCCAGGAAACAAACTTGCTGAAAGGTTTCCGGTTAGTTACCGGCCCGCTTGCTGCCATCGGCTTCAATTGATTTGATGCCGTCGATTTTGATGTCGGCCAATTTGTGCGGACCACTATCACCCGTAATAACGCCCGTCGTTTTCAACACCTGGTCAATCTGACAACCCATCGCCTTCAGTGCGGCAGCCACTTTGCCCGCCTGTGTTTTATTATGAACCACGGCGATGAATTTCATGGGGTAAAAGTAACTTTTTGCGGGGCAATGGCGAGTCCGGCGCCGATATCACTTGCCGGCCATTGTAACCGTTTCGCTTGTTGGGTCAATTTCATCCACAGGGCTGCTGCCGTGATGGTTGGGTCCTGATCTGCCAACAACGCCGCGATGCCAGCTACAATGGGTGTGGCCATCGATGTGCCCGATTCTCTGCGATAAGCTTTGTTCTTCCAGGTACTCCAGATATTGACCCCGGGACTGGCAATATCAACTTGCCCGCCGTCGGTGTTCAACCCACCACAAGAGAAATCAGCCACTTTCAATTGTTGGTCGAGCGCAGCCACCGCTATAATCGACGGACAATTGGCCGGATGGCCTACCGGTGATATATAACCGCGGCTGCGCTGGCTTTCGTTGCCGGCCGCAGCGATGATCAGGCAATTGTTTTTCAACGCTTCGGCAGCAACCGATTCATACACTTTCGAGTAGGCCTCACCGATAGACGCTTCGGCACCGAGCGACATAGAAACGATGCGACATTTATTTTCCATGGCCCATTCAATGCCGGCCAGGATAGAAGCATCGGTACCCGACCCTTCGTTGTTCAGCACTTTGCCCACATACAAATTGGTTTGCGGTGCCACCCCATAGCGAAAATGGCGGGTGGCGTGTTTGTCGCCCGCAATGAGTCCGCCGCAATGCGTACCATGCCCATTGAGATCAGTCACCTGTTGCCCCTTTACAAAACTCTTCTTCTTTTTGATGCGTGCTTTCAGATCGGGGTGCGTTGTATCGATGCCGGTGTCCAGCACGGCCACATTGATGCCTTTGCCACTGTATTTCGATTGCAATACTTCAATGGCTTGCATGGCCCAACTGGCAGTGGAATTGTCTTTGAAATCGATGATTTGTTTTTTCTTTTTGGCGAAGGCATACACATAGCGTTCGGGTTCCTGCCATAAAAAATTTTTCGCCGTACTGCTCGATGCCAGCAAGTGTTTCAGGGGCTCGTTGGCTTCTTCGTTGATGATGGCCACTTTAAGTTTATCGAACACGATACCGTCGGCTTGTAGCAGCGCCATGTGCAGAAAATCGCCCGATTTGGCCTTGCTAAAATCGAGCGAGTTGGCGAAACGCAGCGATGCTTTTTTCGCCTGGTTGATGAGCACGCTGGTTTTGGCGGCTGTGTTTAACAGCACCAATTGGCGGCCAGTATACTTTGGCATTGGGCGACCTGCATGTAGGGAGGCAACGGCAATAGCAGTGGGAGCAGCCATAACTTTTTTGGGATAATAGCCGCAAGAATCTTGCCGTAACGATGGGCGGCGAAACTGTACGACTAGGATGACAATTTGTTTGGTTTCTATAAGTTGATTAGCGTATGAAGCATGCCATCGTTTACCAGATCTATAAGCGCAGTTTTCAAGACAGTGATGGAGATGGAATAGGCGACTTGAAAGGCATTGAATCGAGGTTGGACTATTTGAAAAGCCTTGGCATCAATGCTGTTTGGATCGATTATCATGACCATGCGGGCTTTACCAAGGGCGAACCCTCGATAAAAGTGGCTGCGAACTACAAAACAATCTTCATTTACCAGGGCCGTCCATTCACCGGGCCGGAAATCCCGAAAATCGAAGGATACCGGCCGCTGGTCGAAGACATTCTTTCGCGGGGGCAGGATTGGCCATCTTTGTATTGTCAAGCAACCGAAATCCTATCCACTGAAAGCCAACGATCCGATCCATTAAAAAACCGTAGAAATCCGAGCAGAAAAATCATTGTCCAGTCCAATTATCCGTTGAAAGTTCAGTTGAAATCGTCTCGTCCAAAAGACTTAGCCGCTCCCCGTCCAGGAGCGGTTTTTTTTATGCGTTTTATTAGCCTTGAAAAAATTACCTTGCTGCTATAGCCGTTAAAGCAACCTGCCATCGGCAATTTCCATTACATAATTCTTGGTCGATATGCAAACCATTGCCAGCATTCTAACCGCCGTCGTTGCTCTGGAACACCTGTATATTCTATGGATGGAAATGTTTGCCTGGGAAACGGTGGGCAAAAAAACATTCCGCGGCGCAATGGCCGAAAATATGTTTACACCTACCAAGGGCATGGCGGCCAACCAGGGGCTCTACAACGGGTTTTTAGCCGCCGGTTTGATCTGGTCTTTCCTGATAAAAGACCCGGCCTGGCAAATCAATGTGCGGTTGTTTTTTCTAGGCTGTATTTCAATTGCCGGCATCTTTGGTGCGCTGACGGCGAGCAAGAAAATCTTCTTTGTGCAGGCGCTACCGGCCCTCTTGGCCATGGGCCTTACACTCTATACAACAGGTTGGCGTGTATAAATGCCAGGAAATAATTTTTGTAACTTACCCATGTATATACAGTGTTATGAAAAGGCGAACTTTTATTTCCCAATCAGTTGCTGCCAGTGCGCTGCTGGCTTTTAACCAATCCGCTTTGTTTGCTAACAAGCCCGCTGCTGCCAGGCTTTCCTTCTCTACCCTTGGCTGCCCCGACTGGTCTTTTGACGAGATCCTCCAATTCGCTGTTACACATCGTTACCAGGGCATTGAAATACGTGGCATCCAACGAGAAATGGATTTGCCCAAATCGCCGGTGTTTGCCAACCCGGCGGCGATCGAAAAAGCAAAGGCAGCCTGTAGCGCGAAAAAATTGAAAATCGCAACGCTTGGTTCTTCTTGCGAACTGCACCATGCCGATGAAAAGAAGCGCCAGGAGAACTTAGACAATGGCAAGAGATTCATTGATCTCGCTGCCGCACTGGGCCAGGTAAATGTGCGCGTTTTTCCCAACAGCTTTGTGGCGGGTGAGGACAAACAAACAACGATGGATCGCATTGCTGCGGGCTTACGCACACTCGCCGATTATGCCAATGGAACAAAGGTGAAAGTGCTGATGGAAACCCACGGACAACTGGTGTGGACAGCCGATGTACTGGCCATCATGCAGCAGGTAAACCATCCACACGCCGGATTGGTTTGGGATTTTTACAATATGTGGACGGTAACCAAAGAAGCACCTGCAACAGTGTACAAGGCCTTGAAACCCTATATCTTCCACTGTCACCTGAAAGATTCGATCAAAAAAGACGACAAAGAAAATTATGTGCTATTTGGCCAAGGGGAGGGCCCGGCCAAAGAAGCCATCACGGCCCTAAAAACCGGCGGATACAAAGGATTCTATTCCTTTGAATGGGAAAAATTATGGCATCCGGAAATTGCAGCACCCGACATTGCACTCGCCGATTTTCCCGATGCCTTTGCCAAAATCTGGCAGCAAACAGCCAACAACTAGTCAATGAAGCAAAAATTTGCCGGAACAATTGCGCTGTTGGCCTGGGCGGCTGTCGTCATACAGTTTTTCCTGCTGATGAAGAATCGCACTGCCGGGCCAACGGAGACCATCATACGCTTTTTCAGTTATTTTACCATTTTGACCAATGCTATTGTTGCCGTTTCTTTTTCTGTACTTGCAACAGGCCGGCGTGCTATACGCGTACTCACGCCGGTAACCGTTTATATTTTCATCGTCGGGCTCGTTTACCAGGTGTTGCTTAGACATACCTGGAGCCCTACCGGTTTGCAAATGGTCGTTGACGAACTGCTGCACACCATTATACCGCTATTGGTACTGGTTTATTGGTGGTTCTACGACGATACGCATGTGCATTATGCACAAATTCCGAAATGGATGCTCTATCCACTGTTGTACCTGGTTTTTATTCTTTCGCGGGGGGCAGTGGCCGGTTATTATCCCTATCCGTTTGTGAATGTAACTGTGCTTGGTTTGAAGCAAGTTTTGGTCAATGCAGCGCTGCTACTGCTGGTATTCCTACTGGTTTGTATACTTTTTGTTTGGCTCCGGGCACGAAAAGAAGTAGTGAAACAGTAAATTCATTCGCTATCGTACAAACCCAAAAAAGCCACCCCTTATTAGGAGTGGCTTTTTTTGTGTACTGATCAATAGCAACCCGTTTAAACAACTTTTTTACTATTTGTCACAGCCATTATTTCTTACCAATGCGATACAACCTACCACCATCAGTTACAGCATACAAAGCGCCATCAGCGCCTTGCGTGATATCACGAAAACGTTGGTCTTCACTGGCCAGCAGGCGTTCTTCACCCACTACTTTATTATTCCGAAGTATCAATCGCGTAATCTGTTTGCCGCTCAGGCAGGCGAGGAATAGATTGTCTTTCCACTCTGCCATATCAGATCCGTTGTAAAACGTAACACCACTGGGCGAAACAACCGGATCCCAATAATAAACTGGCTGGTCCATACCGCTTTGTTGGGTAATGCCCTGGCCCACGGGTTCGCCGGAGTATTCAATACCATACCCAATCGTTGGCCAGCCGTAATTGTGACCTGCTTCAATATAGTTGATTTCATCGCCGCCACGTGGACCCATTTCAGCCTCCCAAAGATGTCCGTCGACCGTACTCAACGCCAACCCCTGGGGGTTACGATGGCCATAGCTGTAAATCTCCGGTAAGGCATCGCTGCGTCCCGCGAAAGGATTACCCGCCGCCGCAGCGCCATCGCGCGTAAGCCGCAATACCTTGCCAATAGCAGCCGTCAACGACTGGGCCAGGGGCCGGGTAGCGATATCTGATCTTTCACCCACACTCATGAAAACATGTCCTTCGGCATCGATTTTCACGCGACCGCCGTAATGCGCATTACCGCCATGAGCAGGTCGGGCTTCGTAGATCACGGTTACGTTTTCCAGGCTGGTATAGTCGTTCGACAACCGGGCCTTGGTGAGCGCCGGTACATTGCCATCGTCTGTTTCACGCGAATAGATCCAGTAGATCATTCGGTTGCTATTGAATTGCGGATCGATGGTTATCCCCAGAACGCCCGCCTGCCCATCGGTTTTTACATCGGTGGGTGCATTGGTCAATGCCGCCGAAATATTTCCCTGCGCATCCACCACGCGAATGTTACCGGTTTTTTCGGTAATAAGGAACCGGCCGTCGGGTAGGGCGGCAATGCCCCAGGGACTGACCAGGTTACTGGTGAGGATTTTACCCTCCCAGGGTGTGGTTGTGGTGACCCCGCCAATGCGGGTTTGACCGGTAAAAGCCGGTTTGTACGTGGTGTTAGGGGGATTCTTTTCTACACCAGTGGTATCCGTAATCACCGGATCCGTATCGCCTGTGCCAGATTTATTCTTGCTACAAGCGTTGATAATCAGAGCGGTAGCTAATACTACCAGTAGTTTTTTCTTCATTCGGGTGTTGCATTAGTTTGTATGTGTTTGAATTCCACCATGTATTCTGCGAAAAAATCATACCAAATAAAAATAAGTTGCTTTTTGGGCAACTTATTAAAGGGTTTTTAATCAGTAAGTTAAGCTCGATCAGGCAGCAGTTACTGCTTTATTCACCAGTTCTGCCGCTTCGCTCAGCACAATGGCACTCTGGATCTTCAAACCACTTTCATCCAACAGCTTCTTCGCTTCTGCCGCATTGGTACCTTGCAGGCGTACGATGATCGGAATATTGATATTGCCGAGGTTCTTGTACGCATCCACCACACCGGCTGCTACCCGGTCACAACGCACGATACCCCCAAAAATATTTATTAATATGGCTTTTACTTTGGGGTCCTTCATGATAATCCGGAAACCGGCTTCCACCGTTTGGGCATTGGCAGTACCACCTACGTCCAGGAAGTTGGCGGGTTCGCCACCACTCAGTTTGATCATGTCCATGGTTGCCATCGCCAGTCCGGCGCCGTTCACCATGCAGCCCACATTACCATCCAGTTTCACAAAGCTCAGGTTGTACTTACCGGCTTCCACTTCGGTGGGATCTTCTTCGGTAATATCGCGCATGGCAGCGAGGTCGGCATGACGCAACAACGCGTTGTCGTCGATATTCATTTTGCAATCAACCGCAATAATTTTTTCATCGGCTGTTTTAAACAGCGGATTGATCTCCAGCATGGCGCAATCAAGCCCGATATAAGCATTGTACAAATTGGTCACAAACTTCACGCAGTTCTTAAAAGCTTCCCCACTCAGGCCCAGGTTGAACGCGATTTTGCGCGCCTGGAAGGGCTGCAAGGGGCCACCGGGGTGCACCCACTCTTTGAAGATTTTATCAGGTGTATTGTGCGCTACTTCCTCAATATCCATACCGCCTTCGGTGCTGTACATGACTACATTCATGCCCTTGGTACGGTCGAGCAAAATCGACAGATAAAGTTCTTTCACCGGGTTGGGGCCTTCATAGTAAACATCCTGCGCCACCAATACCTTGTTCACTACTTTTCCGGCTTCACCCGTTTGGATGGTCACCAGGGTGCCACCCAAAATATTCTGCGCAATATTCTTGATGTCTTCCGCATTTTTTCCAACAGCCACCCCCCGTTGCTCAGTACCGCGAATCTTGCCTTTACCGCGTCCACCAGCGTGGATTTGCGCCTTTACCACAGCGAATTTGCTGCCGTATTGGGTATGAATGGTGCGATAAGCTTCTTCAGCTTCGGCGGGGGTGCTACAGGCAATGCCCTCCTGAACGGGAACATTGTACTTCTTCAGTAATTCCTTTGCTTGGTATTCGTGCAAGTTCATGTCGGAAAAAATTTGGGCGAAGGTAATGAAAAAGGAAAACTTTGCAGGCGATGAACCCACCTGAAATAACCGCGCTTTGTTTGTCGACGCTGTCCACCGGCTCACCGGCTGCCCTGCATTTACCCGCAGGCTGGCACCTGGTGGTCGTTGCCTCCAATGCCGATGCGGTTTCTACGATACTTCGTTTTCCCGGCGAAAAAATCCTGCTCCTGGCCGATGAGCGCGACCTGCTGCGCCATGTGGCTGCACTCGATCTGTCCATGACCGATACCATGGAAGCTGCCCACGATCGCACCGCCTTTCGCCTGGAAGGCATACTGGGCGTGGATGAGCGCTTGCTGGCACCCGACGGGTCGATGCCTGTTTTTTTAAGCCGGGATGAAACCAGTTTCGAATGGTTGAAGCGCCTGCGGATGCCTCTCGCTATGGTTCGGGTGCCGGCTTCGCAAGCGGTCGACTACCCCGGCTATGTTTCAACCTGGCCCGATGGGCCCGGTTGGCTGTTCGTGTAACCAGGCTGTTTATCTTCGCCCTCGCATGCAAAAAATTCTGGTGATTCAAACGGCTTTTATTGGCGATGTGGTGCTGGCAACAGGCATTGTGGAGAAACTGCATGCTTTTTTTCCAACAGCCGCCATCGATATGATGGTGCGCAAGGGAAACGAAGGATTACTAAAGGGCCATCCATTTTTGCACGAAGTGCTGGTATGGGATAAGAAGGCGGGGAAATACCGCGACCTCTGGCGGCTCTGGCGACGCATCCGCGCCCGGCACTATGACAAAGTGATCAATGTACAGCGTTTTGCGGCCACGGGATTTATCACCGCTTTTTCAGGTGCGGCAGAAACCATTGGTTACGATAAAAATCCCTTCAGTGCTTTTTTCTCGCGGCGGGTACCCCATACCGTTAGTACCGGCGAAAACCCGAAACATGAAATTGAACGCTGTAATGATCTGATCGCGTCTTTTACAGATGGCGTTGCTTACAAGCCGCGATTGTATCCGTCGGCGGCAGACTATGAAAAAGTAGCAGCGTATAAGGATGACCGTTATATAGTGATCGCCCCCGCCTCGGTTTGGTTTACCAAAAGATACCCCGCCAGCCAGTGGGCCGCTTTTATTCAACAAGTACCGGCATCGCTTAAAGTTTACCTGATTGGCGCACCCGATGATGCGGCTTTGGCGCAGGAGATTATTACCGGGGCAGCAAGGGTGGGGGTGGTTTCTTTGTGCGGACAATTAAACTTTCTGGCCTCAGCGGCCCTGATGCAAGGCGCAGCGATGAATTTTGTCAATGACTCGGCGCCCATGCATTTTGCTTCGGCGGTGAATGCACCGGTAGCAGCGATCTATTGCAGTACCCTGCCTTCCTTTGGTTTTGGCCCGCTGAGCGACGATCGGCATATTATTGAGATCGATTATGACCTCGCATGTCGACCCTGCGGTCTCCATGGCCGCGCCGCCTGCCCGCAGCAGCATTTCAAATGTGCCTACGATATCCGACTCGAAAAAATGCTGGCACTGGTTTGATTTATTCGGTCTACGTTCAAAAAAACCATTATTCTTACTTTTGCATTCCCATGGATATCCAGTGTTCCGATAAAGAATTGTTCCTGTTTAAAAAGATCGCGCATGCAGCAGCCGAAGGGTCGGTTCCTGCCTACGTGGTGGGTGGTTTTGTGCGCGATAAACTGCTGGGCAGGGCCTCGAAAGATGCTGATATCGTTTGCGTGGGCGATGGCATTGCATTGGCACAGGCGGTGGCCAACCGGTTTAGTCCGCCGCCCAACGTTGCCGTCTACAAAAATTTCGGCACCGCTTCCATCAAAATCGACGGGTTTGATATAGAATTCGTCGGCGCTCGCAAAGAATCTTACCGCTACCACAGCCGAAATCCGGAAGTAGCGCCGGGTACCATGGAAGAAGACCAATTGCGTCGCGATTTCACCATCAATGCGCTGGCAGTGAGTTTGAACCCGGCCGACTATGGCCAGTTGATCGATCCCTTCAATGGACAAGCCGATTTGGCCAATCGCCTGATACGAACGCCCTTATCGCCCGATCAAACATTTTCTGATGATCCCCTGCGTATGATGCGGGCCATCCGCTTCGCGTCACAATTGGGCTTCAGCATTGAAACAAAAACCTGGCAGGGTTTGTGTTTACAGGTTGAACGGATCCGGATCATCTCACAGGAACGTATAACCGAAGAATTCAACAAGATATTATTGAGCGAAAAACCGTCGGTTGGCTTGGATTTGATGTATCGCTCGGGGCTCATGCACATTGTATTTCCGCAGTTGGTTGACCTGGCCGGTGCTGAATACGTGGACGGCATGGGCCACAAGGATAATTTTTACCATACCCTGCAAGTAGTAGATAATATCGCTCCCTTTACCCAGGATCTGTGGTTGCGCTGGGCGGCACTATTGCATGATATAGGCAAGCCGGCTACCAAACGTTTTGAAGGGGGGCATGGGTGGACCTTTCATGGCCATGAAGTGGTGGGTGGGCGCATGGTGCCCAAGATTTTCACCAGGATGAAACTGCCGCAGCATGAGAAGATGAAATACGTGCGAAAACTGGTGGAACTGCACTTGCGGCCCATCAGCCTGACGAAGGAAGAGATCACCGATAGTGCAATACGTCGCCTGTTGTTTGATGCGGGTGATGAAATCGACGACCTGATGTTGCTTTGCTCGGCCGATATTACGTCCAAAAACAAACAGAAAGTAAAAAGGTTCCGGGAAAATTTTGACCTGGTGCGGCAGCGCTTGCAAGAGGTGGAGGAGAAAGACCGGATTCGCAATTGGCAGCCGCCGATTACCGGCGAAATGATCATGGCGATTTTTGGCCTTCCGCCGGGCAGGGTGGTGGGTGATATCAAGAATGCCATCCGCGAAGCGATACTGGATGGCGAAATTGAAAACAATTACGACGCCGCTTTCGACCTCATGATACAGCGGGCCGCAGCGCTTAACCTGCATCCTGTTCGCTAAAACTGTTGTACATTAGTCCCTTAATCGCATCGATCTTATGGCTATTCTGAAGTTCAGGGTTTATTTCGAAGAAGATGATAGTGTTTATCGCGATATCGCTATCCGACACAAACAAAGCTTTTTAGACCTGCATTACGCGATCTTGAAAGCCTATGAGTTCGACAATAAACACGCCGCTACTTTTTATCGCAGCAACGACAGTTGGCAGCGCGGTCGTGAAATCAGTTTTGAGAAATACAACAAGGCCTATAAAGTGGAGCCGCTGCTGATGACCGACACCACCATCGGCGTTGAGATTTTTGATCCCAACCAGAAATTTGTTTTCCAATATGATTTTGTAAAGAATTGGGTCTTCCTGCTCGAACTGATCAATGTATCGAAAGAAGAGAACCCGAAATTGGACTACCCGGCAACCGTGCGCGTGGAAGGCATTGCGCCTTCGCAATATGGCACCAAGGGACTGGTGGGCGATAAGCTCACGGAAATGGAAGAGAAATACGACCTGCAATCGGGCGCTGAAGGGTTTGGTACGGAAGGGGAAGACAGCGAGAATGACGACGATGGCGAGACCTTCGCTACAGAAGGGGACGAAGAAATTTAATGTCCGCATCTCCGGTACATAAGAAAAAAGTTCACATCATTGCAGGCCCCACGGCGGTGGGCAAAACAGCTTTCGCCATCCAGAAAGCATTGTCGCTCGGTACTGAAATCATTTCGTTCGACTCGCGCCAATGTTACTGCGAACTGAATATTGGTGTAGCGCGACCATCTGCCGATGAACTAGCCGCCGTTCCCCATCATTTTATTGCGAGTCACAGCATTTTTGAACCCGTGTCGGCTGCTGGCTTTGCGCAATGGGCGCTGGCCAAAGCCGAAGCATTGTTCGCCGACCACGACGACATTGTTTTGGTGGGGGGCACCGGTTTGTACATCAAGGCATTTGCTTTTGGGCTGGATGAAATGCCGCCTTCTGATGCCGGAGTACGTGCTTCTTTGCAAGCTATGTATAATGATGGCGGACTACCCTGGCTAGCAACAACTTTACATCAGTTAGACCCCTTGTACGCGGCCGATGGCGAGATGCAAAACCCGCATCGGATGTTGCGCGCGCTGGAAGTGTTTCAACTAACGGGAAGGAGTATACGCAGTTTTCAAACTGGTGTGTTGGCCGAACGGCCATTTGGGATGGAATGGACCCTGCTCGAAATGCCCCGCGAACAACTCTACCAACGCATCAACCATCGCGTAGATGCCATGATGACCGCCGGCTTGCTCGATGAAGTGCGGAGTCTGGTAGATCGATTCCACTTATCGCCAGACCAATTGCCCCAGGCCCTGCAAACCGTGGGCTATACCGAATTGATCGCGCACCTGGCCGGTCGTTTGTCGCTTGATGAAGCCATCACCCAAATCAAAACCAATTCCCGCCATTACGCCAAACGCCAATTGACCTGGTTTCGAAAATTTGCGCCGGCCGGTTGAGGCTGCTGATCAGTTACATCAAAACTTAAACCCGAAAGTCGTCATCACCGTGCCACCGGTTTGGTTGATGGTAGCATAGGTATTTGCTTTGTCGCTCAACCGATAGGGGAAATCCGAGTCGGAACTGATGCGGTGCACATAAGAGAGGTCCACAAAAAAACCACGGTTGCGATACCCAATGCCGCCGCTGATAAACAATCTTTCGGCATCCAATGCTTTGTCGCGATAAGGATTGCCATAATAAGCAAAGCCAGCCCGCGCCATCAATGTATTGAACTTCAGTTCGCCACCGACCCGTGCATTCAGCGCCCCTTTGTAAATAGCTTTGATGGTATTGTTGACTGCAGTGAAATAGTCGTTTGCTGCATTGCCACTGTTTGGATCTCCGTTGTAAAAACGATTGCTGCCATAAGTAACATATTCAAGATCGGCCGTGATAAAACCTCGTTGCTGTCTGGTGTCTGCCACCGCATTCAGCATATACGAACCGCTGAGCATAAATCGCCAGGGCGATACCAGGTCGTACCGGTACTCTGGCAGGTAGCCATCGTTGAACGAGGTCACATTCACCGAAGTGGGCGCATTGTAATTCTCCAGGTCGGTGTACATGGTTGCATCGTAGGTTTCGCGGATGCCATACAAAGTAGGTGTATGCATGGCCAGGCCAAGTCGCACGCTATTCACTGGCTTGTAAATCATGCCCATCTTCAGGTTAAGGCCAACGCCTTTTGCATGGTAATTTTCCTCCAGTCTGGCGGTGTTGAAATAGTTGTCGGTTTTGCCACTTGCGTCTGTTTCTGTCAGTGTGCTGCTACGCTTATAATTGTAGATGGGCAATCCAAAAGTGAATCCCCAATAAAATTTGTTGTTGCTATTGCCGCCATAGGCCAGGGCAATTTCAGTAATACCACCAGTTGTTTCAATATCGTTACGCTGGTTGAGTTCAAAGCCTTCATCGTGCAACATGGCATAGCGCATGGGTGTACCCACCACTTCGGTGCCGCCACCAGGCACCGTTAAGGTATCTACCAGGTATGTGTACAAGGCCATGCGACCGGGAAAGGAAATAGAAGAACTATTCAAGGCATCATCGAGGCTCAGGCCCGAACTGGCAATTTCTGCGGCATAGCCTTCGGAGAAGGAACTGAAATTATTAGCTCCCTGGTAGGAAACTTTGTTTCTGAAATCAGCCGTCCGGTTCACACCAATGGCAAAAGCAGCACTCTTGTTTGGCCGATAGCGATCGGGCATACCGAATACGGCACCCGATGTGCCCAACATAAATCCGCTGTTGGTGGCCGTTGTATTCGTGCCCCTGAATTGTGCATCGTTGCTATAGAAATTAAAACCGGGCGATAACACAAACTCATTGGTTTTGTACATACCAATACCGGCGGGGTTGATAAACATCGAACTGATATCGCCACCCAACGATGCGCCGGCACCACCAATGGCCTGGTTACGGGCAGTTCCCGAAATCTTATTCCACGATGCACGCAAGGCATCTTCAGGCACCTGGCTGAAACCCTGTACGGTGGCCAAACCAAAACCTGCTACAAAAAAAACTTTTTTCCAAAGCATGTATCAAGATTAGATAGGATATAAAAAAGAGGAAACAAAGCAGTTTGGTGTTTGTTTCCTCCTTATCAAAAAAAAATGTTTTAATGAACGCGTGCCGGTCTGCTAACGCCACCACCGCCGCTGCTGGATCCGCTGCGCGAGGGGGTGTAACTACCCGAATTAGACGAAGGCGTATAGCTTCTTACCGGGCGATCGACCGTATTGTTATAGCTCCGGTTGTTGCTGTTGTTGTTGTCAGCACCATAAGCAGAACGACGGTTGTTATTGCCGTTGTAGTATTGCTGGTTGCTATTGTTGTAATTGCCATAACCACGTCCCGGGCGGCTGCTGTTCATATTGTTCCTGCCATTGGTGTTCAAGTAACTGCCCATGGCAAAAGAAGACGACGGGCGACTTGGCATTTTATAATTAAAGATGCCGCCTTTACCGCCACCAACTAAGAATCCACCGCCGCCATAGTATCCATAATAAGGATTGTAGAACGAGGTATAATATGGATTGTAGAAACTGTTCCAATACCACAGGCTGCTATAAGGGCTGTAGAAACCCGAGTTCCAGGTCAGCATGCTATTGAAACGCCAGTTGTTGAGCATATAAGGATCCATCATGCCCAGTCCGCCGTTGTAATATAAGTCGTCGTAAAAATATCCCCGGCGACCACTGGCAATCATCATGCGCAGGTACTGATCGTCCTGGTAACCCGCACTGCCATATCCACTGGATACCGAGCGATTGCCGCTGCGGCCATTGGTCTCCAGGTACTCACTACCGGCTTCTTCATCACCCGCGTTATTGCTGTTGTTGTTACGTGCCATGGGCGATACCGCTTTACCTGGCGAATAGTACACATCGTCGGGGGTTTGTCCCGACTTATATATCGATGAACAACTACTCAGCGCAATCACGGCGGCACCTGCCAACAGTCCGGAAAATTTGAGGTTCATAACTGAGTTATTAACGGTTGAAAATTTAATTTTGCGTTTCTTTAATAAATATACAAATATAAGACAGGGTTTCAAACAGTAATGTTGCAAGCCAAATGTTAAAAACCAATTAGTTAGAATGAGTAAGGAAATCACCAGCCGGGAAGAAGACTATGCCCAATGGTACAATGACCTCGTGATCAAGGGCGGGCTCGCCGAAAACGCCGCTGTACGTGGATGTATGGTAATAAAACCTTATGGGTTTGGCCTTTGGGAAAACATGCGCGATCAGCTCGACCGCATGTTCAAGGAAACCGGTCACGTGAACGCTTACTTTCCGTTGTTTATACCCAAGAGCTTTTTGTCGAAAGAAGCTGCCCACGTGGAAGGTTTTGCCAAAGAATGTGCGGTGGTTACGCATTACCGGTTGAAAAATGACCCCAATGGCAAGGGCGTAGTGGTAGATCCAGAGGCAAAACTGGAGGAAGAATTGATTATTCGTCCCACCTCTGAAACCATCATTTGGAATACCTATAAAGACTGGATTCAAAGCTACCGCGACCTACCGCTGCTGATCAACCAGTGGGCCAATGTGGTGCGCTGGGAGATGAGAACCCGCCTGTTCCTGCGCACCGCAGAATTTCTCTGGCAGGAAGGCCATACCGCCCATGCTACCCGCGATGAAGCAATTGAAGAAGCCCGCAAAATGTTGGATGTCTATGCTGATTTTGTGGAAAACTTTATGGCCCTGCCGGTGATCAAAGGCGTGAAAACACCGTCAGAACGATTTGCCGGGGCTGAAGATACCTATTGCATTGAGGCCTTGATGCAAGATGGCAAGGCGCTGCAGGCGGGTACTTCGCATTTCCTCGGACAAAATTTCGCGAAGGCATTCGACGTAAAATTCCTGACCCGCGAAAACAAACAGGAATTTGTGTGGGCAACCAGTTGGGGCGTGAGCACACGTTTGGTTGGTGCATTGGTAATGGCGCATAGCGACGACCAGGGACTGATCCTGCCACCGAAAATTGCGCCTTTGCAAGTGGTTATTGTGCCCATTTTCAAGGGCGATGAACAACGTGGGTTTATCGAAAATGCGGTGCTGCCGATCATCAAAGGACTGAAAGAGTTGGGCATCACCGTGAAGTTCGACGACAGTGACAATGCACGCCCGGGTTGGAAATTTGCCGAATACGAAATGAAAGGCGTTCCAGTACGCATCGCCATCGGCCAGCGCGATATCGAAAACAATGTGGTGGAAGTAGCCCGCCGCGATACCAAAGAAAAAATTTCGGTGTCGATGAATGGCCTGCCATATTATATCAAAACCCTGCTCGATGAAATTCAGCAGCACATGTACAACAAAGCCCTGGCTTACCGCGATGCGCATATCACCAGCGTAGATACCTGGGCCGACTTTGAAGAGGTGTTGGATAACAAAGGTGGATTTATTTCCGCGCATTGGGACGGCAGCGCCGAAACCGAAGAAGCCATCAAGGAAAAAACGAAAGCAACCATCCGTTGTATTCCTTTGCAATCAATCGAAGAAAAAGGCGTTTGTATATTAACGGGAAAGCCCAGTAGCCAACGTGTACTGTTTGCCCGCGCTTACTAAAATGAATGAACCAACAAACAATCCGCTGCAACAACTGGATCTCGCGCCTTACGGGAAAGCAGCCCGCTGGGCCCGGTTTCTGGCGGTGGTTGGCGGATTGTTTTCATTGTTATTGTTAGTCGCGGCCTTTTTGGTGCATCGCATGCTGCGCAACCCGGCCGAACTCGCCCAGATTGAGCCGGCATTGCCCACCGCGGCCCGGGTCAGCGTTTGGTTGTTACCGTTAGCAGCGCTCATCAATTTCTTGCCTAGCTTTTTCCTGTTCCGATTTGCCTTGGCGGTACAAAAAGCAGTGTCGCGTCGCGAACAGCCGGCCCTCGAAAAATCCTTTCGACGGCTCTACTATTTCTTTCTGTATTTCGGAGTGATTATGTTAGTGGTCATCACCATCTATGCCATTCTGTTGGTCGCACTAGGTTCGGCAGCATTAATGGGTTTAGGTGAGCAATAAATAAAGGTTTGCATCGTGTGAGATATTCGCTATTTTAACATACCATAAAACCTTTAGTATGGAACAAAACCCAACCAACCTTTTTGATTTACAAATCGATCCTGTCTCCAACGGATTTCTTGCTGAAACTGCCAAATGGGCCAAATTTTTATCGATCGTTGGCTTTGTTAGCTGCGGCTTGCTGGCCATTGGCGGATTGGCTGTGGTAACTATTTTTGGCAGCATGAGCCAAAGCATGGGCGCCGGCAGTGGATTTGGTGCGGGCTTCGGCGCCGGACTGTCGCTGATATATATTGCCATCGCCGTTTTATATTTTCTGCCCTGTCTTTACCTATATCGGTTCGCTACGGCCATGCAGGCTGCCCTCGGTGTAAATGATGGCGTGAAATTGCAGGAGTCGTTTAAGAATTTGAAATCCTGTTTTAAATTCTTGGGTATACTGACGCTTGTTGTTTTGGCGATCTATGCGCTCGGCTTCCTTTTCGGTGGCATGGCGGCGATGTTTTCGCGATAATCAACGACTCGACAAATGGTTGTAATCTTTTAACAGGGTTTCCAAAAAATCAAGCTCATCCTGATCGCTCTCGATTTTCAGTACTGTTTTGATGCGATGCGATACCCGTAAGAGATAATCGTTGTTGCGTTTAACCGTGGCCGATAGTAAAAGCTGTTTAATGGTGTTGATGTCGCGGTCGCTGAGCTGCATCACTTCCGGAAATAAGGGCGAATAATTTGTTTCCAGTTCCATAAAAGCGGTGTCGTTCCAGGTGCTGGTAGCCCGGTTGTCGATCACCAGGGTGCCCGCGAGTAAATCGCCAATGCGTTGCGATTTGTTGGAATAGAAATAACAAAGTATGCCGCCGAAAGCGAAGATCAGTGTAATGCCTGGCCAACCGCCACTGATAACAGCACCGAGCAGCCACCAGGGCATGTCGAGGGGGCGAAAGATCCAACGCAGCAGGTATTGGCTCATGGATGGTTCGGCACCATCGGCTGATGTGACACTGATTTTCATGATTTTCTTACCTGGTGTTTGTCCATTGAACAACAATTCCAGCACCAGGTTATAAAACACCACCGGCAACAACACCAGGATGCCCATCCAGGAAAAGCGGCCGTTTGCCACGTTGCCAATCAGTTTGAACATCAGCAACAGATAAAAGAACTGGATGGCCAGGTCGATACACCAGGCCAGCAGCCGTTGGTGAAAGGCGGCCGTTTTGAAGTCGATCTCAATATTGAATCCGGTATCGAGGCGAACGATTGGCATGGTTTAATTATCGGAACAATATAATAATTAAAAATTTAGCGCTTATATTGGAAACCTATGCGAGAAGGAAAATTTCTCCAGAAAAATATGGATAAGTGGAAGCAGGTTGAAAATGCTTCTGGCATGGATCCCGATGAAATGGCCAGGCAGTTCACCGAGCTGGTGAACGACCTTGGTTATGCCAAAACCTTCTATCCGCATAGCCGGGTTACTGACTACCTGAACCACCTGGCTTCGCGCATTTACCTGGGCATTTACCGGAACAAAAAAGAAGACCGATCGCGCGTGTTGCAATTCTTCAAAACTGAATTGCCACTGGTGGTGTATAAACACCGGCGGGCACTTTTTTATTCTCTTTGTTTATTTCTTAGTTTCTGTTTGATAGCCGCCTTTTCAGCGGCCAACGACGACCAGTTTGTACGGGGCGTGTTGGGCGATGGCTATGTTGACATGACCGAAGAAAATATTGCCAATGGTGATCCGTTTGGTGTGTATAAAGATGGTGATGCGATGGGCATGTTTTCGGCCATTGCGTACAACAATATCAGGGTGGCGTTTATGATGTTTATCTCCGGCTTTTTTGCTGGCATCGGCACTTTGTATATGTTGTTTCAAAATGGATTTATGCTCGGTGCTTTTCAATATTATTTTTTTGCAAAGGGCTTGGGCTGGCCTTCAGTATTGGTGATATGGATTCACGGTACGCTCGAAATATCAGCGATTGTGATTGCCGGTGGCGCCGGATTCGTGATTGGCCGAAGCATTTTATTTCCGGGTACCTATCCAAGACTGAAAGTGTTGAAAGAAGCTGCGCGCGATGGGGTGAAGATTGTGCTGGGATTGGTGCCTGTTTTTCTGGCGGCCGCCTTGTTGGAAGGATTCATCACCCGTTACACCGAGATGCCCCTGGCATTCAGCATTTTTATTTTAGCTGCCTCCCTGTTGTTTATCTGTTGGTATTTTATTTGGTATCCGGCAAAAGTTCACACTAAACAAAAAGACCAATGAAGAAGGCCTGGCTATTGCTGCTGTTGATAGGATGCTGTACCCTGGCTTTTGCGCAGAATGCCCTTGAAGTGCCCCAGCCGATGGTCGATTCCTTGCAATCAACCAAAACGTTCGCTTACGCCAATGACCCCAGCTATTGGCAAACAGAGATAACAGAACCTTCTTTTATCGACATTCTATTATCAAAATTTTTGTCGGCTCGTTTGTTTCGCACGCTGTTGATTGTGCTGCTGGCGGCGCTGCTGGTATATATATTTATCCGCATGCTGTTGCAAAACCGCTTGCAACTATTTACCAGCAAAGGTGCGCGGTTGAAAAAAGAAGCAGAACTTTTGCCGCAGGAGATCGACTACCATTTGTTTATAGCCGATGCCGAACAAAGGGCTGATTTTCGTTCGGCGATTCGCTTTCAATTTTTGGCGACGCTGACGCGCCTGAAAGAAGGCAACTGGATTCAATGGCGCGTAGATGGCACCAACCGCGACTACCTGGAACAAGTGAAGAAACAAAAATGGCAGCCTTCTTTTTTGCAACTCACCCGTTTGTTTGAAAGGGTATGGTATGGCAGTATGCCGGTGGCAGCCGACGAGTACCAACAGTTTCGCCAGCAATTTGTCGACTTCAATAAACAGCTTCCGTGAAAAAGCTGCTGACCATAGTATTGTCTTGCTGCTTGTTCGCCTGCCTGCCGGCTTGCAAGAAAACGCTGAACCGGAATATCACGCTGAACAAAATAGATAAAAATCCCTACGGTGCCTGGTATGCGTATGAACAATTGGACTGGATTTTTCCATTGGCAACCGTGTTGGTGAATACAGAAAGTCCCGCGTTGATCAACAACGGCAATTGGCCGCAACTGGATTATTTGGTAGACGGTATCAAAAGCGATTCGGGCAAAGCAATCTATATGGTGATAGCGCCCGATTTCGACCCAGGCCCGGATGAATGGGAAAAAGTGGCGGCTTTTGCCGATGCGGGCAACAGCGTTTGGATTTCTGCTGGTTATTTCGGTGTGCAATTGACTGATAGTTTTAAACTGCAGGTATCGTCGATCGATTCGGGTGAAGCCAGCCTGCGCACGCAATTATTATCCCCGGCCGATACCAATAGCTATACCTATCCGGGTTTAAGTGAACACAGTTATTTCCGTGCATTGGATACGACGAAATGGCAAACCCTGGCAGTTGATGGGAATGGCAAACCGGTGATGATTGCCCAACGTGATACCAGCCACGGACATTGGGTGTTGCAAAGCAATCCGCTTACCATGAGTAATTTCTTTTTGCTGCACCAGCAGAATAAAAAATATTACGATCAGGTCGCGCTGTTCTTTCCCGAAAACACCGATGCCATTATTTGGGACGATTATTACCGCCGCCCATTTAGGCAAAGCGGGCACAACCAATGGCAGGCGATGACCAGCTCAGCACCCTTGCGTTGGTCGATCGCGCTGGCTTTATTGGCTGTTGCTTTGTATATCATCAGCGAAATAAAAAGAAGACAACGCAGCATTCCCGAATTGGATCCACTGACCAATAGTTCGGTTGATTTTGTAAAAACGGTTGGGCGGCTTTATTTTAATCGACACGACAATGCTGATCTGTCGATTAAAATGCTAGCGCAATTTAAGGAGCAGGTCAAACTGCGGTATGGTCTGCAACCTGCTGAATGGTCGGTCGTATTTGAACAGGCACTGGTGTACAAATCAGGCAAGCCGGCTGTTGAAGTAAGTCACTTGCTGGCGCAAGTGCGGCAGGTAGATGCTTTGCAAACCATCAGCGACGCAGATTTGTTGGCGCTGAACCAATCCATTGATCAATTTTTTAAAAACGATAACTGATGGAAGAACAGGTAAACAGGTTGAAAGCCGAAATGGCAAAAGTGCTGGTAGGGCAGGACGCGGTAGTGGAATTGTTGCTGGCAGCGATGCTGGTCGATGGACATGTATTGGTAGAAGGCGTGCCGGGTGTGGCCAAAACCCTCACGGCGAAATTGCTGAGCAAATCGATTTCAGTCGATTTTTCGCGCATACAATTCACGCCCGATCTAATGCCCAGCGACGTGGTGGGTACCAGTATTTTTCACCCAAAAGACCTGAGTTTCCAGTTTCGACGGGGCCCCATCTTTAGCAATATTGTGTTGATCGATGAAATCAACCGGGCACCTGCCAAAACACAGGCGGCGCTATTTGAAGTGATGGAAGAACGACAGGTAACGGTAGATGGTACCAGTCACCCGATGGGTTATCCTTTCATGGTAGTTGCTACGCAGAATCCGATTGAGCAGGAGGGAACCTATTACCTGCCCGAAGCACAACTGGATCGGTTCCTGTTTCGGCTATTGGTCAACTATCCCAGCCTCGACGAAGAAGTACGCGTTTTACAATTGCACGACCAGCAACTATTGCAACAAGCACTCGAATCGGTACAACCGGTTATTTCGGCCAGTGATATTTTAGCCCTGCGACAAACCGTGAACCAGGTGCGGGTAGAAGAGAAATTGCTGCGTTATATTGCCCAAATCGTTCACCAGACCCGCTTACACAAATCGATTTATCTTGGTGCTTCGCCCCGCGCATCCATCGGTATCATGAATGCCGCGAAAGCCATTGCTGCCATGGCTGGCCGTGATTTTATCACACCCGAAGACATTCAGTACGTGGCGCCATCGGTATTGAACCACCGGGTTATCATCACGCCTGAAAAAGAAATGGAAGGCGGCACGGTGGATGAAATTGTCAAAGCCCTTATCCAAAACATTGAAGTGCCCCGCTGATGCGCATCATTCGTCGTTTTTTTAACCAGCTTTTTTTCACCAGGCGACTATATCTTGGCCTGGCCGCACTGGCCATGCTGTTTTTTGTTGCCAATGCCCTGTCCTGGTTGTATTGGCCAGCCATCTTGTTGAGTCTTTTTCTGTTCTGCTCTTTGTTGTTGGATTCCTGGATTCTTTTTAACCGCACTGCACCTGTTGCTGTACATCGACTGCTGAACGATCGCTTCAGCAATGGCGAAGAGAACGGGGTAACGCTTGAGGTCAAACATGATTATCCGTTTACGGTTGATTTGGAGATAATAGATGAAGTGCCCATGCAATTTCAATGGCGCGATTTCAAGTTGCAAGCAGTGTTGGCGCCCGACCAGGAAAAAATACTTCAATACAAATTACGACCCACTTCCCGGGGTGAATACGTTTTTCACGATATCCAGGTTTTTATTAAGAGTCCGGTGAAACTGGTTTGTCGCCGGCAGACCCTGCCGATGGAGCAGGTGGTGAAAGTGATGCCGGCCTTTAGCCAATTGCGCAAGTATGCGTTGCTTGCTACAGAAACCGAATTGGCCGAAGCCGGTAATAAGCGAAAACCAAAATCGGGGCATAGCCTGGAGTTTGAACAACTGCGCGAATATGTGGTGGGCGATGATGTAAGAAATATCAATTGGAAAGCGACGGCACGCAAAGGCGGACAACTCATGCTGAATAGTTTTGCCGACGAAAGAAGCCAGCAGATTTATTGCGTCATCGACAAGAGCCGCGCCATGAAAATGCCTTTTGATGGCATGACCCTGCTAGAATATGCCATTAATGCCTGCTTGTTGCTCAGCCAGGTGGCCTTGCTTCGGCACGACAAAGCCGGCGTGATTTGTTTCGATGATAAAAACACGGAGCTGTTGCCGGCAGAGAAAAGGAGTCGCCAGATGAACCGAATCATGGACATGCTGTACAACCAGCAAACCGGTTTTATGGACAGTGATTTTGAAAAACTGCAACTGACAGTGAGGTCGCAGGTTCACCAGCGCAGCCTGCTGGTTTTGTTTACGAATTTTGAATCGATTTCCTCGCTCGACCGGCAATTGCCCTATATTCGACAGTTGGCCAAGCAGCATTTGGTGCTGGTTATATTTTTTGAAAACACCGGACTGAACGAATTGGTCCAACCAAATGTTGATACAATGGAAGGGCTTTATATAAAAACCATTGCCGAAAAATTCAGGCAGGAAAAACGCCAGGTATTAAAAGAATTGCAAAGGCATGGCATTATGGGCTTGTTGACAACGCCTAAACAGGTGACCATTCACACGATTAATAAATACCTCGAATTGAAATCCCGGCAAATGATATGAGTGCTGATGATACCGTGATTTATTTTAATGGAAACGAAGCACCGCTACCGGTGAAGCTGCTGATTTTTCAGCGGGCAGTGCAATTGTATGCGGCCGGTACCAATAGTTTTGTGTCTGCTTTTGCGTTTAATGATGTACGTTATCTGTCGGACGACAATAGCTATGTTCGGTTTTCTTTATTGGCCGATGGCAGCCGGCACCTGGAGGTTTCGCGAACACATCCTTTGTTGAATGAATTGCTGGAACATACCGGTATGCGGCGTCGACCACAATCATTTCGTGCAAAACTAAAATGGCCCCTGGCCATCATCGGTGGCCTGGCGATATTGGCCGGCATCTACTTATTGCTGGTGGCGACGATAGCAGGTTTTACATTACAGTTTATTTCCCCGCAAAAAGAAGCGGAGTTGGGGGAAATGATGTTCAACAACCTGATCGCCGACGAAAAAATTGATACCAAAGCGACCCAGCTCCTAAACAATTTTGCCGGCGATCTGGACCTGAGTGATAAATACAAATTGTCATTTACCGTGGTGGATGATACTGTGGTGAATGCATTCGCGGTGCCCGGCGGCCATATCGTCGTGTATAAAGGCATCCTGCAACAATTGCAACAACCAGAAGAATTGGTTGCGTTGTTGGGGCATGAGTCGAGCCATATCAATGAACGACACAGCTTACGCAGCATATTGCGGCAAATGACCGGCGGCATGATATTGTCGATGGTCTTTGGTGATATGGGCTCTATTGGCGGCGCCATTGTTAGCCGGGCAGATATGCTCCAGGGACTTTCCTATTCTCGTCAACTCGAAAAAGATGCCGATGAAAAAGGCATGGAGCGCATGATCGCCAATGGGGTGAATCCGCAAGGGATGGCTATGTTGATGGACCGATTGCAGGCAGCCGAAACTGGACGCAGCCTGCCGGGCTTTCTAAGCACCCATCCGCTGACCGCTAAGCGCAAAACCGAAGCGCTTGATTTTGTGAAAAAACATCCATTGAAAGAACCCATCTCGTCACGATTGCAGGCCGATTGGGAGGCATTGAAAGCAGGTGTTTCTAATTAATTACCTTCGCCGCGATGAACTCATTTGAAGAAGGCCGGGTATTATTGATCGACAAACCATTGGATTGGACCTCGTTCGATGTGGTGCGCAAAATTCGCAACCAGATAAAGATTAAAAAAGTGGGACATGCCGGCACCCTCGACCCGCTGGCTACGGGGTTGTTAATTGTTTGTACCGGCAAATTCACCAAGAAGATCAATGAATTCATGGCGCAGGAAAAGGAATACACCGGTACCATTACTTTGGGTGCCTGCACCCCTACCTACGACCTCGAATCGGTGCCAGAACAGGTTAAGTCAACCGATCACCTAACGGAAACGGATATCCAAAAAGCGCTACTAGCCTTCGTCGGCCCGATAGCACAGGTGCCGCCGGCCCATTCTGCCATCAAAATAAATGGCAAGCGCGTATATGAACTGGCTCGAAAAGGCAAGGAGGTGCAATTGGAACCTCGACCGGTGACCATTTATGCGTTCGACATTACTCGTTTCGCCTTGCCTGAAATTGATTTCCGGGTGGTATGTTCAACGGGCACCTATATACGCAGTTTGGCCAATGACCTGGGGGCTGCATTGGGCGTAGGTGGTTATCTCAGTGCCCTGCGTCGTACCAGGATCGGCGCCTTTACGGTAGATGAAGCAATCACCCCCGACGCTGTACTTAAAACGGATAGTTGATACCCAATTGGAACTGTCCTTTGAGCAGGTTGGTAGTGCCTTTGAACAAACCCGCATCGTAGAACCAACCATTTTTGTAGGCAGCATACTGTGGGTTCTTGACTTTGTAGGCCCAGTCAAAGCGGATCAGGAAATAGTTGAAATCAAATCGCAAACTGGTACCTGCATCCATCGCGATATCCCGGTATAGGTGCTTGAGAGAAAATACAGCATCGTCCAGGTCAGGATTGCCCATATTATTCCGGTACCAGATATTGCCGACATCTGCAAACAAAGCGCTCTTCACTTTGAACCCAAAAATAGTAGCAACATCAAAACGGTATTCTACGTTGGCTTCGAGCTGAATGTCGGCAAATCGATCGATGTTTTTCCGGTCGGCATTGTTGGTAAAATAGGTGGTAGAACCCGGCCCAAGTTGCCGGATCTGCCAGCCGCGCATACTATTGGGGCCGCCGGCATAAAAAGCTTTAAAGAAAGGCAATGTTTGCTCTTTGCTGATTTGTCCCGTACTATCGCGTTGGTTGCCATAGGGATAACCATAGCCGGCGAAAAACCGGAATGCCCAGGCACTTTTTCGTTGCGTGCTAAGGTATCGGAAATCAACCGTGGGCTTGATAAATCGATACAGCCGCCATTTGATATCAATCTCTGGAAACAAGCCAAACAAAGCGCCGCTTTCATCCAGCCGGCCCCGCAGGCTGTACAGCCGGTTGGCGCGCTTCCAGGAAGTTTGCATCACCAGGTTTTGGCTGATGATGAGACCGTCGGAAAATATATTGCGTAGGTTGGGAATGGAATTAAACAGGTCGCTCAACCAGGGTGTTTCATTGAGTCGTAAGTATTCAATGTTCAGCGGACTATAGGTCCAGTTCCTGTTCTTTTTATTTAACCAATCGTACGCGATTGATAGGTTGGCCGTTTGCGTGGCATAATAACTGCGGCGATCGGTATAGCCAATGGAACCCGACAAGAAGGTTCTTGCTCTCGGCAATCTTCTTTCGGCTTTGATGGGGAAGGGGGTGACAAATTTCGGGATGGTATAGGTCTTACTGAGGTTGGCCAAAAAGGTCTGGAACAAATACTTGCCGTTGCCCAGCTCCACCCCAAAGCGAAGGGCCGTATTGGCGGAAATCGACTGGCGGGCAACATTGCGGTTTTGAACACTACCGGAAACCCCCAAACCAAATAAATAACTGGGTGCGATGCTCACCTGGCCCAAACTCGGGGCGTTCAAATCAGATTGGTTCCAGCTCACTTCAAAATCCCAGCCCAGGCTGTATTTACGAGCCATGTACATCCTGATATTGGCGTCTACAATGCCGATGCTGTCGTGCGGAACCAGTTCGATGCCCACCTGTTTCCAGGCGCTCATCTGACTGAAAACATTGGACGTGTTGTTGACACTTTGTTCCTTGTACAAAGCACCCGGTTTGATCTGGTTGTTGCGGGTCAGGAAATTCGGTTTAAACGTATTCTCATACTGATATATCCGAACGCGTCCCCGACGAATGGTATCCAAGTTGAGCAGGCTGCTGTCTTGCAATAGTTGGAGATCAGGATAGATATGTACAGTGCCAAAATGAAACTGGCGAACATGATCGGGGTTTTCCAGTCCGCGTTGGCGGAAACGCACATCAATGCGGGGCGATTCCCGGCGCTTCTGCATTTCTTCCAACAGGCGCGCTTGTTCAAAGGGATCGAGACCGGGGTCAAGCAATCCCGCGACCAGCGTGTCCACTTCAGCATAAATATCTTCGCGGGTCATCCGCAGAAAACCATTGTTATGGTACACGTCGATCAGGCGGTTGATTTCGCCGGCGATTTTTTCTTTCGTATAGGGGATACCCGGCTTTAAGGCACTGGCACTGCTGTTGGCGAGGGCCAAAGCCTGTAGGGTGCTGTCGCGCAAATCATACACAACGGAATCAAGGGTCATGACAGGACCCGTATTAACAGTAAAATCTACGATAACGCGCTGCTGGTTTTTCTCTGGTACCAAAACGAGGCTGCTGTCCCAGCTCAGTTGTCCGTACATATATCCATTGGCCCGGAGTAAGTCGTTCAGGTACACCAGTGATTTGGTAACTTTCACCGTGTCAAATACCGGCGGATTTTTCAGGGTTTGTTGCACGAAGGCTTTTTGTACCCATCGGGCCTGCAGGCTATCGTCGACCTGGTTGAGCAGTTTATTGCGAAGATCGACCCGTTCTGATTGAGAGAGTTTGGAGATCAGTTTGATATTGGTCTCGTAAACAAAGGGTTTATCGGTGGGATAATTTTTAATAACCTTGCAGCCGGTACCCACCCAGCAGCAAATCAAACAGAGGCCTAAGGCCAGTAATTGTCTGTATGTTGGGTTGGTGGGCAATATGAGATTGGGTCGCAGCAAAAAATGCAAGTGATGATTACGAAAAAACAGGTCAAATATATCCAAAGTTTAAGCCAGAAAAAACTAAGAGACAGTGAAAAACAATTTGTTGCGGAAGGTCCGAAGCTGGTGGAGGAACTTTTGTCAATCGCGCATATGCGCCCGGTGCAGTTGTATGCTACGGCAGCATGGCTGGCAAAATCAACCGTGAAGTTGGTTCCGGTGCAGGAAGTAACGGAAGATGAACTGCAAAAAATCTCTTTTTTATCTACCCCCCACCAGGTACTGGGTATTTTTGCCCAACCAGCGCCGCTGGCGACAAGCAGTAATTGGCAATTGATACTGGATGGCATCCAGGACCCCGGCAACCTGGGCACGATTGTTCGTATTGCCGACTGGTTTGGCGTGCGCAAAATTGTTTGTAGCCTGGACACCGCCGATGTATATGCGCCGAAAGTGGTGCAGAGTACCATGGCAAGTATTGCACGT
This sequence comes from Bacteroidota bacterium, assembly GCA_020161535.1. GTDB lineage: Bacteria > Bacteroidota > Bacteroidia > Chitinophagales > Chitinophagaceae > Flavihumibacter. The sequence continues at coordinate 385,610 of JAIUNW010000001.1, read as the reverse complement.
GTGTCGGTGGTTTATGCCGATCTCGTTGATTATATCAAATCCCTACAAGGGTTGTCGGTTGTGGGTGCTGTTTTGGGCGGTAAACCTTTGGCAACCGTACATGTTCAACTGCCCGCGGCCCTCGTTATCGGCAACGAATCAAAAGGCATCCGGCCACCGGTGTTGTCGCTATTAACCGACAGTGTTACCATTCCCCGCGTTGGTGAAGCAGAATCATTGAATGCCGCGGTGGCAACCGGTATATTGCTCTCGCACCTGGTGACTGCCTGATTATTTTTTTTCGAGTGTTGGGTAAACGACGCCGAGCTGTTCCAAATAGGTTTTGTATTTGGATGGGTCGTAATAATATTTCTTCATCTCCTCCCTGAACTTGCCCATGGTTTGTTCATTCAGGTGAATGGGTGCGGGGTCTTCTGTCGAAAGGAAAGGCAGGTATTTTTCATCTTTCAACGTAACGTCTGTAAAGTAGTTTTTAGCATTCGCGAGTAGGGTGGGTTGCGTGAACAAATCCACCAAGGTCAAGGCCGTTGCTTTGGCGCCGGCCAAACAGCCTTTGTGGGCGATGGGGGTCGCCATCGCGATGGCATTGGCCCAATGGTGTCCTTTTGTGCCCGGAATATTGGCGGGATACCCTAAGACGATGGTGGGTACATTCCAGGAAATATCGCCAATATCGTCTGAGCCCGCGCCCCAGGAGAATTTCACTGGTCCCGCGAGGGTATCCACTTTTGTTTTCAAGCCATTGATGCTATCGCCATCGTATTCCACTTTCGGTGCATCCACCAACTTTTGAACAGCATGCGCCAATTGCTGATCGGCTACCGACCAAACGGGCATGCCTACCCGAGAAATATTTTTTTGCATTGCCTCGGCCAGGGGTTTGTTGAAATTGCCGGCGTAAGCGGCGCCGACTATTTCGTGCCTGGTTTTGGTACCGGTCATCAGGGCAGCACCAGCCGCCATATCGTTGCCGGCATCATACATGGCTTTCGTGTCTTTGTAATTGCGTTCGCGGAAATAGTACCAAACCGATGCTTTCGAGGGCACTACATTGGGCTGGTCGCCGCCATCGGTGATCACATAGTGCGAGCGTTGGGTGGGCTTCAGGTGTTCACGTTTGAAATTCCAGCCAATATCCATCAGCTCAACGGCATCGAGGGCACTCTTGCCCCGCCAGGGCGCACCGGCGCCATGGGCCGCTTCACCATCAAAATGGTATTGCACAGATACCAGGGCATTGTAACCAGGGTCGCCCCAGCCCGTGCCGAAACTGCCGGCCACATGGGTAAAAATGCAGGCATCCACCTCTTTAAAATAACCATCTCTGATATACCAGGCCTTGCTACCCAGCAGTTCTTCGGCCACGCCCGGCCAAATGACCAGGGTGCCGGGTATATTGTTTTTCTCCATCAATTCTTTCATGGCGATGGCGGCAAAGATGATCACCGACTGCCCCGAGTTATGCCCTTCGCCATGCCCGGGCGCGCCCTCCACAATGGGATCTTTGTAGGCCACGCCAGGTTTCTGTGAAGCTTTGGGAATGCAGTCGATATCGCTGCCGAGGGCAATGATCGGATGTCCGCTGCCCCAGCGCGCCATCCAGGCCGTGGGAATACCCGATATGCCTTTTTCAACCGTAAAACCATTGTTGGCCAGCACACCCGTCAGGTATTTGGATGTCTCCACTTCCTGAAAACCGAGCTCGCCAAAACTGAATACCATATCGACCATTTCCTGAATGGCTTTTTCTTTGCCCGCAACGGAGGCAAGTACTTGTTTTTTCCAGGCTTCTACTTGGGTGCTTGATTTTTTTGACTGGCCGAAAATGCCGGCAAACAGCAGCAGCAGCGGTAGCAGCAAAGTTGCCTTTTTCAGGTGGTTGGTTTTGGTCTGCATATTGGTGTTGGTTGTTACCAAATATGCATTATTTGGCGCAGGCAGGCTAGCGAGATTTTGACCGGTTCAGAGGGCAATCCACCGCTTAGCTGAAACTAATGGCTTTAACGGGTTGCACTTTTTTGATGATCAGGCTGGGTATAAGCAGCACCAGCAGGCAAATGATAAAGGTGCCGATATTCACGGCAAGAATATGCCAGGGAATGATCTGCACTTCTGCCTTGTCGATGTAGTACATGTCTTCCGGTAGCTTCAGCACCCCCCATTTTTTTTGAATGGCAATCAGGATAAAAGCCAGCAGGTTGCCAAGTACAATACCGGCCAGCGTGATGACGGCGCCATGGTAAAGAAATATTTTGCGGATGTCTTTGTTGTAAGCGCCCAGTGCTTTGAGTACGCCTACCATCCGCGTGCGCTCGAGTACCAGGATAATGAGACAGGTTACCAGGTTGAGCACAGCCACTATGATTAGAATGATGATGGTGATGATGATGGTGCGATCTTGCAAACCCAACCAATCGAATATATTCGGATTGATTTCTTTGATGCTGCGGCTGTTCCACATCATGGGCAGATCGGTAAAGATTTTTTCATTCAACGAATCGATCTGTTTGTAGTCGTGCAGAAACACTTCGTAACCGCCGATATAATTCGCAGGCCAGTCGTTGAGTCGCTGCACCAATCGTATATCGCCAATAGCGATGAGTTTGTCAAATTCTTCGATACCGGTTTTATAAATGCCTGATACTTTTAGTTTACGTACGCGTGGCGCGCTGCCATCATCCTGTATAAAATAAATCAGCAGGTCATCGCCCGCTTTCAATGATAACTGGTTGGCGGTATAGGCCGAAACAACAATGTCATTGCTGTACCCGCTATCGGGAAAATTCATCCAGCGCCCTGCTTTTAAGAAAGGCGTCAGGCGACTGGTATCGAAATTCTTGTCATACCCCTTGAAAAGTATGCCTTCAATGCTCTCGCTGGTTTTCAGAATGGCATTCTTGGTAGCAAAGGCCTGGATTTTATCAATGCCTTTGATTTGGTGCGCCAGGTTCTCTACACTGTCGCTGCGATTGATGGGCGTTTCGCCACTTACATTCAACCGATCGGGTTCGAAATGTTGAACGCGTATATGTCCCCAGAACTGAAAAATCTTATTGGCAATCGTATACTGAAACCCGGCCGTAAAACTCAACGCCAAAATCATGGCCGCTACGCTGATGGTGGTTGCCGCAATAGCCAACCGGATGATGAACCGGGAAAAGGATTTTTGTCGGTTAAAAGCGATCCGGGTAGCGATAAAACGCGGCAGGTTCAAACGGCATGGTTTTAGTCGCCAAATATAGTGTAGCATTGTGACATGAACAGAGCCCTTCTGACCTGCCTGCTCGCCTGTTGCAGCCTATTGGTATCGGCCCAGGAGCCGGACATGGTGTATTACAACAACCTGCAGAATATCAAATTATTCCAGGCCGGCGACCAATTGTCGTACCCCATCATCGCGCTGGGTGCAATCAACCAGTTGGAATTGCATTTTGACGATCGGGAAGGCGGCGCGAAGGCTTATTACTATACCTGGCAATTGTGCAATGCCGATTGGACGCCAGCCATGCTAAATCCGGTGGATTATATTCAAGGCTTTTCGCAGAGCCGTATTCTTACCTATCGCAACTCTTCGTTGGCGCTTACCCGTTATACGCATTACCAGCAATCGCTGCCCGATCGCGGTAGTATGCCTTCGCGTTCTGGCAATTACCTGCTGAAAGTTTTTTTGAACGGCGATCCTGAAAACCTGGCCTTCACCCGACGGGTGCTGGTGGTGCAGGAGCAGGCCGGGATCAGCGCGCGTCTGTTGCAGCCGTTTAATCCGCAATTATCGCAAACGCACCAGAAGCTGGTATTCACGGTAGACCTGAAAGGTTTGAATGTGGTAAATGTGCCGCAACAGGTAACGGTGGCGGTGTTGCAGAATTATCGCTGGGACAATAAGAAATTCGGCATGCGACCCACTTTTATTCGGCAAAACCAGTTGGAGTACAGCAATGATATGGACGTGGTTTTTCCGGCGGGTAAGAACTGGCGTTGGCTCGACCTGCGTAGTTTCCGGTTGCAAAGCGATCGGGTGGACAGTGCGCAGTACAGCAATACCGGTACCAATATTTTTGTGAAGCCCGATATAGAACGGGCTACCCGTCGCTATGTGTATTATGTAGATCGTGGCGGTCGCTACTACAACGAAACCCTCGATGGGGTAAATCCTTACTGGCAAGGCGATTATGCTTCGGTGTATTTTAGTTTCCGGGCACCGGGTGGTTTGCAATTCAACAGTGATGTGTACCTGTTTGGTGAGCTCAGCAACTATGCACAAGAACCGGCTGCAAAAATGGAATTCAACCCGTCGACCGGAATGTATGAGACATCGATTTGGTTGAAGCAGGGCTACTACGATTATATGTATGCGCTGAAAAATCCCGATGGTTCTTTCTCGCTCGATCAAACGGAAGGCAACTATTGGGAGACGGCGAACACCTATTTGATTTTGGTGTATTATCGACCACTCGGTGGCAGAGCCGATGAACTGATCGCCATCAGTATCATTCGATCGGGCGTACAGAATTAACAACAATTGCGGGTGCAGAATGGACAATAATTTGTTCTGAGCCGCTTGGTCCCTTATCTTTGCGCCGGCAGGTCTTACACGACCAGCTCCTGCTGAACTCCCCCAGGACCGGAAGGTAGCAAGGGTAGGCGGTTGTAGCGGTGCGATGTAATAAGCCTGCCATTTTTTATTCCCTTCTCTTTAGTTCCTATCTTTGTAGCCGTTCAAAAAAACTTACACATGAAATTTTTTATTGATACGGCTAACCTGGCCCAGATCAAAGAAGCCAATGAATTAGGTATCCTGGATGGTGTTACCACCAATCCATCGTTGATGGCCAAAGAGGGCATCAAGGGCGAACAAAATATTATCAACCATTATAAGGCCATCTGCGAGCTCGTGGATGGTGATATCAGTGCCGAAGTGTTGTCGACCGATTTCGCTTCGATGGTGGAAGAAGGAAAAAAACTCGCTGCCATCCACCCGAACATCGTGGTAAAAGTGCCGATGATCAAAGACGGGGTGAAAGCGATTAAATGGTTTACGGATAATGGTATCAAAACCAACTGTACACTGGTGTTTTCTGCCGGACAGGCCATACTCGCGGCAAAAGCCGGTGCTAAATATGTTTCTCCTTTTATTGGTCGCATTGATGACAGTGGTTGGGAAGGCACCGATTTGATTGCGCAGATCGCTACCATCTATGCCGTGCAGAGTTTTAAGACAGAAATTCTGGCTGCCTCCATTCGCAATGTTAACCATATCATCAAATGTGCTGAACTCGGTGCAGATGTTTGTACTAGTCCGCTCGACTCCATTCTTGGTTTGCTGAAACACCCGCTGACCGATATCGGCTTGGCGAAATTTCTGGAGGACGCGAAAAAAATGTAATCAAGATCTCCGGCGGCGGGGTGAGGAACCACCGCTGTTTTGCATAACTTCTTCCATCGTTTTCAGGCGCTCGGTATCGGGCGCCTGTTTTATGTAGATGGTCCTGGTTTGGGTAAGCGCCGGGTTTCGTTTGTCGGTAACCGTTACCTGCACTGCATTTCCCTTAAAGGTCGAATCGATCATCAGTGAGTTGCCGTCGAAGACACCTTGGGCACAACGAAACTGCACTTGTTTATCGGTTAGCGGCAACCAACCACCCGATTTTAGCCGCCCGTCTACATTGATATAGTTGTGGGTATTTCTTTTCAGGCTGTCGGTGTAGAGATGAAAGGCCAGGCTGTCGTACGCGAGTGACTGTGCCTGGGTTTTGGCAGCGACGAAAAGAAGCAGGATGGTATAGATTTTTTTCATGTTTTATAAGGTAGCGGCGCGACTTAGCCGGTCGTTGATGGCAATGCCGAGTCCCTCGTCGGGAAAACGATCGGCGATGATGAGATCGATGTCCATGTCATCGGCCTGCCGCATGGCTGCGAACAGTCGACTCGCAGCTTCGTCCAGTTTGCCTTCGGGCGATAACTGAAACTGGTAAGCCGACGGCAGCGCATCGAAAGATCGATTCAAAGAAATACTGGCAATGCGGGGGATGGGGTCACGGTTATGGGCAGCCGAAATCAAGGCGGCGGCATCGCCCAGTTCGAGGGGGTGCCGGGTGGCATAATGCCGCGCCAGTTGTCCGGGTGCTACCGGGTTGTCAACAAATCCGCCGTCAGGCTTTTTCACCTCACCAATAACGCTTTCTATCTGTTCGATGCTGATGCCACCGTAACGCAACAATTGCGGTTCGTTGTGCAGGAAACTCAGAATCGTTGATTCCAGTCCCACTTCGCTGGGGCCACCATCAAGAATATAGGCGATCTTGTCTTTGAGTTGTGCTTCCACGTGCTGCGCAGACGTTGGGCTCACCGAACCCGATATATTGGCACTGGGTGCAGCCAGCGGAAAGGGCAGGCGTTCGAGCAATTGCAGGGTCAGCGCGTGGTTGGGAATGCGCACAGCAACGGCACCCGTGCCGGCCGTGACGATGTCAGGAATATTTTCGTTGGCCGGGATCACGTAGGTGAGGGGGCCGGGACTGAAAACCCGGGCCAGGGCCAACGCCTTCGGCGGAAAATGAAGCCCGAGTTTTTCGATCTGCGCCAGGTTGGCAAAATGCAAGATCAGGGGGTTGAACTGCGGGCGGTTCTTCACGGCATAAATCTTCGCCACTGCCAGCGGATCCAGCCCATTGGCGGCGAGGCCGTAGACCGTTTCAGTGGGTATCGCTACCAGCTCGCCCGCTGCCAGTTTTTCTGCCGCCAAGTCCAAATCTGTTCCCATTTGACAAAAATACATTTTTCACCCGACGGGTCGCACCCGACGGGTACTACCCGTCGGGTAAACTGGATTTGGCGGGAATTTCCCTTTGCCCTATCTTCGCGCCACATGAAAAAAACCATGCATCACCATCATCATTTCTTGCTTTCGCAGTAAGCGGATGATGTTTGCATGTGACCATACAACATTTGAGGGCTTACTGAGAGGTAAGCCCTTTTTTATTTGAAAAACATGGACCAGAAACTCAGCATTGCGATTCAAAAAAGCGGCCGGTTGTACGAAGACTCGGTCAAGCTGCTCAAAGACTGTGGCATTGATGTAAAAAACGGCATCAACAAATTAAAGACCGAGGCGGATAATTTTCCGTTGGAAATTTATTTTCTGCGCGACGATGATATTCCGCAGTATGTTGAAGACGGAGTAGCCGATATCGGCATCGTGGGCGAAAACGTGCTGCTGGAAAAAGACAAACAAGTTTTGCCGGTAGAGCCCCTTGGTTTTGGCAAGTGCCGCTTGAGTGTGGCAGTGGGTCGGAAGGAGGAATATGCTTCCCCCGCCGCGCTGCAGGGCAAACGCATCGCCACCAGTTATCCGGTTCTTGTGAAAAAATTTCTCGCTGAAAAAGCAGTGAGCGCCGAGATCCATGAGATCAGTGGTTCGGTAGAAATTGCGCCGGGTATTGGTCTGGCCGATGCCATTGTAGACCTGGTGAGCAGCGGCTCCACCTTGTTTATGAATGGCCTCAAAGAAGTGGATGTTGTCCTGCGCTCGCAGGCGGTGCTGATTCGCAATACAAGACTTACCGCCGATAAGCTAACCCTGCTTGATCGATTGCTGTTTCGCATTCGCTCGGTGAAGAAAGCCAAAAACAACAAATATGTTTTGCTGAACGCGCCCAATGACAAACTGCAACAAATCATTTCTTTGTTACCGGGCATGAAGAGTCCGACGGTACTACCACTCGCCGAACCCGGTTGGAGCAGTGTACACAGTGTAATCAGCGAAGACCAGTTTTGGGACATCATTGAACAACTCAAAGCAGCCGGCGCCCAGGGCATTCTGGTGGTGCCGATTGAAAAAATGATCATTTGACAATGATAGTGAATGTATATCCCGCGCGCAAAACATGGCCGACTTTGTTGAAGCGACCCACGATGGACCATCAAAGCCTGTTGCAAAAAGTGCGACCCATCTTGGAAGCGGTAAAAGCCGAAGGCGATGCGGCCGTCACCCGCTATACACTAGCTTTTGATGCGGCGGTACCCGCGCAGGTAAAAGTCAGCACGGCAGAAATCGATCAGGCAAAAAACCTGCTCAGTGATGAATTGAAAGCTGCCATTCAACAGGCCGCTGCCAATATCAGGCGCTTTCACCTGACGCAACGGGAAACAACCGAAGCCATTGAAACCATGGAAGGTGTTCGTTGCTGGCGACAATCAGTCGGCATCGAAAAAGTAGGCCTATATATTCCTGGCGGAACAGCCCCGCTGTTTTCGACCCTGCTGATGTTGGGCATACCGGCTGTTATTGCCGGTTGCAAAGAAATTGTGCTTTGCTCACCACCGGCTAAAGACGGCAGTTTACATCCCGCTATTTTATTTGCAGCCAGTGAAATCGGTATTCGGCAAATATTCAAAGTGGGCGGCGTGCAGGCCATCGCTGCCATGGCCTATGGCACGGCCACCATTCCGAAAGTGTATAAGATTTTTGGCCCCGGTAACCAGTACGTGACATGCGCCAAACAACTGGTGCAACAGGATGGCATCGCAATCGATATGCCTGCCGGGCCCAGCGAAGTGGCGATATTGGCCGACGAATCCGCCCATCCGGCATTTATTGCTGCAGACCTGTTAAGCCAGGCCGAACACGGCCCCGACAGCCAGGTTTTATTGGTCACCACGCATGCTGGACTGATAGAAGAGGTGGAGACTACTTTGCAGGAACAACTGAAGCAATTGCCACGGCAAGGCATAGCCGAAAAAGTGATGCGCAACAGCCATGCGGTTGTGCTGGCTTCGGTCAATGAGGCGATGGATCTCCTGAACGAATACGGACCTGAACACCTGATCCTCGCCGTTCGCGATGCCGCGCAGGTGAGCAAAATGGTGGTTAATGCCGGCTCGGTATTCATCGGTCATTATTCGCCTGAATCGGCCGGTGATTATGCGAGCGGCACCAATCATACCCTGCCCACCAACGGGTACGCCAAAGCCTATAGTGGGGTTAGTGTGGATAGCTTTGTGAAGAAGATCACCTTTCAGCAACTAACGGAAACGGGTATACGCAATATCGGCAATACCGTGGCGGTAATGGCACGTGCCGAAGGACTCGATGCGCATGCCCGCGCCGTAACCATCCGTTTGGAACAATTGCAAAACAACTGATATGTTCAACCTGGACGAGATCATAAGACCCAATATTAAAAAGCTGGTGCCCTATTCATCAGCGCGCGACGAATTCAAAGGTGAAGCCAGCGTGTACCTCGACGCCAATGAAAATGCATTGGGTTCACCGCTAACGAAATGGTATAACCGGTATCCGGATCCGATGCAAAAAGCCATCAAAGAAAAACTGGCTGCCATCAAGGGCCTGCCGGCTGAAAATATTTTCATCGGCAATGGCAGTGATGAATGCATCGATGTGATGATTCGCGCTTTTTGTGAACCGGCTATCGATAATATTATCCTGGTGCCACCCACCTATGGTATGTATGAAGTGAGCGCCAATATCAACAACGTCGCCATAAAAAAAGTGCCGCTGACGCCCGAGTTTCAGCTCGACATGCAGGCCCTGGAAGAAGCGATTGATGGCCACACCAAAATGATTTTCCTTTGTTCACCCAATAACCCGACGGGTAATTCGCTGCACCGCCAAGATATAGAAGTGCTGCTGGAAAACTACTTCGGCGTGGTAGTGATCGACGAAGCCTATATCAATTTTTCGCGGCAAAAATCATTTGTAAGCGACTTGAACAGCTATCCAAACCTGGTCGTGATGCAAACCTTGTCGAAAGCCTGGGGACTGGCCGCGTTGCGCGTCGGCATGGCTTTCGCTTCCAGCGACATTATTGCCGTGATGAACAAAATCAAGCCGCCCTATAATATCAACCAGGCCTCGCAGGAACTGGTGTTGAAAGCACTCGACGAAGTAGGGCAGGTGAATGATATGATTCGGGTGTTGGTAGAAGAACGCATCCAACTGGCAGCTAAACTAGCTACCTTGCCCACCGTAAAAAAGGTCTATCCCTCTGACGCCAATTTTTTACTGCTGCAAATCGACGATGCACACCATACCTATCAACGCCTGCTTGAAAAAGGCATTGTAGTGCGCGACCGGTCCAATGTATTGCTCACCGAAAATTGCCTGCGCATTACCGTTGGCACTGAAAAAGAAAACCAGGAATTATTCACCGCTTTAGCCTCCTTTGCCCATGTCTAAAAGAGTACTGTTTATTGATCGCGACGGCACCCTGATCAACGAAGCGCCGCCCACTTACCAGCTCGATGATTTCGCGAAGCTGACCTTTTATCCCAAGATGTTCGAGTACATGGGTCGCATTGCCCGCGAACTCGATTATGAGTTGGTGATGGTGACCAACCAGGACGGACTCGGCACGGCCGGTTTTCCCGAAGACAGTTTCTGGCCCCTGCAAAACCTGGTGATGCGAAGCCTGGAAGGTGAGGGGATACATTTCAATGCGGTATTTATTGACCGTAGCTTTCCAGCCGAAAACCTGTCTACCCGCAAGCCCGGTACCGGCATGCTGACATCCTATATCAATAACCCCGACTACGACCTTGCCCATTCATTTGTGATCGGCGATCGAATTACCGATGTGCAGCTTGCCAAAAACCTCGGCTGCAAAGCCATCTGGCTGAACAACGATGGATCACTCGGCGCGGCTGAAATTCAAGACCAGGTGGCGCAGTTACGAAATGAAACAGTGGCACTGGAATCGACCGATTGGGAAGCGATTTATTCATTTCTGAAGCTCGGCCTGCGTTCGGTTGTGCATGACCGTAATACGAATGAAACGAAAATCCATGTAGCACTCAATATGGATGGTAGCGGCAAAGCAGCGATTGACACGGGTTTGGGTTTTTTTGACCATATGCTTGACCAGATCGCGCGTCATGGAAAAATAGACCTCCAACTGACTACCCGGGGTGACCTGCACATCGACGAACACCATACCATTGAAGATACAGCCCTGGCCCTGGGCGAAGCCTTTGCGAAAGCCCTGGCCGATAAACGTGGCATGGAGCGGTATGGCTTCGCGCTGCCGATGGACGAGGCCGATGCCAAAGTGTTGATCGATTTCGGTGGTAGAAACTGGCTGGTGTGGAACACCCATTTTCAACGTGAGAAAATCGGTGAAATGCCGACGGAAATGTTCTATCATTTCTTTAAGTCGTTCAGCGACGCGGCCAAATGCAACCTGCATATTGAATGCAAGGGCGACAATGAACACCATAAAATTGAAGCCATCTTTAAGGCCTTTGCCAAAGCCATTCACATGGCGGTGAAGCGGGATCCGATCAGTAATTACTTGCCCTCCACCAAGGGGGTATTATAACAGCACATCGGCAAATTGATCTTTGTTTTTCATCATCACCGCATGTGCATAGGGACAAACCGGAATAATCTTCAGGTGTTCTTCACGCGCCCAGGCCACGGCGGTATCGAGCAATTGTCGCGCAATGCCCTTGCCTTCAAGCGCTTCGCTCACTTCCGTATGGTCGATGATCATTTTGCCTGTTACTGGCAAAGAATAGGTCATCTCGGCCACTTGTTTTCCATTTTCCTCGATGTAAAACGCACCTTGTGCGCCTTCTTTGTGTTGTATTTGCATGGTTTACACAAGCTACTGAAAAAAAATTTTGCGCTTTCAACTCCCTTTACCAAATTTGTAACGCATGAAACAAACAATCAACAAGCAGTGGTGGTGGCATACAAAACTCTACGGGGTGCAGTAATGCTACGCTATGTTGTTTAACCATACACAGGCCCCGGTGAATTTCATCGGGGCTTTTTGATTTTTTAAACGGAGCTATTTTGAAAAAGATTAGGATTGAAACCGAGGTAAAGCAGTTGCTGGCAGATGCGTTCACGCCAGTGGGTATTTACCTGCGGTTGCGCGACAAATTTCGCGATACGGTATTATTGGAAGGGTCCGATCACCATGCGGCGGACAACAGTTATTCTTTTATCGGCATCAATGCCATTGCCGGAATGGAGATCAGCGATTTGCAGCGCATCGAATACAAGTTACCAGGATGGCCGCCGGAGAAAGTCGCCATCGCGCACAAGGAGGAAGTGCCGAACCAGTTGTGGAGCTTTATGCAACGCTTTGAAGCAGTGCCGGCCAAACATCCTGCTGCCCGTTTTGCACAGGGCTTGTACGGCTACACCACTTATGACGCCGTTCAATTTTTCGATAGTGTACAGTTTAATGCCGGTAAAGAAAACGCCGGACTACCATTGATGCGTTATCGGTTATACCAGTACGTTATAGCCATCAATCATTTCAAAGATGAACTCTATCTCTGTGAAAACAAGATCGACGGCATTGATTCAGACCTGGCCGTGGTGGAGTCGCTGATCAGGAGCAAAGATGTGCCTGTGTATCCTTTTGCAATCGATGGCGCTGAAAAAAGCAACCTGTTGCCGGAAGAATATGAAGAAATGGTGCGCAAGGGGATAGCCAGTTGCCTGCGTGGTGATGTTTTTCAAATTGTATTGAGCCGCCGCTTTCAACAGCATTTTTCGGGCGATGAATTCAATGTGTATCGCGCCCTGCGTTCCATCAATCCTTCGCCCTACCTGTTTTACTTTGATTATGGCGACTATCGCCTGATGGGCTCATCCCCCGAATCCCAACTCATTATTCAGAAAGGCAAAGCCGTGGTGCATCCCATTGCCGGCACCTATCGCAGAACCGGCGACGATGAAATTGACCAGCAGGAAACAGAAAAATTACTGCATGATGCGAAAGAAAACGCCGAACACGTGATGTTGGTTGACCTGGCCCGCAACGACCTTAGCCGGCTCTGCGACCAGGTGGAGGTAACACATTATCGGCAGGTGCAATATTTCAGTCACGTAATTCATTTGGTGAGTGAAGTGCGCGGCACCGTAAAACCCGGTACCAATCCTTTTTTGCTGATCGCCAAAACTTTTCCTGCCGGCACGCTGAGCGGTGCGCCCAAGATCAAGGCGATGCAACTGATCGACCAATATGAAAAAACCGCGCGGTCTTATTATGGCGGTGCCATTGGTTTCGTGGGCTTCGACGGTTCCTGCAACCATGCGATCATGATTCGCACCTTCCTCAGTAAAAACAATGTATTGACCTACCAGGCCGGTGCTGGTGTGGTCGCTGCCAGTAAGCCGGCCATGGAACTGGCGGAAGTGAACAATAAACTCGGCGCACTCACCAAAGCCATTGAACTTGCCCAAACCCTTTGACATGAAAATCCTTGTTTTCGATAATTACGATTCATTTACCTATAACCTGGTGCATGTGGTGGAGAAAATCACCGGCACGCCGGTGGAAGTATTTCGCAACGACCAGATCAGTCTCGACGAAGTGGAACGCTTCGACAAAATCATTCTTTCTCCCGGCCCGGGTGTACCTGCAGAAGCCGGTTTACTGCTGCCACTAATTAAAAGATATGCACCCACAAAATCAATGCTGGGTGTTTGTTTGGGGCACCAGGCCATTGGGGAAGTATTTGGTGGCACCCTGGTGAACCTCGACAAAGTATTCCACGGTTTGTCGACGCCAATAACAGTTAATACCCGTCGGGTGAAAGCAGCCAATGATGTATTTGGTACAATGCCTGCCACGATACAGGTGGGCCGGTATCATTCCTGGGTGATCAGCGAAAAAGGTTTTCCCGAAGCATTGGAGATTACGGCACGGGATGGTGAAGGACAAATCATGGCACTACGCCACAAAACCTACGATGTACAAGGCGTACAGTTTCACCCCGAAAGTGTACTCACCCCCGAAGGAGAAACCATCATGCGTAACTGGTTAGAAATCCCCGCCTGATCAAGATGAAAAAAATACTCTTATACCTGTTTGAACATAAGACGCTAACGCGCGAGATGGCCCGCGAAACCCTGTTGCAGATTGGTCGTGGTGCCTACAATGACCATGAGATCACAGCTTTCATGACGGTGTTCCTTATGCGCAGTGTTACCATCGAAGAATTGCAGGGCTTCCGTGATGCCTTGCTCGAACTCTGTGTGCCGGTTGACCTTGAAGGCACCAAGGTGATCGATATTGTAGGCACGGGCGGCGATGGCAAAAACACCTTTAATATCTCCACGCTGGCTTGTTTTGTGGTAGCAGGTACCGGCGAAAAAGTAGCCAAGCATGGTAACTACGGTGCTTCTACCGTGAGTGGCGCTTCTAACGTGATGGAACAGTTGGGCTATGTGTTCAGCAATAACAGCGAGAAGTTGCGAAAAGAATTGGCGATCGCTAACATCTGTTTCCTGCATGCACCGCAATTTCATCCAGCATTAAAAGCGGTTGGGCCTATCCGTAAGAACCTGGGTATGCGTACATTTTTCAATATGCTGGGGCCGATGGTCAATCCAGCCAACCCTTATTTTCAATTGGTAGGCGTGTATAGTCTGGAGATGGCGCGGATCTATACTTATTTACTGCAACAGGATGCGCGCGATTTCTGTATTATTCATGGCATTGATGGTTATGATGAAATCAGTTTGACCAACGATACCAAAGTGATATCGCGGGCGGGTGAAAAAATTTATACACCCGAACAATTGGGCAAACGCTCGGTGCTGGCAACCGACTTGCACGGTGGTGAAACCGTTGAAGGTGCCGCCAAATTGTTTCGTAAAATTTTGGAAGGCAAGGGCACCTGGGCCCAAAACGCCGTGGTGTTGGCCAATGCAGCGATGGCACTTTATGGCACGGGCAAATTCAGTCATTACGACCAGGCCTATGGTGCGGCTGTGCAGAGCCTGGAATCGGGCAGCGCGCGTCGCGCATTAGAAGTATTGATCGCGTCACAATAAATTTTAGTTTGTAGCAACATGAATATCCTGGATACCATCATCGCCCGAAAGCGGGAAGAAGTAGCAGAACGGAAACAAGGTACAGCGGTGGCGCAATTGCTGCTATCGCCGGCATTTAACCGCGCTACGTTTTCGTTGCGGGCTTCATTGCTGAACGAAAACCGGAATGGCATCATTGCCGAATTCAAACGCCGCTCGCCATCCAAAGGGGTGATCAATGCCACCGCGAAAGTGGAAGACGTAACACGTGCGTATGCGGGCAATGGTGCGGCTGCTTTATCGATTTTGACAGATACAGACTTTTTTGGCGGCAGCACCGCCGATCTGGTGGCTGCCCGTTTCAACCAACTGCCCATTCTGCGAAAAGATTTTGTGGTTGATGAATACCAGTTGTTCGAAGCGAAGGCCATGGGCGCGGATGTGATCCTGCTAATAGCTGCTTGTTTGTCGCCCGAAGAAGTGTACACACTCGCCAAAAAGGCGCGCTCGCTCGGCCTGGAAGTATTGCTGGAACTGCATGCGGAAGAAGAATTACAACATATCAATGAATTCACGGAAATTGTGGGTATTAACAACCGGGACCTGAAAACTTTCCAGGTGGATATTGACCGCAGTCTTCGAATGGCCGCGCAATTGCCCACCGGTCTGCTGAAAATAGCGGAAAGTGGTATTGACCAGGTGGAAAATGTACAGCGGTTTAGGGAAAATGGTTTTCACGGGTTCCTGATCGGGGAGCAGTTCATGAAAGCACCCGATCCGGCGATTGCTTTCCAACAATTTGTAAAGGCACTGCACAAGTTGTCTGAATGATTAAAATCTGCCGGCATGAGAGTTAAAGTTTGTGGAATGACGCAGCTCGACCAGGTCGACCAACTGGAAAACCTGGGCGCCACTTTCGCGGGATTTATATTTTATCCAAAAAGCCCGCGGTACGTGTTGCGCCATCTGACCACCAATCAACTGAAGAAAGAAAACAATATCAATAAAGTTGGCGTCTTTGTAAATGCCGGTGCCGACGAAGTATTGCAAATGGTAGATGAATGTCGCCTGCACATGGTACAACTGCACGGCGATGAAACACCGAAATTCTGCGAGCGCATTGCTGATTATGTGTCGGTAGTAAAAGCATTTCGGCTCAGCGACAACGACAGTATTGAATGGATGGTACGACCCTATATGGATTGTTGCGATATGTTTTTGTTCGATACCATGGGCGTGGGCTATGGCGGTACCGGAAAAAAATTCGACTGGACCATGCTGAAAAACCAACGCATTGGTAAGCCCTATTTTTTAAGCGGTGGAATCGAACCGAACGATGAACAGGCACTACTCGATTTTGCCGCGCAGCCCGAAGCCAGCGGATTATTTGCCATCGATATCAACAGCAAATTTGAAACGAGTCCCGGGGTTAAAGACATGGCTAGCATCGGCCGTTTTATCAAAAAACTGAACAAGTAAAATGAAAACGAGTTATAAACTGCCCAACAAAGAAGGTTATTACGGAAAATTCGGCGGTGCCTATATACCTGAAATGTTGCATCCGAATGTAGAAGAACTGCAGTCGCGTTACCTCGAAATCATGCAGGAGCCTTCATTCAAAAAGGAATTTGAGGAAATGTTGCGTGATTATGTAGGCCGGCCATCACCGCTGTATTATGCCAAGCGGCTGAGTGCACATTACCAAACCGATATCTACCTGAAGCGGGAAGACCTGAACCATACCGGCGCCCACAAAATCAACAATACCATCGGTCAGATATTGTTGGCGGAGCGCCTCGGTAAAAAGCGCATCATCGCCGAAACCGGTGCAGGACAACACGGCGTGGCAACGGCTACGGTCTGCGCGCTCAAAGGCTTGGAGTGCATCGTGTACATGGGCGAAAAAGACATCGAACGCCAGGCACCGAATGTAGCTCGTATGCACATGCTGGGCGCGAAAGTGGTGGCAGCCACCAGTGGCAGTAAAACCTTGAAAGACGCTACCAACGAAGCCATCCGCGACTGGATCAACCATCCCACCGATACCCATTATATTATTGGTAGTGTGGTGGGGCCGCATCCCTATCCCGATATGGTAGCCCGTTTTCAAAGTGTGATCAGCGAAGAAACGCGTAAGCAACTGTTGGCGAAAACCGGTAGTGAACTGCCCACCAAAGTGATTGCCTGTGTGGGTGGTGGCAGCAATGCAGCGGGCATGTTTTATCATTTTCTGGATGAGGCATCGGTGGACATAATCGCCGTGGAAGCCGCGGGCATGGGCCTGAATAGTGGATTGAGTGCAGCCACCACCGCGCTCGGAAAACCCGGCGTATTGCATGGTAGCCGGAGTATTGTGATGCAAACCGACGACGGACAAGTAGTGGAACCGCATAGCATATCTGCGGGGCTCGACTATCCGGGTATCGGGCCACTGCATGCGCACTTATTTGCGAGCGGACGAGGCATTTTTCTCAGCGCCACCGACGAAGAAGCGGTGCGGGCGGCATTTTTTGTGGCACGCAACGAGGGCATCATCATAGCGCTGGAAAGCGCGCATGCTTTTGCGGCACTAGATCAACTCACGCTCAGCAAGCAAGATCGGGTGGTGATTTGTTTGAGCGGCAGGGGCGACAAAGACATGGCCACTTATATGAAACAAATGACAATGACCAACCAGTTATGAGTCGAATACAGCAATTATTTGCCCGGAAAAAAGAAAACGTATTAAACGTGTATTATACGGCGGGTTTTCCAGCGCTCGATAGCACTTTACGTGTGCTGGAAGCCCTGCAGGCCAATGGCGCCGATATGGTCGAGATTGGCATGCCTTATAGTGACCCCCTGGCCGATGGGCCAGTGATCCAGCAAAGTAGCCAGGTAGCTTTGGCCAATGGCATGACCATAGCGGTATTGCTGGAGCAATTAAAAGAAATGCGATCGCGCATACAGGTGCCCGTTATATTGATGGGTTATATGAACCCGGTGTTGCAGTATGGCTTTGAGAAATTCTGTGCCGAGGCAGCGGCGGTGGGTGTGGACGGACTCATACTGCCCGATTTACCAGAATATGAATTTGTTACCGAGTACGGCGAAATGGTGAGAAAACACGGCCTCGACTTTATTTTTCTGGTAACACCAGAGACCTCAGAAAAACGGGTACGCCGTCTCGATGGGTTGAGCAGCGGTTTTTTATACGCGGTATCTTCTTCCTCCACCACTGGTTCGGAAAAAAATATGGAGGCTGTGGATGCGTACCTGCAGCGACTCAAAAGCTATGATTTGAAAAACCCGGTACTGGTCGGCTTCGGTATTAAAGACAAAAACAGTTTTGTGTCGGCGACCAAGGCAGCCAATGGCGCCATCGTCGGCACCGCCTATATCAAAACGTTGGAAGAAAACAACGACGTGAACAGCAGTACGGCTGCATTTTTAAAAAATATGCTCGAATGAAACTCGCGATAGTAAAATACAATGCCGGCAATATCCAGAGTGTACTGTATGCATTGGAACGCATCGGTTACGAAGCCGTGGTAACGGATGATTCGGCGGTGTTACAATCGGCCGATAAGGTGATTTTTCCCGGCGTGGGCGAAGCGCGGTCGGCGATGGATTATCTCTGCGCCCGCGGGCTGGATGCCGTAATACAATCACTCACCCAGCCCGTGTTGGGCATTTGCCTGGGCATGCAATTGATGTGTAGCTGGTCGGAAGAGAATGACACCGAATGCCTGGGCATTTTTGGCGAGAAAGTGAAGCGGTTTAGGCCCGAAAAGCCCGTCTTACCCGTGTCGACCGATCCGCTGGCCGTACTGACCAGTGGACCATTTACCGATTCACTGGCACCTGTTGCTGAAATTCCTGGCACCGCCCTGAAAGTGCCACAGATCGGTTGGAATACCATTCATTCGCTGAAAACGTCCTTATTTGATGGGGTGACAAACAACAGTTATTGTTATTTTGTACACGGTTATTATGCCGCCCAGGGCCAACATACCATTGCAGTGACCGACTATGTATTGCCGTACAGTTCGGCCCTGCACAAGGGAAATTTTTACGGGGTTCAATTTCACCCTGAGAAATCGGCCGGTGTGGGCGAACAGATACTCCGCAATTTCATCGAAAAAATATAGGCTATGAGCAGATTACCCGGTATTACCTATTGCTTCCAGGCCCATCTTCCCCTGGATGCCGTGTGGCAGCTTCGTCACGACGTATTGTATCCCGAAAAAGAAGTTGCTTTTGTTCACTTAAAAGAAGACAAAAACGGCTTGCATTTTGGCATTTCGCATGCAGGGCGTTTGGTAAGCGCCATTAGTGTGTTTGAAAAAGACGGCACTGTGCAGTTTCGAAAGCTAGCCACTGATCCTTCTGAGCGCGGCAAAGGATTAGCAAGTTACCTGTTGCAGGAAGTATTCGACTATGCGGCTGAACATGGTTATTCGCAGGTGTGGTGCAATGCACGCGTGAACGCCGTAAAACTGTATGAAAAATTTGGCATGGTGCCTGCCGGCGAAAGATGGTCGGCGAACGGGTACGATTATACAATCATGAAAAAAATGCTAGCCTAAGTGGAGATTATTCCGGCGATTGATGTGATAGAGGGAAAATGTGTTCGACTGACCCAGGGCGATTATTCGCAGAAGACAATTTACAATGAGCATCCGCTGGAAGTGGCGAAAGCTTTTGAGGGCGCCGGACTCACCCGCTTGCACCTGGTGGACCTCGACGGTGCCAAAGCCGGCAAAGTGGTAAACTGGAAAGTACTGGAAGCGCTCGCGGGAAAAACGGCCATGCAAATTGATTTCGGCGGCGGTATAAAGCAGGAAGAAGATCTGCGTATCGTGTTTAATGCGGGTGCCTTGTGGGCAACCATCGGTAGTTTGGCGGTAAAAGAGCCGGATCAATTCACCCATTGGTTATCTGCCTATGGCGCAGATAAATTTTTATTGGGTGCAGATGTAAAAGAAGAGAAGATTGCCGTGGCCGGCTGGCTGGAGAAAACGGATATCTGGATCTATGATTTTCTGCGCGATTATATAGCGCGGGGTATACAGCAGGTATTTTGCACCGATGTGAGCAAGGATGGCAAACTCGAAGGGCCATCGCTCAACTTGTATAAAAACATTTTGCACGAATTTCCTTCACTGCATTTTATTGCCTCTGGTGGGGTAAGTACGATTAGTGACCTGGAAGCTTTGGCATTGATCGGTTGTAAGGGTGCAATTGTGGGGAAGGCCATTTACGAAAACAAAATTTCACTACCGGAATTGATCCGGTTCAACACCTAAGATGTTAACAAAGAGAATTATTCCCTGTCTGGATATCAAAGATGGTCGAACGGTAAAGGGCACCAATTTCGTTGACCTGCGAGATGCCGGTGATCCCGTTGAACTCGGCCGGCTCTATGCCGAACAGGGCGCTGATGAATTGGTGTTTCTTGATATCACCGCAACAGTTGAAAAAAGAAGAACACTGCGTGAACTCGTGAATCGAATCAGTCACCAGATTAATATTCCTTTCACCGTGGGCGGCGGTATCAGCAGTGTGGACGATGTATCTCTGCTGCTGCAAAATGGAGCCGATAAAATATCGGTAAATACCGCTGCTTTCAAACGCCCTGAACTGCTGGTTGAACTTGAAAAGAATTTCGGCAGCCAGTGTGTGGTGCTGGCCATCGATACCCGTTGCGAAGACGATGGGGAATGGTATGTGTACCTGAATGGTGGGCGCACGCCAACCGGCAAAAAATGTTTGGAATGGGCGCTGGAAGGCGTGGATCGCGGCGCTGGCGAGATCCTGCTAACCTCGATGAACCACGATGGTACCAAGAACGGTTTTGCGCTCGACATTACGGCTCAACTGGCATTACAACTGCCGGTGCCGGTGATTGCCAGTGGTGGTGGTGGCAATGCCAGTCATTTTGCGGCAGTGTTTCAGCAAGCTGGCGCCGATGCCGCGTTGGCAGCCAGCATTTTCCACTTTAAAGAATTGACGATCCCCGCCTTGAAACAGGAACTGAATGCACAGGGCATACATGTACGGATTTGATTAATTTTGCGCCATGAAAGTTGATTTTGCCAAATACCCCGATTCACTGGTGCCCGCAATTGTGCAGGACGACCAAACGCAGAAAGTACTGATGCTAGGGTTCATGAATGCAGAAGCATTGCAACAAACGGAGCAAACGGGTAAGGTCACTTTTTACAGTAGAAGTAAGCAGCGATTGTGGATGAAGGGCGAGGAGAGTGGCCATGTATTGGAACTGCGTTCATTGGCAGTAGACTGCGACAACGACACCCTGCTGATCAAAGCGCATCCGCTCGGGCCTGTTTGTCATACCGGCGCTGATACTTGTTGGAGCGAGCGCAACCATGCCGACAATTTTTTGTTTTATCTCGAAGACATTATACAGTTGCGCAAACAGGCTTCGCCGGAAAGCTCATATGTAGCGAAATTGTTCAGCAAGGGCTTGAATAAAATTGCGCAGAAAGTGGGCGAGGAAGCGGTAGAAACAGTTATCGAAGCGAAGGACAATAACGACGAACTTTTTCTGAAAGAATCGGCTGATCTCTTGTTTCACTATTTGATTTTGCTGAACGCGAAGGGTTTTTCGCTGAAAGAGGTGATAGGTATTTTGCAAGAGAGACATTCAAAATAAGCGACAGGTTCCTTGGGTCGCCCGAAATAAAAAATTATGCGAAATATTATTGTAGGTATAAGTATATGTGTAAGTACGGTGCTGGCCGCCAACACTGTGACCGCACAAGACATCCCGGTGAAGATCAGTGGCAGCATCATCGGCCTGGCCGATAAAAGCAAGGTGTACCTGACAGATCCCGACAAACCCGAAGATACCCTGGCCAGGACAGTTTCAAAAAAAGACAAATTTGAACTGTCGGGCAAAATGGCTTCGGCCAAACTCTATAACCTGAGTTTCATGCCTTCGGGTAAAAAAGCCTTGGTTTTCCTGGACGAAGTACCCATTGTGTTGAAAGGCAATATCAATGCCGTGCAGGATTTTGCCACCAGCGGCTCAACGGCGCATGCAAGTTTTCGTGACTTTCAAAAAAGCTTCGATCCGCTGTTCAAAAAACTTGCCCAACTAACGGAAACGGCTAACCGAAGTGGCGTCAATGATTCACTGATGAAAGTGTACCGTCAATTGACCGCTACCATTGCCGATTCGGCAGATCAGTTTGCGACCACCCATCGTGACCAATACGTGGCGCCCTTTATGTGGGCAACCCTTTTGCAGGTGGTAGATGATCCCGCGCGCATTGAAAAGAGTTTTAACAGTTTCACGCCGGCCGTACAAAACAGCTTCTATGGCAAGTTTTTGGCCGATCGGATCGCCGACAGTAAGATAGGCCGGGTCGGTTCACCTGCGCTGGATTTTACCCAGGCCGATACCAGCGGCCAGGCAATTGCCTTGTCTTCTTTCCGTGGAAAATATGTACTCATTGATTTCTGGGCCTCCTGGTGCGGACCCTGCCGGCAGGAAAACCCCAATGTGGTGGCCGCCTACGAAAAATTTCGCGCCAAAAACTTCACCGTGCTGGGTGTTTCACTCGACAACAACCGCGATCGCTGGCTAAAAGCCATCAGCGACGATCGTCTCGCCTGGACCCAGGTCAGCGACCTCAAATACTGGCAAAACGAAGTGGCATTGCAGTATCGTATTCAATCCATCCCCCAAAACTTGTTGATAGACCCCAATGGGATTATCGTGGGTAAGAATTTGCGGGGCGAGGAGTTGCAGTCGAAGTTGTGCGATTTGCTGGGGTGCAATTGAGTTTTCTGAGCGGTTTCTTTTTGAGAGATGGGTTTCTCGCAGAGAGGGTTTCTCGCAGAGGGGTTTCTCGCAGAGACCACGGAGGAACAGAGATAGCCTTGGGTAAACATATTTTGATTTGTTGTCACAAAGGGGTTAAGCAGGTGTTTTTTAGTGAGTATTTTGTTTTTAGTACGCATTTTGTTTAGCATGCATGTTTTTAAAGTCGAGTGAAAACGCTAACTGACCCCGGCCCTAAAAAAGGAGGAGCTTACAATTCTATTCGAACGGAAAGTAAAACCACACTGCACATAGTATTGAGTTCGCTGCTATGTTGGATTGACGAAAAAATTCTGATCGACATTAACACGGATCAACTTCAGTCCCGGTTTTTCGTAACACAGATGAGCGACAACATATTCTCAACTTCAGTAACTTTAATCAACGATAGGCCGGGCTGACGGATCACAGAATGCCCAACATAGCACCAAGTCTCTAACGTTACCTACAAGCTTAAACGACACTTCTTACCATGCGAAAATTACTTGAACTTTCTTTGATATTGATTTTGTGTTCTTGTCATAATAACATTTCAAAAGTAACATCAAACGATTTGATAAAAATCGATAATCAAGGGGTTAATATTGATTATACTGATAGCAAAATTGGTGACACAACTTTGCTTTTTATTCACGGTTGGGGTATAAATAAAACTTATTGGATAAATCAAGTTGCTCATTTCGAAAAAAAATTTAGGGTAATCACAGTTGATTTGCCCGGCTTCGGTAATTCAGGAAAAAACAGGAAAACGTGGACTGTTGAGGATTATACCAGAGATATTCATGCAGTTTTGACAAAGTTAAATTTGAAGAACACAATTCTTATTGGACATTCAATGAGCGGCTCAATTATTGTTGAGACGGCAATAAAACATCCATCCCTTGTCATCGGATTAGTAGGGGTTGACAATCTTAAAAATACAGGGGTAATTTTGACGCCGCAAATCGAAAAAGAATGGGCGGAGTTTTATTCACATGCACGAATCGATTTTCAACAAACAGTGTCTCAAGATATAAAAAATTTGTTTTCGCCTTCTACTGATACATTGATAAAAAATAGAGTGTCAAAAGATATTTTAAGTTCTGATACAGCAATTGCAGTTGACTGTTTAGAAAATCTTGATAAATATCCTTTTGCAACTAAGCTCAAATTGCTCAATAAACCTCTTTGCTTAATTAATAGCGACTATCAAGCGACAGACACATTATCTTTTCAAAAAAATAAAATCAAATACAATTTGTTCAACATTGGTTCAACAGGACATTATCCTATGCTTGAAAAACCCAATGAGTTTAATTTACTTCTCCAACAAGCAATTGAGTTGATAAAAAAGTAGTGGCTGTAGTAAGAAGCCAGCCGGCAACAGAGGGAGACTATATGCGGATAGTTATTTTGACTTTAAATTTTCATTACTAGAAATTCTAAGGAGGCCTGTTGGTGCAAAGCTAATAGGGCTTTTTAAATGTTATTGATCGAGTTTCACGGACGGCTACAAAAATGATAAGGCTTCGCAATTAAAACTTGACTTTAGTCGCACAACAATGATTATGAAATTAATTTTAACGGCGATATTATTTTTAGCGACATTTTTTACAAATGCACAGACAATTTATTTGCGTATTAATCCTAGCATCATTTTGCCAAGTGACAGCATTGAAAGTAAATCGTTGACAACATCACTCAATAACTTTTTAATGTTGGCTCAAAAGCCCAACGAGGAAAATAAGTTTGTTTTTGAAGGCGAAAAATTGGAAGCATTTATCCAACTGGACGAAATCAATGGAATTGAAAAAAGTGGAAAATTCAAGGACGACTATTTCTATAAACCATATTTGACGAATGTTGTTTTGCTGAAAGACATAACATATTTGAATGCTCCTGATAGCCGGCAGTTTAAGTCTTTTCAAACAACCAAACGGTGTTTTCAAAAAAGCTGATAATTGTTTGCATAAAAGCAAAAAAATCTCTGTCCCTCTGTGGCCTCTGCGAGAAACCCCTCTGAGAGAAATACTCTCAGCGAGAAACCCTCTCTGTGAGAAACCGCTCAAGATAAGAAACCCCTCTGAGAGAAATACTCTCAGCGAGAAACCCTCTCTGTGAGAAACCGCT
Source organism: Bacteroidota bacterium (assembly GCA_020161535.1). GTDB lineage: Bacteria > Bacteroidota > Bacteroidia > Chitinophagales > Chitinophagaceae > Flavihumibacter. Next base: position 360,876 of record JAIUNW010000001.1, on the reverse strand, counting down.
CAAAATAAGAAACCCCTCTGCGAGAAACAACTCCATAACCCAAAAAACGCTAAAACGCAATAGGCGCCGACAAACACTGCGCCGGAATATCGAAGGCGCGCACCAGCGGCACCGCTTCCTGCCGGATGTCCCAACACAACTGATTCACCAGCTTTCGAATGGCCTTGGTTTTTACTGGTTCCATATAGCCATCTTCCAGGAACCAACCTTTGTCTTTGTCAAGCGCCGAGAGTGCGAACAACTGGCAAAGGCGCGTGAGGGATGCCGCGAACCGCGGGTCTTGCACGCGGCCGATCGACAAATGAAACTGTTCCAGGATCACGCGTTCCAGGTAGGCAGCGGCAACATCCATCAACTGGTGTTGCACCACATTGGCCGCATCGAATCCGTCCATACCACCGTCGACCAATTTTTTGAGTCGACGCGCGGCCGATGCCAGGATGGTTTTTTCCCGATGTTCGAATGCCTGCAAGTGAAAATGATAGTCGAGTAAATGTGCGTCGTCGGTTCGGCGGGTGATCATCGGATTTTTTTCGGTCACCATTGTTTTGGCATTTTCAAAAACATAACCGATCATACCACGCGCATCCATCTTGCCAAAAGCTTTTCTGAATTCGGCCAGACGGCTTTTCGCTACCAGTTGCATCAACACCGTATTATCCCCTTCAAAGGTGGTGTAGATTTCGGTGTCGTTTTTCAAGGCGTCGATTCGGTTTTCGGAGAGATAACCTTTGCCGCCCGTCGCCTCCCTGCATTCCTGCAAGGTATCGCGCGTAAACCAGGTGGTATACGCTTTAAGGCCGGCGGCGAGGGCTTCTATTTCCTGCATGTCGGCCTCTTTGCGTTGCAAAAATCGTTGGGTGAGGTATTGCAAGGCAGTGTGCAGTGCATAGGTCGTAGCTAGTTTCGGCATCAGCCTGCGCTGGTGCATGCGATAGTTAAGAATCGGCACTTCGGCACCACCCTCGGGACCAAACTGTCGGCGTTGATCACTGTATTGTATGGCGATGGACAAGCCCGATTTGCTGGCAGACAAAGCTGAGCGCGGAATGCCGATGCGACCGCCCACCAGCGTGCCCAACATGGTGAAGAACCGGCGGTTGTCACTCGGTATCGGACTTTCAAATTCGCCGGCATCGTTCACCCGTGCAAAGCGGTCGAGCATATTCTCTTTTGGAATCTCCACCTGATCAAAAGAAATCGTGCCATTGTCAACACCGTTTAGGCCCATTTTTTGTCCGCAGTCGCCAATCGTTACCCCCGGCAGCGTTTGTCCCTCACCGTTACGAAGGGGTACCACAAAAGCATTCACACCATAATCCTTTCCGTTGATGATCAACTTGGCAAACACCGTTGCCATTTGGCCATGCAAGGCTGCATTCCCGATATATTCTTTCTGCGCTTTTGGGTTGGGTGTATGTATGATAAATGATTGCCGGCTGTGTTGGTAGGTAGCGGTGGTTTCCAATCCCTTTACATTGGAGCCGTGATTGGTTTCGGTCATGGCAAAGCAACCAGGCAATGCGAGGCTGCCGATGTCTTTCAACCATTTGGCATAGTGTTTCTCGGTGCCGAGTTGCCATACACTCATGCCCCATAAACCAAACTGCACGCCAAATTTGATTACCATGCTGAGGTCGTGGTAACTCAGGGTCTCCATGATGCTGAAATAGGCTTCAATATCGCCGCCGCCGCCATAGGCAGTCGGATAAGCTTTGTTGCCCATGTTTTCTCGGGCCAATATCTTACACCATTCCAAAACCTTCTGCCGTTTCACGGCTGTATCGGTGGAAGTTTCATACGCGAAGGCAGGCTGTGATAACAGTGTTTTTACCTGGTTGATCATGGCAGCCTGCGACCCATTAAACCAATCGGTCACCGTTGCAATATCAAGTTCACTCGATGTTTTGCTGGCGGCAGTTTTTCCCAAAGCCGCCCGGCGAAAACCAGCGATGGCTTCTTCGCCCAGACCGAGGTCATTTTCCAATTGTAAAAATGCAGGCTGATGGGCAACCAGTTTCTGATCGCCACCCAATGTCAGACCCAATGCAAACAGGTGTTGAATATCGGGCTGTTCCAGTAAGGCCCGATCAATGGCTGCTTTCCATTGTTGCAGGGTTTCGCGCGAAGGTGGTGATGCCGGATCAAGCTGGCCGGCGAGCCATTGTTTGTTGGCCGATGACAACCAAGATTGTTCGTTAATAAAGCGATTGAAAGTATTGAATTCATTGCCCGACAACCACTCGTCAGTCCACACCAGGTAGAGATAAGGATAGAATAAACTGTTTGATGTGTTGTCCATAAGCAGGCATTTCGTGATACCGTCGAAGATAGTAATTATTGAACCGATATATTTGCGCATGCTCTTGACCGTAATAGCAGTACTGTACCGCATTGTCATCAATCCACTGGCCAATCTTTTTCAAAAACAATTAACTGGCCGGGGACAATCTGCCCTTCGTGTAAATGCGGCCACCTATCTGGCTTTGTCGGTCACGCTTGCGCCATTTTTGTTTTTCAGGCAGCAATCACTGTATCCCTATACGCAATTACCAGCAGCTTATTGGCAGAATGGAATGCTGGGTGGATTATTGGGCGCGCTGGGCAATGGCTTTCTGGTCAAAGCAGTGGAGGAGGGTGAGTTGTCGGTGCTCGGTCCCATCAATGGTTACAAAGCCATTGTAGGCATGCTAATCGGTGCTGTCTTGTTACGTGAATACCCCAATCTCTATGGAATATTGGGTGTCTTACTAATCATCGGTGGCAGTTATTTTGTATTGGATCAACCAGGCGAACCCATGACCTGGGCCGTGTTGAATCGGCCGGCCATTCGCTATCGCCTCGCGGCCATGGTACTGACCGGTGTAGAAGCCGTTGTTGGCAAGAAAATGATCGAAGCCAGTAATGTCGATTACGGCGTAATTGGTTGGTGTGTGTTTGGCGGCTTCTTCAGTTTATGGCTAACCCTTTGGCGGAAACCGGTAAAGCCAAGTGCCGCACCTGGCCAAAAAGACTGGCTGATTTTTTTGCTATTGGTGTTAAGCATCGGCGGTATGCAATATGCCACCAGCTATGTATTCAAACAAATGAATGTGGGCTATGCCCTGTCGTTCTTTCAATTGTCGGCCATCCTCAGTATTTTTCTTGGGCATGCCGTATATGGTGAGGCTGCCATCCGCAGAAAACTATTGGGTGCTGTTATCATGATTGCCGGCTCGGTGTTGATTTTTCTGATGGGTGGTAAATGATGGCTGTGTTATTTTGAATGAATGCCAACAAGTTTCGGGATGTTGTCAAAACAAGTTACAACGCCAGTTCATGTAACAATTTAAAAGAATGGTCCCTTGCCTCTGCATCATAGATCGTACTGGTGAACATGATCTCACTGATTTTGGTGTGATCGACAAAAGCACTTAATTTTTCTTGCAAACTTTTTTTGCTGCCAAAGAAACTATAGGTCAGCATTTGCCGAACGGCTGCTTCTTCCTGGTAATCGAGTATACCAGTCAGGGAAGAAACGGGCGGTGCCAGCGGCATTCGTTGGTTGGTAACAATGCCTTTGAAAAGCTGGAATAGACTGGTCGATAAGTAATCGGCTTCTTCATCGGTGTCAGCCGCGATGGCGTTCACGCAAGCCATGGCATAGGGTGCTGCCAGGGCTTTGGAAGGTTGAAAGCGATTGTAATAAATGTTCAGTGCCGCGATCAATTGTGCCGGCGCGAAATGACAGGCAAATGCATAGGGCAACCCCATTGCTGCTGCGAGATACGCACTATCGGTGCTACTGCCCAGTATCCAGATCGGTACTGATGCGCCTTCGCCCGGAAAAGCGCGTACCCGTGCCCGTGGGTCTTTGTTACCAAAATAGGCTTGTAGTTCTTCGATATTCGCTTTGAAATCATAAGGGAGTTGGGGCGATTGCCGGCGCAAGGCCATGGCAGTGAGTTGATCAGTGCCCGGCGCGCGACCCAAACCAAGATCAATCCTGCCCGGATATAAAATATCCAACGTGCCAAATGCCTCGGCAATGGCCAGGGGCGAATGGTTGGGTAACATGATGCCGCCCGAACCGACCCTGATGGTGTTGGTGTGCGCTGCTACATGGCTGATCAGCAGGCTGGTGGCTGAGCTCGCAATATTCGACATATTGTGGTGCTCGGCCAGCCAGAAACGTTCATAACCCAGGGCTTCCAGGTTTTGCGCATTGGCCACCGTTCTTTCGATGGCCGATGTGGTATCGCCACCCTGTGGTACCACGGCCAGATCGAGCACTGATTTTTTTATCCCCTTCATGATAAAACAGTAACAAAGGCTGACGTAAATTGTTTGTATGTCGAGTCCCTTTCTCACCGCCGAATGGCGCAAACTGGCGCTGGCGAATTATGCCATAGATCCTTCGCTGCTCAAACCCTGGCTGCCCGCACATACCGAGTTGGATCCCTGGCAAGGCACCCATTATGTAAGTCTGGTAGGGTTCCGCTTTATCAACACCCGGTTGAAAGGCCTGGCCATTCCTTTTCATCGCCATTTCGAAGAAGTGAATCTTCGGTTTTATGTGCGTGCTTTTGTGAATGGTGAATGGCGAAGAGGGGTTTGTTTTATCAGGGAAATTGTGCCAAGATTTGCCATTAGTTGGGTAGCTAACAGGTTTTACAAAGAGCGATATGTTTGCCTGCCGATGAAACATACCTGGCAAATCGACCAACAAAAATTGACAGTAGAATATGCATGGAAGCATGCGGGCCAATGGGATGAATTTTTGGTGAACGCCATTAACCAACCACAGTCGCTCGTTCCTGGCAGCAAGACCGAATTCATCACTGAACATTACTGGGGTTATTCGCGAATGGATGCTGACCGAACAACTCAATATGAAGTGCAACATCCATCCTGGTTAATATATCCGGTTGACAACTACGCCATAAGCGTGCGATTCGGTCAGCTCTATGGCGATCGCTTTGCTGTGTTGGAAAAGCAAACGCCCGCTTCGGTGATGCTGGCCGAAGGATCGACGGTAGCGGTGCTGGGGAAGTCTGTAGCATGCTTTTGATTTTCGCGATGCGAATTTGGTTTTATTCATTGCTCTTATCATACGAACAATGGGTGGTATCTTTCTGTCTACCCTGCATTGCAACGTTGAATGAGCATGTTTTTGCGCAGGAAATCGCTAGTTGAATTATTAATGGCTGACGGTATTGTAATTGTACGCGGTACAACTGTAGCAAAAGTTCCCTGGTAATAAAAAAAATCAACGAGATTTTCTAGCTTATTCTGCCCGTAAATAACCACTATACGACGGTCAGCATTTTTTAGTAGCCGTGACCAACCTTCACCATTATTGGTCAGCTTACTGTAGTTGCCGCTTATACAACTGAACCGCATTTTCATACCCTAAATACAACGCATCACAAACCAACGCATGTCCAATGGAGACTTCCGCCAATGCCGGTATGTGCATGGCAAAAAAACGGAGGTTGTGCAGGTCTAGATCATGCCCGGCATTGATGCCCAAACCCAATGCAGCCGCGCGCTCGGCCGCTTTTACATAGGGGGCAATGGCTTCATCGCGCTGGCGATGATAATTCGCTGCATAGGCTTCGGTGTACAATTCAATGCGGTCGGTGCCGGTTTCAACAGCGCCTTCAACCATCTCGACCACCGGGTCCACAAAAATAGAAGTACGAATACCGGCTTCTTTGAACAAGCGTATCATCTTCAGCAGGTAGTCTTTGTGTTTTATCGTATCCCAGCCGTGGTTGGAAGTGATTTGTCCGCGGGCATCTGGCACCAGGGTCACCTGGTGCGGCTGTACTTCTACAACCAAATCCACAAACGACTGCTCCTCACAATTGCCTTCGATATTGAATTCCGTTTTGATAAAGGGTCGTATCTGACGCACATCGCTGTAACGAATATGTCGCTCATCGGGCCGGGGGTGAACAGTGACGCCATCTGCCCCAAAAGCTTCGGCATCCATGGCTGCTTTGAACACATCGGGGTTGTTGCCCCCGCGACTATTGCGAATGGTCGCAAACTTGTTGATGTTGACAGATAACTTGGTCATGCCACAAAGATAATTACCAGCGCGCAACCAGTTTCAGGTTGAGCAGTCGCGGTGTTAGCCGGTTGGGAATGGCGTAGGTGGTATTGGCGAAGTCTTTGATGAGGAGGTAGGAAATCGTATTGGCCCGGTCGATCACATTGAAAATCTCCAGGCTGGCCCAGATATTTTCCAATTGCCGAAACGGGCTGTGGCTCCGGCGTTTTGTTTTATCGGTATTCAGCAACAAAGCACTAAAGCCGAGGTCGATGCGCAGGTAAGGATCGATCACCAGGGCATTGCGGTATTTGACCGACTGCGGAATATTATAGGGCAGATTGGTGCCATAGATGGTATTCACATACACTTTGAAATTCTTATTGGTCGACAGATAGTCCTGGAAAAACAGACCCAGGGTAATCAGGCGATCTGTCGGCCTTCTCAACCAACCGCCCTGTGTCAGGCTGCTATCAGTGGGATGATTCAACGAATCCAAGGTATAGTTGTAAAAGTAATCGTTGTTGATGTTTTCTCGCGTACGCATAAAACCCAAACTCACATAACTTTCTGCATCTTTCACGATCTCCCCAAATAACCTTGTTTCCAATCCACCGGCCCAGGCTTTGGCATTGTTCTCGCCATAATAACGCATCCGCACATTGTCTACATCATAGGGCACTACATCCCACAAATTCTTATAATAAATTTCGGTGGTCCATTTCAGCAAACGATTCATCGCTTCGAAATGGTAATCGAATCCGCCACTTACCTGCCAGCTTTTTTGCGCCTTCAGTTGGTAATTAATACTGCCATCAAACCGTCGCATTTCGCGGTAAAAAGGGGGTTGCTGGTAAATACCGGCACTGCCCCTGAAAATGATATCGCGCTTCCAACGCATCGGCTTCCAGGAAATACCGGCCCGCGGCGACACCAGGAACTCCTGGTTCAGGTCATTGTAGTTAAAACGAACACCTGCCTGTAAGCCAATACCAATCGAGTCGCCCCAGGAGATATTGTCCTGCACATAGCCACTGTACCGGTTCACCGAAAAATTTGCCTGCGATTGCAAATGACTATAAATAGATAAGGCACCGGGTCGGTAGGGCAGGGAATAACCCGCTGAATCCTGGTACTCAAATTCATTCAATTGGTCGTGGATCTGTTGTCTGTCGTATGATACACCCCATAGCAGATAATGTTTTCCCTGGTTCCAGGTGCCTTTGTGGGAGAGGTTGTACACATTGATGTCGAGTTTGTTGCGCGCATATTGCAGGTAGGCACCGGCACCCAACGGCTCTACAATGGTACCGTAATCGGGCTGGCCCCGGTCGAAAGATCGCTCACCGAAAAGATAAGCGCCGGTGATATCGATCGACTCCTGTTCGCGGTCTTTAAAATAAGAAGCCATCCATTTGAGTCGAATGTTTTTTCGTGCCTGTTGCACAATCGACAAGCCGGCCATTTGGGTATTGTATCGATCTTCTTCGCGGCCTTCGAAATAAATATCCAAACCCAGGTTGGCGGTATAAAACGGCGAGAACACCGCTGCCGATGGTTGACTGAACCGCGGTTGTAAACTGAAACTGGTTTGTGAAAAATGCGTGAGCAATTCGGCTGCCCAACGCTGTCCCATCTGCCAGGTAAACAAGCCCTGAAAATCGGCTGCCGAAGGAACATAATTGCCCTTTGTTTCCTGGCTGGCGAGCAGGTTTCGGTTGTTGCGATGCCGGCCACCCACCAGGTAACTGAATCGTTTGTTTTTTGATACCCCTTCCAACTGCAAGCCCTGTTCCAGCAAACCGATATAGGCTGAGCCGCCCGAAGCTTTTGGTTTCTTGTAGCCAATATCCAAAACCGAACTCATTTTGTCGCCGTAACGCGCCTGGAAACCGCCATTGAAGAATTGTACCGAACGGGTCATCTCCGGATTGATAAAACTAAGTCCCTCTTGTTGTCCATTGCGAACCAGGTAGGGGCGATACACTTCAAAATCGTTCACATAAATCAGGTTCTCATCATAACTGCCGCCCCGCACATTATAGTTGGAAGTAAGTTCATTGTTGGAACCCACAAATACTTTGATCAGGCTTTCAATGCCGCCCGTTGGCGAGGGAATATTGATGGCAAATTTTGGGTTCACACTGATCAAGCCGGCTTCGCGACGGGTTCGTTCATCCGTTACCGTTACCCCTTCCAGTTGGCCGGCTCTTTCAAGTCGTATCAACACTGTTTCTGTTTTACCGCGCGATACCAGGAAATTCTGTTGCTGTGGTTTATAGCCTGCATGCGTGAATACCAACGCCACCGCACGCCCTGCAGTCACCTGCACACTAAATTTACCGGAATCGATGGTATGGGTACCACCATCGCGACCCAACACTGAAATGGTAACGCCGGGCAAGGGTTGTTCTTCATCGCTGATCACCACACCCTCAACGGTGGCGCCTTTTGTTTGCGCCATCAGTTGCTGTTTGTTTAAAAGCAGCAACAGCCCAACAAGCAGTGTGGATACAAATTTCAAATCAGCAATTTTTAAAGGCCCGGATGGCTGCCGCCGGATCAGGCGCTTTGAATACTGCTGTTCCCGCTACCAGCACATCGGCGCCCGCAGCAACCAATGCTGCTGCATTCGCCAGGTCAACACCACCATCGACCTCAATTAAGGTGGACAGTTGAAGCCGGTCAATTTCCTGGCGAAGGGTCTTGATCTTATCATAGCTGTGGGGAATAAATTTTTGTCCGCCGAAACCCGGGTTCACACTCATCACCAAAACCAGATCAATCATCGGCAACACATCATACAACAACTCCACGCGCGTATGCGGATTGATCGCAACGCCCGCCTTCATGCCCAGGTCTTTGATTTGTTGAAGATTGCGGTGCAGGTGTCGGCAGGCTTCGTAATGCACGGTCAGGTTATCGGCGCCTGCTTTTTTGAAATCTTCTGCATATCGTTCGGGCTCTTCAATCATCAGATGCACATCAAAGGTCTTTTTGCAGATGGGCCGCAGTTGACTGATCACCGGAAACCCATAGGAGATATTCGGCACAAAACGGCCGTCCATCACATCGAGGTGCAACCAATCGGCCGCACTCTCATTGATCAGCGCACATTCTTTTTCCAGGTGCAGAAAATCGGCGGCGAGCAGTGAAGGGGCAAGTAGCATAGTTAAATGTAAGGGTTAGTTTTTATTGCCTGTTGCTGCGTAGCTTTTCTATTCGTTCGCGCGCTTCTTCAAAATTGTCGTCGAGTGCATAAGCCCGCATATAATTTTGCAGGGCCTCTTCTTTCTTGCCCAGCGCTTCATAACAACGTCCCTGCCAGAAATACGCATCGGCATAGGTATTCGTTACCGTTGCGGCCAGTTTAAACTGCTGCATGGCTTCATCAAGGTTCTTCTGTTCGAAATAAATAATTCCTTTTTCGATATATACTTCCTGGAATTTCCAGTCGATCTTAATACACTGGTTGAACAATTCCAGGGCCTTGCTGGTATTGCCTGTATTTTCAAAGTACACGCCTTGAATAAAAACGGGATCAACCAGTTCTTTGGCCGAATCGCGGGCGATGATAGGGGCTGTCAATTCCAGTGCCCGCGGATTCTTTTGCTCTGCGTAAATATTAGCCAGCGTCAATACCGACATCATTATCGGTTGCAGGCGAATCGATTTTTCAAGGTCCTTAATGGCAGCGGCGGTATCATTCCTTTGCAAAAACAAAGAGGCACGCTGGTTATAGGCTTCGAAATCGAGCGAGTCGGCAGCAATCACCGCATCAAAGGCCTCGATGGCTTTTCCATACTGTCCCTGCTGTAAATAGGTTTCGCCCAATCGGCGTTTGAGGTTCTGGTTATCCGGATAGGTTTTGACCAGGTCGGTCAGCAGCTTGCGTGCTTGTTCGGCTTCGCCCATCAGGAAAAGATTGCTGACCCGTTGTTCGCCGATTGCTTGCGACGGACTCAATTTCCAGGCTCGCGAAAGATCAGCATCGGCCAGTTCATAGCGGGCGCCACTCATCAGGCGCGTAGCGCGTTCTACATAGAGCCCCGCATTTTTTGGGTCGTTATTAATGCTGTCTGAAATGCTTTGGTAGGGGGGCTGGCTGAGCACGTCGCGGTCAATGGCCGTCGCCTCATCGGCGGAGGGGTTATTACACGCACCCAGCGTCAATAATAAAAAAAAGCCTGATAAAAGGGGCCATTTCATCGCGCAAAGCTATGATTTTCGCCGCGATCATAAATCTGGTAACTTCGCCGGTCAATATAAACCATGAGACGAATTTGTTTTTTGCTGATCACCCTCCTCACCCTTGTGGGCCTTTATACCGGTTATGCACAACCGAGCCACGGTGCAGCACCTGCCGACACCCTGCATTATCCGGAAGAAACGCATTTCAAAAACCTGCGCCAATTGACTTTCGGGGGCGATAATGCCGAGGCCTATTTCAGCTATGATGGCAGCCACCTGATCTTCCAGAAAACAAATTTGAAAGAAGGCATCCCCTGCGACCAGATTTATATTGCGAAACTACCCACGAGCCCTGAGGAATCCTTTGTGCCCCGTTTGGTCAGCACCGGCAAGGGCCGCACTACCTGCCCTTATTTTCTACCCGATGGAAAGCGTTTTGTGTACGCTTCTACGCATTTGGGTGGCGATGATTGTCCGCCGGCGGTCGACCGCGCCAAATACGGCAACAAATACATTTGGCCCCTCTATAACAGTTATGATATTTTCCTGGCCGATACATCTGGCAAAATCATTAAACAATTGACCCATGCCAAAGGCTATGATGCCGAAGCCACTTTGTCGCCCGATGGCAAGAAAATGATCTATACCAGCGATAAAGACGGCGACCTTGAATTGTACATCATGGACCTGGCCACCGGTAAAGAAAAGCGCATTACCCATAGCCTGGGTTATGATGGCGGCGCCTGGTTCAGCCGCGATGGCAAGAAAATCATCTGGCGTGCCAGCCGGCCCAAAACAGCCGAGGAAATCAACGAATACAAATCATTGCTGGCCGAACACCTGGTGGCACCAACGAAAATGGAAGTGTTCACAGCCAATGCCGATGGCAGCAACCAACAGCAGGTGACGAATTTGGGCAATGCCAACTGGGCGCCGATTTTTATGAACGACAGCAAACGCATTTTGTTTGCTTCCAACCACGAATACAAACGTGGCTTTCCCTTTAATTTATATACGATGGATGCCGATGGTAGTCATTTGCAAAAGATCAGCCGCGATAAAGGCTTTGATGCTTTCCCGATGTTTAGTTACGATGGCAAGAAATTCGTTTTCTGCTCGAACCGCAACAATGGCGGCACGCGCGATACCAATATATTCATCGCCGACTGGGTGGAATAAAAAGGCTAGATTTACCATTGATTTTTTTGAACATTATTATTCATTTTTGAAATAACGCTATGCTCACCGGACTCATTCATCTCCACAGCGTACTTCGCTGGCTGATCCTGGTTTTTCTGGTTATCGCTTTGATTCGTCACCTCAACGGCTTTAAAGACAAGAATCCCTACAGCGCTAAAGACCGTAAAACCGATTTGTTGCTGATGATTTTTACGCACACCAATTTGTTGGTGGGCATTGTACTATGGTTTATTGGACCAATGGGATTGAAAAACATCAACAACCTGGGTATGGGCGAGGTGATGCGCACATCGATTTACCGCTTTTTTGCCGTAGAACATACCGTTGGCATGCTGTTGGCCGTGGTATTAATCACCCTGGCGCGTAGTGCTGGTAAGCCCGTTTCTGCTGGCGCCCAGGCACATAAAAAAGCCTTCTATTTATTGTTGGTGGCGCTATTGGTCATTTTGGTGTCGATTCCCTGGCCTTTCCGCGAAATTGGTGCCGGCCGGCATTGGCTGCCGGGCCTCTAGGGTTTAACGGCCGCGTGGGCCCATTTCAATCACCTGGCAATTGGTAAGCTGGTCGCCGTCGATGCAGAAGGTAACCAGGGTGCGCATGGTATGCCAACCCTGTTGACCAGCGGCGCCGGGGTTGATATGCAGGCATTGCAAGGCTGAATCAAACTGAATTTTCAGGATATGAGAATGGCCGCTGATAAACAATTTAGCCCCTGCCGCCTGGATTTTCTTTTTAACGCCAGGGGCATACTTGCCAGGATAACCGCCAATATGTTGCATGAATACAGGCAGCGTCTCGAGCGTGAAACCGGTCGATTCGGGATAGATGGATCGAATATCTTGTCCGTCGATATTGCCGTACACCCCCCGCAACGGAACGCCCGTGCGCCGCTTTAACTCATCCGCGATAGCGATGGTACCGAAATCACCGGCATGCCAGATTTCATCACAGTTTTCCAGGGCTTTGACAATTTTTTCATCCAGCCAGCCATGGGTATCAGCGAGCAAACCGATTTTTTTCATGGGGCTAAACTAGGTGTTGGCTAGACAATTTTCGGTATATTAGGAAAAAATGTAGCCATATGATCAAAATCAGTGATCTCGCACCTGGCGACTATGTTTTCGCCAACTATGAAGGAGAACTGTGGGAAGGCATTGTAAACGAATTGAACAAAGAAGACAAAGAGGTTTGCGTGCAAACCGAGGCCCAGGATTTCTGGTTCAAGCCCGAAGACCTGCTGCCGATACCGCTCACCGAGGTGCAATTGCAGAAACTGGGTTTTGAGAAAGAGTTGGTAAACGATGGCTCCATCAAGTACAAGAAAGGTCCGTTTCGCATACACCTCGACCGGGAGGGGGCTTTCGACGATTTTGAGATCTGGTACCGCGAAGACCGCCGGCACATCAAGCAACCCATTTTTGTACACCAGTTACAGAACCATTACCTTGACATGACCAAGACGGAATTGTCGCGCAATTAGCCATTTAAGGCGCTCTGCTTCATTATTTTACGCTATATTTGCCGTTTCCGGCGGAAAAAATCCGTTTTTTTAAAATTTAACGGATTTATCCCTATCTTTGCGCTCCCAAAATCTGTATGGCAAAACAAGCACTCATTAAACAGGATGGAATTATTGTAGAAGCACTATCGAATGCGATGTTCAAGGTGAAGCTGCAGAACGACCATGAAATACTGGCCACCATTTCGGGAAAAATGAGAATGCACTATATCCGGATTCTGCCGGGTGATAAGGTAGGTGTGGAGATGAGTCCGTACGATTTGAGTAGAGGAAGGATAATTTTTAGGTATAAATAATATAGCGTCATGAAAGTTCGTGCATCCATTAAGAAGCGCAGCGTTGATTGCAAGATCGTGCGGAGGAAGGGAAAGCTGTACATCATCAACAAGAAAAATCCTCGCTTTAAGCAGCGTCAGGGTTGATCTTGAACCACGTTTTTTAGTTAAATAGAAAATAGAAACCAATTATGGCTCGTATTGCCGGTGTGGATTTACCAAAAAACAAAAGAGGGGAGATAGGCCTCACCTATATCTTCGGTATCGGCCGTTCGACTGCCCAGTACATTCTGAACAAAGCCAACATTTCAGTTGACAAGAAAGTGAATGAATGGAACGACGACGAACAGGCTGCTATCCGTAACATCATCAATGATGAATTGAAGGTGGAAGGTCAGCTTCGCTCTGAGGTACAGATGAGCATCAAGCGTTTGCTTGATATCGCCTGCTACCGTGGTTTGCGTCACCGTAAAGGGTTGCCGTTGCGTGGTCAGCGTACCAAGACCAACAGCCGCACCCGTAAAGGAAAACGCAAAACAGTTGCTGGTAAAAAGAAAGCTCCTAAGAAGTAAGACATAGTTCTGTCGCCAGATCCAGCTTAGGAGGGGGAGGGACAGCACGACCGGAGATCTGTTTTTCCGGAACCAATTTTTAAAGATTACCTACAATTTGCAATGGCAAAACAACAAGCAAGCGCTAAAGGTGGTAAAGTAGCCGCAAAAAAGCGGGTCGTAAAGGTTGACGCCTACGGCGACGCGCACGTGAGTGCTACTTTCAACAACATCATCATCAGCCTGACCAACAAAACCGGTCAGGTGATTTCCTGGTCTTCTGCTGGTAAAATGGGTTTTAAGGGTTCTAAAAAGAACACGCCCTATGCTGCCCAGATGGCTGCAGCCGACGCCGCTAAAACTGCACTCGATGCCGGTTTGAAACGCGTGGATGTATTCGTTAAAGGGCCGGGTTCAGGCCGTGAGGGCGCGATTCGTTCGCTGTCACAATCGGGTCTGGAGATCGTGATGATCAAAGACATAACGCCGCTGCCGCACAACGGCTGCCGTCCGCCTAAAAAGCGTCGCGTATAATCATAAAAGACTACCAGAACCCAAGGCCAACCAGCTTTGGGTTCCGGATTTTTCAAAACTGGGTTCTGCATTCATTTTTACGATTTTTACTGATGCCGAACCGTAACTAAAAAATCAACAATTACATGGCACGTTACACAGGTCCGAAGACCAAAATTTCAAGAATTTTCGGTGAGCCCATCCTCGGCAACGGAAAATGGCTGAACAAAAACAGCAACCCGCCGGGTCAGCACGGTGCTGCCCGCAAACGCAAGAGCCTTGGCGAATACGCCCTGCAGCTTCGTGAAAAACAAAAAGCCAAATACACGTATGGTGTATTGGAGCGCCAGTTCCGCAGCACTTTTGAAGAAGCGGCCCGCCGTAAAGGGGTTACTGGTGAGAACCTGATCAAATTACTGGAAGCCCGTCTCGACAACGCGGTATTCCGCCTGGGCATTGCCCCCTCACGGCCCGCTGCTCGTCAGCTCGTGAGCCACAAACACATAATGGTGAATGGTACGGTGGTGAATGTGCCGTCTTATCAATTGACACCGGGCGACCAAATCAGCTTTAAGCCGGCTTCTACCGGAAAAAGTGGCTTGACCAGCCAGGTGCGTGGCAAAAACCAGAAATATAACTGGCTCGATTGGAATGAAACTGAACTGACTGGTACTTTCATCGCTTATCCAGAGCGGGAAAGTGTTCCGGAGAACATCAAGGAGCAATTGATTGTTGAATTGTATTCTAAGTAATAGGGTATAACCCGTTTCTTCCATCTACAAACACAAATAGTACATACAAATGGCCATTTTAAACTTTCAGAAACCCGACAAAATCGTTCTGCAAAAAGCAAATGATTTTGAAGCACAATTTGAATTCCGTCCCCTGGAGCCTGGCTTTGGTGTTACCATTGGTAACTCGCTTCGCCGCGTATTGCTCAGCTCTTTGGAAGGTTTCGCCATTGTGGGGATCAAAATTGAAGGGGCTGAACACGAATTTGCCACCATCAAGGGGGTAACTGAAGACCTGACTGATATCATCCTCAACCTGAAGCAGGTTCGCTTCAAAAAGGTGATTGATTCAGAAGTGTCTAACGAAAAAATCGTTCTGCACATCAAAGGCAAGAGCGAATTCACGGCTGGTATGATCCAGGAAGGTACCCAAAGCTTCCAGATCATGAACCCAGATCAACTGATCTGCACCATGGATCCTTCTTCAAAACTGGAGATCGAACTGACCATCGGTAAAGGTCGCGGCTATGTACCTGCTGAAGAAAACAAACAGAAAGAGGCACCGCTGGGCTTTATTCCCATCGATTCCATCTATACGCCCATTAAGAACGTGAAGTACAGCGTGGAAAACACCCGCGTTGAACAGCGTACTGACTTTGAAAAACTGGTGATGGACGTAACCACCGATGGTACCATTCATCCCGAAGAAGCAGTGAAGCAGGCTTCGCGCATCCTGATCCAGCACCTGATGATCATCACCGATGAAAACATCACTTTCGATAACAAGGAAGAGAAGAAAGAAGACCTGGTTGATGAGCAAACACTGCAATTGCGTAAAGTATTGAAGACGCCGCTGGAAGACCTCGACCTCAGCGTACGTGCCTTCAACTGCCTGAAAGCAGCGAAGATCAACTCCCTGAGCGAACTGGTTCAGTACGAGCAGGAAGACCTGATGAAGTTCCGCAACTTCGGACAGAAATCACTGGCTGAAATTGAGCAGGTATTGCACGAGCGTGGCCTTAGCTTCGGCATGGATCTCGCCAAACTTGGTATCGACAAAGAAGATTAATTTATACATGTAAGTCGCAATTCCTGACACGGTGCGACTGGTAAAAACAAAATGTCATGCGTCACGGAGACAAAATCAACAACCTCGGCCGGAAGAAGGCCCACCGCGAAGCCCTTTTGGCCAACCTCAGTATCAGCCTGATTGAGCACAAGCGCATCGTTACCACCCTCGCTAAAGCGAAAGCCCTGCGGGTGTTTTTCGAACCGCTGGTGACCAAAGCAAAAAGCAACGATACCCACAATCGTCGCGTAGTATTCAGCTACCTGCAAAACAAGGAAGCCGTTAGCGAACTGTTCAGCACCATCGCTGACAAAGTAGCCGGTCGCCCAGGTGGTTATACCCGCATTATCAAACTGGGTATTCGTCCCGGCGATAACGCCGAGCAGGCCCTGATTGAACTGGTTGATTTCAACGAGGTGTACGGTAAAGAAGCAGTTGCGAAAGCAGAACCCGCTAAACGCACACGTCGTAGCGGCAGTGCAAAGAAAGCAACCGCGGCTGAAGCACCTGCTGAAAAAACAGCAGAAAAAGCAGCCGAATAAGACAGTGAATAATGATTTCCACATAAAAGCAGGATGGGTTTCCATTCTGCTTTTTTTTGTGATATTTGCAAAAATTTTCCCACCCATCCATGCCTAATACTACTCCACGCCAGGCCATACTCGTAATTGCAGATGGCTCGGTTCATTATGGCCAGGCATTCGGTACCATCGGTACCACCACCGGCGAACTTTGTTTTAATACCGGCATGACCGGTTACCAGGAAGTATTTACCGACCCCAGTTATTTTGGCCAAATCATCATCATGAACAGTGTACACATCGGCAATTATGGTGTGAAGCAAGAAGATGTTGAATCAGGCTCGGTGAAAGTGCGCGGCATCATCGCCCGCAACCTGGAAGAGCAGTTTAGCCGCCGGCTGGCCGAAGGCTCACTCGACGATTACTTGAAAGCCAATAATATCGTGGCCATTGAAGGGGTTGATACCCGCGCACTCACGGCCTTGGTGCGTACCAAAGGTGCCATGAACTGTATTATCTCTTCGGAGATCAGCGATGTGGAAGAACTCAAACGCCTGTTGGCCGAAGTACCGTCGATGGATGGCCTTGAACTCGCCAGCCAGGTGAGTACCGATGCCGTATATGAAGTGGGCGACCCCAATAGCGACCTGCGCATTGCCGTGATGGACTACGGTGTAAAACAACATATCCTGCGGTGTATGGTAGATCGCGGTGCTTTCGTGCGCGTTCACCCGGCCAAAACCCCGGTAGCGCAAGTGAAGGCATTCAATGCCGATGGCTATTTCATCTCCAATGGCCCCGGCGATCCTGCCGCGATGCCCTATGCCATTGAAACAGTGAAAGAATTGGTGGCGGACAACAAACCGGTATTCGGCATTTGTTTGGGTCACCAGTTGCTGGCCCTGGCGCATGATATCCCGACGTTTAAGATGCACCATGGTCACCGTGGACTCAATCACCCGGTTAAAAACCTGCTCACCGGCAAATGCGAAATCACCACCCAGAACCATGGGTTTGGGGTTGATCCTGAAGCCGTGCGCCAGGCCGACCATATTGAGATCACCCACCAGAACCTAAACGACGATTCTATTGAAGGCATTCGCATCAAGGGCAAGCCGGCTTTCTCGGTGCAGTACCATCCTGAAAGCACACCGGGTCCGCACGACAGTCGCTATCTTTTCGACGACTTCCTGCAACTGATCCGGACGCATAAGTCTTAGGGGCACACCGGCCGGGTGGAAGAAAAAAAGCAAGCATGAAAAAGATCGCCATCATCAACGGACCCAACCTTAACCTGCTAGGTAAACGAGAGCCTGGCATCTATGGATCGACCGATTTTGAGACTTATTTCGAGTCGCTCAAAGCCTTGTTTCCCAATGTTCGGTTGAGTTATTTCCAGAGTAATGTGGAAGGAGAATTGGTTACCGCCATTCAGCAGGCAGGATTCGATGGAGATGGCATTGTGATCAACCCGGCGGCTTACACCCATACCAGTGTGGCCATTGGCGATGCCATTGCGGCCATCAAAGTGCCGGTGGTGGAAGTGCATATCAGCAATGTTCATGCCCGCGAATCCTTCCGGCAGCTGTCTCATGTATCGGCGAAAGCTGCTGGCACCATTGCCGGGCTTGGCCTACAGGGCTACGAACTGGCGATTAGGTACCTGATAAATCGCTGATCCATGCGCGGGCAGCTAAACACCATGGTTAGATTGGGGCGGTTTAGCGGTACCCTGGCGGTATTCGTTTTTTTGCTGTATGTGGTCCAGACATTTTTACCGGGACCAACGATCAGCCCCTTTCTGCGGTTCGGCATGTTTTCAGAAAAGCAAGAACCCACCGATAGCCTGCAGGTGATTCAGTTGTCTGTTAACGGGCAATTGCTGAATCCCACGATGTTTTCTATTCACGAGTGGGACAATCTTACCGGCCCCTTTTACCAACGATACCGGGAAAACAGTCAGTCGTTTCTACCATTGCAGATCCGGCAAAAAATGATCGACAAATTTCAGTTGGATAGTAGTCGATGGCCGAAAGAAAAATTCCTGACCACCCGGAACGACGCACTGTTTTTACAAACGGCCTTACAGCAGATTGAACGCATTACACAGCAACCCGTTTCAAGCCTCGAAGTATCTTTTCAGTCATATCGTTTTCAGGATAGTTTAATACCCCTGGGGCAAGCAAAACCATTTCTGCGCTATGAACGAGGTAAATGATATGCGCAGAAACTGGACCGGGGTGTACGTCGGTTTTGTTTTGGTATCGCTGATATGGCGAAGCATCACGCACAATTGGTTACACCAATTGTTGCCGGTCAGTTTTGCTGAAACCATCAACCTGAATATCTGGGTGATGCGGTGGTCGGGCTGGATCGAATTCCTTGTATCGCATCGATCGGCGTGCATCGCGTTTGATATTCTCTTTTATGCTGCTAACATGCTATTGCCGCTACTGGCCTTGCGAAAAAACATCAATGCGCTGATCATCCTGTTATTGGTGCTGAACTGGGTGGCGGTTGATACCTATGCAACCGCAGGCATCAATAGCCAGGAGTCGTTGATAACTTATTATTTTGTGCCGCTTATTTTCTTACAAGCACGAACCGCCCAATGGTTGATCATACCCTTGTTTTTGCGCTTGTTGTTTTTGTGGTTTTTCTGTTCAACCGGCTTTTGGAAATTGTTTAGGGGTAGCCTGTTTTCGATCGACCAGATGTCGACCATTTTCTTGCAGCAACACAAGGACCTGCTGGCGCTGGCGCCCCAGGCATTGATGAGCCGCGTGTATTGGTGGTTTATTCAACACAAAGCAATTTCTCAATCGCTTTTCATCATTGTCAGCCTGGCTGAAATGTCGTTTGTACTGGGCTTTTTTAGCTTCCGGTTTGATCGTTTGTTTTTTTGGTTATACTGCCTTTTTATACTGCTCGATTTGTTTTTTATGCGCATACTTTTTTGGGAAACCATCCCCTTTGCCATGGTTTTATTGTACAGCAGCCAGGTGAAAGCCGGGTTAAAATCAGCGCATTAAAAAAAACGGCGACAATTCCACGATTTCCGGCATATTTATGGTGGTAAAATCGTTATTAACCGGAAACACATGCGCTGGATATTCAACCTATTTTGCCTGCTGGCCACGGTGGCCAATGCACAATCGCCCAGTTATATCATTGGGGTGAAAGGCGATACGCTGAACCGGATCGACATTGCCGGCAAAAAACAAGGCAAGTGGATCAGTCGTTTTGAATCGGTTCGCGGCGAGCCGGGTTATGAAGAAGAAGGTGAATATAAAAACGACCGCAAAGAGGGCAACTGGCGCAAGTACAATCTTATGGGCGATCTTTTTGCTATAGAGAATTATCGCTGGGGATTTAAAGACGGCGAAAGCAAGTATTTCAATATTTCGGGTAACCTTACCCGTGAGGAGAGCTGGCGCGCTTTCAACCCCGACAAATTATACGACACGCTCGAAGTAGAAAACCCCGACAAACCCGGCACATACGAAGAAGTGGTGGTCAAGAACGAAGGATCTTCGGTGAAGCATGGCACCTGGCGTTTTTACGACGCGGATGGTTTTGTTACCAAAACAGAATTCTGGCGATTGGGGCAGGCTGATAAAAGCCTCGATCCGCCTTCACTTGCCAAAGATACCCTCAGCAGTTCGCTCAGCCGCAAAGGCGTCAAACCCAAAGAGGTATTGGACTTTGAAAAAAAGAATGCCGGTAAGAAAAAAGTGAAAGTGCGCGATGGCTCGGTTAGTTTTTGAGCCGGTCGTTCCAATAGCGGCGTAAAAACAGCAATTGATAAGGGATCGCATTTTCCCAGTACAACCAATCGTGTTTTCCCGGACGCTCTGTATAGTCGTGCGGAACATTCGACTGCACCAATAGCCGGTGCATATCCCTGTTGGCGCCTATGAGGTAATCGTCGATGCCACACTCCATCGACAAAGCCACACTGTCTTTTTCAACAAACTGTTTCCACTGTATACTGCAACAGGTACTGTCTACACCACTGCGTGCTTTGTTACTATACTTCGCCAGCTTATCAACATTCATGGCACCGCTCAAACTAACAGCAGCGGCAAACTTATCCGGGCGGCGGCTCGCAAAAAAGAAAGCACCAAACCCACCCATGCTCAATCCCGCCACTGCCCGGTAGTCGCGTTTTCGGCTGACCGCATAGTTGGATTCTACATAAGGGATCAATTCTTGCAGAAAATAGGACTCGAAATGATAGGCACTGTCGAGCGGATTGTCAAAATACAAAGTCATACGGCCGCCGTCGGGACATACAATCACACAACCATATTCTTCGGCCAGGGCTGGCAATGCCGGCACTTTGGTGATCCACTGCGCAAAATTGCCACCAAAGCCATGTAATAGATACACTACCGGAAATCCGCCGGCAGGCGGCTTGGCAGCAGGGCGAATGATCACTGCCTTCATTTGCTTTTTCATTGCTGTACTCCTGAAAGCAATCGTATCAACCGTGGCTGCTGTAGAACCGAGGTTGATAGCTTTAGATCCATTGCCGGACGATTTTGACTGCTGCGCAAAAACAGCAGGGTTGATGCCAATCAATAGCAGGAAAAGGAAAGCCCCTAACAAATACTTCATTCACCTAAAATACAACGCAAAAACCATTTGCCCCAAAGCCTTGGTTTATTCAAAGATAAAATCTATATTTGATATCAAAATAATATCAAACTGAATTTTATGGATAAGCCTTTTAAACCCGTGTCTGGTTACCTTGCGTTGATCGGCGTTATCGTATTTGTTGTAGCGGCCGTAGTGCTGTTTATTAGTGGTAAAACGGTGCCTTTTATTTTGTCTGGCAGTTTGCTGATGCTGGCTGCTATGTTTCTGATGGCCGGTTTGATTGTTGTGCCGCCCAATCACAGTCGCGTGTTGACATTTTTCGGCAAGTACGTGGGCACCGTGCGCGACAATGGCCTGCTGTTCGTGAATCCATTGTATGCCAAACAAAAATTGTCGCTCCGTTCTACCAACCTGGAAAGCTCGAGACTGAAAGTGAATGATAAAATGGGCAACCCGATTGAGATTGCCGCTGTGATTGTTTGGAGAGTGGCTGACACCTATAAAGCAAGCTTTGAGGTTGAAGACTATGACCAATATGTAAAAGTGCAGAGTGAAGCGGCTGTTCGTCACCTCGCCACCAGTTTCGCCTACGATCATATGGACGATGATCATTCGGGCATCACCTTACGCAGCGGGGGCGATACCGTCAATGAATTGCTGGAAAAAGAACTGAATGAGCGATTGGCGCCGGCGGGTATTGAGGTAACAGAAGCGCGCATCAGTCACCTCGCGTATGCGCCTGAAATTGCCGGTGCTATGTTACAGCGTCAACAAGCTACGGCCATCGTTGCAGCCCGTATC
This sequence comes from Bacteroidota bacterium, assembly GCA_020161535.1. Classification (GTDB taxonomy): domain Bacteria; phylum Bacteroidota; class Bacteroidia; order Chitinophagales; family Chitinophagaceae; genus Flavihumibacter. The sequence goes on along the minus strand of JAIUNW010000001.1, from coordinate 338,866 downwards.
AAGATTGTGGAAGGGGCCGTTGGTATGGTTGAGTTGGCGCTGGAACAACTGAGTAAAAAAGAAATCGTGCAGCTCGACGAAGAAAAGAAAGCAGCCATGGTCAGCAACCTGATGGTGGTGCTCTGCGGCGAAAAAGCAGCCACGCCCATTTTGAATACCGGTACATTGTATCAGTAAATCGACTGCTTTGAGCGACAAAAAATCATTTGTATTGCGGCTCGATGCCCAAATCTACAAGTTGTTGGAGAAGTGGGCGGCGGATGAATTCAGAAGTGTGAATGGGCAATTGGAATGGATCATCCAGCAACAACTAAAAGAAGCCGGCCGGCTAAAACAGGAGAAGAAGCGCTGATCTTTTTTTGTACTTTCAGGTCGTCTCCAACCAATACCCGCCATGCATAAATTTTTTCTTCCGGTGCTTTTATGCTGTGCCCTCTTGGCCAGCGCGCAGGAAATTCAATCTTATTCAAAGCGATCTTTTATGGTGCCTACGCGAGATGGCACTAAATTATACACGGTGGTACTGACGCCTGAAAATACACACGCCAGTTACCCCTTCCTGATACACCGAACGCCATATGGATCGGCTATGTCGGTGCAAGATGGCAACTCCATTTCAACAGATAAACTACCGGGCTATTTGTCCATCTACGGTAAAGAGGGATATATTTTCGTGTTCCAGGATATCCGTGGCAAATTCAAAAGTGAAGGTCAGTTTGAAATGAACCGGCCGCTGTATCACTTGACAGACGCAACACGAACCGATGAGAGTACCGATGCCTATGACCTGGTCGATTGGTTATTGAAAAACATTCCACAGAACAATGGCAAGGCCGGCATTCATGGCATTTCCTATCCCGGTTATCTCGCGCTTGATGCGGCGGTTGATCCGCATCCCGCTTTGAAAGCCAGTTCACCACAAGCCTCGCCCACCGATATGTTTTTGGGCGATGACTTTCACCACAATGGTGCTTTCCGCCTGAGTTATGGATTTGAATACAGTTATATGGTGGAGAACGACAAAGAGTCGAACAGCAGTTTTCCCTTTCCTGCCGGTGATTTGTACAATTGGTATTTGCAATTGGGTTCGTTGCAAAATGTAAATGACTTGTATTTCAAGAATCGCCTCCCTGCCTGGAATAATTTTGTGGCGCATCCCAATTACGATGCTTTCTGGGTGCAGCAATCAAGACTCACCTCGGTTAAAAAAGCGCAGATTCCTTTGCTGCATGTGGGTGGTTATTACGACCAGGAAGATTTGAATGGTCCGCAGATACTCTATGAACAATTGGAAAAAAATGATGCGCAAAACCTAAACTATATTTTACTCGGTCCATGGAAACATGGGGGCTGGGCCGGCAAAGAAGTTAGCAGTTTGGGAAAAGTTCCTTTTGGTAGCAACACCTCAGCTTATTTCCAGCAGCTCGAAAAAAAATGGTTCGATTACTGGCTCAAAGGAACCGGCGATAAAACTTTCACCGAAGCCAATTGCTTTCAAACGGGCAGCAATACCTGGCAATCATATGGCAAGTGGCCACCGCTGCAAGCCAACACCCGCAAGCTATATCTGCAGGCAAACAAGACCTGTAGTTTTGACAAACCGGGCGTGAAAGAAGCCGGCATTAGTTATACCAGCGATCCCGCGAATCCGGTGCCTTATCGCGAGCGACCCATTGAACCAACCTATAGTAAAGGAAGTCGCTGGGGCGCCTGGCAGGTGGAAGACCAACGCTTTGTCACCAACCGTGCGGATGTCCTTATATTTACGGGTGATGTATTGACTAAAGACCTGACTGTTACAGGCAATATCACCGCCGTAGTCAACGCCAGCACCACGGCATCCGACGCTGATTTTGTGGTTAAACTGATTGATGTGTACCCCGATAGCAGCAAGGATATGCCGGGCTATCAATTCCCGGTGGCGATGGAAGTATTTCGGGGACGGTTTCGGCAGGGATTTTCAACACCCATGCCCTTTGTTTCTGGCAAGCCCGAAGAGATCAGGATTGATTTGCACCAGGTCAATCACCAGTTTAAGCCGGGTCACCGCTTGATGGTGCAGGTGCAAAGCAGTTGGTTCCCCGTGATAGATCGCAATCCGCAAAAATTTGTACCGAATATTTTTCAGGCAAACGCGGCTGATTATATCAGTGCCAAACAAACCATTCATTGCGGCCTGTTGAAACCATCCTACCTGGAACTGCCGGTGATTGATTGATGGGTACTGTTTTACAACGGGGGTTTTGAGATTAAAAATGGTCGCGATCAACGGTTTGGTTTGGTCGGGGTAACTTTTAAGAGGATATTGGTTGGAAAACTCAAATTGTACATGGCATGAAAAAGTATTGTAATAGAAAGCCGTTTTTATTTTTGAGCGTTTTTCTTTTCAGTGTTGCGATAGCTACTGCGCAAAAAAAGGCATCCGCCAAAAACGATCGCCCCAATATTGTAATCATCAATATGGATGACATGGGTTATGGCGATCCCGTTTGTTACGGTGGCGGGCCGTACCAAACGCCGCAGATCGATGCATTGGCTGCACATGGTATTCGGTTTACCAATTTCTATTCAGCGCAGGCAGTCTGTACGGCTTCGCGCAGCGCGTTGATGACAGGTTGTTATCCTACCAGGATTGGTATTTCCGGCGCCATCGATCACAATGCGAAATTTGCCTTGAATCCGAACGAAGAAACGCTGGCCGAACTGCTGAAAAATGCCGGGTACAAAACCGGAATCGTTGGCAAATGGCACCTGGGTCACAAAGAACCCTATCTGCCCTTGCAAAATGGGTTTGATGAATTTCTCGGTCTGCCCTATTCAAACGACATGTGGGCGTACGATTACAATGGCGAACGTTGGAAAGACACTTCTTTCTGGCGCGCAAAATACCCACCGCTGCCGCTGATCGAAGGCAATAAAACCATTAAAATCATTTCCACCTTTGATGACCAGGACAGCCTCACCACGCTTTATACCCAACGGGCCCTGTCTTTTATCGAAAGAAACAAAAAACAACCTTTCTTTCTTTACCTGGCACATTCGATGGTGCATGTGCCACTTGGTGTATCGAATCGGTTCAAAGGAAAAAGTGGTGCCGGTATGTTTGGGGATGTGATGGAAGAAGTTGATTGGTCGGTAGGGGAAGTGGTGCGCAGTTTGAAAGCGAATGGCGTATACGAGAATACCATCATCGTGTTTACAAGCGACAATGGCCCCTGGTTGACCTTCGGTAACCATGCTGGTAATACAGCGGGCTTGCGGGAAGGGAAGGGCACGGCCTGGGATGGCGGGCTCCGGGTACCCTGCATCATCAGTTGGCCAGGGCATACCAGTGCAGCAACCATCAACAACCATTTGCTGACCAATATGGACATCCTGCCCACCATGGCAACAATTGCCCATGCCGCACAACCAGTAAAGAAAATAGATGGGGTTGATTTCTCGGCCTTCCTTGTAGGAGAAGTGGGATCGAAAAATGATCAGGTGCACAAAAACAAAGCCTCGCCGCACAGTGCCCATGATTCGCAAAACAGTTCAACAAATAAAAACACCACGACCCTCAAATCTTTTAACCCGCGTGATGAATTTGCTTATTACTACGACAAAAACAACCTGAAAGCCATTCGAAAGGGCTACTGGAAGCTGGTGTTTGCGGCCAGTTCCCAAACCTATGGACCGCCCGCTACCATTGGGGCCGACCGCTATCCTGGCAACTGGGGCGGCGTTGAGCTGCCAATGGCGCTGTACAACCTCGCCATCGATCCCGGTGAAGACCGCGATGTAAAAGAACAATATCCGAAAATCGTGACCGAGCTTCAACAAATCGCCGACAAATACCGACAAGCCCTGGGCGACGGCTTAACCAACACCGAAGGCAAAGAAGTTCGCCCCGCCGCAAAACTAGATTAGTTGTTTAAGTTTTAAAGTATAAGGTTTAAGGTTGCTACCGCGTGCGTGGGTGTAACCTTAAACCTTATACTTTCGTTAGAATGCTTTTTTCTCTTTCGCCTTTTGCATCGGCGTTATACCTGTGCTTTGTCCACGGGCATTTTGTTTCAACTTAAACAACTGGAACTTGCTGGGCTCGCTGATCGTTCCCCAGGTATTGTTGTTTTCGTTGATATCGGCGGTTTCGCGCATGGGGTCCAGTTTGATGCTCTTCACCTCTTTGTCTTTGATATACACTTTGGTCACTTTTCCTTCGTTCTTGCGCCAGATCTGCGCCGGAATGCGGTCAACCTCTTTGCTGCCATCAGCATAGGTAAATTCAACAATGATCGGCATCACCAATCCGCCCTTGTTGCTGAATGCTACTTCGTAGATATGTTTGTTCTTGTACTTGTTTTCGAGATCGGCATCGGCTTTCGCAATATTGCTTTGTGAAGGCACTTCATAGGTAGCAGTATCAACCGGCTCCAGGCCACGGGCATAACGCCAGTAAAAATCACGCAGCGACGTGTCGGCATCGGTCGCAAAAACGATATTCTTGTCTTCGCGGTTCCTCACTTTAGAAATGTCTTCAAAACTGTTCACCTGTGGCTTGGCCAGCTTAACTTTTTGTGTGCCACCAGCCGCATTGGCCGGCTCGGTAAACTCAGGTACAATATGACGTACGGTATCTATGGCAATATCAGTTGCATCGGTGCTGTAGAACCAGCCACGCCAGAACCAGTCGAGGTCTTCACCACTTGCATCTTCCATGGTGCGGAACAAATCAGCCGGTGTTGGATGTTTAAAAGCCCAGCGACGTGCATACTCTTTGAAAGAATAATCAAACAACTCCCTACCCATGATGGTTTCACGCAAAATATTCAAACCGGTTGCAGGCTTTGAATACGCATTGGGACCGAACTGAATGATGTTTTCTGAATTGGTCATGATGGGCTCCAACTGGTCTTTGGGCAATTTCATGTAGTCGGCGATATAGGCCGCGGGACCGCGCCTTGTGGGGAATTTATTATCCCATAATTCTTCCGTCAGGTATTCAACAAAAGTATTCAGGCCTTCGTCCATCCAGCTCCACTGGCGCTCATCGCTGTTCACAATCATGGGGAAGAAATTGTGCCCCACTTCATGAATAACAACGCCCAGCATACCATACTTGGTGCTTTCGCTATAAGTACCATCGGGAGCCGTGCGTCCATAGTTGAAACAGATCATCGGGTACTCCATACCGTTGGCTGCTTCTACACTCTGCGCCACCGGGTAGGGATAGGGGATCGAAAACTTGCTATAGGTCTTAATGGTATGCGCAACGGCCTTGGTGGAAAACGGACGGTACAAACCATAGGCTTCCTTGCCATAAAAGCTCATACACATTACCTTCTTACCTTCTACATTCGCGGGCATCGCATCCCAGATAAAACGACGCGAAGATGTCCACGCAAAGTCGCGCACATTATCTGCTTTGTAGATCCAGGTCTTTTTTGTTTTTGCTTTGGTCGTGATGGCCTTGTTGGCTTCGTCGAGTGTAACGATTTCAGTCACGTCTTTGGCGGTCTGCGCTTTCGTCCACCGCGCCATTTGTGTCGGCGTTAAGTTCGCCGCATAATTCAAACATTCGCCGGTTGAACCCACTACATGGTCGGCAGGAACGGTCATCTGCACTTTGAAATTGCCGAAGGTGAGGGCGAATTCGCCGCGACCAGTAAACTGGTGGTTCTGCCATCCCTGGAAATCACTGTACACACACAAACGGGGATACCATTGTGTCATGGTGAACAAATAGTTGCCGTCTTCAGCAAAGTATTCGTAACCGCCGCGACCGCCCACTTTCATGCGATCGGTGATGGTATAGTTCCAATCTATTTTGAAAATAAATTTTTGACCCGGCTTCAATGCGGCTGGCAATTCAACGCGCATCATGGTTTTGTTCACCGTGTATTTCAACGCGAGGCCTTGGCCATCGGTCAGTTTCAGCATATTGATACCATAATCATTTTTTGATTCCTGCAGGCGATCCAGTTGCATATCAACACCCTGCTTGCCCAGGCTGCTGCCATCCTGGTAATTGGCATTCTTTTCACTGCTGTGTTCATTTTCATCGAGCTGCAGCCACAGATAGGTGAGTACATCGGGCGAGTTGTTGTAATACGTAACGGTTTCGCTGCCGTTGAGTTTCAGTTTTTCTTCGTCGAGATCGCACTTGATATCATAGTCAACGCGTTGCTGCCAATACTTGGGGCCCGGCGCACCACTGGCAGTTCTGTATTCGTTCGGCGTGGGCAGGATAGTACCCAATTGCTCAAACTTGTTGCCGTGATTAGAGCCAGGGTTGTTCTGGATGTCTTGGGCCACGGCTGATCCGGTCAGCAGTACCAGGGTGGCTAAGAGCAGATTTCTCATTTATTACTGTTTGTGTGTTAGATGATTTACCAGGCATTCTTTCAAAGGCCATCTTCAGTGAGAACAGGAGGATAAGTATTGAAATGCCCATTACCCACCAGCGACGGGCCAGCTTCAATCGGTCCACGAATATAAATGATACGAATAAAACTACCGCCACCACCAGCAATTGCGCTACTTCAATGCCCAGGTTAAAAGCCAGCAGGTGAATGGTTAATCCTTCTTTCCCCTCCAGGTCGAGCAGCAGGTTCGCATAAGCCAGCCCGTGAATCATGCCAAAAAACAAGGCGAAAAAATAAATCAACGGCAGTTTGCCATCAGACTGAACGGTGCGAAAGAAAAGATTATTCAAGGCCGTTGCGGCAATAGTAAGCGGTATCAAAAACTCGATCCAGGCCACCGCCACTTTGATATGCCCCGTTACACTCAGTACCAGGGTAACACTGTGGCCGATGGTGAAAGCAGTCACCAGGATGGCTACTTTTTTCCAGTCGCGCCAACTGTAACGCAAGCACAAAGCAGTGACAAATAAAATATGGTCAAGCGCATCCCAGGTAAGAATATGCTCTACACCGAGGCTAAAATACAAGTTAAAATCAGGCATGGTTTTGCTGCCAGCAAAATAAACCAGAGTTTTGGGTTCTGAAAACAGTTTTTATTAATGGCAGTATACCTGGGTAAATGGTGGATGACGTTGTTGCTGGCCTGGATGCATCCTTTTTTTGTGAGTGTAACCGAGGTGCAGCACAACGCGGCGGAGCAATCACTCGAGATCAGCGTCAAGGTTTTTATCGATGATTTTGAAAAAGCGCTCACGCCGGGTGCCGGTTTTACGGTCGACCTGAGCAATCCGAAAGACACGGCCAAAACAAACCAGGTCGTTTTTCAATACCTGCAAAAGCATTTGCAGGTAAAGGTGAACGGTATTCCGGTAAAATTACAATATGTTGGCTATGAAAAGGAACGCGAGGCGGCCTGGTGTTATGTGCAGGTAGAACAAGTACCCACGGTCAGCAAAATAGATATTGACAACAGCCTCTTGTATAATGCGTTCGACAAACAAATCAATATCATGCACGTGATTGTAAACGGGAATCGAAAAAGTACCAAAGTGGCCTATCCCGACAGCAAAGCGAGTTTCAGCTTTTAGCTTTCTTCTTCCATGTTCTTCAGGATTTCGGCCGATATACGCACCAGTATTTTGTCGATGCGCAGGCTGTCCATGTCTACAATTTCAAATGTGCAACCATTCCACTCCAGCTTGTCTCCGGTTTGCGGTATCCGTTCCAGTTTGTGTAAGATAAAACCAGCCAGGGTATTGAATTCCTGCTCGCCCTCATTCATGTGCTCGGTCATTTCAAACCGGCTCAGAAAATCGTAGAAAGGTATTTGGGCGTCTACCAGAAATGTACCGTCTTCGCGCTCAGCAATCTCATAGTCTTCAATATCCGGCTGCGGTAAATCGCCCACAATGGCTTCGAGAATATCATTGAGGGTAATCATGCCCTGCACCGATCCATATTCATCAACAATGAAACAGGAATGAATCTGCCCCTCTTTAAATCGTTCCAGTACGCGATAGGCCGTATTGTTTTCAGGCACAAAAATCGCAGGTTTCATGATGTGTTTAAAAAGGGTAAGGTCATTGCTGATATACAGGTCTTTGATCGATACTACCCCTTTGATATTGTCGATATCGCCATCACAAATGGGATAAATGGAATGCGGCTCTTTTACGATCTTTTCCTTGATGGAAACCTCGTTGTCGTTCACGTCAAACCAAATGATATCACTGCGGTGCGTCATCAATGAGCTGATGCTCCTGTCGCCCAAATGAAACACGCGTTCAATGATCTCCTGTTCGGCTTCTTCTATTGTGCCCTGTTCGGTACCCTCGCTGATGATGGCTTTGATCTCTTCTTCCGTTACCTGCGAATCATTCTTTCTAATATTGAAGAGCTTGGCCAATAAAGTGGTTGAATTGCTGAGCAACCAAATAAAAGGGTAGGTGACTTTGGTGATGATGCCCATCGGCGCGGCGGCCAGTTTGGCGATGCGTTCGGGGCTGCTGAGGCCAATCCGTTTGGGCAGTAGTTCACCCAATACCAGGCTAAAATAGGTGATCAGAATGACGATAACGGCGGTACCCAGGCCATTGGCGTATTTTGCCAGCATAGGTATGCCGCTAAAAAAATCAGCCACTCGTTGGGTGAGGGCTTCGCCAGAGAAAATACCGGTCAAAATGCCGATCAGCGTAATGCCAATTTGGACCGTCGATAAAAAGGTGTCGGGATTATTGGCAAGTTTCAGCGCTTCACGCGCTCGCGCATCGCCTTTGGATGCCTGGGCTTCCAGTCTTGCCTTCCTGGCCGATACCAGGGCGATTTCAGCCATCGAAAACAGGCCATTGAGGAGGATGAGTCCCAGGATGATAAAAACTTCCGTCATTATTGTAGAGGGCCGATATTTTTATTGAAGATAACACTCATTCCGTAACCAATGCCAAAACCCACCAGCCCGCCAAAGAATATATCAATGGGGTAGTGAACGCCTACATAGACCTGTGCATAGCTAACCAGGGCAGCAAAGACGAACAAAATGATCGACCAGGGCTTGAGAAACTGTCCGGCGGTGAAGTAAACAAACGCCGCAAACCCAAAATGATTACAGGCGTGGGAGGAAGTAAAACTGCTACTACCGGGACAATATTTGATGAAAATGCGCAGGTGGTCAACCACTTGGGGGTCGCGACAGGGCCGAAGTCGCATGATATTGTTTTTGATCAGGTTGCTGCTCACCTGGTCGGTGATCGACAGGGTCACAATCGCGGCAATTACCCACAGCCAGCCCTTTTTGCCAAAGTTCAGGGGGGTGAAAACGATGAAAAACACATACAAGGGCAACCAGAAATAGGTTTCCCGAATGTGCTGGAATAGGAAATCCAGCGCCGGCAGGTTCCAGTCGCTGTTAATCCGGATGGCCAGTTGCTGGTCCCATTCAATAAGCCGGTCTACAAAGCCCATAGCCACAAAACTATTATTTTTGTCGCTATGTTTCGAATGCCGAAAACCCTTCGCTGGATTGGGATGACCAGCCTGCTCCTGCTCCTGCTGATGACCCTGGCCCGGTTGGCCGTCTATTATCGTTTTCGGCTGCCCGTTACCGGTAGTGATTCCATTGGGCCGGCGCTATGGCTTGGCTTTCGATTCGATTTTCGGCTGTTGGCCAGCCTCGGCCTCTTCGTCGGCCTGCTTACCGCCATTAAAGCGCTGGATCCCTTCCGCAACAAAAAAGCAATAAAAGGCTGGTTGTTTTTTTATACCGTTTTTCTGTTGGTATTTGTATTGTTCTACCTCATCGATTTTTTGCACTTCGTTTACCTCAACCAACGACTCAATGCCAGCGCCCTCGGCTTTTTGCAAGACGCCGGCATTTCCTTTCGAATGGTGTGGCAAACCTACCCGGTTATCAGGTTGTTGCTTTTGTTGGTTGGGTTAACGGCCTTGCTTCGCTGGTGCATACAAAAATTTTACCAACGCGCCGATCGCGCCAGCGCCCAACCTGGCAGGGCAAACCGGATTTTGTGGTATATAGCGGCCTTTCTGTTGGCGGCCATTGGCATTTTTGGCAGGGTAGGCCAGTACCCGCTTCGCTGGAGCGATGCATTTAACCTGGGCAGTGATTTCAAAGCCAATCTCGCGCTCAATCCCATCCAGTCTTTTGCCAGTTCTTTTCGCTTTCGCAGTTCGGGATATGATGTTGCCCGCGTGAAAGCAGCTTATCCCGCGGTAGCAGCCTATCTCGGCGTAGATAAACCGGATGTCAACACGCTAAACTTCAGCCGGGCCGGCCTTCCAGACAGCTTGTACAACTGGCAAGGTGGGTCGAAACCGAATGTGGTACTGGTGATCTGTGAGAGTTTCAGTGCCTATAAAAGTTCAATGTGGGGCAATCCTTTGAACACAACCCCGTTTTTTGATTCGTTGAGTCGCCAGGGAATATTTTTCGACCATTGTTTTACACCATTGATTGGAACGGCCAAGGGGGTATGGGCCACCGTAACCGGCATACCGGATGTGGAACTGATCAAAACGGCCAGCAGAAATCCGATGATGGTTGATCAACATACCATCATCAATGATTTTGCCGGCTACGACAAATATTATTTTTTAGGGGGCAGCACCAGTTGGGCCAATATCAGGGGCATACTCACCAATAATATCGATTCACTAAAACTGTATGAAGAAGGCAGCTACGATGTACCGCGGGTAGATGTGTGGGGCATTAGTGACAAGAACCTGTTTTTGCAGGCCGACAAAGTGTTGCGGCAAAACAAGCAGCCTTTTTTTGCGGTGATACAAACGGCGGACAATCATCGGCCCTACACCATCCCCGAAGAAGACCGCGCTGCTTTTAAACCGGTAACGGTTTCAAGTGATAGCCTGCACCGTTTTGGTTTTGAATCGAATGAAGAATTAAATGCGTTTCGCTATACTGATTTTTGTTTCCGCAGTTTCATGGAAAAAGCAGCCAGTGCACCGTATTTTGACAATACCCTGTTTGTATTTGTGGGAGATCATGGCATTGCCGGTGATGCGGGTACTATGTTGCCACCGGCCTATACCAAAAATGGATTGACGGCACACCATGTACCATTGTTGTTTTATGCGCACAAAAACCTGCCTGCCTTTCGATTGAATGAACTGGCGTCGCAGGTGGATGTTTTACCGACCATCGCGGGTATTACCGGTATTTCTTATACGAATACCGGCTGGGGCCGTGATTTGCTGCGCCAGCATGCCAAAGACAGTGGCGCCGGCAACCGGGCCTTTATACTGGATTACAACAACAAAAGGTTGGGCACCCTGTATAATGACTGGTATTATAGTGAACCGATGCAAGGCGGACAACCATTCCTGGTATGGGCGGGCACTCAGGCGGCGCCTGCGGCGACGGCGCCACCAGCAGCAATTGACTATAAGTGGTGGTCAGAAGCCAGCTACGAAACAGCCCGTTATCTTCTGTTACACAACCAAAAATCAAAACTGAAACAGCAAAAATGACCGCAATCGGTTGACCCGATTCAACAATCATTGCGCATTATTAACTTTTGATTTTTTACTTTTGACCTCTTAAAATTTTCCTCTGCGTGGCATTAATTAAAAGTATTTCTGGCATTCGTGGTACCATTGGCGGCAAGACAGGAGATAACCTGACACCTCTCGATATTGTTCGTTTTGCTTCGGCCTATGGCACCATGCTGGCGGCCACCAATAAACAAGCAAAAGTTGTTATAGGCCGCGATGGCCGCATTTCGGGCAGCCTGGTCAATGAGTTGGTGATTCAATCTTTGATCGGCCTGGGTTTGGAAGTGATTGACCTCGGTTTATCGACCACACCCACTGTTGAAATGGCCGTGGTATGGGAGAAAGCCGATGGCGGGATTATCATCACCGCCAGCCACAACCCCAAAGAATGGAATGCACTCAAACTCCTGAACAGCGAAGGCGAATTCATTTCGGCCGAAGCCGGTGCCCAGGTGCTTGATATTGCTGCGAAAGAAGATTTCACCTATGTTTCGGTCGATCGGCTTGGTTCGGTTTCGCACCAAGACGGCTATCTGCAAAAACATATCCAGGCAGTGGTAGATTATCCGCTGGTTGATGTCGCCGCCATCAAATCGAAAAAAATGCGCGTGGTGGTAGATGCGGTAAACTCGACTGGTGCATTAGCCGTGCCGGCACTCCTGACAGCATTGGGCGTTGAGCAGGTGATCGTCTTGAACGGTGAAGTAAATGGTCGCTTTGCGCACAACCCCGAGCCCTTGCCCGAGAACCTGGTTGAGTTGAGCAATGAAGTGAAAAAAGCAGGTGCAGCGATGGGCATTGCCGTAGATCCTGATGTGGACCGGCTTTGTTTTGTGTGTGAAGACGGTAGCATGTTTGGGGAGGAATACACCCTGGTGGCAGTGGCAGATTATGTACTGTCGAACCGCCCGGGAAATGCCGTGTCAAATATGTCGTCGACCAAGGCCTTGAAAGAAATCACGATCAAACTGGGTGGTGAATATTTCCCATCGGCCGTAGGCGAAGTGAATGTGGTGAAGAAAATGAAAGCCCAGCAGGCTGTCATTGGTGGTGAAGGCAATGGAGGCATCATTGTGCCCGATTTTCATTATGGCCGTGATGCTTTGATTGGCATCGGACTTTTTCTGACTGCTTTTGCGAAACACAAAAACGGCATGAAATCATTTCGCGCGCGCTATCCCGATTATTTTATATCGAAGAACAAAATCGAATTGAATAAGTCGATCGATGTGAAAGAGATCTTTGCGAAAATTATTGAGAAGTATAAGAAGCAACCGATCAATACCGACGACGGACTAAAAATAGAATTTGACAACGACTGGGTACACCTGCGCACATCCAATACTGAACCGATTATTCGCATTTATGCCGAAAGCAATTTCGAAACAACTGCCAATAATATCGCTTTGCGCTTGATGCAGGATATCAAGGAATTTATGTGATTTAATACTTGCCGATGACCAACCGGATATATTTTGACAATGCGGCGACCACCAGCCTCGATCCCCTGGTACTCGAAGCCATGATGCCCTACCTGACCGAAAAATTCGGCAACCCTTCATCGATCTATTCTTATGGTCGGGAGAGCCGGCTGGCCATTGAAAACGCGCGGAAATCAGTAGCGAAAATTCTGCATGCGCATCCGGCGGAGATATTTTTTACATCGGGCGGAACCGAGAGCAGCAATACGGCCATCGGCGCCGCGATTCACAACCTGGGTTGCCGGCACATCATCAGTTCACCAATTGAACACCATGCCACTTCCCATACGGTAGAACATTACCAGCGTTCGGGCGAAGTTGGCCTGCATTGGGTAAAGCTTTTGCCCAACGGACATATAGACCTCGCCGACCTGGAAGCCTTGTTGGCCGACAACAAAGAACGTTGCCTGGTAAGCCTGATGCATGCCAACAATGAAATTGGCAACCTGCTGGATATCGAAGCGGTCGGCAACTTGTGTAAAAAATACAATGCGATTTTTCATTCCGACACGGTTCAAACGGTTGGGCATTATCCCTTTGATTTGCGCAATACGCCGGTACATTTTATCACTGGCGCCGGTCACAAATTTCATGGCCCCAAAGGCGTGGGTATTTTATACGTAAATGAAAATGTGCAGATCAAGCCCTTGATACTGGGCGGATCGCAGGAAAGGAATATGCGGGCGGGTACAGAAAATCTCTATGGCATTGTCGGTTTTGCCCGGGCGCTGGAATTGGCCACCGCCGCCTATGAAGAAGAAAGTGCCAGGATTCGCGACCTGAAATTATACATGGCCGAACAGCTTACAGCACATATTCCCGGCATTGCCTTTAATGGCGACACGTTTGGCCGCAGTTTATATACGGTGCTGAATGTTTCCTTCCCGAAAACCGAGAAGTCGGAAATGATTTTGTTCAACCTCGACATCAATGGCATCTGCGCCTCGGGCGGCAGTGCCTGTACCAGTGGCGCTGACCTGGGTTCGCATGTGATCCGCGCCATCAACAACAATCCCAACCAGGTGGCTGTGCGATTCAGTTTTAGTAAGCACAATACCAAAGAGGAAGTAGATAGGGTAGTAGAGAAGTTGAAGGGGATGATGTGATTTGCCGTGACATTTGCGTGCCGCGGTGATTACTGCTGGCGAAGAATTGATTGCCCCTCGTTTTATTCTTGTCTCCACCAACGGGAGAATTTCTGCTCTAATTGATCCAGCTTTACCGGCTCGCCGATCTGCGGCGTAATGACGGGTATGCCGGCTTTGTCGGCCGCTTCACATACCTGTTGCAAGGGTTCAAACCAGGGATGCTGCGCCAGTTTGAATTTTGCATTGTGTACCGGAATGAAATGCCGCGCTTTAAGCTCTTTCACTTCGGTAATTAATTCGGCTGGCAAGGAGTGGATATAGGGCCAGTTCTCATTGTATTGTCCGCATTCAAGTATGGCCAGGTCAAAGGGACCAAATTCATCGCCGATCGCCGCGAAATGCGGACCGTAACCACTGTCGCCCCCAAGGAATATTTTTTTCGTTTTGGTTTCGAGTACGAACGAGGTCCACAGTGATATATTGCGCCTGAACAAGCGCCCCGAGAAATGGCGCGCGGGTGTTAAGGTTACGGTAACCCCGGGAAAAGGTTGCACTGTTTCATACCAGTTTTTTTCAATCAGCACATTTTTATCCCAGCCCCAGTATTCAAAATGTTGCGCCACGCCCAAGCCGCAAATTACTTTTTTGACCCGGCCTTTCAACTGTTGTATGGTCGTAAAGTCAAGGTGATCCCAGTGGTCGTGGCTGATGAACAAAACATCAATATCCGGCAGATCACTCACCTGGTAGGTATTGCTACCGGGAAAGGCTTTCACCGATCCTGGTATGGGCGAAGCGTTGCCACTGAATACAGGATCTACCAAAAAACGATGGCCGTCGAGTTGAAAATAATACGAGCTGTGGCCAAACCAGGTCCAAATGTTTTCGCTGGGTAAGCGGTTTCGCAAATCCGTTTTAACAGAGGGAATAGGTTGTGCCGGTTCGGTAAAAGGATGCTTGCGAATAAAATCACACAGTACCCGAGCCATCGAGGCACTTTCTGCCAGCGCCGGTGTTGGCAACTGGTTCTGGAACTGACCATCTTTGTAATTGGGGAGCTGGCTGTATTGTGCTTTGCGCGTGCTGTCGGGCGATTGACCAAATTGTTTGTTCATGCTTTTCATGCTTTGGATACACTATCCCAATTGCTTTTTAATTTCCTGCAGTTTTAACAAGGCTTCTACCGGCGTGAGTCGATTGATATCGATATGCTCCAGCATATTTCGAATCTGCTCAAAGGTTTGCGAATGGGCATCAAAAATGGATAACTGCATTTTGGGTCCTGCCATTTCTTTCATCTTACCAGCGATGGTTTTTTCCGGTTCTGCTTCCACGTGTTGCAGCTCAAGTTGGGCCAAGATTTCGTTGGCCCTTTTGATCAATTCGTTTGGCATACCGGCCATGCGTGCCACATGAATCCCAAAACTGTGGGTGCTACCACCCGGCGCGAGTTTCCGCAAGAAAATAATCTTATTGCCCGCCTCTTTGTTGGTGATGTGAAAGTTCTTGATGCGTGGCCATTTGTTTTCCAGTTCGTTCAATTCATGGTAATGAGTGGCGAACAGGGTCAGCGGCATCTGCTGGCTTTGCTGCAGGTATTCAACAATGCTCCACGCAATGCTGATGCCATCGTAGGTGCTGGTGCCGCGCCCGATTTCATCGAGCAGTATCAGGCTTCGGCTGGTAACATTGTTCAAAATGCTCGCCGTTTCATTCATCTCCACCATAAAGGTCGACTCACCTCCACTCAGGTTGTCGGAAGCGCCCACCCGGGTAAAGATCTTATCGGTCAATGGCAATAGCGCTTCATCGGCCGGAACAAAACAACCCATATGCGCCATCAGGGTTACCAGCGCTACCTGCCGCAGCAAGGCACTTTTACCACTCATGTTCGGGCCGGTTAAAATGATGATCTGCTGGTCTGTTTTGTTGAGCACGATATCATTGCTCACATACGATTCGCCGGGGGATAAATATTTTTCAATCACGGGGTGGCGACTGGCCACCAGTTTCATGGCATCACCTTCGTGTAGGGATGGCCGTTTGTAGCGGTTCTGCAGGCTGACCTGGGCAAAACACAAGAGGCAGTCGAGTATGGCCAGCAGGCTGCCATTTGTTTGGATGGGTGCGAGGTAATCTTGCAACTCAGTCAGCAGCGATTCAAACAAGGCCGCTTCAATCTGCAATATTTTTTCTTCGGCGCCGGTGATTTTTTCTTCATACTCCTTCAACTCGGCCGTGATATAACGTTCGGCGTTGGCGAGGGTCTGCTTGCGCATCCAGGCTGCCGGTACTTTGTTTTTATGCGTATTTGTTACTTCCAGGTAATAACCGAACACATTGTTGAAACCGATTTTCAAGGAGGGAATACCGGTTTCAGCCGCTTCTTTTTGTTGCAACTGCGCCAGGTATTCTTTGCCGTGGTGGGCAATGGCCCGCAACTCATCGAGTTCGGCATCGATGCCTTCTCTGATAAAAGCCCCCTTCACCGCCGTGGCCGGCGGATTCTCAACAATGGTCTTTTCTATTTTTTCGGCAATGTGTTGGCAGGGATTCAGGGCATCGATTATGCGTTGCAGGTATTCGTTGGTATGTTTACCGCCTTCCTGGCGGATGGCTTGTACTTGTTGCAAGCCGCGCGACAATTGCAATACTTCCCGCGGACCAATCTTCTTCATCGGTATCTTGCTAACCAACCGCTCTACATCGCCGCAAAGCCGGATATGTTGTGTCAGTGATTGCCGGAGATCCACTTCCGTAATAAAGTATTCCACCAATTGCAGTCGCTCTTCAATGCGCTTGCCGTCAATCAACGGAAATACAATCCACCGTTTTAGCAAACGTGCACCCAT
This sequence comes from Bacteroidota bacterium, assembly GCA_020161535.1. GTDB lineage: Bacteria > Bacteroidota > Bacteroidia > Chitinophagales > Chitinophagaceae > Flavihumibacter. The sequence goes on along the minus strand of JAIUNW010000001.1, from coordinate 322,013 downwards.
CGGTGATACCGTGTGGTCCAGCACTTTCAACAGCGTATGTGCGTCGGCGTTAGGTCCGCTGAGCAGTTCCAGATTGCGGATGGTAAAACGATCCATCCACAAAAAATCACCGCGGCTAATTCTTTGTATCGACTGTATGTGTTGCAGGTGCGGATGCTCCGTATCACGCAGGTAATGCAATATGGCGCCGGCAGCCGTAAGTCCGTCGGCCAAATCATCTACCCCAAACCCTTTTAAAGAATGTGTTTGAAAATGTTTCAGCAGGGTTTCGCGTGCATAAGTTTCCTGAAAAACCCATTCATCGAGTGTATAGGTGTACACCTTGGTGCCAAACCATTCTTTGAAATTTTTCTGGCGGTGACGCTGAAAAAGAATTTCGGCAGGCTGAAAGCTCTGCAATAATTTATCGGCATATTCACGATCACCCTGCGCCACAAAAAACTCGCCCGTCGATATGTCCAAAAAAGCAATGCCAAACTGGTCGTTGTCGGCGAAATACAAACTGCCCAGGAAATTATTGGCATGTACGTCGAGTAATTTTTCGTTGGTAGCGGTACCAGGTGTAACCATTTCCGTTACGCCCCGCTTTACAATGCCCTTGGCCTGTTTGGGGTCTTCCAACTGGTCGCATACTGCCACGCGGTACCCCGCTTTCACCAGTTTGTGTAGGTAGGTATCGATCGAATGGTGCGGAAAACCCGCTAGTTCTGACGAAGCCGCAGCGCCATTGTTGCGCTTGGTGAGGGTAATGCCCAGTACCTGCGACGCGATGATGGCATCCGCCCCAAAAGTTTCGTAAAAATCACCCACCCTGAACAGTAGCACCGCGTCGGGAAAACGCTGCTTGATGGCTTTGTGCTGCTGCATCAGCGGGGTATCGGCTGCTTTGGACATAGCTGAAAAAAGAGCGACAAATGTCGTTTAAAAAAACTATTTTGTTTCAATAATGCTGCTATGAGATCCGTGTTCACCCTGCTGTTCGCGTTGCTGTATGTATTGCCTGGTTTTGCCCAGTCCATACTCAGTTCTTCCAACCTGCCAATTGTGGTCATTAATACCAATGGGCAGGACATTCCCGACGATCCAAAGATCAGTGCCGATATGGGAATCATCTACAATGGCGAAGGCCAAAGAAACAATTTGACCGATCCGTTTAACGAATACAACGGAAAAATTGCGATTGAAATTCGTGGTCAATCTTCGCAAATGTTTCCCATGAAGTCTTATAGTGTAGACCTGAAAAAAGCGTCGGGCAGTTCTCTCGACCAGGCACTGCTGGGCATGCCCGCCGAAAGTGATTGGGTATTGTATGCCCCCTATACCGACAAAACCCTGATGCGCAACGTGCTTGCCTATACGCTGGCAGCAAAAACCGGTCACTGGGCGCCACGTTGTCGCTATGTAGAGCTGGTACTCAATGGTGATTACCGGGGTGTCTATGTGTTGCTGGAAAAAATCAAGCGCGGCAAAAACCGGGTGGATATTCCCAAGATCGCTGCTACCGACCTCAGTGGCGATGCATTAACCGGCGGTTATATCTTCAGCCTCGACAAAGACCCCGATGGCTGGTATAGCACCCCATCAAACCGACAATTCTCTTACGTGTATCCCAAGTTGGCCGATATCAAAGACGAGCAGGCCGCGTATCTAAAAAGTTATGTGGATGCATTTGAAGCGGCCCTGTCAGCAAGCAATTACCAGGACCCTGAAAATGGTGTTCGAAAATATGCCGACCTGGCAAGTTTTATCGACTACTTTATCGTAAACGAAGTAAGCCGCAATGTGGATGGTTATCGACTCAGCACTTTTTTCCATAAGAACCGCGAATCGGCCGGCGGTAAAATAATGGCGGGACCGGTATGGGACTATGACCTGGCATTTAGAAATGCCGGCTATTGTGATGGCTGGCGGACCGATGGCTGGGCGTATAAGTTCAATACGGTTTGCCCCAGTGACCCCGCGGGACTCATCCCATTTTGGTGGGATCGTTTTATGACCGATACGGCTTTTGTGTCGGCGCTTCGTTGTCGCTGGAACCAAACCCGCGCAAGTTTTCTGGCCGACAATGAAATGAACCGCCTGGTTGATTCTGTCGCCACGGTGGTGGAGGAGGCCCGCCAACGGCATTTTCAACGATGGCCCATTTTGGGTCAGTATGTGTGGCCCAATCCCGACCCGATTCCAACCAGCTACGCAGAAGAACTAACCACCCTCAAAAGCTGGTTGAAAGACCGGCTGGCCTGGATAGACAATAACCTGCCTGATAAAGGTGCCTGTGCCAGTTGGCCGGCCGACCAGTCGGGCAGTTTCGTATTCAAAATATTGCAAAACCCGATTGGCAACCAGGTAGTTTACCAGGTGCAGGCGCGGGAAGCGCAGCAACTGGACCTGGCGGTGTACGACATGACCGGGCGGCTGGTGGCCCGACAAACCATTCGGATGACCAAGGGCAGCATTCAGGGACAAATACCCGCCAACTGGCAAAAGGGCATTTACCAATTGCGGATGCGCAATGCGGTGGGCGAAACCAGCCTTCGGCGGATCATGAAGCGCTAACCCGCAATCCCTATCTTTGCCGCGATGACCAAAAAGTCGATGGATGACCTGCAACGCAAATCGGTCAGCGCGTTTCGGGAAGCCGTTAAGATGCCGATCTGTGTGGTACTCGACAATATTAGGAGTATGCACAATGTGGGCAGTGTTTTTCGTACAGCCGATGCCTTTTTGCTGGAAGCGATCTACCTCTGTGGGTACACCCCACAGCCATTACACCGCGACATCCAGAAAACAGCCCTGGGCGCTACTGAAACCGTCACCTGGCAGTACCGGCAAACAACCCTCGAAGCTGTGTTAGACCTGAAAGCGGCCGGCTACAAAGTTTATGCAGTAGAACAGGCCAACAACAGCATCGCGCTGCAGCAATTTGACTGGGCCGTTTCCGAGAAAATAGCCGTCGTTTTTGGCAATGAAGTGGAAGGCGTGAACAATGAAGTGTTGACCCATTGTGATGGTTGTATTGAGATTCCACAATTGGGAACGAAACACAGCCTGAATATATCGGTGGCTGCCGGTATAATTTTATGGGAACTGGTTCGCGACCGCATTTAAAAATAGAAGAGCACGCGTAAAATACATGAGCACAATTAAGAACTACCTGAGCCTGGTGAAGTTTTCGCATACCATTTTCGCCATGCCCTTTGCGATGATTGGTTTTTTTCTCGCGGTGTTAAGACCGGCGATGCAATTACCCATCAGTGCTGCAACGCCCGTGGGCTGGCAGCAATGGTTGATCAAACTGGCCCTGGTGATCGGCTGTATGATCACGGCACGCAGTGCAGCGATGGGTTTTAACCGTTACCTCGATCGGCATTTCGATGCCTTGAATCCGCGCACGGCCATCCGCGAAATTCCGGCTGGCATCATCAGTGCCGATCATGCACTCTGGTTCGTGATGGCCAACTGCCTTTTATTTGTGGTATTTGCCGGCCTGCTCAATCGACTCTGTTTGTTTTTATCGCCGGTGGCCTTGTTTGTGGTACTGGGGTATAGTTATACCAAAAGATTTACGGCGCTTTGTCACATCATACTGGGTATTGGATTATCGCTCGCGCCCATTGGTGCTTATATTGCGGTGACCAATCATTTTGCTTTACTGCCCTTGCTTTTTTCGTTTGCGGTGGTGTGCTGGGTAAGTGGTTTTGATATTATCTATGCGATGCAAGACGAAGAATTTGACCGGGGGCAACAATTGCATTCCATACCTGCTGCGTTGGGAAAAACAAAGGCGTTGCGGGTGTCAGAATTTCTTCACCTGTTGAGCGCCAGTTTTGTGGTTATTGCAGGCATCGTGGGCGTATTTGGTTATTGGTACTGGATCGGCGTGGCGGTTTTTGCCGGTATGCTTGTTTACCAACATTCCATCGTAAAACCCAATGACCTGAGTCGGGTCAATATTGCTTTTATGACGGCCAACGGCGTTGCCAGCGTGGTATTTGCTGTTTTTGTGATTGTTGATTTGTTTTGGCAACCACTGTCTGTATAACGTCAACCCCTATCTGAAAAATATGGCAAGAATAATGGCGATCGATTATGGAAAAAAGCGCACCGGCATTGCGGTGACCGATCCGTTGCAGATCATTGCCACCGGTTTGGAAACGGTCGACAGCAAACAAATTATCCCCTACCTGAAAAAATATTTTGCGGCTGAACAGGTAGAGTTGTTGCTATTAGGTGAGCCCCTTAACTGGGACGGTTTACCCACCCATGCCACCCCCTTGGTGGCTGCCTTCAAGAAAGAGTTCATTAAAAATTTCCCGTCTATTCCGGTGATTGGTGTTGATGAACGCAACACATCAAAAATGGCGCGGCAAAGCATGGTGGAGTCGGGCATGAAAAAAAAGCAGCGCCAAATCAAAGAAAATGTAGACATTGTTGCAGCTACGATGATGTTGCAGGAATACCTGCAGTGGCGAACGTGAAGAGGTTGGGTGGCGTAGTAATTGCATGAACCGGTTATGTGTAATACCAGTAGAATATTTTTTTTCGCTTTTTTAATTGTTTTTTCATCTTGTCAGGATACTGCGCGTGAAACCGATTTGCAGCAACGCGAGTTGGCCCTGCTGGAAAAAGAAAAACAATTGGCCCTGCGCGAAAGTGAATACAAGATGCTGAATCAATTTCGCGACAGTGTGTTGCAGGCGAAAAATGCCGACAGCTTGCCCGCTTTGAAAACCTGGCCGGCAGCCATTGCAGGCGAATGGAATAGCAAAGTGATTTGTGTGGACTCCAATTGCCCCGATTTTGTAGTGGGCGACCAGCGCACGGATAATTGGGACTTTAGCAGTGACTCCACCCAACTGGTCACCAAGGTCATCAACAATAACAAACTAGTGCGAATGTATATGGCAGAATACGATGGCAATAGCATTCGCATGCATTTTCAAACCGATTCGTCGACAGGAAAAATTGTGGAGATGAATGTACTGCTCGCAGAAATCGGCGAAAAGAAAATCAGGGGCAACCGGATGATCACTATCGATGGTAAATGCAGCGCCCGTTTCACGGTAGAACTGGATCGTTTGGTAAAAAAATGACAATGACCTTTTTGAACATTCAACACCTGTCGCTTCCATTGGAAGATCCGGTGCTTAAATTCCTCGTATTACTGATCATTATTCTGGGCGCACCACTTTTACTGAATAAGATCAAAGTGCCGCACTTGCTGGGATTGATCATTGCCGGTGCTATCATCGGTCCCAACGGACTCAACCTGCTGGCACGCGATAGCAGCATCGTGGTGACGGGTACCACCGGACTGCTCTATATCATGTTCCTCGCGGGGCTCGAGATCGACATGGGTGATTTCAAAAAGAACAAATGGAAGAGCCTGACCTTTGGTATCTACACCTTCACTTTGCCCCTGGTGCTGGGTTATTTTGCCGGGGTTTATTTGCTCGGTTTTTCTTCCCTTACTGCTTTGTTATTTGCGAGTTTATTCTCTTCGCATACCCTGATTGCCTATCCGCTGGTGAGCAAGATGGGCGTGGCCCGTAATATCGCGGTCAATATCACCGTAGGGGGCACCATGATTACAGATATACTCGCCCTTTTGGTGTTGGCTGTGGCCGTGGGCATGGCACAGGGCGATGTAGGAACGGCGTTTTGGGTGCGGCTGTCGGTATCGGTATTGATTTTTGGTTTGGTGGTGTTATTGGTTTTTCCGCTGATTGGCCGCTGGTTTTTCAAACGGGTGAGCGACAAGATTTCACAGTATATTTTTGTATTGGTGATGATTTACCTGGCTGCACTGCTGGCAGAACTCGCGGGCATTGAAGCCATCATCGGCGCGTTTCTCGCGGGGCTGGCACTGAACCGGTTGATTCCACATGCTTCTTCACTGATGAACCGGGTTGAGTTTGTGGGCAATGCCATCTTTATCCCTTTCTTCCTGATCAGTGTGGGCATGATCATCGACTTCAAGGTTTTTTTCAGCAGCCTGGAGACCATTAAAGTGGCTACCATCATGACTTCGCTGGCCATCGGCACCAAGTACCTGGCCGCCAAGGCTACGCAAAAAACCTTTCGGTTTAGCGACGCACAAGGAGGCCTCATTTTCGGCCTCAGCTCAGCTTCGGCTGCCGCCACACTGGCCGCGGTGATGGTTGGTTACAATATTATCCTGTCAGAAAACGAAGCCGGTGAACCGGTTCGTTTGTTGAACGAACATGTGCTCAATGGAAGTATCCTGATGATCTTGGTTTCCTGTACCATTTCTTCTTTCGTGACGATGCGCAATGCGAAAAAAATTGTTGACGCAGAAACGGAAAACACCCTCGCCGACAGCGATGGTGGGGAAGAAAAAATACTGCTGGCGGTTAACCATGCAGAAACGGTAGAACGCATGACCAACCTGGCTTTGTTGATGAAAGCCAAATCCAACCGCGACCAGGTATATGCCTTAAACATCATCAACGAAGACAAAAAAGAATCGTCGGTAAAAAATGCGGAGAAAATTTTGTCGGAAGCCAGCAAAATTGCAGCCTCGTCAGATGTGGCGCTGCAACCACTCACGCGATACGACAACGATGTGGTGGATGGTATTCGCAATGTGATCAAAGAGAAAAAGATTACCGACCTGATGATTGGTCTGGCGGGTGAAAAAGGATTTTCGCCTTCGTTTGTGTATAACCTGTACAATGGTTACTTGCGCGGCGAAAACCCGAATATATTGGTGTACCATGCCATTCAACCCATCGCCACGCTCAAAAAGCAGGTGGTGATTATTCCGCCGAAAGCGCATCGGGAACCCGGCTTTTTCCCGGTACTGCTTCGCATTTGGAATATTTCAAAAAACGCAAAAGCCTTGCTTGATTTTTATGCGGATGAAGCCACCATTCGCATTTTGCAACGCATCCAGAAAAAAGTCAATATCGAAGCGCGATTTACCCCCATCAGCAAGTGGGAAGAAATGGAAGCGGCAGCCCGCACAGTACAAGACGACGAAGGGCTCATGGTGGTCATGGCCGAGCGGGGCTGGTCGTCTTATATGCCCCAATTGCAGGTGGTTCCCGATATGCTGAACAACGCATTTGCCGGTAAAAACTATCTCTTGTTTTTCCCCGGTGATGAAAAACTGGAAGAAGACCTCGAAAAAAGGTCGGTCAGCAACCACGATGATTTCACGGAGATCAGTAATATGATCGGCAAAATATTCAAATGACCTATCTTTGTCGGTCAAAATCAGGGTTTTATGATTCTTCCTATAGTGGCCTATGGCCACCCCGTATTGCGCCAGGTGGCCGTGGAAATTGATGCAAATTATCCCGGCCTGCCGCAATTGCTGGCCGATATGTGGGAGACCATGTACAATAGCAATGGGGTGGGACTGGCGGCGCCACAAGTCAATCGCTCCATCCGGCTTTTTGTGGTGGATAGTGTGCAAATTCTGGAGAACATGGACCCGGATGAAAAGCAAGAATACCCGAACGACAAGGGCTTTAAGGGTTGTTTCATCAATGCCCGGATAGTTGGCATGGATGGCGACGACTGGCCTTACAACGAAGGCTGCCTTAGCATTCCGAAAATAAGAGAAGATGTGTTGCGTCCGGAAGAAATTACCATTGAATACGTGGATGAAAATTTTCTGCCGCAGAAAGCAAGTTTCAATGGCATCACTGCCCGGGTGATTCAACACGAATACGATCATATCGACGGCAAACTTTTTATCGATCATATCAAGCCCCTGAAAAGAAAATTGTTGAAGGGCAAATTGGATGATATTTCGAAAGGGAAGGTCAAAGTCGATTATCGCATGGCTTTTGCTAAATAGCCGGTATGCGACTGCCGGTTACATGCTTTTCTTTTTGTCTACCCGCTATCATAGCGCTGCTTGGTTTTCTGCCGGCTGTTGCACAGGTGGATACGCTGGTAAAAGCCAAACCCGACTCTGTTATTTTTGTTGACCAGAAAGCCATCACCCTGAAAGAAGTGGTGGTGCGAAACAATATGGATGTGCCCAGCTTCATCCGGCGCATCCAGGTCGACACCAGTTTTTATCGCGCTTTCAAAAACCTGCGCGAACTGAATTATACCGCACTCAACGACATCACAATGTTCGGCAAAGATGGCGCACCCATTGCCGGCCTGCACAGTAGAACGCGTCAGTTGTATGCAAATGGGTGCCGAAGCATGGAGACCAGCGAAGAAAATATCACCGGTAATATGCGCGATGAAAACGGCAACTGGAATTATTATACGGCAGAAATGTATGCCGGTTTGTTTTTTACAAAGGGCCGGGTTTGTGGTGAAGACAATTCAGTGAAGGCCGAAGAACTCAATACCAGGGGGAAACGAGGCCTTGAAAAACACAAGGAGCAATTAAAGATGTTGTTCTTTAACCCCGGCCGAAATATTCCGGGTATTCCTTTTATCGGCGATAAGATCAATATCTATGAACCTCCGCAGAGTGATCTTTACGATTTCGACATTGATATGACTTCTTACCAGGGGCAGAATGTATATACCTTTCGCATCCAAGCACGGCCGGATCTTAGCCGCGCGCAAAAAAACGATATCGTTATTAACTCGGTCATCACTTATTTCGACCTGCACGATATGAAGATCCTGGCCCGCACCTACGACCTTAGTTACGATGCGGGTGTGTACGATTTCAATGTGCAAATGGACGTGGAAATGTTTAGGGTGGGAGAACTGCTGCTGCCCAAACTGATCCGGTATTCGGGCAATTGGAAAGTTGCCCTCAAAAAAAGAGAGAAGGGTATTTTCACGGCCACGATTTTTGACGTAAGTCAATAGGCCATTAACCCTTCAGTGATTCGTCCTTTCATTGACTTTCGATGTCGCTTTTTGCTTTCAGTCAACTACAATTATTGCCCTTGCTGTCGACCGATGCTAGCATAATGCCGCCACTTTTCAATCACTTTTTCCATATCGGCAGCAATGGGGGAACTAAAGAAAACCTCTTCGCCGCTACCCGGGTGTTTAAAGCCAATGTTGACGGCATGTAATGCATGCCGAGGGCAGATCGCAAAACAATTCTCGACAAACTGCTTGTATTTCGTGTACACGGTTCCTTTTACAATGCGATCGCCGCCATATACTTCATCGTTGAACAATGGGTGACCGATATGCTGCATATGCACCCTGATCTGGTGGGTGCGCCCCGTTTCCAGTCTGCATTCAACCAGGGTCACATAGTTCATCCTTTCCAGCACCTTGTAATGGGTGATGGCTTCTTTGCCATAATCGCCTTCGGGATAGGCATCGAATAGTTTGCGAAAACGGCGGTGTCGGCCGATATGCGCCACAATGCTGCCTTCATCGGCTTCCATATCGCCCCAAACCAGGGCCACATAACGTCGATAAACAGTGTGGTTGAAAAATTGCCGGGCCAGCGAGCTGACGGCCTCGTCGGTTTTGGCCATGACGATTAGGCCGCTGGTATTTTTGTCGATCCGGTGCACCATGCCAAAACGCGGCAGGGTTTCTTCGGTAATCGATTTGTCTTCCTGTTGCAGGTACCAGGCAACGCCGTTCAGCAAAGTGCCTCCGGGATTGCCACTGCCTGGGTGTACCACCAGTCCGGCGGGTTTATTGATGACCAGTAGCTGCTCATCCTCGTAATGAATATTCAGTGCCATCTTCTCGGGCACCACCTGTTCGCCCTTGCGCTCCCGGTGCGAATAGATGATAATTTCATCAGCCGGCCGGATATTATAATTTGATTTGGTGGTTTTGCCATTCACCAGGATGCGACCGGCCTGAATCGCCTGTTGAACTTTGTTCCGGGTGGCATACTCAATGCGGCCGACGAGAAATTTGTCGATCCGCATCAATTCCTGTCCGGGGTCGATGCGAAACACCTGTTGCTCGTACAATTCTTCGCCTTCTTCGGGAAGCTGTTCTTCCAGGTCTTGCTCGTCGTTCAAACTATTGGCCACGCTATTTGTAAAGTTGAAGGGCAAATTTATAACGAAACAGCCCACTAACTTTGCCCGATGCAAACTGTTTTACTGACCGACCTCGGCCGACGCCCTTACAAAGAAACCTGGGATTTGCAGGAATCGCTGTTGCAAGACAACCTGCGGCGAAAAGCGGCTGGCGAACCGACGGTGAACCGCCTGCTGCTGGTTGAACACCCGCCGGTATACACCCTTGGCAAGAGTGGAAAGATGGAGCATGTGCTCATCAACGAAACCGAGCGGCAGCAGCGGGGGATCGAGTTTTTTCATACCAACCGGGGGGGCGATATTACCTTTCATGGTCCCGGTCAATTGGTGGGTTATCCCATCCTGGACCTGGAATATTTTGGCACCGATTTAGGCAAGTACTTACGACGCATTGAAGAGTCGGTGATCCAGACCATTGCCGATTTTGGCTTGACAGGCGACCGGTCGCCAGGCGAAACCGGGGTATGGCTGGACCCCGCAATCAAAGGCCGGGAGCGCAAAATCTGCGCGATCGGTATCCGGTGTAGCCGGTGGATAACCATGCATGGATTCGCGCTAAACGTCAATACCGACCTTGCTTATTTCAACCATATTGTTCCCTGCGGCATCCAACAGAAACAGGTCAGCTCCATTTCAAAAGAACTCAATAAAGTAGTTGATTTTGAACTGGTTAAAGAGATTTTCGTCAATAAATTCAGTGATCTTTTTGAAGCCAACATAGAGAAGGATCCGCTAACGATGCGCTAGAAATCTTTGCCAATAAAAAAGCGATTTTTCTCTATAATAGCGTTGTTATCAAAGAGTTCGTATAAAAACCAGCCCGCGTGTTGGAAATTGGCTTTGTCGATCAGCAGGATTTGGTCACGGATATCCCGTACTTCAAAAAGAAAGGTTTTGTCTTCTTCGTAGAACCGCACTTTGTATGCTTTTCGCGGGGCATCGCTTAGCTCGATGTGCAGGAGGCCGGATTTATCGGTAAAAATATACTTCGATAAAACGAATTGGTCTTTGGGTATAAAAGCGCGAATGATAATGGTATCGTTCACGACCGACAACAACGTGTCTTTTGTATAAAGATTGATCGAATCGCGAAAGGCCCGCATTTTGGATTCGGGCAGGGTACCGCGCAGGGTATCGGCCCGTTTGATGGTATAGATTCGTTCGGGAATTATTATCGGTTGCTTAGGCGTTTCCTTTGGTTTATCGATAATTTTATCATCAATCTTTTTGCTTGGCGCAGGTTCCACTGGCTTGTTGGTAATCGGCTCTTTTGCCTTGCCTGCCCTGGACTCGTCGGTTTTGCCAGAAATCGATTCTTCTTTCTCGTCCGGCTTCGGTTCTTCTTTTTCGGCTGGTTTTGGCTCTTCTGTTTTGCTTTGCCGCTGTTCTTCCGTTTTCCCTGCTGTGTTCGGCTTGGCCTTTTCTGTTTTTTCTACCGGTTGTTTGTCGCCCGGTTTCTGCGTGGGTTTAACGATGGGTGCAGGCGGTGTTGGTGGCGGGTCAACATACTTAACCGCTCGCTTCGATTTACTGAAAATATAGCGACCGCTGTCGAGCAGGATATAGAGTCGGTAATATTGCAGCGTATCGGGCGATTTTGTATCTACATAGCCATTCTTCAGCACTTTCGGATCGGGCAGGGTAACGATTGATTTAAACAGCCGGGTGCTATCTGCCGAGCGTTGAATGCTCAACTGACGGATTTTACTACCAAAGGGATTTGTCCAGCTGATTAGAATTCGGTTGCCGGGTCGGCGAACGGCGTTGAATTGCGGAAGGCTGTCTTGTGCCTGCGCGCCATCTGTTGCCAGGCAAAAAAGAAAAAATAACAGGAAGACAGTGAATTGTCCGGCTCTTTTCGTCATCGGCCACAAATATAATTTCAATACGCGAGGCTGCCAACCGGCAATGAGCGGTTTCCCTGTAATCCGCCACTGTGAATCAGCAGCAGCCTTGCTTCTGGCGGAAAATAATTTTCTTGTAACATTTTCCGGATGCCATAAAACAGTTTGGCCGTGTAGACAAAATCGAGCGGAATCTGCTGCTCGCGATAGACCTCGTTCATAAAGGCCAGCAGGTTCGCGTCGTGTCGGGCATATCCCCCGAAATGAAAGCGGAAGGAGATGGTAAACTGGTTTTCCCGGTTTGGTACCCAGGCGTTGATTTGAGCCGATAAGCGATTCTCCCCTTTGAGGGCGCTGATGCCGATGGCCTGCTGATGGGGCGCCAGGGCGGATAATATGCCTGCGAGGCTGGTGCCGGTACCCACCGCAACCGCCACATCGGTATAGTTGCCGGGAGATGGCAGGGGATCGAGCATTGCGGCAGCACCAGTTACGCCAGGGAGGCCTTGTCCGCCTTCCGGCACCACAACTACTTTGTCGGGCAGGTCAAGTCTATCGTTGTATTGTTGAAACGCACGGTAATCGCTGCGCGAAACAAAAATCAGTTCCATGCCCAATGCCCGGCAATCTTGCAGGCAGGCGGTTGACAGTTCTTCACCTCGTACGATGCCATAGGCTTTGAGCCCCAGGTGTTGCGCAGCCGCGGCGGTGGCCAGCAGGTGATTGGACCAAACGCCGCCGAAACTGGCAATGCCGGTAGCGCCCTGGTCGGCCGCCAGACGCAGCCAGGGCAGCAACTTGAACCATTTATTGCCCGATAGGGCGGGGTGGAGCTTATCGAGCCGTAAACAGTCGATCGAAATAGGCTGCTCGGGGTAAAGCCGCACCGGTTCTAGGCAGACCAAATCGGGCCGCACTGGTAATTTCATGCTGGAATTTATATATTAGCGCCCGAAACAAAAAAATTCGCATGCAACCTACACTCGTGATATTGGCAGCCGGTATGGCTTCCCGATATGGTAGTCTGAAGCAGATCCAGTCGTTTGGCCCCAGTGGAGAGACTATTATGGAGTATTCTATATACGATGCCATTCGCGCCGGTTTCGGTAAAGTGGTATTTATCATCCGCAAAGATTTTGAAGCTGATTTTCGCGAGAAATTTGGCAGCAAGCTGGAAGGCAAAATCAAGGTGGAGTATGTGTTCCAGGATTTGAATGCAAACCTGAAAAACGGTCCCGCGCCGGCAGAAAGAACCAAGCCCTGGGGAACTGCCCATGCGGTGCTTTGCGCGAAGGAAGTGGTGAAGGAAAATTTTGCGGTGATCAATGCCGATGATTTCTACGGCCGCGACGCCTTTCAGCGTGCCGCAGATTTTTGCAAAAATGGTTGCAATGAAAAGACCTATTGCATCATTGGGTATGAGCTCCTGAAAACGTTGTCAGACCATGGCACGGTGAACCGCGGTGTTTGCGAGGTAGATGCCAATGGCAACCTGACAGCGATTGCGGAGCGCTTGAACATTTCAAACCAGCAGGGAAAAATCATTTGTGACGATAACCAGCAGCCCCGCGAAATTCCAATCGATTCAAGTGTGTCGATGAATTTTTGGTGCTTTCATCCATCGGTATTTGCCATCAGCCAGCAGATGTTCGACGATTTTGTGGAAGAAAACAAAGGCAATCCCAAAGCGGAGTTTTTCATTCCCATTGTGGCCGACCATTTCACCAAATCGGGCATGGGCGTGATACCCGTTATTCCAACCAGTTCAAGTTGGTTTGGCGTAACCTATAAAGAAGACGCGCCGAGTGTACAAGCTGCGCTGGATAAGCTGGTGGCGGAAGGGGAGTATCCCAGTGCGCTATGGGAGAAGCGCTAAGCAGCTTCGAGTCTAAAGTTTAAAGTTTAAGGTTTAAAGTTGCTGCCGCAGGTGTAGCAGCGTCAGTTATGGCAAATTCCAATGGGTGCAGGGGGGTATCCTTATGGTTTTGCGCCAGCCTCGTTTGTTTTGAATCCGGTTGATTTTATACAGCATACAAAAGCATTTTCAATCGGGCTTTGTTTTAGTAACCTAAGCCTTAAAGAGATGCAAATACAAGAAAATCATAAAAGGAAGCAATTTAGTTGCTCACTAAAGATGGAAGTTCTTAATTAACTTGTTAATAATAGCATCATTTTTTTTGCAATTATCTTGCAGAACTTTTTCTACATCATTTACATTTACGTTTTTAATCGCATGGAGAACAAATGTGCAACTATTAAGAATTGCGTAAAGCGATTCTTTTTCCTTATGTGAGCAGTAAATTAGAAGTAAATTTATTTTGCTTTCAAGTTCTTTTCTGGATTTGTCCATGGTCGTTTCGAATTCGGAAAAAGTAGAACTACCATACTTATGTATATATGCTTCTTTAATAAGTTGGGTTTTGAAGTTTTGAAGACAAATCATGAAATCTTGAAATGAACTTGCTTTCTCTTTGAATAAATATTCAAATTTTATTTCCTTTTTTCGGATTTGGAAATCAAAAATAATCTTTATCACAGCTCCTAATGCAGTCAGTACGACTGTAATTTGGGACCAATTCTTTGATAAAAATTCAGCGAAGCTCATTTAAATGCATTTTTGCGTAATTCACATTTTAGAATTCCGGCTGTAAACTCTTATATGCGTCATTGGCTTAAACTTTCAACCTAGCACTAGTTTATAACACATCGGGTTGGCTGTTATTTTCCCCTTTGTCGTGTACCAATATAAGGCGGTAAATTAAAATTCGTCATTGCCAAAGCTTGTATCCTTACAGAAACCCATAAGGTAAGTTTCAAATAGCAAATATGTTGAAGAGAATTAAATAATAAAAGGTTGAGATCAATCAGAAAACAACGTGCGAAATAAACGGGCAGCCATTGATAAAAAAGCCTCCCCGCACGCGGAGCAACCTTAAACCTTAGACATTAAACTTTAAACAGCAGTCTTGCCTTATTAGAATGACATTACATTGAAAACACAGCTTTCAATCTGTTTGATTTGTTGCACCCGTTCAACACCGCGGAGGCTGCTGTGCAGCGGGAGGTGGATGCTGAGGTTGCTGCTGTCGGTTTTCAGGGAGTCGATGGCGCGCAAGATGTTCTTGCTGAGGCTGGTAAAGACAGCACCTTCGGCGGTGGTTTGCTTGCCGCTCAGTACACCGATGATTTCGCCATTGTGGTTGAAGATGGGGCCGCCGGAGTTGCCGGGGTTGGCTGCGATCGACACCTGGTAAGCCGTGGTATCGCCATTGAAACCGGTTTTCGCACTCAGGTAGCCTTCGTTGTACACGATTTCGGTACGGGGGAAACCCAGGGTGAAAATGGGTTCGCCGAGTTCGGCCTTTTTCGTACGCAGGCTATACGGCAGGCTGCTCAACGCGGTGAAGCGATCGTCAACAATTTTCAGGATGGCAATATCCGTTTCGTTGTTGAGGTGCAGCAGTTTTGTTTTATAGAATTCGCCCTTGGCATTACTAATATATACTGAATCGGCCTTGGCAACCACATGCGCCGAGGTAACGAGGTAACCACGACCGTCGATCAAAAAGCCGGTGCCGCCAAATTTCCCGGGATCTGAGGGGCGAACGGGCCGGTTGTCTGCGGGCGCAGGCACCACACTCAGGTTATTCACCTGGTGTTGGGTTTGCAGGGTGGTTTTTTTCACCAGGTTCAATTCCCGCTTCAAAAGGGCGATTTCAGAAGTGCTGCCCTTGGGCGTAAAATAGCTGACGATGCCGCTGATGGCCAGGGCGGTTAAGCCAGCGATGGAGGCTGCTACAAAGAAAACCCGCTTGTAGCGATCGGTCATAAAGCGCACCTTGGGCTGTTCGGTACTGATGTCGCCGGAAAGCTCCAGGTTATGCTGGGTATCGTGCAGAAATGATTTGATTGATTTGCGATCGCCATATTCATCTACCTGGCGTAGAAAAAGACCATGTTCCACCACCAGTTGGTCCACTTCCGGGCGAAGAGCACGGATAGCCTCAAACTGGGCACGCTCTTCGGGCGACATCTCACCCAACAAGTACCGCTCCACCATTTCCAATATTTGTACGTCCTCGTTCATCTTTACTGGCTTTTATACCGGGCAAAAAATAATTTTTTCAATCTGGTCAGGCATTTGTACTTCTGGTTCTTGGCGTTTTCTGCGTTGGTGTAACCAAAATTGCCCGCTATCTCCGACATACTGCGTTTCTCAAGGTAGAAGGCCGTCAACAAACTTCGGCAAGGTTCACCGAGACCGGCCATCGCTTTGTCCATGATTAAAAACGCCGACTCTGCATTTTCCGTTGCATCTACATCTTCTTCTACAGAAACTGTTTCTTCGATGTCCTCCAGCGCCGGAACGGTTTTTTGTGAAAGTTGTCGCCGCTTCAACCAAAGCCTTCGGGCCACCGAATAGATATATGTCTTCAACAGACAGGTGAGCTCAAACCCCGGATTTCGAACTTTGTCGTACAATACCAGCATTGTTTCCTGGAAAACATCACGGGCATCGTCAATACTCCCATTGCCTGCCAATACCATCGACTGCACCATGGAATAGTGCCGGCGGTAGATGGTTTCGGTGGCCGTTGTGTCTTTTTTTCCCAATCCTGTCAATAAATCCCGTTCTGCCGGATCTACACTCACGCTGTATTATTTAATACATAAAATAACAAATAGTAACCCGCAAAGATGGGCGAAAATTTTTTTTTCTGCGCCGGGTTACCTTTTTCCGATCTCCGTATTAATAAGAAATCATTATTCAAACTAATACTAAAAGAACTCTCATGAAAAAGCTCCTTTTCGTTATGGCTATCGGCGCCTTCGCTGCTTGTAACAATGCTGCTGACACTGCAACTGAAGCTACTGAAGCTGCTGCTTCTAAAGTAGACTCTGCTGTTACCGCAACTGTTGATAGCGCTAAAGCTACTATCGATTCTACTGCTTCTGCAGCTGTTGATAGCCTGAAAGCAAAGGTTGACTCCCTGAAAAAGTAAGATTTTCATATGGCAAGCAATCGTTAGTGGCTGTCTTGTTCACAGGATGGCCCTTTTCTAAGCCTGCCAAAGTCAAATTTTCTTCTGCCGAAAGATCAGTAATGATTTTTCGGCTTTTTTATGCAATTATTTATTTATCAATGAAATATAATATTTATTGGTATATAATTATTCGAATAATTTGCTTAACGCTGGCAGTAGAGCAAGACTTATAATTCCAGTCAAGGCCGCCTTGGCCGCAGCACTAAAATGATAAAGAATGTAAGACCAAACCTGCATTGACTGCCCAGGTCAATTTTCTTTACACCGTCCCATTCTCCTATATAGTTTGTTCATTTTCGCCCCTTTGCCCAATGGAGCAAACGCTTGGCGGCCTACAAGCATTTTAACCGAGCACGGGATCGAACCGCGAGATTTTCAGTGATTGCCAAAATTTTACGCCGAAATCTACGTTAAAGCTGTCCGGAGTATTATTTATCCGGATTCGTATAATCCAACGTATGAACTTAAACCGTCCAAAACAACTATTACTAACCGGCGTTTTTTCGCTCTTTTTGGCGGCCAGTAGCCTGGCGCAGGAAGGTACTACGGTGACCAACAACAGCGCCGGCGGTAGTTTTAAGAACGACCAATTGATGACTGACTGGAGCATCGGTGAACTGGTGCGAATCGACACGCGTATCGCCGATAATAAGTCATTCTTGCTGACCCAGGGCTTGCTTCAACCCGATAACAATGGGTTGATGACCATTTCAGACGAGCCCAGTTTTGCGCCGGGCGAAGTGAAAATCTTACCCAACCCAGTTCGCTCCATTTTACAGGTGCAGGTGTCGGTAAACCAGCCGGGTAACCTGCATTGTATGTTGTTTACTGCCAAGGGCGAGCGACTCACCCAGAAATCATATGCCTATTATGGGTACGGTACCACCGAGACATTTAACATGACGAAGCTGGCCGCCGGATACTATTTCTTATATGTTGAACTGGAACCGCTTCAGGGTGGCATTGTCAGAAAAGGCGCTTACAAAATAATCAAGATTAACTAACAAATACCTCTAAATCCATTCCAATGATAAAACAAGTTATGCCATTTGTGGTAGGACTGTTTTTGTGTTCCTCTGTATACGCACAGGTGCCAAAACAGATCAATTACCAGGGGATCGCCAGAAATGCATACGGAGCGCCCTTATCCAACCAATCAGTTTCCATCCGGGTTTCTATTCACGAAGCATCACCCACCGGCATTATTGTGTATTCAGAAAGAAGAACGGTGACCACCAACCAGTTCGGTCTCTTTTCTACCGCGATCGGTAGCGAAGGGGGCAGTAACCTGACAGGTACCCTGTCGGGCGTCAACTGGTCGGCCACCACCTTGAAATATGTTGAAATTGAAATGGATCCCAAAGGGGGAACCAATTTTGTGTCGCTGGGTTCCAGCCCACTGACCAGTGTTCCCTTCGCTTTCCGCGCTGAGTCTGCCAATCCCATTGGCGCAGCCGGCGGCGACCTGAGCGGAAACTTCCCCAACCCGGCCATCAAAGACGGCGCGGTTACCAGCACCAAACTGGGAACGGGCGCGGTGACGGCCGATAAAATTCCCGATGGTTCCATCACCGCCGCCAAACTGGCGCCGGGCGTGCTTTCTGGATCAAGCGCCAGCGGCGCTGCCAGTGGCGACCTGACAGGAACCTATCCAGCACCCTCCATCGCTGCTGGTGCTGTAACATCTGGAAAACTGGCTAATGCAGCCATTACCACTAATAAAATAGCCGATGGTTCGGTTACTGCCGCCAAGCTGGCTTCGGGTGTTATACCGACTTCGCTGCCACCTACCGGCGCTGCTGCGGGCGACCTCACTGGTACTTATCCCAACCCGTCTATCGCCAATGCAGCCGTTACCAATGGCAAAATTGCCGATAACGCGATCAGTACAGCCAAGGTACAAGACGCATCGATCACCAACCCGAAACTGGCCGATAATGCTGTTACCGCGGCAAAAATCGCCGATGGTACCATCACCGCCGCCAAACTGGCGCCGGGCGTAATTCCTTCGGGTGGTAGCGGTTCGCCCACCGGTGCTGCCGGCGGCGATCTTGCAGGCACTTATCCCAATCCAACGGTGGCCAATAATGCCGTTACCAATGGCAAAATTGCGGACAATGCGATCAGCACGACCAAGGTACTCGACGCAGCCATCACCAACCCGAAACTGGCCGATAACGCCGTTTCCACTGCTAAAATCGCCGACAATGCAGTAACCACGGCCAAAATCGCCGATGGTACCGTTGCCAGCGCAGATTTAGCAGCAAATGCAGTTACGACGGCAAAACTGGCCGATGGGTCGGTTACTGCCGTAAAAATACCCGATGGCACCATCACCTCAGCCAAACTGGCCAGTGGGGTGATCCCCAGCAGCCTGCCGCCTTCCGGCGCTGCCTCGGGCGATTTGAGTGGCAACTATCCCGCGCCAACGGTGGGTAAACTGAATGGTTATACCCTGGCGGCAACAGCGCCTGTCAGCGGACAAATACTGAAATTTAACGGCACACAATGGGCGCCGGCGAATGAGGCCTCGGGCGGTAGTGGCTCACCAACGGGTGCAGCTGGTGGCGACCTGACTGGCTCTTACCCCAACCCAACGGTGGCCAACAACGCCATCACCAGTGCCAAAATCGCTGATGCCTCCATTGGCACAGCAAAACTGGCCGATGGTGCTGTTACGAGTGCGAAAATCGCATCGGGTGTAATCCCCACCAGCTTGCCGCCGAATGGTACCGCCTCGGGCGACCTCAGTGGTAGCTATCCTTCACCCGCCGTGGCGAAAATAAATGGCGTAGCTGTCGCAGCGACCTTGCCGACAACTGGCCAGATTCTGAAATACAATGGAACACAATGGGCGCCTGCGGCAGAAGCAACGGGTGGTAGCGGCGCGCCAACCGGTGCAGCGGGTGGCGACCTGGCAGGTAGCTAT
This sequence comes from Bacteroidota bacterium, assembly GCA_020161535.1. Lineage (GTDB taxonomy): Bacteria > Bacteroidota > Bacteroidia > Chitinophagales > Chitinophagaceae > Flavihumibacter. The sequence goes on along the minus strand of JAIUNW010000001.1, from coordinate 302,227 downwards.
CCGAATCCGACCATTGCGGCCAATGCAATAACGGCTGCTAAAATGGCTGATGCTGTTGTAAGCACGGCGAAACTGGCCGACGGTGCCGTAACTGCAGCGAAGATTACCGATGGTACCATCACCAGCGCTAAACTGGCAACAGGCGTGATTCCAACCAGCTTGCCGCCCAATGGCGCCGCTTCAGGTGATCTCGCCGGTACTTATCCCAACCCAACCCTGGGCAAGATTGCCGGTACACCGATTTCATCGGTAGCACCCACCACTGGTCAGGTATTGAAATTCAATGGTACCCAGTGGGCACCGCAGGCAGATGCAACGGGATCAGGAACTTCTTTTTCGATTCCCTTTCCGACTCCGGCGTCTACTAAATACACCGATAACAGCAACCTGTTTTCCCTCTATAACTACGGTCCCGGCATTCCAATTGTAGGATCCAATGCAAACGCTGCCTTGGTATCGGGTGTTAATGGTAATATTGAACACGCATCGCCCAATGCCAATTCTTCTGGCGTATGGGGTGCCGTTACAGGAACTTCTTCTACCAATGCTTTTGGTGTTATTGGCACACACTCTGGCATGGGAACAGCGGTGGCGGGTTTCACCAACAATGGTATCGGGGTGAAAGCTTCGTCCATCAATAATATTGGTCTGTCTGCGTATTCGCAAAACCAGGTGGCCATTGAAGCGACTTCTGATGCTGGCACGGGTTTACATGTTGTAACACATGCGGATGGTGGATCAGCTTTACCTGCTATTCAAGCCGAAGCCGACCAAACCACGGCTATTATTGCCATCGGTGCCATCAACGGTATTGAAGCCACCTCCACAGTTCCATATGGTGCCGGTTTGTATGCCAACAATTCCGGTTTGGGAACAGCCATCGTTGGTGAAACAGCCGGCGATGGAAGTCCGGCAATCTACGGATACAATGCTGCAACAGGTAGTCCAGCCGGTCGTACAAACGCAATAGGCGTAATGGGAACGAGCAGCGACGGTATTGGTGTGATGGCCTATGCCAATGAAGTTACCGGTTCAGGTAATGGAACAGCACTTTTAGCAGCATTGGGCGTGGCTGGTACTGGTAACCTCGCTGAATTCCAGGTTGGCGGCACCAATGTGGCAAGAATCGATGCAAACGGACGCGGTTATTTTAATGGCGGCGCCCAGTACTCAGGTGCTGATGTGGCTGAGCATTTTTCGGTGGAAGGTAGCCTGACAACTTACGAGCCCGGCGATGTGCTGGAAATCTCTGCCAGCAACGACCGTACAGTGGTTAAATCATCCAAGCCTTATTCTACCCTCGTTGCGGGCGTATATGCCACCAAACCGGGTGTATTGCTGACGGAGAAAAACATCAATGAAAAACTCGGCGACGCTGGCGTGCCGATGGGTGTAATTGGTGTTATCCCCACCAAAGTTACCATGGAAGGTGGTGCCATTAAACGAGGTGATTTACTGGTTAGTTCATCTACTCCGGGTGCTGCTATGAAGGCCGACCCTGACAAGGTAAAAGTGGGTCAGGTGATTGGCAAGGCCTTGGCCGACTTCAACGGCGCAGGTATTGGCAAAATCAATGTACTCGTGAGTGTTAAATAATCTATCAAAAACAAATCACATGAAACAACCTATCAAATACATGCTGTTAACCAATCTGGCCATCATGATCAGCTTGGCCATGTACGCACAGTCTCCCTCAACCAGTCCATTGGCCAAAAGGGTAGTACCCAAGGCATCTCCGCTTACCCCGCAACGGAAAGCAATGATGGACCGCCAGAAGAATACCAATTTTGCACAGCAACACCGCAGCGTAATTGCTGCCACCAATCAATTGACTGCGCAGAATGCCAAAGCCGGTACCAACGGTGCCCTTACACCCAACAACGCGACAGCACCTGCAGCCAAGCCGGCGAATTTTACCGAAAATTCCAGCAGCGAGCTGAAGTCGAAGTTGAACAACAACAAGCCTTAAGTTTTTCCCGCATAGTAGTAAGTAAAAAAAAGAGGCTGTCTCCCGGAGACAGCCCTTTTTGTTTGGTTGCTTATCACTAATTATTTCTTCAGCTTCTTCTTCAGGTTTTCATCAATGGCGTCAAGAAACTCCTGGGTGTACAGGAAATCCTTCCCGTGTGTTACCTTATTGCCATGAACACAAACGGCCAGGTCTTTGGTCATTTTGCCGCTTTCTACGGTTTCAATACAAACCGCTTCCAGTGCATTACAGAAATCGATCAGGGCCTGGTTATTGTCGAGCTTGCCCCTGAAGGCGAGTCCGCGGGTCCAGGCAAAAATAGACGCAATGGGATTGGTCGACGTTGGTTTGCCCGCCTGGTGATCGCGATAGTGACGTGTAACCGTTCCATGTGCCGCTTCTGATTCCAGCGTTTTTCCGTCGGGCGTAATCAACACCGAGGTCATCAAGCCCAGTGAACCAAAACCCTGTGCAACGGTATCGCTCTGCACATCGCCGTCGTAGTTTTTACAAGCCCACACAAAATTGCCATTCCACTTCAGGGCACTGGCAACCATGTCATCGATCAGGCGGTGCTCGTACACAATGCCTGCCGCTTCAAAAGCAGTTTTGAATTCCTGCTGGTAGATTTCCTCAAAAATATCTTTGAACCGGCCGTCGTATTTTTTGAGGATGGTATTCTTGGTAGACAGGTACAAGGGCCATTTTTTGCTCAGCGCCATATTGAAACAACTGCGCGCAAATCCCTTGATGCTCTCATCGGTATTGTACATCGACATGGCCACGCCATCGCCCTTGAAATTGTACACTTCAAAGGTTTGGGGTTCGCCTCCGCCTTCGGGTGTAAAAGTCATAGTTAATTTACCCTTGCCCTTGATCACGGTGTCGGTTGCCCGGTATTGGTCGCCAAAAGCATGACGGCCCACAATAATGGGTGCGGTCCAATTCGTTACCAGGCGGGGGATATTATTGATCACGATTGGCTCCCGGAACACGGTGCCATCGAGGATATTGCGGATGGTACCATTGGGGCTTTTCCACATTTGTTTGAGGTTGAACTCTTTTACGCGCGCCTCATCAGGTGTAATGGTTGCACACTTAATGCCCACACCATATTGCTTGATGGCATTGGCGGCATCCACAGTTACCTGGTCGTTGGTCGCATCGCGGTGTTCAATGCCGAGATCGAAATATTTAATATCTACGTCCAGGTAGGGGAGAATCAGTTTGTCTTTAATGAACTGCCAGATGATCCGGGTCATTTCATCGCCATCCAGTTCCACCACCGGATTGGCTACTTTGATCTTACTCATAGTGGGTTGATTTTAAATGCAAGTCCGCAAACCTAAGCCAAATGAAGAAAAAAACCAATGTAAAATCTCGTATTGCGTTTATCTTAGTAGAGAACGAACCGGAGATGCCGCTAGACTTTTTAGACTATTTGACAAAATTTGTAACCCTTTCAGCCGAAGAAAGGACGATGCTGGCCAACAGCATGCAAGTGATTACTTGCTTTCCGCACCAGGTACTTACCAATGTAGGCGAACTGGAACAACACATCTACTTCGTACAAAAAGGGATGGTTCGTAAATTCTTTTACCACGAGCAAAATGAGGTGACGGTTTACCTGGCCGACGAGGGACAAATGATTTCTGCCAGTGTCTCTTTCCTTACCGGCGTGGTTTCTGAATTTGTGATAGAAACAATTGAGCCCTGCACTTTGTGGTTTGTCACCCGGTCGGCGCTGGAAAACCTATACAGTTACAGCGTCAATTTCGAAAGACTGGGCCTGATGATTACGCTCGATTCCCTGCTGCTCAAAGAGAAGATTGATATCCTGCGCATGACGGCTTCGCCGCAGGAGCGATTCCTGTTTGTGTATAAAGAAATGCCCGATCTGTTGGCCAGAGCGCCGCAGAAATATGTCGCTTCGATGCTAAATATGAAGCCCGAAACCTTTAGTCGCTTTAAGAAGAAGTTAATGGAGGAAATGAAAAATGAATGATTCGGCAAAAAAGATTTACCCGGGTTTGGAAAATTTCTCCGTACAAATTGCCCGGTTGCATCGATATGTGAATGCCCATACGGGTATGTCGACCGAAGAATTTTCGCAAATCATCAACTACTGTGAAATTCGACAGTTCGACAAAAAAGAAATCATTCTTCAACCCGGCGATCAGGAAAATTATTTTAACCTGATTTTGAAAGGCGTTGTGCGCAAGTACATGCTGGCCGGCAAACAGGAAGTAACGCTTCAACTGAGCAAAGAAGGTCATTTTATCCACGCAGAAATTTCTTTTTTTGAGCGAAAGCCCGCCCTGTGCTGGCTGGAAACACTTGAATCAACTACTTGTTTGTCGATTACCCGACAAAAAATGGATGCCCTGCTGGTTGAAGTGCCGATAACAAACCGATTGGGACGATTGATGGCAGGTGAATTGTATGCGCGCAAAGTGATGCGCGATTTGATTCAAATGCAGCGACCAGCGCGCGATCGGTTTTTGCAATACATCCAGAAGCACCCTGATATGTTGTTGCGGGTGCCGCAAAAATACCTCGCGTCTTACCTGCAAATTAAACCCGAAACGTTCAGCAGGCTGAAGCATTTGGTTAAACAGCCCTGAACTCACACATTGACCACCAACACAGGAATGGCCAGGTCGTGTCTCACTTTGTTGATGGTATCGCCATAAATCAAGTCGGCCACGGCACGGTGTCGATGTGCCCCCATGATCAACAGATCGGCTTTTTCCCGACGGGTAAGTTCAACAATACCGGTATGTCTTGATTGGTGTCCCAGGCAGGCAATCGCCTGGTAACCGCGCGACTGTAGCTCAGCGACATATTGCGCCAGTTGATTGGCATCTTGTTGCGATTCGAGGTCTTCGCTGGCGGTGCCGTAAAATTTCGCCGTTACGCTTTCCACAATATGAATGAGGATAAGGGTTGCACCGGGACTTGCCTGCGCCATTGCATGCGAAAGCAATTGGCTATCGTGTTGACTGAACTCGAGGGCGATGGCTACCCGCTGGTAGGCCGGCAGGTGTTGCGCCTGTAAGTTGCGAAGGCTGCTGTGAATGGCTACTTGTTTTTGTCGTTGCTTTTTGGCCAGTAAAGGTTGAACAATCACCACCAGCAACAAAACCAATAACAGCAAAATGCCCACTACAATCAGGGCTTTGATCCACCAGGCATTATTGCCCTGCAAAAATTGAAAGGCTTCGGTGAGTACCATGCGCAGGTTAAGGTAAACCAAAACAGCCGCTACCAGCCAGGCCGCTATGGCTACATACGGTTTGATGCGCAGGTCGCCCATTTTTTCTTTGTCGCTCACAAAATGTATCAATGGAATTACCGCAAAGCCCAACTGAAGACTCAATATCACCTGACTCAACACCAACATGGCATCTACTTCGCCATCACCAAAATAATAGATGACCAACAAAGCGGGCACCACGGCCAGCAAACGCGTGAGGAGGCGACGCAACCAGGGATTGATCCGCAGTTGCAAGTACCCCTCCATTACAATTTGTCCGGCGAGGGTGCCAGTGATGGTCGACGATTGCCCGGCGGCTATCAACGCAATGGCAAAAAGGGTAGGAGCTAGTTTGGAACCGAGCAGGTTGTCGAGCAGGCGATGTGCATCTTCAATGCGCGCTACATCGGTTTGACCGGTTTTGTGAAAGGCAGCGGCAGCCAGCACCAAGATGGCAGCGTTCACAAAAAAAGCCAGGTTTAGGGCAATGGCACTGTCGATCACATTCATGCGGATTGCCTTTTTCTTGCCTGCATAGTCGTTGCGGATCTTTCGCGTTTGTACCAGCGCCGAATGCAGGTAAAGGTTGTGCGGCATCACGGTGGCACCTATAATTCCAATGGCGATATACAAAGCTGTTTCATTGGGAATAGAAGGCACCAAACCGCTGACCACTTCGCTCATCACCGGTTTCACCAAAATCATTTCGATCAGAAACGAAATAGAGATGATGGAGATGAGTCCAATGATAAACAACTCCATCTTTCGCATGCCCAGTTTCTGTAACCATAATAAGAGAAATGTGTCGAGTATGGTAATGGCTACGCCGGCCATCAACGGCAAACCGGTGAGTAGGTGAATGCCGATGGCCATTCCCAATACTTCGGCGAGATCGGTAGCGGCAATGGCCACTTCGGCCAACAGGTATAAAATAAAATTAACCGCTGGTGGAAATGTTTCGCGGTTGGCCTGCGCCAGGTCGCGGCCGCGAACTATGCCCAACCTGGCCGACAAACTTTGCAGCAGGAGGGCCATAATATTACTCATCAGCAATACCCACAGCAATGCATAACCGAACTGACTGCCACCTTGTAAGTCGGTGGCCCAGTTGCCCGGATCCATATAGCCAACGCTCACCAGGTACGCTGGACCTAGAAAAGAAAAAATCCTTTTCCAAAAGCTGGTATGCCGGGTGGTATCAACCGTATTGTGCACATCGCTCAGCGAAAGATCGTTATGCGGTTGTTGTGTCATAGGCTACAAAAAGATTTGACGCCAGCAGTTCACTGATGGTGAACACCGGCCGATTGGCGATGGCGATTTCCAGGGTTTGGTCAAATTCAAATCGGCGGTTCACCTGCAACTTGGTGCCGATGCCGATATGATAATGTTTGAGCAGGTCGAGCATGGCGGTCGACTGGTTGCTAACACTGATCACGGCGGCTGTTTTCTTCAGCGGCAGGTCCAGCAAAGCCGTTTGCTGTATGACCGGCATTTTACCCTGGCTGTCGGGAATGGGATCGCCGTGGGGGTCGGTACGCGGACTTCCCAGAAATAGTTCCAGGCGGTCGATCAGTTTGCGGCTGCTGATATGCTCCAGTTCTTCGGCGATCTCATGCACTTCTTCCCAACCAAAGCCCAGTTTATCGACCAGAAAATATTCCCATAGCCGGTGCTTGCGGATGATTTGCAGCGCCACTTTTTTGCCGTCGGCCGTTAGTTTGACACCCTTATACGGTTGGTATTGCAATAGCTTCTGCGCTTTCAGCTTTTTGAGCATATCGGTAACAGAAGCCGGTTTGGTATTCAACTGCCGGGCAAGGGCGTTGGTATTCACAACCGAATCGTCTTGTTGCAGGTGAAAGATCGCTTTCAGATAATTCTCCTTACTGGATGAATATTTCAATTGATCTAAATTTAAATTTAGACAAATCTAAAAAAAAATAATTGTAAAACCCACGCACTTAACCAAAACACCCTATTTTAGCGATTCACGGAAAAATCAGCTATGCTTCGACGCACGCGGGTTCTATGGGTATTTTTTTTATGTATACTGGCCAGTTGTTCACAGAAAAAAAAGCAATTAACGGATGACAGCACCGTAACCGTACAAGAGTTTGTTGATTTTTTCCCAACCATTTCCCTGCCGGTGCAACTGGCCGATTCTTCTTTGGTAAAAAAGCCAAATGATTCCATCCGCATTGGCAATAAAATCATCGCCCAGTTTATTCCCGATTCAGTCATCACCCAGTTGACGGTGAAGGGCAGCAAGCCCCAGATTTACCCCATCGGAAAAGTTTCGGTTAAAGACGGTGAAACTTATCTCTTTGTTCGCTCTTTCAGCAATGCCAAAAAAGCCGCTTCGCTGCTGGTTTTTGACAAAGACAGTTTTGTCACCGCCCTTCCATTGCTCAATCTTAGTACGGCACCAAAGGCAAATGATCTTTCTTCGGCGGTGATGGACAATAAATACACCATTACCATCAATCGCCAGCAAGCCTCGGCGTCGGGGCAGCTTACTTATAACAAGAAAGTGTATGTGTATAATACTGAAGGATTGTTTACGTTAATCCTTACGGAATCGAACGCAGGCACAACTGGCCCAACCACCGAATTACAAAACCCGGTAGATACACTGAAGGCATCGCATAAGCTTACGGGCGATTATTTCCAGGATAAAAAAAACCTGGTATCTGTTCGTGATGGTTCTAAACCTGGCCGGTTGTACTTCTTCATTCATTTTGAAAAAGACGGCGGTGCGTGCAGGGGAGAATTGAAAGGGGAGATGGCGATTACCGGTGCCAATACCGGCCGGTTCACCGAGAACAATGGTACCTGTGCCATTGATTTCAATTTTAGCGGCAATACCGTAAAGTTGAAAGAACTGGAAGGCTGCGGTTCTTACCGCGACATAAAATGTTTTTTTGAAGGAAGTTATATACGTAAAAAGAAACCGGCTGTAACCGGTACAAAGAAAAAGAAATAGTTGTGTTATGAGTTTTATGAATTTTAAAGTACCCTACCATTCTGACGAATACGCTAAAAAAGTGGCTTATTTCTCGATGGAATTTGCCGTTCACCAACCCCTAAAAATTTACAGTGGCGGATTGGGTTTTTTATCGGGCTCACATCTTCGCAGTGCCTATGAACTCAGGCAAAACCTGATCGGCATCGGCATTCTTTGGAAATACGGTTATTACGACCAGGCGCGCAACCAGGACCAAACCCTGCAGGTAACCTGGATGGAAAAGATTTACAGTTTCCTCGAAGACACCGGCATTAAGTTTCAGATTTCGATTCATGATCACCCTGTTTGGGTCAAGGTTTTTTACCTCAATCCCGAAACGTTTAAATCGGCACCGCTGTTCTTGTTGAGCACCGATCTTCCGGAAAACGATTATGTATCGCAAACCATCACGCATCGACTCTACGATGCCAACGTGGCGACTAAAGTGGCCCAGTTTATTTTGCTGGGTGTAGGCGGCGCAAAGTTGCTCGATGAAATGAACTACAATCCGGAAGTGTATCACCTGAACGAAGCCCATGGTATCAGTGCCGGTTTTTACCTCTACCAGAAATTCAACAAGAACCTGGATGAAGTGAAAAAGAGATTGGTGTTTACCACCCATACGCCCGAGGAAGCAGGCAATGAGAAGCATGATATCTACCTCTGTCAGAAGATGAGTTATTTCTGCGGACTCTCGATCGACGAAGTACGTGCTTTGACTGGCATACAAGACGATCAGTTCAACCATTCACTGGTAGCACTGCGTTTTGCGCGCATTGCCAATGGTGTTTCGCAGTTGCATGGGGTAGTGTCGCGCGCAATGTGGAGTAAGTACCCGGGCATTTGTGATATCAAGTCGATCACCAACGCGCAAAACTGGCGGTACTGGGCCGATAAACAACTTTATCGATCCATGGAAGAAGGCAATGACCATGCTTTTGACGATCGCAAATTGTACCTGAAGAAAAGGGCCTTTGATATTGTAGCCGATCAAACGGGAAAAATCTTTAAGCCGGATGTGTTCACCATTGTTTGGGCGCGTCGTTTCGCTGGTTATAAAAGGGCTGAATTGATTACCCGCGACCAGGCTAGGTTTCGCGAGCTGATGACGAATACAAAGTATCCCGTACAAATCATTTGGGCCGGTAAACCCTATCCGATGGATTATCCCGCGATCAATGATTTCAATAACCTGGTACACCTGAGTAGATCTTATTCCAATATGGCGGTATTGGTTGGTTATGAACTTGCGTTGTCGAAGCGACTTAAACAAGGTGCTGATTGTTGGTTGAACAACCCGCGCGTACCAAGAGAAGCCAGTGGCACCAGTGGTATGACAGCCGCCATGAATGGCGCGGTGAACTTCAGTACCGACGATGGCTGGATACCCGAATTTATCAACAATGGCAACAATGGTTTTGTGGTACCCAAGGTGGATTACCTGAACATGAATACCCACGACCAGGATGAATATGACCTCGAACAGTTGTATAAAATCCTGCAGGAGCAGATCCTGCCCTTGTATTACGACGACCGTGCTACCTGGCGCCAGATCGTTAAAAACGGCATGCGCGATGTACGTTACCAGTTTGAAAGCAATCGCATGGCGCATGAGTATTATGCGCTGATGTACAATGCCTGAAGTGGGACTGACAGTTGAATACTTGGCAATAAAGTCGAATACGGTAGAATTACAGTCGAATGCGGTAGAATGGCATTTTATTGAACAGACTTCAGTTAAACGTTGATCGACTTACTAGCCATAAGCGGAATCGACCACCTCTCTAGGAGGAATTGACCACCTCAATAAAAGGAATCGACCACCTCAATAAAAGGAATCGACCACCTCAATAAAAGGAATCGACCACCTCCCGAAGAGGAATAGATCAGCTATATAAGAGCAATCGATCAGTGGCATAAGTGTAGTCGACCAGGTCTCGATGAGGAATCGATGAGGTCTAAAAGAGGAATCGATGAACTCCATAAGAGGAACCGACCACCTCTCTAAGTAGAATCGATCAGGGGCAAAAGTGTAGAAGACAGAGAAAATTTCTAAACATAAGCAGAACCGACTGAAAATCAGTCGGTTCTGCTTTTTTAACAGCTCGCTAATAATATTTGGCCCGGGCTTGGCGTTTAAAGAGAACTAAATCCCCCCTATATGAAAGCGCTCATTGTCGGTCTTTCACTTGTATCTGTATTGGCTTTCCAGCCTGATCCGGTGAAAAAAGCCGAAAAAAATCTTCCGCCTGTTGCCCATGCCGGCAACGATATGGCCATCACCACCAAAGATTTTGTGCAGTTAGACGGCACCGCCAGTGTGGAGCCCGACGGCCTCATTTCCAGGTATCATTGGAGCCAGGTCTCCGGAAAACCCGCTACCATTGTGAACCCGCACGCTGCCATCTCAGCCGTGGAGGGCATTACCCCCGGTGAATATGTTTTTCGCCTGGTTGTTACCGACGAAAAAGGCAGTTCCAGTGTAGACGAAGTGAGCCTAACCATGAAATAGTTGTTTAAGATTTAAGGTCTAAGGTTTAAGGTTGCTGCCGCAACTTGAACAGCAAAATACAAAGGCGACTTGCATTCATTGCAAGTCGCCTTTACTATTTCGTAGGCTATAAACCGGTTTAGTGCGCGTTAGGCCTGTTAAGTGTGCGTTAGACCTGTTAAGTGTGCTACAGGCCTGTTAAATGTGCTACAGGTGTGTTTCGTGTGCTATACCTTGTTTCGTGTGCTACAGGTATGTTTCGTGTGCTATGATGTGTTTCGTGTGCTATGCCGTGTTTCGTGTGCAACAGGTATGTTTCGTATGCGATGCGTTTTATGCTACACCATTCAACAAGTACCCGACATGCTGGATGTATTTAACATATTATACCAGTTTAACATGCTACACGTGTTTGATATAAAACCACATTTGATATGCAATACACTTAATAAACGATATACCATTTTTAAATGCCCGCCACGCGGCAGCAACCTTAAACCTTAGCCCTTAAACCTTAAACTCTTGCTCATTTGACAATTTCCAGCAGCTCCACATCAAAGATTAAAGTTGATCCCGGTGCAATTTTGGCGCCGGCCTGGTTATCACCGTAGGCAAGGTCGGCGGGAATAAACAATTTCCATTTGCTGCCAACCGGCATCAGTTGAAGGGCTTCAACCCAACCTTTGATAACGCCGTTTACAGGGAAATCAATCGGTTGTCCGCGGTCTACAGAACTATCAAAAACAGTTCCATCGATCAACGAACCATGGTAATGACATTTTACTTTGTCGGTCAGGTTTGGCTTAGGACCATCACCGGCTTTTTCTACCAGGTATTGCAAGCCACTTTCTGTAGTAACCACACCTGGTTTGGTTTTGTTGGCAGCCAGGAATTTCTCACCCGCCTCTCTGGCGGCTGCTGCTTTTTCTTTCTTTAACTGTTGTAGGTAATTTGAAATACTCATATTCATTTGTTCTTCGCTCATTAATGCGGGACGGCCTTTCAACGCATCATTCAATGCAGCGCTAACACAACTGGCGTTAACGGTTGATATCCCTTGTTCTTTGTAAAAATTGGCCAGGCTCATACCAATGGCATAACTCATCGAGTCATTGGCATTTTTGAGCAGGGTCGTACCGGTTTGTTTTGCTTTGGCCGGCGCCGGTTTAGAAGGTTTTTTGGCAGCTTGCGCACTGGCGCCAATGGTCATCAGCAAAAGGCTGGCACCTACCACCACGGGTTTGATCATAGAATTAATTTTAGGCCACGAAATTAACATAAATACTGGTTTATTGACCGGTATTCAGCGCGGGAATACTATTATTTTGCATGCTGTCGTTTACTATAACATAAGATCGTTTTACCCCAAATAGCCATTAACAGCAAAACCTATGCGAAAACTATTATTTACCGTTGGCATTATTAGTGTACTGGCTTCCAGTTGCGCAGCCCAAAACAACGGTGGCTCCATTCTCAAAAAAGCGTCTGATGTACTGGGTAGCAAATCCGGACAGGGATCAGGCTTGTCTACCGATGAAATTATTGCCGGCCTTAAAGAGGCGCTGACGCTAGGGGCACAAAAAAGTGCGGACAAGCTTTCGATGGCCGATGGATTTTTTAAAGATGCAGCCGTAAAAGTGCTGATGCCGGAAGAAGCAAAAAAAGTTGAATCAAAACTTCGCGCCATTGGCATGGGCAAACTGGTGGATGACGCCATTCTCAGCATGAACCGCGCGGCAGAAGAAGCTTCCAAATCGGCTGCGCCCATTTTCGTCAATGCCGTGAAGTCGATGAGCGTGCAAGATGCACTGGGCATTCTGCGTGGAGCCGATACTGCTGCAACCGGCTATCTGCGAAAGTCAACTTCGGCACAATTAACAGCTTCCTTCCGTCCAGTGATCGAACAAGCCTTGCAAAAAACCGGCGCTACCAAGTACTGGAAAGATGTTTTCGATACCTACAACAAATTTTCGTTGAAACCAATCAATTCAGACCTCACCGGTTTTGTAACTGATCGCGCCATGAGTGGTATCTTCTATTATGTGGCCGACGAAGAGAAGAAAATAAGGAAAGACCCGGCAGCCCGCGCCACCGAAATTTTGAAAAAGGTATTCGGTAACTAATCATATAATTTAAACATATCATGGCCGCACAGAATATATTTGTGCGGCCATGCTGCTTTCTGCCCTTTCCCGTTACAAAAATGCGTACGCCGGATTATCACGCGAAACCTGGTTGCTGTCGGTGATCATGCTGATCAATCGCAGTGGCACCATGGTGATTCCTTTCATGAGCTTGTATATGACCAGTTCTGCCATGGGTTATTCCTTGTCGCAGGCCGGCTATGTGTATGGCTGTTTCGGCGCCGGCTCATTTGTGGGCGCTTATCTCGGTGGTAAACTCACCGATCGCATCGGCTTTTACCAGGTTCAATTGGGTGCTTTATTGGGCGGCGCTGTGTTGTTTTGGATACTGGGACAAATGCGCAGCCTCGAGTCCATCAGCATCGTTACTTTTTTATTGAGTTTGGTGAATGAAGCTTTTCGTCCGGCGAACTCAACGGCCATCGCCTATTATTGCAGCGTCGAAAACAGAACCCGTTCTTATTCACTCAATCGCCTGGCCGTTAATCTTGGTTGGGCGGTGGGGAGTGCCAGCGGCGGACTCATTGCCAAATTCAGTTATGCCTGGCTTTTCTGGATTGATGGCTTCACCAATTTTTTGGCGGCGATACTCATGTGGCTGTTTCTGCGAAATATCGGCAGGGTGGCCGGTTTGGAAAAGAAATCAAAGGCTGCTGTGATTCCCGAAGGCGATTCAGTGTATCGGGATAAGGTCTATCTCTACTTTATCGTGTTGGTTACTATTTTTTCCTGCTGCTTTTTTCAAATGTTTAGCACGGCATCGGTGTATTTCAAAAAAGAAATGCATTTCACCGAACCCCAAATTGGTTTCACCATGGCGCTGAATGGATTGGTAATTGTGCTTTTTGAAATGGTGCTGGTGTATAAACTGGAGAACTATGCGAAACCAATTCGGATTATTGCCTGGGGCGTATTGATTGTGGCCTTGTATTACCTGATATTATCCATCGGTCCAATTCAATATTGGATGGCCGTGCTATTGGCAATACTGATCACGATAGGTGAAATACTCGCAATGCCTTTTATGAATAGTTTCTGGATCGCCCGCAGTAGAAACCACAACCGGGGCGAATATGCAGCATTGTACACCATGGCCTGGTCTACTGCCCAAACAATTGGTCCATTTCTATCGGCTCAACTGGCAGACGCAACCAGTTTTCGGTTTACCTGGCTCATCGTTGGTCTTTGTTGCACCGTAACTGCGTTGTTGTTTCGCTTCTCACGCCAGTTCACTTAATTCCAACCAACGCATTTCTTTTTCTTCCAATTGGGAACTGATGGCTGTCAGGCGACTGGCAATCACCTGCATTCGTTCATAGCCCAGTTGACCGGTACTCATTTCGGCAGCGAGGGAGGTTTTCTCTTCTTCGAGGCCGGCAATTTCTTTTTCCAGTAATTCGAACTCTCGTTTTTCTTTGAACGACATTTTCTTCTTGCTGGCGGTTGCCGTACTTGCTTCAACCAATTTTTCCGCGCTGTCTTCGGCCTTGCTGACAGAAACCGGTTCCTGGTCTTTCAGCCAGTCGCGATACTGCGAATAGTTGCCCGGAAAATCGCGGATAAATCCATCCCCTTCAAAAACAAAAAGATGGTCGACCAGGCGATCCATGAAATACCGGTCGTGCGAAACGATCAGTAAGCAACCCTGAAACTCGGAGAGAAAATTTTCGAGTACCGACAGGGTAGGGAGGTCGAGGTCATTGGTTGGCTCGTCGAGAATCAAAAAATTCGGATTGCGAAAAAGAATGGTGAGCAATAACAAACGTTTTTTCTCACCGCCGCTTAATTGGCTGATATAACTGTATTGTTGTTCGGGGCTGAAAAGAAACAGTTGAAGAAACTGCGCTGCATTGAGACTGCCACCACCCGCCAGCGGAAAACTTTCGGCAAAGGTTTTCACATACTCAATCACGCGCATGTCTTCCTTCCACTGCAAGCCGTCTTGCGAATAATAGCCGAAAACAATGGTGTCGCCAATATTCACCTTGCCGCTATCGGGTTGTTCATCACCTTGTAAAATGGACAAAAAGGTTGATTTGCCTACGCCGTTTTTACCCACTACGCCAATTCTTTCGCCCTTCTTGAATGTGTAATCGAAGCCTTTTAAAATTGCTTTGTTGCCAAATGATTTGTAGAGTTTTTTCAGTTCAATCACTTTGCCACCCAGCCGGCTCATCTTCAATTGCAATTCCAGTTGCTGCTCATCGAGTCGTTGTTTGGCTTTTGCCTCCACGTCTTGAAACCGATCAATCCTGCTTTTGGATTTGGTGGTTCGGGCCCGCGGTTGTTTGCGGATCCATTCCAGTTCTTTGCGATATAAATTCCTGGCTTTGTCGACCGATGCTGCCATCTGTTCCTGGCGGGCTGCTTTTTTCTCCATGAAATTTTCATAGTTGCCCTTGTACACATAGAGTTCCTCGTCGTCGAGTTCCCAAATCTCTTCACACACATCATCGAGAAAATACCGGTCGTGGGTTACCAGCAACAACGTCAGCTTTTCCTGGTTGAGGTAATGTTCCAGCCACTCCACCGTTTCTACATCGAGGTGGTTGGTAGGCTCATCCATAATAAGAAGATTGTGCTTGTGTTCAAACCCAATATCGATCAGCGTACGCGCCAGTGCTACTCGTTTTTTTTGTCCGCCGCTTAAGGTGCCCACGGCCTGACTTAAATGATGAATATTCAGCTTACCCAAGATCTGTTTCACTTTGGCATCAAAATCCCAACCGCCGGTTTCATCCATCCGCACAATGGCCGCATTGATTGCTTCTGCATCTTCCGCCTCGCTGGCCAGTTCAAAAGCCTTGATCGCGTTCAGTGTGGGATGTTCATGGTGGAAAATATTGTCGAGCACCGACCAGTCGTCGCGAAATTCAGGTTCCTGGTCAAACAGGGCCACGGTGACGTCTTTGTGGATCCAGCACTTGCCTTCATCGGGTAGCTCTTTGCCCGCCAGGATCTTTAAAAGGGTCGATTTGCCCGATCCGTTGCGGGCGACCAGTGCAATTTTATCACCTTCCTCAATGTGAAATGAAATACCCTTAAAAAGCGGTTTGGTGCCATAACTCTTGGTTAACCCCTCTACAGAAACATAATGCATGGTGCAAAGATACGTGTGGCGCAATTTTTTATTTGCTGCATATTTGTACTAATAGCATGAAGAGAAACAGTTTATTGACCGGGGTGCTGCTGGTGCTGGCATTGATTCCTTTGGCGGGCAGGGGCCAGTCTCCCAAGGCCGACAAGCAGTACATAGTGATGTACGACTCCTTGCTGGTGGGCCGTTTTTATTTTTCGCAGAAATACACCAGCATCAGCCTGCGATCGGGTGATCACCGGTTGTGGTACCGACCCAATACGACATTCAATGTGGGCATCGGTGCAACGTATCGCTGGTTTAGCCTGAACCTTGCCTACAAGGCGCCGGGCTTGAACAACGACGAAGAACGCGGAAAAACCAAATACCTCGACCTGCAGGCGCATATCTATCCCCGTTATTGGGCGATTGATTTCTACGGACAAAACTACCACGGTTACCACAGCGATCCTATCCAATACCCGGGTCAGCCCGGTACAGATTGGTATTTGCGGCCTGATATAAAACTCAATTTATATGGATTGTCGGCGTATAGATTGCACAATGGCAATCGCTTTTCTTTTCGCGCGCCTTTTCTGCAGAACGAATGGCAACACCGGTCGTCGGGCACCTGGATGTATGGCGCCGAATTGCATGGCGCGGTGCTGAAAGCAGATAGTAGTTTGGTGCCGAATGCCAAAGCCACCGATTTTGCGCAGGCGGGCGTAAACCAAGTGAAATGGTTACAGGGTGGTATTGGTGGCGGCTATGCATATACGCTGGTCATCGCCCGACATTTTTTTCTGACGGCTGCTGCCACGGTGAGCGCACAGGCTGTTTTGGCAGAAACGCAACAAGCAAATGCCACGCAATCGAAATTATCTTTTGGCCCTAACTATGCATTCAAAGCGGCAGTGGGTTATAATAGTGACCGCTGGATGGTTTGCTTCACCAATGCACCCAATCGAATGGCGCTGCGGAACCTGGGCTGGAACGACCCCACTGTTCTTAGTACAGGTAATTATCGATTCAATATTGCGCATAGATTTGTACCGGGTGCCCGGCTGCGCAAAAAGCTGCGGGTACTCGACCCAAAACGTTGATGCATGCGAACAAAAACTGCTGTAATCTTACAACGCTTCATTTTACTACTGGTTGTGGCGCTGCTTATTTTCGTTTTTCAATATGCCTGGCGGGCACTGCCCATTATATCAGGCTACAGCGCAAAAATGACCTGTAGTTGTCATTTCCTGGCCGGTAGAACGGTTGAATCGATTCGTGCCGAAGAACTGGGTAGTGGGCCCTTGCACCTGGCATCGGTTGCGGTCAGCAAGGATGATAGCTCGGCAACGGCGTCGGTATTCGGGATGGCCAGTCGAAAAGCAATTTATCGCCGCGGCCTCGGTTGCACCTTGGTAACGGGTATAACGGAAACGGCTATTCGAAAACAGCCTCTCCCCGCCATGGTTCAACTACCACCTGATACCGGCTATTGGCCCCAGGGGAATCGTTTGGCTGATACCTTGCCGGCAGGCATTCAAACAGAAAAACTGGCTGCAGCCGTTAGCAATGCTTTCCTCGACAAAGACCCCCAAAAACCCGTTCGCAGCAGGGCGGTGATTGTTGTTTACAACCAACAGATTGTGGCCGAAAAATATGGCGATGGGTACAATTCGGCCATGCCATTATTGAGTTGGTCGATGGCGAAAAGTGTTACCAGCGCATTAGTGGGTATATTGGTAAAAGACGGAAAACTGGATCCCGGCGCTGCTGCGCCGGTGGCAGCCTGGCGTTCGGTTAAGGATGGCCGTGAGCAGATAACAATCCGGAATTTATTGCAGCAATCGAGCGGACTCGATTTCGAAGAAAACTACAAAAAGCCGACCGACGCCACCGATATGTTGTACAAAGAAGCAGATATGGGTGGCTTTACAGCCGCGCATACATTGCGGGAAGCACCGGGTTCCCGCTTTTATTATTCGAGTGGCAATTCAAATATTCTTTCCGGCATTATCCGTAGCGCAGTGGGCGAAAAAGAGTATTTAAATTTTCCGCGCGAGCGACTTTTTCAACCGCTGGGGATGCGATCCATGTTGCTGGAGCCGGATGCAAACGGCAGTTTTGTGGGGTCGTCTTATGCGTTTGCTACCGCGCGCGACTGGGCACGCTTTGGCCTCTTATACCTGAACGATGGCTGGTGGAATGGACAGCGCATCCTGCCCGAAGGTTGGGTAAAAGCAACGGTAACACCCAATCCGGTGGCACCCATGGGTGAATACGGATACCAATTCTGGTTGAATGCCGGTAAGCGTTATCCTGCCTTGCCGACTGATCTCTATTATGCCGATGGTTATGAGGGCCAGTACGTAGTGATCATTCCTTCGCGAAAGGTTGTTTTAGTGCGATTGGGACAAACCGCCAATGATCAATTTGATTTCGCTGCATTCGTTCAACAAATACTCGAAGCACTTCCGCCGCAATAAAATATTGCCAGGGTTGTCGGCGCCGATGCTGTGGCAATAGCGCCGATACTTTTAGCAACTAAAGACGATACAACTGGATACAAACCGCGTTTTGCACGGGGATATTATTACCGGTCGCTTTCAGTAAACCTGTTTGCTGATCACTTTTAAACACTTCAATAAAATTATCCGCTTCGCCGGCCACCAATAACCAATTGCCATCGGGACTGATGATGAAATTGCGGGGCTTCTTGGTGGTTAAAGCTTGGTTGTTGATCTTGGTAAGCAAACCGGTATTGGCATCTACACGAAAAATGGCAATATCATTGGCTTCAAACCGGTTGGAAGCGTACACAAATTTGCCGTCGGGCGAAATATGGATATCAGCACTGCCACGTCGGCCTTGGTAACCGGCCGCGTGTGCATCGAGGCGACCTGTTTCAGCCATCTTTCCTTTTTCGTATTTCCAGGAGCTGACAAAGCCCGACATTTCTTCCATCAGGTAAAACCATTTTTGGTTCGGATGAAAAACCAGGTGGCGCGGACCAGCTGCTGGAAAGGTCATACCAAAGGCAGGGTTCGCCGGCTTCAGTGGATCGCTGGCCGCCGATTCCTGAAATTCGTAGGCATAAATTTTATCGAGTCCCAGGTCGCACACCAGCAGAAAATTTTCTTTCGGGTCAAAAATTGTACTGTGTACATGCGGTGCCGATTGGCGCGATGCATCAGGTCCCTTGCCGCTGTGCTGAATGGTTTGATAAACATCCGAGAGTCCGCCGTCGGGCGCCAGCTTATAACCCGTCAGGTTGCCACCCGAATAATTCGCGGCAAACAACCATTTGTTTTTAGCAGACGCCGTTATATAACAAGGTGCATCACCCAACGAAGGTTTCTTGTTGATGAATTGCAACTTACCACTGTGCGGATCAATGGCGAACGCACTGATCGTTGCCGCGGCACCTTCATTTTCATTCACGGCGTACAGGTTTTTGCCGTTGTTACTTATGGTCACATACGATGGGTTGGAAACATTCCGTGCCGTGTCGATGGGCCGTGCAAGCCCGGTGGCTGCGTCAAACTCAAACGCATAAATGCCTTCGCTTCCGTTGTTGGTGTAAGTGCCAACATACATTCTGTATCGTTGGGCCGTCGCCTGGCACGCAGCCAAAGAGGAAATTGCCATCAGGAAAAATAGTTGTCGCATGTAAACGAATTATGCAATAAGGTAAATCAATAAACTGATTACTAAAGCTAAAAAAAGGATCAGATATCCTTTGTATTTATCCCAGCGATATTGCATTTTTCTTTCGCGGGCAAATTGGGCCAGTTTTTCCGCCGCCGGCGGATAAGCGGTCGACAATCGTTGCAGCCTGTGTAAAACTTCGGGCAACAGTGGATAGGGCAACAGGCCGGCTGTGTGCAAAACAGTTGCAAAAAATTGTTTCTGCGCATTGCTGTTGGCAGTATCATTTAGTAGCTGCAGGTGGCGCTCAGACAACAACTGGCAAAGGCGTGTTTGCAGGGCACTATGATCCATGCGAAAAAAATCCATCTCATACCATTGACTTTCCAGTTCAGTGGCTTGTTTTACCAGATCATCAACTGTTAGCGGCGGGATCACATTTTTCTCCCAGGGATACAGCACACGTCGTTTCTCCTGGTATTCGCTTCTGGCAGCGGGGTTCGACAATACTTCATAAGCCTCCTGTATTTCCTGGAAATGGTGCTGCGCATAAGGATTGCCGTGATTCCGGTCGGGATGGTAACGCATCACCAGTTTGCGGTGTGCTTTCCTGATCTCATCAGCGCTGGCGGAAACCGGTAATTCCAGTATTTCGTAATAATCCTTTAAGGCCATAGGTATTCTACGAAGATAACAAACAGCTATTTTTGTGCGCCCAAACAAGAAACCCGGCCGTCATGCGTTATCGTATTCAGTTCGTCCAATTATCCGCTATGAAACCAATCTTTCGCTTTTTCCTGCCGGCGCTGGCCGCTGGCATCTGCTTCGGCTCCTGCGATTTTGATCGCACAGCCGCCAAGGCCAATGCCGTATCGCTCGCGCCGTTGCCAGAGGCCGTTTCTTCTGCGCCTACTGAAGTGACGCCCACGCCAGTGAAACCAGTGGTAGCCAATAAAACAGCCGATGCCGCCACCATTATGGCGCTTCCGCAAATCCCCATTCTTTGTTATCACCAGATTCGCGATTACAGTGCTTCCGATTCAAAATCGGCGCGCGATTATATTGTTCCCACGGCCGATTTCAAAGCACAGATGAAAGGTCTCGCCGATAGTGGTTATACCACGATTTTGCCCGAAGAGATATATGCCTACCTGAATGGACAGCAAACGCTGCCCGCTAAACCGGTGATGCTGACTTTTGACGACGGCTGTGATGAGCAGTTTGATATCGCCCACGAGGTACTTGATCCGCTGAAATTCAAAGGTGCTTATTTCATCATGACCGTATCAGTGAACCGGCCGCATTATATGAAGGCCGATCAAATCAAACAACTGGCTGAAGAAGGGCATTCCATTGGCCTGCATACCTGGGATCACCACAATGTAAAAAAATACGCGGGGGCTGATTGGGAAAACCAGATTAGTAAACCCAAACAGCAACTGGAAAAAATGGTGGGCAAGCCCATACAGTTTTTCGCCTATCCATTCGGGTTGTGGAATGAACAGGCGATTCCGGAATTGAAAAATCGCGGACTAGTAGCAGCTTTTCAACTGTCTACCGCCCGCGATTCGCAAGAGCCGCTCTATACCATCCGTCGCATCATTGTTCCCGGTGGCTGGACTGGTGCCCAACTCGTGAACCGGATGAAAGGCAGCTTCCATTAATTATTCTTCCGCGTAAGCGCTAACCGGCTCACAAGTACAAATCAGGTTCCGGTCGCCATACGTATTGTTGATCCGGCTTACACTGGGCCAGAACTTATTTGCTTTCACATATTCCAACGGAAATGCCGCCTGCTGGCGTGTGTAAGGATGTTTCCATTCATCAGCCATCACTACATTTTGAGTGTGTGGCGCATTCTTCAACGGATTGTCTGTTTTATCGGCTGTTCCTTTTTCAATGGCGTCAATTTCGCTGCGAATGGCGAGCAGTGCATCACAGAAACGATCCAGTTCTGCTTTGTCTTCGCTTTCTGTCGGCTCAATCATGATGGTGCCCGGTACCGGGAAGCTCATGGTGGGCGCGTGGAAGCCATAATCCATCAAACGTTTGGCAACGTCTTCGGCCTCGATGCCCGCACTTGTTTTGAAAGGGCGCAAATCGACAATGAATTCATGCGCGCAGGTACCATTCGCACCCGTATACAAAATTGGATAAGACCCCTGCAATCGGGCCTTCATATAGTTGGCATTGAGGATGGCATATTCTGTGGCGCGTTTCAACCCTTCACCACCAAGCATGCGACAATAGGCATAGCTGATGAGCAGGATAGAGGCCGAACCATAAGGTGCGGCTGAAACAGCACCGGAATGATTTTCTTTGGCGCCTGTTATCCAATGTCCCGGTAAATGTTTTTCGAGGTGTTTCTTCACGCAAATGGGTCCCATGCCAGGACCGCCACCACCGTGGGGAATCGCAAATGTTTTGTGCAGGTTCAGGTGACAAACATCAGCACCGATAATTCCCGGTGAAGTCAATCCTACCTGTGCATTCATATTGGCGCCATCCATATACACTTGCCCGCCGTGTGCATGCACCACGTTACAAATCTCTTTCACACTCTCTTCAAATATGCCATAGGTACTAGGATAGGTAATCATGATGCCTGCAAGGTTGGCGCTGTGCTGGCTGGCCTTTGCGTTAAAATCATCTACATCGATAGAACCATTTTCCAGGGCCTTCACCACTACCACTTTGAAACCGGCCATCACCGCAGAAGCAGGGTTGGTGCCATGGGCAGAAATCGGAATCAGGATCACATTGCGGTGTGTATCACCATTGGCCAGGTGAAAATTGCGGATGGCGAGCAAGCCGGCATATTCGCCCTGCGCGCCGCTATTGGGTTGCATGCTGCAGGCGTCGAAACCGGTGATATCGCACAAGAAAGCAGACAACTCATCTACGATTTGTTTGTAGCCGCCTGCTTGTTCCGCTGGTACAAACGGATGTATGCGACTGAAATGCGTCCAACTCAGGGGCATCATTTCGGTGGCTGCATTTAGTTTCATGGTGCAACTGCCCAGTGAGATCATCGATGTATTGAGCGACAGGTCTTTGTTTTCAAGCGTTTTGATATAACGCATCATTTGACTCTCACTGTGATGACTGTTGAAAACCGGGTGTGTCAGGAATTCGGTGGTACGCGTTAAGGCCGAAGGAATATTGGCGAGCGTGGCAGTATGATCGAATTGGATACCGGCGCTGGTATTGCCTGCTGCGGTGGCGAAAATCGACACGATGTTGAGCAGGTCTTGTTGCGAAGTGGTTTCATCGATCGAAACAGCTACCGTGCCGTTGCCATTGTATCGGAAATTTATTTTCTGTGCTTCGGCCTCTTTCTTAATAGCAGCTTCGTCGGCCACTTTAATGGTTAAGGTGTCAAAGTAATAGGGACTGCTGATTGCATACCCGTATTCTTTCAACGCTTCGGCGAGGCTGCGCGTTAACAACGATACACGTTTTGCAATGGCTTTGAGTCCGTCGGGACCATGATACACCGCATACATGGCTGCCATATTCGCGAGCAATGCCTGCGCAGTACAAATATTGGACGTGGCTTTTTCGCGTTTAATATGTTGTTCGCGGGTTTGCAGCGCCATTCTTAAGGCGCGATTGCCTTGTGCATCTACACTCACCCCGATGATGCGGCCCGGGATGGAGCGTTTGAAATCATCTTTGGCACTGAAGAAAGCGGCATGCGGTCCGCCATAACCCAGCGGAACCCCAAAGCGCTGGGCAGATCCAAATGCTACATCAGCATCCAGTTCGCCGGGCGATGTGAGCAGCGTAAGTGCCAGAAGATCCGTGGCCATGGCAACATAGCCGCCATGCGCGTGAATATTTTGAATAAAGGCTCTATAGTCGTCGATACTGCCGTCATTGTTTGGATACTGCACCAGCGCGCCAAAATAACGGTCATCTATAACCGCTTTTTTATGGTCGCCGAAAACGATTTCGATGCCGAGGGGCATAGCGCGGGTTACCAGCAGGTCGCGGGTTTGCGGAAACACATTGTTGTCCACAAAAAAACAGGGCTTCGTAACAACATCTGTTTTGTTCACCTGGTGGAAAAACATATTCATCGCTTCAGCGCCGGCCGTTGCTTCATCCAGCAAGGAAGCGTTGGCGATGGGTAAGCCGGTCAGATCGCTGACCATGGTCTGGTAATTCAGCAGGCTCTCAAGCCGGCCTTGGGAAATTTCAGCCTGGTAAGGTGTGTATTGGGTGTACCAGCCTGGGTTTTCGAAAATATTCCGCAAAATCACGCTGGGGGTGAGGGTATCGTAATAGCCCTGACCGATATAAGTTTTGAACAATAAATTCTTGAGCGAAATCTCCTTGAGCTCCTTTAATAATTGTGCCTCACTCACTGCCGGCGGCACTTTCAGGTCGTCTTTTTTTCGGATGGAAGCAGGAATGGTTTGGTCAATCAACTCCTCCAAACTGCTCTTTCCGATGGTTTTCAAAATTGCTGCTGTGCTGTTCAATGTGCCAATGTGCCGGGCTGGAAACTCATTCGATTGCTGCTCAAAAAGATTCATATTGTGTGTGTTAGCCGTTTTGAATCCGCAAATTTACAGTTTTTACCCGTCGGGTTGCACCCGTCGGGTATCACCCGTCGGGTGCAACCCGACGGGTGGATATGTTGATGAAAATCAGTAGATTGCAAAAGATGGACAAAGCTTTACTCGTAAATTGGGAGAAAAAAAGCAGGGAAAGGCAGAAATTGTACAAACAGGTGTTGGCGCAATCAGCCAAGGCCAAATTGTACAATGATCTACCCGCTTACCATGAGGAAGCGTTTGAGCAGATTGATTGCTTGCAATGTGCAGCCTGTTGTAAAAATTATTCACCTCGGTTCAAGACAACCGATATAAAACGCATCGCCAAAAAGCTTCGACTTAAAGAGAGTGTATTTATCGATAACTACCTGCGACTCGATGAAGATGGCGACTATGTAGTGAAATCCACACCCTGTCCATTTTTAGAAAGTGATCATCGCTGCGGAATTTATGATGATCGGCCCTCTGATTGCGCCCGCTTTCCGTATACCGACGAAGACGTACTGGTAAAAAGACCGCAACTGACTTTAAAAAACAGCAGTTTTTGTCCGGCGGTTTACTATGTACTGGAAAAAATGATCGCCAATAAATAGTGTTATGGCGCATCTACCAAAGCTAATAGAAGATCTGGCGCTGATCCTGCTGGCTGCGGGGGTAACGACGCTTTTGTTCCGAAAGCTCAAACAGCCGCTGGTATTGGGTTATATCATTGCCGGATTTCTCGTTGGTCCCCACACGAATATCATGCCCACGGTGGTTGACACCGAAAACATCAATGTGTTGGCAGAGATGGGCGTTATTTTTCTATTATTCAGCCTGGGTCTGGAATTCAGTTTCAAAAAGCTTGCGCGGGTAGGAGGTGCAGCCAGCGTTACGGCGATTGTGAAAGTAGTAGGCGTGATGGCACTCGGTTACATGGCTGGGCGATGGATGGGTTGGTCTTCGATGGATTCGATCTTTCTAGGCGGCATTCTATGTATTTCTTCTACCACCATTGTTATTCGTGCTTTGGAGGAATTGGGCCTCAAAAACAAACAGTTCGCGCGCATTGTGTTTGGGTCGCTCATCATCGAAGACCTGGTGGCCATCTTATTGCTCGTGTTATTGTCTACGCTCGCCGTAAGCCGACAGTTTGCCGGTATGGAAATGTTGTTGTCGGTCGCGAAACTGATTTTCTTTTTATCACTTTGGTTTTTGTCGGGCATCTTCATTTTGCCAACGGTGTTGAAGATGGCGAAAAAATTGCTGAACGATGAGATCTTGCTGATCGTGTCACTTGCACTCTGCCTGGGTCTGGTGGTACTCGCTACGCATACAGGTTTTTCACCAGCGTTGGGTGCCTTTGTTATGGGATCTATTTTGGCCGAAACTACCCTGGCCGAAAGAATTGAACACCTGGTACTGCCGGTGAAAGATTTATTCGGCGCAGTCTTCTTTGTATCTGTCGGCATTTTGATTGACCCCAATACCATTATCGAACATGGCTGGCCGGTGTTGATCATTACCCTGATTACCATTTTCGGCAAATTCATTATGACCTTTATAGGCGCGGCCGTCAGTGGTCAACCGCTTAAACAATCGGTACAAGTAGGTATGAGCCTGGCGCAGATTGGTGAATTCTCTTTCATCATCGCGCAACTGGGCCAAAGCCTGCACGTTACCAGTGATTTCCTTTACCCTATTGCGGTAGCCGTGGCCACCATTACCACGTTCACAACTACATATCTCATCAAATTATCCGATCCTTTCAACGATTTCATCTATCGGATGATTCCAACCAAATGGGTGGGAGCGCTTAATAAATATGCTTCGGGCACTAGGCAAATCCAGGCTGAAAGCGAATGGAAAAAAGTATTGCAATCCTATGCGGTGATTATTGGCTTGAATGCGGTGATTGCCATCGCCATTATCTTACTCACCACCACTTTTTTAGCGCCGATCAGTCGGAAATACATCGAATCGCAGTCGCTTGCGCACTTCCTGGTTTTATTAATTACTGTGCTGTTCGCCGGACCATTCTTTTGGGCCATGATGGTGCGCAAGCCGCATTCGTCGGCCTTTACTGATCTCTGGCTTGATCGCAAATACAACCGCGGGCCATTGCTGATCATCGAAGTGGGTCGCAACATTCTCGCCGTACTGATCTTTGGCCTCCTGCTGGATCGTTTGTTCTCCAGCTCCGTAGCACTGATAGCCGGCATTTTCATTTTTGCCGTGGTAATGTTTATTTTTTCCCAGAAACTGCAGGTGTTTTATGCGCGTATTGAAACCCGGTTTTTAAAAAACCTCAACGCCCGTGAACTGGCAGCGTCTAATAAAGACTCTCCATTGTCGCCCTGGGACGCCCACCTTGCTACACTGGTGGTTCATCCAGACGTCTCTGGCCTGGGAAAAACATTGGAAGAACTTGGCTGGCGCGAAAAATACGGCATCAATATCGCTGGCATTGACCGTGGACAAAAGCATATCCAGATCCCATCCCGCTATGAACGGATTTTTCCGTACGATAAATTATCGGTGATTGGCACCGACTTGCAATTGCAACTCTTCCGGTCTGAAGTGGAATACGATTTAACCGAATCGATTGTGATTCCCGTTGCGCAAACGCCGATTGAATTGGTGAGCATCATTGTGGATGAACACAACCATCTCCGCGGACAATCCATCCGCTCGTCCAATATCAGAGAGAAAACCGAAGGGCTGGTGGTGGGCATCGAACGCAATGGTCAACGGATTCTCAACCCAGATTCCAATACCGTGTTTGAATGGGATGATGTGCTTTGGATTGTTGGCAACAAAAGAAAAATACTGCAATTGTCGGAAGACAACCAGGCCTGACCCCAGCACAATAAAAATCAGTATTCCATTTTTCGCAGCGAAGGCGCTTTGAACCAGGTGACCATCACGACCAGTAAAGTCATACAGCCACCAAAAATAACTGAGGGTACCAAGCCCATCAATCGCGCGGTGATCCCACTTTCAAACAAGCCGATCTCATTGCTGCTGTTGATGAACATACTGTTCACACTCATTACCCGTCCCCGCATATCGTCGGGTGTTTTGAGTTGAAGAATGGTTCCCCTGATAACAACACTGATGCCGTCGAGTAATCCGCTGCACATCAGGGCGACAAACGACAAAAAGAAATTCTTTGACAAGGCAAATAAGATGATGCAAAGTCCAAACCCGCCAACGGCAAAAAAAAGTCGTCGACCCTGGCCTTTGCGCATCGGAAAAAAGGTTAGTATCAGTACACTGCAGATGGAACCAATATCGGCGGCAGCATTCAGCCAGCCGAAACCTATGGGGCCGATGTGCAGGATTGTTTTGGCGAATACCGGTACCATGGCCACGGCACCGCCGAACAACACGGCAAAAAGATCGAGCGTTAATGCACCCAACACTTCTTTGGTGGTAAATACAAATCGCAATCCTTCTTTCACACTTTCCCAGGTATCCTGTTTTGTTTCTCTGGCGATGGCCGGCTTGGGCAGCAGTTGTTGCATGAAAAGAAGCCCGACAAGAATCAATGAACAAACAACTGCCAGTGTGCCGGTAGTCTTTACCAGCGCGATCAAAAATCCACCAGTAGCATGACCGGTAACTGAAGCAGTCAGCCAGGTGCCCTGGTTCCAGGTAGTGGCATTGGCCAACCGATCACGGGGCACTACCTGTGCCAGGATGGCGGAGAAACAGGGCCCGGTGAAAGAACGTACAATGCCGGTGAAGAAAAACACCACATAGATGCCCGACACAATCATCAATTTGGCTGAGCCGTGGCTGAACCCGTACGACAATATCAACAAGGCCATGGCGCAGGCGCAGTAAAGGATTACACCGCGCAACAGCAATTTCTTTTTGTCTGATAAGTCGATGATATGTCCGGCGTAGAGCGCAAGCAAGATCGCGGGCACCGCTTCGGCCAGCCCCACCAACCCTACTGCCAGCGGATCACCCGTGAGTTCATACAACCACCAGCCCACCAGGGTACTCATCATTCGCAATGCCATGATAAAAAAGAAACGACCTGCGAGCAGGTTTCGAAATTCAGGGATTCTTATACTGGCGAAAGGGTCTTTTTTATCTTGTATTTCAACAGTCATGGTGGTTGGCTAGGGAAGTGAAATAAAATGTTGTCCGTTTTCATAATCCTTGTCAAGCGCGTCCAGCACGGCTTTCACGTGCTTTTCATTCCCCAGAAAATCGGCGTTTTCTGCATCTATAAACAGGGTTTTGATATTGTGTTGCCGAATATAATGCGTGTAGGTCTCCTGAATTTCGAACAGGTATTCATCGGGAATGGCCTGCTCATAGCTGCGATTGCGTCGCTTGATATTTGATTGCAGTTTTTGTACCGGTGCATGCAGATAAATCAAGATATCAGGTTGCACCAACTGTTGGTGAATGATTTCGAAGAGCCGCTGGTAGAGGCGAAATTCTTCCTCTGGCAAGTTCACTTTGGCAAAAAGCAAACATTTGGTGAAGAGGTAGTCAGATACGGTTACGTTGTGAAAAAGATCTTTGGTATGAATCAGTTCTTTCAATTGTTTGTACCGTTCGGCCATGAAAAACAATTCGAGCGGAAATGCAAACTGTGCCGGGTTCTCGTAAAACTGGGGAAGAAAGGGATTATCTGCAAATGCTTCCAGCACCAACCGGGCATTGTAATGCTTGGCAAGAATATGTGCCAAAGTGGTTTTGCCGACGCCGATATTTCCTTCGATCGTGATGAAATGATAATTCATGCGATATACAAAGAAACTTAAAGCCGCTCGCTTTCCGTATATTTTTTTACGGGTAATTTGTCGGGGCAATCGCGCAACAGTTCGGCGACGGTGCGACCATCAACCGGGTCTTTTTTGGCCGCCGCCACTTCTGCCAAGGGCACCAGCGCAAAACGCCGAAGCGATAATCGCGGGTGCGGCAATTGTACATGCGCCGTATGGAGCACCAGGTCGTCATAATACAATATATCTATATCAATGACGCGCGCGCCATAGCGAGCCCTGCGTTCGCGCCCGAGTTCGTGTTCAATTGCCAGCAAGGCCGTCATCAGGGCCGGTGCCTTGACCGTCGTTTGCAATACCAGCACCTGGTTCAGGTAAGGTGGTTCATCTTCCTTGCCCCAGGCAGCAGTTTCGTACACGGCCGATCGTTGTGACAGTTTGCCCAATTGCCGTTCAATGGCCCCGGCGGCCGCTGACAATTGCGATAGCCGGTTTCCCATATTCCCACCCAGCAATAAATAGGCTGTATGCATAGTTTCTGTACTTTACAGCCCAAATATCTGGTATGCGTCAATTTTTTAAATTCTTTTTTGCGGCGTTGTTGGCCCTGGTGGTTTTTTGCGTGCTGGGCTTTTTTATCTTAATCGGCATAGCATCGACCATTGGCGCCAAATCTGAAGTAACTGTCGATTCGCATACCGTATTGTTCATGGATTTGAGTGCGAATATTCCGGAGCAGGGTGAGGAAGACGCGTTCGGCGGACTATTCTCTGAAGAACCAGGTGGTAGTCCCGGGGTATACGATATGGTGCGACTCATCCGCCATGCCAAAACAAATGACCAGGTAGATGGTATTTACCTGAAATGTGGTGGCAATGCAAATGGTTTTGGTACCAATGAAGAATTGCGCATTGCGCTCGATGACTTTAAAAAGGCCGGCAAGTTTATCATTGCTTATGGCGAAGTGGTGCCGCAGCAGGCCTATTATGTGGCCAGCATCGCAGATAAAATATATGTACACCCGAAAGGCGGATTGGATTGGAAGGGCATGGGTTTGCAATATGTGTTTTTTAAAAAGGCACTTGATAAACTACAAATACAGCCGCAGATATTTTACGCAGGTAAATTTAAAAGTGCCACCGAACCTTTTCGGGAAGAGCATATGACAGATCCGAATCGACTGCAATCGCGCGTGTTGTTGGAAGACCTCTACCAGCATTTTCTCGCTGCGGTGGCCCGGAGCAGAAACCTGGATTCGGCGGCGCTGCGCAATATGGCCAATACAGGTGCCATTCGGTCGGCCGAAGATGCAGTGAATGCAAAGCTTTGTGATGGGATGCGTTACGAAGATGAAGTGAAAGAAGAGATAAGAAGCAAGAGCAGCGGCAAGAGTATTGAAACCATTTCGTTTATGTCGATGGCCAAATATGCATCGGCGGTTTCATACAAGGGCAGTGGCAGCGACAGGATCGCTTTGATTTATGCAACGGGCGATATCGTTGATGGCAATGGCAGTAATGACCAGATTGGTGGTGATCGGTACCGGCGGTTGATACGCAAAGCGCGGCTCGACAAAGATATCAAAGCCATCGTTATTCGCATCAACAGTGGTGGCGGTAGTGCCATGGCAAGTGAAAACATGTGGCGCGAAATTACATTGGCAAAAAAAGACAAACCGGTGGTGGTGAGCTATGGTGATGTGGCTGCTTCAGGCGGTTATTATATGGCCTGTAATGCCGACAGTATTTTTGCTTTGCCCAATACCATTACCGGTTCTATTGGGGTGTTTTCGATCATACCCAACCTGCAGGGATTCATGGACGAGAAATTGGGTGTCACTTTTGATGGGGTCGAAACCGGACCGTTTGCCAATAGTCCGAATATCGCGGAGCCGCTCACTGATTTGGAGAAGAAGTTTATACAAGAAGGCGTTGACAGCATCTATCACACCTTTTTAACGCGGGTGGCCAATGGCCGGCGCATGCCTGTGGCTGAAGTGGACAGTGTTGGGCAAGGCCGTGTGTGGACGGGCAATCGTGCCATTAAAATAGGACTGGTAGATCGCATCGGTACACTCGACGATGCCTTGGCAGCGGCCGCCAAATTGGCCAAAGTGAATTCATACCGCGTACGTGAATTTCCCGAACCCCAAAATTTTATGGAACGCTGGAAAAGCAGCTACCAAAAAAATGCAGAAACAGCGGGCTTGAAAAACGCGCTGGGCAAAGAAATGATTGGCTGGTACCAGGAGCTGTCGCAATTGCAGGCAGGTTTCGGGCAGGCACAAACGAAGATGCCTTTTCGCTTAAAAGTTTATTGATCTTTCATGACGCAGCCTTATAGTCAGTTCAAAGCCATGCTGGCCGTTACCCGCGCCAGCTTGCAGGCGATGTTCAGAAGTCCCAATGCTATTCTGTTCAGTATTTTTTTCCCGATGGTCTTTATCCTGGTATTCGGTTTCATTGGCAACAATGGATCGCCGGCTTTTTCCATCGCGATGAATAAAAATGCCGACACGGCCAATGCGGTGTACCAGGGATTGCGCAGTATGCCGAATATTCGCTTTGTGCGGGAAAAAGACAGCGCTTCGCTAAGGTCAGACCTGGTGAAGGGAAGGATTACGGGTGAAGTAAATATTCAGCCCAATACTGACAGCGCTTCGAATGCCAGGTACATCGTTCAATTCAGGGCTACCACCGCCAGTGCTGATAAGTATGCCATTTTTCTACCGATGCTGGAGAATGTGATCAACCGCATTGACAAAGCCAGCCAGGTCAATCAACCTACCATCGCTGTTACTAAAACAGCCATTGAAACGGTTCGGGAATACCGCACCATTGATTTTATTCTCCCGGGACAACTTGGCTTTTCTCTGTTGAGCATGGGGGTTTTTAGCGTGGCATTTTTGTTTTTCAACCTGCGACACCAACTGGTCATAAAAAGAATGTTTGCTACACCCGTCAGCAAAACATCGATCATGATTGGCGAGGGTATTGGTCGGGTTATTTTTCAGTTAATGACCTCGGTAATTGTCATTGCCATTGGCCATTTTGCCTTTAAATTCACCCTGGTTCACGGCCTGCTGACATTCGCCGAAATTTTGGTGTTGAGTTTTATTGCCCTGCTAGTTTTTATGGGATTTGGTTTTATTGTAAGCGGCCTGGCGAAACACGACAGCAGTATCCCGGCACTGGCAAACGTGATCACCTTGCCACAATTTTTACTGGCTGGTACTTTCTTTTCGATATCTGCTTTCCCTGCCTGGTTACAACCCATTTGTCGCGTATTGCCACTGACATTTTTCAATGATGCCATGCGGAAGATCGCTTTTGAAGGTGCGCACCTCACCGATTGCTGGCCACAAATTTTTAGTTTGCTTGGCTGGGGCGTAATTATTTATGCGGTAGCCATTAAAATTTTCCGTTGGGAATAGTGCTATGAAAGTATTAAAGTTAGTATTGATCAGTGTCATTGCGTTTTTCTTGCTAATGCTGGCATTTAGTTTGCTTATTCCTTCGCATATCCGGGTTTCGCGGGCGATAGACATAGAAGGGGAAAGGCAGAAACTAATTCCTTTGATCAACAGCGTTGCGGGATGGGAACAATGGAACAGCCTCGCTGCTTCGAAAACTGGCAGCCTAAGCATCAGCAGCGTAAGCGATTCATTGGTAAAGACCGTGTTTAAAACTAAAAATCAATCCATCGACAATGGCCTGGCCGTATATGAAATTCGGCCAGGTACCTTAACGGTTCAATGGTATATCGATTTCCACCTGCCCTGGTACCCCTGGGAAAAGTTTGGTGGCATACTTTATGATAAACAGTTCGGGCCCGTTATGGAACAAGACCTCAAAAAATTGAGTCAACTCGTCAATTCATCTATTCATCAATAAACATCAAGTATGAAATACCTCCTCCTTGCATTTGTTGCCATCAGTTCAATTCTACCTGCTTGCGCGCAAGACCAGCAACGTAAGAGTCCGCATGAAACCGTTAAAGACGGAAATATCTCCGTTACCTATGGCCGACCCTATAAAAAAGGCCGTGATATTTTCGGGGGATTAGAAGCCTTTGGAAAAGTGTGGCGCGCCGGTGCCGACGAAGCAACCGAGATCAGTTTCGCGAAAGACGGAAGCCTCGGCGGACAACCAGTGAAGGCCGGCACCTATACCTTGTTTGTGATTCCGGAGAAAACAGAGTGGACCATTATTTTAAACAGCCAGTTGAAACAATGGGGTGCTTATGATTACGACAAAAACAAAGACAAAGACGTATTAAAAGTGAAGGCGCCGGTTAAGACGCTGGGCTCGCCGGTTGAACAGTTTACCATTCGTTTTAATGCGGGTAATATGATCTTTGCCTGGGATAAAACCGAAGTGGCTGTAGCGGTTAAATAACCCTGGTTTTTATAATAGGACTGCGCCTGGGTTTCCGGGCGCAGTTTTTTTATGTGATTTGTAATCAACGACTTGCGGTTTTGTCGGACATTCATGCAACGGAACAAGGGCAGCACTTGTCAAATGAGCGGATATATGATGAATGAACAGCAACTGGTGCGCGATTGCCTGAAAGGCAAAGCAGCAGCGCAGCGATCGCTTTATGAGCAGTTCGCCGCGCAGATGCTGGGTGTGTGCTATCGGTATACAAAATCTGTTCAGGATGCGGAGGATGTTTTACAGGAAGGATTTGTCAAGGTGTTTCAATACCTCGGGCAGTTTAGGGGGGAAGGTGATTTGGGCGCCTGGATCAGGCGAATTATGGTGACGACAGCGATTAATTATCTGAAGAAGAACAGTAAATACCAATATGACCTTTCCTTTAGTGCCGAAGACAAAAGTTTTCTGCATCCCGTTTCACCCGACAACCCGGCAATAACGCTCGATGCCAAACAACTGGCCGACCTGATCAGGCAACTTCCGCCGGGCTATCAAACCATTTTTAACCTGCATGCGGTAGAGGGCTTTTCGCATGTTGAAATCAGCGCGATGCTGGGTATTCATGAAGGAACTTCCCGCTCGCAATATGCCCGGGCACGCAGCCTGCTCATCACCTGGCTGCAAAAAGAATCCGAACCGTCAAAAATAACTCGCTATGCCCGATCATGAATTTGATAAAGCCCTGGGGGAAAAAGCAAGTAGTTTGCTTGTAGAACCTTCTCCTGCGGTATGGGAAGCGGTTGCTGCCCGCCTGAAGGAAAAGAAGCGCCGTCGTGCCATCATCTGGTGGTTCTCAGCTGCCTCTTTGTTGTGCTTGTCGCTCGGCGCTTCCTGGTGGTGGGAGAGCAATAGAAGCGGTCAACCAACGTCAACCAATCTTTCCGATGCGAAGGCAGTAAGTTCTCAGGCAGTTGATCTGGCAGCGACAGCAGAGGCTGTTGCCGCGAACGAGCATACAATCGTAACGCCTCAAAAAAACAAAACGACCGATGGGATTACAGCGCCCTATACGGACGCATCTTCTGATAATACTACAACTTCAGCTAATTCTACAAACACGACTCGCTTCAAGAATACAAAAGCAAACAAAAAGGAAGCAAAAGAAAACAATAAAGAAGTCATTGCAAACAGAGCGGTAACTGCAAACAGTAAAGACTTGACGGCGAACAAAAAGAACTTAACTGCAGCAAGGAAAACAAAAAAACCGGATCATCTGCAGCGGGTTCAGCGGGCTTCTAATAATGAGCAGATTTCTCTCCAACAAAATGCGTTCTTGCCGCACGACGCTTCTTTGTTTCAAGACCAAGCGCAACGCGCTGATCGCAATAAGCAAAAGGCTGCAAAAGACTTAACCCTCAACAAGGTGGCTGCTCCTTATTTGTCTGCCTATTTGTTCCAAACGGGCAGCAACACACCCAATATTCTTGCGCCAACCGGTAAGAAAACGAGCCAACATCTGTTGCACAATCCTGCACCCGAAGTAGAAATAGCTACAGCCGCCGGCAGCGAATGGGCTTATGCACTCGACCTAAAGATGGGTTACAGTTCATTGCAGAGTGGTTTGTTTGAAAGCTTCAAATCTTCTACGCCTGAATACCAGGCCAGTTATGCAAATCCCGGTGCAAACAATATCTCCAGCCTGGCCCTGCCATCCAACCTGACTTTTGTACAGCGCCAACCTTCCACCATCAAAGCGGGCCCGGCCTTTCAGGCACAGTTTCAGGTGAGTTATCCGGTGAGCAGAAAGCTGCGTATTGGCGTGGGCGTTCAGTATAGTTATAGTTCCAACCTGATAAAATTTGGTGACGTGGTTGATTCGTCGACCGCCCTGGTGGGCAATCGTTTCCTGGTGGCCATGGCAGCGCCGCCCGGCACGTCTGCGAAGAACGAAGATTTCACCAACTCCTTTCATGCCGTTTTATTTCCGGTGGAGTTGTCGTGGAATTTCGACCGGAATGGACGCTGGTTCCTGAACAGTGGTTTTAGCTCGGGCGTATTGGTGGGCAAGAATGCTTTCCAGTTCAATAGTCAATCGGGTTATTATTACCGCGACGATAAAAGTTTCAATACCATCCAAACGGCTTTGTTCACCGGCATATATTATACGGTCAATCCGACAGCGGGGCTGCCCATCTCGCTGGGTCCGGTTGTTCAGTACAACCTGAACAACAACGACAATACCGGTGGCAATAGGAAGATGTTATTCCTTGGGCTGGGTACCCGACTAAAACTGCGGCAAATACGTTAGGTGTTGAGGAATCGAAGATTGCGCAGCATGCCTGTGTACTTTGTGCGCTTGAGGGGCGAATGCTTGAATATTTTTTTGAACGCTTCTTCACCCAGGGCTTCCCAATCGGCGGTGTTCATTTCCTGTAATGCAGGCAGGATATTGAAAGCCGGCTCCTGGTGCGGCTGAGAAAAGCGGTTCCACGGACAAACATCCTGGCAGGTATCGCAGCCAAATGCCCAATTGTCAAATTTTCCTTTTTGTTCTTCGGGAATCATTGCCGCTTTCAGTTCGATGGTGTAATAAGAGATACACTGATTGGCAATAACAGACCCATTGGGTAAGATGGCATTGGTAGGGCAGGCATCAATGCAGCGCGTGCAAGTGCCGCAATAGTCGCCCGCAAATGCCGGATCTGCTTCCAGCACTAGATCAGTAATAAGCGTCGCAATAAAAAAGAAAGAACCGGCTTTGCGGTTGATGAGATTTGCATTCTTGCCTACCCAACCAAGACCGCTTTCACGGGCCCAGGCCCGTTCAAGCACCGGTGCCGAATCAACAAAGCCGCGTCCCTGTACCTCACCTGCCGAAGCCCGGATCTGAAACAACAGTTCATTTAGTTTTGTGCGAATCACTTCGTGGTAATCGTTGCCATATGCGTATTTGGCAATTTTCGGAACCTGGTCGTTCTGAACAACAGGCGGATAATAATTATACAACAGCGTTATAACTGATTGTGCGCCGGGTACGAGTTTAGCGGGGTCAACGCGCATATCAAAATGGTTTTCCATGTATGACATGGAGCCCTGAAACCCTTTGTGGAGCCAGCTTTCCAGGAAGCGCTCATCGGCTTCAAGGCGGCGTGCTTTTGCAATGCCGCAATGCAGGAAGCCCAAAGTATGGGCCATTTTTTTAATATCGGCGCTGCTGATCGGCACGGCTGCAAAATACTTTGGTATAGCGATTAATTCCTTGTAAATTTCTACTACTAAACCTTGATACATGTTACCCTTTACACCAAACCGCCCGCCTGCAGGCATTGCTATGTCGTCTTTTTTCGATCCTTTTAATCGACCTGCACAATAATTCAGCCCAACTTATTCGTTACTATTCAAACCTGACCTATGCATATCCGGAACTGGGTACTATTGCCTATGCTTGCTTGTAGCATCAGTTTGTCTGCCCAAGACAAATCACCCATCAAATTCGGCAAGGTTTCGCCGGCCGACTTCTCCGTTACTATTCCTGCTTTTGACTCTGGCGCCCATGCCGTTATTCTGGCCGACATTGGTCGGTCGAGCGTGGTCGGTAACGACAAAGGCGGTTTTGGCTACGAATTTGAGCGAAAAATGCGCGTTTATATTGTAGACCAGAATGGGGTAGATGCGGGAAAATTTGAGATACCTGTGTATCAGTCGCAATCCAGTAATATGGAAGAGGAAATATCCAGTTTAAAAGGCATTTCCTATAACCTGGAGGCGGGAAAAATCGTCGAAACCAAACTGGAGTCAAAAGAGGTTTTCACGCAGAAGATATCAAAAAGTTTAAGCTATAAGAAATTCTCCATGCCGCAATTGAAGGCTGGCACCTTATTCGAATTGACCTATAAAATCAAGTCAGACTATTTGTTTGAATTTCGTCCCTGGGAATTTCAGGGCGACTATCCCTGTCTCTGGAGTGAATACAATGTGGAGATACCCGAGTACCACGACTTTGTTTACTTGAAACAGGGTTACCTGCCCTGGTCTATTGAAAAATCGGACCAAACATCGCGTACTTATTTGATTCGCGACAATACCGGCGCGGGCCAAAGTGGTTCATTTACGTTGACGGCCATGGCAAACCAGAAAAGATGGGTGATCAAAGATGTTCCTTCGATCAAAGAAGAATTGTACACGACTACGATCGACAACCACCGTTCGAAAATAGATTTTCAATTGTCGTCCATTCGCTATCCCAACCAGGTACCCATACTGGTAATGGAAGATTGGAATAAAGTGACCACTGACCTGATGAAGAATGATCAATTTGGCAGCCAGGTCGACAAAAACAATGGTTGGCTCGATGATATTATCAAGCCAGTGCTTGGCAATGCAACAGATCCGGTGGAGAAGACCCGGCGCTTGTTTGTTTATGTGCGTGACAATTACAAGTGTACGCAGAACGGGATGTACACCACCACTACTTTGAAAGATGTAGTGAAAACGAAGTCAGGCAATGTGGCCGACCTGAATTTATTGTTGCTCGCCATGTTGCGTCATGAAAAAATAGAATCCTATCCCGTCATCCTCAGTACCCGTTCGCACGGAATCACCAATGAAGTATACCCCTTGCTCGACCGGTTCAATTATGTGGTGTGTGCCGCACTGATCGGTGAAAATGATTATATAATGGATGCCAGCGTGCCAGACCTGGGTTTCAATAAAATGCCCAGTAAATGTTACAATGGCCATGCGCGTGTGTTAACCGCGGCTACGGTTCCCATTCGCCTGGATGCAGACTCGCTGCTGGAGCGAAAAGTAACCTTGGTT
This sequence comes from Bacteroidota bacterium, assembly GCA_020161535.1. GTDB lineage: Bacteria > Bacteroidota > Bacteroidia > Chitinophagales > Chitinophagaceae > Flavihumibacter. Next base: position 264,156 of record JAIUNW010000001.1, on the reverse strand, counting down.
ACGGTGCAGAGTGATGGAAAGAAATTTGAGGCTACGGTGCAGGATAATTTAGGGTACATGGAATCAACCTCGAGGCGTGGTGAGATTCGGGAGTCGGGCCAAAACAGTTTGTTGGAAAAAATTAAAAAGAGTTATGGCAGCGAGATGCAAGTTGACAACCTGACGATTGACTCCCTTAAAATGTTGGAGCAGCCCATTAAACTCTCTTACAACCTGCATTTCAACACCGAAAACGAAGACCTGGTATATATCAATCCGGTGATGGCCGAAGGATATAAAGAAAACCCTTTCAAAGCAGCCAATCGGCGCTACCCGGTTGAAATACCTTATCGAATCGATCAGATGTATATTTTTTCCATGAACGTGCCGGATGGATACAAAGTAGATGATCTGCCGAAATCAACCCGCGTTATGTTCAATGGCGATGAAGGAATGTTCGAATACCTGATAAGTGCGGAGAATGGACTGATACAAATGCGGTGCCGGTTAAAATTGGAAAAAGCAACTTTTCAGCCAGATGAGTACAACTCACTGCGCGACTTTTTCGGTTTTGTTGTAAAAAAGCAACAGGAGCAAATTGTGCTTAAAAAGAATTAACATGCGTCTATTCCTGTTTTCTATACTCATTGGTGTTCAGCTTACATCCTGGGCGGGCGATAAACCTGAATACGCTGTATCATCCATCCCGAAAGAATTATTGAAAAATGCCCATGCCGTTGTACGACTGCAAGAAGTGACAGTTGATATTAAGTCGCCCAGCAAATACAATGTAAAAGAAAAGATCGTTATCACGATCCTCGATGAATCGGCCGAAGACCAAGCTTCCTGGACAGAATTCTATTCTGATCTGCAGTCGATCGAATACGTAGAAGGTGAACTCTACGACGCGTTGGGCAAAAAGATTCGCAGTCTTAAAAAAAGCGAGATTAAAGATTATCCCGTTTATGATGGTGTAACTTTTGCCAGTGACGATCGTTACAAAAGCCATGCATTTTTTTACAAAACCTATCCTTATACGGTCGTTTACGAATCAGAGCTAAATTCAAGCTTGACGATGTTTCTTCCGAAGTGGCAACCGGTGATGGATAAGGAAATAAGTGTGGAGAAAAGCCGGTTCATCATCAGCTTCGACAAAGACATGGTTATCCATCGTAAACTGTACAATTTTAACCAGTCGCCGCAGGAAGGAACGGATCCCAAGAAAAATAGCTGGACCTGGGAGCTAAAGAACCAACCGGCATTTATCAAAGAATATGCTGCGCCAGTCATAAGCGACCTAGCGCCCGTGATACAATTTACAATGGGCGCTTTTAAGATGGAAGATTTTGCCGGCTCTTTGAACAGTTGGAAAGAATATGGTGCCTTTATCGGGCAGATGCGGCAAAGCCTGGACGAATTGCCACCTGACCTGAAAAACAAGGTGCATGAACTGACGGCTTCAGTAAGCGGTACGGAGCAGAAAGTGCGGGTTTTATACGATTTCCTGCAAAAACATTCGCACTATATTGCTGTACAGATTGGTATTGGCGGCTGGCGGCCTTTCCCGGCTTCTTATGTTGCTAGTAAAGGCTATGGCGATTGTAAAGCCCTTTCCAATTTTATGGTAGCCATGCTCAAAGAAGCGGGAATCAAAGGGTATTATACCCTTATAAATGCGGGTTCCGGCAAAAAGGACCTATTTCCTGATTTTCCCTCGCCCTATTTTAACCATGCGATTTGTGCTGTTCCCCTTGAAAAGGATACCATCTGGCTGGAATGCACCAGTCAGACAAATCCATTCGGCTATGCCGGCTCCTTTACCGGCAACCGGCATGCATTGTTGATAACCGAAGAAGGTGGTAAAGTGGTGACCACCCCTCGTTATACCAAAAAAGAGAATGTGCAAATAACCCGTTTAACAGGCAAATTGTTGGATGATGGTTCCTTGCAAATGAAAGCCAATAACCAATATTGGGGCGAAACGGGCGAAACCCTGCAGCATGTTGTCAATGCCTATTCCAAAGAAGAGCAACTGAAATATATTAAGACCACGCTCGATATACCCAATTACGATATCAATGGATTTTCAATAGCCGAAGAACGTAACCGATTGCCCGTCGTGAACGAGAAGTATGAATTTGTGGCCCAGCACTATGCCCAGCTAACCGGCAAGCGCATTTTTTTACAACCCAATGTTTTGAACCGCCTGGAACGCAAACTGACGGCAGATACTGCCCGACAATATTGGATAGATATTATCCGTGAGTTCACAGAAATTGATACGGTTCAAATTCAGGTGCCGGAAGGGTATACCCTGGAAGCGGCGATTAAACCGATGCAATTGACCACGATATTTGGCCAATATGAAGTGAGCGCTGTGCTAAAAGGGAATGAAGTGCTGTATTGCCGGAAACTTCAGTTGAACCAGGGTCGCTTTGAAGCGGCGCAATACAACGACCTCGTCAAGTTCTACGACCAGTTGTATAAATCTGATCATAGTAAAATTGTACTCGTCAAAAAAGAATGAGTTATTTTGGTAAGTTGGCTTCAATTAATTCGCGGATGGCTTCAAACACCATCCGTTTTTGTTCGGGCGATTCGGATTTCGTAAATACAATGGCTGCGTAATTTTTTGATTTGCTGATCCAGGGCCAGGTTGCGCTCACCCCGGGACAATTAACCAGGGTTCCATTTCCCTGTTCATCTTTTTCTTGTAACCAGCAACCCAGTCCGTAGGCGTTTCCCTGCGATAACGGTGATGCATATACCATTTTAGCGGCACCGGTTTGCACCTTCAATATTTCATTCACCGACTTCTCACTCAATACTTGTTTGCCGTTAAAACTCCCTTTGTTCAACAACATCGACAGGAATTTGATATAATCATCGGCCGTTGATTTGGCACCGGCAAAGGGGCTTTCTGCTTCTAAACCATCACTCATAAAGCTGGTTCTTCTCAGGCCCAGGTTTTTTGACAGGCGTTCGCGAAATAATCTGTCGTAATCTTTTTTGCCAATCAGTTCAAGAACATAACCGGCGGTATTGGGGCCAACACTTCCGTAATAGAAGAGCGTGCCCTGTTTGCCTTGCAGTTTCCTGTCTTTTGCATAGGCATTCACTTCGGCTTCCAACGATTCGAATTTTTTCTTTTTGAGCAGCGCGCCGAAAGCTGGCGGGTCTTGTTCAATACTGGTGGTATGACTCAGGCATTGGCGAAAAGTCACCCAACCCTTGCTATAACTTTGGTAAGAAGGCAGGTAGTTGCCCAATTTATCGTCGAGCGCAATCTTGCCTTCTTCTACAAAGGTCATAGTGAGCGCCGCTGTCAACCACTGACTGGCTGCCCCAATTGCTTCTTGCGAAGTAGCTTTCAATTCGCCAAACTCTTTCCGGTAAATGTCTTTTCCATCGCGCTGTACAATCACCACAAAATCATTGCCCAGGTCTTTTTTATAGGTCTCCAACCCGGCGGTGATGGCGGGAATATCTAGCATGGGCGCCTTGGTTTGGGCCATGGCAGTAGATCCCAAAACGAGCAAGCTATTCAGGAAGCTGGTCAAAAAACGTGGGGTCATAGACGCATATTTTTAACAAGGTAAAACACAGAAACTGAAATAATTACAGTCTTTTTCTTAAAAAACTGCAACTGCGTCAGGTTATTGTGTTTTCCCCTGCCATTGTAACTGTTTTAACAGTATGGAATATAGTTTGATAAATTAGCATAGGAGAAACAAACAATATGAACCTGAATAATTTTACAGTAAAAGCCGCCGAGATCATACAGCAAGCACAGCAGATTGCATTCGACCGGCAGAATACCAATATAGAAACGGAGCATATCCTGAAAGCATTGCTTGACCAAAATGATTCGCCCGTTGAATACCTGCTGAAAAAAAATGCGGTGAATGTACCGCAACTGGAAACACAGTTAAATGTGTTGCTCGATAAATTACCCAAAGCACAAGGTGCCGACCCTGCCCAGTCGATCAGCCGTGATGCCAATAATGTGATATTGCGGGCCGGATCGGTATTAAAATCTTTCGGTGATGAATTCGTAACGCCCGAACACCTGCTCCTGGCCATCGAACAGGGCAATGATTCTTCGGCCAAATTGTTGAAAGAAGCTGGCCTCACTGAAAAAGGCCTCATCGCAGCCATTAAAGAATTACGCAAAGGTTCTACCATCAATTCGCAAACGCAGGAAACACAATTCAATACCCTGAACAAGTATGCGAAAAACCTGAATGAATTGGGTAGAAACGGAAAACTCGATCCGGTCATTGGCCGCGATGAAGAAATTCGTCGCACGTTGCATATCCTTAGCCGTCGCAGTAAAAACAACCCGATATTGGTAGGTGAACCAGGCGTAGGTAAAACAGCCATCGCCGAAGGACTCGCCATGCGCATTGTGAATGGCGATGTACCGGAGAACCTGAAATCGAAGATTATCTATGCGCTGGACATGGGCCAACTGATTGCCGGTGCCAAATACAAAGGCGAGTTTGAGGAACGATTAAAAGGAGTGGTGAATGAAGTAGCCAAAAGCGATGGCGAGATCATTCTTTTTATTGACGAAATCCATACCCTGGTTGGTGCCGGTGGCGGTGAAGGCGCGATGGATGCAGCCAATATCTTAAAACCAGCCCTTGCCCGCGGTGAGCTCCGTGCCATTGGTGCAACCACGCTCAACGAATACCAAAAGTATTTTGAAAAAGACAAGGCCCTGGAGCGTCGTTTCCAAAAAGTAATGATTGATGAGCCGAGTGTAGAAGATGCGATTTCGATTTTACGCGGCATCAAAGACCGGTATGAAACACACCACCATGTGCGGATCAAAGACGAAGCGATTATTGCCGCCGTTGAATTATCGCATCGTTATATCACCGATCGCTTCCTGCCCGACAAGGCCATTGACCTGATTGATGAAAGCGCCGCCAAGCTGCGCCTGGAAATGAATTCAAGTCCCGAGGAACTCGACCGACTCGATCGCCAGATTCGCCAACTCGAAATTGAAAGAGAAGCGATCAAGCGCGAGAACGATGAAGTTAAACTGCACGACCTCAATGTCGATATCAGTAACCTCAGTGTAGAACGCGATACGCTCAAAGCAAAATGGCAACAGGAAAAAGAGATGGTGGAGAAAGTACAAACAGCCAAAGCTGCCATCGAAAGCCTGAAATTGGAAGCCGAAAAAGCGGAACGCAATGGCGAGTACGGCAAAGTAGCCGAGATCCGGTATGGCAAAATAAAAGAAGAAGAAAAACATATTGCCGATTATACGGCCGAACTGAAGGCCTTTAGTGCCAACAGCAACCGGCTGATGAAAGAGGAAGTGGATGCAGAAGATATTGCCGAAGCAGTGGCCAAAGCAACCGGCATTCCGGTTACACGGATGATGCAAAGTGAACGTGAAAAATTGCTGCACCTGGAAGAGCATTTGCATGAGCGGGTAGTAGGACAAGAAGAGGCGATCACGGCCGTGGCCGATGCCATCCGGCGTAGCCGCGCAGGACTAAGTGATCCGCGCAAGCCGATTGGCTCCTTTATTTTTCTGGGTACCACCGGCGTGGGAAAAACGGAATTGGCGAAAGCACTGGCAGAATACCTCTTTGATGATGAACACCTGATGACGCGCATTGATATGAGCGAATACCAGGAGAAACACACGGTGTCGAGATTGGTAGGTGCCCCTCCGGGTTATGTGGGTTATGATGAAGGCGGACAACTAACGGAGGCGGTTAGACGAAAACCCTATAGTGTGGTATTGCTTGATGAAATTGAAAAAGCTCACCCCGATGTATGGAATATTATGTTGCAGGTGCTGGATGATGGTCGACTGACCGATAACAAAGGTCGGGTGGTTGATTTCAAGAATACCATCATCATCATGACCAGCAATATCGGTAGCCATATTATCCAGGCGAATTTTGAAGATGTGAACGAGAAAAACCGCGAAGAAGTGGTGGACAAAACCAAGCGGGAAGTGATGGATTTGTTGCGTCAAACCATTCGCCCTGAGTTTTTGAACCGCGTGGATGAAATCATCATGTTCCAACCACTGTTGCGGGGCGATATCCGCCAGATCATCAAGATTCAATTGAAACAATTGCAAGACCTGGTGGCACAGAATGGCATCAAACTGGAATTCAGTGATTATGCCATCGACTATCTCGCCGAGAATGGTTTTGATCCGGTTTTCGGTGCGCGACCGTTGAAGCGGCTGATCCAAAAAGAAATCGTCAACAAATTGAGTAAGCGATTGCTGATGGGCGATCTTGACAAAGACAAACCGGTATTGGTGGACGTATTTGACGGCGTGGTCGTTTTCAGGAATGAATAAGAATCCAGCTTTTTATGACCTGTTTCAAAGCCACCATTGAAAAATTTCAGCAGCAGGGCGAGAAATCCGGCTGGACCTATATCCGGATTCCAGCCGCGGTGGCGGGGAAGATTAAGAAAGACCAGAAAACCTCGTTTCGGGTGAAGGGAAAGATCGGTGACCTGGAAATAAGGGCTGTTGCCCTCTTGCCCATGGGTGGGGGTGATTTTATCATTGCCCTGAATGCGGGTATGCGCAGACAAATCCGGCAACCGGTAGGGGCCGTGGTGTCGGTACAATTGGAAGAGGACGAGGCTGGGTACCTGATGAACCAGGAACTGATGGATTGCCTGGCAGACGCGCCGGAAGCCAGCCTTTTCTTCGAAACCCTGGGCGGTTCGCACCAGCGTTATTTCAGCAAATGGGTGGATGATGCCAAAACCGAGGCTACCCGGACAAAGCGAATAGCCTTGATACTGAATGCTTTGGAGAAGGGTTGGAGCTATTCGGAAATGATTCGCGCTCAGGCCGCCAAGAACCGGAACGGGCAGTGAACAATTCAAACCTGATTTTGTTATCAATACATGAATGCGAATAAAATCGAGATCATTGAACCTCGAACCGTATGGATCGGGGGCGAAACCGCGCCCATCAGCCTGGTTATGTATGGCGATTATGAAAGCGAAGCATGCGCCAAAGCGCAGGGCGTGATCGATGCCATCCTCAGCAGCTTTGAAGGCAAAGTAAAATTTCAGTACAGGCATTTTCCGTTAACCCGAATTCACCAACATTCGCACAAAGCGGCCGAAGCGGCTGTTGCTGCCGTGCAGGAAGGAAAGTTCTGGGAGATGCACCATCTTCTTTTCGAGAACCGCCGTCGCTTGGGTTCTATCAGCCTTAAATCTTACGCTACCGAAGCGGGTATGAAAGACAAAAATTTCATCCCTAAACTGGTTGATTCGGTGTATGGCTGGACGGTGCGGGCCGACTTACTCGAAGGTGTTGAAAAAGGCGTTCGCGATGTACCGGCATTGTTCATCAATGACCAGTTGTTTGCGGGCAGTATCACCAAACCTGCTTTGTCGAAAGCTATCGAAGAGCAAATGCCGGTGACTAGAAAGAAAAGGGCCTAAGCTTCTTATACACCAGCAATAGGTAATAGTATTTTGCCGGTCGACGGTAATAATACAGTAGCGTTGCCGTGGTTGTTGTCGCCAATCCATGTTTTCTTTTCGAGGATGGCACCGCAGTTGATCAGCGTCAACTTTTCTCGCGCGCTGCCACCATCAGTTCAATGAAATAGTGGAAATGCTGCCAGAGTAAGCTATGACTTTTCAGTGGATGGGTGATGCCATACCTAGGCGCCTGTTCTTCTTTTTGAAAAGTGCCAAATAGTTTGTCCCAGATGATAAACACATCTCCGTAATTTTTGTCGAGGTACTGCGCATCGCAGGTATGGTGCACGCGATGATGGCTCGGTGTTACCAACACATATTCCAACACACCGAGTTTTCCAATGAGCCGTGTGTGGATAAAAAATGGATAGAGTCCATGTACCAGCAAAAGGCTGCTGATCATCTCTGCAGGGTAACCGATGATTGGCAAAATGCTCCAGAACCCATTGCGAATAACCGCCTGAAAAATGTTGATGCGCGCCGATTCGGTGGTACCAGTACCAAATAAAGTCGGTTAACAACAGCAATAATAGCCAGTGTACAATGCCCGGTTTGATGTTGAAGAAACCAAACTGTTGTTGCAGATATTGGAACCAGCCGAAGAACAACAAGGTGGTCAGCACATCACAGGCTCTTTCGGCAATGCCAATGCTGACATTGGCGATGGTTTGCGGCAGGTTGAAATAGGGTAGCCGTTTTTTCCGGGCGATCCACATTTCGAGTAATATAAAGCTGGTGAACAGCGGAATAGCAAGAGCCAGTAAAACGGGGTGGTGCATGTGCGGTTTTTAATAGTCTAGTAAAACAATAGACTAAATTAGTATTTTCTTCCAAAACTCTGCGGGTCGCTTTGTAATTTTGCGGTTCAGTTATCCATTATGCTACTTTTTAAAGAATTCACGTTTGATTCAGCCCATTTTCTGCCCAATGTACCGGTGGGGCATAAATGCAAGGAAATGCACGGACATACCTATCGTTTGCGGGTATGGCTGGAAGGTCCCTTGCACCCGGAACTGGGCTGGGTGATGGATTTTGCCGAATTAAAGGCCGTGGTGCGGCCCGTGGTAGATCGGCTGGACCACAAATGCCTGAACAACCTGCCCGACCTGGAGAACCCGACCTGCGAGCGCATTGCGGTGTATATCTGGGACAATATCAAGCCCTTTCTGCCCTTGCTGGTGAAAGTGGAATTGCATGAAACGCCCACCAGCGGGGTCATTTATGCAGGTTAGCGCGGTATCGAAACAGGCTAGATTTTTGCATTCAACGAATGGTTAATATGCTTACCTTGTTCACCTAAAAACAGAATACCATGAGCACGGAGAACAGCAAGGGAATGGCGGATAAAGCCGCCGATAAAATTGAAGAAACCTGGGATAAAATGGGCGACAAAGCGGAAGAGCTTTGGAAGTCTTTTCAGACCAAAACCGGCTTCAGTGATGAGAAGATCAATGAGTTGAAGAAGAAAGCGGGCGACAAGTTTGAAGACCTGAAAGACGAGGTGGATACCTGGGACGATGAGGCGAAGGAAAAATGGGAAGAATTGAAGGGAAAAGCAGGTGGCTGGTGGGCCAAATTGAAAGACAAATTTGACGGTGATGATGAGCCGAAAAAAGAGTCGGCGGTATAACTAATTTTCTATAAACCCTGCCGTTAAAACCAGCAGGGTTTTTTTGAAATATTTTTATCATTACTTCGTTGTAGAAGTTGATTTTTTAATTGAAATAGGTTTATGAAATCCAATATTCTTTGTGCCCTTCCGGCAGTATTTGCCGCGTTTTCGCTGACCGCTTGCGACAATGCTTTTTCAGAAAAGGCCAAAACCGCGCAGGCAGCAGACTCAACCATCAAAACAGCCGCAAAAGACACGCTTCAGGCCCCGCTAAGCAACGAGCCAGCGGCCATTGTAGTAGACTCCGCCAGCTTTTTCGAGAAATCAAAATATGTTGCCAATGGCGATAGCAGCGGCCGCTGGCCGGTTGCTTCTACATTGCCCGTGGCCGGTGCGATACTTCCCTATAAAAGGGTTATTGCTTACTACGGTAACCTCTACAGTACCCGCATGGGTATTCTGGGCGAATTGCCGCCGCCTCAAATGCGCGCCAAATTGCAGGAAGAAGTGAAGAAATGGGAAGCCGCCGACCCCAATACCCCTGTGCAACCAGCCCTGCATTATATCGCCGTTACGGCGCAGGGTAGTCCCGGGAAAGGTGGCAAATACCGGCTCCGCATGCCTTTTAGCCAAATAGATTCTGTACTGAACATGGCCAAGCCCATCAACGCCATTGTATTCCTCGATATACAGGTGGGCTTAAGCAACCTGCAGGAAGAGATCCCCTTATTGGAAAAATACCTGGCCATGCCAAATGTGCACCTGGGTATCGATCCGGAGTTTTCAATGAAAACCGGCGCCAAACCCGGCTCGCGCATTGGCACTTTCGATGCCGCCGATGTTAACTATGCGGCCGATTACCTCGCCAACCTGGTGAAGAAAAACAACCTGCCGGCCAAGATGCTGATCCTGCACCGTTTTACGCGTGCCATGCTCACCAATGTAGATGCCATCAAGTTGCGCCCCGAAGTGCAAATGGTGGTGCATATGGATGGCTGGGGTGCACCGGCGCGTAAAATCAATACCTATCGGCAGTTCGTAGCCAAAGAACCGGTTGAATTTACCGGCTTCAAACTCTTTTACAAAAACGACTTGAAAGAAACGCCTGGTCGCATGATGACGCCCGAAGAATTGATGAAGCTGAAGCCCATGCCGATGTACATTCAATACCAGTAATGACATCCGACCAGGAAAAATACATGCGGCTTGCCATTGCCACCGCTCAACAGGGCATGGAGGCGGGCAAGGGCGGACCTTTTGGTTGTGTGATTGTCAAAGACGGACAAGTCATTGCCGCCGCACACAATGAAGTAATATCTTCCAATGACCCCACGGCCCATGCTGAAATTGTGGCCATCAGGGCAGCCTGCCATGAGCTCCAGGATTTTCAATTAACCGGTTGTGAGCTGTACGCCAGTTGCGAACCCTGCCCCATGTGCCTTGGCGCTATTTACTGGGCACGACCATCGGTGGTGTATTATGCTGCCGATAAAGCAGACGCTGCGCGGGCGCATTTTGACGATGCCTTTATTTACGATGAAATCGACAAGGCACCGTCGAGCCGCGAAATTCGTTTTGTGCGTTTGCCGCTGGCAGGCGCGGCCGATGTATTTGATGCCTGGCTGGAAAAGCAAGACCGCCAGCATTATTGACGTGCAGCCAGCCGCACAATATAATAGGCGATGATGATTAGCACCAACAACAAAACAACCGCGAGATAGGTGAGGGGATTGTCTTTCCAACGTCGCTTCTCTCTTCTTTCCCTTTTGTTTTGCAGGTATTGACGCAACTCTTTATTGAGTTGGTTGACGACTTCATTGATGTCTTCTTTGTTGCCATAGGTTTGCAAGCCTTCAATGGCATCGGCGGCAAAAGGATTATCGGTGAGCCATTCTTCCACCAGGTGTTGTTCTTCCTGTTTCAGTTTTCCGCTCAGGTAGTCCATCAACAATTGATTGTCGACTTCTTTGTTGCTTTCAGATAATATGTTGAGCAGATCCTGGTTCATGTATGTTGACCGTTTTGCTGCAGCTTGCGCTGGATCATCAGCCGTAGATTGCGTTTGCCATTTTGAATAAAACTTTTCACCTGGCCGAGGTTATAACCGGTTTGTTCAGCTACTTGCTGGTAGGTTTTTTTCTCCAGGTAAAATAAAGTTACACATTGCCGCTGTTCGTCGCCCAGTTGCGCCAGTTCTTCGTGCATAAAGGTCAGCATCTTTTCTTTCTCCTTCGCTTCCAACAATTGGTTTTCCCGGTCTTCTTCCAATGGCATGCGATCATTGATTTCGACCGGAAACCGGTTCTTGTCCCGAAACTGCATCAGGCAATAGTTTCGGGCAATCATATAGAGCCAGCTTTTCACATAGTCGACCCGATACTTCTCCATCTCCGTGATGGCCTTTAAAAAGATCTGTTGCACGGCATCGCGTGCGGCATCTTCCTGCTTCAGGTATTTCATGCATACGCCCAATAGCAGCAGGGTATAACGCTCCAGCAAAGCACCCAGCCATTCCTTATTGCGGTCGGCATAGAATCGCTCCAGCAATTCCTGTTCAGAATATTGTGCGTATTTACCTGAATTCACGCAGGGAAGGTATTTATTTCAAGATGCAATGGGCGGGTATTTTCCATAATTTGCCGGTTATGATTCATCGAATACTGGTTCCCGTTGTCGGCATTTGCCAGTTGCGTACCGAACCCAATCACCGCGCCGAGTTATCGAGCCAGTTGTTTTTGGGAGAAATGTTGGCACTCCTGGACGATACGGTCGACGGATGGGTAAAGGTACGATCACTCACCGATCAGTACGAAGGCTGGAGCCAGGCCATTCAAACGGCGCCACTGGTTGGCGAAGCACCGACCCTGCTTGGCTTTTTCAACCAATCAACTGGTTTTGCTAACGTCAATGGACAACCGATGCCGGTTTTTAAAGGCTCGCCCGTATATGCATCACCTTTACAGGCCGGCCATTTTGCCATTTCTTTTACCGGGCTGTCGTATGCACCTTATCAGCATCGCATAACAGATTCATCGGCCTTGCATGCAGCGCTGCTGCTCCATGCGATGGATTACCTCAATACCACGTATCTATGGGGTGGTCGTACATTCAGTGGTATCGATTGCAGCGGATTTGCGCAAATGGTATATCGGCAATTGGGCTATTACATCCAACGCGATGCCTGGATGCAGGCCGAAACCGGTGAGCCGATTCATTTAGACAATGCGGTTTGCGGCGATCTGGCTTTTTTTGATGAGCCCGATGGTCGAATTACGCATGTTGGCATATTGCTGAACAATCGGGAGCTGATTCATGCTTCCGGAAAAGTTAGAATCGACGATATTGATGAAGCGGGTATCTGGAGCCGCGACCAGCAGAAGCGCACCCACCACCTGCATTCGATCAAACGTTATTTCTGCTCCTTACCGAAAAGTTCGTTGTAAGATTTGATACCGGCTTCTACAATTTCCAGCGCGGTGTTTTTGTCCTGGAATTCATTGACCACCACCGATTTGTTTTCGAGTGTTTTATACTCTTCAAAGAAATGACGCAGTTCGTCGAAGAAGTGGCGCGGTAACTGTTCAATCACATTATAGTAATTAACACCAGGATCGTTGGCTGCCACGGCAATGATTTTATCATCTGCATCGCCACTGTCTATCATGCGCATCACGCCGATTACTTTGGCATCCATCAAACAAAGGGCTTGCACCGGCATGGAAGTAATCACCAGGATATCGAGCGGATCTTTGTCGTCGCCATACGTACGGGGAATGAAACCATAGTTGCAGGGATAATAGAAAGAAGAATAGATAACGCGATCCAGTTTCAGCAAGCCGCTTTCTTTGTCGATTTCATACTTGGCCCGCGAGCCTTGTGGAATTTCGATGACAGCAGTTACAATTTTAGGTGCCTGTTCGCCGGTTGAAACACCGTGCCAGGGATGTGAAACAGTTTGCATTGATCTGAATTTTTTAGTGTAGTTCGGTGAGGTCTACCAACCATTCGCCATTGATTCGTACCACTTTCAGGGTGGTTGGTATTTTTTTGAAAGAATTCGAGTAGGTATAGCTAACGACGGAGTCGTTGATGTTTTTGATTTCGATTGGCAGGATATTCGACTGCTGGTAACTCATTTTTTCTTCGGAACTCATCTTTTGAAAACCGGTTTTCCAGCGTTCAAATACCAGCAAACTAACCGTGTCTTTGTGCAGGTAAAAAGCAGCTTTCGGAAAATTGCCATCGAGCGAAGCGCGAATAAATTCCCGCCCGGCATCTTGTGCATCCTCTGCTTTTTTATACGCAGTTTCTTCACTACAGCCCGCCAATAAGGCCAGCAACAAGCAGCCAAACAATAATTTCATGGAGCAAAAATAACCTTTATTAGGTTCCCATTTGTTGCTCCCTTTCCTTTTCGCGGTCATAGGCCCTGATAATGGCTTTCACCAGGCGGTGGCGAACCACATCTTCTTCATCGAGTACAATGTGGGAAATGCCGTCAACATTTTTCAGAATGCGCACGGCTTTTTCAAGGCCGCTTTTCTGGTTCTTGGGCAGATCGACCTGCGTCATATCACCCGTAATGATCGCCTTGGCATTGGCGCCAATACGGGTGAGGAACATTTTTAATTGCAGGTCGGTCGCGTTTTGTGCCTCATCAAGAATGATGAAGGCGTTGTCAAGCGTTCGTCCACGCATGTAGGCGAGCGGCGCGATTTCAATAGTACGGTTGCTCATGTAATAGCCGAGTTTATCGGCCGGGATCATGTCATCCAATGCATCGTATAATGGGCGTAAGTAAGGGTCAATTTTTTCTTTCAAATCGCCGGGCAGAAAGCCCAGGCTTTCGCCAGCTTCAACTGCAGGGCGGGTGAGGATGATCTTCTTCACCAGCTTGTTTTTCAAGGCACGAACGGCCAGGGCCACGGCCGTATAGGTTTTGCCTGTACCAGCAGGACCAATTGCAAACACAATATCGTTTTTGTCTACGCCTGCTACCATGCGTTTTTGGTTTGCGGTGCGTGCCCGAACGGTTTTGCCATTGGGCCCAAAAACAAGGATATCATTGGGGTTGCGCTCTACAAAATTGTCGACCGTTTCCACATCATCACCACCCAGTATCTGTTCAAAATAATTCTCGCTCATGTGGCCATTGCGCTCCAGGTATTGAACGATGAGGGTGATCTTGTCTTTTGCTGTATCAACCTGTTCAGGTGCGCCACTCAACTTTATTTGGGTACCGCGTGAAAGGATTTTGAGGAGGGGAAATTTCTTTTTTAGTATGTCGAGCTTGCCATTGTTAACACCAAAGAATTCAATCGGGTTAACGGTTTCAAGGTTGATGATTTTTTCTGTCAATGCACTTCGGATTTTAATGTCACGGGATCTAACCAAATATAATTGAGACCAATACCAATTACTAAGTTACTTATACACAGCTTGTGGATATTGTTAATATTTACAAACGACCCTTGCAGCCAGGGGCGCCGCAGCGACAAGGCAGTTTGCCATCGTGGTGGGTTTCACCATAATTGCAGGTGATTTCTTCGCCGGTTTTGATCTTGCGTAAGCTGTAAAATTCTACCCGACCATAACAGCAACGCATATAACTATTCGGCCTGCAGGAGTGATTGATATACCGCAGTGCATTGGGTTGTACGCTGGCATCGAGGGCGCGGCCATCGCCAAATTCTACCATGGCCACACGCTGCTGTTGCTTTACACGTCGCCGCGCTTCGCGCAAAGTAATGATCTCGCCTGCCAGTTCACCAATCTTTGTACGCGCCGGAATCGACTGCTGGGTAAAACAACCGGTGCCGTCGATGGGCGAAGGCGCATTTTTTACGTTGAAGCGTATGCGCGAAAACAAGGTTTGTTTTTTTGCGTGCATGTTAGGCACCGAAAAGATCTGATGAAAGATAACGATCACCACGGTCGCAAATGATACACACGATGGTGCCTGCTGCCATCGACTTCGATAATTCAACGGCAGCATGTACTGCCCCACCACTGCTCATGCCACTGAATATCGCTTCTTCCCGCGCGAGACGAACGGCCATGCGCCGCGCATCTGCTTCGCTTACATCAAATACCGAATCGACCCGGCTGCGATCAAATATCTTCGGTAAATAAGCGGCCGGCCATTTTCTGATGCCAGGTATTTTTGAACCATCGGTGGGTTGACAACCGATGATTTGGATGGCCGGATTTTTTTCTTTCAAAAACTTTGATACACCCATGATGGTGCCGGTAGTGCCCATGGCCGAAACAAAATGGGTAACCCCGCCATCGGTGTCGCGCCAAATCTCCGGACCCGTACTACGATAATGCATCTCGTAATTATCGGGATTGGCAAATTGATTCAACATCAGGTAACCGCCTTTTGCCACCTGTGCATTCGCATAGTCGATCGCACCTTCCATCGATGATTTTGCAGGCGTTAAAATAACTTTT
The DNA here is from genome assembly GCA_020161535.1 of Bacteroidota bacterium. Classification (GTDB taxonomy): domain Bacteria; phylum Bacteroidota; class Bacteroidia; order Chitinophagales; family Chitinophagaceae; genus Flavihumibacter. The sequence continues at coordinate 248,618 of JAIUNW010000001.1, read as the reverse complement.
GCACCGAAGGCTTCCATGCCCAATACGCGCTCGCGCGTGGCATCATCAGGCATCACCAATTCTATTTCCACCCCGTATAAACTGGCGATCATCGCCAGCGCGATGCCCGTATTGCCACTGGTCGCTTCAATCAATTTGATACCGGGCTTTAATTCGCCGCGATCTATCGCTCCCTTGATCATGCCATAGGCGGCACGGTCTTTTACACTGCCACCCGGATTATTGCCTTCCAGTTTGGCAAGAATGGTTACAGCAGGATTGACAATTACTTTTTTTAAGGTAACCAGTGGTGTATTGCCAACAAGATCAAGTATACCAGCCATTGTTGTATAATTGGCTGCGGAAGTTAGTCAACAAATCTTAATAAACGTTGACGGTTTGCGCATTGAGTTCTTCCTTGATCATATCACTCAGCACTTTTTCCTGCTCCAGTACCCAGGCAGGCAGGGGCTGCGCAATAATCACCCATTCGTTATCTTCTTTGCGCATGCGAAACATGACACGATTGCCCCGGTCATCGACCACGTCAATGGAAAATAAAGTTTCCTGTAGCAAGGTCATCTTCCGGAAATTAAATTCGCGCAGACGCCCATCTGCTTTGATGAGCCGGGTAAATTGGATGTTTTTCACAAATCTTATCTGCATAAGGTTTCAGTAAAGCGTGAGGATTGTTATACAGCCTGCAATTTCCGTGCTGGTAATTGAAAAGCTTCTCTTAAAATGTAGAAAGTTTTAAACAAATTTGGTACCGTGTATAGTAAAACTGCCATCGCTGCGCAAAAGAAAAGTTTTTTCATCGCCTTCGGCCGATATATGTCGCCCGTGCCTTCTGTTTTCGGCGAACCTGTCAGTTGGCTGAATTACCGTACGGGGGTGAAGCATATTTATTTCCGCATTGAACTGGCGGCCGATGCCTGTACCGTTGGCCTGTACATCTCAGGCGCCGAACCAGAAAAACGACAAGCGTTATTTGAAAAATTACAGCAGTTTACATCATTACTACCCGTATCGCCTTCAACACGCTGGCACTGGCAACCACAGGCTGTTGATGAGAATGGACAACCAATTGCCCGGGTAGCTATTACCATTGGCCCGGTGCATTTCATGCAAACGGGCGACTGGCCGGCGATCATTGCCTTTTTAAAAGAGCACCTGCTTCAACTCGACCATTTTTGGTTTGAGGTCAAAGAATTTTTTCTTCCATAAACGAATAGGGGCATTAATTCATCTTCACCCGCTTTTTTAGTTCATCCAGGGGCAGGTTGATCGACTTACCGATTTTTTGTTTGTTGCGATATGTCACCAGTTTCAGGCTGCTGGCCCCCACTGGAAACAACAGCGGCTGGTTATATACCGGATAATAAAAATCGGGATAAAACTCGTCGAAACTATAATGGATATCAAGTCCGGGTATTTCGGTCGACAATACAACCTGGATGCTGCTGTCTGTCACTTTTTTCACTTCCACTATTGGATCATACATGCTGGTAGAATAATTCACCACGGCCTGGTCGGCCCGTTTGAAATGGGCTTCCGTTCTGGCAACAAAATCAGGCCAGTTCTTCAATCGAACGGGGCTCCATACCGATTCTGCCACGGCCCAACCACGTGGCCACAACATATACTGCATATGCCGCACCGTGTGTAAGCGCTCACTCCACAAATTGGCCTGCCCGCCCATCACATAGGTAGAATCAACACCGGCCGGCACCGGGTTGAAATCATATGATTTTTTTAAACGCACATTGCCATAGCTGGGTGGTTCGGCCAGGGGATCGCCCTGGTACAAATCCACATAGGTGAATGTAGAGGGCGACATGATGACAGGGTGTTTTAATTTCGCCGCTTCAATGCCGCCTTTTTCACCTCGCCAACTCATCACCACTGCATCGGGCGGAATGCCGCCTTCCAATATCTCATCCCAGCCAATCATTTTTTTGCCTTTGGAAGCGATGATCTTACTCACCCGCTTCACAAAATAACTTTGCACTTCATCCATGTTTTTCAGTTTCTCTTTCTGCATGAGTGCTTTCACGGCATCGCTCTTTTCCCAAAAGCCTTTATAGGTTTCGTCGCCACCCATATGGATATAGGCATACGGAAAGAGTTGGGCTATTTCACCGAAAATCTTATCGAGGGTTTCATATACTTTTTCATTGGCAGGGCAGAGGGTATTGTCGACCAGTCCATAGAAATGCCCGCCGGGCGGCCAGATCATAAAGCGATTGCCCACATTCACCTCATAGGTGCCTGGTGTGCAGGCCAATTCAGGATAGGCCGCCAATATGGCCATGCTATGACCCGGCACATCAATCTCCGGCAATATGGTAACAAAACGTGCTTTGGCATAGGCGATGATTTCCTTCATATCGGCCTGGGTGAAATAGCCGCCATAGTTGCGCGCTTCTTCCGGTTGTGGACCCTTGAAACTGCCAAACACACCCGTGCGCTCGGGCCGGTAAGCGCCAATGTCAGTAAGCCGGGGCAGACTTTTGATTTCAATGCGCCAACCCTGGTCGTCGGTCAGGTGCAAGTGCAGAAAATTGTATTTGTACTTCACCATCTGGTCGATAAAATCTTTTACCTGTTCTTTGTCAAACCAATGCCGAACCACATCGAGCATGAGTCCGCGGTAACCAAACCGGGGTTTATCAGCAATAGAACTAAAGGGCAATGTCCAGTTCAGTTCTTTGACCACGGTTTTACTTTCGATTTCAGCCGGCAATAATTGCCACATGGTTTGTACACCGTAAAACAAACCAGCGGCTGTATTGGCCGTGATCTGAATGCCCTTTGCATCCACCAGCAAATTGTATCCTTCTTTCCCCATGGCGACATCTGTTTTTTTGTTAATCGCCAGGCGGATGGCTGCACCATTGCCTGTTTGCACTTGCACCGCGTAACCGGTTGACATTTCAATTTTACTACGAATATGATCAGCGATCAACCCCAGCGAATCGCCCACCGGTATTTGCAGAGTCACCGGGTTGGGCAATACAAATTGGCCATTCCCTTTGGCCCACTGTGCCGGCAACGGAATCAGTGCCGAATCGGCGGCGGGGGTTTGGCTAAGTACTGGATAGAAAACGCCAACCATGGCCAGGCAGGTCGCAAATCTTAACAAATGATAGAAGGACTTCATGCGGGTGAAAATAAGGAATTTGTTATTTTGGCTGCATGATTAGAAGCAGATTCGGCCTCACCTTCGCCATTGCGCTGTTTTTTCTGCACGCCGGTGCGCAAGATTGTGCCCTGCAAAAAGGCAACGATGATTTCAGCAACCAGCCCAAGTTGTTTACGGGTTTTATGGATTTGCAGGACGTAAAACTGAATATTGATGCAACCGCCAAAGAGATCGACTATTTCTTTGTGATCAGTAACAGGAATGCCAATTGTATCGGCGAAGCGTCAGAAGCCCTGTTTCTTTTTGAAGGCGGCAAACAAAAGATGACGTTGCGCAATACCGGTGGCGATAACTGCGAAGGTTTTTTTCATATCATGATGAAGAATGGCGTAACAACGCCTTCCACTTTACAGAAGCTAGCTACTAAAAAAGTGGTGTCGATTACTTTCTCTGATCGCAACGATAAAAAAACCAGCGTGGTGTTGACGCCGCCGCTCCAGGAAATGTTGCTCAAAGTGAGCCAGTGTATTGCCGCCGAATCAAAAACACTGATCAAATAAAAAGCCGCCCCGAAGGACGGCTTTACGATGGTATCGAAAATTTCTATTAATAGCGATAGTGCTCGGGTTTGAATGGTCCTTCTTTGGGAATGCCCAAATATGCAGACTGTGCCGGCGTCAACTCTTCTAATGTAACACCAATCTTAGCGAGGTGCAGGCGAGCCACTTTCTCATCTAGGTGCTTAGGCAACACATACACTTTGTTTTCATAGTTACCGTGGTTGGTCCACAGTTCAATCTGTGCCAGTGTTTGGTTGGTGAAAGAGTTGCTCATCACAAAACTGGGGTGGCCGGTAGCGCAACCCAGGTTCACCAGTCGGCCTTCGGCCAGGAGGATAATGTCTTTGCCGTCTACATTGTAGATATCAACCTGCGGCTTGATGGTATCTTTGGTTTTGCCATAGTTGCTGTTCAACCAGGCCACATCAATTTCAATATCGAAGTGCCCGATATTACAAACGATGGCTTTGTCTTTCATCAGTTTGAAATGGGCACCGGTAATCAGGTCGCGACAACCAGAAGCCGTAACAATAATGTCGGCTTCTTTCACCGCATCAATCATCTTCTTCACTTCAAAGCCATCCATCGCTGCTTGCAAAGCACAGATGGGATCGATCTCGGTTACAATCACGCGGCAACCAGCACCTGCCAATGAAGCGGCTGATCCTTTACCGACATCACCATAACCACCTACCACAGCCACTTTACCGGCCAGCATCACATCCGTTGCACGGCGAATAGAATCAACCAGTGATTCTTTACAGCCATATTTGTTGTCGAATTTGCTCTTGGTTACGGAGTCGTTTACATTGATGGCCGGAATCGGCAGGGTGCCTTTTTCCATTCTTTCATACAAACGATGCACACCGGTGGTGGTTTCTTCGCTCAGGCCTTTCACGTGGCGGATCAACTCGGGGTATTTGTCAAACACGATATTGGTAAGGTCGCCGCCATCGTCGAGGATCATGTTCAACGGACGATCAGCGCCACCGAAAAACAGGGTTTGTTCAATACACCAGTCGGCTTCTACCTGGGTTTGTCCTTTCCAGGCAAATACACCGATGCCGGCAGCCGCAATCGCAGCAGCGGCATGGTCTTGCGTAGAGAAAATATTACAAGAGCTCCATTTCACTTCAGCACCCAGGGCAACCAGGGTTTCGATCAACACGGCCGTTTGGATGGTCATGTGTAAACAACCAGCGATGCGGGCGCCTTTGAGCGGCTGTGTCGCTGTGTATTCTTCGCGAATAGCCATCAGCCCCGGCATTTCTGCTTCGGCCAGGCGAATTTCTTTCCTTCCCCACGCAGCCAGGCTGATATCTTTCACTTTGTATGCCAGCGAAAAATCGATGGCTGATTTAGAAACAGTAGACATATTTTTTCGATTAATTGGCGCGAAGGTAAGACATCTCCCTATGGGGGCCAAATCAGGGGGCTAGCCGCTGTATGCAGCCGATGACTTTAACATGTTGGCTACAATTTTGTCGATGGGCAGGGTCACCGACTCCGCAGAAAAATCGGCCCAATGGATGAACCGAAAGGTCTCGGTTTCGCCGGTAGCCGCATATACTTTCAACTGATTTTCATCAAAATCAAAGGGTTGGCTACGGAGCGGGGCCTTGATGGGTTCGAGGGGGCGGACCAAATAATAAATAGCAACTATTTGCTGGTCGGGCCGAAAGGCACTCAGTTGGTAATAATCGGTGGTATAGAAATGCTCACCTACATCAACCAATAAACCCATTTCTTCCATAAACTCGCGCTTAAGGCAATCGCGGGTACCTTCACCGAATTCCATACCGCCGCCGGGAAACTTGGTATAATATTCACCGCGAATTTTTTCATCGCTGACCAACACCTGTTTTTCTTGGTTTACCAGGATGCCATAAACGCGAATCGTAAACATGGTATCAGAAAAGTTTTTTCTTGAGGAAGAACCAACCGATGACCAATGAAATGGCCATTGATAAAAACACTGGAATATAAAACGCGTAGGGTGAATTCGCAAAGGGGATGGGCACATTCATACCATAGATGCTGGCCACCAATACGGGAAAGCTCAACACGATGGTGATCACCGACAATCTTTTCAAAACTTCGTTCTGGTTATTGGCAATGATACTGGCAAAGGCATCGAGGGTACTCGACAGGATATTCGTATAAATATTGGCCATCTCCAGGGCCTGTGAATTGTCAACTATCAAATCGTTCAGGTACTCCCGCTCTTCTTCGTTCAACGACAGAAAATTGGTTCTTTCCAATTTTACCAGCAACAATTCATTGCTTCGAAGCGCTGTTACAAAATACACCAGGCTTTTCTGGATGCGCATCAATTGCAGCAATTCTTCGTTTCGGTTGGCATCATACAATTTCTGCTCCAGTAAGTTTCTTTTGTGGTTGATCTCTTTCAGAAACTCCATATAGTTCTGCACCACTTTTTCGATAATCTTCAGGCACATCATCTTTCGGTTATCGGGGTGCCGGTTCTGAAAAGAGTTCAGGAATTTTTTGATGGCGTCGTTTTCAAAACTGTTTACCGTAACGATTTGGTTGTGGGTAAGAATAATACAGATTGGAATGGTGATATAAAATGCATCACTATCGTTGAAACTGTTGTTCTCCGTAGGTGTTTTGAACACCAATAGTTTTACATTGTCGTCTTCTTCAAAACGGGTTCTCTCATCAATATCGAGCGAATCGGTCAGGAAGTCGAGCGGTATATCCAGTTCCTGCGACAACTCAGTAAATTCTTCCAGTTTTAATGGTGGAAGTATATTGACCCAGGCACCATTTTCGGGTTTGGAAATGGCGACTGTCTGGTGATTTATATTTCTGAAATACTGTATCAAGGGCGCTGCAAATAAAGGATTTATTAAGCAAGGCTGATGGCTCCCTGAAAAACTTTTTCGGCGGGGCCACAAAGCCATATATTGGTATAACTGCCGTCTTCGTGTCGATCAAATTCAACCCAGAGCTTACCGCCCCGCGTGGTGACCTTCACCTGGTTAAAGCCGAGATCATTGTGGTAATTAACCAGGGCAGCGGCGGTAACGCCTGTGCCACAACTCAGGGTTTCATCTTCCACACCGCGCTCAAAAGTGCGTACCATGATTTCGTCGTCGTCTTGTGTTTCAACAAAATTCACATTGATGCCGCCCGGTTGAAACAATGCGTTGTACCGGATTTCTTTTCCCTTGTTGTACACATCATAGGTGAGGAGGTTGGTCACCATTTTTACATAATGGGGTGAGCCCGTATTCAGCACTGCATCATCGTTTACTTCGGTTATGCTGCTTACATCTTGCATCTTGAGGCGAACCCGCGATTGGGTATCAATCTCCGCCTCGTGCTCGCCATCCACCGCAATAAACCGATATGTACTTCTGCCGAGGCCGCAGTCGAATGCAAATTTCACGAGGCAGCGGCCGCCATTACCGCACATGCTTCCTTCCTGGCCATCGGCATTGTAATACTTCATGGCAAAATCGTAATTGGCATGTTTGTTCAAGAGCATGAGTCCGTCGGCACCAATACCAAATCGCCGATCACATAACTGGTGTACCTGCGCTGTCGTAATATCTTCGTATTCGCCTGCGCGGTTATCGAGAATGACAAAATCGTTGCCCGTTCCCTGGTATTTAAAGAAATGAAGTTGAGTCATTCGTTAAAGATGTTCGATAGTTTCCAATGCTTTTTCAATCAGGTTGCCCACGGCTTTTTGCGAGTCGGCCGAAAACGCCCTGGCCACCCGGTTGGCCACCACCACATTCAGGCTCAAACAATAATGGCCGAGCAATTTACCCAATCCATAAATAGCAGAGGTTTCCATTTCGAAATTGGCAATGCGATGCGGGCCGAATTCGAAACTGGTGAGGCGGTTAACCAATTCGGGATGTTGAAGGCCCAGTCGCAGTACCCGGCCTTGTGGTCCGTAAAAACCCGGACAGGTCACTGTGATGCCCTGGTGAAATCCGTTCACAAAATGCTTTAGCAGCGCCGGGGATGCTGCTGCGATATAGGGCTGCGACTGGCTATGCAACTGGGTTTGGGTCAAGAAGGCCTGGATTATTTGTTGATCGGCATCACTCGTTTCCTGGCGGTAAAAATGCAGCAGGTTGTCGAGCCCCAGCCCGTAAGTACCCGCCACCAGGCTATCGACCGGAATATCAGCTTGTAAAGAGCCACAGGTACCGAGGCGGATGATGGCAAGCGATCGCAATTCATCCTTGATGGTGCGGGTCTCGAAATCGATGTTGACCAATGCATCTAGTTCGTTTAAGACGATATCTATATTATCAGGGCCGATGCCGCTCGACAAAACAGTAAGCCTTTTTTTGCCAATATAGCCGGTATGGGCCACAAACTCACGGTGCTCGCGGCTGCATTCCAGCCGGTCGAAATATTTGCTGACCACAGCAACCCGGCCCGGATCACCAACGGTGATGACCGTATCGGCGAGTTCATCGGGCCGGAGGTCAATATGGTAAACGGCCCCACGGGGATTGATGATGAGCTCGGAAGGCGCGATGGGTTTCATGCTTACTGATTGATTGAGAAGAAATTGCGTGTTTACTTGTAACGAATGTATAAAAAAGCTACATTCGTGCCCAGTTTGAAAGGTCCCGTGGCCGAGTGGTTAGGCAGAGCTCTGCAAAAGCTTCCACAGCAGTTCGAATCTGCTCGGGACCTCCCTAATCGATTTTCAACCCGCTAAAGAGCGGGTTTTTCAATATAGACCCTCCGCCAATTTCTTTGCAGTTTTGGCTACTTAATGCAATAAATCAACCGTTTAGCAGTTTTTAGAGTCTTCGGCAACCTTCATCGGGTTGTTCGGCCCTAAACCCTACAAGTGTATTTCCAATGCCTATTACAACCGTAAGAAAGGTTAGTCGTTTTTTTGTTTTCCTATTACTCTTTATCTGTGGAGCGCAGTCGCTCTGGGCGCAAGCATTGACACCTGGTGCCATTAATTACAACCAATCGATATGTAGTGGTGAAATACCAGCCCGGCCTTTGGTGGAAGTCACCGCTGCCGCCGGCGGGTGTACGACCAAAACCTATCAGTGGCAACAATCGATCGACAGTATCGCCTGGAGTGATATAGCGGGTGCAACCGGTACAGGTTACACAGAAACAGCTGCCATCAGCTAAACCACCTGGTACCGGCGCGTGGTGACAGATGCCTGCGGAACAAAGGCAGCCACTGTACCGGTTAAAACGACGGTATATTTTACCTCGCCGGGTGATACCAGCGTTTTCGGCAACGGTGCCTGGAATGTATATGTCTATCAAAACCCTACCGGCAATACGCTGTTCACGGCGGCTAACTACAAGGGCTATTATACAGAGCCAATACTAAACTTCAATACTACCAACCGATGGGCAGGTACTGCTTCACCCTCTACCGCATCGGGATACGCTGGCTGTTATGTAGCACCCACTTTTAATTGGACTGTGCACAAACGCACCGGCTTTACAACAGGTGTTTACCAAATAGATATTCCGGCGCACGATGATAATGTATACCTATATATAAATGGTGTGCTGGTATTTTCGCATATTGGTTGTTGCGATGCGCATACCAACGTGTGGACGGGGCCATTGTCAGCCAACGATAAAATTGAAATGCGCGTCTTTCAAGGCGGTGGCAGTGCATTTTCATCCATTACACTATCAGCAGTAACACCGACACCACTAACGGCAGGCAGCATTACGCCCAGTCAGCACATTTGTACGAACAACGTGCCACCATCACCGTTTACCGAACTAACGGCGGCCTCCGGTGGCTGTACCATCAGCGGGTATAGCTGGGAATATTCTGAAGACAATGGTGTTACGTGGAAAACAGTTGCCGGGGCTACCGGCAAAACCTGGACCCTGCCCTGGAGTGTATATGCACAAACGCAGGTTCGCAGAACCGTTCATGATGTTTGTGGCAACAGCGCCAGCACCGCACCGCAAACAATCTACCTGGATGCTGTACCGCCGGGTGATCCCAATGTGTTTGGCAACAATGTATGGAATGTATACTTGTACAATGATGTCAATTATTCATTGTACGCGGGCTACTACACAGAACCCAATCTAACCTTTGCTACCACTTCCAGATACCCCAATACGGGCATACCTTCTACGGCTAGTGGTTACCAGGGATGCCAGGTTTTCAATACCTATTATTCATCCAGTATGAAAAGAACCGGTATACCTGCCGGCTTCTACCAGATAGACGTTACGCTCGACGATGACAGTACTACCATTATCATCAACGGCCAGACGGTGACCGCCTTGGCCTGGCCAACTATACAGAACAATGTGTGGCGGGGATTCTTGTCGCCCACCGATAAAATTGAAGTGCGGTGGCGCAACACAGGCGGGCCCGGCGAAATTGGTCTTCGGTTTACCCAGGTACCACAGTCACCATTAACACCCGGTGCCATCAGCGCCAGCAACCCTACGCTTTGCGCCGGTGATGTACCCATTATTGTTAGTACCAGCCGGGCTGGCAACGGTTGTTATCCGACTTACGCTTGGCAGTATTCTACTGACAATGGTGGCACCTGGACAACCATTGCCGGTGCGACCGATCCGAGTTATACCGCTGGAACCACCGTTACCGTTACTACCCAGTTTAGACGTAGAGCAACCGATAACTGTGGTGCAACAGTCTATTCAAATGTGGTTACCTACAATCCGTCCATCACGCCGCCGGGAGACCCGTCGGTGTTTGGCAACGGTCAATGGAATGTATATGCCTATGCAACGGCCGGTGTTGATTTTAACAATGCGATTTACCGCGGCTATTATACAGAAACAGCACTTTCCTTTATCAGTACCAGCAAGTGGGCTGTTGCTAGCAGCCCTGACCAGGCGACCGGTTACCAGGGTTGCCAGGTGAACAGCGATAACCATTGGGTTAGCTATCGCAGAACCAATTTCAGTCCCGGAACGTATCGAATTGATGTTACCGCACACGACGATCCCGGCTATCTACTCATCAATGGCGTGGAGGTTTTCTCACACAATGGTTGTTGTGACAGCCATGCTGCGGTGTGGACGGGTACATTGGGGGCAACCGATAAAGTAGAATTCCGCTGGCGTGAATATGGCGGTAGTTCGCAGGGCGGTTTGAACCTGGTATTGGTTTCCACCGCAGCACTGACGGGTGGAACCATTGGCAGCAACCAAACCATTTGTGCCAATGCTATACCCAATCCTTTTACCAGCACAACGGCGGCAACGGGCGGTTGTACATTTACGTACCAATGGCAATCGCAAAACAATTGTACTGGCGGCTGGACAAATATTGCCGGTGCCAATGCAGCCACCTATGCAGCTACCACAGCCATTACTGTACCAACCTGTTTTAGGCGAATGGTGACAAGTGCTTGTGGTGAAACGGCTTATTCAAATACCCTGACCGTGTCGATGTCCCCGGCGCTTACACCTGGTGCTATTTCGGCGGCAGCAACAGCCTGCGGCACGCCCGCATCGAGCGCAATTAGCAGCACAGCATTACCCACCGGCGCCGATGGCAACTATATCTACCAATGGCAAGAGTCGACCGATAATATCGGCTGGTCAAATATCAGCGGTGCCACCGCTGCATCGTATACTGCCAGCGGACTAACAGCCGATCGATATTTCAGAAGAATGGTTACCGCTTGTTCTGGCAACGCAGTCGCCTATACGGCGGCTGTACTGGTAACTGTCAAGCCGGTGATTTCGATCAATACACAACCAAATAACCCTGTTGCCTGCGTCGGTGGCAATAGTTCAACGGCTGTCGTAATAGCCGGAACAGCCACCAGTTATCAATGGCAACTCAACACCGGATCGGGTTGGAGCAATATCAGCAACAATGCGGTGTATGCAGGCGCCACAACAGCCAAACTTGATTTCACCAATGTAACGGCAGGCATGGCAGGTTATCAATACCGGGTACTGATAACCGGTAGTTGTGCAGCATCACTAACTTCCAACACGGTTACACTTACTCTGAGCAACACCCCGGTTATCAATTCGCAACCGGCGTCGAAAACCATTTGTGCGGGCAACTCGGTTAGCTTTGCGCTCACGGCCAGTGGGTCAGGCCTCAGTTACCAGTGGCAGGAGAGAATCGGTAGCGGCCTATTCAACAATATCTCAGACAATGCAAGCTTTAGCGGAACTACCACCAATACCTTAACGGTGAACAATGTAACGACCACCATGAGCAGTAATAGCTACCAGTGTGTGGTTACCAGCACTTGTGGTAATTCGGCAACCTCCACGCCGGCCGTGCTTACCGTTGTCAACGCTATTATCAATACCATTGGCAGCGACCAAAATTTGTGTGGTAACGCAGCCGCCGCAACACTGACAGGAAATGCTGCTGGTACCTATACCTACTTGTGGGAAAGCAGCACCGTTTCGGCCAGCACCGGATTTGTTACTGCGGCCGGTACCAACAACCAAAATAATTATACCCCGAGCCCAACAAATGTAACTACCTGGTATCGCCGGATGGTTTCCAATGGCGCCTGTTCAACCTATAGCAATGTAGTCGTCGTTAATAGAGCGGCGGCGCTGGCTATTAGCAGCCAGCCGACCGCAACCGCCATTTGTGCCGGTGGAACAGCGAACTTTGCGGTGAGTGCCTCCGGACCGGGTACATTGTCCTACCAGTGGTATGAATACAATAGTGGCATTTCAACAGCCCTGGCTGATGCTGGCATGTACAGCGGCACCCAAACCCCAACACTGACCGTTACGGGTGCCACAGCCGCCATGAATGGTTACAGTTATTATGTACGCATTGTTTCTTCTGGCTGCTCCTCAACAGCGCTTACGTCCAATAGGGCAGTGCTTACCACCAATAGTGCGCCAGTCATAACCTCTACAGCGGGTACCATAAACTATTGTGTGGGTACCGTTGTGTATCCCTGTGTAACAGCTACCGGTATTGGCCTAACCTACCAGTGGCAGATCAACCAGGGAAGTAGTTGGAGCAACCTGGCCAACTACGGCGTATTTGGCGATGTCACCACAGCCAATCTTCGCATACACGGTGCTACTGCCAATATGGATGGTTATCAACTTCGTGTGATCGTTACCGGTAGTTGTTCGCCATTTACAGCAACCTCGGGCGTGTACACCCTCAGCTTATTGCCGCCCATTACAAATAACTCCATTGAAAACCGCCAAAATTATTGCGCGGGAGGCACGCCAACTCCGTTCATTGGTAGTACGCCAGGCGGCGGAAACGGTAGCTATACCTATCAGTGGCAGCAGTTAATTAACGGCACTTGGGTACCCATTCCCGGCGCAACAGGTAAAGATTATGATCCAGGTCCTGTAACCACTACCACCTCGTATCTCCGTACGGTGTATTCGGGCAATACTTGTGCAGGCGTTAACAGTTGGCCAATTGCCATTACCATCAATGCGGCAACCAGTACAAGCAATCCGCGCGACACCATCACTTGTGCAGGAACGTCTACGAAATTCATCATCAATGCCACCGGTTCTTCCGTCACGTATAGATGGCAGGTGCGTGTACCCGCAGGCAGTTTTACCGATATAGCCGACGGCCTTAACTATGCCGGAACACAAACTTCCACCCTTACGGTAATGACGCCGTCGACCGATTTTGATGGATACCAATATCGTTGTATCGTGGGCGGATACTGTACGCCAACAATGGATACGACCTTGGCAGCCAAACTGACTGTGCATGGTCCTATCATCACCCAACAGCCCAGCAACACCAGTACCTGTTTGTCCGGTAATGCGTCGTTTACCGTGGTAGCCACCGGCAATGCCCTTAGTTACCAATGGCGCGAAAAAACCGGTAGCGGCAGTTTTGTTAATATCAGCAACGGCGGCATTTACAGTGGCGCTCAAACAGCCACACTTCAATTAACAGGTGTAACCACCGCCATGCATGCGAACCAATATGTTTGCGTTGTTACGTCCGATGGCTGCCCGATCAATACCCAACCGGCATCACTCAGTGTGTCACAACAACCATCGTTGGTCATTACCAATCCGGCGCCCCAATGTGTACCTGTTCAGGTCGACATTACCGCCGCGGCCATTACCGCCGGTAGTCAATTATATGGCCAACCGCTCACGTACTGGACCGATGCCCAGGCAACCAGCCAGCTGTCAAACCCCGAAACCATAACCAGTGCCGGTACTTACTATATCCGGGTGGCTACTTCGCCTACTTGTGTTGATATCAAACCGGTAGTGGTCACCATCAATCCGGTCATTACAAATAACAGCATAACTGCTTCCCAGGAAATCTGCAGCGGATCAACGCCGGCCAGCTTTACCGGCTCAACGCCCGGAGGTGGTAATGGCAGCTTTGCGTTTAAATGGCTTAATAGTACCGACAGCTCGTCGTGGAACCCCATTGGCAGTGCGGCTGCTAGTGATTATTCAGCCCCCGCATTAACGGCCACTACCTGGTACAAACGTGTGGTGATTTCAGGCGGTTGTAGCGATACCAGTGCTGCCATCAAAGTAACCGTGGTAGCTCGGGCAACGGCCAGCATTAGTTATGGCAATACGCCCTATTGTAATGCCGGTACCGCCACGGTAACGCAAAATGGACAAAGCGGAGGAACCTATTCTTCTACTGCTGGCTTGTCGATCAACAGCACCACTGGTGACATTGATCTCGCCAATAGCAATACAGGCAGCTATACGGTCACTTATGCCTTTAGCAATGGACCTTGTAATTCAACCACCACTACTTCGATCACCATCAACGCTGTGCCGGTGGTTACCATCACAAATCCTGCTGCGGTATGTGCACCGGCTACCGTGAATTTGAGAGCAAGTGCGATCACAGCAGGCAGCACGGCAGGATTGACCTTTACTTATTTCACCGATTCGGCGGCGACCACAACGCTGGCCAATGCCGGTGCTGTAAATGCATCGGGCAGGTATTATATCAAAGGCACAACGGCTGCCGGATGTAGCAGCATACAGCCTGTTGTCGTAACCATTGACACCACACCTATTGTGTCGATTACCTATGGTAACAGCACATTCTGTCGCACTGGAACGGCTACTGTTACACGCACTGGTCTGGCTGGCGGATCCTATTCGTCGGGCAACGGACTGGTCATCAACAGTGCTACCGGTGAAATTGACCTGTTAAACAGCAGTGCCGGCCACTACACGATTTTCTATTCAGTAAATGGTGGTACCTGTACCGGTACAGCAAATACCTCTATCGATATCGATGGGCCTACATTGGTAGTGCATGATCCAACCTTTGTATGTGCTCCGGGCACGGTTGATCTTACCGCCGCCTATATTACCAGTGGTAGCACTACCGGTCTCAGCTTCCAGTATTTTATGGATGCAGCCGGTACCATTACCCTGCAAAATCCGTCGGCTGTATATTCGTCGGGCACCTATTATATTCGGGGTAGGTCAGCGAATGGTTGTGCATCCGACATCAAGGCGGTACAGGTACAAATTGCGCCACAACCTGCGCTGCAATTAACAACCAATCGTACCCAGATTTGTAAAGGGGAGGAGATAACGATCGAAGCGGTGGCACCAGGTAGCAGCATTCGCTGGCAGACTGGCGAAACCAGCAACAGTTTCGTTGTGCGCCCGGCAGAGACTGGCAACTATACAGCCACGGCGACCAGCCCACTGGGTTGTCGCCAAACCGAAACCATCAACATCTTTGTACGTGATTTCAAAGCTGATCTAAACGTTAGCGCCAATCCGGTGATGTCGGGTTATCCAGCCACGTTTACGGCAACAGCCAATGCACCATTTACCGCATTGGCCTGGACGCCAGCTTCGTTGTTCAGTCAGCAACAGGCGACTAGTCAAACCATCAGCATGTCGGATACGTCGAAAACCATTTCGGTGATCCTGCAATCGCCGGAGGGCTGTTTGGATACGGCCAGCGTGTTTGTGACCATCACCGATAACACCAAAGAACTCTTTATTCCCAACGCGTTTACGCCCAATAACGACGGAAGTAATGACCTGTTCAAAGTGTATGGCACGTCGATACAAAGAATTGAAATGCGCATTTATAACCAGTGGGGTAACCTGGTGTTTGAAACGCGCGACAAAGACAAGGGTTGGGACGGAACCTATCGCGGTTCACCACAGCCTCCGGGCGCTTATGTGTACACCATTAAAATTTATACCTATAACAGTGGATCGTTTATGCGCAAAGGAACCATTACGCTGATGCGATAGTATATTTGCTACATGAAGTATTCTTCGTTGATTGGCGTTCTTGCAGCAGTAGCCGTTATTGGCTCCTGCTGCATGATATGGATATCCATTCCCGACAAACAAATTGCGGTGAGCGGCTTTGCATCGGCTGGCACCCGATTTGGCAAACCAGGTTTGATGAATGCAATGATGAGCAGCATCGCGGTGCTTTTGTTTATTATTCCTCGGATCTGGTCAAAGCGAATCAATCTTTTTTTCGCTGCCTTTAACCTGGCCTGGGCCATCCGCAATTATATTTTGCTCAGTACCTGCCAGGGCGGCGATTGTCCGGAAAAACACTTCGGCTTGTATTTGCTGATCGGCGCGTCTTTGTTGCTGATGGCCATGGCCTTGTTTCCGGACCTGCCGATTCAGCAGCAAAAAACAACAGAACCGGTTGCCGATCGCGACGCTTTATAATTGTTGTAAGCAATGACCGATAATGTCCACAGCTTCTTCCAACTGTTCTTTGCTGATGACCAGTGGCGGCGCCAAACGAATTTTGTCGCCATGCGTTGGTTTTGCCAACAGGCCGTTTTCCATGAGCAGTAAACACAATTGCCAGGCAGCCTCTTTGTTGGGATGGTCTATGACGATGGCATTCAACAAACCTTTGCCCCTGATGGTACTGATATAGGGTGAACGCAGGTTTGTCAATGATGTTCGCAATTGTTCACCCAGCACTTCGGCCTTTTCTGCCAGCTTTTCGTCTTTCAACACTTTCAGTGCTGCCATGGCAACGGCACAAGCAAGCGGATTGCCGCCATAGGTAGAGCCATGCTCGCCGGGTTTGATGGTCAGCATTACGTCGTCATTGGCCAATACGGCACTCACCGGCAAAAAGCCGCCGCTTAATGCTTTCCCCAGTACAAGTATATCGGGCTTTACCGCTTCATGGTCGCAGGCCAACATTTTGCCAGTACGGGCCAATCCAGTTTGGATTTCGTCGGCAATAAACAACACATTATATTGATCGCATAAACGACGAATACCGCGCAGGTAGCCCTCGTCTGGCACCACAACGCCGGCTTCGCCTTGAATGGGCTCCACCATAAAGGCAGCTACATGCGGATCTTGCAGCGCGATTTCCAACGCGCGCAAATCATTATACGGTATGGTTTTGAAACCCGGCATAAAAGGCCCGAATTGCGAATAGCTGCTGGGGTCGGTGGAAGCTGAAATGGCTGCCAATGTTCGTCCCCAGAAATTATTTTCAGCAAAAAGCACCACGGCTTTGTTTTCCGGAATGCCCTTCTTGGTATAGGCCCAACGGCGTGCCAGCTTGACGGCCGTTTCGCCGCCTTCCACACCGGTATTCATGGGCAGCACTTTATCGAAACCGAAATAGTTGGTGATGTACTTTTCATATTCCCCCAAAAGGTTGTTGTGAAAGGCGCGGGACGTAAGCGTTAGTTTACCGGCTTGCGCTTGCAGGGCGGCAAGAATAGCCGGGTGGCAATGCCCCTGGTTGACGGCGCTGTAGCCGCTGAGGAAATCGAAATAGCGTTTGCCATCCACATCGTAGAGGAATACGCCTTCGCCCCGCTCCAATACAACGGGTAAGGGATGGTAATTATGGGCACCGAATTTCGCTTCGAGATCGAGGTAATAGGCTGTTTTTTCAGTAAATGAAGTAGTCGTTGCCATTGGCAATAAAAAATTTAGCAAATGAATAAATAGGTGGGACCAGGCAGGTTACCAGCTTCTTCGATGATCGAGGAAATCAAGGTTGGCAGCGAGAAAATCAGGTATGTGTGCGAACGGTTGGATGCGCTGAATTTTCAGCAATATACAAATTAAAGCGCTACCTGCCATTGCTGGTAGTGCGCCGGCCAGGTTAACTTATTGTTTAGCGCCGTTTCAAAAATGCCAAATAGGGTAGAGCCCGTACCGGTCATGCCGGCAAACAAGGCACCTGTACTATACAAGCTGTTTCGTATCGTTTCAAGTTCAGGATGCGCAGCCATCACTGGTTTTTCAAAATCATTGGGCAATTGGCCTTTCCAAGCTGAAACAGGAAGCTGAATGATGTCTATCAATTGAACAGTGGCGGGCGCGGGTTGCATTTGCGCAAAGGCCCAGGCCGTGCTGATATGGATGCCGGGATTGATTAATACCAGGGTTTTTCCACGCAGTGAAGGAATGTTGATGCTGGTTAGTTGTTCTCCACGGCCTTCGGCGAACGCCGGACTATTCAGTAGAAAAAACGGACAATCACTACCTAATTGCAAGGCATAGGACAGGAGTGTATCGGTCGATAAATTCAGTTGAAAAATTTGGTTGACCAGTCGCAGCGTGAAAGCTGCATCGGCAGAACCACCGCCCAAACCGGCACCCATGGGTATCTGCTTGTGTAAATGCATGGCAACAGGGGGCAATTGGTAGGCATCGCGCAGCAGGTTCCAGGCTTTCACACAAAGGTTTAACGCGGGGTCAATATTGGTAGGCAAGCCGGTTTGCGTAAATGAAAAATCCGCGGCCCGCACCACTTCTAACATATCGGTGATGGGCAGCGGATAAAATATCGTTGCTATATCGTGGTAGCCGTCGGCCCGCTTAGCCGTTACCTGTAAACCGAGGTTGATTTTGGCATTGGGAAAAACCAGCATTACCCGTTCTTGCGACTGTTGATCTCATCGCGAATGGCGATGGCGCGGATATAATCTTCTTGTTCCAGCACTTCGTTTAGCAGGGTCGTTAACTCTTCAACGCTCAGCGCGCGAAGATCGTCGTGCCCACTGTCTTCCTTTTCGGTGGTGGTGATGGTTTTCTTTTTCTTGCCCGTGGTGTCTTCCATCAGGATGCCCGCATTTTCCAAAATATTTTCGTAGGTATAAATTGGACAACCGAATCGAACGGCCAAGGCCAGGGCGTCGGAAGTGCGCGAGTCGATTTCGACCGTATCGTTTTCACCCACACAAACCAGTTTTGAATAAAATATACCTTCCTGGAGATCGCTGATGATGATCTCGCTCAGGTCAACATTGAAGGCACTCATGAAATTTTTCATGAGGTCGTGGGTAAGCGGACGGCTGGGTTGCATTTTCTCCAGCGCCACGGCAATGGCCTGGGCCTCAAAACCGCCGATTACAATCGGTAAGCGGCGCATGCCGTTCACTTCACCAAGCACAACGGCATAGGAATGTGTTTGCGTAATGCTATGCGACAGGGCAACAATTTCCAGTTCTATCTTCCTCATAATGAAGGCACGAAACTAAGGCATTTTGGTAAAACCGATTACTGTTTCAACTTTTTTACCGCCTCGATAATCTTCGGCATTACTTCAAATGCATCACCTACAATTCCGTAGTCCGCCGCTTTGAAAAACGGTGCTTCCGGATCCTTATTAATCACCACAATGGTCTTGCTTCTGTTCACGCCGGCCAGGTGCTGGATGGCGCCTGAAATGCCTACGGCGAAATAGAGATTTGGTGCAATGGCGCCGCCTGTTTGTCCCACGTGTTCACCATGCGGCCGCCAATGTGCATCAGCCACTGGTCGGCTACAAGCCGTTGCTGCTCCCAGCAGTTTTGCCAGGTCTTCAATCATGCCCCAATTCTCCGGGCCTTTCAAACCGCGACCACCACTCACTACAATTTCGGCGTCAGAGAGGGGGACTTGTCCGCTGGCCACCTGGCTCGACAATACCTTCACTTTAGCTGTCGGCACGTTCACCTGCAAGTCGGCCACTTCTGCACTGCCTTCGCCGGGCTGGTGACTGAACGCATTGGGCGATACCGTAATAATTTTTTTTGCTGTTTCGATGTTGATATTGGCAAAGGCCTTGCCGCTGAACACTGCCTTCTTCACTACAAAACCCTGGCTGGTATCGGGCAGGCTGATGGCGCCAGTTACCAGTCCGGCATGCAGGCGGGCCGATAAGCGCGGGGCGATGGCTTTGCCATTTACATTTCCCGACAAAACAATGATATCCGCGCCAAGCGAATCAGCCGCGGCTGCTATCACTGTCGTGTATACTTGTGTATCTAATTGATTTAAAGCATCGTTACTTACTTTATATACTTTTTTTAAGCCGTATTTGCCAAGACTAGCTAAATCGTTATTGCTGCTGCCCAGCACCAAACCAACGGCTTCGGTGCCCAGTTTGGCGGCCAGTTGCGACCCGTAGTTGGCGGCTTCAAACGCCGTTTTCTTGATTTGCTGGTTGTATTGATCGATATAAACGAGTACCATTTTTTTCCGTTAAGTGGGTGATCAGATGAGTTTTGCTTCTTCGTGCAGGAGGCGTACCAATTCTTCTGGTTGATCGGCCGAAACCAGTTTGACCCCGGCCTTGGCGGGTGGCAGTTCAAAACTGACGATGCTGGTCAAGGCTGTTACCGAAACCGGCTCCACCACTTTCAGCGGTTTGGTGCGGGCACCCATAATACCTTTCATATTGGGGATCCGCTGCTCGGCAACGCCTTTTTGGCAACTCACCAGCAGCGGCAGGTTGACTTCATCGGTTTCTTCACCACCTTCAATTTCGCGCGTAACGGTGGCCGTGCTGCCATTGAGTTCAAACTTGGTGGCCAGGGAAATGAAGGGAATGTCGAGCAATTCTGCCAACATACCGCCCACCGTGGCACCATTGAAATCGATCGTTTCTTTGCCCGTAAAAATAAGGTCATATCCACCTTCTTTGGCAACTGCTGCCAGTTGGCTGGCAATCACGAAAGTATCGGTGCTGTCTATATTGATGCGGATGGCTTCGTCGCCACCCAGGGCCAATGCTTTGCGGATGATGGGTTCGGCATCGGCCAGGCCAACGGTAGCGAGGTGGATCACGGTGGCGGGATCTTTCTCCTTCAATTCAATGGCGCGCACCAGCGCATACCATTCGTCGTAGGGGTTCAATATCCATTGCACGCCATCGGCCGCAAATTTCCGGTTGTTATCGGTGAACGCTATTTTTGCCGTGGTATCGGGCGTTTTGCTTATACAAACGAGGATTTTCATACCGCAATCATTGAATAATTTTAAAGGTTGTTTATGCAACTATCCACCACAAAAATAAGTGCTGTTGGCACATTTTGAAAGGCCAACGATTAATTTTTTAAAAAATGACTGATCGTATAACAAAACTGCGGGGTTTTTTGGCAACGAACCCATCGGATGCTTTTCTGCAACACGCGCTGGCTTTAGAATGGATCAAAGCGGGTGATGAACCCCAAGCCCGCGCAGTATTTGAAAAACTATTGGGCGAAACACCGGGTTATGTGGGTAGCTATTATCACCTCGCCAAATTACTGGAACGCCAGGGTGAGACGGAGGGTGCCATCAATTGGTACCAGCAAGGGATGGAAGCCGCACAAAAGGCGGGCGACCAACATGCTTATAGTGAATTGCGATCGGCGCTGGAGGAGCTTCAATTTTAACCGCTGACCAATGGGCGTTAACCGGTGGCCAGTTGGCGCCGCGATTGTTCACGCGGTTTCGCCAACCAGATAGCAACGCCGGTCAGGGTCACCAACCTAAAGATCAGGTAGCTCCAGTAGTTGATATTCCAGGCATCATTGGTAATATTCGGGTCGTCTTTGAAATGCAGGTAGAACACCTCAATCACGGTATAAGAAAAGTTGTAAAACAGGAAACTGGTGATCAGCAGAAAGCGACTGGCATAGTGCTGCGTATGCTGAAAATTTCCTTTCTTATACAAGAGATAAAGCGCGAGATTGCTGGCCAGGATATACCAGATACTGGTGCTGATGAGGGTCCACGAATGCGTGGTAAAATCGCGGGTAATAAACATGGTGCTAATCCAAATCAGCAAAACCAAGGTGAGGGCGCGCTTCAGGAACTTGCGGTACCAACCCACGTTCCAAAGGGAATAAAAAAAGCCGAAGCCACTGAGGGTATCCACATGAATGGTCAGGTTGGAAATGACATCCGACTGGTAGGAGTTGACAGGAAAAATGTAGCTGAGCAGGGAGGTTGCAATGCCATAGCAAACATTGATCATGATAAAGAGCAATGGCTTTTGCGTCCAGGCTTTGCGCTGGATAAATAGGACCAGAACCACCACCTGCACCAGCATGGCCAGGTGGTCGAGGATTTCGGTTTGGGTATAGTTTTCGGGCATCGTCGGCCAGGTTAAGGATAAATTGGTTTGTTAGCAAGTACTAAAGTAATGGCTTGTCGGTAGAAGCAAAAAGTAAAACTACTTGGGTTTATACTCGATTTTTTATATATGAAAACACTGGAAAAGGCCTTTGCGGACTATATTTTGGCGGAAAAGCTGTTTACCAAGCAAGACCGGCTGCTGCTGGCGATCAGCGGTGGACTCGACTCCATCGTCTGCGCGGCCCTGCTTCGCGCCAACGGCTTTTCGGTGGAATGGGCCCATATGAATTTCCAACTGCGGGGCGAAGAAAGCGCGCGCGATGAAGATTTTGTCAGGCGGTTGTCCGCCGACTGGGACCTGCCCCTGCACATCGCGCATCGCAACACCGTCGCCCTGGCTGCTGAACGCAAATTATCCATCCAGGAAACAGCGCGCCAATTGCGATACGAATGGTTCGAAGAACTGCGCCAGCACCATTTTGACCGCATTGTTACGGCGCACCATGCCGACGATCATGCCGAGACCTTTTTGTTGCAATTGATGCGTGGCACCGGCATCAGCGGACTGGCGGGTATTCCCTTGAAGCGTGGGCCCATCGTTCGGCCGCTTCTGTTTGCCAGCCGGGCCGAACTGCAAGCCTATGCGACCGCAAAAGGACTCAGTTGGGTAGAAGATAGTTCCAATGAAAAAATCGATTATAGCCGCAATCGCTTGCGGCACCAGTTGTTGCCATTGATGGAAACAGCTTTTCCCGGTGTGGCCAAACAAGTTGCCGCCAGTGCTACGCATGTGCGCGAACAGCAGTTTTGGTACGAAGAAGCGATCCATCGCCAATTAAAAAAAATGCGGGTGGTAGAAAGCGAAAAAGAAAAGATGCCGGCCCTGTTGTTGGCCAAAACGCCGGGTGCCAAAACATTGTTTTTTGAATGGTTGTACCAGAAAGGATTTCAACCCGGTGAAATTGATACTGCCTGGAAACTGGTGAGCAGCCAAACCGGCGCCTATGTGGATGCCAATGGCTATCGACTGCTGCGCAACCGCAACTGGTTGGAATTGGAGCGGTTGTCCATGACCGTTGGTTCGATTGGTTTGATAGAAACCGGAACAGGATCCATTCAACACGATCAATACAAACTTAGCTGGCGATTGCAGGAGTATAAGGGCGAAGCGATACCGACAAGCCCAAATACAGCCTGGCTCGATAGCCGGCATATTGAATTTCCCATCCTCGTGCGGCGTTGGAAAACGGGCGACTATTTTTATCCATTGGGTATGCCGTCAAAGAAAAAAATCGCTCGCTTTATGACCGACCTGCGACTCAGCCGCACGGAAAAAGATCAAGCGTACGTGCTGGCGTCAGCCAAAAAAATTTTGTGGCTGGCTGGTCGGCGTATTGATCATCGATTTCGGGTAACCGCTTCTACCAAAGAAGTGCTGGTGCTGGAATGGATTAATACCGCGCACTAACCTGTCGCCAGAATTCGGGGAGGATATCGATATGCGCCAGCAGCTTGCAGGCGATAATGGTAAACAACACGCCAAAGATGGCGCCGCTGAAATGCGCACGGTGCCCAATATTATCGCCTCCGCGCCGGGAGAGGTAAACGGATATGCCAAGAAAAAGGGCACCGAAAATATAACCCGGAATGGGGATGCTAAAGAATAGTCGCAATTCCATGGTGGGGCGCAGCATAATAAACGAAAAGATAACTGCCGATACAGCACCCGAAGCACCGAGGGCGCGATATGCGTAATTGTCCTGGTAACTGATATAGTCTGGTATCACCGACACCACCAGGGCCAATATGTATAAAAGCAGGTACACCCATTTGCCGTTGGCGCCAAAATATTCGCTCGAAGAAAAAAGAAAACCACTTTCCAGAAATTCGCCAAACGACAAGAGGGATATCATATTGAAAGCCAGGTGCATGAGGTCACCATGAATGAGTCCGCCGGTCAGGAACCGATAATACTGTCGCCTGCTTTTGATCATGGCTGGCCAAAACAGTAAATCCTCTTTAATCTTTTCTTTGCTGAACCCAGCCAATGATACGGCGGTGGTGATAATGATGATCCACAACGTGACACTAATCATGATGGTATTTTTCGTTGCGCAAGATAGTGCAGGCCCGATATACCTGTTCGGCCAAAATTAACCGTACAAGTTGGTGCGGGAAAACCAATTTCGATAAACTCCAGCTAAAATTCGCTCGCTGTAATATACTGTGATCTACACCATAAGCGCCACCAATAAGGAAAACCATTTGTTTACGGCTTTCGTTGGCGCGTTGTTGGATCAAGGTCGCCAGTTCGGGGGAAGAAATATTCTTACCCCTTTCGTCCAGTACCACCAGGTAATCGTCTTTCTGCAAAAATGCCAATACCAAGGCCGCTTCGGCTTTCTTAATGGCTTCGGGATCAGTGTGCTTTGTCGGCGGAATCAATTTCCATTCTGCACTAAAATAATGGTTGATCCGGGTACTGAAATCCCCCAGTGCAGCCTTTGTATCTGCTGTTTGTTGTTTGCCGATGGATAGTAAAATAATTTTCAATAACCAGTCGCTTTTTCGCCTGTTAATGG
This sequence comes from Bacteroidota bacterium, assembly GCA_020161535.1. Lineage (GTDB taxonomy): Bacteria > Bacteroidota > Bacteroidia > Chitinophagales > Chitinophagaceae > Flavihumibacter. The sequence continues at coordinate 224,052 of JAIUNW010000001.1, read as the reverse complement.
CACTATACAAAAGAAAAAGCAGCATAATTGCTGCTTTAGTCTTGCTGGTGACTCCGTCAGGATTCAAACCTGAAACCTTCTGATCCGTAGTCAGATGCTCTATTCAGTTGAGCTACGGAGCCATCTCCCGCTAAGGGAGGGCAAAGATAGTAAAAACGGACTTTGCCCCAAAGAAATTCTCGAACTTTATTAATAATGCCAGCGCACAAATGCTTCCATAGCAGCATATTGTGTTAGACCAAGCTTTGAATACAGTTGCGCTGTATTCGCGTTTCGATCTTCTGCGCGCTGCCAGAATTCACGTGCATCGGTTCCCTGGAAAGGAACAGAGTCTTTCTGCGACTGGTGAATGAAAATACCAAAGCGCTTTTTCATCACCTGGTCAGGACTCATGGGAATGGCCATCTCAATCTCTTCGATATTCCATTCCTGCCAGGCGCCTTTGTACAACCACACCCAACAGTCTTTTACCCACTCATCACCAGCGGCCTTTAAGCGACGCATCGATTCGAAAATAATATCCAAACAAACTTTGTGCGTGCCATGCGGATCGGCCAGATCGCCCGCAGCAAAAATCTGGTGCGGTTTGATTTCACGCAACAATGCCATGGTTTGCACCACATCGGCTTCGCCCATGGGATTCTTTTTCACCGTGCCGGTTTCGTAGAAGGGCAGGTTCTGAAAATGAATGTTTTCATCTTTGATACCCACGTACCGACAAGTTGCTCTTGCTTCGCAACGGCGGATCAAACCTTTGATGGCGCGTATCTCGGCCGTATCACTGGCACCCGGTTTCTTGGTCTTTAAAAAAGCACGTGCATCGTCCTGGATCTGGCGACTCTTATTGGAATCGATGCCAGATATCTCTTCAAAGCCCACCGCAAAATCGAGGAAACGGGTTACAAATTCGTCGGTCACTGCAATATTGCCACTGGTCTGGTAAGCCACATGCACATCATGGCCCTGGTCGTGCAGGCGCATGAAAGTACCACCCATGCTAATGATATCGTCGTCGGGATGCGGACTAAAAATCACACTCCGTTTGGGATAGGGGATAGACCTTTCAGGGTGATTGGGAATCACCGCGTTTGGTTTTCCGCCCGGCCAGCCGGTGATGCTGTCGCGCAGCATATAATACACTTCCAGGTTCAATTCGTAGGCATCGCCTTTCTCTACCAACAGATCACCCAAACCATTGTCGTTGTAATCTTTGTTGGTGAGACCCAATACCGGTTTGCCCACTTTCAAGGCAGTATTTACCACCGCTTTTTTCACCATGGCCGGTGTCCATTTGATATCGCCGGTTAGCCAGGGACTCCTGTACCTGGTCAGTTCAGCGGCGGCAAATTCATCGAGCACAAACAAGGTATCGTTGTGCTGTTGCAGGATCGATGCCGGTATCTGTTCCGTTACATTTTCTTCTACCGCTTTTTGGATAACGGGTGCCTTTACCGGACCCCAGCCCATCAGGAAAATTTTGCGGGCATGCATAATGGTATCAATGCCCATGGTAACCGCCAGTCGCGGCACCTGGGTGATATTAGAAAACTCATACGCATTGGCCATCCGGGTAGAGTTTTCCAGGTTCACCAGGCGCGTTTGCGAGAAACGGCTGGAACCAGGTTCGTTGAACCCGATATGCCCGTTGGAACCAATTCCCAAAATTTGAATTTCAATACCGCCGAGGTCCCTGATTTTTTGGTCGTAGGCTTCGGTGTATTTTTTTATTTCATCCTTGGGCCATTCGCCACTGGGAATATGAATGTTTTCTGGCTTGATGTCTACATGATTGAACAATTGTTCTTTCATGTAGCGATTATAACTCTGCAAGGCATCTTTGTCGATCGGATAATACTCATCCAGGTTAAAGCTGATCACATTGCTAAAGCTTAAACCTTCTTCGCGGTGCAGGCGCACCAACTCTGCATATACGGCCTTGGGCGAAGAACCCGTGGCCAGTCCCAATACAGCGGGTTTGCCTTCTGCCTGCTTTTGCCGGATGGTTTTGGCAATTTCCTGGGCAATAAATACAGATCCTTCTTTGAGGTTGCTAAAAATTCGAACGGGAATTTTTTCAAATGAATCGACCATGCTCATATGGCTAATGGGGTTTTGGTAACGTGCGCAAATCTATTAAAACAAATGGGCTTTTGCCAATTGCAATCGATTGATTCAGTTTGATCTTTTTAATTTCTTCGTGAAACAAACACTGATGTCAGATGGCAGATAGGGCCCATACCGCGGAATTTCAATATAACCAGCTTTTTGGTATAGGGCGATGGCTTCCGGCTGGTTGCGGCCGGTTTCAAGCTGCACGGACTGATAACCCAGTTCCAAAGCCCAAATTTCCAGTTCGCTGAGTAAAAGGCGGGCGAACCCCTGCCGGCGACGGTCGGGGTTCACCCACATTCTTTTTATTTCCAATTGATTATCAAGTAACTGAAGGTCGGTGCAAGGGCGCAAGGCGCCACAGCCTACCGCCACTTCATTTTCGTACACCACAAGCACGTGCAGCAATGGGAGTCCGCCTTTGTTGATCTGGGCAAAAAACGCATGGTCCTTACCATCCCGCCGGGCCAGGTCCTGGTCCAGTAATTTCACCAGGGCCTGGAAATCGGGATCTGTCGAAACCGTCCGCTTTACCAAAATCCTGGCCGCTGACATCTTATCATTTTCTGCCATCACGGCTACTTATCGTGTTATCTCCGCTACTTGCCGCTGGATGTTGGGGCAGGGGCCGCTTCGCTTTTTTCTTCCAAAAAAGCCTTGCTATAATGGGCACCCCATTGGTGTAGCCTGTCAAAATATGCCGGTACTTTTTGCGAAAAATTATTCCAGTCGCGTTTCTTTTTGGGCGACCACAACACTTCGCTCAAAGCACCCACCCGCGGGAAAATCATATACTCCACCTTTTCGGGGTATTGAATGTATTCTGTCCACAGGTTTGCCTGCGCACCCAAAATATAACTCGCCTTGTCTTCGGGCAAGGCAGCAGGAATGGGTTCGTAACCATAGATTTTTTCCAACGGCGTATAACCGCCAATGGTCAACGAATCTTCTTTCTTACTTTGTTTGTGATCCAGGTACACATAACCACCGGGCGTCATGATGACCTGGTGATTTTGCTTGGCAGCTTCAATACCACCTTCTTCGCCGCGCCAACTCATCACGATGGCATTGGGCGCCAGTCCGCCTTCCAGGATCTCATCCCAACCTATTATAGATCGACCTTTTCCATTGATGTATTGCTCCATGCGCTGGATAAAATAACTCTGCAAACCATGCTCATCTTTCAGGCCTTTCTCTTTGATCAGGTTTTGACAGAAGGCCGATCTTTTCCAATTGCTTTTCGGGCATTCGTCGCCACCAATATGAATGTACTTCGATGGAAACAGCGGTAATATTTCATCAATCACATCTTCAAGGAATTTAAAAGTTCTGTCTGTTGGTGCAAACACATCGTCGTACACGGCCCAGCTTTGAATCACTTGCTTACCCGTACTGTCGCCATGCCAGGTGCTGCCCTTTGGATAATAACGAATGGTCGGTTCTTCGGGAAAGCAACTCAGTTCAGGATAAGCTGCAATTGCGGCAGATGCATGCCCGGGCATTTCAATTTCCGGAATTACGGTAATGAATCGATCGGCTGCATATTTAACCACTTCTTTTACTTGTTCCTGGGTATAGAAGCCACCCGTTCTGATACCGTCGTTCCCGGTGCCTGGATACGAACCGATGATGGTACCATTTCTATATCCACCAACGGAGGTCAGCCGAGGATATTTTTTGATTTCAATGCGCCAGCCCTGGTCGTCGGTTAAATGCCAATGAAAATAATTGAACTTGTGCAACGCAAGGTAGTCGATGTATTTCTTCACGAAATCAAGATCGAAGAAATGACGGGCCACATCGAGGTGCAACCCGCGATAACCAAAACGGGGATAGTCTTTAATATTGATATAGGGGATAGCAAGCTGCTTGTTTTCTGCTTTTGTCGGAAGCAATTGTATCAAGGTTTGGATACCGTAAAACAGGCCGGTATCGGCACCTTCTATTTGTATGCCTTTCGCATTCACTACCAGTTGATAATTACCTGCCGGGGCTTTGGCTTTGCCGTTTTTTTTCAATTGAATACCATTGCCCATTCCTTTTTGCACCGTACAACTGAAACCATATTGTTGCTTCAGGTATTTGTTCAGGTAGTTGACGGTTTTTGCGGTGGAATTGTCGGCCACAAATATTTTTGTAGACGGTTGAATGATATACTTGGCGGCAATGCGCGGCATAATCATCTCTGCAGGCTCGGGAATAATGGCGACCTGTTGTGCAGTAACAGCGCCTACCAAAAAACTGGTGCTAAGTAGAACAAAAAATTTCTTCATTGTCATTATTTATACATTTATTGAACAACCGGTAAATAAATTGCCGATGGATGATTGGCATCGTGTAAAATGCTAATCGTTGCTGTTTTGAAATCTGCATCAGTGGCTTTGTAAATATCCATAAACTGCTGCGGATTTCTGTCCATCAAAGGAAACCAACTGCTTTGTATCTGGATCACCAACCGATGTCCTTTTTGAAAACGATGGGCGATATCTGGCAGACTAAAAACAACTTCTTCTGCTTTGCCTGGTTTGAATGGCACCGGTGTTTCAAAACTCTTTCTGAATTTTCCCCGCATGATCTCCCCTCGCACCAGTAGTTGATAGCCGCCCATAGGGTATGTTCCGCCAACCCCTCTGTTCGGTTGCGCCTGGTAGTCGGCGTATTTGAAATCAGCTGGATACTCATCAATTAATTTCACCACAAAATCAGCATCGGTATTGCTGATGATTACCTGCAATGCCGCTTTCAATTCACCCGCCAGGTCCAGGTCTTCCAAAAGTTCTTCCGACTTGAATTCAATTACATCGGGGCGACGACTGGCAAAGCGTTGGTCATCGGTCATGTATTCGCGGGTACGTGAAAAATGCACTGACTCCGTATACGGAACCGGATGCGCGGGATCACTGGTATAAGTTGTGGCCGATTTTTTGGCGAGGGGCTTTGACCAACTTAATTTTTTATTGGCATGCAGGAAAATGGGTTTCATCACGGTGTTGGCTGGCGGCCAGCTTGCATATTGTTTCCATTCATTGGCGCCGGTTTGAAACACGGTGGCTTCAGCGATGGCAGTATCTGTTCCTTTATCGAGCAAGTATTTGTTGAAGAAGGGTAACTCAATATTGTTCTGGTACCATTCGGCCGTGCGACTACCAAAACGGGCGTTGCCCAAATAGCTGCCATCGGGTCGCGACCATTGTCCGTGGTACCAGGGCCCCATCACCAACCGGCTATTGGTGGAAGCACTCTGTTTTTGGATGGCTTTGTAGAGGTTCCAGGCGCCGAAACAATCTTCGGCGTCAAAGAGTCCGCCAACCACTAACATCGCCGGCTTTATATCATACATCGCTACCCTTGCATTGCGTGCCTGCCAAAAACTATCGTAGTTCGGGTGATTGTTCAACTGTGTCCAGAAGGCCAGGCTATCGCCGCTCAACTGCATGAAATTGGTTAGGGCGCCAATATCAAGAAAGGTTTTGTAGTTGTCGTTGCGCGGAAAAGTTTGTGCGTTCTTCGGTCCTTCTTTTGTCGGATAGGGGCGTGGGTAACCGAAACCACCGGCATAAAAACTAAAGCCATCCATGATACACAGTGCGCCGTTATGGTGAAAGTCATCGCCCATAAACCAATCGGTAACAGGTGCCTGCGGACTAACCGCCTTCAACGCCGGATGATTGCTGGCTGCTGCCATCGTTGCATAAAAGCCCGGATAAGAAATGCCCATAATGCCAACACGGCCATTGTTGTTGTCGAGGTTATTGACGAGCCAGTCGATCGCATCATAAGTATCGCTTGCTTCATCGATGGAAGTACCTGTTTTGTTTTTGTTGAAGGGACGCACATCCACAAATTCACCCTCACTGGCCCAGCGACCCCGCACATCTTGCGTCACCATTATATAACCGGCGCGCAGGTAATATTTGCGATAGCTTTCCCAAAAGGCGGTCCATTTGTCATTGCCATAGGGTGAGCAGGAATAGGGCGTTCGGGTCATCAGGATCGGGTGTTTTTCCGATTTGTCTTTGGGCGCGTAGATACTGGTAAAAAGCCTGACCCCATCGCGCATGGGGATCATCAGTTCGGTTTTTGTATAATTGTCTCTAATCCAGGCAGAATCAAGGGTTTGCGTAGTTTGAGCCCAGGAAAACAAAGTGGATAATAACGCAGCCAATAACAGGCTTGAACATTTTCTCATACGGCGAAATGGGGAGCATTTATGCGTGTTAAAAGTAGCAAATGCCGCACAATTTGCGGTAGATAGAATGCGCCTATTGCAATAGGCGGCTAAAATTCCTATTTTGATTAAATAGTGGTTAAATGAACGGGCAATATCCCCCTGTTTCCCAACGTTTTCAATCGACTATCGCCTTAACCGTATGATTAAATTTCCGAGTTCAGTTCAGCCGGGTGACCGCATGCGGGCTGAAGTTTGCCTGATTGGCGGCGGACCAGCGGCTATTTCAATTGCATTGCAGTTGCTTGGCTGTGGCAAGAAAGTAATCATACTGGCAGGTGGCAAATGGCGGGAAACCCTGGCAAACCGGGAATTGAACCGCGGGGTGGCTTCGCCCTTTGATTCGCACGAACCGCTCGAAGAGAATCGGCGGCGTCAGTTTGGCGGCGCATCCGCAGCCTGGGGTGGGCGTTGCATTCCCATGGATCCCATCGATTTTAAGAAACGTCCCTGGGTCGATGACAGTGAATGGCCCATCAGTTATGAAGATATTCTTCCCTACTACGAAAAAGCCAATGCACTTTGCGAGGCGGGGAAATTCAATTATCAACTCCATTTTGCGGGCGCTAAAAAAGAAATCATTGCAGGCATCGATGATGACTATATTGATTCGAGCCATTTGGAACGGTGGAGTCCGCCGATCAATTTCGCGCGCCACTATCGACAGCGATTGCAGGAAGCCGGTAATATCCAGGTTTTATTAGACACCCACTTGCTTCGTTTTAACTGCGAAACGTCGGCGCAACAAATCTCCTCGGTGACGGCGGTGTATAACAATACGCAGTTTGAGATTGTAGCGACGCAATACGTGCTGGCTGCAGGCGGCATCGACAACCCGCGACTACTGCTGGCATCCAAAAACAAGTTCCATCCGAACGGAATTGGGAACCAGCACGACCAGGTTGGTCGCTATTATATGGCGCATATCAACGGGGTGTTTGCACACCTCGCACCAAACGATCGTCGGTCGATTCCCTTTGAGTATGAAAAAGACAAAGAAGGGGTTTATTTCCGTCGGCGTTGGTGGATTACCGAGAAAGCCCAGCAGGAAAAAGGCCTGGGCAACCTGGTCATGTTTCTGAACGATACCCATGATATGGATGGGCACCGCGATGCCTTGTTTTCAATGATCTATATTGCCAAAACTTCGCTCACCATTCTCAAGAAAAAGAGTGTGGGCAAAATGATCAAGTCGTATAAAGAATTGAAGCCCGAAGTTCAGGACCACCTGAAAACAGCGGTATCAGAAGGGTTCAGCGTGATGCCGAGGATGATGAAAACCATGGTGCATCGTTTTCACAAAAGGCGACTGCCCACCATTTTGCCTTCGGTCGAAAACCAATACCTCGGTTTGTATTTCCAATCAGAACACCTGCCCAATTACAATAGCACGGTTAGTTTATCGGAAACAGAAAAAGATGCACTGGGCCTGCCTCTACCCATCGTGAAAGTTGCTTTTTGCGACGCCGACTACCGAACCATTCTGGAAGCCCACCGAATGTTTATGCAACGGTATCGGGATAGCCAGGCGGGTGGCATGTTGTATGATGAATCGGTATTGATGGACTATATCAAGAAACGAACCACGAAGTTCAATTCAGCCGCTCACCACCTGGGCACCACCCGCATGGCAACCAGTCCCGACAAAGGCGTGGTGGATGGAAATTGTAAAGTATTCGGCATGGATAATTTGTATGTAGCCGGCTCTTCGGTATTTACAACGGGCTCACATGTGAACCCCACGCTGACACTCGTGGCGCTCGCCATTCGACTCGGCGATCATCTATGCCAATTATAGGCATTATCTTCACTGCATGAGTGATGTATTACTTGAAATTATTGCTTTTGACATAGCCAGTTGCTCGCTTATTGGTGCGAATGGCGGTAACCGAATTGAACTCTGTGCCAATCCGCTGGAAGGCGGAACCACCGTGAGTTATGGCATGATGAAAGCAGCCCGTTCAGCCGCGTCTATTCCGATCTTTCCGATTATCCGCCCACGGGGTGGCGATTTTTTATATAATGCAGAAGAGTTTGAAGTGATGCGTAAAGACGTCATGCTGGCGCGCGATTGCGGCATGGATGGCGTGGTGCTGGGATTGCTCACCGCCAACCGTTCGGTCGACTATGATCGCACGGCGGCCCTGGTAGAACTGGCTTATCCGATGGAAGTAACTTTTCACCGCGCTTTTGATGAAATTGAAGATTACCTACCGGCATTAGAATTGGTTATAACGGCGGGGTGTAACCGAATATTGACATCGGGCGGAAAACCAACCGTGATGGAAGGTCTCGATCGACTCAAACACTGCGTTGAAGCGGCCAACGATCGCATCATTGTTTTACCTGGATCAGGTATTCGCGCATCGAACATACAATCGATTCGCGACACCCTGGGCTTGGCTGAATACCATAGCTCGGCCCGTTACCAGTCGGCCAATGGCACCAGTTCGCTCGATGTAAATGAATTAAAAGCCTTGCGCCAGGCCCTGTCTTAGTTTTTATTTAATCTTACTCACCTTCAATACGTTGGTGGGCAGGTGCTGGTTAACCGGCGTGCTACCGGTGGCCACTACCACATCGTCTGATTTAAGGAAGCCCCTTGATTTTAGGATCTCTACCTGGTCGGCCATGATATCGTCCAGGCTTTCTTCTTCTTCATAAAAGAAAGCGCGTACGCCCCAACTTAAACTCAATTGGTTTACCAGGCTTCTTTCTTTGGTGAAAACATACAGCGGCGATTTGGGTCGGTAAGAGCTCAGCATAAAACCGGTATAACCACTTTGCGTCATACCAATCAAGGCATCGGCATTGGTATCACGCGCCATTTTACAGGCATTGTAACAAATTGCGTCACTCAAGAAAGAAGGGGAGTGGGGTTGTGGTGTCAACTCGTCTTCGCGGTTATAATAGTAAGCCTTGGTTTCTATTTCGCGAATGATCTTACTCATGGTTTCGATAACGAGTACCGGGTATTGTCCGGTGGCCGTTTCGCCACTAAGCATTACGGCATCAGCCCCCTCCATTACCGCATTGGCCACATCAGTAACCTCACTGCGGTTCGGTTTCACCCGGTCGATCATGCTTTCCATCATCTGGGTAGCCACAATAACCGGCTTGGCGCGGTGCATACATTTGCGGATAATATCTTTTTGTACCAGCGGCACCTGCTCCATCGGAATTTCAATACCGAGGTCACCACGGGCAATCATCACGCCATCGCTTTCAACAATGATATCACGCAGGTTGGTAATGGCTTCAGGCATTTCTATTTTGGAAATAACCTTGCTCTTGCTGCCATGTTTAACCAGGATGGCGCGAAGGTCTTTCAGGTCATCCACGCGCTTTACAAAACTCAACGCTACCCATTCGAGTTTCTGTTCGATGATAAACTCCAGGTCGATCAGGTCTTTTTCTGTCAGCGCCGGTAATGATATTTTGGTATCTGGCAGGTTGATGCCCTTCTTAGAAGAGATATTGCCACCAACTGTCACTTTTACTTTTACATCGTTGTCGGCCGTGATCTCAGCTACTTCTACTTCAATTTTTCCATCGTCGATGAAAATCCGGTTACCAACAATTACGTCTGCGTGCAGGTTGGGATAACTTACATAGATCTTCTCCATCGTGCCAACACATTTCGTGTTGGTGAACGTGAGAATATCACCTTCTTTCACCGGCAGCAGGTTGTTAGCAATCTCACCAACACGCAATTTTGGGCCCTGTAAATCGCCCAGAATGGCTACATTATATGGTTCGGTCTTGTTGATATTCCGAACATGGTTGATGATCTTTTGTTTGTCTTCGTGCGAACCGTGCGAAAAATTCAGCCTGAATACATTCACCCCGGCTTTAACGAGGGCCAGCAGTTTATCGTACGTGTCAGACGACGGACCAACAGTGGCAACAATCTTTGTTTTTTTAAAAGCATGCTGGAGACCAGCTTCTTTATCCATTTGCTGGTACAGGTATTTCGAAGCGTGTTTTGACATAATCTGTTATTACTTTACCGGGTTAGTATCAGGAAGCGAGGATTTTAACAATACGCATCCATTCTTCGTTGATCTTCTGTTTGGCCTTGACAGCATACTCTAACTGTGTGTAGTGCATTTTATTGTTCTGGATGCCTACCATCACATTGTGCCGGTTTACCAACAGTGATTCAACGGCGTGGTAGCCCATGCGGCTGGCGATCAGTCGATCGAGACAAGTCGGCGAGCCGCCACGTTGTATATGACCCAAAATGCAGACCCTGGTGTCTACATTTGGCAACCTGCTTTTTACGTGCTTGGCAACTTCTTCGGCACCGCCAAATTCATCGCCCTCAGCTACAATGATCAGGTTAACCAGCTTGCGCCGTTTTTCTTTTTCGGCGAGGCTGTTTACGACCGATTCAATATCTGTTTTCTTTTCGGGAATCAGGATATGTTCGGCGCCGGTGGCAATGCCACTGTGTAAAGCAATATAACCGGCATCGCGGCCCATCACTTCAATGATAAAGAGTCGATCGTGCGCATCGGCAGTGTCCCTGATTTTATCAATGGCCTCCACTGCGGTATTGGCGGCGGTGTCAAATCCAATGGTAAAGTCGGTACCGGCAATGTCTTTGTCGATCGTGCCCGGTAAACCGATACAGGGGATGTCGAATTCCTGGCTGAACTTCAAAGCGCCGTTGAAACTGCCATCGCCTCCAATCACTACCAAGCCATTGATGCCGCGTTTTTTGAGGTTGTTATATGCCTTTTTTCTGCCTTCGTATTCAAAAAATTCTTTACACCGGGCTGTTTTGAGAATGGTGCCACCGCGTTGAATGATATTGGCTACCGACCGCGATTCCATTTGAAAAATATCATCTTCCACCATGCCACTGTAACCCCGCATCACGCCAAAAACCTCCAGTCCATGGTATAAGCCTGTACGAACCACCGCCCTGATGGCTGCATTCATTCCGGGAGAATCGCCGCCAGAGGTTAAAACCCCGATTTTCGTGACCTTTCTATCGCTCATTTAGAATTTAGTTAGTTGGTTTAACATAAACATTGTGGCGTAAGCTTCGTTTGGCCGGCCAAAAATAAGGAATTGGCCTGATTATCAGTGTCCAAACTCTTCACTTGATTTTCAGTATACTTGCGGACGATTCCACACTGGGAAAGCTTGGTTTCCTACATCCAATTACTTACAGTTGTTAGTTTGGTGAAAGCCGGCAAAAAAAGAAAAATGGAAAAGATACTGGTCACGGGCGCGAACGGTTTGGTGGGCCGTGCGTTGCTGCGCGTTCTGCTACAAAATGGGTACACCGTTGTTGCGGTAGGGCGGGGCCCCTCGCGATTGAAAATGGAAGACCCGTCGTTGATTTACTATGCGGCTGACATCACCCATCCGTTCGAGATGCAGTTGATTCTTGAAAAAGAACGGCCGGCCGTAGTGGTGCATGCTGCCGCTATGACGCAGGCGGACGATTGTGAACTGCGGCAAAATGAAGCGCATGTTTGCAACGTGGAAGCGACCGCAAGGCTCTTGTTGGATGCAGAAAGTTTTTCCAATTTCTTTCTTTTTTTATCGACCGATTTTGTCTTCGACGGAAAAAAAGGTATGTATACCGAAACCGATGCCGAAGCGCCAATCAGTTGGTATGGCTCCACCAAATTGCAGGCCGAAGCCATCATTCAAACAAGTGATATGCCTTGGGCCATCGCGCGAACCTGTTTGGTATATGGCCCGGCAACTGAACAAGGCCGTTCAAATATCTTCAGTTGGGTGCTAGATAGCTTGCAACAAAACAAGCCCATTAAAGTGGTCGATGACCAATGGCGCACACCTACTTGGGTCGACGACCTGGTAGCTGGATTGCTATTGATTATTCAACAACGTGCAACCGGTATCTGGCACCTGGCTGGCCCGGATCGTAGCACGCCCTACCAGATGGCGCTGGCTATCGCACAACAGTATGGGTTGGATGCCTCGCTGATTACGCGGGTTACCGCAGATACATTTACACAGCCGGCAAAACGGCCCCTGCTCACTGGCTTTGATATCAGCAAAGCGCAACAGGCACTGGGCTATCGCCCCGGCAGTATCAAAGAAAATCTTTCCAAGATGGCTGGTTAAACTTTTTCCGGCAAATAGATTTCGGCCATCATACAACGCGCACTGCCGCCACCATTTTTTTCAATGGTATCGAGGCTGGCCGACAAGATGGGGTTAAAGGCCGCCAGGGTTTTTACTTGATCGGTCGTCAGTGCGTCGTAAGCTTGTTGGCTCATAACCAGCACAGGATTGCCTTCGGCGTTTTTTACCTGCAGCATATTTCCCGCGAAGGCATTCATTTGTGCTAAGCTGATGGGAACAACCTGCTTACCAGTTCGCTGAATCGATTGCAACAGGTTTTCTTTTTCCTTGCTGTCGCGGATGGAATCAAGACAAATGACGACGTATTTGTCGGCCACACACATCATCACATTGGTATGATAAATCAATTGATCCTGTTGGTCACTTGCATGAAAAGCAACGGCGCTATAATTCATTTGCGCACAATAATCCTGTAGTACTTCCAGGTTGGTGCGCGGCGAAATGCAGGCATAGGCAATTTTATTTTCCCGATCCAGCACCATGCTGCCCGTGCCTTCCAGAAAAAGCCCCTTTTCTTCCCAACGACTCAGGTCCACCAATTTACTGTGTTCAAATTGGCTGAACAGCTTTTGCAGCACGGTCGGTTTTCGTTCAGCCCTTCGGTTAACCGCAAACATCGGATACAACACAACCGTACCATCGTCGTGAAAGCTGACCCAGTTATTGGGAAAGATGGAGTCAGGGGTATGGGGACTAGGCGTATCGTCGATCACCAGCACATCAATGCCATTGCTACGCAAGGTATGCACCATGTTGTTGAATTCTGCAGCAGCTTTTGTTTGTGTATCGGCTTGCGCATCGTTGACCTGAAACGCATTGTTCACCGCCGTCTCCGCATTAAAGCTGAAGTTGACGGGACGTATCATCAGTATTTTATTGGTTGGCATGGTTGATCAGATTTCCTCTCTATATAAAGGCATACTCATGCAATGAAAACCGCCCCGGGCGCGCGAAAGTTCGGCCGACGGCATCAGGATTAAGCAATTGCTGATTTCTTCGGTGGTCCTTCGGCCTGCTTCGAAATCTGCCAGCAGGTCCTTACAATGCAACACTTCAAAGCCTGCATTTTCAAAAGCACTGGCTGTTTTGTCGTTGCGGTCATAACCCAGTACGACGCCTTCTTTTAAGGCCAATACATTGCAGGAGTCGGTCCATTGTTCTCGCGCATCAAAAGGAAATTCATTGTTACCCGAATAGATGAACTTGATCTTTCCCTCACAGCCCAGATCGGTTCTACTGATATCTGTGAGCAGGTCTTCCAACGAATCAAAATATACCGGGTTTTCCAGGTCTTTTTTTCTGAATTGGGTAATCCGGATTTTATTGTCGTCTTTCTTTCCTTCCAATATCCTTTGTACCGGGTCGGCATCTTCTTTGCGCAACGCTTTTTTCGAAAAATTGCCCAACATCACCCATACATTTTTCTTTACCTGCGTGAACACGGTATCAATATGCATATAGTCGCGCTTTTTCGGAATCTTTACAACAGTTACTTTCTTGACCACATTGCGGGAGAACAATTCATGCACAGCCAGGTGCGCTGCTTCCAAGCTGGTGCGCTCGCTTACGCCAATCATTACATGGTCTTTGCTTACCACCATGATGTCTCCACCTTCCAAGGTCACTTTTCTTTCATCACCGTCTTTGGGTAAAAGAAAATGATAATTGGTGTCGGGCAGTTCGATGATATTTTTCGCGAGCTCCGCAAACAGGGGATGATAAAAAACGATGTATTTTACCAATAGCGCTTCACGCGTACGGGCTTTTTTCGCCGGTTTATTCAACAGCAGGTGTTGGTTGATGGTGATACCGATGTCTCTGGTGAAAATAAAATTGGGGATGGGGGCGAACAGCATCTCTTTTTCGTCGTTGGTGCCACTCACAAATGTGCGTGCCAGTTCGGCCGAAGGCCTTTGCATCAGGGTTTGCTGTACGTCAAATGAGCAATTTTCCACGGCGCAAACGGAGGCCACCAGTTTCATGCGAATCGATTCATCGTTCAGCACTTCTTCCAATAACCATTGTAGCTCAATAACATTTTCTGATTTAAAAAAGCTCGGCTTTCCCGGTTTATAAAAGTCGCGTTTATTGGTTGGGTCATCAATTTCCTGCATGCGACCCTTGATTTTTTCGGGGTCCAGAAACCACAATAATATCTTTGTGTAGTAATCGTATTCCTTGCGCCGAATGGTATCGAGGTGTACGATATCTTCAAATAGCCAGTCCTGCGCTTTGGAGGGAACAACCTTCCCCAAACCGCTGTCTGGACTGTGTACCAATAATCTTTTTAATGCGCCGATTTCATTAGAAACGGATGCAAACCGTGTGTCTTTTGACATAAGAAATGTTTAGATGGAAAAAGAAGTTGCCGCAGGCGTCAGTAGCAGGAGCTACGACATAGCAGTGTGTGCAAATATGGCGGCAGGCTGAAACATTACTTATGCGAATATACAAAATTGATCCTATTCGTGTACGGCTAAGATGGGTATATGGGTGTGATAAGCTAGTTTACGGGTGTGACTCGGTTGAAATACCGATTCTAAAAAACCATGCTGCCGCGGTACGGTAATAATGCAATCGATGTTTTCAGCCTGGGTAAAACTTTCGAGCCCGTCGAGAAAATTATCATTCCTGATTATATTCACCCGGCCATTAAAAGGTGCCAGCAATTCAGATAGCTGTTCTTTTTCTTCGCTGCTTACGGCAACGCCATCACTGCTAACATGCACTATCTGCAATTCGGGTTTGAACAGGCCAAGGAAGGAGCGGATTTGCCGCGACGGCGTACTGCTTTTAACATCTTTAAAGTCGGTGGCAAAAGCTACTTTTTTAATGCCTTTATAACTTGCCTGGGGCGGAATAATCAACACGGCACCTGCTGCTTGTTTCACCATTTTCAAGGCATTGCTACCCATCAGGATGGCATCCAATGCGCCCGAGCCGGTGATGCCCATAACTACCAGGTCACTGCCTTCCATGCGTACATATTCCACCATTTTGTCGACCAGTGAATTGCCTTCCACCACAACAGCCGAAAATTCAGTGGTATTGCCAATTTCGGCCGATACATTGTTGATGGCGAGCATTGCTATCTTTTTACGGTCTTCGACGCTGATATCCAGGGGCGTACCGTCACTGCCGGCGGCGATGGGATCAAATACATGGTAGAATACAAGGTGGGCATCTGCGATGGATTTTGCCATATCGCTGGCAAATCGGGCGGCATTTTTACTGGTTTCACTGAAATCAACCGGAACTAGAATAGTTGTCATGGGAAGTATTTTTTAATTTTGCGGCCGATGAAATATCATTCCGAAATCAAACGTCGTCGCAGTTTTGCGATCATATCTCACCCCGATGCTGGTAAAACAACGCTAACCGAGAAATTGTTGTTGTTTGGTGGCGCTATTCAAACAGCCGGCGCAGTAAAGAGCAATAAGATCAAAAAGCACGCTACGTCAGACTTTATGGAGATAGAAAGACAAAGAGGCATTTCTGTCGCCACCTCAGTAATGACCTTTGAATATAAGGGAATTTTAATTAACCTCCTCGATACCCCTGGCCACAAGGATTTTGCCGAAGACACGTATCGCACCCTCACCGCGGTGGATAGTGTTATCCTGGTGATTGATAGTGTGAACGGTGTTGAAGCGCAAACCCGGCGATTGATGGAAGTTTGCCGCATGCGCGATACACCTGTTATCGTGTTTATCAATAAGATGGATCGCGATGGCAAAGGACGTTTCGACCTGATTGAAGAAGTGGAACGCGAACTGTCCATTCATTTACACCCCATGACCTGGCCCATTAACAGCGGCAAAGACTTCAAGGGTGTGTACAACTTGCACGAGAAAAACATTCGCCTGTTTACGGCCAATACCCGGGCCGACGACGATGATGTATTGCAAATACAGGATTTGTCAGACGCGGTACTCGACCAAAAACTGGGCGAGCGTGATGCCGCCACCCTTCGCGAAGATGTGGAACTGGTAGATGGCGTGCACGGTGAACTCAATGTAGGCGATTACCTGGCAGGCAAAGTAGCGCCGGTATTTTTCGGCAGCGCTGTCAATAATTTCGGGGTGAAAGAAATGCTCGACACATTCATTCGAATAGCGCCCATGCCTCGCAGCCGGGAAACCAGCAAGCGATTGGTCGATGTGGAAGAAGATAAGTTCAGTGGATTCATTTTCAAGATCCATGCGAACCTAGATCCCAAACACCGCGACCGTATTGCGTTCTTGCGTGTGTGCTCAGGTCGCTTCGAGCGAAATAAATATTTCCGTCATGTTCGCCTCGACAAAGACGTTCGTTTCAGCAACCCGTATAGCTTCCTGGCGCGTAGTAAGGATGTGATTGAAGAAGCTTTTGCAGGCGATGTCGTCGGACTATTTGATACCGGTAACTTCAAAATCGGCGACACACTCACAGAAGGCGAATCGTTCTATTTCACAGGCATTCCTTCTTTTTCACCAGAGATATTTAAAGAGGTGGTGAACAAAGACCCGATGAAAACCAAGCAACTGGAAAAAGGCTTGTTGCAGTTGACCGACGAAGGCGTTGCGCAATTGTTTACGCAGTTTGGCGGCAACAAAAAAATCATTGGTTGTGTGGGTGAGCTGCAGTTTGAAGTAATTCAATACCGGCTGTTGCATGAATATGGTGCTTCGGTTGATTTCAAAGCGCAACCTTATTACAAGGCTTGTTGGATTACCAGTGAAGACCCGCAAAAATTGCAGGATTTCATTCGTTTTAAATCTGCTAATATCGCTGAGGACAAAGACGGTCACCTGGTGTACCTGGCCCAAAGTGAATGGTTCCTGAACACAGAACGAACCAATAACCCCAGTATCGAGTTTCATTTCACGTCTGAAATTCATAAAACAGTATGAGGCGATTCATTTTCTTGACCGTGAGCATGCTGTTTGCCATCGTTCTGCCGGCGCAGGATACCAGTCAGCAAGTGGTTGCTGGTCGCCTGAATGCAATCGCACAAAGATCGAAACCCTATGTGATCCTGATTTCGGCCGATGGCTTTCGCTATGATTTTGCTACAAAATACAATGCGGTGAACTTGCAGCGGCTGGCGAAACAAGGCGTACAGGCCGAATATATGCAGCCTTCTTTCCCTTCGCTCACCTTTCCCAACCACTACAGCATTGTAACGGGTTTGTATCCGGCACACCACGGTTTGGTCGACAATAGTTTTTACGATCGGCAGCGCCAAGTGCTTTATAGCATGAGCGATCGAAAGATGGTGCAGGATGCGTACTGGTATGGGGGCGAGCCTTTGTGGGTGTTGGCTGAAAAACAACAGCTATTGAGTGCAAGTTATTATTGGGTAGGTAGTGAAGCACGCGAAGAGGGTATAGCGCCAAGTTATTTTTATTATTACAGCGATAAAGTACTGATTGAACAGCGGCTGGCGGTGGTCAAACAATGGCTTCAATTGCCCGAAGAGAAAAGACCGCACCTGATCTGTTTTTATTTTCCGCAAGTAGACCATGCCGCGCACTTATTCGGACCAGAATCGCCCGAAACGGCGGAAGCTGTGCGATGGGTAGACGAAGCCGTTGGTAATATGACGCGTTTAACCGACAGCCTCGGGTTGCCGGTTAATTATGTTTTCGTTTCAGACCATGGTATGGTAAAAGTTAACAACGAAAAGGCGATGGGTTTGCCTGCAGCCCTGGATACCAATCGCTATATTGTTTCCCGGGGCGATGCCATTTTGCAACTATACGCCAAAGACGGGCATGGCATTCGTAAGCAATTTCGAAAGCTTCGCCGCACGCAGGATGGATACACTACTTACCTGAAAAAACAGTTGCCGGCGCATTGGCATTATGGGGTAAAAGACGATCGTTACCAGCGCATCGGTGATATTGTGCTTATTCCAACTTATCCAAAAATATTTGGCGCTTTTTCAAAAAAGATTACGCCGGGAAAACATGGGTATGATCCGTTGATGCCCGAAATGCGCGCCAGTTTTTTGGCCTGGGGACCAGGTGTTGCGAATGCTGGACTGGTGCCGGCTTTTGAGAATATTCATGTATATCCTTTTGTTGCGGGATTGCTTGGCCTTAGCTATGACCCGGCAACAATAGATGGAAAAGGGACCGTGCTGTCAAAATACCTACGACTTAATAGTCAGCCGTAATGCCCGTGTAATTATGCGGGGTGATCTGCTTTAATTCCTTTTTCAAAGCGGCGCTGATTTTTAATCCGCTGATAAAACTGTGTATCGCCTTTTTATCAATTGCTGATTTTCCGCGAGTCAGGTCTTTCAGTGCTTCGTAAGGCTTGGGGTAATTCTCCCGACGCAAAATAGTTTGAATCGCTTCCGCTACAACCGCCCAGTTGGCTTCCAGGTCGGCATCGATTTTGGCCTCATTCAATACCAATTTGGCGATGCCTTTTTCGATAGACCGAAATGCGAGTATGGTATGCGCAAACGGAATACCTATATTGCGTAGCACGGTAGAATCAGTGAGATCGCGTTGTAAACGACTGATCGGTAGTTTCGCCGATAAATGGGCCAACAAGGCATTGGCCAAACCAAGGTTGCCTTCAGCGTTTTCGAAATCGATGGGATTTACTTTATGGGGCATAGCAGAAGAACCGATCTCGCCTTTTTTGGTGCGCTGTTTAAAATAATCCATCGAAATATAGGTCCAGATATCGCGGCAGAAATCAATAAGGATATTGTTGATGCGTTGCATAGCATCGAAATGGGCGGCCAGGTTGTCGTAGTGCTCAATTTGCGTGGTGAATTGCTGGCGTTGCAATCCAATCGCTTCTACAAATTCATTGCCCAGTGCGACCCAGTTTTTTCGGGGAAAGGCAACATGGTGTGCATTGAAATTGCCGGTGGCGCCCCCAAATTTTGCGGTGAAAGGAATGCCGATAAATAATTCAACCTGGTTGCTGATACGTTCAACAAAAACCATTATTTCTTTTCCCAGTTTCGTCGGACTAGCCGGCTGTCCGTGGGTGCGGGCCAGCAATGGCACATTTCGCCACTCTTCCGCCAGCAGTTGAAATTGGTTGTTGAGGTTTAACAAGCCAGGCAGGTATTCGTATTCAACAGCATGCTTCCACGACAATGGCACGGAAGTATTGTTTACATCCTGCGAAGTGAGCCCAAAGTGAACCCATTCTGACAGGTTTTCAATGCCGGCTGCTTTCAGTTTTTCTTTGACAAAATATTCAACCGCTTTAACATCGTGGTTGGTGGTTTTCTCTGTTTGTTTAATCCAGGCTGCATCTTCGGGACTGAATGCGGCTGCTGTTTCTTGTAATATATCTCTTGCTTTGGCGGGCAGCTTAAAAAACTTCTTATCGGCCAGGAAAAGAAAATATTCTATTTCTATTGTTACACGGTATTTCATGAGGGCAAACTCAGAAAAGTAGTCGTCCAGGTGTTGCAATTGCTGGCGATAGCGGCCGTCAATCGGCGAAATGGCGGTAAGTGCTTGAAGTTCCATTGTTTGATGTGCTGTACATTTGCGAAATTAAAAGAAAGCGAGTGGACAGAAAAATCCGTGTTGGTGCCGTGAGTTACCTCAATACCAAGCCCTTGATCTACGGTATGGAGGAGGGAATGTTGAAAGAAGAAGTAGACTTGCTGTTGGATACGCCAGCCAATATTGCGGCGAGGCTGTTGCGAAATGAAATTGATTGTGGCCTGGTGCCGGTTGCAACGATAACAGCTATGGAAGAATACCATATCATTTCCGATTATGGAATTGCTGCGAAGGGCGAAGTAGCCTCTGTATGCATATTCAGTGAATGCAGGCTAGAAGAGGTAGAAGAGATCTTGTTGGATTACCAAAGTGCCACGTCTGTAAGGCTGGTAAAAATTTTGTTGAAAGAATATTGGAAGCTAACACCGCGCTTGGTCGACACGCGGCAGGAATTTGAGCATCTTATTAAAGGCAAAACCGCTGCTGTTTTAATTGGCGACCGGGCTTTGGCGCAAAGGTCGACATCCAACTATGTGTATGACCTGGCCGAAGCCTGGGTAAAACACACATCCTTGCCCTTTGTTTTTGCAGCCTGGATTAGCAATAAGGCATTGTCACCCGCATTTTGCAAAGCCTTTGATGCAGCCAATCGCTACGGCCTCGAACGGCTTGACCAGGTGATTGCGGCCCATCCATACCCCAGCTACGATTTGCATCACTATTATACGGAGAACATTCATTTTTACATCGGCGATGCCGAGAAAAAAGGGCTCGCCCTTTTTCTTGAAAAACTGAAGCAATACCAGATTAGTTTTTGAGTCGAAGGTATTTATCGGCGAGCTCGTTGGCTGCTTCAGAAATTTTCAGCCAGTAAACGGCGCCTGCAAAAAGCCCAATAAAAGCAATGGAGCGGATGGCAGCGTCAACGATAAAATTATTCATTACCGGAATAAATCGAACCAGCAATACCAGGGCAGCGGTGACGACCACGGCCAACAAATCTTTCCAGGTATAGGGTTGCATGCTAAATTTCTTCCACAAAAAGCCGAATCGCAATAAGTTGTAAAACGTCAACGATATCAGGTTAGAATAGGCAGCGCCCATCAGACCGAAATGGGAAATTAGGTAATAATTCAAAGGCAGTGCAACCAGGGTATAAATGACATTGGTGGTAAAGTCGACTTTCCAATAACTGGAAGTACCGATGATCTGGCTATTAGCGCCTGTGCCGAGGTCGATTAGTTTGCCGATACCCATGATGAAAATTACCTGACCAATACCAGTAAAGTCTTTCCCAAGCAACTTCGTTATATTATCGAGGTTCAGTAACATTAGCCCCAACATAACCAATCCAATTAACAGCAGGTTGGTAACACTTTTTTCGTAAATACTTTTGATCCGTTTCGTATTCTTGTCTTTCCATGATTCCGCCAATACCGGAATAGAAACCGAAGTCATACTTCGTTGAGGTACTTCCATTAGAGTTACAACATAGGTTGCAATGGTGAAAACAGCGGCGTCGGTTAGCCCTCTATCGCTTTTTGCCGACAAAATAAAAGTGTCGACAGTTCTTGAAAGTAGGTTTAGGAATTGAGAGGCAAATAGAAACAGCGCAAAATTTGTCATTTTGCCTTTTAATCGACGCGTAACTGAACTAATACTGGATACAAATTGAAAGTCGCCGGTGTTTCTCAGGGTGACAAATAAAATGAGTACCGGTAAAGAGAAGCTGAAGGCAAATAAAGTATAAAACCCTTTATCGCCAATTAGATGTGTTGCATATAGAATTAGAAAAACAGTAAATAGAATACGGGGAGCAAATTCCCGTAATGCGTTTGATAAATTGCTTTTCTTAAACGAAATCGAAAAGCTTTCCAGCCAGAGAAAAGACAACATGAAAAAGCAATAGGGATAAACGAGATAGCTATAATTGACAAATAATGGCGACTTTTCTGAGAATTTTCGCACAACAATGTCTTTTCCAAGCCAACCTAAAAAAAACATAGTTACCAATCCTACCAGGCAAATCATCCCGGTTAAAAAAGGTAAATCGTTTTTTTCGGGGGGTAGATAGTCTTTATAAAATGGAAAAAATTTGTAAACAATGGGTAGGCAACCTAATGTGCATAAAGTTGCCAGCGTTAAAGCGGCATCACTTATTACTCGTGTCAATCCAAACTGCTCGGTAGTAAGAATTCTGGGTTGAAGAATTAAAAGATTAAAAGCGCCTAGAGCAAAGCCAGCCAGGATGATGAGGGTGGACTCAATACTTTTTTTCTGGATGCTGGACATCTGGCGTTGATAAATTAAGCTTTTGGGAAAGCGTAAATCATGCCACTCCAACCATCGGGTTTGGGCAATGACAGGCATGAAAATTTATTTTTTTGCAGAACATCTAAAATGGCTGCTGGTCCTTTGATATGCCATTCTATGATAAAGCCGGCAATCTGTCGCAGGTGCTTGAAATGTGCAAGCTTTTCAAAAATGGGGTATTCTTCGCCTTCGCAGTCAACTTTGAGTAGCAATCGGCAATTATTTTCGATGGCAAGAATTCTTTCGATTTCTTCTTCGATGTCAATCACTTTTACAACAACAGTTGGCAGACTCTGAGTGCTGTTTACCTTAAGTACTTCTTCATTAATACTGGCGCCACCTTCACCACTTCCCATGGCAGGTACAACGAGTTCTGTGTTTTTTGTGCTGATGCCAACATTGACTGGTACTATTTTATCGGCTAAAATAGGATTCAGTTGAATATTGGACTTGCCTTCTTCATATGTAGACGCAAACGGTTCGTAGGAATATACTTTTTTTGTTTCTGGCAAGCTGGCAAACCATAACGCGGCGTAGCAAACATTCATACCAATATCCATCACCACCAGTTCTTCACCCAGGTCAATATCATAGATCGTTTCAATATACAATTCAAAAAGAGTAACGAGGTTGGAAATTGAGTTTACATGAAGCTTGATACCATGAACGGTAATATCAAAATGGTCATCGGTGCTTTCATATACTTTAATCCGTTTATCGCTAAGACACAATGCCAATTTATCCAACTCACCAGCATAAACAGCTACAGATTTCTTTTTTATTTGGTTACCGGTACTCGGAAAATAAAGGGAGTCGCCGGCTGATTTGAATAACCCAGCTAATTTTAGCGGCAATCGGTGATGCGCTAATATATAACCGACATTGACACTGCGTGTTTTCACCGTGTAGTAAAGAAAAAACACCAATTTGCTAATGATTCTGACTAATTTCATAGTTCAAGTTTACCCATTTTACCCTTCTTATAGTCTTTATATCCTTTTGCCATGTATTTCAACACTTGGCCGGTATTGTTGTATAAGAGATTGTTTTTAAGGAGTCCAAGACAATGATAAATTTCCTTTCGAATTTGTTTGTTAACATAGTTCTTGTCGAGCAGGTAGAAACTATTTCGAACCAGGTAATATATTCTTACGAAAGGATGTATTCTTCGCTTTGATTTTCGAAAGTTTTTCAATGACCGGCCAATTACAAACTGGCCAATGGTATGATTCAGGATGATGTCTGAAAAAAGAACGGTAGTAAAACCAGCCGCGTGAACACGGTAGCAGTAGTCGGCATCAACCAGGTCAAGGAAAAAGTTTTCGTCGAAACCACCAATCTTTTGAAATACCGTTAATGAAATTATACTGCCTGATGTGATTGTACTTAATACTAACTGCGGTTGCTCGACAGAAGGAACGAAGTCCGGCTGAAAGTTTACTGCAAATACGCCGGCATCATTGTTTTTTTCAAGCCATCTTTCCGTTTTTGCGAGATAATTTTCGAAAACGCCCGGATTGAAGCTTGAGTCTTGGTCCATCGTAAGCAAGAATGAATAGCCATCTTTAATGGCCAAATTTGCCGCTTCATTTAGTCGTTGGGCGGTACCCTGGTTTTCGTAATAGGCATGGTATACGACTTGGGGAAACAGGGAAAGCATTTCTTTAATTCCCGGTAATGGCTTTTCAGAATTGTCAATTACATACAGTTTGCTAACAAAGGCAACATAGCTGCCTATATTGTCAACAACCGTGCTGTCGGGGTTATAAAGTATAACTGCACCGGCTATATTCATAAGCGGCAAAAGTACGCACTTAAGCCCTTAATTTTACGCCATGCCCCTTATTTCCATCTGCATCCCGGCCTACCAGCGGGTGACTTACCTCCAGCGTTTGTTGGAAAGCATCCGCCAGCAGGACTATACCGACTTCGAGGTGTTGGTGAGCGACGACAGCCGGGATGATTCCGTCAAAGACCTGGTCGACCAGTTTGGCGCGACCTTGCCCATCCGATATGTAAAAAATGCGGCACCGCTGGGCACTCCGGCCAACTGGAATGCGGCCATCTCACAGGCGACAGGAGCGTGGATAAAGCTTATGCACGACGACGATTGGTTTTCCCGACCCAATGCCCTGTCAATTTTTGCAAAGGCTACCAGTGCCGGCAGAAAGTTCATCTTTTCCGACTACGACAATAAGTACGAAGAAAACGCTGATTTCGTCCAAAAAACCGACCTGTCTTCTGCCTGGAAAAAACGAATCATCGACGAGCCAATGGCGCTACTGGCTTATAATGTAATCGGTCCACCCAGTGTGACCCTATTCCATCGCAGCATCCATGAAACCTACGACGAGCGGTTGAAATGGCGTGTAGACATGGAATACTATGTACGTCTTTTACAACAGGAAAGAGGCTTTTTTTTCCTACCGGAAAAACTGGTAAATGTTGGCATCAGCCATTCCCAAGTCACCCAATCCTGCCTGTATAAACCCGCCATAGAATTGCCGGAGGGCCGGATCCTTTTGGAGAAACATGGTGTTGCCGTACTCCAAAATGCCTGGGTATACGATGCCTGGTGGCGGCTGCTTCGAAACATGAAAATACTTCAACCAGCCCAGTTGGCAACCTATGGTAACTGGCCCGACGCCATCTACGCGATGCAGCGCGACCTGCAGGCCGTTCCATTTAATCTCACGCGTTTTGGCCCGCTCAGTAAAGCATTCATGTATCTTTCCTATCTGAAAAACAAATCTCTCATTCGCAAATCAGCTGCTTGAGCCTCTCGATCATCATTGTCAACTACCGCGCCACCGACCTGATCCTCGATGCCCTTGGGTCATTTTTACCTTTTCAAGAAACTGAACAACCGGAAATCATTATTGCCGACAATGGAAACCCGTCGGCGGAAAAAGAGCGCCTCCAATCGGCTTTTCCCGCTGTGAAAATAATTAACCTCGGCTATAACGCTGGTTTCGCGCGAGCAAACAATGCCGGAATCAGGGCAGCAAGCGGTGATACAATTTTGCTTCTCAACCCTGACATTCTTGACCCACAGCACAGCATTGAATCCTGCTACCATCGCTTTCAACAAGATAGTTGCATTGCAGCGGCTGTGCAGCTATTGAACGAAGACGGAAGCCCGCAAATAACGGGGAACTATTTTGTTCGCGGCGGACTCAACCTGCTCTTACCCCTGCCGGTTATTGGTTTTCTGGTAAAAAGCTTGGGTCAACTGGTTGGCGCCAAAAAACCAAACCTGCCCAATAGCTCCACCACGGTAAAAGTAGACTGGATCAACGGGGCTTTCATGATGGTTAGAAAAGAGCTACTTGCCAATACCGGCTTGCTCGACGAAGAGTTTTTTTTATATGCCGAAGAAATTGAATGGTGTGCGCGTCTGAAAAAAGCAGGCGATATCCTGGTATATGGCGACCTTAACCTTATCCATTTACAAGGCGAATCGGCTAATAAAAGTTTTGGCTCGGCTGGAAAAGGATACTATAACCTGTACGATAAAAAAGGGCTACAACTGATGGTCTCCAATTTTCTTCGCATCCGAAAACAGTTCGGTGCCGGCTGGCTGCTCGTTCACCTTTTCTTCTACGGATTGGAAATACCACTATTACTGCTGCGCGTTTTTTTCGGCCTGCTACCCGGTATGAATGCTTTTCCCTTCCAGAAATGGATCGGCTATTGTAAAAATTATATCCAGCTATGGAAACAGATCCCCGCGATGCTTTTCCGCAAATCGCATTTTTATAAAATGCTTTAAGTGCTGGTATTAGCTATCAGCCCAGATTAAATCCAGTCAGTTTAACTTGATTCAGTCAACTTAACCTGTTGCAGAAAACCTATATTGTTTTACTTCGCTTCCGCCAGGCTTCAAATGCCGCACCTATCAACAACAAATAAACCAACACCGACGAAGCCATCGTTACCATACGGGCAGTTGACACCGATTTGGGTTCAAACTTAAAATCAATCACATGACTGCCCGCCGGCACCGGCATCCCACGCAATACATAGTTCACTCTGGTATACGGTGCAGGTTTTCCATCGATATAGGCATTCCAGCCTTTGTCATAATAGACTTCACTGAAAACAGCAAACTGCGGGGAAGCAGCATTTGTTTTATAACTAATGGCGTCATTGTCATAGTTGGTTACCAAAATGGTTGCCGTCGAATCGAACACGGGTGCTGCGCCCAATTGACCAGCGTGTTTCGCCTGCACTACCGCCGTAGTCTTCAAATCAGTGCTATCCAGGGCGGCCATCTCTGCATCTGCCGTCGGAACGGTTTTGATGGTCTGCACAAACCACGCCGGACCAAATGCTGTGGCACTTCGCTGCGCCGAAGCCTTTCCTGTTTGCGGATCCTGAAGAATAAAATATCGCGTATTCAGCATATTGAACACCTGCAAATTGCCCTTGGATAACTGTTGGCGGATGAGGTCGTCGTAGCTGCTGAGTTTTGCCGGACTATAACCGCCTACTGAATTATGAAAATAAGAAGCCCGCGATCCATTAAACGGTCCTTGCGGATCGGTCTGATCGAAAACCCGGAACGGTTTATTATTGTCCTTCAAAATTTCAACATCACCGGCATTCGGTACAAAAGCTGCATCAGCATTGTCTTTGTCCACATAATTATTGCTGTTCAGGTAGCGCGTAGCAATGCCTAGCAAATCAAAAGCAACCAATACAAACAAACCGCCGATTACTACCGTCTGCTGCAATTTGTTTTTCAGATAAGCCCACATCAATCCCGCTGCCAGGGCAATCAATACCAATGACCGAATAAAACCTCCCAGAAAGACCGATTTACGATCGTCGTGCAAAGCCGACAATACCGATTGCGCAAAACTGCTGGCTTGCTGCTGCATTTGTGGATTCGACTGCCCCTGGCCACCTTGCATCATCATGCCCATCAGTTGCTCTTTTAAAGCAGCATCATTCGGCCCGCTGAAATCAGCCATAAAATAAAAGCCAAGCAATAACAACAACACCGCACCAGTAATGATCAGACTGGTTTTAAATTCCTTCCATTTTTCCGCGCCCGATGCAGTACTGGTTATAAAATGCTGCAAGCCAAGCGCCGCCATCAGGGGGAAAATCAGCTCGGGTATTACGAGCGACATAGAAGGTGCCCGAAACTTATTGTACAAAGGAAGCACGTCAAAAATGAAATAATTAAAACTCGAAAAATTCTTGCCCCACGATAACATGAAAGCAATCACCACAGCAGCAAGCATCCACCAACGATGCCAGGTTTTCACCGTTACCATACCGTAGATAAATAGAAAACAAATGATCGCACCCAGGTACACCGGGCCCGCATGACCGGGTTGATTGCCCCAATAGGTATAACTATTGGCAATGGCCAAGGCATTTTCTTCCGGCATGCCAACGGCGGTCAATTTCGACGCAAATGCAGACTTGCCCTCTTTCAACAATTTCCCCATGCTGCCACCGCCATAAATGCCCGGTTGCAACACGCTGAAACTTTCAGCAATGCCATAACTACCATAAAAAAATGCATAGTCTTTGTCTAAGCCGCCTTTAGATTTATTCGTGCTATCAGCCTGCGTCAATTCAGACTTGCCGCCACGCATCGTGTCTTTCGAATATTCTTGTAACGGATACCAGGTAATCGCATACGTACCCAATCCAATCAAACCCGCCAGCAAAGCGGTACCAAATGCGGGCGCCAATTGTGCACCGCCTTTCTCGCGCAAGGAATGAATGATATACGCGATGCTCATCAACCCCATCGTAATGGCGGTATAATACACCACTTGTATATGCTGCGAACTCACTTGCAAGCCGAAGAACAATGCCAGCAAAGCACCGCCCAATAAATATTTTCGTTGAAACACCAGCATCAGTGAACCAATCACGGCAGGCGCGTATGCAATGGCCATCATTTGGGTATTGTGACCCACAGCAATAATGATGGGGTTAAATGTCGCATACGCATAAGCGATAGCCGCCATCGCCGCAATCCAGCTATTCACCCGGAAAACAAGGCAGAGAAAATAAAAACAAACGCAGGCCAGGAAAAAGAAACTGATGGGGGTGGGCAAACCAAGCGTGATAACTGATTGCAGGTAGATGGTTTGTACCGACGGACCGTCATACGCGATGGTATAAGCGGGCATACCGCTGAACATACTATTCGTCCACAAAGGGAAATGGCCGTGCTGCTCCCGGTACTCGATCGATTGTTGTGCCATGCCCTTCCAGCCAGTAATATCATGCTGGTCGAGGGTTTTTCCCTGCAGCACCGGCTGGCAATAAATCACCGCAATCAGCAAAAACAAACCAATCGCCAGTATATGTGGAAGCGCTGTCTTCAGCCAGGATTGTTTCATAGTCCCCAGTTTCTATTTGGGCGGCAAAATAACAATTCAAAACCATAAACGGGCTTTCACCTTCCTTAAATAAAGCAGGGTACTCGCATCCAGTCGCTGCTTTTTTACCCTGCGGGGGATGGCAAACACCTGCTTCCAACCTTGCCGCCATTCGGCAAAATGGCCGCCAGATCGTACCAACATTTGAAAGGACCAAAGCAATGCAGTGGTATAGAAATAGATACCGGGCAAGTATCGGTACGCCACCACCGATTTATTCACCCACATCATGCGCAATTGTGCCGCTCGCGGATGCCGCCCACCGGGCGATTCTTTGTGAAAGACTTCTACTGAAGCATCGTAAGCGATATAGTGGCCATCGGCCAATACCCGATAACTCTCATCGTATTCTTCCATCCCGTAAAAAAAATCTTCGGGATAGGGCCCCGCCTCCGTCCAACATGTCCGCGTAAAAGCATGCGCACAGCCTACATAGTAATAGGTCGGGAACCAATTACATTCTTTCAGGCGATCAAATTGCTTGTGGGGAAAGGCATTTACCTGCAGTTGCCGGTTACTGAAGTACCGAACCTTACAGGCTACCACGCCAAGCGATCGATCTTCATAGGGTTGTCGCCCAAAAGCCTTGTTCAGTTTTTCCAGCAGGTCGCGATCTTCAATGGCAATATCATCATCCAGGAAAAAAAGTATGTTTCCTTTCGCGAGGGTAGCGGCATAATTTCTTCCCCGCGATACACCGAGGTTTTCTGGCGCTGCTACAAAACGGCAGGGCCAATCCGGATGCATGCCTAAAAACTCAGTCACTTCATCATAACTGGTTGTAGATGCATTGTTGAGCACAATAACCTCTTCCAACAGGTCCTGGCGATGCATCCCATGCAGGTCTTTCAACAGCGCAATGGTATCGTCTGGCCGGTTATAGGTGATAATGATGATACTGATTCCTGGCATCAATTGGCAAAATAAACCCATTTTTACGGCCTTATGCAAGATTCAGTGCGGCGAAAAGCTGCTTTTTTCATGAACCTGGCTTTTCTAACGGCCATGCTAATGCGCTTTTATCCGGTTGGCCAGGGCACGGTTTGGGCCTCGATGATTATCAGTGCGGGTTTGGTTTTATCGCCCATATTGAACCTGCTTACTAGTTTGCGGGCGGGGTGGGTCATCTGGAAAAAAGGCTGGCCGGTCGACAAATGGGTGGTGATGGTCAATTTTTCGATGCTCCTGGTCCAAATCATTTTGCTTTCTTTTACCGGCTGGTTATCTTTAGGAAACGCCTATGATTCATAATATCATCCGGGACAAACCAACCCGGCTCTATATTTTTTTAGCTGGCTTTTTTATCACCAACGCCATACTGGCCGAAATCATCGGCGTAAAAATCTTTTCACTGGAAGCGACCCTGGGACTGCCAAAATTCAATTTCACCCTCTTGGGCGAATCGGGCTTGTCGTTCGACCTCACCGTGGGTATCTTACCCTGGCCGGTCGTCTTTATCATGACCGACACCATCAACGAATACTATGGGGTGAAAGGGGTGAGACTGTTGTCGGTGCTTACCGCCGGACTAATCGCTTTCGTTTTTGTTGTTTTCTACCTGGCTATCCACACGGTGCCGGCAGAATGGTGGCGAAGTTCGCAAACCGCCCACGGCGTGCCCGATATGCAGGCGGCTTTCGCCCAAATCGCCGGCCAGGGTATGAATATCATTTTTGCTTCCCTAACTGCTTTTCTGGTGGGGCAGCTTACCGATGCCGGTATCTTCCGGCAAATCAAAAAGATCACGGGCGAAAACAAGATCTGGATGCGCGCCACCATTTCCACACTATTTTCGCAACTAATTGATACTGTTGTCGTTTCCTATATTTACCTATATTTTTCTTTGGGATTTTCCTTCCCGCGGGTAACAGCCATCGCCCTGGTTGGGTACACCTACAAATTCGCTGTCGCTATTCTTTGTACCCCCCTGATTTACCTGATCCATGGCTGGATAGAAAGGTATTTGGGAAAGGACCAGGCCGCCAGCATGAAAGAAGCCGCCATGCATATGCAAATAAATCGTTAAAGCATTGATTGTCATTTAACTTATAGCCAACGCAAACGTCCAATTTCTAGACTTATATTCAACAAACAAACTATACAGCTATGTATGCTCGAATTATACAAACCTTCGTCCTGCTGGTAGTCGCTGTTTCAACTGGTTTCGCGCAGTCGTGGCCAGTGAAACTGTCGATGGACAATGGCGATCAACTCAAAATATACCAGCCCAATCCTGAACGCTTTGAAAATGGTCAACTCCAATTTCAAAGCGCTGTCGCTTTGCAACGCAAAGACAGCGATATGCCAGTTTTTGGCAACATGTGGGCAACCGCTAACACAGTTACCAGCGGCAGCAACCAATTGCTGCAGTCACTATCGGTAACGGGTATGCGCTTTCCTTCGGAAGTGAGTGAAGAAGATACCCGCCAGATTCAATCTTACCTTGAATCGGCTGTTCCGTCGGCACGCGTGGCGGTTAATACCGCTTCGATTCAAACTGCCATGGGACTGAATGAGCAGAAAAAACAACTCGACGCCGGTTTTGTCAATAAAGCGCCGAAAGTGTTTTACCGTAGTAATTCGTCGATGTTGGTAATGATTGATGGCGAACCGAAATACAAAAGAAATGATGACTGGGGTGTTGATGTTGTCGTCAATTCACCCAATACGATTGTTCGCTACAATAGTACGCAGTACTATCTCTATGGTGGTAAACGTTGGTATGTGGCCAATAATGTAGGCGGCCCTTATCGATACGAAGACAATCCGCCGGCTGCTCTTCACCCGATTGAAGAAAGTGTGGCGAAAAATGCTGACAAAAACCAGGAGGCTAAATCTGCTGATTACAACACTGGTTTCGATGACAACCAACCGGTATCGGAAGTGTTGGTCAGTTATGAGCCAGCCGAGTTGATTCAGTCAAACGGCGAAGCAAGTTTCAGCCCGATCGATAATACGAATCTGTTGTACGTAGAGAATTCGCCCAACGATATTTTTATGGACATCGCTTCCCAAAAATATTTTGTGCTGATTTCCGGCCGTTGGTATAGTGCTGCTTCGCTAAAGGGTAGCTGGACCTATATTGCCGCCGATAAATTACCGGTCGACTTCGCTAAAATTCCCGCAGGTTCTGCCAAAGACAATGTATTGGCCAGTGTGGCCGGCACACCGGCGGCTGAGAATGCAGTAATGGACGCACAGCTTCCGCAAACAGCACGTGTTGACAGAAACACCCAGCCAAATAAAGTTACCTACGATGGTACGCCGCAGTTCCAAAAAATTAGTGGCACGCGCATGTCATATGCGATCAACAGCTCATCGACTGTATTGAAATACCGGAATAATTTTTACCTGGTAGAAAACGGCGTTTGGTTCGAGTCGGGCAGCCCGGCTGGTCCCTGGGAAGTAAGTACCGTTCGACCTGATGAAGTAGACCTGATTCCACCCAGCTCACCGGTGTACAATACCAAATATGTGTACGTGTATGATTACACACCCGATTATGTATATATGGGTTACACACCTGGTTACCTGAACACCTATGTGTATGGACCTACGGTGGTATATGGCACCGGTTGGTATTACCAGCCATGGTGGGGAACGTATTATTTCCCGCGCCCTTATACCTGGGGTTTCAATATGCGCTACAATCCCTGGTGGGGATGGTCGTTTGGATTTAATTACAATGCCGGCTGGTTTAATTGGGGCTGGGGCTATAATTCCTGGGATTGGTGGTCAGGCGGATGGTGGGGCCCGTCGATGTATCGCCCCGGCTATTGTTGGCCTTCGTACGGAGGCTATGGCTACTACGGCTACCGTAACAATCATTTCTATGTAAACAATTATTACAACCGTGTCGGTGGACCACGTGACTTTGGTTACAGTCCCAATAATATCTATCGCTCTCGAAATAATATTTACAGCCGGGATGTGAACCGCTATTTACCCATAAGCCGCCCCAACCGTGTGGGTGGACAAGACTATGGCATGAATCGTCCGGGTAACAACCGCCCAGTCACTGATATCAATCGAAACAGTCGTCCTGCGACCGACCTAAACCGGAATAGCAATCCGGCCGTCAACAACCGGGGTGATTTGCGTCGCAATGCAGATCCCAGAATCACTGATACCCGTCCCATGGGCGATCGCGGAAACATCAGTAACCGCGCTACACCCAATCCTGGTTTTTCGGCAAGAGAAAATACACCACAACGGAATTATCAGCCCGCAGAGTCGTATGATATAGGACGGCAACAACAAATGGATCGTCAGCAGCAGTTGGATCGCCAATACCAATCGAACAGGCAATACCAGCCGCAGGCGCAACCACAAATGAATCGTCAGCAGCAGTTTGATCGGGGCGATATGCAAAGACAACAACCGCAGTACCAGCGGCAGCAACAACAACGACCGCAGTACCAGCAACAACCTTCGTTCGACCGTGGTAATATGCAGCAACAACGATCTTTCGATCGGAGTGATATGCAAAGACAACAACCACAATACCAGCAACAGCAGCGTTCTATGCCACAAATGGAGCAAAGATCAGCACCGCAAATGCAACAACGTTCGGCACCGCAGATGCAGCATTCAGCGCCTGCAGGCGGTGGTGGATTTGGCAACAGAGCTGGTGGTGGCGGTGGCGGGATGTCAAGACCCAGTCGTCACTAAACATCTTTGCCCATGACGTAGTCGTCCATCCGGTACCCTTGGCCAATGTCGATGATTTCTTCGCGCTCAATGCGAAACCCCATCGCTTCATAAAACCGGATTGCAGGATTATCTTTCTTCACATTTAATACCAGGTGCGCACCTTCATGGGTGCGCACTTCTTCTTCTACCATATCAAGCAGGGCGCGGCCTACTCCTTTCCCGTGCAAAGACGGAAGCACGTATAATTTATGCAGCTTCCAGGTGCCTTGTTGCAATTGGCCATACGACGCAAAACCAACTTCTTTCAAATTGATTTCGGCAATGATGAAGCGGTGATTCCATTCGCGGATTTGTTTTTCCATGGCCGCCGGACTATAAAACATATCCAGCATATAGTCCATCTGGGTCTGCGATAGTAAATGACCGTAAGCAGCGGGCCAAATTTGGTGCGCAAGCCAGCCAATGGTAGGGATGTCGTCCTGATCAGCACTCCTGATCACTAATGCTTCGTTCATGAATGAAAGTTGTTCTTCGATATTGCCTGGTGCAATTTAATGGCTTGCCACGAAAGCCGGATGGCCACGCCATAACTTAACAGGGCTGATCCGAATAAATAAGCCGCCGGAATATGACTCGTAATGCCACCGTCCTGCTGCACGAACAGGAACAAATCGTATACACCATGAAAAACGATCGATAGCACCAAACCGCGGGCCATGAGCCAGCCTGCCTTGCCTTTGCCACTGAATTTTGCCAGCCCAACGTAGTAGCCCATCAATACCCCAAAACAACCATGTGCCGGTACCGACAAAAACATACGTGAAAAAGCTGTTGTCAGGCCATATTCAGCTACATAGCCAATATTCTCAACGGTAGCAAACCCCATAGCCGCCATTACTCCGTAAATGATACCGTCGAAGGGTTCGTTGAAAAATGGACGGGGATAAGCATAATACCGCACCACCATAAATTTCGAGGCTTCCTCGCTCAAGGCAACCACGAAAAAGGAGATGCCGATATAGTATGACCAACCTTCCTGCGTGCTGTGCTGTTGAAGCCAGTTCAGCGCAAAATACTGGTACACCAGCGGCGGCAGGATGGCCAGCGCCCCCAGTAAAAATGTCTTAATCAATGCCCGCAGCGGTTCTTTGTCGTACTGGTCCATCCAATAAATAAACCAGACGATGGCGATAGCCGGTGCGAGCGACAAAGCCAGCAGTTTCATGTCGATTTTGTTGCGCTGAAATTAACGATTTAATATTGACAGATAAATGACTCCTTATGCGCAAGGCTGTTTTACTGGTTTTATTATCGCTGACAGTAGAAACGGCATGGGCGCAGGTGTTCAGTGGCAATAGCCCATCCATTCGCTGGCAATCGCTGAAACAGCAACGGTTCAGTGTTATTTTTCCGACCGACCAGGCTGCAGCAGCGCAACGCGTTGCAGCGATCATCCAACGCATCAACCAACAAAACGATAGCAGCATTGGTAGTAAAAGAAAAAAACTGCCCATTGTATTGCAGCCCGAAACAACGGTTTCGAATGGTTATGTAAGCCTGGCGCCATTTCGCGCGGAGTTTATGATGACTGCACCCGCTGATCCATTTGACCAGGGTAGCATTCCCTGGATAGATCAACTGGCCTTGCATGAATACCGGCATGCGGAGCAATACAGCAATTTCAACCGCGGACTCGCAAAAGCTTTTTACTTCCTGTTGGGTCAGCAGGGCCAGGCATTTTCCAATGCGCTCAGTGTTCCCGACTGGTTTTTTGAGGGCGATGCAGTGTACCAGGAAACCTTGCTCAGCAGCCAGGGACGCGGTCGACTGGCTGGCTTTTTCAATGGCTACAAATCCCTGTGGGAAGGCAATCGTTCCTATTCCTATGCCAAACTTCGCAACGGTTCTTTGAAAGACTATGTGCCCAATCATTACGACCTGGGTTATCAACTCGTCGCCTATGGCCACGAACAATATGGAACGGCCTTCTGGAAAAATGTCAGCAATGATGCCGCAGCGATGAAAGGCTTGTTTTATCCCTGGCAACGCGCTGTAAAAAAATACAGCGGCGAAAGCTATTCCAATTTTGTACAGCAGGCATTGGGTCACAATCGCCAGGTATTGGGCGTGCAGGCGCAAACAACCCCCCAAACAACTTATAAAGAAGAATTGAATCCGGTGTACACCGAGAACGGTCATCTATTGTTCAGCAGTGCAAGCTATTCGCAGATAGCGGCATTTTATGAGCAATCGGAAAAAGGATTGCGAAAGATCAGAACCCGTGATCGAACGATCGATAATTATTTTTCTTACGCAAACGGCCAGTTGCTGTATGCCTCATTTACACCATCGTTGCGCTGGGGCTGGAAAAATTACAGCGAGTTGCAACTGCTGGACATAACCACCGGCCGTCAAAAAACCATCACCCGAAAATCAAAATATTTCAGCGCGGCCTTGTCGCCCACCGGCGATAGCATCATCACCGTTTTTATTCAACCAGGTCAGCCACCTGCATTGCATTTGCTGAACAAACAAGGGCAATTGTTACGCGCCATGCCTGCAGCCGAACAGGAATTGTTTTATCACCCCGTATTCGCCGGCCAAAAAATCATGGTGGTAGTTCGAAATGGAAGGGGGGATATGTCGCTCGTAGCCATTGATCCTGCCACCGCCACTCGAACAACCATCATCGACTGGCAAAAGGGGGTGATTGGTTATCCCCGCTATGCAAATGCCCATATTTATTTTACGGCTTCTGACCAGGGCCGGGATCGGCTGTTTCGGGTGAGCATAGACGGTAGTGGCCTCGAATTGCTACCAGTGGGGAATTCGCAAACCGGTCAGTACCAGCCAGCAGTGTACGGGGATAAGCTAAGCTGGATGCAGTTTACAGCAGATGGGATGCGAATACAAACAACCGACTTACCTGCTATAAGCCGGTTAGCCGGCACCGGCATCAGCCTGGTTGATCCCTTACAACTAAATGCCTTATCAATTGATCAATCGATCCTGGCGCCAATGGTAAAAGCTGATAATTATTCTATCGGGAAATATCGGAAGTCGACCGCTTTACTGAACCTACATTCCTGGCTGCCCTGGTTTGACGGCGAGGAATTCAGCCTCGATTTTATTAGCCAGAATACGTTGAATACCCTGGAGTCTGATTTGTATTTCGGTTACAACAGAAACGAAGGCTATAAAAAAATTGGACTGAATGCCAGTTGGGGTGACTGGTTTCCCATCATCAATGCGGGCATTAATTATACCATCGATCGTCGTAGTTATGTGCAGGGCCGACCAGTTTATTGGAACGAAATAGAAGCACCCATCGGTGTTCAAATTCCGTTGAATTTCAGTAGAGGCAAATACCTCCGATACCTGACAGCTTATTCGAATATTGTGTTTAACAAAGCGCAGTTCAGAGACCGGGAAACCTACGGATCGCCTTCCTACCAATACCTCGATCACCAGCTTGTGTATAGCAACCAAACCCAACAAGCTGTACAGCAATTCAACCCGGCCTTTGCACAATCGATTCGCCTGCATTATCGCAACGCCATCAGCCTATTTTCGTCAAACCAACTACTGCTCGCCGGCAATTTTTATTTCCCCGGACTGGCGAAAAACCATAGCCTGGTTCTTTCTCTGGCTGCCCAGGGGCGCGATAGCAGCAATGGCATTCGGTTTTCCAATGAGATGGGTATTGCCCGTGGTTATTACGACGAAAACTTTTTTCGGGCTGGCAAGGCAGGCGTCAACTATGCATTCCCGTTATGTTATCCCGATGTAGGTGCCTTTCAAATGGTTTACCTGCTTCGGCTTCGAGCCAATCTATTTTATGACCACAGCATCGCGCGTGATCATTCAATGTTTGGTAACAATAACTGGCAGGTGTATCGCTCGGCAGGTGTAGAATTAATGGCAGATACCAAATGGTGGAACCAGTTGCCGCTAAGCTTCGGTATTCGCTATGCGCGCCTGCTTGATGCAGACCTACCAACCAGCAGTTACCTGGGCCGCAATCGGTTTGAATTGATCATTCCGGTTAATATTCTTCCCGGCAGCATCAATAAACAACCGGCCGTAATGCACTAATGTGCTGGCATTGCCGCCCATCAATGGTTGTACCAGCCAGCCAACCTATTGTACCCACCCTTCAGATCAGGCGCTCAAGGCCGACAGGCTTTCTTCAATCAGTTTGATTTTTGCCTGTGCGTCTTCCGCCTTTTTCTTTTCGGTTTCCACTACTTCCGGCTTCGCATTCTGCACAAAGCGTTCATTGTTGAGTTTCTTTTCCACACTTACCAGGAAACCTTTCAGGTATTCGAGTTCCTTCAGCAAATCCTCTTTCTGGTGCGCCGGCACCAGTTCTTTTTCCATCTGCAAATAGAATTGGTCTTTGCCAATCACCACGGTGATAGATTTGGTAATCGCCTCTTTGGTGAAGGATAGCGCCGATGCGTTGACTTGTTTTTGCAAGATGGGTGCAATGCTGTTGTAGGAGGCAGGGTTCGAGGGACAAACAAAAACGGCTACCTGTTCCTTTGGTTTTAGTTGTGCTTTGTTGCGTGCATCTCGCAAGCCGCTGATGGCTGATTTCAGCAATTGACCCTCTTCCAGTCTTAACTGGCAGGTTGCCATCTGCAAATTTTCCCGTTGTACATCAATTGCCGGAAACTGACGAGTACACAATACATCGTCGGTTTTGCGTTCACGCAGCAGGCTGTATATTTCTTCAGTAATAAATGGCATAAATGGATGCAACAATTGCAACAACTCTTCATAGAAACCAATGGCTTTTTGCAGTGAGTCGCTGGCGATGGCTTCTTGAAAGCCGGGTTTGATCCATTCCAAATACCAACTGCAGTAATCGTCCCAGATCAACGAATAAATTGTTTTCAGGGCTTCGCTCAGGCGGAATTGGGAGAGGAGTTGTTCCACTTCCAGTCGCGCCTGCAACAACCTGCTGGCAAACCATTCGTGGGCCCAGTTATCGGTCGATTTTTCTGCCGTTTGTTTTTCCTGCCACATGCCAATCAACTTCAGGGCATTCCACATTTTGTTGTTGAAGAAACGACCCTGCTCAAGCGATGCTTCATCAAACAACAAATCATTGCCTGCCGGTGACGAAATCATGATGCCAAAACGAACAGCATCAGCGCCATATTTGTCAATCAGTTCCAACAAATCGGGCGAGTTGCCGAGGCTCTTGCTCATTTTTCGGCCCTGCTTGTCGCGCACCATACCGGTGAAATACACATCACGGAAAGGAATTTCTTTCTTGTATTCCATACCGGCCATCACCATCCTGGCAACCCAAAAGAAAATGATATCCTGCCCGGTCACCAATACCGAACTGGGATAATAGTATTCGATTTCTTTGTTGCCTGGAGCTGTAATACCATTGAAAACTTCCATTGGCCAAAGCCAGGAAGAAAACCAGGTATCGAGTACATCCTCATCTTGTTTGATTTCCTCCGCCGTCACTTCAATGCCTTGCTCACGGAAACGTATAACCGCCGTTTCACGATCGCTTGCCACTATGCAAACCCCGTCTTTGTTGTACCAGGCCGGTATTTGTTGTCCCCACCACAACTGGCGACTGATACACCAATCTCGCACATTCTCCATCCAATACTTGTACGTAGCCAGGAACTTATCGCCGGGGTGAATGCTAATCTGACCAGATACCACGGCATCAAGCGCGGGACCGGCCAGGTCTTTCATTTTCAAAAACCACTGTGTCGATATTTTCGGTTCTACCACTACGCCGGTTCGCTGGCTATAACCCACCCTTGTTTGGTAGCTTTCTTCTTTCGCCAGCAAGCCCTTCGCTTCCAGTTCAGCTACAATCAATTTGCGGGCTTTGAATCGATCGGTACCAATATGAATGGTAGCGGCCACACTGAGGGTGCCATCGTCATTCAGGGTATCAATAATGTCTAAGTTGTGTTTCAAGCCCAGGTTATAGTCATTGATATCGTGCGCCGGGGTTACTTTCAACGCACCGGTACCAAAACTTGGATCAACATATTCATCAAAGATGATCGGAATTTTTCGGTCGATCAAGGGTACATAGGCATAGGAGCCGGCCAGTGAAGCATATCGTTCATCGTTGGGATTAACACAAATGGCTGTATCGCCCATGATGGTTTCAGGACGTTGAGTAGCAATAATGATATCGCCCGCTTTTTCCAGTTTGTACTTGATATAGTAGAGTTTGCCCTGTACTTCTTTGTATTCAACTTCTTCATCACTAAGCGCGGTTTTGGCCGCCGGATCCCAGTTGATCATGCGCGCTCCGCGATAAATCAGCCCCTTTTCGAACAGATCAATGAATACTTTGATAACGGCGCGGTAGTAATGGTCGTCCATCGTGAATGTCACCCGGTTCCAATCAACACTGCAACCCAATTTTTCAATCTGGCTATAGATAATGCCGCCATATTTTTCTTTCCATTCAAAGGCGTACCGTAAAAACTCCGGACGAGTAAGATCGGCCTTCTTAATGCCTTTTTCTTTTTCCAGCATCTGCACCACTTTGGCTTCGGTAGCAATAGAGGCATGGTCGCTACCGGGCACCCAGCAGGCGTTGAAACCACTCATCCGCGCTTTGCGCACCAGTATATCTTGTACGGTTTCGTTTAAGGTATGGCCCATGTGCAGTACACCCGTTACGTTGGGTGGTGGAATTACCACTGTGAAGGAAGGGCGCTGGTCGGGCTCGCTGTTGAAATATTTCCTGTCTTTCCAGATACTTGTCCACCGGCTTTCTGTTGCTGCCGGTTCAAAATTCTTGCTCAGTTCCATAAGGCAACAAAATTACTTAATTAATTACTAAATAATTTAGCTTTGCGTTGTGTTCGCGATAATTGATATAGAAACCACCGGCGGTTTTGCCAATGGCAATGGCATTACCGAAATCGCCATCGTGTTGCACGACGGGCAGCAGGTTGAGCGCGCGTATAGTTGGTTGGTGAATCCGGGCCAGGCCATCCCCCGGTATATCACGGCACTCACCGGTATTTCAGATGAGATGGTGGCCTCGGCGCCGCGTTTTGAAGCCATCGCCGCCGAGCTCTTTGAGTTATTGAAAGACCGGGTTTTTGTGGCGCATAATGTGAATTTTGATTATTCTTTTGTGCGGCAACAACTGCAGCAGGCTGGTTACGAACTACCGGCCAAAAAACTCTGTACGGTGCGGTTGGCGCGCAAGATCCTGCCGGGACACCAAAGTTATAGCCTGGGAAATTTGTGCCGGAGCCTGGGCATAAACATAGAAAACCGGCACCGGGCCCTGGGCGATGCCCAAGCCACGGCAACACTTTTCAGCCTATTGGTAAAGGCCGATACGGAAAAAGTATTGGCGAAGATGTTAAAGGGTAAAAATGCCGATCAGTTCCTGCCACCGCACCTGCCCGCCGAGTGTTTGTTGCAATTGCCCGATGCACCGGGGGTATATTATTTCGAGAACCAGAAAAAAGAAGTCATTTATGTAGGCAAGGCCATCAGCCTCAAGAAAAGGGTGCGAAGTCATTTCTCCAACAACGATGGCAGCCGGCGCAAACAGGAGCTTATGCGGCAGGTGTATAATATCCGCTTTACGCTTTGTTACAGTGAATTGATGTCGCTCATTTTGGAAAGCCATGAGATCAAGCGACTATGGCCCGTTTTTAATCGAAGCCAAAAACGGTTTCAGCACAAGTTTGGCTTGTACCGCTATGAAGACAACGGCGGCTTTACCCGATTGACCATTGAAAAACGGCGGAAATACCTGCCGGCCATTTATACGTTCGATTATATGCCGGAGGGTGTGAATTACTTGCGAAAACTGGTTCCTGAACAGCAGGACCTACAAGAACCAGTGGCTTTGTACAATGCGCGTATCGAAGAAGCGATCGAGCGCATTACACAAAGCCTGCCTAGTTTTGTTCTGTTAGAAAAAGATCCGTTGCAGCCGGTTCAATGGGCTGCCTATCTTTTAGAAAAAGGAAAATTTTGGGGAATGGGCTACGTCAGCAAATCAGTAGAGCTATCAACAAATATTGACTATTGGAAGCAAATACTGGAAGCATCACCCGATAATGATTATATCAGGGGCCTAGTATATCAATTTGCCACTAAAAAGTCCATTCTCCGGCTGGATCTGCATTCCTGATGCCATCCAGTTGTTCGTCCAGTCGTTATATGCTATTGCCAAACATACCAGGTAATGGCAGCGATAGTGCCATACAGGGCTACAACGATCAGCAACAATTTTGCGGTACTGGCTTGGGATAAATCAAATAAACGTCTCATAGTAAACCATTTTTACTTTGGAAAAAAAAGAAAGCACGGGACAATGGTTTCAAGGGATCGGTGGAGAGAGAACGATAAAAACTATCGAATAATATGCAATCTAGAAAATATTTTTTGAAATTGCAAATCCTGTATTTTGAGGCAAATAGATGTTATGGAAAGACAAATCAGCTCCTGGTTTAGTCCGGCGCTCCAAAAAGAAATGCCCATTGCCGTTTATGGACACTATGGCACGGCCCTGTTATTAATACCTACAGCAGCGGCCGATTTCCTTGAATATGAACGGTTTCAGCTCATAGAATCGATCCGCCCTTTTGTGGATTCAGGCAAATTCAAGGTCTTTTCGATCGACAGTATCAACAAAGAAAGCTGGATGAACAACGAGATGGATCCGCGGCACAAAGCCATCCGCCACCAGCAATGGAACGAATATGTATTTGCCGAAGTGATTCCTTTTGTCCGGCACCATACCAGCCAGGATACACAGATCATCACTGCCGGTGCTTCATTCGGGGCCCTGCATGCAGCCAACCTTTTCTTTAGAAGGCCCGACCTGATCAATGGCTGTATTTCCATGAGCGGGGTCTATGACCTGACCGAATACACCAAGGGGTATTTCGACGAAGACGTCTATTTCAACAGCCCCTGTCATTACCTGCCCAACCTGACCGACCACCATATTTTGGAACAGATACGGCGCTCGCACCATATTCACCTGCTCAGCGGCAGCGGTGCGTATGAAGACCCGGAAGGCGCGCGACGGCTGGCCGGCATTCTCTACAGCAAAAATATCTGGTATGAGCTGGATATCTGGGGAAGCGATATTACGCACGATTGGCCGACCTGGTGCAAGATGCTGCCCCATTACCTGGGCACCCGGTTCTAAATGTATTGGCGCAGGTAGCTGATGAATTCGGCGCGGGGTATCATTCTTGCGCCAAGGGAAGCCAGGTGCTCGGTGTAAACCTGGCAATCAATCAGCATGGTTTGCTCCTGGCGCAATAACTCGACCCATTTGATAAAAGCAAATTTGCTTGCGTTGGTCACTTTGGTAAACATGCTTTCGCCAAAAAAAAGCCGGCCCATGCGCAGACCATACAAACCACCCACCAGTTGATCGCTCTGCCAGGCTTCAGCACTCCAGGCAATGCCCAAACGATGCAGTTCGGTATAAGCCGCCAGTAAATCGCTGTTGATCCAGGTGCCGTTTTGCCCGGGGCGATGGATGTGTTGACAGTTCCTGATTACCCCACTGAAGTCTTGGTTGACGGTGAATTGAAATTTGCTGCCGTTGAGCAGCGATCGCATACTCTTTTGCACTTTTAGTTCGTCGGGGAATAACACAAAACGTGGATCGGGACTCCACCAGGCGATGGGTGGTTCATCGTACCAGGGAAAGATGCCTGCCCGATACGCATTCATCAAGCGCTCGGTGCTGAGATCGCCGCCAACAGCCAGCAGCCCATCGGGCTCAGCCAGCTCCACCGGCGGAAAGAGATTGGTTTCGTCGAGTAAGAATAAAGCCACTCAGGCAGTAATTTCAACGGTGGCGCCGATGCCCCGGTCGGTAATGGCGTCGCACATGGGTTTCAACTCCTCGTATTGTCCATTTTTGACGGCGTATTTTCCTTTGGTATGAATCAGCATGGCACATTGTTCAGCCTGTTCAGGCGAATGGCCGCAAACGGCAATCAGGGCTTCAATTACCCACTCGAAAGTATTCACCTCATCATTCCATACAATCAACTGATAGGGCGAAGCAACATCGGTTAAAACATCCACCTCTTCCTTTAGTTCGTGGGCCTGTTCATCTTTATAATTGCGCATCCGAGGAACTTTGGCCCTAAATTAGACAACAATTGTAATTTTAGGTAGGGATTGAGCGATTTAGTATCGGATATGGAACAAACTGAAACCACCACAAAAACAAATCCGGCGCAAGATGTTGGTAAAAAGGCGATTGTATTGCCTATTTACCTGAACGATCGTGGGTTGGATTACCTGGTCGACCTGGTTAAACAGATCCGGCCTTCGCGCCCCCATCGGGTGGCCGAAGCGGAGCAACGGTTTCGCGCCCTGCTCGATCGGTTACAACAAGACCCAGGGGCCATGATCTCCCTGCGTACGGCGCTTCGTTTGGTGTTCCATAAAACAGAGGTGTTGCCGGCCCTGGTGGAAAGTGGATTAATCAGCTCGAGGGGATTTGTGCAGGAACTAGGGGCGAAGCTCAAACACAAAGTCCTGCCTGAAATTCAGGAATCTTCCGATTTTCTGTACGTGATCAGCCACGTTTTTTATAAAAAAACCGATTACCAATGGATCAGTTCCATTGATCCGGAATTGTGGAAAAGGTTTTTCCGGCTGCTTCGTGTGTACATCAACATGAATGATGCCGCGTTGATTTCACAACTGCACCAGGCATTGCGCATTCTTAGTTTTCGGGTAACCACCCTGGGACTCGAAAAAGAAGTGGTGCAACGA
Source organism: Bacteroidota bacterium (assembly GCA_020161535.1). Taxonomy (GTDB): domain Bacteria; phylum Bacteroidota; class Bacteroidia; order Chitinophagales; family Chitinophagaceae; genus Flavihumibacter. The sequence continues at coordinate 179,965 of JAIUNW010000001.1, read as the reverse complement.
TTTGGTACCAACAAAGATGCGCTCGCGCCCTTTGTTGAACAAAACCGGTTGGTGAATTTGTATTTTGACAAGAATGCATTTGGTACGCCCGATGGACAACTCATCTTGTACAATGTGCAGGAACAATTGTATAACTGCCGCCAGAGTGTGATTTGGTTGCGCGACCAGAAATTATATCATGGCACCAGCCTGGCGCAAACATTTGTAACCACGCGCATGCTGCAAATGATCGAGCGCATGCTGTTGATTACCGATGTACTTGATCGCGATAATAAACTAGACGAAGACCGCTTTATCAGTTATTTTTTCACCGTTGTTACCAACGAGAACAAGCGGAACAGTGTGCGTGAGTTTATGTCAGACAATCTTGGCCTGCTTGCCTACCAGATTGCTGAACACAAGAGTAAGAAGGGCGAGAAATTTATCACCACCAACCGGGATGAATACAGGCAGATGTTTCGCAGTGCGGTGGGCGGCGGTGTGATCATCAGTGTGGTGGCCGTTATCAAAATATTATTGGGTAAACTACTGTTGCCACCATTCTGGCAGGGGATAGCTTACAGCGTCAATTACTCAGCAGGCTTTATTGCGATGGATCGCACCAATACCACCCTGGCCACCAAGCAACCTGCGTACACGGCATCGGCGGTGGCGCTTTCATTGGATAGTAAGAAAAATGCGGGCAAAACAGATCTCCGACAATTTTCCATTGCCATTGCAAATATTGTTCGAAGCCAAACAGCTTCTTTTGCCGGCAACTTGTTGGTGGTGTTTCCGTTGACATACGGAATAGTATGGTTGATGGATTACACCATGGGCTATCGCATTGTTGACCAGCAGCAGGCATTTAAATTATTGGAGAACCAGCATCCCTGGCATTCATTCGCATTGTTGTATGCCAGTTTTACCGGTGTGTTTCTTTTTTTAAGTGGCATCATTGCGGGTTATGTTGAAAACCACATTGTGTTTGGCCGATTGACCGACCGGCTGCGACAACATCCGGTATTAAGCCATAGTATGTCGCCCAAAAGGCTGAATGGTTTGGTTGATTTTGTAAACAGGTATGCGGCTGCTTTTACAGGAAGCCTGGCACTGGGTTTCTTTTTGGGTATGTCGGCGGTAGTCGGTAAAATATTTGGCATCCCATTCGATATACGGCATATCACCATTTCTGCGGGCAGCACGGCCATCGGCTTTTTTGGCATGGAAGGGCAGGTGGATTGGTTGTATATGCTGGTAGTGGTGTTGGGAGTGCTGGCCATTGGCTTCGTGAATTTCTTTGTGAGTTTTTCACTGGCTTTTTTTGTGGCAGTACGATCGAGAGGTATTCAACTCCACGAATACCCCGAACTCATTTCCCGGATCTGGCAATACATTCGAAAATACCCCATGGATCTGTTGTTTCCGCCCAAAAAACCGCGACGGGTAGAAGATATATAGTTCGTAATTAGAGAAAGATCGCTAAGTAATTAAGAAAGGCTCGGTACTGTCGGATGGGCAAAAAAAATCCGATACCGTAAAACGATATCGGAAAGAGGGTGGGAGCACACGGATTCGAACCGCGGACCCGCTGCTTGTAAGGCAGCTGCTCTGAACCAGCTGAGCTATGCTCCCAAATTCAATATGTCAAACAAGATGAAAGCTATTCTTTCATCGGTGGTGGGAGCACACGGATTCGAACCGCGGACCCGCTGCTTGTAAGGCAGCTGCTCTGAACCAGCTGAGCTATGCTCCCGAATCGTAGTAAGAACTTCCCCATGGCCCGGCCATTTGGGTTTGCAAAGATAAGGGCTCGTGCCTTATTTCAAAATATTTTTTACTAAAGTGGCCAGTCGATCAATTGGTTCACCCATTCGTCGCGATGCGGTGTGCTGACACGAATATAGTTATCGGTATAACCTTCCATCATACCGCTTTTTGCATGCCCTTCAAACAGCACTTTGCGGTGCTGCCCGCGATGTTGTTCCTGGAAATATTGCTGCTTCATATAACTCAGGTTGCGCAGGGTTCTATTTCGTTCGTGCCGAACAGCCATGGGTACAACGGGCTCGATATCGAGGGCAACCGTATTGGCTCGCTCCGAATAGGTAAACACATGCAGGTAGCTAACATCGAGGCTGTGCAGAAAATCAAAAGTTTCTTTGAAATGGGTGTCGGTTTCGCCCGGAAAACCAACAATCACATCAACGCCGATACCGGCATGGGGCATCAGGGTTTTGATCAGCTGCACCCGATCGGCATACAATTCTCTTTTATAACGGCGACGCATCAACGAAAGCACTTCGTTGCTGCCACTTTGCAGCGGCACATGGAAATGCGGCATGAAACGCCGGCTATTGGCCACAAAAGCAATGATATCGTTGGTAAGTAAGTTGGGCTCAATCGACGAGATGCGAAATCGTTCAATGCCCTCTACTTCGTCCAATGCCCGTACCAGTTCGTAGAAACTTTCGGCATGCCGTTTTTGTCCCTCGGGTCCCTTCCCAAAATCACCCAGGTTCACCCCCGTTAACACAATTTCCTTCACGCCACCTGCTGCCAGTTTTCGCGAATGCGCCAGCACATTTTCAATGCTATCGCTTCTGCTTTTACCGCGTGCCATGGGAATGGTGCAGAAAGAACAATTGTAATCGCAACCATCCTGCACTTTCAAAAAACTGCGGGTTCGGTCGTTCACCGACCAGGAGGCATTAAAGCCGCTGATCTCTTCAATATCGCAACTGCAAATGCGGGCGTTATCTCCCTTGGTGAGTTGTGATAGGTGTTCGGCAATATTGAATTTTTCAGCGGCACCCAGTACCAGGTCCACCCCTGGAATGGAGGCGATCTCGGTGGGTTTTAATTGGGCATAGCAGCCGGTAATCACGATCATGCTCTGCGGGCTTCGTCGCTGGATGCGGCGAACCAATTGCCTGCATTCTTTGTCGGCATTATCGGTTACCGAACAAGTATTGATTACATATACATCGGCCTGGTCGTCGAAGTCTTTCTTTTCAAATCCTTCGTTCTCCAATAAACGGCTGATCGCGGAGGTTTCCGAGAAGTTGAGCTTACAGCCCAGCGTATGGAATGCCACTGATCTTTTTTCAGCCATAGGGGCGCAAAGATACGTAGATTTGGCCATGCGCACGAACCCGCGCCAGCAATGGCCACTGAAGGGCTACAGGCTGGTTATCATTGTATTAGCCCTTATAGCCCTGTATTTTTACCAACAGCGAAAAAAGGGGTCCATTGGCGCGGACGATGGCAGCCTCAACCGGCATCCCACTGAACTTGTTTATACCAAACATGCTCGTTGCAGAATGGGTTGCCGCGAAGTGACGGAAGCAGAGGTAAAAGACATCCTGGAAAATGGACAGATCAACACGGCCAAATCAGATGCTGCCGGCCGGCCCTGTCCCAGTTATGCCCTGGAAGGTTATTCAAAAACCGATAACCAACACCTGCGAATTGTTTTCGGCCAATGTGGCGCCACCACCAAAGTGATCACCTGTATTGATCTCGACAAAGACTTCACCTGCAACTGCAACTAATGTTAAGAATCCTGTATAGCCTTTACTGCATGGTCCTTTTTTGTGTATTGTTATTGCTCCTGCTACCGGCATTCTTTTTTGCTTCGTTTTTCGGAAAAGTAAAAGGGGGGAATATGTTTTATGCGATTTGTTCCTTCTGGGCTGATTGCTGGTTATTCCTGATTGGCATTCGCGTGAAAATGTCGCACCTGGCCGGTGGGTCGGAGCAACGGCCCTGTATTTTCGTGGCCAACCATATTTCCTACATGGATATACCGATGATTGTAAAAGTAATTCGCGAACCCGTTCGGATACTCGGTAAGTATGAATTGTCTAAAGTGCCCATATTTGGTTTCGTATATAAAAACGCGGTGGTGATGGTGAACCGAAAAGACGCGGAGCAAAGAGCTAAGTCGGTTAAAACCCTGAAGGCCGTTTTGGCAAAAGGGATTTCGATTTTCATTTTCCCCGAAGGCACTTTCAATATTACTGACCAGCCACTCAAAGATTTTTACGACGGCGCCTTTCGCATTGCACTCGAAACAGAAACGCCCATCCAGCCCATTCTTTTTCTCGACACGGTGAAAAGAATGCATTATAAAACCGTGTTTTCACTGACGCCAGGGCCTAGCCGTGCTGTATATTTACCAATGGTGCCGGTAACTGGCTATACAGAAAATGATACAGCCCGGCTCAAGGCCGATGTACATGCATTGATGGAACAAAAACTGGTAGAATTGCAACATGGCTGATCCGGTATTATATGCTGACATACTGATTCCTTTGGCCCTGCCCCGGAATTTTACCTGGAAAGTGCCGCTGCATTTGCAATCGGCTGCACAGCCCGGCATAAGAGCAGAAGTGGTCTTTGGCCGCAACAAAAAATACGCGGGCATTATCAAAGCCCTGCACAGCAACAAGCCGGCTTTTGAACCGAAAGAAATTCTGAACCTGCTGGACGATGAGCCGATTGTGCATCTCACCCAACTCGCCTTTTGGGAATGGATGGCCCATTATTATTTATGCAGTGAAGGGGAAATTATGCAGGCCGCGCTGCCAACGCATTTTAAACTGAGCAGTGAAACTGTATTGTTATACAATGACGCGGCGGGTGATGATTTCAGTCAGCTCGACAACGAAGAGTTTTTGATCGCCGAAGCCTTGCTGATCAAAAAAGAACTGCGACTAACCGAGATCCAACAGATACTCGATGCTTCGCATGTGTACCCGGTCATCAAACGCCTGATTGAAAAAGGTGTTTGCCTGGTATGGGAAGAATTGCGACATACCTACAAGCAAAAGAAGGAGACATATATTCAATTGCATCCGCAATATGCGCAGGAAGAAGCGCTGGAAAAATTGTTGAATGAATGGGGCGACAAGAAAGCGCCTAAGCAAATGGAACTGCTGCTGGCTTTTCTGCACCTGATGAAGACCGAAGGCGAGGTCACCCAAAGCAAACTGTTGTCAAAATCAGGCGCCAGCAATGAGCAATTGAAAGCGCTTTTACAAAAAAACATTTTACTGGCCGAGAAAAGAACGGTCGATCGCTTGAAGGCCGGCAAAGGGCAAATTGATCTTCATTTCAGTTTGTCGCCCGCACAGGAAAAAGCATTGTCATCGCTGAAAGAACAATTGCAGACCAAGCCCGTTTGCTTGCTGCATGGCGTTACGTCGAGCGGCAAAACCCTGCTGTATATGCGCTTGATGGAAGAAGCGATTCGCGAAGGCAAGCAAGTATTGTATTTATTGCCGGAAATTGCACTTACGGCGCAGGTCATTCGCAGATTGCAGCTTTATTTCGGTGGCGCGATTGTTATCTACCATTCGAAATTCAATGCCAATGAGCGGGTTGAACTCTGGAACAAAGTCAAAACAGGCGAAGCGCGCATCGTTCTCGGTGCCCGTTCTTCGGTGTTCTTGCCGTTTAATAACCTCGGCCTGGTGATCTGTGACGAAGAGCACGATGCCTCGTTCAAACAACAGGAACCTGCCCCGCGTTACCATGGTCGCGACGCAGCCATCTACCTTGCCTCGTTGTTTAAGGCGAAAACCGTATTGGGTTCTGCCACCCCTTCGCTGGAATCTTACCACAACTACAAAACCGGTAAATATGGTTTTGTGCAATTGCTGGAAAGGTATAGCCAACTGGAATTGCCGGCGATTCAATTGGTTGATACCACCCATATGCGACAGGCCGATAAATCGAAGTTGATTTTATCGCCACCACTCATCGAAGCCATCACCCATACCATTGCCAACGATAAGCAGGTGATTCTTTTTCAGAACCGGCGCGGTTACTCACCTTACCAGGTATGCCAGAGCTGCGGCTGGATTCCGCATTGCAAACAATGTGATGTTTCGCTCACTTTCCACAAACTGCACAACAAGCTGGTTTGCCATTACTGCGGTACGGTGTATCCCCCGGTGGTTACCTGCGAGGCCTGCGGCAACCACGATTTTGTTCAACAAAATTTCGGCACCGAACGCATTGAAGAGTCGTTGGTTGAAGCCTTTCCGCAGGCGAAAGTGGCCCGCATGGATATCGACTCGGTAAAAGGCAAACATGCGCACGATGCCCTTATCCAATTGTTTGAGCAACGACGCATTGATATCTTAGTGGGTACCCAAATGGTGGTGAAAGGACTCGATTTTGACCATGTGGCCCTGGTAGGTGTTTTGGATGCCGATGCCATTTTGGGCTTCGCCGATTTCAGGGTAAACGAGCGGGCATTTCAACTAATGGAACAAGTGAGCGGTCGCGCAGGCAGAAAAGGTGCGCAGGGATTGGTTCTTATCCAAACCCGCAACCCTAAACACCCGGTATTGCAATGGGTCAGCGACCACAACTATACCGCCCTGGCCGAAGCAGAATTGATCAACCGGCAGCAATTCAGTTATCCGCCTTTCACCCGACTGATTCAGCTCCGCTTTAAACACAAACTACCTGATGTGGTGCAGGCCGCTGCGCGTCAATTTGCGGACTGGCTGAAGCCGGGTTTTGGGCCCTGGCTGGTAGGTCCCGCGGCGCCGGTGGTGAACCGGGTGCGCAATCAATACCTGATGGAATTGCTGATCAAACTGCCAAAAGAGGCGAATATGGTGCAAAAATGCAAGGAGCAAATACAATTGCTAACCGCGCATTTACACCAGCAACCGCCTTTTAAATCGGTGATCATTACGCCTGATATAGACCCGATGTAAGGGCCATTTTTTGGATATCATCGTACTCGTGGATAAAGATCCCCTTGCGTGGGTCTTTTGCACCGGTTAACATTGCCGCTGCCAGTTGTCGCGCTTTCACCGGCTTGTATTTACGCATGCTTCCAAATAGTAAAGGTGATGCGAGCGGCGCCAAAAAGCGGGCAGCCGATTCGCCCGTACGCTTTTCCTTTCGGTCGCCCAATAATAAGGATGGCCTGAAAATATGTACCTGCGGTATCTGCTCTTTGCAAACGGCTTCTTCTGTAACTCCTTTTAGTTTGAGATAAAAATTACTTAAACGGGCGGGATCGGCGCCTACCGACGATACTAACAGGAACCCATATACGCCGTTTGCGGCTGCCGCGCGTGCAGCAGACACAGGTATGTCGAAATCTATCTTTCGATAGGCTTCGTGGTCGCCATTCACTTTTTTCAGGGTGGTGCCCACGCAACAGAAAACAGTTTCCACACCGGTCGTCGCCAGGCGATAGTCCCGGGAGTCATTGAAGTTCATGATGGCTTGCTGTATTTTCGGGTGCCTTCGGTCCACATAGGATCTTACCCCCAGCTCAATCTGGTCATAATAATTGTCTTCAATTAAAATATCCTGCAGAGCGCTGCCGATCATGCCACTGGCACCCAAAATCAATGCTTTTCTCGCCATAACTTTGAATGTATGGAAATACTGGCAAACTACCCGTTGAAAAGGCTGAATAGTTTTGGCATGGCCATTACCACCCACCGCTTTGCGACCTTTTCGTCGGTGGATGAATTGTTGTTTTTGTTGCAGCAAAAAAAAGAAGAGGGCGACGCGGCCCTTCCATTGCTGATCTTGGGCGGCGGCAGCAATATGCTTTTCCGAACCAATTTTCCTGGTTGGGTATTGAAGAATGAAATAAAGGGCATTGAAGAATTGCACGAAGATGTTGACTATGTGTATGTGCGGGCAGGAGCGGGCGAGAACTGGCATTCGTTTGTGCAGTATTGCATAGACAGGGGCTGGGGCGGACTCGAAAATCTTTCCCTCATTCCCGGCAATGTGGGGGCTTCGCCGATGCAGAATATTGGGGCTTATGGCGTAGAGATCAAAGATGTTTTCTGGGACCTCCGGGCCCTGCACATCGAAACTGGCCGGGTGCAAACTTTCACCATTGGTGATTGCGATTTTGGGTATCGCGAAAGTGTATTCAAAACAAAATTTCGCAACCAGTATGTCATCCTCGACGTAACTTATTGCCTGCGCAAAAAGCCATTGCTGAATACTTCCTATGGTGCCATTCAGCAGGAATTGTCGGCCGCTGGCATACAGCAGCCTGCCATTCGCGATATTGCCAATGCCGTCATTCACATCCGACGTTCCAAATTGCCCGACCCTGCAGAGATTGGCAATGCCGGCAGCTTCTTTAAAAACCCAACTATTTCGGCCGAACATTTTACTCGCTTGCAACAAACCCATCCTGGCATAGTGGGCTATCCCGTGCCTGGGCAGCAAGTGAAGCTGGCGGCAGGCTGGTTGATTGAATCGGCCGGATGGAAGGGCTTTCGCGAAGGCGATGCCGGGGTGCATCCGAAACAGGCGCTGGTATTGGTAAACTATGGCAATGCCAGTGGGGCGGACATCTATGCCCTGAGCGAAAAAATCCTGCACGACATTGAAGCGAAATTCCAGGTGAAACTGGAACGCGAAGTGAATATTATTTAATGGACCTCTCGTATTCAATCAAGATCAAAATCATCTTCACTGCCAGCCAGGTTCACCATTGATCCCATGAGGTCTTTAAACTCAAGTCGATTATCAACTATTTTTTTACTGATCTGCGAATAAGCACTCAGGCCATGTAATACCAATTCCATCATCAGGCTGAGTTCGCGATTGGCCAGTTTGGGAAAGAATTTCTTCACCACTGCATGCAAGCCATCTACCTCATATAGCTTGATCTCTTTTTCTTTGTCGCTCGTGTTAAATGGCATTTCCAAATGGTTGCCGGCATCAAACCAACGAGTAATGGGTTTATACGGATTCTCTTCTTCACGCATGGATTCTTTTCCGGTATTCCTTCTTTTTTTCAGTGTTTCGGGATTGGGAAAATATTGAATAAACAAAGACCGCACTGCTTTATCGACCAGGTTCATCGCCACCTGGAAAGGACCTTCCTGCTCACCTTCATACACGAGTTCAATTTTGCCGGTCAGGCTCGGAATGATACCTGCCAGGTCACTCAACCAAACCTGCGTTTTGTCTTCGCGGTTAAGGATGGCACGCCGCTCGGCAGCGCTCACCGCATTCTCGAAGGCACTGATGGTTAGACGTGCAGAAACACCACTTTTCTTGTCGACATATTCATTGCTCCGGGCTTCAAACGCTACTTGCTCAATCAATCTTTTTACGAGGTCACTGATGTGTACGCGACTGGTTTGGACGGGCAATACCGCTGCTTCCTGCTCGGTGATGGCCAATGAATGTTCCAATTGCTTTGGATAATGCGTCAATATCTGGCTTTGTATCCGGTCTTTTAACGGCGTTACGATCGATCCGCGATTGGTATAATCTTCTGGGTTGGCAGTGAATACAAACAAGATATCGAGGGGCATACGCAGTTTGAAACCCCTGATCTGGATATCACCTTCTTCCAGAATATTAAACAACGAAACCTGAATGCGCGCTTGCAGATCGGGCAATTCATTGATCACAAAAATACCGCGGTTACTACGGGGGATGATACCAAAATGCAACACACCTTCATCTGCAAAACTGAGTTTAAGGTTGGCGGCTTTAATTGGATCGATATCTCCGATCAGGTCAGCCACACTTACATCGGGGGTGGCGAGTTTTTCACCGTAACGCTCACTGCGGTGCAACCAGTGTATCGGCGTCGCATTTCCTTTTTCGGCCACCAGTTCGCGTGCGTATTTGGAGATTGGTTGTAGCGGATCATCGTTGATTTCTGAACCCGCAACTATCGGAATATATTCGTCCAGTAAAGAAACCATTTGCCGGGCCATACGCGTTTTTGCTTGTCCGCGTAAACCCAAAAACAAAATATTATGCCTACTCAATAGTGCCCGTTCTGTATCTGGAATCACTGATTCTTCATAACCGATAATGCCTTCAAAACGCGGTGTACCTTTTTGCATGGAAGCAATGAGGTTATCGCGCACTTCTTCTTTTACCGATCTTGCTGTATAGCCGGCTTTCTTTAGTTCTCCGAGGGTTTTGATCTTAGTATGGTCCATGAAACTTTTTTGTGTAATCAATACATTGTTTTTCTCTTTCCACTTTCAAAGTCTTTGAAAAGGAATGCGCCCAGGTGATCGAGCGAAGCGAAATAGGCCTTGCCCTGGTTGGTCTCCGTAAACTCATTGACAAAACGCTGCAAGTAGGGATCAGATGCAATCATAAAGGTGGTGATGGGTATCTTCAATTTCTTACATTGCGCGGCGAGGTTGAGGCAGCGGCTGGTGATTTTCCGGTCGAGCCCAAAACTGTTTTTATAATAACGTTTACCCACTTTCAAACAGGTTGGCTTTCCATCGGTGATCATGAAAATCTGTTTATTCGGATTTCGTCGTCTACGCAGGATGTCCATCGCCAGTTCCAGCCCCGCAACAGTATTGGTATGATAGGGGCCCACCTGCAAATAGGGCAGGTCTTTGATCTCTACCGGCCAGGCATCATTGCCAAATACAACAATATCGAGCGTGTCTTTGGGGTAGCGAGTGGTGATGAGTTCGCTCAGTGCCATCGCTACTTTTTTGGCAGGTGTTATCCTGTCTTCGCCGTACAAGATCATCGAGTGCGAAATATCGATCATCAGTACGGTAGAAGTTTGCGCTTTGAAATCGGTTTCCCGTATTTGCAAATCATCTTCGCGCAAGTTGAAAGCATCCACACCATGATTGATTTGGGCATTGCGAATGCTCTCGGTGAAATCAATCTGTTCCAGCATATCACCAAAGCGGAAAGGGCGCGTTTCGGGATTGAGTTCATCGCCCTGGCCGGGCTTGAACGATTGGTGATTGCCCGCCCGCGATTTTTTCAGCTTGCCAAAGATTTCTTCCAGCGAACGCTTGCGAATGCCCTGTTCTGTTTTGGGCGTGATTTTGATACTGCCATTGCCGGGGTTGTCGTCGATATAACCCTTCTCTTTCAACTCTTCAATAAAATCGCCCATCCCATAATCGGGATTGGTCAATTCATATTGTTGGTCGAGTTGGTTCATCCACTGCAAAGCCTCGCCCACATCACCGCTGGTGTAGGTAAGCAATTGCATAAAGATGTCGAGCAGTTGCTCAAATTTGGATTTACCGTTTTCGTCGTTTCGAAAACCGGTAAACAGGTATCCCTTCATAAAAACGCCTCCTACACAATATAACAAAAAACCGGGCCGGGAGTTCGGCCTAGTTTTTTGCTGGCGTATCGGTGGCTGGCAGGGGCACAGGTGCTTCGATGGCTGGCTGTAAACTGCTGCCACCTGCCTTGTAGCTGGCGTCAAGTGAATTGAGCATCTGCAGGAGTTGCTGCGCACCCATCAGTTCCTGGCGCAGGCCATCTTGCTTGCTGTCAGACAATTGATTGATATAGGCAATTTGCTGCTCAAAGTCCTTGTGCAATTCGGCTGATACCCGCGCTGCGAGCGTCGTGTGGCCGGCTTTGTAAGCTGCTTCGAGGAATTTAAAGTTGAAATAATTGTGTTGGTTGTTTTTGCTCACCATCGCATAAGGCAGGTTGATGTTCAAAATGCCTTTGTCGGCTTTGTCGAGCAACTGCTTGGCTTCGTCTTTCCGGTTGAGGTCGGCGAGGCTGGCAGCGCCATCGGCAAAGGCCGCGCGTATACTGTTCAGGTGCAACCTGTTTTGTTCGTCAAAATACACACCTGGAATATTTGCACTTCCGAAACCGAATTTGTTATTCAGTTTGTCAACCATCCAATCGGTATTAAAACCGGTATTGTTTTTAATGGGCACCAGGCGATACGTGAGACCGTCTTTGCGCACATAGTTGCCAAAGCCCAGTTCACCCGCCGTGTAAGGCGCAGTGAAACATATCGGACGCTTCCATTTATTGGCAGCAATGATGGTCAGTATAGCGAGGTCATTCTTTAACAGCGTATTCCGGTTTTCAGGAATAATAACGGGTATCTGGCTGAGTACACTGTCGCCCGGATTCACCGTTTTATTGCTACGCACCAGGTTTTCATCTACCGGCAGAATGAATTTTTTGGCCGGCAGGTAGTTGATCATTTCACCACCCTGCAACTGCACTTTAAAAGCAGGGTCTTCACTGCCAACCACATTCTTTAAAACATCATAGAGATCGTAGAATTTATCTTGGTTCACATCGGGACGTGCCTGGTAAACCACATAATCGCGCGTGCGACCACGAATCTGTTCTTCAGACCAGATCACATCGATCGGCGCACTTTCATTCACCTTATACCGAAGCTGGTTGATATACCAGTCGATGCCCAACAGCGAGTTGTTGATAACACGTATATCGGGACGAATACCTTCTACTTCCTGGGCATACCAGAGCGGGTAAGTATCGTTGTCGCCATAGGTGAAAAGAATCGCGTTTGGCGGACAGCTTTCAAGGTAGTCTTTGGCCAGGTCGCGCGCCAACACTTTTTTACTACGATCGTGGTCATCCCATTCCTGGTTGGCCATGATCACGGGCACGGCCAGGAAACAAAGCGCCACGGCCGACCAATTGGCGGCTGGCTCCGAGGCTTTTTTGCGAATCCATTCTGCCACTTGCAAAACTCCAAGGCCAATCCAGATGGCGTATGCGTAAAATGAACCAACATAGGCATAGTCTCGTTCACGCGGCTGGTTGCCGGGCTGGTTCAGGTAGATAACAATGGCGAAACCGGTGAAGAAAAACAGCGAGGCGGTAACCAGGAAATCGTTTCGACGGGCAAAATACTGGTAGATCGCACCGAAGATACCGAGCAGGAAGGGGAGCGCAAATAAGGTATTGTGCGCCTTGTTGTGTTTGATGCTATCTGGCATTTTCGACTGATCGCCGAGACGGGCATTGTCGAATGGCGCGATGCCGGTGATCCAGTTGCCATCGCGTACATTGCCGAAGCCCTGGATATCGTTTTGTTTACCGGCAAAATTCCACATGAAATAACGCCAGTACATCCAGTTCAATTGATACGACACAAAGAAATTGATGTTATTGGCCATATTGGGTCTTTCGCCATCGGCCAGGCCAAGCCATTCTTTGTAGAAAGTAGCATGTTGCTGGTCGTTGCTGGCATCCCAAACCCGGGGGAATAACATTTTGTCTTCAGCCGCGTATTCGGGCTTCACATCGTTGCCCACTTCTTCGTAGCGGGTAGCGCCCTTGGAATATTTCATACCACCTTCGGCGTAATCAACCGGCGAAGCGGTGAAAACTTGTCCGTATAAAAGGGGAAAATCACCGTATTGATCACGACCCAGGTAACCAACCAGGGCATTCGGGTTGTCGACATTATACATATCTACGGCAGGATTCGCACTGGAGCGGATCATGGTGGTGATATAGCTGGAATAGCCAATCAGCATAAAGATGGCGCACCAAATACCGAGGCGTAGAAAGTTCAGGTGGTTTTTGGCTGCATACCGAAGACCCAACCAGAACAACACGGCCAATAATACAAAGAAGAAGATGAAGCCGCTGAAGAAAGGCATACCGAGGCCGTTTACAAAACGGATATCAAACCAACCCGCACCCTTAACCGTCCACTGAATCACGGCCACCTGCACAAAACCGGTAATCAAACAGCCGATCACAAAAGCCCAGAATGTACCTGCCACCGTGGGCTTGTATCTTTTGAAATAATAAACCAATACGATGGCGGGAATGGTCAGCAAGTTCAACAAGTGAACGCCGATCGACAGCCCCATCATAAAGAAGATGAATACAATCCATTTGTCTGCACCAGGTTCATCGGCATGGTGCTCCCATTTCAGGATGGCCCAGAATACGATGGCGGTGAAGAAAGAGGAGAGGGCATATACTTCGCCTTCTACGGCGCTGAACCAGAAAGAATCGGAGAAAGTATAAGCAAGGGCACCAACAACGCCGGCGCCAATGATGGCAATGGTATTTTGTTTGGTGGGTTCAACCTTATCGGCCACCAGCAGTTTTTTGGCAAAGTGGGTAATGGTCCAGAACAAGAAGAGGATGGTAAATCCGCTGGCCAGGGCACTCATGGTGTTGACGGCCACCGCGGGGTTTGATCCCCCGAAAATAGTAACGAAGAGGCGACCCAATAATACAAAGAGGGGGGCACCGGGCGGATGGGGTACCTGCAGTTTATACACGCTGGAAATAAACTCACCGCAGTCCCAGAGACTGGCGGTCGCTTCCATGGTGAGCAGGTAAACGGCACAGGCAATCGCACAAACGACCCAGCCCGCGATATTGTTAACTTGTTTAAAACGCATACTGCATTGATTTAGAAAAGCGGAGCAAATATAAGGTTAGCGACAAGGCTATCCGCGGCCTTATTGGAAAAAGATCTTTACGGTTTGGTAAAATAAGCGGTTTTGAATATACGCACTTTGCGACGGTTCGAGGTATCCCTGCAGGCCGAAGAGGCCGGCGGCATTGCCTTTGTTAATAGCGATCTCGAGGTAACCGGCTGAATTGAACAGCGCCAGTTTCTCGCCTTCGGGCACATCGGCATAGGTTTCGGCGATCCGGTCGATCACTTCATTGCGTTTGAAAACGATGCTAAAGGCGCGGCCGCGGCGGTGCTGCTCAAACTGGTCGCGGCTGATATTAACCACCACATTCTCGAAATTATCGATATATATTATTTGTCCCTCGATGTATTCATCCTTCACCAGAGGGCGGAAGGGGATTTTTTCAATAAAATCGGGATCGGGTCGACCGATCTGGGCCAGGGGCCGGCCGGCTTCCACGTCCTGGATGGCTTTGCTGAAAATGCCAACACATTGCAGGGTGGTGCGGGCATTGGCGGCGCTAACGGGCAGACCGATCAGCATTTCGGGTTTTTCTTCCAGGATCATGGTGAGCAACCCATTGTCGGCGCAGAGAATATATTGTTGCTGGTGGTAGGCCAGCAGCAATTGGTCGGGTTTTTTTTCAAAGAGATTCACCAAAACCAAGTGGTAGCTGCCGGCGGGAAAATGCTGGAACGCGTTGCGGCAGATATAGGCCGCCTGCGGATAGTTAAATGGATGAATATCGTGGGTGATATCGATGAGCTGGCATTGTGGGTCGTGTTGCAGCAACATACCCTTGATAGCTCCTGCGAGAAAGTCTTGTGTGCCAAAGTCGGATGTCAGCGTGATCAATGCCACTATTTGACCAGTTTACCGTCTTTGAAGAAAAAATTGCGGGTAAGCTTGTCGGCCCAGGCGGGAAAAAGTCGGGTAACCAGTACGGTTCGTTTATCGGTTACACTCAAAACGGCCGATCGTTTCTTTTTCTCGATGGCGCGCAGAATATGTTCGGCACATTCGGCGGCCGACATCATGGATTCTTCGTCCATGGTGCTGGCGCCCTGGCTTTGGGCATTGGCATTGAGGGCGGCAACGCGAATATTGCTGGCGGTGAAGCCGGGCGACACCCACATGACATGTACTTGTTTATCGAGCAATTCGGTGCGGATGGATTCGAGCCATCCCTGGAGGGCGAATTTGGAGGCAGAATAAGCGCTTCGACCCGGCAATCCGCGATAGCCGGCAATGGAAGAGATACCGACGATCACACCCTGTTGTTTGATCAGGGAGGGCAAGGCATATTTGGTGCAATAGACGCTGCCGAAAAAATTCACGTCCATCACTTTGCGGAATACTTCGGTGCTGGCATCTTCAAACAGGGCGCGCATGGAAATGCCGGCATTGTTGATGAGTACATCAATATGCCCAAACGTGTCAATGGTGCTTTCGATGAATTTGCGGCAGTCTTCCTCTTTGCTAACGTCGGTAACAACCGTATGCAGCATTACATTGGTGTACTGCATTTGCAGGTTGTAGAGTTTGTCGAAGTTCCTGCCGCAGGTGGCAATGCGGGCGCCGAGGGGAATAAGCGCATCGATGAGTGCTTTTCCAATCCCTTCGCTTCCGCCGGTGATGGCAACAACCTTATTGGTAAAAAACGACGACATGTGCGTGCTTATTAAGCTGCAAACCTAGCCAAAAAACACCTGTTCACAAAAGTGTAAGCGATTGGCAACTTGGCTGTTACAATGGCGGCTTCGCGTTATGTTGCTGAAAAAAGTCTAATAAAAATTTGGGTGGAAATGTTTTATGCCTATTTTTGCACTCCCAAAACGGGAATGATTCCGTAGCTCAGCTGGTAGAGCAATACACTTTTAATGTATGGGCCCTGGGTTCGAGTCCCAGCGGGATCACCTCATTTGCCTCGAAAAACACTGAAAGCCGCGCTGGTCGCGGCTTTTCTTATGTATAAAGGGTGTGAAATAGTGTGAAGTAGTGGCTAGGAAAGGGCTAAATTCGTCACCTATTTGTCACCCATGACTAAGGCAACAATATCGTTAGTTCTCAGGCTACAAAAAACAAACAAGAAAGCCAACACCCAATTTACATTCGTATTTACGTGAACGGAAAGAGAAGCCTCATCGCCACCAGCAAACACACCACCGAACGGTTTTGGGACGCAAAGAACGAATGTGTCCGGGATGCAGTCAAAGACGCGGCACTTATCAATGCTGATCTGCAGGCCAAAAAACCGAAGTCCTAAAAAAAATTCATGCTGATCAGATCGCCGGAAAGGCCATCACGTCCGGGTCGGTAAAAATATCCGTCGCGGCCTCGGCTGGCGGCAACGACTTCTTTGCCTTCGCTGAAAAGTTCACCAATCAAAGCAAGGCCAGGAAGAAAGAACGGACCATTGTCAATTACAACTCACACACCAAACACTTTCATGCGTTTACCCGGCATTCGATTTCGTTCGAAGAAATCACACCAAAACTACTCTTCAACTACGAAACACATTTGCGGGCGCTTGATCTTTCGCCCGGCTACACCCGGATTTTGCTTCGGCATATCAGAATTGTTATCAATGCCGCGCGTAAAGAAGGGCTGACAGATTACTATCCATTCACTGATTTTACCCTACCTGAAGAACAATCAAAACCAAAAGAATACCTATCGGTTGACGAGGTGTCCAAGTTGGAGAAGCTGGTACATAAGCTATCCGGCAAACCACAGGCGGCGGTGTTGTATTTTTTATTGGGTTGTTACGCCGGGCTCCGGGTATCGGATTGGCGAACATTCAATGCTAAGACTGCAGTCAAAGACGGATGGATCAGAACCGTGGCACATAAAAACAAAACATGAGTCTCGATGCCGGTACCGCCCGGCCCGGGCCGGCTGGTGCCGCTGTTCAATACGGTGGCGTGCATTGTACATAAGCAACAAATCAACGAAACCCTAGCCGGAGTGTTACCCAAAGTTGGCATCGAAAGACACATCACCACCCATTCTGCCCGAAAGACGTTTGCGATCACCATGTGTGCCGATCGCGGCATTAGTTGTGAAGTGGCCGCGGAGTTAATGGGCAACACCGTAGCGGTAATGCACCATTATAGCGTCACCAACTACAAGATCGAGCGAGAAGTTAAGAAGGCGTGGACGAGTTATAAGGCCTGAATACACTTAAACAACTTAACAAAGTCCGAGTATTGACCTTTTTGCAAAGTCCTTTCGTGCGTAAATAGTTTGAATTTTGTTATAGCATTGTTATTCAGTGTGGCTATCTTTTCTTCATCCAATAAAAAATAAGCAGAATAATAATTAAAGGAACTCCCATATCTGCATTTTATTTCCGTCTCATCCATGATCCACTTTTCGCCGTTGTCGAATAAAACATACAGTCCTTTTTTATATGGGTCATAAGCCCCAGCGACTAGCTGAAAGTGCAACAGGTATGCGGTATCTGTATCGGTTATAATTTTTGAAGCAGCGAGCGGGAGCGGGGCCGTTGATAGTATCCCCTTTATGTAAGGCGTCGAATAAGTTGTAATATTCTTAAACTCGTCCACGTCTTTAGTTATCCCCTTGCATTGCGCAACCAAAGCGCTTGGAATAAGCGTAAGCACTAGAATAAAAAATCTCATTCTCATACGGTTAAAAATCTTCCAACTTTTTTGTTAGCGCTAGTTTTAAATCAGCAATCATGCCTATCTGTTCTTCGTCAACTGCTGCTTTCCATTTCTTATATATGCACGTATCGGCACTCTTATCTGTGAAGTTTACTGTTCCCATGCTGTGCCGAAAAAAGGTGTCTTCAAAATCAATCTTCGCCTTACCATCCTTAACGCGAATAGTTACAGTTGTATAGGTCATACCAGCGACCGGCATCCCCAATGATTTAGGTTTACTGGCCAACCCTCCCTTAACTATTATTACGCCCGCTTCGGGGTCTTTTGATTGAACGACTTCGTTGGCCTTGCTCCAGGTTTTTGCCACCCATTCCATCGACTTGGAATAGAGGTCGGCTTTTGTTGCGGAATCGACGGCAATGACTTCAGACTTTTGCGCCGATGCAGTAAGGGAGATTGCAATCGTTAGTGCTGTAAAGAGTTTTTTCATTTCGATTTCGGTTTAAGATAATTATACGTGTTCTATTTACATTATAAATGTCAGTGGGTATTTTGGATAGTCCTTTGAAAAGAGCCGTCGGCAGGCAGCATACTAACCCAACCCTTATGTCTTATCTTTCGCACCCTTGCCAAACGTCTGCATACTGGCACAATTGCCCTATTCGCCACACCTCTAAGTTTTGTCCGGTTCTGGCCTTCGCTTCGCAGGCTTTTCTACTTCATTTTGATTCACAAATTTGTTCAATACCTCGACGGTTGTTTTTACTTCTTCAGGAATTAGAATGCTCGGACGACCCGGCAATTCTGAATTGATATTGGAATTTCCAAGCACTAACCATTCCTTGTATAGGCAAATTGAAGCATACAGCTTTTCGTTGCCAAGATCGGACACGGCTTGGTCTAAGCAAAATTCAGAATAGCCGAGTTTTTCCTTGATTTCCTAGCGGCTATGCCCCATTTTTAGTCTTGATGGAATTTCCGTTATTGGAAATTCTAATCCTTTTGCGCCTTTGTTAGATTTCATCTATTTGAATAGCCAATATTTTTAATTATACAAAAACCTTCGATTTTCCAATACAATTTTAATGGATATTGAAATATACAACATGCATTTGATTCATAAACATGCAAAATATATGCATCAAACAGAAACACTACCCACGGTGTACTATAATACGGTCAATGGTGTGCTAGCTGACGCTTTTAAGAAATCGGCTCTAACCCCTCAGCGCTAAGTAATTCACAAATATTTTGGTACCTACCGAAGTGTAGCTCACGAAATACTTATTTTGCACCTCTTTCCCATTTTACTGGGTGTTGGCTTTCTCCATCTCTTTGCGGATTTGTTTTATTATCTGTTGGTTTTTTTCGACCCTTTTTTCAAACATAATTTCCAACATAAATGCAACGATGGAAGCCCCCAGCATTTCCATGGCGATTGAAAATAGAACATTGGTGAAAATGTCATTCAGTATTTCAAACCCCGCTAATACATGGGTGTACTGGAAAAATTTAGCCAATGCCGACATCGTCAGGCTGATAAAAAATACGATGAAAATATATCGCTTCTTGATTAAGGAAGTATTTGAAAGTTCTTCCAGTAAGTGTGGGTTGTCTTTTAGATAGTCAATTTCTGCCTGGCTTAACCCAGATTCTTTAGATTTGAAAAAATCCTCCTCCGTAAGTTTGTCTAGTATTTGTTCAATTTTGTCTTTGTTCATATGGTGTAATGTATTTTTTACGGGAATTATTCCCAATGGGACGATCAACAGCTTGGGCAGTTACGCCATAAATGTAGGCTGTAATCGGTATTTATTTTTCATACAGGTGGTGGGTGGTTGCATAACCCAAAAGGTATTGGCCGAACAACTTTAGAAGTACAATTATTATGAGACATAATACAAAATATAGCCTACCAGCATTGCTGTCTATATTTCTCTTATGGGCAATGCCCTTGCTCAGCCAACAGCCGCAAGACACGCTGTTTTTCAAAGAGTGGTTACAACCGGTTTCGAAACACATGATTTTCCGAACGGAGGGCTATTACAACTGGTGTCCATCTATCATAAAAGGGAAAGACAATAAGTATCATTTGTTTTATTCACGCTGGAAAAAGGAATATGGCTTTGGGGGTTGGCTTACTTATTCGGAAGTGGCACAGGCCATTGCCGATAAACCCGAAGGCCCCTATACATTTGTTGGCGTCGCCCTAAAAGCAAAAGGCGGAACCGGTTGGAATGCATTGAATGTACACAACCCAAGGGTTCACTATTTTGATGGCAAATATTACCTGTATTATATATCCACACATCTTGACATCGACTACACGGAAAATGATATAAGGCAAAATGCAAAGCTGGGCGCCAAAAGTCCCCTCTGGATGCAAATTCGAAACAACCAACGAACAGGCGTTGCCGTTAGTAAGTCGTTGAATGGCCCCTGGAGACGGTTTGATAAACCCTTGATCGAACCATCCGGGCCCATTAAAGTGCTCACCGTTAATCCAACCATTTGCCAGGGGGCCGACAAACGGTATTACCTGATCGTGAAAGGCGATAGAGATAGGGCAGGTGGCGCAAGAAACCAAGCCCTGGCTATCGGAGATTCACCCGTTGGCCCTTTTGTGATGCAACCGAAGCCGGTTATAGATTATATGAATACGGAAGATATGGCCCTCTGGTATGATTCCAAACGGAATTTTTATTACGCAGTTTTTCACAACGACAATATAATCTATATGGTGAGCTCGGCGGATGGCATTAACTGGAATAAGGCTGCTGAGTTTGAAATTTTACGGCCTGATATTCCGATGTCAGACGGAAGCCGATTTACCCCCATGGAACTGCAACGGCCCTTTGTATATACTGAAAATGGCGAACCGCGGGTGCTTGCCGTGGCTTCCCGCGACCAAAACGATTCCTATCTGCTTTTTATTCCCATTAAGGGAAAAGAATAAGTTCAATAAGGCGACATTGGCAGATCAAAAACCAGGCGCATTTCACACAAAATAAGTATTGAAATTTCGTGTATGCGGGTGTTTTTGTTGAAAAACTATGACCGAACGCATAAGGAAAATGGAAAGCAACCCACCTAATCCAAAGCAGGAAATTAATCCGGAATTTTGACTATTTTACCCCGCGTGAATACATAGCGAATCGCTGTTGTTGCTCCTATAGTTGAAAGTGTATGCGTTTTAGAGTTATCGGTCTTCTTATCATATTGGCTGCTGTTGGTTGCATCGGTATCAATGCCTGTCAAAACAAGCAGAAACCGGAAAGCGTTGTAACCAGGAAGAAAGTGGCTGCCGACAATGGCAATATCAATGCGCTGCCGCTCGACTATTCATCACCGCCCGACAATCCGTCCAATAAGGAAAAAATCGAACTGGGGCGATTGCTTTTTTACGATCCGATTTTGTCCGGCGGCAAAGACGTGTCCTGTGCCACTTGTCACCACCCTGAATTTGGTTATGCAGAAAGCCTCGAACTGTCTATTGGTGTGAATGGAAAAGGTTTGGGTGAAAAAAGGGTCTTTAACCATGGCAACGATATTCCCTTCACCAAACGAAATGCACAGTCTTTACTGAATACAGCGTTTAACGGGATCGACAGAAACAGCACTTATTCGCCGGCGTTGGCACCGATGTTCTGGGACCTCCGGGCAAAAAGCCTCGAAGAACAGGCGATGTTGCCGGTGAAGACCCTCGAAGAAATGCGCGGGCATGGCTTTGAAGAACAAATTATCACCAAAGAAATTGTAGCCAGGATCCAACGCATTAAAGCATACCAAAAACTTTTTGACCAGGCCTTTGGTGAGTCGAATGCTGTTACAGAAAAAAACATCAGCCGAGCCCTGGCCGCTTTTCAACGTTCATTAATTGCCAATCAATCGCGGTTTGATAAATATATGCGTGGTGACAAATCGGCCATGTCGACCCGCGAAATCGAAGGCATGCAATTGTTTGTCAGCACCGGCTGCGCAAGCTGTCACAGTGGCCCCATGTTTTCTGATTTCAAAACACATGTGCTGGGCGTGGCCGACAACGATAAACTGGCCTTTGTCGATTCTGGTTTTCAGCAGAGCTTTGCCTTTCGCACGCCGTCGCTACGTAATCTTCGCTTTACCCGGCCCTATATGCACAATGGTAAGATTCCAACGCTTGAGTCTGTGCTGACCTTTTATGAAGACCTGCGTGGCAAAGACCTACCCAACAAACACATTCAACGATCACAGGTCGATACACTCGCTTTGCAATTAAAGCTGGAGTTTAAAAATATCAGTACGATCATCGAATTCCTCAATGCGCTGAACGACGACAAATACGACAAAACCATCCCGGCTTCTGTGCCAAGCGGTTTAACCGTTGGTGGAAAAATTCAGTAATTGTTTCCCACCCAAATTGGTTTTACATGTTTTATCAGTAACTTCTGAAAAAAACATGAAGCCCGAATTTCAGGATATACCACTGGTAAAAAATGAGGCTAAAAAAAGGTTTGAAATAGAAGTGAATGGACATTTTGCGTTCATCAACTATGGGGAGACCGGGCATCAAATAGCCCTGGTGCATACCGAAACCGATGCCGAACTGACCGGTACGGGTGCTGCCCAGGCCGTGGTTGAAAAAACCTTGCAATACATCGAAGACAACGACAAGAAACTCTTGCCTTTTTGTCCCTATGTATTTGCGTACATCAAGCGACACCCCGAATGGAAACGCGTGGTTGATTCCCGCTTTGCAGGATACGACAGCTTGTAGCAAAAACCAACTGAACAGGTATGATTACAACTTTTATCATCGTTGCGACCCTACTGTTGATCATCGTCGCCTTTGTTACGATCGACAACGATCTCCGCATCTTGAAGGAAAAAGACTACCATGGTGCCATACAGCACAGTGCATTCATGCGGTTGATGGACAAGATATTCAATGATTTTTTTGAGTGGAATCGTTGGAAAAAAATATTAGCTGTTTCGTTCATCGTGCTGGTAGCCCTGGTTTTGACCGGCTTGCTGGTAGTTCGGTTTGCGTTTCCGCGAGTGCCTGCGTTGCCCGCCATCAGTATCAATCACGGCGATTCAGCCTTGTTGAAACGAGGCGCATACCTGGTGGAAAGCGTGGCCATTTGTACCGATTGCCATAGTCCGCGGGATGTGAACGTTTTTTCCTGGCCGGTGATAGAAGAAAAGAAAGGGGCCGGGGCAGCGTTTCTATCGCGAAAAGCTGGGTTCCCCATTTTCCCGGGTGAAAGTTTTACGCCCAATATTACCCCCGCCCATCTCGGCAACTGGACCGATGCTGAGCTATATCGCCTGCTTACCACTGGCATTCGAAAAGATGGAACAACCGTGAATCATGCCATGCCCTTTGAAAGTTTTTCACAGGCTGACCCCGACGACCTGAAAGCCATTATTGCCTATATCCGAACCCTGCAGCCGGTGAATGCCGAGCCGGCCGGTACAACCGAAACCATGTTGCTGCATAGTTTGTACAATCGAATCATTTCGAGAAAGGTCAGGCCTGTTTACTTGCGCGATTTGAAAACAGCGGTCGACTCAGGTAGGTACCTGGTTAACCTGGCTTCCTGCAACGACTGCCATACGCCGAAGAAATGGATTGAAATCAACGATGAAAGCCGCAAGCTCAGTGGCGGTATCGAATTTCCCATGCCAACAGGTGGCTTTGTGCACTCGGCCAATCTCACACCCGATGAAAGTGGCCTGGGCAATTGGACGGCAGAGACTTTTGTCAATCGGTTTAAAAGTTATACCGACAGTGCGGCGCTGTTTACAGTGGAACCAGGAAAACTAAATTCACTAATGCCCTGGGGCGTGTATCGCCACATGACAGAACAAGACCTGCGCAATATATTCGCCTACCTTCAAACCCTAAAACCAGTGTACAACCCCGTTACCAAATTCACTGCTGAAAAGATTGAAAAAAAGAAAACAGAACAATAGAAGTAGATCATTTTCTATCACTACAATACAACCACCATGCGATATAAATTAGAAAAGCCCGTAATCGGCAGCATTGGCACCAAGAAATACCTTTGTCAATTTGAATGGCGCAACGGCCAGTTCCAGTCTGATGAGCCGGTAAACCTTGGTGGTGAAGACCAGGCACCTGATCCACACAGTTTGCTATTGGCCTCACTAGGTGCCTGCACCCTGGTGACCTTGCGTATGTATATTGATAGAAAGGGTTGGGCGGTAGAGCACATTGTGGTGAAGACAAATATGTTTCAAACCGCCACTGGCGAAACCATCAACTATGTTATCGACCGGGATATTTCTTTTCCCGGCGCCACACTCGATACCGAACAAAAAAACCGGCTGGCAGAAATTGCGGGTAATTGTCCCATTTCAAAAATACTGGCGGGCAATACCAGTGTGCGCACTTATGTGTTGCACGAAGAAGAGGCGGGTGCGCAGTTGAGTTATAAAAACGACGAGATCACCGTATTGTGGAAACCCGAACTCTGCAAACATTCGGGTCGTTGTGTAACACAATTGCCGCAGGTATTTGACATCAAGGCAAAACCCTGGATCAATGTGGCGGGTGCTGATGCAGAAACGATTCGCACGCAAGTGGCTAAATGTCCCACGGGCGCACTTTCAATCGGCAAATAATCGTTTAGGCCTGCCCGTTAGAGAAAACGATCGGCCGCTGCTTTGGCCACATCGCGGTACGATTTGGGTGCGTATCCGGTTGTTTCTTTGAATAGCTTGTTGAAATTGGAAATGGTTTTGTAGCCGCAATTGTAAGCGATTTCCGAAATCGTCCAGTCAGTGTCCAGTAACATCCGGCAAGCATTATTGATGCGCACCTGGTTCAGGTATTCGACAAAATGCAGGTTATTTCTTTTTTTGAACAGGCGACAAAAACTCTGGGGTGTCAGGTTGGTAAGTCGAGCTACATCTTTTAGTTGTATATCGCCCCGGAAGTTTTCATTGACGAATTTATAAACATCACACAAACGGTCTTTTTCCTGGCGACTCTCATGTTGCAGCAACTCATCGCTGTTGATAAATGCCAATTCCTCTTTCACCGCCATGCATTCCAGCATTTCCAATAACAACAATACGCGCTTGAAACCCTGTGCCAATAACAGTCGCTCCATATAACCGGCCACGGCTGCGCGGGTTTTGCCAGATAATACGATGCCCTTTTTAGCGCTTTTCAGCAAATCCCGAATAGGTGCTGCTTCTTCCAGGTCAAAGAAGCCATTTTCAAATAAACGCGGGTGAAAATAAATGATGATCGACCGGGCACGGTCTACTGCCTGTCCCTTTACATATTCATCGTCGTTGATCCAAATATGCGGCAGGTTGGGGCCCATCAACACCACATCGCCGGCTGAAAATTTTTCGATGCGATTGCCGACGATCCTTTTGCCAGCACTTTCTTTTATATATACCATTTCAAACTCCGGATGCACATGCAGCGGAGAGTTAAAAAACTGCTCATCTCTTTCCAATACGGTAAAGAGACTGTTGAGTTTCAGCGCAATTTCAGTTTGGAGGATTTTCATTTTTCTATATAGCCCTTAAATGTAGCAATTTTTTAACAGTAGGAAACTTTCCATTAAATTGGGCAGCTATAGCCATCAACAATGACTTCCGCCCAAGAACCGAAAGCGCTTCGGTTGTTGCCTAACCAAATCGCGGCTGCCGAGCATTTTTACGCCTGTTTTCAGGCTTCCCCCGCGTTTATAGCGACCGCCCCGGGTCGAATCAATTTCTTGGGCGAACATACGGATTATAACCAGGGATTTGTGCTACCCGCCGCCATCGATCGGACCCTTAGCCTGGCGATTGCCCCTCGGACCGATGACAGCATCCGCTATTTTTCGGCCGATTTTAACGAGCGTTGGACGGGAAGTATCGCGTCCATCCCACCAGCATTGCGACAATGGCCCGACTATATAAATGGGGTAGTGGCCAGTTTCCGAAACGCCGGGCTGCCGCTGGCTGGTTTCGACCTAGCCTTTGGCAGTGATCTGTCGATGGGGGCAGGCATGGCATCGTCGGCCGCCCTGGAAGTAGCCACCGCCCTGGCGTTGACGGCCGCTTTTGGCAAGCCGCTCGACAAGCTCGACCTGGTACGCTATGCGCAACTGGCTGAAAACAAATATTTAGGCGTGAAATCAGGCATAACGGATCCATTTGCCTGTATTTTCGGCAAAGCCGGAAATGCGGTATTCCTCGATTGCCGAAGCCTCAAATACGAATATTTGCCGGTCGACCTGACTGCTTTCGCCCTTTTGCTGATCGGCACAGGCTCCACACAAACCTTGACCGAAGAAGCATATAACCTTCGTCGCGAGCAATGTGAGGCAGGGGTGAAAGCGCTGCGGAAAGTGTACCCGCAGGTGAAGAGCCTGCGCGATGCCAACCGGGCCATGATCGAGTATTCACTGAAAGACCGGGTGCCCGATCTAATTTATCATCGCTGTAAATATGTGGTGGAAGAGAACCTACGGTTGCAGGTGAGTGCCGATGCCCTGCGCCGGCAAGATTTGGTGGGCTTTGGGAAGAAGATGTTTGCAACGCACGCCGGACTTTCCAAGTTATATGAAGTGAGTTGTCGCGAGTTGGATTTCCTGGTAGAATTGGCGCGCCATGAACACGCCATTGTCGGTGCGCGAATGATGGGTGGTGGATTTGGCGCCGCTACCATTAATATAGTGCGCAAAAACTTATTGTCAGACGTCATGAACCGGATAGGCGAATCCTATCGCCAGGAATTTGGCAGTTTGCCAAATTTTCAAACCTGTCAACTGGCAGATGGCGCCGACCTAAGCGCAGTTGACCAAACGAATCTGGGGGAAATGCGCTATTTTGGCAAGTTATAATGCTCTCGGCCAAAGCACAATATGCGATTCATGCATTGACATATCTGGGTGAACAATACCAGGCTGGTTATATCCCTATTAACCAGATTGCCGAGAAGCGAAAGATACCTGCCAAATTCCTCGAAGCCATTTTATTGGAGCTTCGCAAAGCCGGTATACTCGGTAGCAAGGCCGGTAAAAATGGTGGCTATTATTTGCTGCGGCATCCCCGCGAAATTGAAATGGTACAGGTGCTTCGGTTGATGGATGGCCCCATCGCGCTCTTGCCCTGTGTGTCTAAAAAATTCTACGAGCCCTGCCGGCTTTGTCCCTATCCGGAAAACGAATGCAATATTCGACGGATTTTCCTGGAAGTGCGGGATGCTACGCTACAAGTTATTGAAGGTAAATCCCTGCTCGACCTGATGCAGAAATATGCCGATATGGATGATTTTATGATCTGACAACCAGGGTATTAACCAGCAGAAAGGTAAAAATTCATCTCTAGCTCATATAACTCCTATATAATTACTAGGAGTTGAAAGATTTTCTGCTATATTTGCTCTTCATTTAAGTGTTCATGAGTTCATCAGCACCCATTCCCGCACAGCTCTTTACACCGGCCGAACAGGCCCAGGTGCAGGACTTGATCCGTCAATTCAACCCCAGCCAGCTGCAATGGTTGGCGGGTTACCTCACCGGTTTGCAACACAGCAACCAGCAATTGCTGAACCTGATCAACCGCATTCCGGTCACGCAAGAATCGGTAGTAGCCGAACCTGTTTTATCGCAAGATGCCATTACCGTATTATACGGTTCCAAAAGTGGCAACAGCAAGAAAGTAGCGAAGGGCCTGCACGACAAATTGATTGCGCGTGGGTACACGGCTACGTTGCACGACATGAACCAATACAATGGTGCTGCGCTCAAAGACGAAAAATGGTTGCTGCTGGTGGTGAGTACGCACGGTGAAGGCGATCCGCCACCGGCTGCCGAAGATTTGCATAGTTTCATTCACAACCGGAAAGCGCCCGTCATGCCGAATACCCGCTATGCTGTATTGGCGCTGGGCGATCGCTCGTATGCAAGCTTCTGCCAAACGGGAAAAGATTTTGATACGCGTTTCGCAGCCTTACAGGCCAACCGACTGTTGGATCGCGTGGAGGCCGATGTTGATTTTGAAGAAACAGCCGATTCCTGGACGGAAAAAATTCTTGCCAAACTGCAGGAGACCTATGGCAGCACTGGTGCCGTCGTTAAAACGGCTGCAAAACCTGTTGCCGTTGCAAAGCCAACGGTCACCTATAACCGAAAAAATCCATTTGCAGCCACGGTATTGGAAAAGATCCAGCTCAATGGTCGGGGATCAGCGAAACAAACCTATCATATTGAGTTGTCGCTCGAAGGCAGCGGACTAACCTACCAGCCCGGCGATACCCTGGGCCTTTGGGTGGAGAACGAAAATTGTCTCGTGGAATCGCTGGCGGCCTTTAAAAAATGGGACCTCGCGCATATTCTACTAATTGCTGATACCCCGTATACAGTAGCCGATTTCCTTAGCAAGAAAGCAGAACTGACAACGGTCAGCGGCAGCTTTCTGCAAGCCTACCTGCCATTCGTTTCCGACCCGGCCGATGCCCATGCACTAAAACAAATTCTCGACGATAAATCGGCCCTGGCTGGTTTTGTGTACGGAAAAGATATTTGGGATATCCTTCACCGTTACCCCGGCGAAATTAGTCCGGAGGCTTTTGCCGGCATTGTTTTGCCACTTCAACCCAGGCTCTATTCGATCGCCAGTTCTTTTGCCGCGCACCCCGACGAAGTGCATATCACCGTAGGTCGTGTAGAATATGAAGCCAATAGCCGCGTGCACAAAGGAGTATGCTCTAATTTTATTGCAGACCTATTGGAAACTGGCAGCACTGTGCCGGTGTTTATTGAAACCAATGAATCTTTCCGCCTGCCAGACGATAGCAGCAAACCCATCATCATGGTTGGCCCGGGTACGGGTATTGCACCGTTTCGCGCTTTTGTAGAAGAAAGAGCTGAACAAGCGGCTGCCGGGGAGAGTTGGTTATTTTTCGGCGACCAGCATTTTAGTTCTGATTTTCTATACCAAACAGAATGGCAGCGTTTCCTGAAACAACAGCAACTCACCCGCATGAACACCGCGTTTAGTCGCGATACTGCCAACAAACTCTATGTTCAGCATCGTTTGTTGCAAAACAGCCATGAAGTGTTCAACTGGTTGGAAAAAGGCGCGCATTTCTATGTGTGCGGTGATGCCAAACGAATGGCCAAAGATGTAAAGAAAACCCTGCAGCAGATCATCATCCGCGAAAGCGGAAAAACAGATGAAGATGCCGCAGCTTATATCAAACAGTTGGTGAAAAACGGCCGTTACCAGGAAGACACTTATTAATACTTGATCGCTTACAATTCACTACATGTCACTCAATCAGGATAAATCCAAGCTCAGCGAAGTTGAGCACATCAAAGAGAAAAGCAAATACCTGGAAGGTACCCTGCAGGACAGCTTGCGCGACGAGGTTACCGGTAACCTCTATGCGCAAGACCAGCAACTGATTAAGTTTCACGGCAGCTATGTGCAGTACGATCGCGAAGTGGAAAAAGAACGCAAGGCACAAAAACTGGAACCACTGTATTCATTCATGATTCGGGTTCGGGTGCCCGGTGGTATTGCAACGGCCGAACAATGGCAGGTAATCGACGACCTGGCCACCAAGTACGGCATGCCCACCCTGAAACTCACTACGCGCCAGGCTTTCGAACTTCATAATATTTTCAAGCACAACCTGCGGCAAACCATCAAGGAGATCAACGCGTCGGCTTTGAGTTCCATTGCTGCCTGTGGCGATGTGAACCGAAATGTGATGAATACGGTGAATCCTTATACCTCGGCGATTCACGACGATGTACAGGCGGTAGCCATGAAAGTAACAGAACACCTCACACCTCGCACCACGGCGTATTATAAAATATGGGTGAACGAAGAACAGGTGGTTGGCCCCCATGAAGAAGCACCGGTAGAAGAACCCATTTATGGCAAAACCTACCTGCCGCGAAAATTCAAAATTACTTTTGCGATTCCGCCGTATAACGACACCGATGTGTTTGCGCACGACCTGGGCCTGATTGCCATTGAAGAAAACAACACACTGGTTGGCTTCAACGTATCGGTGGGTGGTGGCATGGGTATGACATTTGGCGACGATACCACCTATCCGCGCCTCGGCACTGTTATTGGCTTTGCACCGGTGGATCAGATTACAGATGTATGCGAGCAGATCGTTACGGTGCAACGGGATTATGGTAACCGCGAAAGCCGCAAACATTCGCGGTTGAAATACACGATCGATCGACTCGGTTTGTCATTTTTTACAAATGAATTGGCGAAGCGCCTGGCGCAGCCCCTGCAAGCAGCCAAACCATTTCACTTTACGACCAATGGCGATTCGTATGGTTGGGTGAAAGCTGCCAATGGCAAATGGTTCAATACACTTTATATAGAAGGTGGCCGGGTGAAAGACAATGAGCAATGGCAATTGCGCAAAGGCCTGCGTGCCATCGCAGACATCCTTGATGGTGGCGACTTCCGGTTGACCGGTAACCAGAATGTAGTGATTGGGAACGTAACCGAAGCCCAAAAACCGCTGGTAGAAGAACTACTGGAGCAATATGGCATCAACAAACACCAACAGGTTTCAACCCTTCATCAGCATTCAATTGCCTGCGTGGCCTTGAATTTATGTCCGCTGGCCAACGCCGAAGCCGAACGTTATCTCCCCAGCCTGATTGATAAAATCCACCTGCTGCTCCATAACAATGGCATCGGCGAAGAACCAATTACCATTCGCATGACGGGTTGCCCCAATGGTTGCGGTCGCCCATACCTGGGTGAAATTGGTTTTGTAGGAAGAGCACCCGGCAAATACAACCTCTATCTCGGCGCTTCGTTTAATGGTGACCGTTTGAATGTGTTGTACAAAGAAGCACTCGATGAAAATGAAATCATCCAAACCCTGGATCCTTTGATAACGCGTTATGCGAAAGAAAAAAACCAGGCCGAACATTTTGGCGACTTTCTGGTTAGAAAACAAATCATTCAACATCCAGCCGCGACGTGAACATCGTAACAGCACATACAAAGGGTAAAGTATATATCACTGGTGCCGGTCCGGGGGATATCAACCTGCTGACCCTGCGCGCCAAAGCGGTGGTGGAATTGGCAGATGTGATCTTGTACGACAACCTCATCAACCCCGCTATTCTTGACTGGGCCAAACCCGGTGCTGAAAAAATATTCGTTGGCAAACTGCCTTACTGTTCGGTCATCACCCAGGAAACCATTCATCTCTGGCTGCTCGATCATGCCAGAACGGGTAAACAGGTGGTTCGTTTAAAAGGAGGCGACCCCTTGTTGTTTGGCCGGGGTGGGGAAGAAGCGGTATTTCTGCGCGAAAACCAGATCGATTTTGAAATCGTACCTGGGGTAACCAGCAGCCTGGCCGCCGGCTCGTACGCAGGTATTCCGCTTACGCATCGCGACGACGCACAGATGTTATTGTTTGTAACCGGACACACCAAGCGGAGCAATAAAACCGGGCTTGATTTCGATTGGCCCATGCTGGCGGCATTCAGCGGTACCATTGTGTTTTATATGGGCGTTCGCAACCTGGACCAAATTGCCGCCCGATTGATCGATGCCGGCCGAAGCGCTGACAGCCTGATTGCGGTGGTTGAAAATGCAAGCCTGCCGCAACAAAAAACGGTTACAGGTACTTTGCGCAACATTGCTGCCAAAGTGTTGGCCGAAGAAATTGGCACCCCGGCGCTCATCATCGTCGGCGAAGTAGTAAAATATCACCAACAGATAAATTGGTTCTCTGCCATTCAGGAACAGTTGAAACAACAAATTGCATGAAAAAAGAAAAAGACATATTGGTTAACGGCTATATTTTAAGTTCCTCTGTTCCCAAAAAACAGCAGGTGATTGCTTTCACGCAAGACTTGGTCGATTTTCTTTTTCCCATCGTTGAAAGTGAGGTCAATTACGAAGCCAAACATGCCCGTAAACTAAAGAGCCTCGAAAATCAGTTCAGTGAAATCATTTACGCTTTCAGTGAAAAATACAAACTCAACGAAGAGAAAATCGTTCAACAGTTTTTTAGCAAACTCGACGACGTTAAAAAGGCTTTGCTGGTCGATGCAAAAGCGCTGCTGGAATTTGATCCCGCCGCCAAATCGCTGGAAGAAGTGGTGCTTACCTATCCTGGCTTTCAAGCCACAGCGGTATACCGTATTGCGCATGTATTATACCACCTCAACCTGCCACTGGTACCGCGGGTGATGAGTGAATGGGCGCATTCTATTACCGGTATCGACATTCACCCGGGCGCTACCATTGGGATTCCATTTTTGATTGATCATGGAACTGGTATTGTGATTGGTGAAACAGCGGTTATCGGTGAAAGTGTGAAAGTCTACCAGGGCGTAACGCTCGGCGGACTCACCGTGCGAAAGGATGAAGCCGATACCAAACGCCATCCTACCATCGAAGACAATGTGATCATCTACGCCAACAGTACCATACTCGGGGGAAAAACGACCATCGGTGCTGACAGCATTATTGGGGGCAACTGTTTCATCGTTGAATCTGTTCCCGCCAACAGCATCGTATATCACCAACCCATCATCACGGTAAAGAATAAAAAAGATTTTACCGAGCCCTTAAACTGGATCATCTAAAAGAAGTAACGGGATTATATAAACGAACTAAATATGGTAGCTGCAAATATTCTTGAAACCATTGGCAACACGCCACATGTAAAAATAAATCGCCTTTTTGGTAACCAGCACGAAGTGTATGTGAAGTTGGAGCGCGCCAATCCCGGCGCCAGCATCAAAGATCGCATTGCCCTGGCTATGGTAGAAGATGCCGAGAAAAAAGGACTGCTTACAAAGAACAGTGTCATCATTGAACCCACTTCTGGTAATACGGGCATCGGACTGGCATTGGTGGCAGCGGTGAAAGGATACAAGATCATCTTGGTAATGCCGGAGAGTATGAGTATTGAACGTCGCCGGTTGATGAGTTTGTATGGCGCCAGTTTCGAACTTACGCCCCGCGAAAAAGGCATGAAAGGCGCGATTGAAAAGGCAAAAGAACTCGTGGCTGCCACGGCCAATGCATGGATGCCACAACAGTTCGACAATGCAGCGAATGTGGAAGTACACCAGCGTACAACGGCGCAGGAAATCATCAAGGATTTTCCAGGCGGACTCGATTATTTGATTACCGGCGTGGGTACCGGCGGACATATCACCGGCTGTGCCGAAATGTTGAAACAGCATTTTCCCCAACTCAAAGTATTTGCCGTTGAACCTGAGTTGTCGCCCGTTTTAAGTGGTGGCTCACCTGCTCCGCACCCCTTACAGGGCATTGGCGCTGGCTTTGTGCCATCGATCTACCATGCTGCAGTCATTGATGGGGTCATTAAAGTAGGCAAAGACGAATCCTTTCTTTTTACGCAGCGTGCTGCCAAAGAAGAAGGTATCTTTGGCGGCATTTCCAGCGGTGCATCTCTGGCAGCAGTGGCTAAAAAGTTACCGGAAATACCCAAGGGAAGCAAAGTGCTCACCTTCAATTACGATACCGGCGAAAGATATTTGAGCATCGACGGTTTGTATTAAGCAGCTTACAATGAACAACGTTACGGCATTCAATAGTGCACTTGCAGGTTTATCCGCCGCCGAGAGGTTGGCGCTGATCGCCACGCAATTTCGGGAAGGGGTGGTATTCTCTACCTCGCTTGGTCAGGAAGACCAGGTGATCACGCATATGATTGCCCGACAGCACTTGCCCATACAGATTTTCACGCTTGATACCGGTCGCCTTTTCCAGGAAACCTATGACCTGCTCGATCGTACCATCGCCCGGTACAAACTGCCCATCAAAGCTTATTTCCCCAATACAGCCCAGGTAGAAAAACTCTTGTTGGAAAAAGGGCCGAACAGTTTTTACGAGTCGGTCGAAAATAGAAAAGAGTGTTGCTTTATCCGAAAAGTGGAGCCCTTGAACCGGGCACTGAAAGAGGCCAGGGTTTGGATCACCGGCTTGCGCGCCGAACAAAGTGAAAACAGGCATGCCCTGCCCTTTGCAGAATGGGACGAAAGCCGGCAATTGGTGAAAGTGAATCCGTTGCTCGACTGGACCTACGAACAAATGATCAGCTATATCGACCAGGAAAACATACCCTATAACGCTTTACACAACAAAGGATTTCCCAGTATTGGTTGTGCGCCCTGTACCCGGGCCATTGAGCCGGGCGAAGACATCCGCGCCGGTAGGTGGTGGTGGGAGCAATCGAAAAAAGAATGCGGCCTTCACCAGGAAAAAGCACATTGAGAAAAACAGAAAACATGTCACAAGCAGCCTCCATACCAGCCTTTCCCCGAATGTTAGAAGACGAAAGCATTTATATCATGCGGGAAGTGGCGGCACAGTTTGAAAAACCAGCGCTTTTGTTTAGCGGTGGCAAAGATTCTATTACCCTGGTCAGACTGGCGCAGAAAGCATTCTGGCCGGGCAAAATTCCTTTTCCGCTGGTGCATGTTGATACCGGCCATAACTTTCCGGAAACCATTCGTTTTCGCGATCAACTCGTAAAAGAAACAGGTGCCGAATTGATTGTACGGTATGTGCAAGACAGCATCAACGCCGGCAAAGTGAAAGAAGAAACCGGCAAGTATGCGAGCCGCAACACGTTGCAAACGGTTACACTGCTCGATACGATTGAAGAATTCAAATTTGATGCCTGTATTGGTGGTGCGCGTCGCGACGAAGAAAAAGCCCGTGCCAAAGAACGCATCTTCTCGGTGCGCGATGATTTTGGCCAGTGGGACCCCAAAAAACAACGACCCGAATTATTTGATATGCTGAACGGCAAGATCAATATCGGTGAGAATGTACGGGTATTCCCCATCAGCAACTGGACCGAGCTTGATGTATGGACCTATATCAAAGAAGAGAAAATGAATATTCCCTCTATTTATTACACCCACCAGCGCCAGGTGATTGAACGCGATGGCATGATCTGGCCATTTAGTGATTTCCTCAACACAACCGATGATGAAGTGCCCTTTGAAGAAACGGTTCGCTTCAGAACGGTGGGCGATATGACCTGTACAGCGGCGGTAGCATCGACCGCCAATAATATCGATGATATCATTCGTGAAATTCTCTCTGCCAAAATTTCTGAAAGAGGCGCCCGCATGGATGATAAACGCAGCGAAGCTGCCATGGAACAACGTAAAAAAGAAGGGTATTTCTAAACAAGGATACCCTCCTTATATTTTTTTATATGGATAATCTACTCCACAACTAGACTACTAAATGAGCAAGCGATATATTTTCAGCAGCCTTTTCTTTTTACTTTTTGCTTTGCAAGCACAGGCGCAACTGAATGGTTCTTTTGTCATCTCCGGCAAAGTAACCGACGACCAGGGCCATCCGCTCGATGGCGTTTCCGTTCAAATTCTTGAAACCCAGTTTGGTGTTATTTCCGATAGTACCGGGGCCTTTAAACTGGTGGCTAACAAGGCATTTCCCTTTGTACTTCGTTTCAGCAATATTGGTTTTACCCCCAAAGACATCACGGTTCGCGCACTCAACGAAAAAATTTCGGTGCAGTTGTTCAGCCAGTCGATGATTGCCAACGAAGTAGTGGTAACAGCCAGCCGCGGCAGCGAAAAACTATTGCGTTCGCCAGTAACCATCGAGAAACTCGATATCCGCGCATTGAAAGAAAGTCCCGCGCCGTCCTTCTACGATGCATTGGGTAACCTGAAAGGCATCCAGTTAACAACTTCCTCTCTTACATTTAAGATTCCAAACGCACGCGGCTTTAATATTCCCAACAACTTCCGCTTTATGCAGATGGTGGATGGGGTAGACATGCAGGCCGCAACACTAGGTGTACCACTCGGTAACACGATCGGCCCAACTGAACTCGATATAGCCAGTGTGGAAGTGACGCCTGGTGCAGCCAGTGCGCTATATGGCATGAATGCCATCAATGGCATGGCCAACCTGATTACCAAAAGTCCTTTTAATTACCAGGGGCTCAGCTTGTACCAACGTACCGGTGTGAACCATGTAGATGGTATTGACCACAGTGCCTCCATACTAACGGAGACGGCTATTCGCTATGCAAAAGCCTTCAACAATAAGTTTGCTTTTAAGGTGAACTTCAGTTACCTGCGGGGAACCGACTGGCTTAGCAACAGTAAGAACGACCAAAATAGCAACGACAAGAATACTGCGAACCCATCGTTCACTGAATTGAATGGCGCCAACAACCCGGCCTATGATGGATGGAATAAGTATGGCGATGAAAATAACAATGCGGTAACGATTAGTGGGGTCAACTACCAGGGCGCCAATCGTAGTTTCCTGGTAAGGCGAACAGGCTATTGGGAAAAAGACCTCATCAACCCGAAGGTGGACAACCTCAAGGCAGATTTCGCCCTTCATTATCGGTTCAATCCGGCACTGGAACTGAGTTATGGTTACCGGATCGGCAAAATGGATGGCATTTTCCAACGGGGAAACAAAGTGCAACTGGACAATGTCATCGTACAGAATCATCACCTGGAATTGAAGGGTAAGAATTTCTCCGTGCGATCTTATGTTAGCCTGGAAAATACGGGTGATTCCTACAACCTAAAGCCTCTGGCCGATAACCTTGACCTAACTCATTTGAGTAATAATGCATGGCGGGATAAGTTTAAAACCAGTTTGCAATCTTCGCTCAACAATGGAACAGCACTAACCGATGCCATGAAATTGGCCAGGTCCGTCGCCGACGAAGGCAGGGTTGAGCCGGGAACAGCTGCATTTGATCAATTGAAAAATACCATTATCAAGATCAATAATTGGGACCATGCCAATGCGGGCATTGCTGGCGCACCCGCTACAGGCGGCGCCTGGTTAAAACAGAAAAGCAGGATGTTTCATACCGATGTACAATGGGACCTGAGCGACAAAATAAAATGGTTCAATCTCTTGGTGGGTGCTGATCTTCGCATTTATGAAGTGATCCCCGACGGAAATAATTTTGTTGATTTTAGTCGCCCGATTGCTGACAGAAACAAACCTGTAGAAGTAAACGGAAAAGTGCCCGACTCCAGCGATTTTGGTGCCAATATTTACTACAAGAAATATGGTTTTTTTGCACAAGCAACCAAAACCTTTTTCGACGAGAAACTCAAGTTATTTGCGTCTATCCGCTTTGACCATAACCTTGCATTCAAACCCAAATTCAATCCACGGGTAGCGGCGGTGTATAGTCCGTCGCAAAACCACCACTTCCGTTTTGCCGTTCAAAACGGCTTCCGCTTCCCGGCCTTATTTGAAGCGTTGTCGTTCGTCAACAATGGCAATGTGCGCAGGGTAGGTGGCTTGTCATACATCAACGAAGGCTTGGGTTACCTCGACAATTCATACACCCTCAGTTCGGTGAATAGTTTCAATGCCGCCGTCAACAAAGACATAACAGCCGGCATGAGTGCCAGTGATGCAGCACTGAAAAATCGCGATCTGCTCAGTGTTACCAATCTTGCATCTACCCAGCCGGAAAAAATTGTTTCGTTCGAAGCGGGTTACAAAGGCGTGTTTGTTGACAATACACTTTTTGTAGACCTCGACCTCTACCACAATACCTACACGGGTTTCCTGGGGCAGGTGGAAGTGGCCGTACCGGCAGATGGCAAAGTTGGATCGGACGAATCAGTCATTGATATGCTGGCAGCCAATCGATCCAAACAAACCCGCTACCGCGTATTCACCAATGCCAAAAACACTTATCGCAATTATGGTTCAGCGTTGGCGGTGACCTATCGCTTTTACAAAAAGTTTACGGTGTCGGGCAACCTGAGTTATAACAATATCAAGACGAATAGCAGTAGTGATATTTTTGTAACAGCATTTAATACGCCCAAATGGTCGGTGAATATTTCAACCGGTAATCGCGAAATTATTTCCAACCTGGGTTTCAATGTGGTTTGGAAATGGCAGAGCTCATTTTTGTGGGAGAGTCCGCTGGCCAATGGCACCGTGCCTGCATTCCAAACAGTCGATGCACAGGTCACCTGGCGGATACCGGCCTACAAAGCCAGCCTCAAATTTGGCGCGGCGAACCTATTCAACAAACGCTACATCCAATATGCCGCCGGGCCTACCATTGGCGGGTTGTATTATACCACACTCATTTTCGACGGACTCTTTAGTAAACCCTAGTTTTGTAAGATGTCATCCCGACCAACCAATAATTTATATCCCGTTTTTCTGCAACTAAAACACCTGCGGGTGTTGGTGGTGGGCGGTGGTCATGTAGGCGAGGAGAAGTTGAATTCCTTGCTTAAATCCTGTCCCGATGCGCAAGTGACATTAGTGGCATTGGAGATCAGTGATTCGATCAAAAAAATGGCTGCCGGTTTCGGCGGGCTCCGGTTACAGCAAAAGGCTTTTGAAACAGAAGACCTGATCGCCAAAGACCTGGTGATTGGTGCTACCAATGATGCTGCATTGAACCGGCGGGTGAAAGAAGCTGCGCAAGACGCAGGCATACTCGCCAATATTGCTGACACGCCCGATCTGTGCGACTTCTACTTAGGCAGCATCGTCAACAAAGGCGACCTGAAAATTGCGATTAGCACCAATGGCAAATCTCCCACCATTGCCAAACGATTGAAAGAATTGCTCATTGAGGCGATTCCCGCAGAAATGGAAACCGTGTTGGACAATATGCAAGTGATCCGCGCAAAAATGAATGGCAATTTTACAGAGAAAGTGCGGAAGCTGGATGAGATCACGGGACTGTTGGCCGCTGATAAAAACATTTCGGCACAAGCGGCCGAGAAGAAATGGAAAAAGGTCGCCTCCATATTGATCACCCTGTTTACGGCCATGGTATTGGGGCATGTGATTTTGTCTGCCATTCCCCTGCCACCGATTCGAGAATTGTGGGCGCAAGCCGGACAATATATTACCGGGCAATTCTTTCTTTTCATTCTGGCGGGATTCCTCGCACAGTTGGTGGATGGATTGTTGGGCATGGGTTATGGCGTTACATCGGCTACCTGCCTGATTTCTTTTGGCGTGAATCCGGTGGCGGTGAGCGCGGCGATACATACGTCTGAAATTTTCTCTTCGGGCGTGAGCGGATACAGCCATTATAAATTCGGCAATGTGAACCGGAAACTATTTCGTCACCTGGTGGTACCCGGTGTATTGGGTGCGATTCTTGGTGCAGGTCTTCTGGTAATTGCAGGCGAACATGCCGGCAAATGGTTGATGCCAGCCATTGCTGTGTATGCGATGTTCCTGGGCGTAAAAATATTCAGCCGCGCTTTCCAGTTTCGCCAGGCTGGCAGTGGTAAAATCAAAAATGTGGGCTGGCTCGCCGGTGCGGGCGGTTTTCTGGATTCATTTGGCGGTGGCGGATGGGGACCCATTGTAACGAGCACCCTGATTTCAAAAGGACGTCATCCGCGCTATACCATTGGTACCGTAAGCCTCACCGAATTTTTTGTAACCCTTGCCAGTGCAGCTACTTTTTTCTTTACAGCCGGCGTATCGCACCTGGCCGTGGTAATTGGACTGCTCATTGGTGGTGTGGTAGCTGCACCCATCGCGGCTCGTTTGGCCGGAAAATTGCCTGCGAAAACGATGATGATTGGCGTGGGTGTAATTGTAATGATCTGGAGCATCAGGCTCCTGGTAAAAAGCTTTCTTTAATTAATTAATTAATTTTGACAGATGGATATTGTAAGAATTGCGACAGCGGGTAGTGTGGACGACGGAAAAAGTACACTTATCGGGCGACTATTATTCGAAACAAACAGCATTACGCAAGATAAATTGGAAGCCATTGAACGTGCCAGTAAAAGAAGGGGCGTGGACTATACCGATTTGTCTTTGCTCACCGACGGACTCATTGCCGAACGCGAACAGGGCATCACCATCGATGTGGCCCATATATATTTTTCTACGCCCACCCGTAAGTACATTATTGCAGATACACCGGGCCATTTTGAATACACCCGCAACATGATTACGGGTGCCAGCAATGCACAGGTCGCGATCATTTTGATCGATGCCCGCAATGGCATTGTTGAGCAAACCCACCGGCATTTTTACATCACCCAATTGTTACGCATTCCTTACGTTGTGGTGTGCATCAACAAAATGGACCTGGTAAATTATGCCGAATCAGCCTACAATGAAATTCGGCAGCAATTTGATGAACTCTTCGCGAAAGCAAATTACCGCGAGCAACAACTGCAGTTTATCCCCGCTTCGTCGTTGTATGGCGATAATATCTCCAGCCGCTCGGCCAGCATACCCTGGTATGATGGTCCGTCGTTGCTCGAATACCTCGAAAGCATCGAATGGCATACCGGTGAAAACCAATTGCCTGCCCGCTTTCCGGTGCAATATGTGGTGCGCCCTAAGTCAGCGCAATGGCACGATTTCCGCGGCTTCGCCGGAAAATTGACCAGCGGCATGTTGCACAAGGGTGAAGAGGTTGTAGCGCTGCCTTCGGGACAATCATCGACCATCGCCTCTATTCAGCGCTTTGAAGAAGAGGCAGACCAGGCCGAATCGGGCGATAGCATTGTGATCACCCTGGCCGACGAAATAGACCTGAGCCGGGGCGATATGCTGGTGCCAAAATCGCAGGTACCCGAAGGGCTGAAAGAGATTTCAGCACAGGTTTGCTGGCTTGATCACCAACCCCTTAAAACCGGCAAAAACTACCTGTTACAGCATGGTAGCAACCGGGTGAAAGCCAAAGTGACCAACCTGTTCAGCAGTATCAATGTAACCGACTACCAAACCATTGAAGGGGTTGCAGAAATTGGCCTGAATGAGATCGGCTATGTATCGCTCAAAACCGCCAAACCGGTGAATGCCGATTTATATGCAGTGAACAAACACAATGGTCGTTTTATCCTGATTGATGAGAGCAGTAATAATACCGTGGGCGTAGGTTTTATCGGATAAATAGTTTTCTGTTAACTTTGGCGCATGGCAGAAAAGATCATCGAGCTTTCAAACGTCAACATATACCAGGGGAATAACCTTGTTCTTCAGGATGTGAACATCTCTATCAATCGGGGTGAATTTGTGTACCTGGTTGGCAAAACCGGAACCGGAAAGTCCAGTTTATTGAAAACCTTATACGGCGACCTGACCCTGAAAGAGGGTACGGGTACGGTGGTTGGTTTCAACCTCAAAGAAATGGACTGGAAGAAAGTACCTTTTCTGCGCCGCAATCTTGGCGTGGTGTTCCAGGATTTCCAATTGTTGACCGACCGCAATGTAAATGACAACCTGAAATTTGTTTTGCGCGCAACGGGATGGAAAGACGAGAAACTGATGGATGATAAAATTGCGGATGTGCTCGATAAGGTCGGCCTGCGTTCGAAAGGTTTTAAGATGCCTTTTGAAATGAGTGGTGGCGAGCAGCAGCGGATTGATATTGCCCGTGCCCTGCTGAATTCACCCAAACTGATCCTGGCCGACGAACCGACTGGTAACCTTGATCCTGAAACCTCCGACGAGATCATGCAATTGCTGTTTCATATCTGTCGTGATTTTGGTACTACCATCGTAATGGCGACGCACGATTATATTGTAATCAATAAATATCCGGCAAGAACCTTACGCACCGAAAGAGGCAGGGTAGAAGACAATGCTAGTGTAAGTATGCAATAAGCTTCTGGGCGTTTTCCTCGTTGTTAAAACATGACTCCAGAATTTTTCGGCGCAACCTGATTTCCTCTTCGGCAAAAGGCATATGGTATAGTTGCATAACGATTCTTTGCATGGCCGCCGGTGTTTCTGCTACATGGCACAGGGGCCCAAGTGGTGTGCCTTCAATGGCTGCATCATTTACAATACAATGCCGGCCATTAAAAAGTGCATTCAACAATTTCAACTTTACACCGGTTTCATTAAAGGATGGCAGGATATTGATTTGTGCTTTTTGAATGAGGTCATTCAATTGTCTTTCTTGCGGATCGGCAATCAGGCAGGTATGGCAGCATAAATGCGCCACTCGTTGCAGGTGTGCTGATGGGTTCTTGCCTGCTACCACAAAGGGCAATTTCAATTTGTTGAATACTTCTTCCAGTAACCAGGAAGCGGCTTTTTCGTTTTCGGCCACTGATAGGTTGCCGTGGTACAAACAAAAAGCACCCATTCCCTCGGCAGGTACATAGGCCTGGTGCGGAATGAATACCGGCAATGTGTGTACATCTTTGGCGCCAAATCGCTCCCGGTAAGTGTGGGTGTCTTTGTCAGACAATGTCAATATGGTGACCCGTTTCGCAATCTCGGTTTCGTATTTTTCGAGTGCCCGGCTTTCGTTGTAATAGTAGGCTTTCTTTACCAGCGACCGTTCGTGTTTATACAGGTGTTTGTAATAGCAAGATTCCACATTGAACAAACGAAGCAGGATTTTTCGATGGTCAAAACGATGATCCTGCAATAAAAAGCTGCAATGAATGCCTTCGAGCAAGATGGGGTAATCATCTTCTGCCAGCCGGTCGAGCAAAGCGGGATTTGATCGCGAACTAACGATATAAGGAAGGTTGAAACAAAAACCTTTGTGCCCTTCTTTTCGTGGATAATAGTGAACTTCTTTACAATACTGCTGCAGCACTTCCTGCTGACCGCGTCCGTATTCAAAACAATGAAGAATGATCTCTACGCCCGCCGCATGCAAAGATTGAAGGGTGCAGAAGATATCGATCACCCCACCGTAGTCGAGGGGATAGGGTACGTCGTGCGAAACAATATGGATTGTTTTTACTGACAAGTTAAATCGGCAACAGTTTTTGATAAAAATCCAACAGTATCTCTGACTCTTTTTCCCAGTTCCATTCTTTTCGTTTCAAGAGGCAATTACTGAACAATTGCAGGTAATTTTCCTGATCGTTAACAGTGTTATTGATGATCCTGGCCAGGGCCTCGGGATCGGTTAATGTAACTAAAACAGCAACAGGGGCATCTTTGTTTAAATCTTTATACACCGGGAAATCAACCGCTATCTGCGGCACCCCGGCCTGCACATAATCGAAAAAGCGGTTGGCCAGCGAATAGTAATTGCTTTTTCCAGTCGCTTCGAACAAGGTGAATCCGAGCAGGGCCCGGGTGGTAATTTGGCTCAATTGCTCAGGCAAGACCTTGCCTTGTAGAAAAACTTTCTGCTCCAGTGCGTGTTCACGTATCAAAGCGGCCGCCTGCTGCCGGAAATTCCCATCTCCATATATATACAAGGGCTTTTCCACCCACTTCATCGCGGGAATCAGGAGCTCAAACGCGCGACCCTCGTTCACGGCACCCTGGTACAATAAAAAATCTTCTTTCAATGGGGTGGGAGTGTCGGCAGACAGCAAGGGCATATTTCGAATAGCCGGATAATCTACTCCATATAACTGTTTGAAAGCATCAGCGATGGGAGCGTTCACGGTATAACCCTGTGGAAAGCGGGGCACGTATTTTTTTTCCACCCATTTCCACAGGCGATGAATATGCGGACGTGATACTACTTCTTTCATCTCACTGAACCATTCGTGCGCATCGTACACCCGTTTGCTATTTTTCAAACGGCTGACCCAATAGACCGGCACAATGCTGTCGAGGTCAATGGCGCAAACCAGGTCGGCTTTTTGAAACAGCAGGAAAAAAAACAGCCGACAATTAAATTCGATGTACCGCGCTTTTCCTTTGCTGAAAACCATGTTGAAACGCCGCTGGCGATACGGTTTTTCAATAAGCGGACCGGTGCCCGCATACCCGGCACCAACCAGCAATACATCGTACCCGGCCGCCTGCAAGCTTCCTGCAATTCGAATCATTCGCTGATCGTAATTGGGATCGTTGAAAATGCTGAAGATGATGCGAGGCGCTGCCATAGAATTAAACGCTTCGCATTTTCTGGTAAACCTCTTCTATTAATTCCACGGTTCGGATCGAAGTAGACAGGTCCAATATCGCTTCGTCCTTACCAGCTAGTTGTCGAACAATGGCTTCGTAAACAAGATGATGATAGTTCATAGAATACTCGTAACCGGGGTATCGGTTGGCAGCCTGTTTTTCGGTGGCATCAGTAAACCGGCTACAACCAGCAAATAATTGATTGTCAAGCTTTCGGGGGTCATTATCGCAAACAGCGACCAGTT
Source organism: Bacteroidota bacterium (assembly GCA_020161535.1). Classification (GTDB taxonomy): domain Bacteria; phylum Bacteroidota; class Bacteroidia; order Chitinophagales; family Chitinophagaceae; genus Flavihumibacter. The sequence goes on along the minus strand of JAIUNW010000001.1, from coordinate 136,051 downwards.
CGCCGTATTTTGCAGCCAGGGCGGCATGCCGAAGACCAATATGTCCGCAACCAATAATCGCAAACCGCCATTTCATGCTGGCAAAATCCAAAAAAAATAGCAATTTGCAAGCTATTTCGGGCTTTTTCCCTAACTTCGCCGCCAATTTAAGCTGAAATAATATCTGGATGTTTTTGTAAAAAAAGAAATGATGTCTTATTTAACCAAAGAAAAAAAAGCCTCGATTTTTGCTGAACATGGTGGCAATGCAGCCAATACCGGTTCTATCGAAGGGCAGATTGCTTTGCTGACCGAGCGGATCAGCTCAATTTCCAAGCACCTGCAAGCAAACAAAAAAGATTTCTCTACACACCGTGGTCTGATGCAAATGGTAGGTAAGCGCAAGCGCCTCCTCACATACATGAGCAAACACAATCTGACTGGCTATCGCCAATTGATTGAGAAACTCGGCATCCGCAAATAAGTGATTTAATGATACTGCAAACTATTCCCAACTTCCTTTCTAGTTGGGAATAGTTTTTTGCGCTTATAAAATTTTACGACGTTTATGTTATCACAACCCATACAAGTAAGCTTCGAAGTAGGTAGTGGCCGCGAGGTTATTATCGAAACCGGCAAACTGGCTCGCCAGGCCGATGGATCTGTAACCGTTCGCCAGGGAAATTGTATTATCCTAGCTACGGTTGTTGCCAATAAAGAACCCAAAGAAGGACAATCCTTCTTCCCCCTTACCGTCGACTACCAGGAGAAATTTGCTTCTGCCGGTCGTATTCCCGGATCATTCTTCAAACGTGAAACCAAACTCAACGATTACGAAGTATTGGTAAGCCGTTTGATCGATCGCGCTTTGCGCCCCCTGTTCCCCGAAGATTATCTCTGCGATGTGCAGGTATTGATCACCCTGGTTTCCAGCGATCCGGAAGTAATGCCCGATGCGCTGGCCTGCCTGGCTGCATCTGCCGCACTGGCTGTTTCTGATGTGCCCATTCAGGAAATTATTTCTGAAGTGCGGGTAGCGCGTATCGACGGACAAATGGTAGTCAACCCACTCCGTTCTGAGCTCGCGAAAGCAGATATGGATTTCATCATCGCTGCCACCGATAAGAATATCATGATGGTGGAAGGAGAAGCGAAAGAATGTTTGGAAGAAGACCTGGTTCGCGCCATCGAAACTGCTCACGAAGCCATTCGCGTGCAGGTGAAAGCGCAAGAAGAACTGCGTCAGAAAAAAGGCATCACCAGCAAACGTGAATACAGCAAGCCGGTACAGAATGAAGAGCTGCGTGCCAAAGTGGATGGTTTCGCCCGTACCAAAGTATATGAAGTAGCCAAAGCAGCCCTGGCAAAACACGATCGCAGTGACCGTTTTGAAGCCATTGGCGTTGAACTGATGGATTGGCTGAAAAAAGAATACAATGTAGCCGAAGGCGAAGACCTTGATGCATTGGTAAAGAAACAAGCCAAAAATTATTACAGCGATCTGCAATACTATGTAGTAAGAGACATGATCCTGAACGATCGCGTGCGCCTCGACGGCCGTTCGCTCGACCAGGTTCGTCCGCTGGCCATGGAAGTAGATGTATTGCCGTCGCCCCATGGTGCTGCGCTCTTCACCCGCGGTGAAACACAGTCACTCACCACCATTACCCTCGGTACCCCGCTCGATGAACTGCTCATTGAAAGTGCAGCAGTGTCGAACTACAGCAAATTCATCCTCCATTATAATTTCCCGCCGTTCTCCACTGGCGAGGTAAAAATGATGCGTGCACCTGGTCGTCGTGAAGTAGGCCATGGCAACCTGGCCATGCGTTCGCTGAAGCAAATGATGCCGGGCGATGATTATGCGTACACCGTGCGCGTGGTGAGTGATATCCTCGAATCAAACGGTTCATCCTCTATGGCAACGGTTTGTGCCGGTTCATTGGCCCTGATGGATGCCGGTGTGCCGATTCCCAAACACGTTTCGGGTGTGGCCATGGGATTGATTACGAAAGACGGCAAGTTTGCCGTGTTGACCGATATCCTGGGCGACGAAGACCACCTGGGTGATATGGACTTTAAAGTAACCGGTACCCGCGATGGTATTTGCGGTGTACAGATGGATATCAAGGTGGATGGTCTCAGCATGGACATCATGCGCCAGGCCCTTGCACAAGCCAATCGTGGCCGGATGCATATTCTCGATGCCATGTACAATACCATTGGCGCTGCGCGCGAAGACGTGAAACCACATGCACCTCGCATGGTGAAACTCTTTATCGACAAAGAATTCATTGGTGCGGTGATCGGACCAGGTGGTAAAGTGATCCAGGAAATGCAGCGCGAAACCGGTACTACCATTAATATCGAAGAGAAAAACAACCAGGGTGAGGTAAGTATATTCGGTGCGAAGAAAGAAAACGTCGACAAGGCCGTTGCCTGGATCAAAGGTATCGCTTCGCAGCCAACGGTAGGTGATACCTACGAAGCAACCGTTAAGTCGATCCAGCCTTATGGTGCTTTCGTTGAATTCCTACCTGGTAAACAAGGTTTGCTGCACATCTCTGAAGTGAGCTGGAAGCGCCTCGATACACTCGAAGGTGTGCTCAAAGAAGGAGATGTGGTTAAGGTGAAACTGACCGGTACCGATCCCAAATCGGGCAAGTTTAAACTCAGCCGCAAGATACTGCTGCCAAAACCAGAAGGTATGCCGGCCGATGGCGAACGTGCCGAAAGGGGAGAACGACCCGATCGTCCGCCTCGTTTCAACGATCGTGGTGAACGCCCACAACGTAAAGAAGACTAATTAAAAGAGAGGCGAAAGCCTCTTTTTTATTATTAATCAATTAATTAAGCAATGGAATCTTATGTGCAAGTAACCATTGAAGCAACCGACCCGACCCTCCATGAGATACTGGTAGCCCTTTTGTCTGAAGCAGGGTACGAGGGTTTTGAAGAGGAGCGATCGGTGCTCAAGGCATTTATCAGCCAACCTGCTTTTGATGCCGAACAACTGCATGCATTACTCGAACCGCGAAAGCTTGCTGCGGTTGTTGATGTGATCGCCCCGCAAAACTGGAACGCTCGATGGGAATCGGGTTTCTCGCCGGTTGAAGTACCGGGCTTTTGTGTGGTGCGGGCGGACTTTCATGCGGTGCCGGCAAATACCCGGCACGACCTGGTCATTACCCCGAAAATGAGTTTTGGTACCGGGCACCATGCCACCACTTTCCAAATGCTGGAAGCCATGCAGGGGCTTGATTTTAATAACAAAACCGTGCTCGATTTTGGTACCGGTACAGGTGTGCTGGCGATCTTGGCAGAGAAGATGGGTGCCCAATCTGTATTGGCCATCGACAACGACGACTGGAGCATCGAGAACGCGGCTGAAAACATTGGTCTGAATCATTGCCAAAAAATCAGTCTCGAAAAGGCTGACCAACTGCCATCCGGGAAAGCGTTTGACATCATTCTCGCCAATATTAATCGAATTGTAATCCTGGCCAATCTTGCTGGATTGGAACGTTGTTTACAACCCGGTGGCTTGTTAATTATCAGTGGCTTATTGCAGGGTGATGCGCCTGCTTTGGAAAAGGCAATACAATCAACCGCCCTGTCGTTAACCAATAAGAAGGAAAAAGAAAGCTGGCTCTGCTGGACGCTGAAAGCCTGATTTCTTTATATTTGAAATCCAACTTGACCATGAAAGAGGCGCTTCTGATTTTGCTAGCCTATTGTATCGGATCGATACCCACCGCCGTATGGGTCAGCCGTCGTTTTTTCGAGATTGACATCCGGGAATACGGCAGTGGCAATGCCGGTGCAACCAATACCTTTCGGGAATTGGGACCGCGTTGGGGTACCCTGGTAATGGTCATCGATGTATTGAAAGGACTCGCCGCGGTTAAGCTCTCCCTATTATTGCCCTGGTACCAGGAAAACGATATTGCCCTCACCAATTTCCAGATTGGCTTGGGTATCGCTGCCGTGTTAGGGCATATTTTCCCAATATGGGCCGATTTTAAAGGCGGCAAAGGCGTAGCAACGCTGTTTGGTTTGGTGATTGGTATTTCACCGTGGACGGCACTCTGTTGCTCAGGCGTTTTCTTATTGGTTCTATACCTCACCCGCTTTGTTTCGCTCAGTTCCATACTGGCCAGCGTGGCATTCCCCGTTTTTATACTCGTGATTTTTAATGTCGATAATCATGCTTACCGGGTGTTTGCGATAGTCGTTGCCCTGCTGGTGATTCTTACGCACCAGAAAAATATCAGCCGACTCATCCGCGGCAGCGAAGGCAAAGTGCCCATTTTTAAATACCGCGATCGTAGGCGAAAACTATAATGTAGATTTGCTGGTATATAAATTGATTATAACCAGCAAAGTAGCCGCATGAAAAGGATCGTTTTTTCAATTTTAGCAATAGCCTCTTTTGCTTCTTGCAGCAAAAACCCTATTACAGGCCGCAATCAGCTTACGCTTTTTTCTGAATCGGAGATTCAGTCGATGGCCTTGCAGGAATACCAAAGCTTTTTGACCCAGAATAAAGTGGTGTCTGCATCGGCCAGCAAAGATGCTGAGATGGTTCGCCGCGTGGGACAACGCATTTCTAAAGCGGTCACCGATTATTATACAGAAAAAGGCCTGGGCAATGAATTGGCCGGCTATAAATGGGAATACAACCTGGTCGACTCCAAAGAAGTGAATGCCTGGTGTATGCCAGGAGGTAAAATTGTCGTTTATACGGGTCTTTTACCCATCACCCAGAACGAAGCGGCCCTGGCTGTGGTCATGGGCCATGAAGTTACCCACGCATTGGCCAAACACGGCAATGAACGCATGAGCCAGGGAATGGTACAGCAGTTGGGGGGCGTGGCCCTTTCGGTAGCACTTGCCAACAAGCCGGCAGCCACCCAGGAGTTGTTTATGGGTGCTTATGGACTTGGTTCTCAATATGGTGCCATCCTTCCGTTTTCACGCGCCAATGAATTGGAAGCCGATAAATTTGGGCTTTTTTTCTGCGCCATGGCGGGTTATAATCCCCAGGAAGCCATTCCATTGTGGGAGCGAATGGCCGCGGCCAGCGGGGGAAACCGTCCGCCAGAGTTTGCTTCTACCCACCCGGCAGAAGCAACCCGTATTGAGCGTCTTAAGCAGCTGATGCCCGAAGCACTTAAATATTACAAGCCGGTTGGTAAGTAAAACCGGCTATTTTTTGTAATTTTACTGCCCGTTTATAATTCTTTCACGCCACAAATTATAACAGGTATGTCGCAGACTTTATTCGAGAAATTGCAATACAATGAAGAAAAAAATCTGCTCATCCAGGGCTTGCCTTCTTCTATTGAGAAGCAGTTCAGCAAAATGACTTTCGCTAAAAATGTAACTCCCTTGCTAAAAAGCAAGCGGATTGATTTTGCGTTGGTATTTGCCATCAACGAAAACCAGCTGAACGGCATTTTGGAAGATGTACTGCCGGCCTTGCACGATACGTCCAAATTGTGGATCGCCTATCCAAAAACGTCCAGCAAAATCGTGAGCAACCTGAATCGCGATTGCAGTTGGGAGAAAGTGGTGAGTGCTGGTTACCAGGGGGTAAGCCAGGTGGCCATCGATTCGGTGTGGAGTGCCCTGCGTTTCAAAAAAGAAGTGCATATCAAAACCATGATTCGGGCTTCGGCCAATGGCGGTTCACCCGCGCCGGTAGAAGGCGTCGATCATAAAGCACGCACGGTCAAAGCGCCCGATGACCTGGAAAAATTGCTGCAATTAAAGAAGAATAAAAAAGCCGCTGATTTCTTCAACAAGCTTTCTTTCACCAATAAGAAAGAATATGTGGTGTGGATCACCAGTGCCAAAAGAGAGGAGACCCGCCTGAATCGCCTGCAACAAACCATGGAGAAATTAATGGAGGGCAAGAAGAACCCAACAGAGAAATAGTCAGCTACAATTACATACGCTACCGCACGATTACAGTGCCGTATTCTTTAAGAAGATCGCGTTCCATCTGCTTCAGGGCCTGATGGGTTTGTAATAAGGTCACCTGCTCGTCGGCAGTATGTTCTTTCAGCAAATCGGCCTGGTTCTCTTCGATCATTTTTTTGATCTTACGCAATTTGAGATAGGCGATGGTGTTCTTTATGTCTTGCAAATACACTTCTTCTCGCGCCGCCACTGCCATCCTGAATTTGTCTTTCCATTTGGTGCTAATCTCATACGGAAAAGCGAGTAGTGAAACTACAATGGCCGACAAGGTCTGGTCTTCGTGGTAAAAGAAGTTTTTTGCATTGGGTTCAATGCCTGCCTGCACCCAGTTTCGATATACTTGAATCACCCGAAACAGATCAGGGTTGCTCACCATTTCCTCATCCAATTCTTCCAGCATATAGGGCGCCACTTTTCGGCCATCTTCCCAATCCATCGCACCATATTCTATCAGCACCCGCACAGCCGCTCGTTCCTGTAATTCATCTTTCAATAATAGTTGCAGGCTTTCGTCGGTAGTAGGCACAGCCTGTTCCTGGTCGGTGGCAGGTAGGTTATCGTCGGCCGGATTCCATTTGGCTTCCAGTTTGCTGACGCGTTCGCGAATGAATTTATTGACCAGGTTATTGAGTCCCTCTTCTTCAATTTTTAATAGGCTGGCGCATTGGCGGATATAATCTTGTTGCCGCGTAAAGTCTTCAGCTTTGTTGATGCGCGCCAGTGTTTCAGCAATCTGGTTGACCGCCGCGGCCTTTTTTTGACTGTCATTCCCGGCATCTTTCAATGCTACTTCCAACTGAAAAAGGACAAAGTCTTTTTTGTTTTCGGCCACAAAGTTCCGAAAAGTATCGGCGCCTACTTTGTTGACATAACTGTCGGGGTCTTCTTTGTCGGGAATCAACACCAGTTTTACATGCAGGCCTTCTTCCAACGCCATATCCAACCCCCGCAAGGCTGCCTTGATACCGGCACTGTCGCCATCGTAAATGATGGTCAGGTTATTTGTGTACTTTCGAACCAACCTGATTTGTTCGGTGGTTAAGGATGTACCGCCACTGGCCACTACGTTTTCGATGCCAGCCTGGTGTAGACTGATAACGTCGGTATAACCTTCCACCAGTAAACACTCGTCTTGTTTGTCGATCACCTGCCGAGCAAAATACATACCGTAAAGAATGCGGCTCTTTACATAAATCTCGTTCTCGGGTGTATTGATGTATTTCGGGGCCTTGTCATTTTTGCGAATGATGCGCGCACCGAAGCCAATAACTTTACCGGTGGTATTGTGTACGGGGAAGATGATTCGTCCGCGGTAATTGTCAACCAGGTCTTCATTGCGCAGCGACACCAAACCCGACTTAAGCAAGAGCTCGCGATTGTATTGTTTGGCCAGGGCTTCGGTGACAAATGCCTGGCGGGTTTCTTTGCAATAACCAACCTGAAATTTCTCCAGGATGGCTTTTGAAAAGCCACGTTCTTCGAGATAACTCAACCCTACAGTTTGGCCTTCTTCCGAATCAAAGAGGGTATGGGTAAAATATTTCTGGGCAAACTGGTTTAGAATGTACAGGCTATCGGCCAGTTGCTGCTGTTCGCGTACTTCGGCACTCTGCGCTGTTTCTTCAACTTCAATATTATAGCGATTGGCGAGCCAGCGAAGTGCTTCCACATAAGAATATTTCTCATGCTCCATAACAAAGGAAATCGTGTTTCCACTTTTTCCACAGCCAAAGCATTTATAAATTTCCTTATTGGGTGAAACGGTGAAGCTGGGCGTCTTTTCGTTGTGAAAAGGGCATAGTCCGAGGTAATTGGTGCCCCTTTTTTTCAACTTCACAAAACTCCCCACCACATCGATGATATCGATGCGATTTTGGATTTGCTGTATGGTGGCTGGCGAAATCAAGGGCAGGCAATTTACCGATTCTACCTGGCTTAATTCGCCATCAGCCCTTTAAAGGTTGCAAGGTCAACGATGCCTTGTTGCTGCCAAACCAGTTTGCCATCTTTATACAACAGAAAATGGGGCAGGGCAGCCACCTGCAGGGCTTTAAGAATCTCGGTATCATTGCCGGCATCAACAGCGAGTAATTGGTATTGATTGCCTTTTTCTTTTTTAAGCGAATCGAGCACGGGCGCCATTTGTCGACAGGGCGGGCACCAGGCAGCGCCAACATCGACCAAAACATAACCCGCCTGACTGGTGAGTTGTTGGTAGGATGCCAGGGTCATACCGGTTTTGTTGTCGCCGCCGGTAAGCGGTAGTCCGGCTTTTTTCCATTCCATGAGTCCGCCGACCAGCGTATACACCGTAAACCCCTGTTTCGCCAGGGCCGAGGCAGCAGATTTACTTCTTACACCACTGGCACAATACACATACACCGGCAGGTCTTTTTTCAGGTACTGCGTTCTGTCGCTGAACTGGGCCGGCTGCAGCCAGTCGGCCTGCATCGCCTGGTCAATATAGCCAGCGGCAAATTCATCGCGGGTTCTTACGTCCAGTATTTGTCCGGGTGTTTTGAGCTGCGCTGCAAAAGCTTTTGCATCGAGTTCTTTCACCTGTGCATCTGCACAACCAGTAAGGCCGGTAACAATGAGTACGGCCAAAAGAATTTTAGTAAGCATCCCCAAAACTAGCGAAAACCAGTTTCCGACTTCAGGACTTTTATCACATTAAAAACAATGGGGCAGCGACCCACCTGCTGTATCAGCGCAAAAGCCCGTTTTGAAAACCCCGGCACATCCAGGTGCGGAAAAGACCGGCAGGCACTGAAGCGGTCTTCATAGACCGTACACCAATTGCCGGCCAGAAAATGACAGGGCACCTGGCTAATGACGGCGTCGTTACCGATTCCTTTTTCGAGGTACCGGGCAGTGAAGTCGTCTACGCTCAGGTCCAGCCGTTGTGCCAGTGGTGGAATATCGGTGGGTTCCACATGGATGATCAAACTGCGGCAACAATTGCCGCAGTCGGTACAACTGATTTGTGGGGCGATGTCTGCCTGCAAACGCATGACCGTTGCATCTACCGATTCGCCGGCTTCCTTCAGCCACCGGGTGAAATCTTCATTCTCCTGTCGCTCATACTCCGCAATGCGGGCGATACTATCGAGATCGGTAAGGAGTGGTTCAGAACGATTCATCCTCATCATCTTCTTCATCAAACTCGTCATCCAGATCGTAAACGGACAGTATCGCAATGGCGCTGTCGTAGTCGAGTTCTTCTATAAGTTCGGCAATGGGATCATTGCTTTTTTTCCAGTAATCGTGGTCCAGCTCCCCATAACTGCGCATCAAAACACATTTATCGGTCAATGCCAATACCGATACCAACAGGATGTCGGAAGTAGGTTGGTCACGTAGCAGGTAAAAATGGCTGGCAGATAGATCTGCATAGGTCGACATAGCGTTGCTGGTTTTATTCTTCTCCGTCTTCATAAAAGGCATCTTCATTGCTGTAATACGACTTTTGCCATTCTTTGACTTTTTCGTCGCTCAGCAATTCGAGTATATCGTGAATCGGTTCTTGTTTTTTCTTCCATTCGGTGGTTTCCGTGTCACCAAAACGGGTGATAAACATACAATAATCCGAATCCATATTCACTTTGATCATCGAAATCGGACCTTCCACTTTTTCCTGGATCAGGTAATGACAACTCGTTTCCAACAAGGAATAACTATACATACATCTACATTTTTTTCAGCAAGTAATTAGAACAACGGGTTGTAAATCAGCGCTCAATGGGTTAGTAGAGCAAGCGATTCCAGTAGTTGGTAGGTTAGTAAGTCAACAAGACTGGTTTCGGTTAGGGTTTCAAAAATAGGGATATTAACCAGACCACAAAATTATTGCCATGCCAATCATCATATTAAATATTAATTTAATTGATAAGCCTTGATTTACAGTGCAATAGGCCTTATAGCTTTTCCACAACGGTGAAAAACCATCGCTTTTGCTTGGGTTGTCAATGGTTATATTTGCTCCCTTTAATGAGTATATGGCAGAGCAGCAAAAATCAGGAGCAGAGTACAATGAAGAGTCGATCAGGAGTCTCGACTGGCGGGAACATATTCGCCTGCGGCCGGGCATGTATATTGGTAAACTGGGCGATGGCGCCAGTGCCGACGATGGCATATATGTTTTGCTGAAAGAAGTGATCGATAACTGCATCGACGAACATACCATGGGTTATGGCAAGCAGGTTGAAATCAATATCAAAGACAAAACCGTATCGATACGCGATTATGGCCGTGGTATTCCCCTGGGCAAGGTAGTTGATGTGGTAAGCAAGATCAATACAGGCGCCAAATACGATAGCAAGGCTTTTCAGAAAAGCGTGGGACTGAATGGCGTGGGTACCAAGGCAGTGAATGCCTTGAGTGCGTATTTCAAAGTGACAGCTTTTCGCGACGGAAAAGAAAAAACCGCTGAATTTGAGAGAGGGGTATTGACCAAAGAATACAAAGAAGCCAGTAGCAAAGATGCGAATGGCACATTGGTGAACTTCATACCCGACGATACGGTGTTTCGCAATTTTCACTACCAGGAAGAGTATATCGAAAACCTGTTGTGGAATTATTGTTACCTCAATGCGGGCTTGCTGATCGTTTTTAACGGCAAGAAATTTGTCAGCAAAAACGGTTTACTCGATTTGCTGCAACGTCGCACCAACGAAGACGAGCTTCGCTATCCCATCATACACCTGAAGGGCAATGATATTGAAGTAGCCATCACCCATAACAATGACTATGGTGAAGAGCTTTCCAGTTTTGTGAACGGGCAGTTCACCACGCAAGGGGGCACACACCAGCAGGCTTTTCGCGAAGCATTTGTAAAAGTGGTGCGTGATTTTTATAAGAAAGATTATGAAGCATCCGATATCAGGGGCAGTATTGTGGCAGCTGTTTCCGTGCGCGTGATAGAGCCGGTTTTTGAATCCCAAACAAAGACCAAACTCGGGTCGCAGTATATTGAGGAAGGCGGACAAAGTATGAAAAATTTTGTGCTGGAATTCCTGGCCAAAGAGCTGGACAATTACCTGCACAAAAATTCAGCTACTGCCGAAGCGTTGAAAAAGCGGATTGAACAGAGTGAACGCGAAAGAAAAGAACTGGCCGGCATCAAGAAGCTGGCCAACGAAAGGGCCAAAAAAGCGAATCTCCACAATAAGAAATTGCGCGATTGCCGCTTTCATTACAACGAAGAGCCCACGGGTAAAGACAAGGAATCGACGCAGCAGAAACAAAACGAAAGCACCATTTTTATTACAGAGGGCGACTCAGCCAGTGGCTCCATCACCAAGGCGCGAAATGTAGAAACACAGGCCGTTTTCAGTTTGCGTGGAAAACCATTGAACTGCTTTGGTCTTACCAAAAAAGTGGTATATGAAAACGAAGAGTTCAACCTGCTGCAACATGCTTTGAACGTAGAAGACGGCATTGAAAACCTGCGTTATAACAATGTGGTAATCGCCACCGATGCCGATGTAGACGGCATGCACATTCGCTTGCTGTTGATGACTTTCTTTCTGCAGTTCTTTCCCGACCTGGTGAAGAACAACCATGTATATATTTTGGAAACACCGCTTTTTCGGGTACGCAATAGGCAGGAAACCATTTACTGCTACGATGAAACCGAGAAGCAGGCTGCCATCAAGAAGCTGGGCGGAAAACCGGAGATTACCCGTTTCAAGGGGCTGGGCGAGATTTCGCCCGATGAGTTTTCGCGGTTCATTGGCGAAGATATGCGCAAGCAACCGGTACTGGTGATGCCAGAAACACATATCCAACAGGTGCTTGAATATTATATGGGAAAGAATACGCCGCAACGCCAGGACTTTATCATTGAGAACCTGAAAGTGGAACTTGACCTGGTAGAGGAGGAAGATGTTGCCTAAAGGGCATTATTGTTACTGACGCAAACTTGACAAACGAATGATTCATATAGTTTTTAATACCGCCGATGTGGCCGTGCTGCAACAGGCCATCGCACTCGAACCGTCGATGGAAGGGCCTGTGCTTGAAATAAAAGACGAGTATGCCGTTGGTCCGCTAGCAGATATGTACACGGGCGAAGGCCGCGCAGCGCGGGAGAATTGGTGGCGGTCGATTTTGGCTGGAGGCGATTACGAGGGTAAGGTAGATGATAAAGAAGTGGATGATTTCAAAACCATCGCTGCATTGGTGGGTGAACTTCGTAGAAACCCGGAAGAAATAGTTTGGATTTGGGCTGCCCAAAATAAACACGATGTTAGCGGGTACTATTGGCTGCTGCATTTTCTAAAAGAATTCCAGGGTCGGATTTACATTTTGTACTTGAACAATCTTCCTTTCCTGAATGAGAAAGGACAATTGTTTTATCCAAGTTGGCTGCATACCATTCCACCCCGCGAATATCTAAAAGCAAGAAAACTAGCGCGACCAATTACGCCCAGTGAATTTGAAGTGGATCCTGATGAATGGCAGAAGCTGGCCAGCGAAAACAAAGGCGTGCGCATATTGGAAGGCGGTAAGAAATTGGTGCAATTCGACTATGACTACTATGATGCTGAGTTGTCGAAATTTATTACAGGCGATTGGCAGAAAGCAAGCAAAATCATCCACCAGTTTTTATCGAAGGGCAAGCAAACTACCGGTGATGCCTACCTGCTATGGCGCCTGAAGCAATTATTGGCTGACAATAAATTTGATGTACAGGGTGATGTCCGGAATATGAAAGATTTTGAGCTAAAAACCAAATCTGCTACGGAAGTGGCCACCGGATAATGTTACAAGCTGTTCACCATATTGCCATTATTGCGGGCGACTACCCACGAAGTAAAAACTTCTACACAAATGTATTGGGGCTGGAGATCATTCGCGAAGTTTATCGGGAAGAGCGAAACTCTTACAAACTGGATTTGTCGCTCAATGGTCAGTATATCATAGAGTTGTTTTCATTTCCCGATGCGCCTGCGCGGCCCTCAAGACCCGAAGCCCAGGGACTTAGACACCTGGCTTTTTCAGTAACCAATATTGCGGCTGCTATTGATCAATTGTTTAAGAAAGGCGTTGTATGCGAACCGGTGCGCATAGATCCTTATACCGGAAAAAAATTTAGTTTCTTTGCCGACCCCGATGGGTTACCACTTGAATTGTACGAATCATAAAACTGGCTTGAAGCGATGTCGAATAGAAAAACCAATGAATCTTTACCAACGGGTGATAGTGGTGTACAGGGTCAATATAAATCCTGGTTCCTGGATTATGCTTCTTATGTAATTCTGGAAAGGGCTGTGCCTGCCATCGAAGATGGCTTGAAGCCCGTTCAGCGGCGCATTCTTCATTCCATGAAAGAAATGGATGATGGCCGTTTCAACAAAGTGGCGAATATCATTGGGCAAAGTATGCAGTACCATCCGCACGGGGATGCAAGTATTGGGGAAGCCCTGGTGAATATGGGGCAAAAAGACCTGCTGATCGAGACCCAGGGCAACTGGGGTGATGTGAGAACCGGCGATGATGCAGCCGCTCCCCGTTATATTGAAGCCAGGTTGTCAAAGTTCGCGCTGGAGGTAGCATTTAATAATAAGACCACAGAATGGCAGTTGAGTTACGACGGACGTAAGAACGAACCCGTTACCCTGCCCATGAAGTTTCCATTGTTACTGGCACAGGGTGCCGAGGGCATTGCCGTGGGATTAAGCACCAAAATTCTTCCACATAATTTCTGCGAACTAATTGAAGCATCGATCAAATACCTGAAGGGCAGAAAGTTTGAAGTATTCCCCGATTTTCAAACAGGTGGCATGATCGATGTAAGCAATTACAACGAGGGGCGAAGGGGTGGCAAGGTTCGCGTAAGGGCGAGCATTGAAGAACTGGACAAGAAAACCCTGGTCATCAGAAATGTGCCGTTTGCGGTTACCACTTCGGGCTTGATCGATTCCATCATCAAGGCCAACGACCAGGGAAAGATCAAGATCAAAAAAGTAACCGACAATACTGCGGCAAATGTGGAGATCGTCATTGACCTGGCGCCGGGTATTTCACCTGATATAACCATCGATGCGCTCTATGCATTTACCGACTGTGAGGTGAGCATTTCACCCAATGCCTGTGTAATTGTTGATCACCGCCCGCGGTTTCTGAGTGTGCATGATCTGTTGATCAGTTCGGCCGACAATACCAAAGAACTGCTGCGCCGCGAATTGGAAATCAAACTGGCCGAACTCCAGGAAAAATGGCATTATACTTCGCTCGAAAAAATATTCTTTGAAGAAAAGATTTACAAAGAGCTCGAGAAAAAACATGAGACCTGGGATAAAGTGATTGAAGCCATCGGCAAAGCTTTTGTGCCGTTTTCCAAAAAACTCAAGCGAGCCGTTACGCGCGAAGATATTCTGAAACTAACGGAGAAGCCTGTACGAAGAATTTATCGGCTTGACATTGATGAATTGAATGCCCAGATCAAACAACTGGAAGCCGATATTAAGCAGGTGAAACACGACCTGGAACACTTGGTTGATTTTGCGATTGCCTATTTTGAAGGGCTGTTAAAAAAGTATGGCAAAGGCCGTGAGCGCAAAACAGAAATAAAACCATTTGAGGCCATCCAGGCCAAACAGGTAGCCATTGCCAATACGAAATTGTATATCAATCGCGGAGATGGGTTTATCGGAACCGGTTTGAAAAAAGACGAGTTCCTGCTGGAATGCTCTGACCTCGACGATATTATTGTATTTACGCGTCGTGGTATCATGAAGGTAGTTAGGGTAGGTGATAAGGTATATATCGGCAAAGACATTATCCATGCAGCCATCTTCCAAAAGAACGATGAACGCACTACCTATAATATGATATATGTAGATGGCGGCACTGGGGTGAGCTATGCGAAACGATTCAATGTAACCGGCATCACGCGCGACAAAGAATATGACCTTACGCGCGGAAACGACAAAAGCAAAGTGCATTACTTTACCGTCAACGCCAATGGTGAAGCGGAGTCAGTAAATATCACCCTGAGCCCGAATTCCAATGCCCGTATTAAACAGCTTGATTTTTATTTTGAAGAACTGGAGATCAAAGGCCGATCGGCGATGGGTAACCAGGTCACAAAATACCCGATCAAATCGGTAAAGCTCAAGGAAGCCGGCCGCTCTACGCTTGATGCCATCCGCCTTTGGTTTGACGATAAATTCGGCAGGCTCAATACAGAAGAAAAAGGAATCAACCTGGGCACTTTTGATGGATCAGAAAAATTAGTGGTGTTTTACAACGACGGCAGTTATGAATTGACTGATCTCGAAATGACCCAACGATTTGATCCGGAAAAAATCTTGTTATTGGAAAAATTTGATCCTGAAAAAAATATCACGGCTGTTTATCTCGACAACGACAAGCAGCAATACAATATCAAGCGGTTCCGCATTGAGACCAGCACCCTGCAAACCCGGTTCCTGTTTATCAAAGAAGGCAAAGGAAATCAGTTGGAATTGGTAACCACCGAAGCGAAGCCAATACTGGTCATCACTGCAGGTCGCGGTGCACAGGCCCGTACCCAAAAAATCAAAGTGGCCGATTTTGTTGAAGTTACTGGTTGGAAAGCTGTGGGCACCAAGGTGGCTGACTTTACCAAGAGCACCGAAATGGAGTGGGAGCAAAAAGAAGGGACCCAGAAAAAGTTATTCTGAGTCCCCGGTTTATATTTCGTTTGTTTAACGGCTGGCTTTCTTCTTCTGTCTGATCCGCACACTACCGTTTTGTGAGTAGTTACTGGTCAGGAAAACTTCCTGCGGGGTATCGCCGTCATACACCACCATCAATGCGGTATTGGGTGGTATCCGACCCAGGTTTTCAGCAAACATGGCGATATCATTGTATGCACGCGTGGGGTCTAGTTTAACGTAGATGGTTGTTGCTTTGGCCGAGATCATTTGTTTTTCCAACACGGGGTTTCCGTTCAGGAATACCGAAATGCTGTCACCATCAATATCACCGTTGTCGTAAAAACTGATTCGAACGGAATCGGAGGCTACTTCCAATTCATTTGTTACCACACTTTGCCGTTGTTTGAATCGGTTGGTGAGCGAGCTCAGGTCGGTCGGTTTGATATTAACCGGCGGGCGCGATAAGCCTGCGGAGGTTACTGCATTTTTGATATCTGGTCCGTCGCCATCGTCTTCAACCACTACATCTTCCACCGAAGGCTGCCAGAGTTTTTTGGCAACCCCATCGTTGATAACCGAATCTTTCTCTACCAGTGAATCGAGCGAAAAAAGTACTCTCAGCTCCGGACAGAGGTATTTGTATTTTCCATCAGACATGAAATTGCCGCGCACAAACGAGCCTACTTTAGATACCCGCAGGGTACCTTCAAAACTCATATTACAGGTAACGCCATCGATGGAATTGGCTTTGTAAAATACCACGGGAATGTCAGGAATAGATACGCGACGCGTTTTAGGATCATAGGTTCCTTTGACGTAAAAACTCTGGTAGCCATTGCGGAAATAATAGCCGAAAATTCCCTCTACTTTATTTCCTTTTTGCTTGATTACCAGTTCAGTGAGGTAGTTGTTAAAGGTGCCATCCATCACTACATCGGCTTTGCCATACCAGGAGCCGCCCATGGTTTGGGCGCCGGCTTGTAGCGTTACGATCAGTAAGGATACCAGAAGAATACGATGCATGGACGAAAATTAAGCAAATAAACCTTTGGAACGCGCAGAATGGTATTTTATTTCAAATAGCGCTTTATATCCTTCTCTACATCACGCTTTTTAATGGTTTCGCGCTTATCATGGATTTTTTTCCCCTTACCCAGACCAATCTCCATTTTGGCCATGTTTTTTTCGTTGAAGAAAATCTTGAGGGGTATGATGGTGTATCCTTTCTCTTTGGTTTTTGCTTCGAGTTTACGCAGCTCTTTTTTGTGCAGCAACAGCTTGCGCTCCTGGCTGGGTGCGTGCCGTTGGGTAGTACCGAAAGCGTATTCGGAAATATGTAAATTTTTTACATATAATTCGTTCTGGTGAAATTGGCAATAAGCGTCATTGAAGCTCACCTTTCCATTTCGGATCGCCTTTACTTCGGTACCTACCAATACAATGCCGGCAACATAGGTAGTCTCGAAAAAATATTCATGAAAAGCAGCGCGATTCTTAAGTTCCAAAATTCCTTTTTAGTTTTTAAACAGCAGCAACATGGTTGCCAGCCGCTCTTTCAGTTTTTTTCGATCGATGATAAAATCGAGGAACCCATGTTCTAACAAGAATTCGCTTCGTTGGAATCCTTCCGGGAGATCGCGCTTAATGGTTTCTTTGATGACCCGTGGACCGGCGAAACCGATCAAAGCGCCCGGTTCGGCAATATTAAGATCGCCCAGCATACCGAAAGAGGCCGATATGCCACCAAAAGAAGGGTCGGTCAGGAAGGAGATATAGGGAATTTTAGCGTCGGTAAGTTGCGACAATTTACCCGACACTTTGGCCAATTGCATCAGCGAAAAAGCGCTTTCCATCATGCGGGCACCCCCTGACTTGCATATGATCATCAGCGGTGCTTTGTGTTCCAGGGCATAGTCGACCGCCCTGGCGATTCGCTCACCCATCACCGAACCCAGTGATCCGCCAATAAATTCAAAATCCATGCAGGCGATGACGATATTTTGTCCGTTGATTTGCCCCTGCGCCACCCGGATACTATCCGTAATATCTGTTTTTGCCCAGATTTCGTTGAGGCGTTTCTCATACGATTTCAGGTCGGTGAAATGAAGGAAATCTTTTGAACGGATATTTTCAAACATGACTTCAAAGCCCCCATCGAAAAGGATCTCGAAATACTCGGCGCTGCCAATGCGGTGGTGGTAATTGCACTTCGGACAAACAAAGAGGTTTTCCCTGAGTTCGTTCATGGTGCATATATAATTACACTCCGGGCATTTTGTCCAAAGGCCTTCGGGTGTTTCCTTTTTTTCAGCCGTGCTCGTCAGAATGCCTTTCTTAATGCGCTTGAACCAGCTTGCTTTCGATTCTTCCGTCTGTCCTTCTTCTCCTGCCAGGTTGGCGTCAAAATCCTCTTCGTGTTGTTGTGCCATGACCCCGTTTATTTTGGCGGCTAAGATAATGAATCACTGGAAACCATCAGTTTCGCATTCTTTTAAATGCATTGATCAGGCCATTGGTAGAACTGTCGTGGTCGTGTACCGGTTCAGGTCCGCTCAACTCGGGCAGGATTTTGTTGGCAAGTTGCTTGCCGAGCTCTACACCCCATTGGTCAAAACTGAAAATATTCCAGATGACCCCCTGTACAAAGATTTTATGTTCATACATAGCAATCAATTGCCCCAGTGTGTAGGGGGTTATTTTCTTTAGCAGGATGGAGTTGGTGGGACGATTTCCGGTGAAAACTTTAAAGGGTGCAATCAGCTTGATTTGGTCGGCAGAAGCCCCTGATTTTTCTAATTCGGTTTGCACTTCCGCCAACGATTTGCCGTTCATCAGGGCTTCTGTTTGGGCAAAAAAGTTACTCAGCAATTTCAGGTGATGATCACCCAACGGATTGTGGCTGATGGCTGGCGCAATAAAATCGCAGGGAATAATGGGGGTTCCCTGGTGTATTAGCTGGTAAAAAGCATGCTGGCCGTTGGTGCCCGGTTCGCCCCAGATAACCGGACCTGTTGCATAGGTTACCGGCTGCCCATTGCGATCAACCGATTTTCCATTGCTTTCCATGTTTCCCTGTTGGAAATAAGCGGCAAACCGGTGCATGTATTGGTCGTACGGCAGGATGGCTTCTGTTTGGGTGCCGTGAAAGGCGGTGTACCAAAGTCCGGTCAGGGCCATCAATACAGGAATATTATTCTCAAAAGGGCTGGTACGAAAATGCCGGTCGATATCGTAAGCTCCTTTCAACAGGTCTTCGAAATTATCATACCCAATGGTGAGCACGATGCTCAGGCCAATGGCACTCCAGAGCGAATAGCGGCCACCTACCCAATCCCAAAAAACGAACATATTTTCTTTGTCGATGCCAAATTTGACCACTTCTTTTTCGTTGGTAGACAAAGCGACAAAATGTTTTGCCACCGCTTTTTCATCGCCGGCAAAACCCAAAAACCAGTCGCGCGCGCTGTGCGCATTGGTCATGGTTTCCTGCGTCGTGAATGTTTTGCTGGCAATGAGGAATAAGGTTTCTTCTGCGTTTACCTGTTTTAAGGTTTCAACGATATTGGTGGCATCCACATTCGAAACAAAAAATGGATGGATATTTTTCCAGTATGGTTTTAGTGCTTCGGTTACCATCAGCGGACCAAGATCGCTGCCACCGATACCGATATTGACAATGTATTTAATCGGTTTGCCGGTATAGCCCTTCCATTCGCCGCTGTGTACTTTTTGCGCGAATGCTTTCATTTGTGCCTGCACTTGCTGCACTTCGGGCATTACATCTTTGCCTTCGGTAAGAACAGGTTTGCCGGAGAAATTGCGCAGCGCCGTATGCAGTACTGCTCTTTTTTCTGTTTGGTTGATGCGTTCACCGTTGAACATGGCGGCAATGGCTTCTGTCAGTCGACAGTCATTGGCCAGGTCAATCAGCAGCTTCCAGGTTTCTGCCGTTATTAAGTTTTTGGAAAAGTCGATTAGTATCTCTTCGTGTTGCCGAGAGAAATTAGCAAAACGATCTGCATTCTCTTTAAAAAGATCGCGAATATTTTTTCCCTTCATCTGTGCGGCATGTGCCGTGAGCGACTGCCAGGCTTGGGTTTCTTTGGTGGCTATGGATGGAAACATGTTGTTGTACGATTGATTGGTCGATAAAAATAAAGATTAGAGCGATTCGATCACTTGCAAACTGTAATCGATCATGGCGGCTGAAATATCGAGGTGTGTAACCATTCTTACCTGGGTAGGAGAGATGGGTGAACACCGAATATTTTTTTCGCGCAACACAGCGGCCAACTGTGCGGCTGTATATTTTCCGTTTACGGTGAAGATGACAATATTGGTTTCTACTGGCATGATGTCGGTAACAAAATCTTTGGTAGCTAATTTGTTGGCCAGGGCACTGGCGTGTTGATGGTCGGTTGCCAGTCGACCGATATTATTCTCCAATGCATAGATACCGGCGGCGGCCATATAGCCTGCCTGTCGCATACCTCCACCGAAAACTTTTCTGATGCGCCTGGCTTGTTTGATATAGTCTGCGTCGCCGATCAGGATACTACCTATCGGGCAGCCCAATCCTTTGTTCAAACAGATGGAAATACTGTCAAATAAACGACCGTAATCAGTGGCTGCGGCACCGGTGGCGACGAGGGCATTAAATAATCGGGCACCGTCGAGGTGAAGCTTGAGGTTATTGGTTGTACACAGGTCTTTTATTTCCTGCATGGCTGCCAGATCATAACAGGCACCTCCGCCGCGGTTGCTGGTGTTTTCGAGGCAGACCAACGATGTTCTGGCTTTGTGAACATCATCGGGGTTGATAGCATTGGCAATTTGCGCGGCGGTTATTCGTCCGCGGTCGCCCACCAGGGCCTTCACTTGCGCGCCTGAATTAAAAGCGATGCCACCGCCTTCGTAAATGTACACATGAGCCTGCGCGTCGCAGATCACTTCATCGCCTGGTCGGGTGTGCACCTTGATACCGATTTGGTTGCTCATGGTGCCGGAGGGCGAAAAAAGCGCGGCTTCTCTACCGAAAAGCCGCGCTGCCGTCAATTCTAACTCATTTACCGAGGGATCTTCCCCGTATACATCATCGCCAACTTCGGCATCAAACATCGCCGCTTTCATGCCCGGCGAGGGCTTTGTAAACGTATCGGATCGAAAGTCAATTGTCATCTCCCAAAGATAATTCAGGAGACCTGTATTTACTTCATCTTACTCAACCGGTCAATTTCGCAAGGACTGAGTGCACGGTTGTAAATGCGGTATTCATCCAGGGTACCATTAAAAGTAGCCAGGTCGTTTTTCCACCAGCTACCAAGTGTTAACCGCGCATTGGTACAATTGTTTGACGTCGTATAACCAGGCGTTTTTGTCGCCATCAGTTTACCATCAATGTAAACAAACATTTTACCATTGTCAAAAATAGAAATATAACTGTGCCACACTTCCCCATCAGATGGCATTTGTGTTGCCAAAGAAATAGATGGATCATTTTCCTGGATTGTGTTACAGCCAAGTGTTGGTTTTCCGAGCGCTAAACCCACTTCTCTGTTGGCATTGATGCCATTGCTTAGGTGGAAGGCTGAAGCGTTGTCAAAGTTGGCATGCGTGCTAAAATACTGCGCACGTCCATTTTCCTTGCTTTTAAACAACAATGACACCGTAAATTGATCGCTGTACAATTTGCCTTGGTCTTCCACGAACAGATAATCATTTTGTCCGTCAAAAAATGCGGCTGCATTGGTATGTCCGCCGGTGTCAGTACCCAGCGCAACACCATTCATGCCTGTTAGATCAAAGCCATTGCCGGAGGCGTCTTTGAAATTGCCAGAAAAAGGATAATACGCCCGAAGGCCAACTTTCAAACAAGAGTCGCTGGCACAGACCGTATCCCGGATAATAAGGGTATCGGTCTTAATAACTTCCAAGGTGTCGGTTTTGACGACCTCTTTAATAACTTCTTTGGTACAAGCTGAACTTAATAACATAAGTGTCGCCCAAACACACAAGGATAAGGTAAATTTCATTACTGGCGGGGTTTAGATTCGAGCGCAATATATACCAAAAACCGGCGAATCACAAGCGGAACCAAGCTGTGAATAAAAGGTGCCTAAATAAAGCAGCCAATCGGGCCTTTGGCATTTTAGATGATATCTAACCATATATTTGCTACCCGTTAAAATGGTTCAGCGTGCGTTTAAAGAGTTTAGAAATTAAAGGGTTTAAGAGTTTTGCCGACAAAACCGTGGTCCTGTTCGACCAGAACATCACGGGTATTGTGGGTCCAAACGGGTGTGGCAAGAGCAATATCATTGATAGCATTCGCTGGGTAATTGGCGAACAAAAAATCAGCCAGCTGCGGTCAGAAAACCTGGAGTCATTGGTTTTCAACGGTTCCAGAACCCGTTCGGCTTCCGGTTTGGCCGAAGTAAGCCTCACTTTCGAAAACACCAAAAACCTGCTGCCCACTGAATTTAACACGGTCACGATTACCCGCAAATTCTATAAAAGCGGTGAAAGCGAGTACCGGCTC
Source organism: Bacteroidota bacterium (assembly GCA_020161535.1). Classification (GTDB taxonomy): domain Bacteria; phylum Bacteroidota; class Bacteroidia; order Chitinophagales; family Chitinophagaceae; genus Flavihumibacter. Next base: position 113,902 of record JAIUNW010000001.1, on the reverse strand, counting down.
AACGATGTTAGTTGCCGCTTGAAAGACATCCAGAACCTTTTTCTCGACACCGGCGTCAGCACCGATAGTTATAGTATTATCGAACTGGGCATGGTGGATGATCTTATCAAAGACAAAGACAATAGCCGACGCCGCATGCTGGAACAGGCAGCGGGCATTTCGATCTATAAAACACGGAAGAAAGAAGCCAAACAGAAACTGGACGCCACCGAACAAGACCTGGCCCGGATTGAAGACCTGCTTTTTGAAATCAACAACCAGTTGAAAAGCCTCGAAAACCAGGCGAAAAAGGCAGAGAAGTACTATGAAATCAAAAAGGATTACAAGGAACTGGCGGTAGAATTGGCCATCGCTTCGCTGGAAGGTTTTAACCTCACTTATCGCGAACTGAATGAACAGACAAATACCGAAACCGATCGCAAGCACCAGTTAGAAGCGGCCATCGCAACTGAAGAAGCGGCGATTGAACAGGAAAAGCTGGGTTTCATTGAAAAAGAGAAAGCGCTGCAGGGCATGCAACATGCTTTCAATGACTTGCTGCAAGTGCTTCGCTCGAAAGAGAACGATAAAAACCTGGCTGCCCAGCGACTGAATTTCCTAAAAGAACGCGAAAGCAGTTTGCAGTCTTTTTTGGAAAAAAGCAGCTCACAGTTGAAAGGATTGGAAGAGAGCATCGCTTTCAGCACCCGCCAGGTGGGCGAAGAAGAAGCCAAGTTGGAGACCTTCGAATCACAACTCGATGCCTTCAAGCAAACAAGTGAAGACAAGCGAAAGATTTTTGACGAACAACGGTTGTTGCTCGATGGCATTCGTAGCGAAAATCTGCAAATACAGCGCAGCCAGTTTGAAGCAGAAAAAAAAGTAGCGGTTGCTGATACGTCGATCGCTAACCTGCAGCGCAGCATTTCGCAAGTGGAAGAGGAGCGAGCTGTCCGTGCCTCCCAGTTGAAACAGCAGGAAGAAGAGAAATTGACCAAAGAAAAGGAACTGGAGCAACGCCAGCGCGACTTGCAACAATTGCAAGAACAACACGACCGCACCAAAGAACAGATACTGGAAACACAAGGCGTTTTAGAAACGCTTCGCCAGGAACTGGCCGAAGAAAGCCGCAAGCTTGATGCCCGAAAAAATGAATTCGACCTGCTGAAAAGCCTGATCGATTCGATGGAAGGCTATCCGGAGAGCGTCAAGTTTCTGCACAAAAACCCGGCCTGGAACCATGCAGCGCCTATTTTATCTGATATTATTTACGTAAAAGAAGCTTATCGGGCGGCAGTTGAAAATGTATTGGAACCCTTCCTGAATTATTATGTGGTCAACAACCTGCAAGAGGGTCTGCAAGCAATTCATTTGCTTGACGAGCACAAGAAAGGGAAGGCCAATTTCTTTCTGCTCGACAAACTGGCCGGCAACAAAACGGATGTTCACCAACCGGAAGGAACCATTCCTGCGATGCAGGTCATTGAGGTGGACGAGCGTTTTCGCCAATTGGCAGAAAACCTGTTGGGCAATGTGTTTATTGCAGAAGATGAGTCGGCCCTGGAGAACAGCAATGGTGCGGTGATCTTGGAAAAAAATGGCAAATACGTAAAAGGCAAATACAGTATTACCGGTGGGAGTGTAGGGCTGTTTGAAGGAAAGAAAATCGGTCGGGCGAAAAACCTGGAGAAACTCAGTGAAGCCATAACTGCACAATCTGTCATCGTCGATTCGCTCAAACAAAGTATTCAGGAAAAGCACAATATGGTCATTGGCTTCAATGAACAATTGAAGGAACAAGCCATTAAGCAATGCCAGCAAGATATCAATGGATTGAACAACCAGGTATTTGCCTTGCAAAACAAAGTGGAGAACCTCCATGCTTCGCAATCCAGCAGCCGTGTGCGATTGGAAGACCTGCAGCAACAATTGTCGAATACCCAACAGGCGATTGCTGGTACGCGGCAAGAATTGCAGCAATTGCTACAAGTGATCGAAGAAACCGGCCAGAAGCTGTTATCCGCCGAAGGCGTTTACAAATCGGCCGAACAAGATTATAACACGGCGCAGTCGGAGTTCAACGAGTTTAATCTTTCGTTCACGCGGCAACAAAGCAGGATCAGTTCGCTGAAACAGGAATTGGCCTTTAGGTCTAACCAATTGACTGACCTGAACAACCAGATTGAGGCCAACCAGTCGCAGTTGAAACAAACTTTTGAGCATATCACCGAGAGCAATGACCTGCTCGCGCAATCGGAAAATGGCTTGGCAGCTTTGATCCGCCAAAAAGAAACGGATGAATTGGCGCTCAATACGGCCGACCAGGCATATTATAACCTTCGCAACCTGTTGAATGAAAAAGAATCTTCGCTGCGACAAAAACAAAAAGAACGCGAACAACTGGACCAGTTGCTGAATGCCATCAAAGACCGCCTGAATGAACTGAAATTGCAATTGGCAGGCATGAAAGAGCGGTTACAGGTGGAGTTCAGGATCAACCTCGATGAAATTATTGACCAGCCCCGAACCACCGATACTCCCGTGCAAGAACTGCAGGAGAAAAGTGATCGCATGAAAAAACGGCTGGAGAACCTGGGTGAGGTCAACCCAACAGCCATCGAAGCGTTTACCGAAATGAAAAAACGCTACGAGTTTATCCTCGAGCAAAAGAATGACCTGGTTACCGCGAAAGACAGTTTGTTGCAAACCATTGCCGAAGTAGAAAGTACCGCCAACCAAAAATTCCTCGATACTTTCAACCAGGTAAAAGAGAATTTTATCAAGGTTTTCAAAGCCCTGTTTACAGAAGAAGACCAGTGCGATCTTATTCTGGAAAACCCGGAAAACCTGGCAGAAACCGGCATCGATATCATCGCCAAACCCAAGGGTAAACGACCTTCGTCGATCACGCAATTGAGTGGCGGGGAGAAAACCCTGACAGCCACTGCCTTGCTTTTTGCAATTTATTTGATCAAACCAGCTCCTTTTTGTATTCTTGATGAAGTGGATGCCCCGCTGGATGATGCCAATGTGGGCAAATTCACGAACATGATCCGTCAGTTCAGCGAAGAAAGCCAGTTTATCATTGTTACCCACAACAAAATGACGATGGGTGCCGTTGATGCCATTTATGGGGTCACCATGCAGGAAGCGGGTGTGAGTAAATTGGTTCCGGTCGACTTCCGAAGTCTCAATTAAGCGTAACCGTCCACCAACATAAGAGCACTGCCAATCGGGTGGTGCTCTTCTTTTTCACCACTATTTGTAATGTATCGGTAAATAAAAGGGCGATAAATAGGCTAGGAAATCAGCGCTGTATTTGTTATCAGCCTCCCGGATACACATTTCAGTTGATACACCAGTTTCACTTGCAGCGCTGGGAGAATCACTTCGATGCAGCGCATACATCACCCGAAAAAAAGGATGGACGGCAGTTTGTCGAACCAACCGTTTTTGGGTGATGCCAAACCCTTGCTGCTGCGCCAGCTTTTCCAATTCATCTGCCCGTGAATAGGGCAATAGCAAGAAGAAAATTCCCTCGGCAGCCATCCAACGGTTTACCAGTTGCAACAACAAGCCTAGGTCTAAGGCGGCTTCATGCTTGGACAGGTTTTTTGCTGCTTTTGCTGATAATAGGGACTGTTTGAAAAATGGGGGATTACAAATAATGATGTCAAATGATTGCGAGGGCTGAAACGCACGTACATCCATTTGCTGCACCGTTACCCGATGGCCAAAACTGGCCGCCAACGCATTTTCGCCGGCTTGTTTACAAGCGTTCGCATCAATATCGATGGCCGTCATGTCGATCGCTCGTTCTTGTGCCAGCATCAGGCTCAGCAGGCCCGTGCCTGTACCAATATCGAGCCCGCGCAGCACCCGGTCGTCTGGCAGTTGCGCTGCTACCCAGGCACCGAATAAGCAGGCATCGGTGCAAACCTTCATCGCGGTTTGATCCTGCTGAATCGTAAACTGCCTGAATTGAAAGAAGCTGTTTTTCATTGGCTACCAACCGGCTCGCGCGGTGGGCACCGAGTCAAGTGGAGAAAAATCTTGTTGCAGGTATTTGTACCAGCCCGTCATGGCAATCATCGCTGCATTGTCGGTACAGTATTGCAAGGCTGGATAGTAGGTTCGCCAGCCCATTTCTGCACCTGTTTGTTGCAGGGCTTCGCGCAAGCCGCTATTGGCCGACACCCCGCCAGCAAGGCATACTGTTTTGATGCCGGTGTCAACCGCTGCTTTTTTCAGCTTGTTCATCAGGATGCTGACAATCCGGTATTGTATCGAGGCACAGATATCGGCTTTGTGCTTCTCCACAAATGCCGGGTCTTTTGCGGTATTCTCCTGCAGAAAATAAAGGATGGCGGTTTTCAATCCGGAGAAGCTAAAATTCAACCCGGGTATTTGTGGTTCCGGAAATCGAAATGCTTTCGGGTTGCCCTGTTTCGCATATTGATCAATCAATGGTCCGCCGGGATAGGGCAGGTCCAGCAATTTGGCAGATTTATCAAAGGCTTCGCCAGCAGCATCATCCATTGTTTCGCCAATCACTACAAGCTCATAGGGCGAAAGGCAGCGAACGATCTGTGTATGCCCGCCGCTTACCGTCAAACACAAAAAAGGAAATGCCGGTTTCTCCGCGCCAATCAGATTGGCCAACACATGGGCCTGCATATGGTGAACCGCAATAAGCGGTTTATCTAGGGCCAGCGACAATGACCGGGCAAACTGCGCGCCAACAAACAAAGCGCCAATCAAACCGGGTGCCTGCGTAAAGGCAATGGCATCAACAGCAGTCAGGGGAACAGCAGCTTCCAACAATGATTGCGAAACCACCGGTACAATTTGCTGCATGTGCGCGCGGCTCGCCAACTCAGGTACCACGCCGCCATACTGCGTATGAATTTGTTGAGAGGCGATGATATTTGACAAGATCTCGCCATCGCGGCAAATGGCGGCAGCGGTTTCATCGCAAGAAGATTCAATAGCCAGGATCACCGACATATACACTAACTCCTGATGGCCACTACCGGGTCCAGTCTAGCGGCCTTGAAAGCCGGGATAATACCCGCCAGCAAACCGGTGATGATACATATGGAAACGGCCAGAACCATGATCGGGATCGAAATCGAGATCGGGAAACCCATGGCGCCTGAAATTATCTTGGTTAAGATAAATACCAATAGCACGCCAATCATACCGCCCATGATACACAAAAAGGCCGACTCCATTAAGAATTCCAGCAGTATGGTCATCTTCTTGGCGCCGATGGCTTTCTTTAAACCAATTTGAGGTGTTCTTTCCCGCACCGTAACAAACATAATATTCGCCACGCCAAACATACCCACGAACAATGACAGGCCGGCAATGGCCCATCCGCCCATATTGATACCGCTAAAAATATTACTCGTGAAATTGAGGAAATAATCCATGTCGTTCAGGCTGAAATTATCGGCCTGTGTGGGTTTCAGTTTGCGAATGGAGCGATAGGCAGCGGTTGTTTCATCACGCACCATCGCCAGGGTGGTACCAGGGCCACCTTTCACCATGATATTCGGTTGTGACCATTTGTCTTTTACAAGGGTACGCAAAAAAGTATAGGGAAGGATGATGCAGTCATCAAATTGCCAGCCACCTCCCATATTGGAGCCTTGCTTTTTGATAAGGCCAACAATATTGATGGTGCGATCAAAAATCTTCACCTGTTTGCCCACGGCCTTGCTGGCCACACCAAACAATTGTTCGGCCGCATTCGTACCAATTACGGCATAATTGGCGCCCCGGTCTAAATCGACCGATTGTAAATACCGGCCGTCAACAATTTCAATATTTTGAATACTATTAAAGTCTTCCGTTACTCCATACATGTTCACATTTTCGAGGGCCACATCATCCAATTCTATCTTGTCGTTGCGCTGAATGGTGTAAGCAATTTTGTAACTGGCCGGCAGTATTCGACGCAACTGCTGCATTTCAACATAGCTCGGCTCAGGTCTGTTCATCAGTTTCCAATAGGGGATGGTGCCGGTCCAATCCCATTTATCGATGAATACGGTTTCGCCGCCCAGCGAACGGATATCGTCCTGGATATTCTGCTTGAGGCTGTTGACGGTCGCCAATACACTAATAATGCAGAAAATACCGATAGTAATACCAAACAGGGAGAGAAAAGTTCTCAATTTATTAGACCTCAATTCTCCGATAGCCATTTTGAGGCCGGTGCCTAAAATCTCCAGCGTTCTGCGCATAACCAAATGTAACCCGTTTTTTCATTGTATTTCCGAAAAACAAGTCTTATATTAGGAGTGGTCGAAAAACCCTCTCAACCCACGGAAAATATTTATGAACCTAAAATAAATTCCAATGGTTACTACAGAAATCAGCCAGATCAATGGAGCGTGTTTAAACTGGACAAACACACTCCGCGAACAACGAACCCATTTTGGCACCTTAAAAGAAAAACTCGCGCAAGTAAGCACGCATTTGCACGACAACGACAGCCTCCGGGAAATCGAACATTTTCAGAACCAGTTCTACATTCAACTTATCAACATCCACGACCTTAAACATGCTATTCGCGAACACGAGCAGATCGCTGCCTGGGAGTTGAAGCAACATGGGCAGGTGAGCGATGCAACCCTCTCGGCACACGATGCGCTGGAAGACCAGTTCGGCCAGTTGGAACAAACCCTGCAGGAAGTAGAAAAAGACTTCGGCAATTTCACCAACACCGCGCACTAATATTATAACTTAAAACATTTGCCGTGGCAGCAGAATTTGACAGCAACCATGTCAAGAACATCGTGCTGATTGGTCATGCAGGCAGTGGAAAAACCACGCTTGCTGAATGCATGTTGTTTGAAGCCGGCCTGATTTCCCAACGAGGACAGGTAGGTGCCGGTAACACAGTAAGCGATTACCACGAACTCGAAATTGAACGGGGTAATTCAGTTTTTTCTACGTTGCTTCATTCGCGCTGGCGCGGCTACAAGATCAATATCATCGATACCCCCGGTTACGACGACTTTGTGGGTGAAGTGGTATCAGCGCTTCGGGTCGCTGATACAGCCATTATGTTGTTGAATGCAGCCAATGGGGTAGAAGTGGGTACTGATTTATACTGGCAGTACGCCAACCAGTTTTCAACTCCGCTGATTTTTGCCGTTAACCAATTGGATCATGAACAGGCTGATTATGACCGTGCCGTACAACAGGCTAAAGACCTGGTGGGCAATAAGCTGGTCATATTTCAGTATCCGCTGCAACAAGGCGCCGGTTTTCATGAAATCATTGATGTATTGCGGATGACGATGTACAAATTCAGCGATACCGGTGGAAAGCCTGAAAAATTACCCATTCCTGAAGCTGAAATGAGCAAGGCCAACCAACTGCACCGCGATCTGGTAGAAGCAGTTGCGGCCAATGATGAAAAACTGATGGCGCTCTATTTTGAGAAAGGCGAACTGACCGAAGACGAATTGAAGGAAGGATTGCACCAGGCCATGATCAAACAAGAATTGACACCGCTTTTTTGCCTTTCGGCCGAAAGAAATATGGGCAGTGGACGCTTGATGGGTTTCATCGACCATGTTTGTCCGTCGGCCGCCGAAATGCCCGCTCAAACAACGCGCGACGGCAAGCAACTCATCTGTTCGCCCCAGGGCAAGACCTGCATTTTCGTGTATAAAACAGTCAACGAACCGCATATTGGTGAGTTGTCTTTTTTCAAAGTTTTTTCGGGCACCATCAAAGCAGGAATGGACCTTGAAAACGAAAACACGCACAACAGTGAAAAGATCAACCAGCTCTTTGTGGTGGAAGGCAATAAGCGGGTGCAAGTGCATGAATTATCTGCAGGGGATATCGGCGCTACCTTAAAACTGCGCAATACGCATGTCAACAATACCCTGCACGAAAAAGGATACCCGGTTGAGTTGGCACCAATATTTTTTCCACCGGCAAATATGCGGGTAGCTATTAGTCCGCAGAACCCGGGCGAGGATGAAAAAATCTCCAGCATACTGCACCAGTTGCTAGAAGAAGATCCCACCATCAGTATTGAAATATCACCCGAACTCAAACAAACGATTTTGCATTGCCAGGGCGAGTTACACCTGGCCATGATCAAGTGGAAACTGGAACATGCCGGTAAATTGTCAATACGCTTTTCGCCCCCCGGCATTCCTTATCGCGAAACCATTCGAAAATCGGCCGATGCAGGCTATCGCCATAAGAAACAATCGGGTGGAGCGGGTCAGTTTGCTGAAGTGCAGTTGCGCATTGAGCCCTGGTTACCGGATATGCCGGCACCAGAAGGTTTAACAGTAAGAAACCAGGAGGTTCATCCATTGCCATGGGGCGGACAAATGGTGTATTGCAATTGCATAGTTGGCGGTGCGATCGACAATCGGTTCCATCCATCGATCGTAAAAGGGGTGATGGAAAAAATGCAGGAAGGTCCTTTGACGGGCAGTTATGTGCGCGATATCCGCGTGTCGGTGTACGACGGTAAAATGCATGCTGTTGATTCAAACGATATCTCCTTCAAAATTGCCGGCTTGCAAGCTTTCCGCGCCGCCTTTAAAGAAGCGGACCCGCAATTGTTGGAACCCATCTACGATGTAGAAGTTACTTGTCCCGACGAACTCACCGGGGCCGTCATTGGTGATATACAAATTCGCCGGGGCATTGTAGACGGCATGGATGCTGAACAGCGCTTCACCCGAATTCATGCAAAGATCCCATTGGCAGAACTGCACGACTTCTCTGCCTCTCTACGATCCATTACACAGGGAAGAGCCCGGTTCTCCATGCAGCCTTTCAGTTATAAACCAGTGCCAGGCGAACTGCAAAACAAGTTGGCGGGTCAGTATGCAAGTAGCCAGCACCTGGCCGAGGCTTAATAAGAATTAACCCTTACCGCGTTTCGTCAAAGGGCTGATTTTCAATTGGTTAATTTAGGATTCGACGAACGGACACAATTTTGGATTTCGACGCCCGTTTTTGGTATAATCCGTTTTTAATCCGTAAAGAACCAATTGAAAAAACGTCCCTCCCTATGAACCAACAGCTTTATTTCAATGACCAGGCGCACATTGCCGAAAAGTATCAATTGTTACAAGATCATCTTACCGACAGCAGCAAAATGGCGGTACTGAAGATTCGCAACTGGAAGTTGGTTGAACATTTACCCGAAACCAGCCAGCGTTACCAGAAGCACATGCAACAAACTTTGTTCAATGTAGTTCCAAACGAGTTCATTCTGTGCGAAGTGGGGTATTATTTTGCTCCTCTTCACAACTAAAAAAAGCCGTCTCCCGCGAGACGGCTTTTTAGTTTTACCTTGCAGCATATCTTGATTGCATATGAAAGAAGTGGTCATAGTGTCGGCGGTTAGAACGCCGATTGGAAGTTTCGGCGGTTCACTCCAGTCTTTATCAGCTACTCAACTTGGTGCTATCGCTATCAAAGCGGCCGTAGAAAGAGCCGGTATAACAGGTAGCGATGTTCAGGAAGTCATTATGGGTTCGGTGCTACAGGCCAATCTCGGTCAGGCGCCTGCGCGGCAGGCAGCTAAATTTGCCGGTCTGCCCGACCATGTAATTTGTACTACGGTGAATAAAGTTTGTGCCAGTGGAATGAAAGCCATCGCCCTGGGCGTGCAAAGTATTTTACAGCAGGATGCCGAGATTGTTGTTGCCGGCGGTATGGAAAGCATGAGCAATGTTCCTTTTTATACCGATCAACTGCGCTGGGGAAACAAATATGGCAATGCCAGTTTGATCGACGGACTTGCCAAAGATGGCCTCACCGATGTATATGATGGAAAAGCCATGGGATTTGCGGCTGAACTTTGCGCCAGCACCTGTGGAATCAGCCGCGAAGAACAGGATGCTTTTGCCACCAGCAGTTACCAACGCAGCCAGCAAGCCTGGGAAAAAGGTTGGTTTGCGGAAGAGATAGCGCCGGTTGCAATACCACAGCGAAGTGGCGACCCACTTATTATTGACAAAGACGAAGAACCCTGGAAAGTCAAGTTTGATAAAATAGCCAGTCTCAAGCCCGCTTTTTTGAAAGACGGTACCGTTACAGCCGCTAATGCCTCTACTATGAACGATGGTGCTGCCGCCCTGGTGTTGATGTCGGCCGAAAAAGCGCAAGCCATGGGCTTAAAACCACTTGCCAGCATCGTTGGTTATGCCGATGCTGAACAAGCGCCGGAATGGTTTACCACCACACCTTCACTGGCCGTACCCAAGGCCGTGTCGAAAGCCGGCTTAAAAATGACCGATATTGATTTCTGGGAACTGAACGAAGCATTTTCGGTGGTTGGTATTGAGAATACCCGTCGCATGCAACTCGACCCGGCTAAAGTAAATGTGCATGGCGGTGCAGTTTCCATTGGTCACCCGCTTGGTTGCAGTGGTGCGAGAATCATTGTTACCCTGCTCAACATATTGAAAATACACAAGGGCAAGTATGGCGCTGCCGGTATTTGCAATGGCGGCGGTGGCGCTTCGGCCATGGTCATCAAATTGGCTTAATCCAACTGTCTATTTCTCTGGTCCAGATGCAACATATACCTGCATCCAATTGTCATTATTTTGGTCAACCGCACAGGCATTTTTATCGGCAGCAAGTATCGGTTATCCATCACCGTGACAATGACTGCAATTGATCCGCACCGCGATTGGCATTTGACAAAAGGGTGACCCTCGCATTCCGACAAAATATAGTACTTTCCAATACCAAACCAATCAACTGACTGACTATGTTCCTTTTGCATAAAGGTGTCCGGTTTTGTGCTAGCACGGTGAGCGTTGCTTCCAGTTTCTTTTTTGCTGTTTTCTTTTTATTTCCCAGCACCAATGGTAGCGCGAACGGCATCGGATATTACCAGCAGGATAGCTTGCCCATAACCGGTATTGTTCGCGATAAGTACGACAACAAACCAATAGCCGGCGCTACGGTCGAAAATATCAATCGTCAGCAATCTACTTTCACCAATGCCCAGGGGCAGTTCAGCCTGATCGGCAACAGAGGCGACAGCATACGGATTAGTTATACCGGTCTCGAAACCATTACACTTGCTTTTACCGGTGCCGCAATTGATATATCGATGGTTAAAGCTTCGGGTGCGCTTGACGAAGTGATTGTAACCGGCTACCAGAATATCGACCGGAAAAAATTCGCGGGCTCGGCGGTGTCGATCAAAATGGACAATATTAAGATGGATGGAACGGCCGATGTGAGTCGCATGTTGGAAGGTCGTGTTGCCGGTGTAGCCATTCAAAACGTGTCAGGCACTTTTGGGGCCGCACCTAAAATCAGGATCAGGGGTGCAACTTCTTTAAACGGCGATAATAAACCACTGTGGGTAGTTGACGGCGTGGTACTCGAAGACCTGGTTAATATTTCGAATGATCAGTTGTCGAGCGGCGACCCTACAACTTTGCTGGGTTCAGCCGTTGCCGGCCTTAATGCCAACGATATAGAAAGTTTCGAGATATTGAAAGATGCTGCCGCAACCTCTTTATATGGTGCCCGTGCCATGAATGGCGTGGTCGTTATTACCACCAAAAAAGGACGCGCCGGAAAATTGTCGGTGAATTACAACGGCAATTACGGCGTGCAGATGAAGCCCTCTTACGGACAGTACAATATCATGAACTCGATGGAGCAAATGAGTGTACTGGCAGAATTGGAAAGAAAAGGGAATCTTAATTCGACGATCATGTATCGTTCCGATTATGGCGTTTACGGAAAAATGTATTCGCAACTTTACCTCGACCCCTCCAATAGTTTTCCGCTCGAGAATACCCCTGCTGCGCGACGCGCTTTCCTGACCCGTTATGCCAATGCCAATACCGATTGGTTTGATCTTTTGTTTCGCAATAATTTTGTGCAGGAACATTCACTTAGTTTGTCGGGCGGTACCGAACGTGCACAGAATTATCTGTCGCTTAGTTACTATGGCGACAATGGATGGACGGTGGCCGACAAAGTGAACCGTTACACCATGAATTACCGATCGAACTACAAGTTTTCAGATCGGTTTAGCGCGGGTTTCACCACCGTTGGTTCCATGCGCAGCCAAAAAGCCCCCGGCACACTTGCCAGAAATCCCAATCCTGTAGAAGGATCCTACGACCGCGACTTTGATATCAACCCCTTTAACTACTCGCTCAACACCAGCAGAACGATGACTGCTTATGATGAAAAGGGTAACCGGGAATATTTCCAACGCAATTTCGCGCCGTTCAATATTCTCGAAGAGTTGGAGAACAACAAACTTGATTTGAATGTGGTCGACCTGCGGGTGCAGATGGATGCCAATTATAAAATCACGCCCAAACTGCGGTATGAATTTCTGGGTGCGGTGCGTTATGTTCGCTCTACCAGAGAACACCAGATTACAGAGAAAGCAAATATGGCGAATGCTTATCGGGCAGCCGGTACCACGCAAGTGCGTGCCCAAAACAAATTCTTATACCGTGACCCCGATAACCCCGAAGCCGAACCTGTGGTGGTATTGCCCTACGGTGGGTTCTACAACCGTGCAGAAGACAATATGGTAAGTTATGATGTGCGGAACCATATCAACTACAATACGACCATCCATGAAAAGCATACACTAAACCTGTTGGGTGGTATGCAGATTCGATCAGCCAACCGACAAGCATACAACAACACCGGATATGGCTATCAATACGACAATGGCGGCGTGCCCCTGATTGATTACCGCATACTGAAACAAACCATCGAACAAAATTTCCCTTACTATGGCATGAGTCGTGATTATGATCGCTTTGTTGCTTTTTACGGTACGGCCAACTATACCTACAACAACAAATACAACCTGACTGCAACCGGCCGCTATGATGGCTCGAACCGCCTTGGCAAATCGCCCACGGCCAGGTGGTTGCCCACCTGGAGTGTGGCCGGGTCGTGGAATATGGAGAAAGAAGCTTTTCTGCAAGACATCAGTTGGTTGGATTACCTGACCCTTCGCGCCAGTTATGGATTAACGGCGAGCATGGGCCCGGCCACCAATTCAAGTATTGTATTGCGCACCATCACCACCAATCGACCCTACCTCACTGAGAAGGAATCGGTAATACAATTGGCCAATCTCGAAAACAAAGACCTGACCTGGGAGAAATTATATACGGGCAATATTGGGTTGGATGGCGCACTCTTTAATCGTCGCCTGAGCTTCAGCATCGACGGTTATTATCGCCAAAGTTTTGACCTGATTAGTTTGATCAAAACCTCAGGCATCGGCGGCGAACCTTATAAAGCAGCGAACTATGCTGATATGAATTCATGGGGTGGTGAATTGTTGTTAACCGGCGAAATTGTACGGCAGAAAGATTGGGGTTGGCGGAGTACGATCACCTTCAGCTACAACTACAACCAAATTGTGAATGCCAAAAACGAACCGAATATTTTTAGCCTGGTTGTTCCTGAAGGCGGCAACCGCGAGGGTTATCCGGTGCGAAGTCTTTTCTCCATTCCCTTCCGCGGACTTGATCACAGTTCAGGCAAGCCGCTCTTTACCAACGAGAAAGGCGAAGTGAGTTCCAATGTTTATTTGCAAGACCAAACGGTATCACACCTAAAATACGAAGGCCCGGTTGATCCGCCGGTGAATGGCGGATTTTCGCAGAATTTCCGATACAAAAATTTCAGTCTTAATTTTCTCATCACGTACCAATGGGGAAATAAGATCAGGTTGTATCCGGCTTTCAGAACTTTGTATTCTGACCAGGATGCGATGCCGAAAGAATTTCGCGATCGTTGGGTGCTTCCGGGCGACGAACAGTACACCAATATCCCCAGTATTCTCGGGCGTTGGGAGCAATCACAACTATCGGGCGCTTATCCGTACAACAACTATAACTATTCCACAGAACGTGTAGCCAAGGGTGATTTTCTGCGATTGAAAACGGTTTCAGTGTCTTACCAGCTAGACCCCAAATATGCTCAACGCATTAAAGCCAATAACCTGTCGGCCACCTTATCTACCACCAACCCCTGGCTGATCTATGCAGACCCGAAGCTTCGTGGTCAAGACCCTGAGTTTTATATTTCAGGTGGCGTTGCGCAGCCGATTCAGAAACAAATTACGTTGTCACTTAAACTTGGATTCTGATCAAATGAAAACCAAACAAACCATCATTCGGCATATACTGCTATTCAGCTTGCCCTTGCTGGCAGGTTGCTCTAAATATTTGGAGAAATCGCCTGATAACCGAACCGAATTAAACTCGCCCGAAAAAGTATCGCAACTCTTGGGTACCGCTTATCCGCAAGGCAATTACATGGGTTTTGCGGAAGCTATGTCTGATAATGTTGCCGACAAAGGCGTGGGCACCGTTGATATCACCAATGCCACCAGTTATGTTTTTGGGGATGTGATTGATCCCAACCAGGATTCACCCGAATATTATTGGAATGCTTGTTATTCGGCCATCGCTGCTGCGAACCAGGCACTGAAAGCCTGCGAAGAAGCGGCAAACCCGGGCGACTACAGTTCCCAACGCGGCGAAGCCCTGGTAGCACGCGCCTACAATCATTTCATGCTGGTTACTTTGTTTGCAAACGCATACGATCCAACAACAGCGGGCAATGATCCGGGCATTCCTTATGTGACAGAGCCGGAAAATGTAGTTATCAAACAATACGAACGTGGTACCGTGGCATCGGTATATGCGAATATTGAAGCGGATCTAACAGCAGGATTGCCCTTGCTCGACGATAGCCGGTACAATGTGCCGAAATACCATTTCACAAAAATGGCAGCCAATGCATTTGCTTGTCGCTTTTTTCTTTATAAGGGCGAGTTTCAAAAAGCAGTTGATCACGCCAATACTGCCCTCGGCAGTGGTAATGTGGTAAACTACCTACGCCCCTGGAATACAACTTATCGCAACATGACCTTCCAGGAATTATTTGAAACCTATGCCCGGGCCAGCACTGCCGCCAATCTTTTGTTGGTGGAAGCTTCATCGTTGTATGCGCGTCAATATTATACCCTGCGATATGCCATGACCTCTGCCAAAAACACCGAGATCTTTGGCCAAAACGTTACCGGTGCCGACTGGTCGTTCAATTTCCAGACCTATACCGCCGGCAGCAACAATTACCTGATTCCGAAAATCAACGAATATTTTGTGCAGAGCTCCGTCAATGCCAATATTGGTTTGCCTTATGTGATGATTCCTTTGTTCACGGCCGAAGAATTATTGTTCAATCGCGCCGAAGCCAATGCCTGGTTGAACAATACCACCGCGGCCTTGAGCGACCTGAATGCATATGCCAGTACCCGTATGGAAGATTATAGCAGCAGTGCAAATCGCATAACAACCACCAAAATCAGGCAGTTCTATGGCATATCCGATCCGCAAATTGGTATTGTGAGAACCATACTCGATTTTAAGCGCGCTGAATTTGCACAGGAAGGCATGCGTTGGTTTGACATTCTTCGATTCAGGTTGGCAGTGGCACACCGAACCAGTGATGGCGAGTTGCATGTATTGACCAATGATGACCCGCGCCGACTTTTGCAATTGCCGCAATCGACCAGCTTGTCTGGTCTCACCCCAAACCCACGATAAACACCATGAAAAATTATCTCCATATCGTTATTGTCACGCTGTTCTGGTTGTCGCTGGCTGGTTGTAAGAAAGACAATATTACCGGCAGCGCCGACGACATCCCCGGACTGGGTGGCGACACCTGGACGCAAACCGAAATTGATAGCTGGCTGTACGACAATTTTACCAAGCCGTATAACACCGATGTAAAATACAAATGGTCGCAATCGGAATTGGTCGACGTTAATCGTTTTGTGACACCGGTAGACGAAGCCAAAGTGGTGCCGATCATGAAATGCCTGGACTCTATTCTAATAAGTCCCTACGAAACCGTCGCCGGCGCTGATTTCATGCGTCGATACCTGCCTCGCTTTATTATTCTCTTTGGCAGTGCAGCGTATGAGGCAGATGGCACGCGCGTGCAGGGGCAGGCAGAAGGCGAGGGGCGGATATTGTTGTTTGAGTTGAATAATTTCCGGGTGAAAGGAATGGTCGGTTATTTGTCGGAAGACTCGGTTGGTGCCAAGAGACTTTTTCATATCATCGAACATGAATTTGGGCACACGCTGCATGGCAATATCATGTACCCGGTCGATTTCAAAACCATCACCGGCAGTTATACCACCAACTGGTATAACTATACCGATGGGCAAGCCAATGAAAAAGGGTTCATTTCCAATTATGCCATGAGCGGACCCGACGATGATTTTGTTGAAACACTTTCCATATTGCTTGTAGAAGGGCAAACCAGTTTTGAAAACCTGCTGAATACTATCAGCAGCGAAGAAGGTAAAACGGCACTGGCACAAAAAGCTGCCACCGTTAGAGACTATATGCGAAATGCCTGGAATATTGATTTCGCCACTCTACAAAAACAAACCAGAACCGCCATCGAGCGCTATACCAAATAATTTGCCATGAAAAAATGGATAGTATACCTGGTTCTACTGACCGTCACGTTTGCTGCGTGCAAGAAGGAGGATACCGTATTTGATAAATCGCCCGACGAAAGAATAAATGGCGCGTTGGCTTCTTACCAACAAACATTGCAATCGGCAGCTTCCGGTTGGAAGGCAACCATCACCACGGGCACGGGCGGCATTTATAATTTTCATTTTCGGTTCGCTGACAACAACCGCGTATTTATGTACAGCGATTTCAATGTAACAACAGCCGGCACAGAAAAAGAAAGCAGCTATCGATTGAAAGCACTGCAGCAACCGGTATTGATATTTGATACTTATAGTTATATCCATCTGTTGGGCGACCCCGATGGAAATGTGAATGGCGGCGCCGATGGCGAGGGTCTGTTGACCGATTTTGAATTTGCGATTGATACAGTGTACGCCGACAGCATCATTCTTACCGGCAGGTATTACCAAACACATCTGCGTTTGGAAAGAGCGGAAGCCGCAGATTATACTGCCTGGCAGAATGGGGTCTGGGAAAGCAATGTGCAATTCCAAAACATCAGCAATATCCTGGAATATTTCAAACGATTTACACTGGGTGGTGTGACCTATGATATAATTGTAGATCCGATTACCCGAACGGTTAGTTTTATTTGGTTTGCAGGCAACGCACAACGAAGTTTCACCACTACCTATTATTTTGACCGAACCGGCGTGGTGCTAACCAATCCATTCGTCAACGGTACCACCACCATCAGAACATTTACCGATATAAAATGGAATGCGACCACGCGACAAATCAGCATGCAGGTGAACAGCAATAATGTTATCGTTGCTGGTGCGAACGCACCCATTCGGGTTGACCTGAATGCGCCACAGCGTTGGTACAATACCGTAGCCGCTTCCGACGAATATTGGGGCTCGTACGATGGCTTTCATGTGAACGGTGTAGACGACGCCTATAAAGTAACACAGATTCCAGGCTATGCCTTCATGGTTTTCTGGCCTGCCTTCGGAAGTTCTGGCGGCACAACCTACGACCTCCTCGGTTTCGTAACACAAACCAATGCGGGGCTGACATTGGGCTTTGGTGCAGGTTACAATGCGCCGACATTTACCAGCGACGGTAAAATTGTTTTCACCGTACTGGGTGTTTTGGGCGATGTACCCACGGAGGCCGAAGATGCTTTTTACAACACCGCTTCCCGCATGACCGACCCGTCGGGTTATTACCTGGTGCAAACAGGCAGTAGCAGTTACGATATGGTGGCTGCTTCTAACGCGCGGGCCTGGATTCATTGGGAGCGCTGAGGCCGAATAACAAGCACAAAATCGATTAACTTTAGACTTACCAAACAATTAAAAACTGACATATGATAAAATCAATTGTTCGCTTATCGGCTCTTGCCCTTTTTGCCTTCTCGCTGTCGCTTACTTCCTGCTCTAAAGAAGGTTCTACTGGCCCTGCGGGACCCGCAGGCCCCACGGGTGCAACTGGTGCTACAGGCGCCAAAGGCGAGACTGGCACAGCCAATGTTATTTATTCAGATTGGCTCGATGTAACCTTTAATGATACCACCGGGGTTGCTGATGTAGCGGCGCCCAGTCTTACACTCGATGTACTCAACAAAGGCAGCATCAAAGTGTATTGGAACCTAAGCGATGAAACCGATCCTTTCATCGTATCGGTACCGGCCGTGATCAGCCCGTACCTGCTATTCTCGGCAGAAACATTGGCGCAAATGTGGCCGTCCATCACCGATGGCAACTATCCTGAGATTTATGTTGATGCCTATTATTCAGAAAAACTGATCAACCTGGTTAGCAATTACCCAGTTTCCAGTTCCGAAGGCTTTTCTCAATTCCGGTATATCATTATACCCGGTGGCGTACAAGAAGGCAACCGGTCGGCCATAGATTGGAAAGATTATAATTCCGTTAAGAAATATTATCAACTGAAAGATTAGTTTTGAAAATATGGTGCAGAAATTGTGATACCGGTCCGGCGACCGGTATCGCTGTTTATGCCCTTTTGGTCGAAAACATGCTTTGTACCTGTGGTAATTGATTATTATCGTATTTCCAAATAAACAAATCCTCCATGAAGTATTACTTCGTTATCTGCGTAACCTTATTGACCGGACTTGCTGCCTGTAAAAAAGAAAGCTCTGGTGGCAATAACAGCACCGACAGCACTAAACTCAGCCTGTTGGATAGTTCAGCCCTGTTGGCCCGCGATTACTACCTATGGTACAACCAAATCCCCGCCAGTTTTAGTACCGCCGCCTATAGCGATCCAAATGAAGTGATGGATGGCATTCGTCAATACAGTAAAGAAACCGGCTTTACTGACCCGGTAGACCGTTGGAGTTTCGGCATCCTGAAAACAGAATGGGACCAGGTGAGCAGCGGGGTGGCAGGCGATATCGGCATTGGCATCTTTTTCCGCACCGTGTCTGACCTGCGGGTAACGAATGTGGAACCGGCTTCAGCAGCAGGACAGGCAGGCGTAAAAAGGGCCTGGCGCATCACCAAAATCAATGGCAATGCACAGATAGACACCAGCAGCGCAACCATTACCCGCATCGTAAATGCGGTGTATGGTTCTTCACCCGTGTCGCTCAGCTTTACCAAACCCGATGGCAGTACGGTCGACCTGAACCTGACACCCGGTTCTTATACCGAAAAGCCGATCGTGCTAGACACGGTATATACCGCCGGTGCCAAAAAAATCGGCTATTTCGTGCTGAACTCTTTCCTGGGCGATGTTACTACCATGAAAGCGGCTTTCGCCAACAGTTTCCAGGAATTCACCACCGCAGGTGTTACAGACATGATTGTGGACCTGCGCTACAATGGAGGTGGCTATGTGGCCCTGCAAGAAGAACTGGGCAACTACTTAACGCCAGCTACCAAAACGGGTACCGTGATGTACAAAGAGACTTTTAATGACAAGCTTAGACAGTACAACGAAACTGTCAACTTTAGCAAAAAAGGTTCGTTGGCGCTGAACAGCATTGTGTTTATCATGTCGCAGAACACCGCCTCGGCCAGTGAAGCCCTGATCAATATCATGCGTGCTACCATGACCGATGTAAAAATGGTTGGTCCCAGCAACTCGCATGGCAAACCTGTCGGGTTCTTCAATATTCCGGTGGGCGACTGGTATGTGTTCCCCGTATCCATCCGCATCGTGAACTCGAAAAACGAAGGCAATTATTTCAATGGCTTTACGCCTGATAAGCGCGTGGCTGATGGACTGGACAAATCCTGGGGCGACCTGAGCGAAGACTGTCTGGCGACCGCCTACAATTACCTGAACACCGGTAACTTCAGAACCAGCCAGCGGATCGAAGAAAATGCCAGCCAGGAAAATATCAGGGCTTATAACAGCATGCGGTCGCCCAAACGCTCCATCATGGTTGAACAAAAGATTCCTGGCCATTAATGGGTCAGTTTTGGGCAATTGGCAGCGATCCAATATTTTTGCCACTCCAAAATAAGATAAATGGCAAGAATTATTGCGTTTAGAGAAGCACTGCGCGAAGCAATGGTGGAAGAATTCCGGCGCGACGACCGTGTATTTCTCATGGGTGAAGAAGTGGCAGAATACAACGGAGCTTATAAAGTAAGCCAGGGTATGCTGGACGAATTCGGTCCCAAAAGAGTGATCGATACACCCATTTCTGAATTGGGATTTGCAGCTATCGGCGTGGGCGCCGCCCAAGACGGACTTCGCCCGATTGTTGAATTCATGACCTGGAACTTTGCCGTTTTGGCCCTTGACCAGATTTTGAATACGGCGTCGAAAATGCTGGCGATGAGTGGCGGACAATTGAGCTGCCCCATTGTTTTCCGCGGGCCGAATGGCTCTGCCGGACAATTGGGCGCCCAGCACAGCACCGCTTTCGAAAGCTACTATGCCAATATTCCGGGCTTGAAAGTGGTGTCGCCCAGCAATCCATACGATGCCAAAGGCTTGCTGAAGCAGTCCATCCGTTTTGAAGAAGATCCGGTGATTTTTATGGAGAGCGAAGTGATGTATGGCGACAAAGGCGAAGTACCCGAAGAAGAATATTATATCCCACTCGGAAAAGCCGATGTTAAAAAACCCGGTACCGATGTTACCATCGTGTCTTTTAATAAGATGATGAAAGTGGCATTGGGTGCTGCTGCAGAACTCGAAAAAGAAGGCATTAGTGCCGAGGTAATTGATTTGCGTACCATTCGGCCGCTCGACTGGGTAACTGTGCTGGAAAGCGTTAAGAAAACCAATCGACTGGTAATTGTGGAAGAACAGTGGCCATTCGCTTCGATATCTTCTGAATTGTCTTATCGCATCCAGAAAGAAGGTTTTGATTACCTGGATGCGCCGATTCGGCGGATCACGGCTGCCGACGCACCCTTGCACTATGCACCCAACCTGGTGGCTGCTGCATTGCCCGATGTACCAAGAACAGTAAAACTGGTAAAGGAAGTTCTCTACCTGCAAAAATAATTACTGCAGATAAAATACAGGCTGGTCGCTGATTGCAACGCAAAACAGTGATCAGCTTTTTTTAAGGGTTGGGGCGATTAGTGTGCCAGTTTCAGAACACTATTTACCGTAAGCAGGAAGCAATAACTATAGGCCATTAATACGCCGGCTAATACCACGATTTTTGCGGTCAGTTGCCAAACAGATACTTCTTTTACGGGCTCGAAAGAATACTTCATGGGAGTCATAGGTAGAATTTTTAGCTTTCAAAGGATAATACAAAATTAACAAGTGTAAAACGTCCTGTCAAGCGGACATTTACGGCGGCCGCCTAGTATTTTTCCTAAATAACCGGGTCGGCCATTCCTCGTATAGCACTTACTACTAATTCCTTACATTTGGCAGCCTTGTTTTTACCAACAATAAACGATACATGTCCAGCATATTGATCATCGACGACGAACGTGCCATCCGGAAAACTTTAGGAGAGATTTTATCGTACGAAGGCTATAAAATTGAAGAGGCTTCAGATGGAGAGGAAGGCCTCAGAAAGTTCAAGGAAAAGGCCTACGATGTGGTGCTTTGCGATATTAAGATGCCAAAACTCGACGGT
Organism: Bacteroidota bacterium; assembly: GCA_020161535.1. Classification (GTDB taxonomy): domain Bacteria; phylum Bacteroidota; class Bacteroidia; order Chitinophagales; family Chitinophagaceae; genus Flavihumibacter. The sequence goes on along the minus strand of JAIUNW010000001.1, from coordinate 92,320 downwards.
ATTGAATTTCTCGACAAGGCCCGCGAAGCCAATCCCGATGTACCCATTATTATGATCAGCGGCCACGGCACCATTGAAACGGCCGTAGAAGCGGTAAAAAAAGGGGCTTTCGATTATATTTCCAAGCCGCCAGACCTGAACCGTTTGCTGATTACGCTGCGCAACGCGATGGATAAAACATCGCTGGTTACCGAAACCAAGGTACTAAAGCGTAAAGTGAGCCGAACCCAGGAAATGATTGGCGAATCGCCCGCTATCCAACGCATCAAAGACACCATCGAAAAAGTAGCGCCCACCGACGCCCGTGTGTTGATTACCGGCGAAAATGGCGTGGGCAAAGAACTGGTAGCCCGCTGGCTGCACGAAAAAAGCAACCGCGCAGCAGGCCCCATCATCGAAGTGAATTGCGCGGCTATTCCCGGCGAGTTGATTGAAAGCGAATTGTTCGGACACGAGAAAGGCTCCTTTACCTCGGCCATCAAACAACGGATCGGAAAGTTTGAACAGGCTTCGGGCGGCACACTTTTCCTCGACGAAATTGGCGATATGAGCCTAAGTGCCCAGGCAAAAGTGCTGCGGGCCCTGCAGGAAGGAAAAATTACGCGTGTGGGCGGCGATAAAGAAATTTCAGTAGATGTTCGGGTAGTTGCCGCCACCAACAAAGACCTGTTGCAGGAAGTGGAAGAGAAGACTTTCCGGCTCGACTTGTACCATCGCCTTAGTGTGATCCTCATACATGTGCCTTCGCTGAATGATCGGCGCGAAGATGTGCCGGCACTGGTTGATCGCTTCTTGGAAAATATCTGTATGGAATATGGCATTGCCAAAAAAGAAATTGACAAGGCAGCCCTCGATGCACTCAAGGATTATAACTGGACGGGCAATATCCGCGAATTGAGAAATGTGGTAGAACGCCTGGTGATTTTGAGCGGCAAAACCATCCAACGGGAAGATGTTGTTAATAATGTGGTACCCAGAAGCTAATAGCCTGTTAGATTTTCGGCGCCACCGCGTCATATACCGGTAGAATGGTATTTTTGCCCAAATTTTTAATTAGCCCGAATGACTCCCAATCAAATCCTAATCGTTTCAATCATATCTCTCCTGATTTTCATCCTGCCCGCATTTGGTATCTCAAAACTTTTTGAAAAAGTGGGAACTCCGGGTTGGAAAGCCTGGATACCGTTTTACAATACCTGGGAAATGATCCGGATTGCTGATCGCCCGAAACACTGGTTTTTCTGGCAGTTCATACCGGTGGTTGGTTGGTTTGTTACCCTCGGCATTTTTATCGAATTCATCAAGTGCTTTAATAAATTCAGCTTCTGGGAACATGCGCTAACGGCGCTGGTGCCCTTTATTTATTTTCCTTATGTTGGCCTGGCGAAAGACACCCGCTTCATTGGCCCCGAAGGTGTGCGGCATTACCGAAAATCAGCCGTTCGGGAATGGATCGATGCCGGTGTATTTGCCATTGTTGCAGCTACCTTGATTCGCACCTTTGTGTTTGAAGCCTATGTGATTCCCACCGGCTCTATGGAAAAAACTTTGCTTATTAACGACTTCTTGTTTGTGAGCAAACTCTCTTACGGTCCGCGGATTCCCAATACGCCACTTGCCATTCCTTTTGTACACGCCACCCTTCCGGGCAGCGATATGAAATCTTATTCTGAACTGATCAAACTGCCGTATAGCCGCTGGTTTCCTTCGCCCATCAAAAGAAACGATGTGGTGGTATTCAATTTCCCTGCGGGCGATACGGTGATCAACCGGCCCGAGTATCAATCGGCCAATCCCTATTACGATGTAGCGCGCCAGTTGGGCAAAGGCAATATCGATATCGGCCGAAAAATGATCCTGGCCAACCCCGAAGAATTCCCGCTGGTGATTCGTCCCGTTGATAAAAAAGAAAATTATATCAAACGCTGCGTAGCCATTGCCGGCGATACTTTGTCGGTGCGAGATGGGCGCGTATTCATCAATTCACAACCCGGCTTCGAGCCGCCTTTTTCACAGATCAGGTATGAAGTGGAAACCAATGGCCAACCCTTCAATGCCGATGTGATGAAAGAAGAATACAATATCGATATCGACGATCCCAATGATTTATCGAATATGGGTGGCAATAAATTTGTGATGCTGCTCACCAATAAGGCGCTGGAAAAAATCAAGACCAGTGGTCTCGCTAAATCAATTAAACCGATACTCTATCTGCCCGACAACCAGGCGCAAACAGCGTTGAGCACTTTGTTCCCTTATGATGCTGCACACAAATGGACCATCGACGAATTCGGTCCGCTGTGGGTTCCCGAAAAAGGCAAAACACTTACGCTCACTAATGAGAACTACACGTTGTACGAAAGGGCCATTCGGGTATATGAACACAACGAGTTTGAACAGCGAGATGGTCAATTCTGGCTCAACGGTAAGCCCGTAACGAGTTATACCTTTAAGATGAATTATTATTGGATGATGGGCGACAACCGTCATGAATCGCAAGACAGTCGGTTCTGGGGATTTGTTCCCGAAGACCATGTAGTTGGGGAGGCCTGGATCATCTGGATGAGTTTGAAAAACGGCATCCGATGGAATCGACTGTTCCGGAGTATCAATTGATATGAACCAACAATTTTCTTTTGACTATGCATGCTTCGCTTCGGCAAGTGAACTGGATCCGGCGGATAAGGCATTGTTGGAAAAAGCAAGAGCCATCACCGCGGCAGCGTATGCGCCTTATTCTAATTTCAAAGTAGGAGCAGCGGCTGTATTGGACGATGGTCGTATTGTTACAGCAACCAACCAGGAAAATGCGTCTTATCCCGTTGGCATTTGTGCGGAAAGAACATTGTTGTCGGCCGTGAGTGCCATGCATGCCAACAAACGAATCCTCACGCTGGCCATTAGTTATGCTTCCGAAGGAAAAAATGATCGGCCGATTAGTCCCTGCGGATTGTGTCGACAATCATTGGCTGAATACGAACAAAGAAGTCAACAGCCGATTCGTTTGCTTCTCGGTGGACAAACCGGTGCGGTCTATATCATCCCCGATTGTGTTTCCCTGCTTCCCTTGGGCTTTAGTGGTGAAGATTTAAACCGTTAATTCAAAACAAGGTTTGCACACCCAGGGCCCATTTGCGTTCGTGTGCCAATAGCCATTTCTTTTTGGGGATACCACCGGCAAATCCAACCAGCGATCCATTGCTGCCAATCACCCGGTGACAGGGAACAATGATGGCGATATTGTTTTTGCCGTTTGTATTGGCAGCAGCCCTGATGCATTTGGGGTCACCCAGTTTTTTGGCGAGGTCGAGGTAGGAGATGGTTTTGCCAAATGGAATATCCAGCAAGGCCGACCAAACCGATTGTTGAAATGGCGTGCCCGACTGCGCCACCGGAATATCAAAAACGCGGCGCTGTCCGGAGAAATAAGCCATCAATTGATTAACAGTCTCCAATAATATCGGATTACGCAGCGGTTGCTGCAAATCAGCAGCGGCAGTTTCTTCTGCATCGCAAAAATGCAATTCGCAGAGGTAACTAACGGTGGCGCGCAACCGAAGCAGGCCGACAGGTGATGAATAATAACTGGTTTCTATGTCCATTAGCCAATCTTTTGTCCGTTGGTAACAGGTCGCTCAGGCGATAACAATACTACCTCATTTCCTGTTGAATATACTCCCAGCACCAAACATTCGCTGTTGAAGTCGGCGATTTGTTTGGGTGGAAAATTGACGACGGCGATCACCTGCCTTTGTAAAAGATCGGTTTGACCGTACAAATCGGTGATTTGCGCCGACGACCGCAAAATGCCCAGCGGCCCGAAATCAATGGTCAGTTGCCAGGCTGGCTTTCTTGCTTTGGGAAAGGGCGCTACGTCGATGACGGTGCCTACGCGCATGTCTATTTTTTCAAAATCGTTCCAACTGATCATTTTTTTAAGTCGAATGTAAGAGGCAATGCGTACATTCAAAGCTCCTAAATTATTCATCTAACCGATTGTTTACTTATGGCGCGTAAATCAGCTTCGCGAAGAAAGTTTCTGCAGGCCTCGGGACTTGCAGCAACCGGATTTTTTATTGTTCCCCGGCATGTGCTGGGAAAAGGATTTGTTGCTCCCAGTGATAAATTGAATGTTGCTGCTATTGGAGCCGGTGGCAAGGGCCAAAGTGATATTGCCGAGTTTTTTAAAACCGGTAAGGTAAATATTGTTGCCATGGCAGATGTCGACGATCGCCAGGCAGTTGCGTCGAGAAAGGCGCAACCGAAAGCAACCTACTACCGCGATTTCCGCGAGATGCTGTCGAAAGAGCACAAAGGCATTGACGCCGTTTCAATTTCGACACCCGATAATACCCATGCCAATGCCACACTGGCTGCCATGCAATTGGGCAAACACGTGTACACGCAAAAGCCGTTGACGCACGATATTTGGGAAGCAAGATTATTGACCGAGGCGGCCAAGAAATACAAAGTGGTGACCCAAATGGGCAACCAGGGTGGAAGTGGTGATGGTGTTCGTCGCGCGCAAGAATTGATCAACGCCGGCTTGATAGGCGATGTGACCGAAGTGCATTGCTTCACCAACCGACCGGTATGGCCCCAGGGCATTGCTACACCAACGGGCAAGTTTGATGTGCCAAAAGAATTGGATTGGGATCTCTGGCTGGGACCTGCCAAAGCGATCGACTACAACCCCGCGTACCTGCCCTTTAACTGGCGCGGCTGGTGGGCCTTTGGTACGGGTGCATTGGGCGATATGGCCTGTCATATCATGGATCCTGTCTATCGCATACTGCCGATCCTATATCCCACTTCGGTGGAGTGTTCTGTTGCCAATATCTGGAAAGGCATGTGGGAAGAAGGTAATTTTGTGGATAGTTGTCCGCCGTCATCCATCATTCACCTCAGCTATGAACGCACCGACGGCAAAGGCACCATTAAAGTATCCTGGCACGATGGCGGATTATTGCCCGCGCGCCCTGATGAATTGCTGCCCGAAGAACCATTCGGTAACTGGGACGGTGGCACCTTGTTCGTGGGCACCAAAGGCAAATTGTTAACCGATTGCTATGGTGAAAACCCGCGCCTATTGCCCACCATACGCATGAAAGAAAACCTGCCGGCGCCATCGCTGCCGCGGGTGCCCGAAGGCCACTACGCGCAATGGATCAATGCCTGTATTGCAGGCTATGGCAAAGCGACTACCAGCTCACCCTTTGAATATGCCGGACCATTCACCGAAAGCATTCTTATTGGCAACCTGGCCATCCGGAGCTGGATGTACAAGAATCCTAACCTGAAAGGATGGAACGATAAATACCTGGGCCGCAAAACCCTGCTGTGGGATGCGAAGAATATGCGCATCACCAACTTTGAAGAAGCAAATCAATTTGTGAAGCGGGAACGAAGAGCGGGATGGGAGCTTACCATGTGAGCGACTGTTTAAGGTTTAAAGTTTAAGGTTTAAGGTGCTGCCGCGTGCGTGGTGACGATAAGTATAAAACCCTTCGTTTATGGCGAAGGGTTTTTTTATAGAATGAGGTAACTAGTCGCTATTTACAACATCGCTGCGAGTTCGAGCAGTTCATCGTGTTTGTAGCCGTGCTGGTCGTTGTTGAAGCAGCGGGCAAATTCTTCGAGGAGTTGTTGAATGAGACGCAGGTTAGAGAGAGGTCGGAAAAAATGTCCGGTGGTTGGTACGGCAATGCGGCGGAAATACGTTTCAACGTCTTTTTGCGAGTATACCTGACCGTTAGTAGGGTCAATGAAAAAACTGATGCGGTGCATGGGGTTGGCGGGCAGGTCGGCCCAGTCGCCCCCTGACAAATCATAGTAAGCCAGGATATGCTGTTTGGGAATCGGAATGGCACGAATCGGGATGCTGAGCAGATCACACAAGATCAGGTAAAGAATGCCATTGCACAAAGCATTTCCTTTTTTGCTCTCCAATACATTGTTGAGCAGAAAATCATTGGGCTCCTTGTGGTTCACTTCGGTGCCCTTGAGGTGATAATAATTATAGAGAATGGTGGTTAGTACATTGGTTTGTTCCAGCGGCGTGAGGTAGTTGTTCAACTCCAGCCAGATATTGCGACGCATTTTTTCCACTTCCTGCAAAACTTGGTTTACCTGGAGATCGGGATATTGAAATTTCGCTACCAACAAGGCGCCGGCCAGCAGGTCGGGTTCATCGAGTTGTTTCCAACGCGTAAATTCCTGTACCAGGTCACAATAATGAAGCCGGTGAATCAACATTTCAATCCGCTCCTGTACTGCTTCATCGGGCGTGTTCTCCCACAAATGTTCGAGGTTTGGAATAATGGTGGAGCCCATACTTAACAGCCGGTCGCTGACTGTCGAGAATACCTCGGTGTCGGGGTCATCCATCAGGTGGAAAAGGGCTGATATTTCGCGGGTTTGTTCCATCAGAGCAGTTCTATCAAATCATGTTCCCAGCTTTAACATATCTGTTCCCAAATATGACGCTTCAACAGGGGAAATTATTGTTAGCATTCAGCCAATAAATTTCCACTTTCGATAGAATGAGCCAAATGGTAATTATCCACAAACCCCAAAAACTGGGGAAAGGCGATTACTTTTTCTTTGCGGCTTTTTTAACTGCCGTTTTTGCCGAAGCAGTCGAGGCCTTTTTAGTGGCTGCTTTCTTGCTGGTAGTAGCGGTTTTCGCCGCACTCGCTTTTTTGGAAGCTGCTTTTTTCGTGGTTGCTTTTTTACTGAATGCGCCAGGTAGCTGGTCTTCGATCATTTTTTTAACGGCTTCGATCGTCACCGTGTCGAGATCGGCTGCCTCGTACTTGCTACCATCGGCCTTGCGACCCAGCTTCAGCATTTTTTTACCAAAGCGAATGAACGGACCCCAACGGCCATTCTCTACCGCAATTTTTTCGGCAGGCCATTGTTGTATATAGCGGTTGGCTTCTTTCTCGATTTTTTTAGAGATCAGTTCATTGATGTCCTTTTTACTCAGCGCGTCGAAATTATAGGCACGCGGAATATTGATAAACATATCATTCCACTTGATAAAGGGGCCGAAACGACCTTTGCCCTTGGTAACCGGCAATCCCTCATAAGTAGCAATCGGCGCATCAGCGGTTCGCTTTGCTTCAATGAGTTCGATGGCCCGCTCCATTTCCATGCTTAGGGGGTCTTCGCCCTTGGGAATCGAAATAAATTCTTCGCCGAATTTTACATAGGGGCCAAAACGGCCCACATTCACGGCCACTTCCTGGCCTTCATATTCACCTAGGGTCAAGGGCAGCTTAAACAAATCCATCGCTTCATCAAAACTGATGGTCTCAATGCTTTGACCAATTTTTAGCCGCGCAAACTTGGGTTTTTCTTCTTCATTGCTTTCACCGATCTGCACCATAGGACCATAACGACCCATCCGTGCTACCACTTTTTTACCAGTGGCATTGTCGATCCCCAATTCTCTTTCACCGGTTGCCCGTTCAGCGGTTTCTATGGTATTGTCTACATCTTTTTTGAAAGGATTGTAGAAATCATCAATCATCTTATACCATTCGCGCTTGCCATTGGCAACATCGTCAAACTCTTCTTCAATCTTGGCCGTGAAACCATAATCCATCACGTCGTTGAAGTACTGGCTCAAGAAATCAGTCACCACCAACCCGAGGTCGGTGGGAAACAGTTTTGCTTTTTCTGCGCCGGTATTCTCGGATGCTTTTTCCTGTTGAATCTTGTCTTTCTCGAGCGTGAGTATGCGATATTCACGGGGCGTGCCTTCTTTGTCGCGTTTCTCTACATAATTTCTTTTCTGAATGGTAGAGATGGTGGGCGCATAGGTCGACGGGCGACCAATACCCAGTTCTTCCAACTTTTTTACCAGTGATGCCTCCGTGTAACGGGGCGCCGGGCGATTGAATCTTTCGGTGGCGCGCATTTCCCGCAGTGGCAAGGATTGCGACACGGTTAATACCGGCAACATGCCTTCGGCAGTTTCATCATCCGTGATGTCTTCTTCATCACGGTCTTCGCGATACACTTTCAAAAAACCTTCAAACTTGATCACTTCGCCGCTGGCAGTCAACTCTTCTTTGTTGGTAGAGATGCCAATTTTGGCGATGGTGCGTTCCAATTCTGCATCTGCCATTTGTGAAGCCATGGTACGCTTCCAAATCAGGTCGTACAAACGTTGTGTTTCCGGATCGTCTGATCCGCTGGCATCCATATAAGTAGGACGAATGGCTTCGTGTGCTTCCTGGGCCGACTCGTTTTTGTTCTTGTACTTTCGGGGTTGAAAATAGCGCTGGCCGTATTGCGATTCAACTTGCTGGCGAATGCTGTCCATCGCTGTATCACTCAGGTTCACACTGTCGGTACGCATGTAGGTGATCTTACCGCTTTCGTAGAGCTTTTGGGCCACTTGCATGGTGCGGCTCACCGAGTAACCAAGTTTGCGGCTCGCTTCCTGCTGCAGGGTAGAAGTCGTAAATGGTGCCGCGGGCGATTTACGTGCCGGCTTCACCTGTATGTCTTTCACCGTATAATCAGCACCAACACACGAGCGCAGAAATTGCTCGGCATCGGCTTCCTGGTTGAATTTTTGTCCCTCGGCTTTGAAGGCAACCAGTTTACCACTGGTATCCTTAGCGGTAAACCAGGCTTCGATGCGAAACTGGCTGACCGACTGAAAGGCATTGATCTCTCTTTCGCGTTCTGCAATCAGTCGCACGGCCACGCTTTGCACCCGACCCGCACTGAGCGAATTGCCCATGCTCATTTTGCGCCACAAAACAGGGCTTAACTCGAAGCCAACAATACGATCCAATACCCGGCGTGCCTGTTGGGCATTCACCAGGTCCATATTGACGATGCGGGGCTGGTTCACTGCTTTCTTGATGGCGGGAGAAGTGATTTCGTGAAAAACGATCCGCTTGGTCGATTTGGGATCGAGGCCGAGTACTTCGCAGAGGTGCCAGCTAATGGCTTCCCCTTCACGGTCCTCATCGGTCGCCAGCCATACTTCGTCGCTTTTCTTCGCCAGTTGCCGGAGTTCCTGTACCACTCTTTCCTTATCGTCCGGAACGATATACCGCGGCTTGTATTTGTTTTTTATATCGATACCCATCTCTCCTTTGTCGAGGTCGCGGATATGGCCATAGCAACTTTTCACCGAAAAATCCTTCCCCAGGATCTTTTCGATGGTTTTCGCTTTGGCGGGCGACTCCACAATCAATAAATTCTTAGCCATCTGGTTCGCTTCGTTTTAATTTTCGTCCGATCGCTGCAAGTTTAGGCCAAAGCGCCGAAATAAACAATTTGCGATTTGCGACGGCGGTGATTTTGTACATTTCAGGTACAAACCAATCGCGATGAGAAATTTCTGTTTAGCCATCCTGTTGCTGCTCGCCCATCAACTGTTTGCCCAGTCGAAAGAAGAAGCCTCGGTCAAGGCCTGCATTGATCAACTGTTTACGGCGATGCGTACGGGCGATAGCTCCCTGCTGGCCGAATGCTTTTCGCCCACGGCGCTGCTGCAAACCATTGTAAGCCATCAAGACGGGTCGACCGAAGTTAAAACGGAACCAGTACAACTATTTGTAAGCAGTGTTGGGAAGCCACACAAAGAAGTGTACGACGAGAGGATCAGTTATGGTTCCATCCTGGTAGACGATAACCTGGCCAGCGTTTGGACACCCTATCAATTTTACCTGGGCGAAAAGTTTTCCCATTGCGGCGTCAATGCGTTTCAACTGGTCAAATTGAATGGTCGCTGGAAAATACAATATATCATTGATACCCGCCGAAAAGGCGATTGCCTATAGACATCATTGATGACCGCCCTTATTTACTGCGGGTCAGTTTGTATTTCTTGTTCACCTTCGGGCTGTTAAAGTAGTTGTTCAGTTCTTCTTCGCTGAATTCACCCGTATCGACCAGGGGAACATCAACAAGTTGCACCTGCACCGCTTTCAGCTCAGCGCGAATCTTCGCCAGCTTGGTCAGAATTTCGGGGTCCTTTTCACCAATCAACATATTATCTGACAATACATAATCCAGTCGCTTGATACAGCCGCGGATGGCGCTGGCCGAATTTTGCTCATAGGTTTTGGTGGGTGAAGCCGCTTCTTTCACCGGCACCAGGGCAACACCAACACTCGGCAATACCTTGCCTACATTTTGTGAACTCTTGGAAGTGCTGGTAGCAAGCGCAGTGCCTGTAAGCGCAGAAGTACCAGATGCAATATCGAAGGTACTGCGCGCGCTCTTGGTGTTTTTTACTTTTTTATCCAATTCGCGGAAGGTATACTTCAAAGCGAGAATATACTTATTGACCTCCTTCACCATTTTTTCATATTCCACCTGGCGGAAGGGGTAGTTAAGCGCATCGCGCACAATCACTTTAATAATGGCGGTGTCTTTGTTGAAAAACTTATCTGATCCAATAAAACTGATATTGAATACCCGCACTTTGGCCGAATCGGTTTCCTTCACAAAATCAAATGGTACGGGCCATACAAAGCGGTCGTTGCATTTTGTCACCGAAGTATAACTACGCAGGGGCGCATTCACTATCGTATTCATGTGTTCAATCGGGAAACTGCCCGCTTCGCATTGTACATTGAAGGAAAGTGTATCGCCTTCATCGATATATACCACCGAGTTTACCGAAGGCTTTACCTGCGATATTACAATTTCTGTATTATAGAACACGAGTGTAAAAGAGGTATCTACTTTTTCTTTGGGATTGGCCAGGTTCTGCACACCGAGGTACACTTTGTATTCCTGGTCGTATTTGAGGCGACCCGATAAGAAAAAGGATTTATCGGCTTTAAAGCTCAGCACCCCGTCGTCTTTATTGATCCGAAGACCCACCGGCGCATTGCGCAGGTACCAGAAATACCTCGAAGAATCTTTATTGATATCGAGATTATACTCCATGGAAGAATCCACATGAAGGGTAATGTAGGGGTTCAGGTTAATAATCCTGAGCGCTGTATCCACCGGCACAACCAGGGTGGGAAAGGGCAAAGTATCAACCGGTATTTTTTTTACCAATGAGGTATCCTGGCCGAAACTTGAATATACAGAGGATATCAGGACAAAGACCAGTAACCAGTGAATTCGGGAACGTTTACATGCCATTCGCTGAATGTTAATTACAAGTATCAAAAGTTTGGCAAATCTAGCTCATTTTCAGCATACTAGAGCAGAAGAAACGGTTCAATTCCAATAAAAAACCCCTCCGTAGAAACGGAGGGGAAATTAACCAAAACCAACTGCTTATGAGAAACAATTATTGTATATGTATCAATTGCGGATCAACCTTAACATCTTCCTTCTTTGGTATAAATACCTTCAGAATGCCATTTTCATACTTGGCCTGGATATTGGCGGCATCGGCTTTTTCGTCGACCGAAAAACTGCGCTTAAAAGAAGCCGCACTAAACTCGCGACGAATCACTTTCAGGTCTTCGCTGGTTGATTCTTCTTTGTGTTCATAGGAAATAGTGAGGAGGCCTTTGTCCACCTGCACTTTAAAATCTTCTTTGTTACGACCGGGTGCATTTACTTCAAGATGATAACCATCCTTGTTTTCCACAATGTTTACCGGTGTGCCGGCGAGGTTACCTGCTTCACGGAGCAAGCCGGGAAATTCCTGGAACCAATCTTCGATTAAGTTGCCAAAAGGACGGCCGGGCTGAATGCGTTTTACGAGTGTCATGGTATTCAATTTTGTGTTTTACAATTTGGCATTGTCTGTTCAAATGCTGTACCGTGCCGGTTTACCTGCCAACTCTACGGAAAACGGTTTCAAAAAGAAGGATTTTGGTGTCAGATTGACAAAATGTTAATTTTTTACAGACAGATTGACAGTAGTGAACCTTTTGCCAGCATTCCTTGTTTTATTCTACTTTTGCAAACGCAAACAATCTAACTATGTATCCAGCAGAAATAGTAACTCCCATGAAGGAGGAGTTGACAGAAGAAGGCTTCACCGAATTATTGAATGCAGGCGAAGTAACCGATCAGTTACAGAAAGAGGGCACCACCCTGGTGGTGATCAATTCGGTTTGTGGCTGCTCGGCCGGTACTGCCCGTCCCGGTGTATTGATGGCCGTTGCCAATAGCCAGAAAAAGCCCGATCATTTAACCACGGCTTTTGCCGGTTATGATGTGGAGGCCGTTAAAAAACTGCGCGAACATTTGTTGCCTTACCCACCGTCTTCCCCCGCAGTGGCTTTGTTCAAAGACGGGCAACTGGTTCATTTCATCGAGCGTCACCAAATTGAAGGCCGTTCGGCGCAAATGATTGCACACAACTTGATTGCCGCATTCGACCAGTATTGTTAATCGATAATAGTAAGTATTGAAACCCCTGCCATGCAGGGGTTTTTTCTTATCATTGCGAATCATTGCCTGGCCAATTCAATAATTTATTTGCATGTACCCCAACCTGTACTACGCTGTTAAGGATCTGTTTGGATGGGAGATCCCCGGACTCCGTTTTATCAATTCCTTTGGCTTTTTTGTTGCCATCGCTTTTTTGGCTGCCGCCTGGATATTGACACTTGAATTGAAACGCAAGGGGCGCCAGGGTTTACTGCATTATGAAGAAACAAAAATTACCGTGGGCGAACCCGCCAGCTTTGGCGAGTTGCTGATGAATTTTGTGACCGGTTTTATTTTGGGCTACAAGATTTTAGGTGCTTTTATTATCGGACCGGCAGATCCGCAGAATTTTATTTTTTCGGCTGAAGGAAGTTGGCCGGCGGGTATTGGCCTCGGGCTTTTTTTCGCCGGGCTAAAATGGTACGAAAAGAACAAACAAAAACTGGCTAAACCAGAAGAAAGAATCATTCGCATCTGGCCGCACGATAGGGTAGGTGATTTTGTGGTGTTGGCGGCGATATTCGGTTTTGGCGGTGCCAAAATATTTCACAACCTCGAAAACTGGAGCGAGTTTATTGCGGATCCTTTAACTGCTTTATTGTCGTTTAGTGGGTTGACGTTTTACGGCGGACTCATCTGTGCGGCCATCGCCATTTTGTGGTATGCCCGTAAGCACAAGATTTCCATGCGGCATTTGTGTGATGCAACGGCACCGGCACTGATGCTGGCCTATGCGGTTGGCCGGATAGGCTGCCAGGTTTCGGGCGATGGCGACTGGGGCATAGTGAGCGACAAGCCAAAGCCATTTGGTTTTCTGCCCAACTGGATGTGGTCCTTCCGCTTCCCCCATAATGTGATCAATGCCGGCGAACCCATTCCGGGTTGCACGGGACAATATTGCAATGAACTGCCCGAGGGCGTTTACCCCACCGCGTTTTACGAGACCATGGTTTGCCTGCTGTTGTTTGGCCTGCTTTGGTATTTCCGCAAACGCATCGATATTCCCGGTCGTATCTTTGCTCTTTATTTGATTTTCAATGGCGTAGAACGATTCTTCATTGAAAAAATTCGCATTAATACTAAGTATGATATTTTTGGTTTTCACCCCACCCAGGCGGAAATCATCTCCAGTTTACTGGTCATTTCGGGCATCATACTGTGGGTTTGGATGGGCAAAATGCCCCGCCCCAATGAGCCCAAAACTGCCGGGCCGTCACCTGCATTTACCTAATGCATGTATAGTAGAATCCTTCGCCGAAGCGCTCAAAACATTTTCAAGCGCATGCTGCTTTAGAAGAGCAGCACAGCATTTTGTCAAGGCCGCATTCATTGCAGACCTGGTAAGGTAAGTTCCATGTTGGCGCCGTTTATAGCGCCTGCTTTCCGTTTGTCATTCAACCGACTTCGGCGGTAACCATTCTCCCGGAAAACCGTCACAGTATGGACACATTGCCGAAAATCAAGCCAATTGACCGTTCAGCATTTAACAATGTACATTGCATAACATAGTACCTAATTTAGAGTTGTAATAGTTAACCAATGGTACCACAGCAACCAGCCAACATGAAAAAGAACTTAGTATCCCTGACTGCCGCACTTTTGTTTATTGCCGCCTCCAGTTTTGCGCAGCAAGCCGGCCTATCGATCAAAGGCACCGTGACTGACGGAAAAAAGCAAGCCCTGGAAAGTGCAACTGTAAGCCTGTTAAAGGCAGACTCTACTGTGCTGCGGACAAAATCGACCGGGGCCGACGGACAATTTGAATTTGCCAATCTGCAACCCGATGCCTATCTCGTTAAGGTATCGGCCGTAGGTCAACAAACCTGGTATTCTAACTTGGTGACCCTGAGCAGCCAATCGGTCGATATACCAACGATTGGTTTACAGGCTGCCCGTAAGGAATTGAATGCGGTAACGGTAACCGCTCGCAAGCCCCTGATAGAACAACGAATCGATCGCACCATTGTAAACGTAGAAGCGGCTGTTACCAATACCGGCGCTACGGTGTTGGAAGTGTTGGAAAAATCGCCCGGCGTATTGGTCGACAAAGACGGCAATATCAGCCTCAAAGGCAAGCAGGGTGTCATGGTGATGCTGGATGGCCGTCCCTCGTATTTGACCGGTGAGCAATTGAACAATTTACTGAAATCGATGCCGTCCAGTTCGGTCGACCAAATCGAAATCATCACCAACCCCTCGGCCAAATACGATGCTGCCGGCAATTCGGGCATCATCAATATCAAGACGAAGAAAAATAAACAAGGTGGTTTCAACGGATCGATAACAGCGAATTATGGCCAGGGTGTTTATTGGAAAACCAATAACAGTTTTAACCTGAACTTTCGCAGCAAGAAATTCAACTTGTTTGCCAACGGTGGTTACAGTGTTTGGAATGGGTTTCAACGCCTCGATATCAACCGTCGTTTTCTCAGCGATGAAAGCAAAGAGTTGACCGGCATATTCGACCAAACCTCGATGATGTATAATAAGAACAGCAACTATTCGCTGAAGTTGGGAGCAGATTATTATTTGTCCGCCAAAACCACCCTCGGTATTGTGCTCAACGGCGGCTTATCGCCCGAAGACCAACACGGAAAAAATACCAGCAAACTGATGAACCCATTCAGCCAAATCGATTCCATGCTTTTTGCAACCAGCCAAAACAAGGATCGATGGAAGAACAAAAGTGTAAACCTCAATGTACGCCACCAGTTCGATTCACTGGGCCAGGAGTTAACCGGCGATATTGATGTAATCAAATACGGGTCGCGCAGTGAGCAAGTGTTTAACAATACCATTGCCGATCCCAACGGCGACGAACGATATACTGAAACCTTGCAGGGAAAACTGCCGGTGAATATCAATATCTACACCGCCAAGGTCGATTATACGCGGCCACTGAACAAAAGCAGTAAAATTGAATCTGGCCTGAAAGGCAGTTATGTGAATACCGACAACGAAGCCAACTATGCCAACCTGGTGAATGGCAACTGGGAAGCCGACTGGCGGAAGTCGAACCATTTTCAATACAAGGAGAATATTTTTGCTGCCTACCTCAACTATAATACCCAGTGGAAGAAATGGGGATTGCAATCGGGTCTTCGCTACGAATACACCAAGTACCAGGGTAACCAGAATGGCAACCCCACCAAACCAGATTCATCTTTCAAACGCAGTTATAGCAATTTGTTTCCGACGGTATTTATCAGTTATGCTGCAAATGATAAAAACCAGCTCGCGCTCTCGGTTGGCCGACGCATTGACCGACCAGCTTACCAGGACCTGAACCCCTTTCTTTTCTTTCTTGATAAATACACCTACGGACAAGGTAACACTTATCTACAACCGCAGTTTACCAATAACTTGGAACTGACGCACACATATAACAGCATATTGACCACCACGGTAAACTATAGTTATACCAAAAACTTTTTTGCCGAAACCTTCGAACCTTCGGGCGAGGCGGTGATTGTAAAGCAGGGCAATATTGGCAAAAGACAAAATGCAGGTGTATCGGTAAGTGCGCAGTTGCCAGTCAACAAATGGTTCACGACCATCTTATACAGCAACTATAATTACACCGTTTTTGAAGGTATGTTGAACGGTGATATGTTGAAGGTATCGGCCGGAAACCTGTTGTTCAATATCAACAACCAATTCAAGTTTGAGAAAGGCTGGAGTGCAGAATTGAGTGGCTGGTATCGCACCAAAGGGGTGGAGGGGCAGATCTTGATCAATGACATGGGAGCTGCATCGGCCGGTATTGCCAAGCAGGTATTGAAAGGCAAGGGCACCCTGAAACTGAACGTGCGCGATATATTTTATACCCAGCAGGCTTCGGGCGATATCAATTTCAAGAATACACTCGCCCATTTCAGGAATAGCCGTGATTCGCGGGTGGCCAATATCTCATTTGTGTATCGCTTTGGTAAAGTGGCCAAAGATACCCGTCAGCGTCGAAACAATGGCGGGGCCAACGACGAGCAGAACCGCGTAAAAATGGGTGGCAATAACTAATAACATTGCGTTATTTTTGCCGGATAAAATTTCGGTTATGCCATCATTTGACCTGGTCAGCAAAGTAGATCTGCAAACGCTCGACAATGCCGTGAACACGGTAAAAAAAGAAATTACCAATCGGTTTGATTTTAAAGATTCGCATGTTTCGATCGATTTGAATAAAAAGGATTTGTTGCTCACCATCGAAGTAGAAAGTGAAATGAAACTGAACCAGGTGATTGATGTACTGATCAGTCGCACCATGAAGCAGGGACTGGAAGCAACCATTTACGACCTGGAAGCAAAAAAAGGTGGCCAAAGTGGCAAGGTTTTCAAAAAAGAAATTCCGGTGAGAAACGGGCTGAAACAGGAAGATGCCAAAAAAGTAGTGAAGCATGTTAAAGACGCCGGACTGAAGGTGCAAGCCGCCATTATGGACGATATGGTACGGGTAACGGGGAAGAAAATCGACGACCTGCAAGCGGTTATCCAGGCCAGCAAAACCTGGGGAATGGGCATACCCTTTCAGTATGTTAACATGAAAGATTGATTGTCAATAAGTTAACGGCTAATGTTTTTTGGGAAATATTGCTGTTATTCGTGCATTAATCGTTAGTTTTGCATTCCAAATTTTAAATCAACAGCACGGCAAAATCCGTGCGGCCTTAAAACTTCTATCATGAAACAAGGTATCCATCCGCAGAACTACCGTTTCGTTGTGTTTAAAGACATGAGTAATGGTTTTGCGTTTATCAGCAAATCAACCGCTGCCACCAAAGAAACCATTCAGTGGGAAGACGGTAAAGAGTATCCCCTGATCAAGCTTGAAATTTCAAACACGTCGCATCCGTTCTTTACTGGTAAGAATGTATTGCTTGACACAGCAGGTCGTATCGACAAGTTCAAAAAGAAATACGCCAAAAAATAATAAACCCCTTGGGTTTCGAAAAAACCGGCCGGCTATCCCGACCGGTTTTTTTATTAGCTTTAACCCATGCAATCCATCCTGTTTTCCGAAGAGTATTGCCACCCGGAAAACCTGTTTCCATTCACCTTGACCCGCCGCATTCAAGACATCCGGATGGGGATATTCAGCATACGCGAGAAATGGGAGTTGGGTTTGCAAATGCCTTCGTTCGATAAATGGGAAGGTGACTACAAGGAATCAGATCGGTCGTTGAAAATTGACGGTGATTTGGCCGAAGGAGACTATTTCCTGGTTCACGCCAATATACTGCCCGACCCTGCACTTATTGAAGCCATTAAAAAACTGCAGCCGGCTGAATTGTTGGTGCACGAAAAAGCCGGTGCCGTGGCTTTTCATTTTACAAAGAAAGAAGTTACGGGACTGCACCAGATCAAGGTCGATAAAGTAGTTCAGTATGAAGCATCGGTCTTGTTTATCAAAAACCCCTGGGACATTTTCAGCTTTAACGATGATGCGATTCGACTCGATCTCAATTTGATCATGCAGTTGCGTCGATCGGCTGCATTATCCGGCACGAACCGGGTCATCGGCGATGGCACTGTTTTTTTGGAAGAAGGCGCGCAGGTGGAACATTGCCTTTTAAATACGCAGAACGGACCGATCTATATTGGAAAAGATGCCGAAGTAATGGAAGGCAGTTGCATACGTGGTCCTTTTGCCTTGGGCGAAAAGGCGGTACTGAAGATGGGCAGCAAAATTTATGGGGCTACTACCATTGGTCCGCATTCAATCGCCGGTGGCGAAATCAAAAACAGTGTTATTATGGGTTATTCCAATAAAGCCCATGATGGTTACCTCGGTGATGCGGTGATCGGTGAGTGGTGCAACCTCGGCGCTGGCACGTCGGCCTCCAATGTCAAAAACAATGCAGCACCTGTTTTTGTGTACCATCCAGCCAGCGCTGGTGGTATGGGCAATGCCGGCATCAAATGCGGCTTGCTGATGGGCGATTACAGTCGCTCGGCCATCAACAGTTCATTTAATACCGGCACCGTGGTAGGTGTATCGAGCAGTGTTTTCGGTGCTGGCTTATCGCCGAAATACATACCGAATTTTTCCTGGGGCGCTGATGGCGTTCGCAAATATGAATTTGACAAAGCGCTGCGTGATATTCGTAATTGGAAAAGCTTTAAAAACGCTGAACTTCAGCCGCGTGAAGAGAATATACTTAAATATATTTACGACAATTTTTAAACCAACGTAAAGAATGAGAAAACAAATCGCTGCCGCCAACTGGAAAATGAACTGCACGTATCAGCAGGGAGAAAAATTGCTGGATGATATCCTCAAAGCAAAACCGGCCCTGGGTGCCGACCAACTCGTTCTCTTTGCTGTTCCCTTTCCTTACCTGATCATGGCGAAAAGCGAAGTGGCCGATGAAAAAAATGTGCAGATAGCCGCGCAAAACTGTTACCATAAAAAAGCAGGTGCGTATACCGGCGAGGTATCGGCCGAAATGCTCGATTCGATCGGCATCGATTATTGCATTGTGGGGCATAGTGAGCGCCGCGAATATTTCAACGAAAGCAACCAGGACCTGGCGGAGAAAATCAACCTATTATTGAGCTTCGATATGGTGCCTGTTTTTTGTTGCGGTGAAGCACTCGCTGTTCGGGAAGCCGGTCAACAAAACGAATGGGTTGCCAAACAACTGGAAGAATCATTGTTCCACCTGAGCGATGACCAAATAAAAAAAGTAGTAATTGCCTACGAACCCATTTGGGCCATCGGCACGGGTAAAACAGCCAGTGCTGCGCAAGCGCAGGAAATGCATGCATTCATTCGTTCGGTACTCGCCAAAAAATTCGGCCAGCCGACCGCTGATCAAATTTCCATTCTGTATGGTGGAAGTGTAAAAGCATCCAATGCGGCTGAAATATTTGCGGGTGCAGATGTAGATGGCGGACTAGTAGGTGGTGCGTCTTTGATTCCCGAAGAATTTGTGGCGATTATCAAGGCACTCAAATGAGTGATGGCCGATGAAGGCAGCGCAACGAATACTGGTTATTAAAACAGGCGCCGCGGGAGACATCGTGCGTTCCAGTATTCTTTTTCATTTATTTCCTGATGCTGAATGGCACTGGATCTGCTCGGCTGATTATTTTCCTCTTTTCGCCGACAGACCTGGCTTGACTTTATATGCCGAATCTGCTTTACCGGAATCTGTTTTTTCCATTCCATTTGACCTGGTCATTTCGCTGGAAGAAGATTTTCCGCTGGCGGACTATGGTTCCCGGTTTCAATACAAACAGTGGGAAGGCTTGTACTGGCAAAATGGATTGCACTACACGGCCAATGCAGCAAGCTGGTATGACAGGAGCCTTTGTTCCGCATTGGGTCGCGATCAGGCCAATGCCTTAAAAAAAGCCGGCACGCGAACCTACCAGGATTACTTATGCCAAATGCTCGGCAAGTCTTTTAATGGCGAGCCCTATGCCATTTTTCAACCCGTAAAGCAGCCAGCCACCAAACGCATCGGCATCGAAACGCGGGCGGCTGGTCGCTGGCCCAACAAGATCTGGGAAGGCTATGCAGATTTATCCGCACGGTTGACGGCTGCCGGCTATGAGGTCTTTCATTTTGTACAGCGCGATCACCTACGAGATTATATGCAAGAGATTGCCCGTTGCGAATTGCTTGTTACCGGTGATACTTTGTCTATGCACCTGGCGTTGGCCTACAACATACCCACCGTAGCTTTGTTTATCTGCACCCAACCAACGGAGATTTTCGGTTATGGTTGTTTGGAGAAGATCGTGCATCCGAATTGGGAAGATTATTTTTTTGCGCAAAGCTATAACCCGGCGGCAGTGGGTGGCATACCTGTTGAGACCGTATTTAACCGGGTGACAAACCTGTACCAAAAACGGCAGGAAACCGTTGCCGGATAAGTTCAATGCTGTATTGACCCGCCGCAATTTTTGCCGCTGCATCAAGCTGGGCATAGGCTTTACTATCCAAGGCTTGCAATTTTTGCAGCAGCGCGTCCATATTGGCATACTGCAAACCGGCAGGCTTCAGCGCCGCTGGTATTACCAGGCTCTCGGGATATAAAAAAGGCTTGCCATGTTTGATGATATCAAAAATATTTCCCGACGATTTTGTAAGGCCATACACTTCGGGGATATCACCGCAAATTTTTGTGTTTACCACCGACGGGATCCAGATAAAATGCGCGCGGTCTAAAGCTGCATCAAACACAGCCTGCCTTACTTCTTGCTCTTCAAACCATTCCGTCTGCTCGGCATAATGCAGTTTGCAGGTGTTCCAAATGTCTTTTGCATACTCAGCGTTACCGCCACCCAGCAATACAACGGCATAGGCCTTGCTTTTATCGAGCAACTGAAATACCTGGGTATAATCGCGGCGCTTTTCATCAATAGTGCCTGGAATCACCAGTCGCAATGCGGTTGAATAGGGCGAAGTATTGTTTCTTGGCTGGTGAACCGCTCCCGGAATGCTGTACACAGCCCGATCACCCGCCTGCACCGACAAGTAAGGCACCACGGTGTCAGAAACCGTATTAAATGCGCCAGCTCGCTTGGTCAATAATTTTTTACCCCAGTACCTTATCCAGGATCGCAGACTTACACCAGGCTTGTCTTTAAACAGACAATTTACATCGTGTACGGTGAGAATAGATTTTAGTAGTGGCTGTTGACCTAACAGCCATGCATAAGCGATATGGTGTTTGGAAACAGTGTTGAGGTAAAGCAGGGTTATCTGGTGCTCCTGAATTGCGCGATTTATGCGTCGGCAAAAAGAAAAGGTGCTTTCCTGTTTTTCTTTGACAATCCACCGGTAGCGATCGGCTTTCTCGGCCAGCAGGTCGCGCAGGTTTTTTTCAATCTTGGCGTCAACAAAAAGCGTGATGGTATAACCAGGTTGATCAAATAATTGAATCACCGGAAAAACGCCCTCATAATGTTCGGTTTCCTGTATACCAACCTCCATAGCAATACTTACTTTTACCAAAGTATGAATATGCGCGCCGAATCTGTAAAGAAAAAATATTTTTTGGAAGCCAATGCGGGTACAAACTACCGGCATGGTGGCATTGGCGGCGTAGACATCGAAACCGTTCTTCGAAACAATGGTTTCAACGCAGTTCGTTTTGCCGAAGGCATTTTTCCCTTTGTGCAACCCCTTCGCTGGATGCAAATGCAGCGTTTTCTGCGCCAGTTGCAGGAAGGCGATCTGTTGGTGGCCTTATTCCCCGTGTACCCGCGATTGTACCAGCGGCTGTTACACTTGGCGGCGAAGAAGAAAATCAACCTGGTGATCATCCTGATGGATATCGACGGTTTAAAAAATGGGGACCCTCAGCTGCTGGAAAAAGAAATCCGGTTTCTGCAACCCTTTTCGCAGTTCATCGTGCATGGTGAAACAATGGCACAATGGTTACAATCAAAATTGCCGCATGCTGTTTGCAGTCTACTTGGTCCCTTTGATTTTCTGGCGGCCAAATCAATGGCCAGCCGATTGCCAGCACCGGCGATCAATTATGCAGGCAACCTGCTAAAAAGCAGGTTTATTTACCAATTGAATCAGGTGGATGGGGTTCAATTCTTACTATATGGCGAAGGGGGTGAAAAGGCTGCTAATAACCACCAGGTTATTTGGAAAGGGGTGTTTCAGCCGCATGCGCTGCCTGCGATTGCAGAAGGCAGTTTTGGCCTGGTGTGGGACGGTGATGCGATCGACCGGCCGGCGGGCGTTTTCGGTCAGTACATGCAGTATATTTTCCACCACAAATTGTCGATGTATATACTTGCAGGTCTGCCCGTTTTTATTAATAGCCAGGCGGGTGCCGCCGATTATGTGGTGCGGGAAGGTCTGGGTTGGAAAATAGACGCTATACAGGAATTGCCGGCGAAAATGGCAGAGATTGGCCCCGAAGCTTACCAGTTGGCGCGGGAAAAAATGGCAGTAGTGGCAACACAGCTAAACGAGGGACAACATATCTTGCACGCGCTCAGAAAATTTAGCTCTTAAGCTTTTGAACCAGTTGAATGTATTCTTCCTGGGCTGCGTCTTTGGCTTTGCCTTTTTGTGCTGTCCAGGCTTCGTATTTAGCCTTGGCCACAAAATCAAACATGGTGGGTGCATCACCATTTACATCCCCTTCGGTTGCCTGTTTGTAGAGAGAATATAATTGCAGCAATGTTTCGTTGCTTGGTTTTTCGCTCAGAGATTTGCTATCGGAAACGGCCTGCTCAAACTGCTGTTGTAAGTCCACTGTCATAGGAGAGTTTGCTGCGAAACTAGCCTTTTTTTGGTTACTTTTGCACCGCATTTAAGCGCATTTAATGAAGCATATCCGGAATTTTTGCATTATCGCCCATATCGACCACGGGAAAAGTACCCTTGCCGACCGGCTTTTACAAATGACCAATACGATTAGTGAGCGGGAAATGATGGACCAGGTACTGGACGACATGGACCTCGAACGCGAAAAAGGGATCACCATCAAGAGTCATGCTATCCAAATCAACTATCGGTACACTGATAATCAGCAATATACATTAAACCTGATCGACACTCCCGGCCACGTCGATTTTAGCTATGAAGTAAGCCGGGCCCTGGCTGCCTGCGAAGGTGCCCTGTTGGTGGTAGATGCTGCCCAGGGTATTCAGGCCCAAACCATTTCCAATCTCTACCTGGCGATCGACAACGACCTGGAGATCATCCCCGTGATCAACAAGATCGATATGGACGGCGCGATGATTGAAGAGGTAAAAGACCAGATTGTAGAATTGATCGGCTGTAAGCCGGAAGATATTTTGCTGGCAAGCGGCCGCACTGGTTTGGGCGTCGATAAAATTCTGGAAGCGATTGTAGAACGTATTCCCGCACCCACCGGTAAGGTGGATGAGCCACTGCAGGCCTTGATCTTCGACAGTGTTTTCAACAGCTTTCGGGGCATCATTGTTTATTACCGTATCCTCAACGGAAAAATCCGCAAGGGCGACAAGATCAAATTTGTGTCTACCGGCCAGGAATATTTTGCTGATGAAGTCGGCATCTTGAAACTGAAGATGACCGAAGTGAATGAAGTGTCGGCGGGTGATGTGGGCTATGTGATTACCGGTATCAAGAATGCCAAAGAAGTTAAAGTGGGTGATACCATTACCCTGGCAGCCAACCCGACCAAAGAAGCGATCAAAGGTTTCGAAGAAGTGAAGCCGATGGTTTTTGCGGGCATCTTTCCCGTAGAGACCGATGATTTTGAAGAGCTACGCGATTGCATGGATAAATTGCAGTTAAACGATGCATCGCTTACCTACGAACTGGAAACTTCACAAGCCCTCGGCTTTGGTTTTCGTTGCGGTTTTCTGGGCATGCTGCACATGGAAATCATCCAGGAGCGACTGGAAAGGGAGTTCAACCAAACCGTTATCACCACGGTGCCCAACGTTAGCTTCATCGCTTACACCAGCAAGGGTGAACGCGTAATGGTAAACAACCCCACAGAAATGCCCGACCCCAGCCGGATCGATCGCATTGAAGAGCCATTTATCAAAGCACAGATCATTACCAAGCCGGAATACATAGGTAATATCATGACGCTTTGCCTGGGCAAACGCGGCATCCTGATCAACCAAAGCTATTTGACGCAAACCCGGGTGGAGCTGATATTTGAAATGCCGCTGACTGAAATCGTGTTTGATTTCTACGATAAACTCAAGAGCCAAACCCGCGGTTATGCATCGTTCGATTACCACCCGATTGGTTACCGCGAAGCGGATATCGTCAAAATGGACATTCTGCTCAACGCCGAAAAAGTGGATGCGTTGAGTGCGCTTATCCACCGCAGCCGGGCCAATGATTTCGGCCGCAAACTGTGCGAAAAGCTGAAAGAGTTGTTGCCGAAGCAGCAATTCCTGATCGCTATCCAGGCGGCTATTGGTGCGAAGATCGTTGCGCGCGAAAATATTTCAGCTATGCGCAAAGACGTTACTGCCAAATGTTATGGGGGTGATATCAGCCGGAAAAGAAAATTATTAGAGAAGCAAAAAGAAGGTAAAAAAAGAATGCGCCAGATCGGGTCGGTGGAAGTACCCCAGGAAGCATTTCTGGCCGTACTCAAGCTCGACGACTAGCCGCCGCGGCCAATTTTTTCCAGAAACTATTTTTCAACAACCACCATTGTATGGCGGCATAAACCAGTAAGCTAACGGTTATGCCTATCGTCAATTCTACCACGGGCGGCCATTGGTACTTGCTGGTCAGGTAACGCACACCGGCGGCTACCGGAAAAATAAGCAGACAGGAAGCCAGTTGCAACAGTATACCGCGGCTCAAATTGAAATAACCACGTGAAAGCCAAATACCTGCTGCCAGCACAAAGGTTTCGGTGATCAGGATGGCCCATACTGCGCCGAGTGTGAACCAGTAGTTGACCAATACCAGGTTCAACACGAGCGACATAATGCAGGCGGCACCATAGAGATACACCAATGCTTTTTCGCGGTGGTGCACCATGAGTACCTGTATGTTGAAAAAATCGTGAAAAGGCACAATAACCCAAAGCAGGGAAAACCATTGGAGAATGCTGACGGCGGGCAAGTAATGATCGCCCGATACAAAACGAATCACCGGCTCGGCAAAAAAGAACAATAAAGCACCGATCGGAATACTCAGGTGAAGGGTTAATAACAAGCTGTCGGCCTGCAAGGATTTGTCGACCTCGGTTCTGAAAAGCCGAACGAAAAACACGATGGAAGCTGCAATAAATACATTCAGCCCAAGGCGTACAATTTTAGCAGCTACACTGTAATGGCCCAGCGCAACAACTTGGCCCAATCGAGCCAGCAAGATGGTATCCAATGAAATATATACGGCACCCAACAGTCCCAGTAAGGCGAAGGGCCAAAGCGCTTTAAGCAGGGTTTTAAACAATGGGGGATCCCAGCGCCAATACCTAAAAAGAGTACGCAATTGCCAACCGGCCGACATGGCAATCAATGCGTAGTTGATGGCGCTGATCACCACATAACGCATCAGGTGTTGCTCGCTGTGCACCAGCAGTACAGAACTAACGAGCACGTATAGCCGAAGGTAAAATGTCCGCTTTACGAGAAAGGAGTATTGCTCCTGCGATTGAAAATACCAATCGGCATGAAACATGTATACCAGGATGATAAACCCATACAGGGCTGTAACCTGCCAGGGGCCAATCTGCATGGGCTTTAGCAATACATACACGAGATAACCTACCAGACCCACCAGGGCCATGCAAAAATTGATCAACAGCAGGTGCAGCACAGCGTTCGACTGGTTGGCATCGCCAATAGTTGTCTTGCTCAACAACCGCAAGCCATAATAGGGCACACCGAAAGCAGCCCATACCACTATTACCGAAAGCAAAGATTCGTAGTAACCCAATACCCCGTAACCTGCCGGCCCCAGGGTTCGGGTCATGTAGGGAAAGAGTATGAGTGGGAAAATAATATTCAGTGCCGTATTGGCATACTGCAGCCAGAGCTGTCGAAAAGGAATTTTATTTTTTGCTGCGTTCAGAAATTAGTCTTGTTTCGGTTTTTCCTTTGGCTTTGCCTTCTCCGCATTGCGCTGGGATCTTTCTTCGAGTTTCTTTTCGTCTATTTTCCCATTCTTATCGCGAATCGCGTCTTCCGTTGGCGCGTTGCCGAGATAAGGATCCACGCGTTTGAATTCATCCGGCACATCGGTGAATACTTTTTTCACTTGCACCCATTTGCCATTTTTCCATTCGAAGCCTTCAAAATCGCCATCGGGAATATAGGTCTCGGCCCGGTGTGGCTCGTCGGATTCAGAAATCAGGTGGTCAAAAATGACCATGTTTTTTTCAGGACTATAGTTAAACGTGGTACTGGCTTCTTTCTTGTATTCAATGTGAAATCGGTTCGCGACACTTGCTTTTTTGGCACTGTCTGACTGCACCATGAAAAATGGTCCGCCGAAAACAGGCTCACCTGACTGTGGATCAAAAGTCAGCACCTCCATCCATTTTCGGTTGCTGCCTACGGTGTAGCCGTCAAAGCCCAACAAGGTATAATATTTTTTACCCTGCCATTCTTTTTCAATGATTCGATAATAGAGGGCACCGATCCAGTTGTTGCGTGAACGCACGGAATCATCGGGTTTGCTGGTAAACATCGACGCATCAAAAAGCGGATACAGTTTCAGCGAGCCATCTTTGGTCTTCACCTGGATAGCGCCTTTCTGAAAATAGAAATATTCGTCTTTTTTCAATTGCCAGGTGAAGAGGCGAAAGCTGCTGTCTGGTGCGTATAAGCGGGAGATGGATTGCAAGGAATCAAAGGGATAATAAAACGAATTGGGCACGCGTAATGCCCGCACAAAACCGCGCACAAACAGGCTATCGTTTAGAAAGCGACGACCGGCATAGTCGGCGTTGATCATACTGTCGGCAAAAGCCTTCAATGAATCTTCTTTTTGCCGAAGCATTTTAGCATCGGCGGGTTTGAGTCTTTGTGCCGATGCCCTCAACACAAAACACAACGATAACAATAGAACAAAAACTGCTTTCATTGGGGTGAAGTTACCGATTTCGGGCAGCCTGTAGTGCATGCGCAAAATTTAACAGGTCGTTGAAAGCCAGGTCAATGGCCGCATGGGGTAGGGCCTGGTGGGGTGAAGTGGTCTTGACAAAGACGGTAAACATGCCGGCATTCCGGCCAAATTGCATATCGCTGAGGTTGTTGCCAACCATGGTACTCTTGTTGAAATCTATTTCTGGAAAAGCTGCCTGCGCTTGTAGGGCCATGCCGATTTGGGGTTTCCGGTTAGGGTGATCATTCAGCAGGGAAGTGTTGTAATAAATGCCATCGAATGGCTGCAACCCATTGTCAACAAGTATCTGTTGCAAATGCTGGTGAATGTCAAGCAGGGCCGCTTCTGTCATCAATCCTTTTTCTACGCCGCGTTGGTTGGTAACCACGATCATCCGGCCAAAATATTGTTGCAGTAGCTTGATGGCGGGCAATACACCATCATACAAATTAAACTCGCCGCGGTGATAAATATAATCGTCCACTTTCTCGACGTTCAAAACACCGTCGCGGTCCAGAAACAATGTCCAGCTTTTATCTACCTTGGCTAGGGAAAACATATCAGGCAAAATAAGTTTCTTCCACCAACTGGCAGATGATATGTCCAATCATGATATGGCTTTCCTGGATGCGGGGCGTATCGTCAGAAGGCACATCAAAGAGGATATCGCTGATGCGGCGGATTTGTCCGCCATTTGTACCGGTAAAACCAATCGTATGCACGCCTTTTTTCCGCGCCATTTCAAAAGCGGCCACAATATTCGGTGAGTTGCCACTGGTTGAAAACCCAAACAAAATATCACCGGCAGGCATGATGCCTTCTACCAGGCGTGCATAGATCTCATTGTAGCCAAAATCATTGGCAACGGCAGTCAGGTAGGAGGTATTGCAATGCAGGGCTTCGGCGGGCAAAGCGAGTCGGTTCTTGTAAAATCGACCACTGAACTCAGCCGCCAGGTGCTGGGCATCGGCCGCGCTTCCACCATTGCCGCAAAACCACACCCGGCTGCCTTTTTTGAACGCTTGCGTGGTCAAATCAGTGGCCTGTTTGATACGGGCGATCATGGATTCGTTTTGCAGAACCTTTTCCTTGGTATCGATTGAGGCCTGAATAATGGTTTTGATGGTCTGTTCCATGTTATTTTCTTTCCAGTTCTGCGCAAAGATCGGTTATTGCCGATGCAAATACCGACCAATTGAAACGCTTTTTTTCAAGTAGGAGCGCGGGGCCGAAATGGTTTTCACCCAGTGTAAAATAGCGAGTGATGGCAGCGGCCATGGCGGCGGGTTCCGGTTCGGTAACCAGCCCGGTTTCTTCATCGATAACATAATCGGGCAATCCGCCCACATTGGTAACAATCATCGGCAGGTCAAAATGATAGGCGAGGGGCGTAACGCCGCTTTGGGTAGCCGAGCGGTAAGGTTGGATCAACCCATTGGCCGCGCTAAAATAATAGCGGATAGCTTCATTGGGAATAAAGCTTTCGTGCAAAATCAATTTACCCGTTGACTGTAACGCACTGATGAACGGTTCATAAACCGCTTTACTCTCATAAAACTCGCCTGCAACCACCAATACGATGGAGTCGTCGTTCAATTGCTGCATGGCCTGGAGTAAGATGTCTAGTCCCTTGTATTTGCGAATGAAGCCAAAAAAGAGTAGGATGTTTTTGTCAGCCGGTAAGTTGAGTTTTTCCCGGGCTTGCCTCTGGTCGGCTTTTTCACCAAATGCATCATACAGGGGATGCGCCAGCAGTCTAACGGGGCCGGCTACCCGAAAACTTTGCAGGTCGAGGTACACTTTTTTACTCATGCACACAAATGCATCGCAGGCGCGTAGAAAATAACGCGTTAATGCCTGGTCGCCCAGTCGTTTTTCGTGTGGACGAATATTATCGGTGATGGCAATTATACGGGTGTGGTGGTTGCCACGAACCAACCTGAGTACCGTGCCAAATGCGGGGGCCATCAGCGGCAGCCAAAAACGAACGATCACCAGGTCGGGGGATTCTTTCCTGAGCATCCGACCGACGCTGATCCAATTGAAGGGATTGAAGGCATGTAATTTTCGCACTATTTTTAAGTGCTTTGGTACGGGGTCGCTGGTGAATTGGGTTTTACCGGGAAAGAGAAAAGCAGGGTATTGGGTGGTGAAATTGAGGATGTAAATGTCATGGCCCTGCGCTTGTAATTCAGTTGCCAGTCGCTCGTTGAAACTGGTCATACCACCACCGCGAAAAGGATGTGCAGAACCAATGAGCACTATCTTCATCAGAAACCGGTTTTTTCTTCTATCAGGTAGGCGTTGCGGCCAGGTGCGTTGCGCGCGATCAGTTCACCAATAAATCCCGATAAAAACATTTGCGAACCAATCACCATGGCGGTGAGTGCAATGAAAAAAACCGGCTTATTGCTTAAGCTGACGGTTGGATCAACAATTTTTGCAATGGCCAGGTACACCACCGCCACAAAACCAAGAAAGAAAAACAGGGTACCCCAAACGCCAAAAAAGTGCATGGGCTTTTTGGCATATTTACCCACAAAGGTGATGGATGCCAGGTCAAGAAATCCGTTGATAAAACGATCCAGGCCAAATTTGGTAACGCCATATTTACGTGCCCGGTGCTCTACTACTTTCTCACCAATCTTTCGAAAGCCCGCCCATTTGGCAATCACCGGTATATAGCGATGCATCTCGCCATATACTTCAATACTTTTAACCGTTTTAAGTCGGTATGATTTTAGCCCGCAGTTGAAATCATGCAAGTAGATGCCGCTCACTTTGCGCGTAGCGGCATTGAACAATTTGGAAGGCAGGTTTTTGGTCAGGGTATTGTCGTATCGCTTCTTTTTCCAACCACTCACCAGGTCATAACCATCGTCGAGGATCATGGCTCGCAGTCCGGGGATCTCATCGGGTGAGTCTTGCAGGTCGGCATCCATGGTAATGACCACATCGCCCGTAGCGGCGCGAAAAGCTTCGTTGAGGGCGGCCGATTTTCCGTAGTTGCGCTGAAATTTGATGCCTTTGATATGCGGGTTTTCAGCCTTCAAGTCGAGTATAACCTGCCAGGAATTGTCGGTACTGCCATCGTCCACAAAAATGACTTCATAGCTATACCCATGTTCTTTCATCACACGAGCTATCCAGGCCGCTAGTTCCGGTAAGGATTCGGCTTCGTTGAGTAAGGGTATGACGATCGACAGATCCATTTATTGCTTCGGTTGAATGGTTTGTTTGGTAATAGTAGCAATAAAGAGCGACTTGATAAAATCGACAATCAGTTGCTGCCCCATCCCAATCAATACCTGGGTGTAGGTGATTGGGCCTTTAACCGAATCGGCCATTTTTTTAATCGCTTCTAGTTTTTCTTTGCCACCCTGGCCGTCTTTTAATTTTTGTTCGGTTTGGGCGTATAAATATTTCATCACGGCATCATTGGCTTCGGGATCCATCCATCGAAAAACCAAGAGATTTGACAGGGCGTAACAGAGTTCTAAAATAAAATAGGCGAGGAAGGCATATTTCAGCAATTCTTTTAACTCGGGTGCAGGTGAAAAATTTTTACGCAGCCAAACCGCCCCCAGCCCAATGATGATTAGCACCAATGGCAAAAAAGCATACGCACTTAGAAAAGCCGACAGGGCTTCGGTGCCCATCTGGTGACTGATAAGCAGACCAGCCGTGTACAAAACACCGGCACCAAGGCCGGTAATCAATGATAATTTTCCTGTGGTCATAGTCCGGCGTTCATTTGCATCCGGTTGCCACACAGGGTGCCGATTATTTTTCCTTTTAATTCCCGACCGATAAAGGCTGAATTGCGCGATTTGGAGCGGATATCAGCCGCCGAAAAAACGGCAGATGCTTGCGGATCCACCAACGTGAGTTCTATGTCTTGCCCCAAGGCTATCTTAGCCGCAGGCAGTTTAAAAATGGTGCGGGCATTGCGTGAAAACAGGTTGGTTAGTTGCTTGTCGCTCAATTCGGGTATGGCCGTTTTCACAGCAGCGTAGGCCGACTCCAAACCAATCATCCCAAATTTCGCGTATTCGAATTCCAACACTTTTGCGTCATAATTGTGTGGCAGGTGGTGGGTGGCGATGCAATCGACGGTGCCGTCCAGCACTGCCTTGCGCAACAACAACATATCTTCTTTGCGCCTTAACGGCGGATTTACTTTCAGGTTGGTATCGTATTGCAGAAGGTCTTCGTCGTTGAAAAAAAGATGATAGGGGGTTACGGAGCAGGTTACATTGAGTCCGCCGTCTTTTGCCCGCCGGATATACTCAATCGATTTGGGTGAACTCACCCCCGTGAAATGGATCTTGCTGTCGGCATACCGCGCGAGTTTGATATCGCGCGCCACGATCAATTCTTCACCCATCATGGGTTTGCCAGGTAAGCCGAGCCGGGTGGACACAATGCCTTCGTTTATCAGTCCATGGGACGCGATGCTGGTATCATCCGGCACCTGGATCAAGACGGCGTCGATGGCCTTGATGTATTGGAGCGCTTTAACCAGCAGGCCGGCACTTTGTATGGGTTGAATGCCATCGCTAAAGGCGATGGCGCCATTGGCAAACATATCATACATTTCGGCCAGTTCTTTGCCATCGGTCTGCCTGGTAACGGCGCCCAGGGGCAACACCCGGGCGGGCAGTTGTGTGTTTTTGGCCACGATGTATTCCACCGCCGATTTGGTATCAATAACGGGTTTGGTATTGGGTACGACCATCACCGTGGTGAAGCCACCCGCAGCGGCCGCGGCGGCACCGG
Source organism: Bacteroidota bacterium (assembly GCA_020161535.1). Classification (GTDB taxonomy): domain Bacteria; phylum Bacteroidota; class Bacteroidia; order Chitinophagales; family Chitinophagaceae; genus Flavihumibacter. The sequence continues at coordinate 60,618 of JAIUNW010000001.1, read as the reverse complement.
TTTCGATGGTTTCCCGGTATTCCATACCCGGGTCATTAAAATGTGCAAAGGAGTCAACAAATCCGGGCATGGCCTGCCAACCGGCATGGCTATACTCCTTGGCATGGCTGTCTGCCAATTCATTTCCTATCTGACTAATTTTTCCATTGTCAACGATGATGTCCTGAACGGAGCCCGCAAAAGGCGAGAGTGGATCGTTGATGAGTACCTGCCGGAGTAATACTTTCATCGCAGTAAAGTTCCGCGAAATTAGGACTGTTATTTGATTTTTGTGTATTGAAATTTTGGGTTAGCTTTGCCGACCGCAAAAGTTAGAAAATCTGGCTTTTGTTTGCGGGACGTAGCGCAGCCCGGTAGCGCGTTTGCATGGGGTGCAAGAGGTCGCTGGTTCGAATCCAGTCGTCCCGACTTAAGTAAAATGGCGCCGCGTCTAAAAACGTGGCGCCATTTTACTTTTACCTACAACTATCTTTGCTTTTACCTAACCATATCGCCACCCAAACGCCGTCGCCGGCAAAATGGTATTTTAATTTGGTCAAATCTCAATAGAAAATACTGGATTATTGGAAAAAGTCGTTAGTACGCTATAGGAGAATTGTATCGCCTGTTATATTTGTAAACCAAACCTTAAGCCCATGCGTAAACCCTTATTCCTTGCCCTCCTGTTAACTGCTTTTGTTCAATTTGCCTTTGCAAACGACTACGACAAAGCCTGGGAAGCGCTGCATCGCAACGATCGACAGAAAGCGATAGAATATTTACAGAAAGCCTTGAAGAACCCGGCCACCGCGGCTGATGCGTATATAACCCTCTTATATCTCGACAAATTTAACGGCAACGATAAGGCTGATCCTGGTTTCTACGACCTGGTCATGCAAAAAGTAAATGCACCTGACCCATATCTCTATTCCATGTGGTTTGAAGCTGGCGTATTGGGCCCATATGGTAAAAAACAGGCTAGTCAAATGGCGCTTTTGCAACATATTTTCCAAAGCAAGCAACCTAATGGCTCTATTAAGGCAGCAGCACATTATGTAAAGGCGTCTCATAACCTGGCAACCAACCATTTTGAGCAGGCCTTGGCTGAATGGAAACAAATGGGGAGTATTATGCAATGGCAATATGCCGGTCCTTTTGAAAACTTGTCGGGAACAGGTTTTTACAAAGACTACGGCCCCCTGGCACATCCAGAATCAACCGCCAGCTTTTCAGGAAAAAATAAAGCCCCCATTCACTGGTTCGTTCCCGCTTCTTCAGACAAGGATGCATGGATGTCGGTCAACACATATATCCCTGATAACACTGCCATCGTTTATGCACAATCATTTGTTTATTCTCCCGAAGAAGCCGACATTCTGCTCAATGCAGGTGGTGGTGGCTCTCTAAAAGTTTGGGTAAACGACGCCCTCGTTATTTCAACCGCGAAAGAAATAATTACCGAACTCGATTACTATAAATCGGCTTGTCACTTGCAAAAAGGGTATAACCGAATTTTAGTACAGATAGGCTACACAAATAGCGCAACCGCCAATTTTATCATTCGATGTACCGATAAAAACGGGAATGTCCTGGAAGCGCTAAAAGATAGCAACCTTGTACAGCCATATCAAAAAGCGGCTTCAGGCAACACAACAACTGAAATAAAGCACTTTGCTGAAACCTTTTTTCAGGAAAAAATAAAGTCAGATCCAACCAATCCGGTGAACTATTTGCTGTTGTCGCAGGCATATCTAAGAAACCAACGCAGTTTTGAAGCGCGAAAGGCGATAGAACCCATACTCAAAAAATACCCTAACAATTCGTTGCTACGCTTTGAGTTGATTCAGTGTTTATTAAAAGCGCAAAACCAAACATTGCTTTCGCAAGAAGTTGAACGCATGAAAGAAAAAGACCCTAATTGTCTGATTGCATTACAACTGGGCCTAAGGCAATTGATGAATGAGGAGAAATACGAAGAGGCAGAAGAGCAATACGCAAATATGGTAAAGAAATATGCCGAAAACAGCGATTTAATTCAACTGCATATCGAAATATTAAATGCGAGAAAAAAACACGACGAAGCCATCAAGCTGATTCAGACGGCCTATGAAAAATACCCCGAAAACCAGTCTATTATTGACCTGGCTGTGGACGTACAAAAAAACGCTTACAAGAATATAGATGGCGCGATAAACGTTTATAAAAAATACCTGGACAGCAATTTTGCATACGACATGCTTAAAAAACTCGGCAACGAGTATTTGGCACAGGGAAAGAAAGAACAAGCCCTGGCCTGCTTTCAGAAACTACTATCGATATTCCCTTACGAGACTAATCTTCAGACCGACCTGGTGAGTTATTATTACCAACAACAGGATTATAAAACTGCCGCTCTATATTGCGACACCGTGTTGGGAATAGCGCCTTTTGTTGCAACTTATTGGAATAACAAGGGCGTGGTTAAAGAACAGGAAGCCTTGAGCGAGCAAGCATTGGCTGCCTATAAGAATGCTTTGCTTTTTGATCCCAATAATTATGAAACCCGGAAAAAGATAAGAGCACTATCAAACAAAAAAGACCTTGCCAAACAGTTCCCTGAAACCGACGTGTACGACCTCATTAAGAAGAATGAAAATAATGTAGTGTCGGGAAATTATAGCTTTTCGTATCTCCTCAACGAAAGACAAGTGATCGTGTATGGAGAAGGTGCTGTGGAAGAGTTTACGACCATGGTGATCAAGATCAACACTGCGGCGGGTATCGACAAGTGGAAAGAAAGCTATATTTCATACAATGAATACACACAAACCCTGCTGATAGAAAAGGCAGAAGTCGTGAAGAAAAACGGCAGCAAACACCAGGCAGAAAAAAACGGCAACGAAATGGTGTTCACCTCTCTTGAAGCCGGTGATGCAGTTGTTATCAAATACCGAATACAGAACTATGCAACCGGTCGGTTGGCAGCCGATTTCTGGGACCGTTTTCTACTTTGTTCATTTCAACCGGCAACCACCTTACGATACAGCCTGTTAATTGACAAGTCTATTCCTTTTAAACAAGCGGTGAGCAATGGCAGTACAAAACCGACCATTAAAGAGGTGGACGAATTTAAATTATACACCTGGCAGGTAAATGACCCCAAACCAATAGACGAGGAGCCATACATGCCGAATCTAACAGATGTATCACCCACTTTACATATTTCAACGGTTTCTTCCTGGGATAAAATTGTAGACTGGTACAGCGATATCAGTCATTTCCAGTTGGATGGAGAATACGAACTGAAAGAAGTATATGATTCGTTGTTCGCCAATACTGCAAAACTGTCGGCCTTAGAAAAAGCTGAAAAAATATACCAGTATATTCAGCAGAATATTCGATATAGCCATGTTTCGTTCAGACAAGGCGCTTATATTCCACAAAAACCTTCGGTTACCTTGAACACCAGGCTGGGTGATTGCAAAGACTTGTCAGCTTTGTTTGTGTCACTAGCAGAACTGGCGGGACTGGAAGCCAACCTGGTTTTGGTGGCAACGCGCGACAATGGAACCAACGAAATGCTTTTACCCAGTTTGGAATTCAACCACTGCATTGTACTGTTACAAGTGGATGGCAAACCCTTTTACCTGGAATTAACAGACAATGAATTGCCATTCGCCGGTTTGCCCTATAATCTTCCCGGTTCCATGTCGCTCTTCATTCCTGCCGCGCAAAAAGAAGCCAGTAAAACCGGACTGCAGCCCATTGTATCACCAAATCGCCTGATAGATAGCGTAGCGCGCAAAGCGACCATCCGTTTTGAGGGGACCGATATGCAACTGAAAGTCAATGTTACCAAAACAGCTGCATTGAGCAGTTCCATTCGTTCTGCTTATAAAAACCTGAGCGCCGAAAAACAAAAGGAAAAATTGCAAGAAGCCATTGGCGGTAGTTTTAAAAACGCAATAACCATTACAAGCGTAGAATTTAATGGACTGGACAATACAGCAGAAAGGGTGTCTTATAATTATTCTGCTGTTGTCAAAAACGAGTTAATTGAGGTAGGAGATATGAATATGGTTCGTGTGCCCTACGGCGATATCATTGCCACCCTTGATAATTTTTCCAAAGATCTGCGTGCTTTTCCCCTGGAATATTGGCGTTATGAGGAAGTCGACGACTATTTAACCGACATCAACATAGAAGCGCCTGCTGGTAAGAAGCTGATGGAAGTACCGGCTTCGGCAAACTATCAATTTGCGGGAAGTGTATATTCAATTGACTTCATCCGTGTCAACGACTCAACCGTTCGGGTTGTCAGAAAAGCCAGGCTTGACCGAAAGAATATTGGTCCGGCAGAATACAACGCATTCAAAGAATTTATGAACAAGATCGTTAAGATCGAATCCAAATACATTGCTTTTAAATAAACCATCAAAACACAAAACCCGCTTTGATAATCCAGCGTGAATACTGGTAGCGGTATTCTTCCCACACATCGGAACAAGGGCGGGTAATGCATTGTTCTGTTCTGAATTTTTCCTGGAATTGCCGGTAAGAATACCAGCCGCCCAGCGAAAAACCGTAACGCGACGATTGGACAGTTTTAAACCAATCGATGCCCGCCTCACCCAAAAAACCTGGCGGAGCTTTTGTTTGCAAGTTGCCAAATGGGGTATTGGGCGACTTACTCAGGAGGAAACTTAGTCCTGCATTGGCATTGCCATACAGATGAAACTTGGGCACCAACGACAGTTTGTATGCCAGGAAAAGCGGTACCGAACTTCGATGATAATACTCATAGCCTGTTCCCAAGGCAGCATATTGTCTTGCCCGGTAAAAGCCGTGCATACTCGTGATCTGCAAACCCCTTGGGCCATCACCAAAGATGGCACCCGCATAATTGAATGCACGGTATGTCCAGCCTTGTTGTGCGTGAACCGTACAAAAAAGCAAGCTAACACTAACTGCTAACAGCAATGGCCGAATGGTCATTGAAGTTTGCTTTCAAGGTGAATATTGGCAGGGTCAGCATTGTACAGAAAGATGCCTTCTTTTGCCGAAACCAACATGATTCCATTGATCGGAATAATATCATATGGATTGATTCCATTGATTTGCTTCACCAGGCTGGGCGATTTGGGATTGCTGATGTCCAAAATTTTCAATCCCGCTTCACCATCGCAAACCCAAAGCAGGTTGCCCGACTTACCCAACCCATACGGATCTTTCATGGGTACCGTTGTCAGCAGTGTTGGTTGCTGGATATCATGTACATCAACTACCTGTAGTTGGCTTTCCTGTATACCGCCACATAAGGCTGTTGCGCGCAGGGTTGCATAGGCAAAGTCGCCATCTGTTATAACAGGGTCGCATACCCGAAAATGGGCAAGATGACTTACGTATACCGGCTGACCGGAAGTACTGATATCATAGATAAACATGCCGGTGGTAGCACCGATGAATAACTTGTCGCGGAACGGGTAGATGGTTTCAAGCTCGTCAAAAAAAAATAAAGGCTCGGTCGATTTTACCGGCGTAGCCGGCGTAGAAATATCAAAAGCTTGTAAGCTATAGGCATTCACGAGGTAAAGGAAATTGTCGACTATACTAAAGCGGGCCATCGAACCAGCAACGCCAACGGCCGACTTGGTTGCTGTTGAAGCGGCAAATTCAGCGGCGTCGTTCATCCAAATCACACCGGGCACACAGCCAAAACAGGGGTTGGGATCATCATAGGCGATCGTTGTGTCGCGCTGTTCCCAGCCCACGATGTACTGCGTACTATCGGCAATAAATCCACTACTATAGGTTCGTTCCGGAAATACATTCGGGTAACTATGGGTAACCTTGGCTGCCATGAGATCGCTGATATCGATGGTTAACATATCACTGTATACATCGGCATAAAGCGTATTGCCACGTACCGCGATATCAAGGTTACCAGGAATGCGAATAAAGGCCTGGTTTACCGGTTTGGCAGGGTCGGCATAGTTGAAAACATGCACCCCTTCGTTGACCTCATTTACAAATAGATAGTGGCCATAAACATAGATTTTGCCTGGTTTTTCCAGCGCCTTTCCGGGTTCACTTTTAATGGTCGCCAACACATTTTCCTTGCGCTCATATACCGGCTTGAATAAGGTATAGGTTCGGGAAACCTTGTCTTTTACACATCCTGTGAGCGATAAAGCCAGCAGCAGTACCGGCAATGTTTTGGTTAGACTGTTCATAGCCGTTTTTCCCTTTGACAATATAAGTGGAAAAACCATTGCACCCCCTGCAAAATAATTATCAGGGAACTACTATTCGGCTGGTAAACATATCATTGTCTTGTATCACCTGCACCGTGTAAATGCCTGGTGTATGACTGATGGCCGACAGATCAACTTTAAACTGGCTACCTGCCTGCACGCCCGTCAATACCCGACGAATAAGCAACCGGCCACTGATATCACTCACCTGCAAAACACCCGAACTCACTGAATTGCCGGCCTGCAATTGCACCGTACCATTGGTAACCAGGGTTGGGAAAATGCGCCACGACGAACTATTGTTGGCCGTATTGAATGAGATATTATTTGAATAAGTAATCCGACCGTTTTCATCGGTCATCTTCAATCGATAAGACGAGCGACCCGTAACAGGGGTAGGATCCACATATTGATACGTTGTTTTGGATGCAAATGTCGGATTCACCTCGCCAATTTGCTGGAAGTTGCCATTCTCAGCCGACCGTTCCACCCCAAAAACCTTGGGTGTGCTTTCGGGCGTTACCGACCAGTTCAGCCTTACCTGGTTATTTATTTGTTGGCCATTAAAATGCAGCAGATCGATCGGCAAAACACTTATCGTTGTTAAATCGAAACTCAGCCGGTTACCACCTGCATTCTCATAAAACTCCAATACGATATCGACATTTCCACTCAAATTGACTGTTGCGGTACGGGTAGTATACGCCTGGTCGACCCAGCCATCTATAAGCCAGCCGCTAACCCCAGACACACTCAAACGATAACCATCATCACCACCCACGGTGAAGCGATAGGTGCCTGTTGGAAAGTTTTTGGTAAGCCGGTAGCGGGCGCTAAAGGTTTCTGTATAGATGGGGCATCCACTGGTAGCGTAGTTCGCATAGTTACCCGTGAAACTTTCATCGAAATTGGGGCTCGATGCCGAACCCTCGGTCACCATGCCATAATAAGTATTGAAATTGGTGCCGTCGTACAAATAGCCACGCCATACATTATTGGTACCGTAAATGCCTGTATTCTCAGTGCCATTAGTACAAGCGGTGGTTACGTTGAAGCTAATTCGGTTCGCACCGTTCCGTTCATAGTATTCCAGTACCAAATCAGTATTTCCACTTAAGGTAACCGTAGCCGTAGAGGTCGTATACCCCTGGTCTACCCAATTGTCGATCAGCCAGGAACTACCGCCAGTAACACTAAACCGGTAACCATCATCGCCACCAATGGTGAATGTATAAGTGCCCGCCGCGAAATTCTTTCTGAGTTTATATCGAACACTAAAAGTTTCGGTTTGTGTGCCGCAACCATTCGTGGCATACGTAACATCGTCGCCGCCGAAATTCTCGTCAAAATTGGGCGAGCTGGCTGACCCCTCCGTTACGTAACCGCGGTAATTTCCCAAATTGCTATTGTTATAGACATAGCCGCGCCAAATATTGCCAGTGCCGTATGTTACTTCATCTCCCTGCGGTGTACATGGCTGTGCATAAGAAGTAGTAGATATTGCCAAAAAAAGCAGTGATAAGAGAAAAAAATGACGCATCAGACCGTATTTCCTGTAAAAACGGCCTCGAAAAACAAATGTTGTTCAGCGACAGACTAAATCACATTAAAACTCGTTTTCCGGCAAGGAGCCCGTTCGTCTAAAAAGGCGCAGGGGAACGGCATCCGTCGACCAAAACGGCCGACCCAACGCTTATTTTCGGCTTTTTAGTATGTACGGCAAGTAGATTTTTTTCGATAAACAGATCGGCAAGGGCCGGCCCTCAACTACCCGCCTGCACCCAGGCATCCCGGTCGTCGGGTGAAAATTTCCAGGGCGCAAAATTGTTTTCGACGTTTCCGAACAGCACATTCCATTCTTGCGGCGCACTGCTTTCTTCCATGATCAGGCAGCGGCGAAGTTCGAGTATGATTTCCAGCGGACTAATACTCGCCGGGCAAGCCTGCACGCAGGCATTGCAGGAGGTACAGGCCCGGAGCTCTTCCACACTTATATAATGATACAATAAAGTTTTGCCTTCGGCGGATGAGTCATCGCCGGCGTCAATAGCGCGACCAAGACTTTCCAGCCGATCGCGGGTGTCCATCATTATTTTTCTGGGCGATAATTTTTTGCCGGTGAGGGTCGCCGGACAAGCAGCCGAACAACGCCCACATTCGGTGCAAGTGTAGGCATCGAGCAGGTTGCGCCATGACAGGTCGGTAACATCTTTGGCACCAAAAGAAGTAGGCGCAACCACATCAGCCGGTGCAAGTTCAGGTTGCATGGCATATAAAACCTCTTGCTGAATTGCCGGCATATTGTTCATCTTACCAGGCGGCTGCAGTCGAGCGTACCAGGCATTGGGAAATGCCAGCAAAATATGCAGGTGTTTGGAGAAAGGCAGGTAGTTGAGAAAAGCAAAAATACCCGCAATGTGTAACCACCAGCATACACGTTCAAAAACATGCAGCGAATGCGCTGACCAGCCATTGAACAAGGGCTTCAACCAATGCGAAACAGAGAAGGAGAACGAAGGATCAGCCGCATTCATCAACAGGAACAAACTCATCAGGAAAATCTCCGACAATAAAATATAATTCGCATCTGAACGGGGCCATCCATCGAGATCATGGCTAATAAATCGTTTTATCTTTAGCAGGTTGCGCCGGGCTAAAAAAACGATACATACCGTTATTACACCCACCGCCAGCCATTCAAAAACATCGATCAGGAAAAAATAAAAGTCCCCGAGTGGTTTGGCGAAAAGCCGGTGGGTACCGAGCAAACCATCGAGCATAATTTCCAATACTTCGATATTAATAATGATAAAACCCGCATAGATCACGAAGTGCATCACTGCTACCAACGGATTGGCAAACATTTTTTTCTGTCCAAAGGCCAGCAACAACAGGTTGCGCCACCGAGCTGGTTTGTCGTTACTATAGTCTGACTCCTTGCCCAATAGGATATTGCGTCTGATGCGGGTGATCCGGCGCGTAAAAAGGTAGATGGCCGTAGTTGCCAGTAGGAAAAAAGCTATTTGGGATAGGAGTTGCATAGACGGCTTTGTGAAAACTAAATTAAGTGATTTCCGATTGGCTCGGGGTTTTGTTGTAATTTTTCGGCCTTAAAATCAGGCATGGACACGGAAAAAAAATACATCCTCGATGAAACTTCGGCAGCTGTGAAACTGGAGCGGATGGCGTATGAAATTGCCGAAGAACTGGGCGATACCAGCGAGACGATCATACTGGCAGGGGTTCGCGACAACGGTGTGGTAATGGCGCATATACTTGCCCGTTTGATCAAAGAAATCGCCGGCCTCGAATCAGAGATCATCGAACTTGCGCTCGACAAACGCCGGCCTGGTCCCGTAACCCTGAACCGGGAACCTGATTTCAACAATCGCATCATCATTGTGGTAGACGATGTGGTGAACAGTGGCAAAACCAGCCTTTATGCGCTGAAGCCTTTCTTGAACAGCCATCCCCGGCAAATACAATTGCTGACCCTTATTGAACGTACCCACAAAGCATTTCCCGTTAAAGCCGACTATGTAGGCATTAGCCTGGCAACCACCCTGCAGGAGCATATCTATGTAGAAGTGTCGGGCGATCGGGTAACCGGTGCCTATATGATTTGATCGGCCTAAAAGATTAAATCATTCGTGCAGCCAATGCCCGCGGAAACCATTGCTGGTATTCCATTCCAGGGCAGGGGCAGGAATTTTCACTGCATTGAAAAGAAAGAAAACGGTCTTCAAGGCCCTGCTTCGGGTAGGGATCTGCGTTAGATCAATATCGGCGGACAAATAAAACCGCCGGGTGCGCGCGAGGTCGCTCCGATCAATGGTTGTATTCTCGTCGTTTTGCCAACGATTGCTGTGCGCGCCCAACATGATATCACTGCCATAACCAACAGACAGAATTAGCCATTTTGGCCAGCGGCTGTTGGGAAAAAACGAATGGATATTGCCGCTGATCCAATAGGTCTGGCTATTATAGTCTTTTAGGATTCGTTCTGAAAATCCCTTGCCGAATAAATCATTTCTGCGCGTTTCCAAACCATCGGGATAGTCATGCGGCCAATAGCCCATTTTTATATGTAGTCGCTGTTCCTGCCAGGCCAGTTCCTGCACCAGGAAGCTGCTGGCACCCCCGAGATTAGCCGCCATATCCCAGGCACTAAAACCCCATTCTGCCGAATAGCCATCCTGAATCTCTACAACGCTTTGAAAAGCCAGGGCGCTCGCAGCACCCAGCCAGGCTGCTTTTCGGCGATTCATTCCCGCCCATTGCCAGGTAGCAGCCGATCCGCGCGCCAATTGATAGGCTGTCCACGCATGGCCCGCCTTATCGACCTGGTTCCATTCAGCACCATCGTTGAAAAAGTGAAAGGCGCTTCGGGGGTAGTCGGCATACCAGGCCTTGTTCAATGCGATGAAACTACCGGTCCACATCAGGGCATGGGCACCGGTTACACCCCATACACGTCCGGGCTTGGGCGCCGGGATCGAATCTTGCGCAGACAGCGAGCCAACCATGGTGAAGCAGGCCGCCAATAGTCCGGTGGATCTGTGCCGGATTGACAATAACGATATGGTTTTCAATGAATCAAAAATACATATCTTCAACGCCTATATAAAACTGAATATTATGGATGCAGGCATTCAGGCAAAAATTGACCAATGGCTCAACGGCAACTACGACCAACAAACAAAAGCGACCATTAAAGAACTGGCGGAAAAAAATCCGACCGAACTGACCGACTCTTTTTACCGTAACCTCGAGTTCGGTACCGGTGGCCTTCGCGGCATCATGGGCGTTGGCTCGAACCGCATGAACAAGTATACCGTGGGTATGGCCACGCAGGGATTTTCCAATTACCTGAAAGCCACTTATCCCGGCAAAGAAATTAAAGTGGCCATTGCACACGACAGCCGCAACAACAGCCGGTTTTTTGCAGAAACAACAGCAAACGTGTTTGCCGCCAATGATATCAAAGTGTACCTGTTTGAAGCATTGCGGCCCACGCCAGAATTGAGTTTCACGATCAGGCATTTTGGCTGCCAGGGCGGTGTGGTTTGTACTGCTTCGCACAATCCGAAAGAATACAATGGGTATAAAGCCTATTGGAACGACGGCGGACAACTTGTACCACCCCACGACAAAAATGTTATTACCGAAGTAGACAAAATATCGTCGGTCGACGAAGTGAAATGGTCGGGTGGCGAAGCCAATATTACCCTGATCGGCAAAGAAATTGACGACCTATACACCGAGATGGTAAAGGGTCTCAGTGTGTATCCCGATGTGATCGCGCGCCAAAAAGACCTCAAGATTGTGTACACACCCATTCATGGTACCGGTATTATGTTGGTGCCAAAAGTGTTGGAAACTTTCGGCTTTACCAATGTACATGTGGTAGAAGAGCAGTCGAAGCCCGATGGCAATTTTCCCACGGTGAATTATCCAAACCCCGAAGAAGCCGATGCCATGGCTTACGGACTCAAATTGGCCAAACAATTGGATGCAGATATCCTGCTCGGTACCGACCCCGATGCCGATCGGGTGGGCATTGGCGTGAAAGATGATAGCGGCAATTGGGTGTTGATGAATGGCAACCAGACCGCTGTGCTCGCTTTCAATTATATGATCGAAGCGCGCAAGGCCAAGGGACTGGCTGCGCCCAATGATATGGTGGTGAAAACCATTGTAACCACCGAACTGATCGATGAAATCGCCCGGCAGAATGACATCAATTGTTACAATGTTTTGACGGGTTTCAAGTGGATTGCCGAACTGATCAAAGAAAAAGAAGGCAAAGAAAATTATGTAGTGGGTGGAGAAGAAAGCTACGGACTCATGATCGGTTCCCAGATTCGCGATAAAGATGCGGTGAGCGCAGTGGCCCTGTTGTGTGAAATGGCTGCTTACGAAAAAGACAAGGGCCGTTCATTGTACCAGAAACTCATCGACCTCTATGTAGAATATGGTTTCTATAAAGAACACCTGATCTCCATCACCAAGAAAGGCATGGATGGTCAACAACAAATTGCGGCGATGATGGAGGGGTATCGCAACAACCCGCCTAAAACGATCAACGGATCGCCTGTAGTTATGCTGCTCGATTATGAATTACAAAAGGGCAAAAACCCACAAACAGGCGAGGAGTGGACCATCGACCTGCCCAAAAGCAATGTGTTGCAGTTTGTGCTGGAAGACGATAGTAAAATTTCTGCGCGCCCCAGTGGTACTGAGCCAAAGATCAAATTTTATTTCAGTGTCAATACCACACTGGCTGATGCAAAATCATTCGACAAAGAAAGTGCCGCGCTCGATGCCAGGATCAAAGGCATCATTGCAGATATGAAGCTTTAGATTATTTTGCGCCCGGTATGCGAACCTACGAAGACAGTTACCGGCACAAAGGTCTTAGAAAAAAACTGGTTGACCTGCTGCAATCCAAGGGGATTAGCGATGAGCGGGTGTTGGCGGCTATTAACAATATCCCCCGACACTTTTTTCTCGATTCGGCTTTTGATGAAAAGGCCTACGAAGACAAAGCTTTTCCCATTGCAGTAGGTCAAACCATTTCACAGCCATATACAGTGGCCTATCAAACCCAGTTACTTGAACCCAAGCCTTTTGATAAAGTATTGGAGATCGGCACTGGCAGTGGTTACCAGGCGGCGGTACTCGGTGAAATCGGCGTACAGGTATTTACCATCGAGCGACAGAAAGCCTTGTTTGATGCACTGAAAACTTTTCCCTGGCTAAAAAAATACAACCAGATTAAATTTTTTTACGGCGATGGTTTTGAAGGCCTGCCTACTTTCGCGCCTTTTGATAAAGTGTTGATCACGGCGGCCGCACCTTATATTCCGGAGAAACTCATCGCGCAGTTAAAAACCGGCGGGAATATGGTAATCCCCGTGGGTGAAGGTGCTGTACAACGCATGTTGCGCCTCACAAAAACTGCCGATGGCAGTTACCACGAAGAAATCTTCGACAATTTTTCATTTGTGCCTATGTTGGGCGGTCGGGATGGGAAGGCCGGTTAAAAACGAAATCACTTTCTTCTGCACTTTGTTTTCGCGGTAGATCTGCCGGTGGCCCCAGCCGCGGGTGATCATGAATTCAATATGAGCAGGCGCCTTTGCAATGATTGGCTGCACATCTTTGATCGGTGTGATTTCATCCTCTTCATCGTGCACCCATAAAATCGGTGGCTGTATCACTTGCAGAATACGCGGTATCGAATAATACCCATGCCCTTGATAGCCTTTCTGCTTCGACACTGCATCAAAGGCAGGCCGCAGGTTGTCACTTAAATGCAATAGACGGAAAAGACTTTTAATAGCAGTATTGGATTCAGTAGCCGGTGCCAGCAATACCGTTCTACAACTGTTGGCCATTGCATTTTTTTCCAGGTAAAGCATCAGCGTGAGGGCGCCGAATGAATGCGCCATGGCCGCCACCGGCAAACCCGTTTCGGCAATCAAGGCGTCGATGCTCTTCAGGTACAATGGCAAGGTGATTTGTTTGCCGCCAGAAGCACCATGCGCCGGTGCATCCAAACTAATTACTTCATAACCCATCTTTACCAGCGGCACAATATACCGTTCAAAATTGCGTGCCGCCGATTCAAAGCCATGAATGATCATGATCCTTTCGCCCTGGCCCTTGTTCCAGCGATAGCCCGCTACGCGGATATTATCGACCAATAGTGGCAGTCGCTCAGCCTGTTTGAAAATCGGCGGTTCGGGCTTTCGGGTACGGCGGAACGGTGTGCAGAAAATAGCGAAAGCCTGCTCGGCAGCGCGCTGCTTTGAAAACAAGGCCAGCATATTGAGTTTGGCACGGATGGAATGCAGGGCCAGCTTTTGTGCTAATTTCATGGCGCCAAAAATACAACATGCAAATTGTTATCATCGGAACCGGCAATGTAGCCACTTTGTTCAGTCGCCTGCTGCGAACCACCAACCACCAGGTGATCCAGGTTTTTGGCCGAAACCCCACAAAGGCTGCGGCGTTGGCCGCTGCCTGGGGTGCTAACCATTGCAGTGAATGGGCCGATATCGTAAAAGAAGCCGATCTCTACCTAATTGCATTGAGTGATGCAGCGCTCAGCGAATTACAGGCTTTGTCATTACCAGGAAAATTGGTGGTACATACAGCGGGTTCGGTTTCGCGAGAAATATTGTTACCCGTTACAAACAGGAACGGCGTTTTTTATCATTTGCAAAGTATTCGGCGTCCAGATTTACCCGCAGCCGAAGTACCGCTTTTACTGGAAGCAGCCAGTGCTGCAGATGAAAATATCTTGTCGAGATTGGCCATCGATATGGGTTGCCCCTGGCAATACTGTTCGGCCGAAGACAGAAAGCGATTGCACGTGGGTGCTATTTGGGTAAACAACTTTCCGAACCTGTTGTATGCTGTTGCGTATCGCTATTGTAAGGCAGAAGGGCAGGACTTTGGGTTGCTAATGCCCTTGCTTCGAGAAACGGTTCATAGAGTGGCTGCAGATGATCCCTGGCATTGGCAAACCGGTCCGGCGGTACGAAACGACAAATCCACCATCGAAACGCATTTGCAATTGTTAGCAGCCTATCCCGAAGCCCAGGTCTTGTATAAACAACTAAGCGAAGCGATTGCCAACTTTAATCCAGCAACTGAATAATATCTGTGCGTACCTCATACATAGATGCTTTGGTAGTGGGATCATCTACATACTGATCAAAAGCTTTTCCACGTGCCTTGCGATTGTTGTTCTTGAGCCAGTCGGCAATCAACGCATAGGCAGTATCTGATTTTTCGTAGGGCCCATAATAACGAACCACCACTGCATCACCGCCTGTTACCGATCGCATTTTTACCCGACCCATTGTATTGCCAGGTTTTCCCGTAACGGCAATGGATGCTTCAATCACATACGGATTTCCCATCGTTAAATAGGTAGCCATCGGCGCAGATGCAAATTCGAGTTTTTGCGCCTTCATCAGGTCGCCCATTTCGCCATAAGCCTTTTGCAACACCAGTCCGATATCGGCCATGGTTTGGGCGGTATCCATCACCGTTAGTAGCTGCATATCACCCACACGTGTTTTTTCAATGGTCATAGTAGGAGATAGCACGCCCAGCTTGCCCGATTCAATTTTCTCTTTGAGTTGAGCCAGTCCTTTTTCAAAATCTTTTTCCATGGAACCCTTCATCAATTTGCCGAACCAGCGGGCCAGGGGATTCATGCCCATATTCATGTTGAGGTTCCAGGTCAATCCGGTACTTCCATTGCCGGGTACCAGCAACCAACTGGCCATTGTGGGTTCAGGTGATTCACCAAATAGCATAGTCGTGGTTACTTTTTTATTGGGCTCCACATCAGTAATGGTTAAAGAGCCATTGCCCACCTGCCGGTTTGTGCTAAACCATTTATAGCTGGCACCCTTACCTTTTTTGCTGGCGCCCCATTCTATTTTCATGGCAGGGTCTACCTGGTTCCAGGTCATCCATTCATTATAGGTACTGAGGTCGGTAAGTACTTCGTACACCTGGTCGGGCGCGGCCTTGATTTCGGTCGACCGACTGATCGATACCGTGGCCGGAAAGAAAAATCCCACACAAATAATGAGTACAACAACGGCCAGCAGCCAACCCAATATTTTCAAAAGCCTTTTCATATAGCAGTTTTAGATTCTCTAAAGATAGAAACAAGGAGCAAAATCAGCTATTTTTGTCGGCCATGACAATTCTGCAACAGTTTCGGCAAATAACCAGCTTTGTGTTTGACGTAGACGGTGTGTTGACCGATAGCGGCGTTTGGCTGCTGGATGATGGTCAGCAAATGCGGCGAATGAATGTGCGCGATGGCTATGCTTTACAACTCGCGGTTAAAAAGGGCTACCGGGTGTTGGTTATTTCAGGCGGACAGTCAGAAGCTGTTCGCATTCGATTGCAAAAACTCGGTATCAACGATGTTTATCTTGGCGTACATAATAAACTCGCCGTATTGGAACAATACCGGCAAACGCATGGCATTGCGCTAAACGAGCTGTTGTTTATGGGCGATGATATTCCTGATCTGGAAGTAATGGCCGTAGCCGGACTGGCCGTGGCACCAGCCGATGCTGCGCCGGAAGTGCGGCAAATGGCGGCTTATATTTCGCCGATTGCCGGCGGACATGGATGTGTACGCCAAATCATCGAAAAAGTGATGAAGCTAAGAGGCGATTGGATGAACGACGCTTCAGTGACTTCCAAATGACCTGGTAATGATTGCATTTTTCCGCCTGATACGATGGCCTAACCTGTTTTTTATAATAGTTACCCAGGTATTGTTTTACCTGTGCCTGTTGTTGCCAGCCATGACCGACGGCAACGAGCTGAACTGGTATGACCCGGGTCTCAAACTGGATCCTTTTTATTTTATCCTGTTGGTGATATCGTCGGTTTTTATCGCAGCCGCGGGATATATCATTAACGACTATTTCGACCTGAATATCGACCAGGTAAACAAGCCTGATTCGATCGTTATCCAAAAGCATATCAGCCGGCGCTGGGCCATTGCCTGGCATGGCATTTTGTCGACGGTGGGTGTCGTGATAGCATTTTACCTGAGCTGGAAATTTCGCAACCCGGTGATCGGAATCGCCAATTTTGGTTGTGTATTGCTGTTATGGCTGTACAGTACCAGTTTGAAGAAAAAATTATTGGTAGGGAATATCCTGATCTCATTGCTCACGGCCTGGGTAATACTCGTTATCTATTTTGCCGAACTGAGTATCTCCCGGTTTGACGAAGCGCCTTATCGCGATTCGATCAAAGCTATTTTTAAGTTTACGGTGATCTACAGCAGTTTCGCTTTTATCATTTCATTGATCAGGGAATTGGTAAAAGACATCGAAGACCGGGAGGGCGACGCCCGATATGGTTGCAAAACCATGCCGATTGTGTGGGGCGTTCCAGCCACCAAATATTTTATCATGGTTTGGCTGTTTATACTCGGCGCAGCTTTGTTAATTGTATTGTTATATGGCCTGCTCAAAGGCTGGTGGCTGGGTGCTGTTTATTGCATCGCCTTTATTATCATTCCGCTGATCAAATTATTCACTGGTTTGCAAAAGGCGGAAAGCAAAGAAGACTACCATCAACTCAGTGGTTTGATCAAGGGCATTATGCTGGCCGGCATCCTGACCATGCTTTTCTTCAAATGGTATCTCTGATGCAAAAATTCCGTAACCAATGAAAAAAATCATACTGGCCTCGCAGTCGCCCCGCCGTAAACAATTACTGGAATGGGCCGAAATAGATTTTACTGTGCAGGTATTGCCAACGGAAGAAAATTTTCCGGCAAACATGCCCGTGGAAGAAGTGCCGGTTTTTATCGCCCGAAACAAATGTATAGCCGTACAGCAGCAAGCAGATGAAGAAGATATCGTCATTGCCGCCGATACCATTGTGGTGTTGGACGATATGGTGATTGGCAAACCAGCAAACGAAGCCGATGCCATTCGGATACTTGCCTCCTTGTCGGGTCGCGAGCACCGCGTTATTACCGGCGTGGTCATCAGACGCGGTGCCGATGAAATCGCGTTTGCTGATGTTACGCGGGTGCAATTTCATGCGCTCACCGCCGACCAGATCAGGTGGTATGTGCAGAAATACAAACCCTACGACAAAGCCGGTGCCTATGCCATCCAGGAATGGATTGGGGTAGTAGGTATTCAGTCGGTATCGGGGGATTTCTACAATGTGATGGGGCTGCCCGTGAGCCGGGTAGTGCAGGCCTTGCAACATTTTAAATAGGGTTATTTCACGCTTGTTTGGCGGCTGCCTGACATGCATATTGCAACCATGCAGGAGAGACTGTTGCAATATATCTGGCACCAGAAATATTTTGACGCCCGCGGGTTGGTTACCCAAACGGGCGAGCAGATCGTTATCCAGGACAGTGGCCAATGGAACAAACACCAGGGCCCCGATTTTTTAAACGCCCGAATTTTGATTGACGGCATTCGTTGGGCAGGGCACGTGGAAATACATACGCGCTGTTCACACTGGAACCAGCACAAACACAGTGGCGATCCTTTCTACTCCAATGTGATTCTGCATGTGGTTTGGGAAGACGATGACAAGACTTTGTCGGCCAGTATGCCAACCATCGAACTACAAGACCGGATTTCTTCGTGTATGCTTAACCGTTATGAAGCGCTGATGACCGCTTCGCCGGGCCAAACCATCGCCTGCAGTAACCAGTTAGACATGGTAAAGCCCGATTATTGGGTGGCCTGGAAAGAGCAATTGGTGGTGGAGCGCTTACAGCGAAATGCCGCTGCTTTTACTTCTTTACTGAAAGAAACGGGCAATGATTGGGAGAAAGCCGGCTGGTGTTGGTTGACAAGGCATTTCGGCGGACCGGTGAATGGCGATTTCTTCGAGCGGCTTGGCAGCAGCCTCGACTGGAAGTGGCTGATCCGCCAACGGCAACAGCTTACCAAAGTAGAAGCGGTATTGCTGGGTCAAGCTGGGCTGCTACCCAGCGATCCGGCCGATCCGTACTTGCAATTGCTGGCGCAGGAATATGCGGCTGCACAACAATTGCGGTCGTTTCCACCCGTACATGGACAGGCCAGCCGGCTTCGCATGCGGCCCGCCTCTTTTCCCGATATCCGACTGGCGCAATTGGCTGCGCTTATTCAGCAATACCCTGATATCCACCGGCATTGGATTACTTGTGGGCATTGGAAAGAAGCGGCAACCATGCTGGCTGTTACCGCCAGTGCTTTCTGGGACTATCATTACCAACCCGCCGAAGCCTCGCCCTGGCAGCCGAAAAAACTCGGCGAAGACGCCATTCATTATTTGCTCATCAATGCCGTGGTGCCCATGTTGTTTGCCTACGCGCAAACAATGTCGATGCCTGCCCTGCGACAAACAGCCATCAACTGGTTGCAGAATATGCCTGCCGAAACCAACCAGGTATTACAGGGCTGGCAGCGGTTAGGCCTCACCGTTAGTACGGCAGCCGATGGCCAGGCCTTGCTTGAACTAACAAAACATTATTGCCTGTTGAAGAAATGCCTGGATTGCCGCATAGGTCAATATATCATCGGTCATTAGCCGAAGGGCAGGCGTTTACATACCGGCTACTACCATTCGTAAACGAGGTTGACTGTCAGATCAGGCGACAAACTTTTCATCACCGGGCAGTTATCGCCTACTCTTTGCAGGATGGTTTTATCTTTTTCACTTAGGTTTAACGTTTTTGGCAGACGCACAATAAGGTCGATTTTGCCGATGCGACGGGGATCACTGACCATGTGTTTTTGGATATCCTGGGTGGTTCCGCTGAGGTCGATGCCCATATCCTGCGCCTTAATGCCCATGGTCGTAATTACACAGGTACCGAGGGCAACACATACCATATCAGTGGGTGAGAAACGCTCACCCTTGCCCCGGTTATCGGTGGGGGCATCGGTTTCGATGATGGAGCCGCTTTGGTTGTGGGTGGCCTGGCAGCGCAATTGCCCGTTGTACACTACAGATGCTGTCATGATATAAATTTGCCTAAATTTACGAGGCGGCTATTTTAAATACATGAGCGTGAAAAAAATACTCCTGGTTGCCCTTTGTGTAAGTACTACCGTGATGGTATGGGCACAGAATCCGGTTGACCCCAAAAAAGACAAGAAAAAAGCGGAAAAGAAAGAGCGCATCAATGCCATGGTGAAGATGGAAGAAGAGGGGCAACTCATCTTCGATAAACACTCCATTTTCGGCATCAAGTTAAATACCGACGGGTATGGCATTTCGTATGAGAAGGGTCGGTTCCTGACGCCCAAAAAGACCCGTTTGCTGATGTTTGAGCTCAACGAAAAGAAGCATCCCAAAGAAGACAAAGACGCTGGTAGCTTCGACATTTTCGGCAATGTGAACCAGTTTATTTTCGGCAAGGCCAATAATTTCTTCCAGTTGAAAGGCGCTTACGGCTATCAATACCTGATTGGTGGCAAGAGCAATAAAAACGGGGTATCGGTATCGGCATTGTGGGCGGGTGGCGTAACCCTGGGTCTGCTGAAGCCCTATTATGTGGATGTACAAGATGTGAACACCCAACAACGCGCGCGCGTAAAATTTGAAGACGTTGACGATTTTTCTAAATATGCCTATCTCGGCGCCAGCGGATTTACCGTGGGCTGGGGCGAACTGAAGCTCGACCCCGGCGTGCATGCCAAAGCGGCCCTGCGGTTCGATTATGGCCGTTTCAACGAAGTGGTATCGGCCATTGAAGCGGGCGTAAACCTGGAATACTATACCAAGGGTGTGCTGCAAATGGTGCAAAATGATGAAAAACACCTGTTTTTCAATGCCTATGTGAGCATTCTGTTTGGTAAACGGAAGTGACGTATTTTTGCAGCATGCAGGAATTACCCGTAGTATCGGCTGTACCCGAAACGGAATCGAGAATCAAGAAGCCGAGCTGGCTTCGCGTTAAGCTACCCACCGGCGAAAACTTCAAGCAGGTCAGGGGACTGGTAGACACGCACAAACTTCATACTATTTGCGAAAGCGGCAACTGTCCCAATATGGGTGAGTGCTGGGGCGCGGGCACGGCCACCTTCATGA
Source organism: Bacteroidota bacterium (assembly GCA_020161535.1). Classification (GTDB taxonomy): domain Bacteria; phylum Bacteroidota; class Bacteroidia; order Chitinophagales; family Chitinophagaceae; genus Flavihumibacter. The sequence goes on along the minus strand of JAIUNW010000001.1, from coordinate 39,796 downwards.
TTTTGGGTAATGTGTGCACGCGTAGCTGCGGATTTTGTGCAGTAGCAACTGGTCGCCCGGAAGCAGTTGACTGGGACGAACCACAACGCGTTGCAGAAGCGATTTTCCTGATGAAAGTAAAACATGCTGTACTGACCTCGGTTGACCGCGATGAACTCAAAGACGGCGGCTCCACCATCTGGTACAATACCATTCGGGCGGTAAAGCAATTAAGTCCCGATACCACCCTTGAAACCCTGATCCCTGACTTCAAAGGCAATAAAGACCAGGTGCAACGCATCATCGACGCGGCACCCGAAGTAGTGTCGCACAATATTGAAACCGTTGAGCGCCTCACCAAGAGAGTGCGCATCCAGGCCAAATACTGGCGTAGCATGGAAGTGCTACGCACCCTTAAAGAAGGCGGCATGCGGGTAAAATCGGGCATTATGCTCGGCTTGGGTGAAACCCGCGAAGAAGTAATTCAAACCCTGCACGACCTGAAAGACAATGGCGCTGACGTAGTGACCATTGGCCAATACCTTCAACCTACGCGCAAACACCTGCCGGTAGATCGTTTTGTACATCCCGACGAGTTTGCTGAATACCGCGAAATCGGCTATACGATCGGGTTAGACTATGTAGAAAGCGGTCCGCTGGTGCGTTCCAGTTACCATTCAGAAAAACACGTGATACCCGGTTGGGGTCGCGACAAATGGTTGCAAGAGCAGGCATAAGACACCGCAGTCTTACAGACTTGCGTGACTCTGCTTCATTTCCCACACCAGCGCACTGGCGCCGAGAATCGCTGCGTCGGCTTCGTGTAAATCACTCTTGATCACCTTCACTTTGTTCTTAAAGATGGGCAGCAGGTTTTTCTCCATGTGCTCAATCGTTGGATCAAAAATCAGTTTACCTGCTTTGATGAGTCCACCGAACAAAATGATCGCTTCCGGCGAAGAAAACATCACAAAATTCGCCAGTGATTCACCGAGAATTTGACCCGTGAAGCGGTACACTTCCTTCGAAATGCTATCGCCCAGCATAGCGCATTCAAATACATTTTTACTGGTGATTTCTTCGGGTTTGTATTTACGTAGCAAACTGTCTTTACCTGGATTTTCAGCCAGCATTTCGCGGGCTGTTAGGGCTACACCGGTGGCCGAGGCATAGGCTTCCAATGAGCCGGCTATTTCGGTCGACCAGTGTGGTCGCCCTCCCGGACGAATAATCGTATGTCCCAATTCGCCGGCAAAACCATCGTGTCCATAGATTAGTTGGCCATTGGCCACAATACCCGAGCCCACACCTGTTCCCAAGGTAATGGTAATAAAATCGCGCATGCCACGAGCGGCACCGTATTGCATTTCGCCTACGGCGGCTGCATTCGCATCATTGGTGAGGGCGGTTGGCAGGTTGGTTTTAGCCGACACCATATCGGCCAGGGGAATTACGCCCGTCCACCGTAGGTTAGGTGCGTATTCAATCGTACCCGTGTAATAGTTGCCATTTGGCGCACCAATACCGATGCCTTTGATATGTTCATGTCCGCCGACCTTCTCAATCATCAGGTTCAACCGTACACAAAGTGCATCCACAAATAATTCGGCCGTTTCATATTCCGGCGTAGACAATTGTTCATATTGCAACACCTCACCGCGGCGGTTTACAATGCCACATTTCGTATTGGTACCACCAATATCAACGCCTACCGCGTACTCCATAGGTATTTTACTCATAATAGGTAAACTAGTATTAAATTTTTAGTGGCCACCAGAAACCTGGCTATCGAAATCCAGTCCCTGCGAAACCAATACACTTCTCAATTTCAACGCCAGGTAAGCGAGGCAGGCAAAACAAGCGGCTGCCAGCAAATAAGAGTTGTGAATGCCAACCACGTCTTTCATATCGCCCAATGACCCCTGCAAGGGTGGAATCACCGCGCCACCCAAAATCATCATAATCAAAAAGGCCGAGCCCTGGCTGGTGTATTTGCCCAATCCGGCCACCGCCAACGCAAATATGCTGGGCCACATGACCGAACAGCATAATCCACCGGCCATAAAGGCATAAACGCTCACCAATCCCTTCGTAAACACCCCTACCAACATAAAGATCGTGCCCAGGGTGGCCACCGTCAGCAGGGTTTTAACCGGTTTTTCCTGGCCAAACAAAAAGGCCATAATGCCAATCAATACCACAATCGAATACGCGTATAAATCGGTTACATCATTGCCATACGCATGGTTTACGCCCAATATCACGGCAAAGGCAATAAAAGGCACCACGAACGTGGCAATTTTTTTGGTACCGGGCGACATCTCAAAAGCACCAATCGCACCCGTCCACCGGCCGATCATCAAACTGCCCCAATACAAAGAAATGTATTTAGAAATCTGGCTTTCCTGTAAGCCGGCATCGGTCAGGTAGCCTGGTTGCATCAATAAGGCGCCAAAATTATTATCGATCGTCACTTCCACACCCACATACAGGAAGATGCCCAGCATACCAAGAATCAATTGTTGGTAGCGCATGGCACCCCAACCATCGGCATTCGTTTTTGCCTGACCGTTGGAATAGAACAGGATGCCCACCACAATCACCAGGGTGGCTAGCAGGAGGGTCACTTTGCTGACGTCGGTCAATTGACCCACCACTATGATGGCGCCGATAAGGCCCGTCATGATCAGCAACGATTGCGATGCTTTATTCGCCTTTTCAAACTTCTCATTGTTTTTGCCGTCGGGCAGTTTCGAGAAAGTAAAAAACAAGGCTACCAATGCGAAAAATGCAGCAACGATATAATACAGGTTACTGATATTGGTTACGGTGGGTTCTTTGTGTTCACCACCCACGGTGCCAAATAAGAATAAGCTAACAATGATGGGCCCCAGGGTGGTACCGAGTGAGTTTACGCCACCGGCCAGGCTGAGGCGGTGTGAACCCGTTGCCGGATCGCCGAGACTAATGGCAAAGGGTTGGGCAGCAGTCTGTTGCAAGGAGAAACCGAGTGCCACCACAAAAAACGAAGCCAGGATGGCGGGAAAGGAATTGGCATGGGCAGATGGCACAATCAGCAGGGCGCCAACCACCGAGATCCACAAGCCGTAAATAATTCCTTTTTTAAAGCCGATCCGGTTCAGGATATCATAGCCGAATACATTTGAAATAATGAACAAGAGCAGCGATCCGACAAAATAAGCGCCGTAGAAAGCTGATCCGATCAGTTGACTCTGGAACTGGCTAAGCCCAAAATGGCTTTTACAGAAAGGGATAAAAATGCTGTTGGATGCGGCAATAAATCCCCAAAAGAAAAATACAATGACAAGCGTCGCCAGCGCACCAGTGTTGGTGGGTTGTTTAGATTGAGCCATGAAGCATCAATTTGGTTTTGGATGAATGGTTCGGCAGAGGACGTGGAGCCCCAAAGGGTGGGTGAAAATAGCACAAGATTTTATTTGTTTGAAATTTTTTCGCCTGACAATCAACCCATTGATTTTTGTTGTTATATTCAATGGCAATTGTTTCTATGGAGATCATTCATGTTTCAGCCGAATGTTATCCGGTTGCCAAAGCAGGGGGGTTGGGCGATGTAGTAGGTGCCCTTCCGAAATACCAGGTTGCCGCCGGACATATAGCCAAAGTTGTTTTGCCTATGTACAGGACCAAATTCCTGTACGAAAACAAGTGGGATGTAGTGCATAAATCGAGTGCCTACCTGGGCGCTACCTGGTTCGACTACACCGTTATTAAAGAGCGCGACAACGTGCTTGGCTTCGATCTGTACCTGGTCGATATCAATGGCTTGACCGACCGGGAAAAGGTTTATGGGTATAGCGACGACACCGAGCGGTTTATGTCGTTCCAGATTGCGGTGGTCGACTGGTTGGCCAACTGGCAACACCATCCTGACATCATCCATGTGCACGATCACCATACCGCATTGATCCCGTTCATGATCAAGTATTGTTACAGCTACCAGCAACTGGCAAGCATTCCAACGGTGCTGACCATTCACAATGCTCAGTACCAGGGACAGATGGACTGGAGCCGCAGCAATTATATTCCCCATTGGGATGGCTGGCAATGGGGCATACTCGATTGGCATAATATGATCAATCCGCTGGCAGCCGGCATTCGCAGCGCCTGGAAAGTAACGACGGTAAGTTGGAGCTACCTCGAAGAGATGCGGATGGAAAGCAATGGACTCGAAGCCTTGTTTGAATACGAACGCGGCAAATGTGTCGGGATATTAAATGGGATCGATACCAAGGTTTGGGATCCGTCGACCGACAAATACCTCGAACAGCATTTTGATATCGATACCATGGCAAGTGGCAAGCGGGCCAACAAAGAATGGCTGTGTGCCGAGTTCGGTTTACAACCCGATAAGCCCCTCTTCATATTTATTGGTCGCCTAGTGGGCGAGAAGGCAGCCGACCTGTTACCAAGAGCCATTGGCGACTCACTGTATTATATCAACCAACGCATGAATTTCCTGGTATTGGGCAGTGGTGAACCGCATATAGAAGCGGAATTGTCGCACATGACCCATTACTGGCCGGGCGTGTACAATGCGCGCATCGGTTACAATGAGCAATTGAGTCACCGGATGTATGCCGGCGCCGATTTTCTACTAATGCCCAGCCGGGTAGAGCCCTGCGGATTGAACCAAATGTATTCGATGCGCTATGGAACAGTGCCGGTGGTGAGAAGAACCGGTGGATTAAGAGATACCGTGATCGATTTTGGTGAGCCAAATGGTTATGGCATTTGTTTTAATGCAGCCAGTGTGGGCGATATCACGCAGGCCGTGTACCGCGGTGTGGAATTGTACCAGAACCAGATGCAGTTTGATGTGATCAGGAGACAATTGATGGAGAAAGATTTCAGTTGGGATATAAGTACCGAACAATACATCGATCTGTATAAATCTTTAGTACCTTAAGTTCAAGAATTCAAAGCTAGCCATATGTCAATTAGTAAAGAAGTCCTTGCCGTAATCCTGGGTGGTGGTGCCGGAACCCGTTTGTATCCGCTTACCGCCAGCAGAAGTAAACCAGCCGTTCCGATTGCAGGTAAATACCGACTGGTAGATATTCCCATTTCCAATTGCATAAACTCAAATATCAACCGGATGTTCGTGTTGACACAGTTCAACTCGGCATCGCTGAACCGGCACATCAAAAACACGTATCATTTCAGTGCCTTCAGTACCGCTTTTGTCGATATCCTGGCAGCAGAACAAACCCCCGATAACCCGACCTGGTTCCAGGGTACGGCCGATGCAGTGCGGCAGAGTTTGCGGCATATCAATCCGTTCGACAGTGAATATATTTTGATATTAAGCGGCGACCAATTGTACCAGATGGATTTCAGCGACATGCTGGAGAACCACAAGAAACATGGCGCCGATATTTCTATTGCCACCATTCCGGTAGCCGATCGGGAAGCGCCTGAATTTGGCATTTTGAAAACCAAAGACGGCATGATCTCTTCTTTCATCGAGAAGCCGAAAAAAGAACTATTGCCCGATTGGGTAAGTGATACGGGCGATGAGATGCGCAATGCTGGTCGCATTTACCTGGCGAGCATGGGTATCTATATTTTCAACCGCAAGTTGTTGTTCGACCTGCTCGAAAATGAAAAAAAAGACGCCACTGATTTTGGCAAAGAAATCATTCCCGAATCGATCGATAAATACAGAGTGGCCAGTTACCAGTATGATGGTTACTGGACCGATATTGGAAATATCTATTCCTTCTTCGAATCAAACCTGAACCTTTGTCAGGACATTCCCGACTTTAATCTTTTCGATAACAACAACGCCATTTACACACGGGCACGCATGCTGCCGCCGGGTAAGATCAGCGGCTCCATGCTGGAGAAAACCGTGATTGCCGAAGGCTGTATCATCAATGCCTCGCGGGTTGAAAATACCGTAGTGGGGATACGTTCCCGCATTGGCCATGGCACCACGGTGGTCAACTGCTACCTGATGGGCAACGACTTTTTTGAGACCATCTCCGAAATGAATGAATCGCGTAAAAACGGGCATCCGACCTTGGGCATTGGTGATCGATGTTATATCAAGAATGCGATCATCGACAAAAATGTGCGCATCGGCGACGATGTGCGCATCAATGGTGGCAACCACCTCGAAAACAGCGACCACGCCCTTTACACCGTCAAAGACGGCATTGTAGTGGTAAAAAAAGGAGCAATAATCCCGAACGGGTTTGTTATATGATGAGCAGTGTTGACACAGTTCAAGCTTAGTGTTTAATATTTAAGGTTTAAAGTTTAAAGTTGCTGCCGCGTGCGAGTATTTTCAAGGTGGGTGTCAAAGTCAAAATGGATGTAGCGCAATCAATTGTAGCTATCGCTTGCAAAAGTAATAGTGGCTTTTGATTATAGATGTCATTTATTATTGTAGCCGTCATTTATAATTGTAGTTGTCTCTTACATATGAACGTGTCACTTTCAAATGAACTTGTCACTTTCAAATGAACTTGTCGCATACACTTACAAATGAACTTGACGCTTTCAATTTTACGTTTCGCTTTGAAATATACTTGTCGTTTTGAAATATACTTATCACTATGAATTGTGCAGACCGCTTTGAATTACACCTATCGCTTTCAATTTTAAAAAGCAAGGAATTTGTAAGGTGTATATGTAATGTTAGTGTAGGTAGTTCTAGAATAGGCCATGCTAGTATAAGTAATGCAGGTATAGGTAATGCTAATACAGACAATGTTAGTATAGGTACTACTAGTATAGGTAATGCAGGTGTAGGTAATGTTAGTTTAGACAATGCAAGTAATGTCAGGCAACAACACCTCATCCCATTTCCAATTAGTAATGTGAATGAAATAACTTGTCGCATCAATAGTATTTATAGCCGTATCAATAAACCTTATAGTAGTATAAAAAAACTTTTAGTACTATAAATTAGTAGCGTAAAAAACACTCAATAGCATCAAACTTTAAACATGTCAATAACCACTCCCGCACACAAAAAACTAACACTCTCAAAACATTCCAAATTCATTACTCACCTCTCACGCGGCAGCAACCTTAAACCTTAAACATGAAACCTTAAACCCTTGCTTATGTCTGCTAATCAGCATTCAACCCATGGCTCCCCCCGGCTAACCGTTTCGCAGATCTTTACCATGAGTATGGGATTTTTGGGTATCCAGTTTGGCTTTGCCTTGCAAAATGGCAATACCAGTCGCATTTTGCGAAGTTTCGGCGCCGATGTGGAGCAACTGCCTATGTTTTGGTTGGTGGCACCGGTGGTGGGTATGATTGTACAGCCGATCATTGGCCACTATAGCGACAAAACCTGGAACCGATTGGGCAGGCGTAAGCCTTATTTTCTGACGGGTGCCATTTTATCATCGCTGGCCCTGGTTTTTCTGCCCAATGCCGGTAGCATGGCGGGATTGATTCCGGCATTGTGGATTGGCGCAGGCATGGTGATGGTGATGGATGCATCGTTTAATGTGGCCATGGAGCCATTTCGCGCCCTGGTGGCCGATAACCTGCCCGATAGCCAGCGTACCACCGGTTTCAGTATTCAGACCTTTTTAATTGGGCTTGGTGCCGTTGCCGGTTCATTTCTGCCCGAATGGCTGGCGTCAAATGGAGTGAGCATGGAAGCCGGCCCGAGTGGCGTTGCAGACAATATTCGCTACTCATTTTATATTGGTGCCGCCGTGTTTATGGCAGCCATTCTCGTCACTATTTTCTTTTCCAAAGAATATCCGCCGGCAGAATATGAACAGTATCACGGCAAACCGGAAAGCCATGAACAGGCCAGCGGACTATCATCCATCTTGCGTGATTTCAAGCGTATGCCCCGCACCATGCGGCAATTGGGTCTTGTTCAATTCTTTTCCTGGTTCGCCCTCTTCAGCATGTGGGTGTTCACTACCGATGCAGTGGCAACACATATTTATGGACTTACGGGCGATTACTCCAAAACAGTGGCCTACAACGAAGCGGGTAACAAAGTAAGCTCGGCTTTCGGTGTCTATAATTTCATTGCGATGATTTATGCGCTGGCGTTGCCGGCCATTGCGGCTGTGATTGGTCGAAAGATGACACACGCCGTGTCGCTGTTGGCGGGAGGCATCGGTCTGATCTCCATTTTCTTTGTCAAAGACCCGGAAATGCTTAAGTACTCGATGGTAGGCGTGGGGCTGGCCTGGGCAAGTATTTTGGCCATGCCCTATGTAATTTTGTCGGGTTCTATACCCGCCGGAAAACTGGGCATCTACATGGGTATCTTTAATTTCTTCATCACCCTGCCGCAAATTGTAAATGGTTTGTTCGGCGGGTGGATCGTTAAACATTTATATGGCGGTCAGCCCATATACGCCATTGTACTGGCCGGCTTTTTCCTGATCTGTGCAGCCATCAGCGTTTTGTTTGTATATGATGCCGGTGCAGTGCGAATCAGACAAGCGGATTAATAATTCTTTACCGACATGAAGCCAATGAAACAACTATTGGTGTTGCTTTGCCTGCTGCATGGTTTGTACAGCAACGCCCAAACCATTGAATGTTATCCCAGCAATTGGTGGGTGGGAATGAAAAATGATCGCCTACAGATCATGCTGCATGCACCTAATATTGGCAAGGCAAGTGTTAAAATGCAGGCCTATACTGGTATAACGTTAACGGGTAGCCGAAAAGTGGACAGTGAGAATTACTTGTTCTTAGATCTTCACATCGGGCTTGCCGCCCGGCCTGGGCGCGTTCGGTTTACGATTACACATCCTGGTGGTGGTGTTGAACAATTGGACTACACACTTCAACCGCGTCGTGCGGGAAAAGGAACCCGGTATGCACAAGGGGTTACATCGAAAGACCTGATGTATTTGTTGATTCCCGATCGCTTTAGCAATGGCGATGTTTCGAACGATAAGATACCGGGCTTACTAGACCAGTCGCTCAACCGCGATTCGATTTTTCACCGCCATGGGGGCGATTTGAAAGGCATTATCAATCACCTCGATTACCTGCAAGACCTGGGCGTTACCAGCTTATGGTTGTTGCCGGTTTGGCAGAACAATATGCCAGATCGTACCGAACACGGCTATGCTATCACCAATCATTACAAAATTGAACCTCGATTGGGAAGCAATGCCGACTATGCGGCCCTGAGTGATTCCTTGCACAAACGCGGCATGAAACTGGTGCAAGATGCGGTGTACAATCATACCGGCCTTTATCATTTTTTCGTGCAGGACAAGCCAACCAAAGACTGGTTGCACAATTGGCCCAGTTATACCAATACGAATTACAAAGACCAAACCCTTTTTGATCCATATGCCGCACCGTCTGACCAAAAGAAATTGGTCGACGGCTGGTTCACGCCCATGATGCCCGATCTCAACCAGGGCAATCCGCTCCTGGCTACTTTTCTAATCCAACATGCCATCTGGACGGTGGAAGAATTCGGCATAGATGGATTCAGGATCGACACCTATATCTACAACGACCTTGCCTTTATGAACCGCTGTAATGCGGCCTTATTGCAGGAATACCCCAATCTGTCGATCTTCGGTGAAACCTGGGTGCATGGTGTGCCCAACCAAAGCTATTTTTGCGAGAATACCGTAAACGCGCCTTTTAAAAGCAACCTGCCCGCCACTACCGATTTTCAACTGCTGTTTTACGGTATACAAGAAGCCTTGACCAAACCATTTGGCTGGACAGAGGGTGTGAACCGATTGTACACCACTACGGCGCAGGACTACCTGTATAAAGATGCCTCGCGGGAAGTCATCTTTCTCGACAACCACGACCTGCCCCGCTTTTATTCGGTACTGGGGGAAGACACGGCCAAATATAAAATGGCCCTCAGTTGGTTGCTGACCTTCAGGGGTGTACCGCAATTGTACTATGGGAATGAAAACCTGATGACGGGTTTCACCAACCCCGATGGCTGGGTTCGGCTTGATTTTAAAGGCGGATGGCCGGGTGATGCTGTAAATAAATTTACGGCTGCCGGTAGAACGGAGAAAGAAAATGCCATATTCAACCACCTGCGTTCACTGGCGAAATACCGGCAGCAAACAAGTGCTTTGCAAACCGGAAAGCTGATGCAATATGTGCCCGACGACGGGGTATATGTTTATTTCCGTTATGACAACCGCAAAACCATCATGTGTGTCATGAACAGCAATGCCGACGCCAAACAAGTAGATCCGGCACGGTTCAAAGAAATCATCAAAAACCACCAAACGGGAAGGGATATTCCTACCGGCATCAACCTATCACTCAATCAACCTTTTGCTGTGCGTGGCTTATCAATGCTGGTGCTGGAGCTGTCGAACTGATCAAAGCATCGACCACCAAATGTTTTTGGCCCCCCGCGCTCCCCAATCGGTAAAGGTATCTTTCAAGAATGGTGCAAAGGCAGCAGCCGTCATTTTTTTCTGCTTACCGGCCTTTACCGGTTCGAAACTAGCCGCAGGGGGGTCAGTCAATTCTACTTTGGTAGCAAACCAGGTGCTATAGAGCCGGGGCACGGCAAGGCCCAATATCATACCGGGCAAGCCACCGAACGATTCTGGTCCGCCGCTAACCGGAATTTCATCGGTGTAAAATGCCGTGATATACACGGAATCACAAATAATACCCACCGCCTTTCTGCATTCAAAACCGGCTATGGTTCTGGTTTCAGTAGTTAGTCGCCATTTGATTTTCGAAAGCGTATCCACTATTTCAAAATTTTCTTCAAAAACCTTGCGGCGACTGCGGTATTCGAGGGAATTGAAATTGGTATACACTATATTTTTTTTCGCGGGTCCAATCAGCCAAGGCTCCATGTCTTTATCGCCTTCACGACCTGGTTTGTATACCGACTGCTCTTTATTGAAACTCAGGTTGAAATACGAATTATAAAATTTTGGTTGCTTACTGAGAAAGTCTTTCCAAAATCCGCCATCATCGTCATCGGTTTCAAACTGCCTATGCACATTGATGTGACGCTCGTATTCGATCACCCCATTGACAACAAACTGTTGTTGACTCATGGCCATAAAGGCGGACAGCAAAAAAAAGGCGCTTATGATAAATTTTTTCATCTTGATCCAGGTGTTTTATTAAAATTCCAGGCAAAACTCACCAGCCAATATCGCTTAAGGGTTGAGTAGGTTCGTTCAGAGATAAAATTGCTGGAAGCGTTTCGCTGGAAGCCGATATTCTGGTTCAGGATATCGTTGATGCTGAACCGAAGCTCTCCGTTGTTGTTTTTCCAGAATTTTTTACCAATCCAGGCATTCCAAATAAATACATTTCGGTTCTGACCGAAAACATCGGTTGCTTGCCGCCAATTGTAACGTAGATCAGTTTGCAATTCGATCTTCCATTTAAACTGGTAGCGGGCATTAGCTGCATAGTCGATGGTCCAATATTTGGTAACAACGTCGGGGCGAAGGGAAGTACGGCTCCAGGTATAACTTGGGCTTATATTTAATTCTACATTGTATTTGTTTTCCTTGTCTTTCATTAACCCGAAATTGGTGCCAACTGTATAATATTTATTGGTGTTTCGCAAGGTATTGATGTAGTTGTTGACACGGCCACCATTGAATTGTAGATTGGCAAAGCTATTCAACTTCGCCTTTTTGAACTGCTTCCATATACCACCATATACATTATAATTCAGGTTGCCGTCAATATTTACATAGGTATAGGTTCGTTTGCCGTTTGCATCTACAGCGTCGTAACCACTGATGGCATTGTCAGATTGACTGATATTGCCACTCATATACAAGTTGCGGCCGGAGATCACTTTATAGTCATTGAAAAAGATATTGATATTGTGGGTGAACTGTTGCCGCAGGTTGGGGTTGCCAAAAGAAATATTCAGGTTATCGGTATTGTCGCGAATCGGTTGTAATTGCTGTACCGATGGTTGAGTGGTAGAACCATTGTAGCGTATGTTCAGGCCCGTTTGCGCGCCCATTTTAAAGCGAATGGATGCTTTGGGAAAAAGGTTGGTGAAGTTGTAGCTGTACAAGCTATCATGCAGCAGGTCATTTTGCTTAAACCGGGCATTGGCAATATTGCTGCCAAAAGAAGCGGTGATTTTGTCGCCGTTAAACCGGAAATTGACACCACCACTGTGGGTGCCATAGTCGAAACTGAAATTATTGCTGTACAGGCTGTCATATTGATCGTACTTGCCCGAAGCGTTGGGGTTAAACGATGTTCGGTAAGCCTTGCTATTGCTCATCACATAGCCGTAGTTCAGTTCTAGAAACCATTTTTTACTTAGTGGCTCCGTATAAGAAATTTTACCGGCAAAACCATTGCTCTGCTGGTAATGCAGTTTGCGCTGGTCGATGGTATCGGTGTGGGTGATATTGCCCGTTACATCAAAATAGTTGGTGATGGAATAGACCTGGCCATTGGTATTGTTGTCTGTATAAGAACTATTCGCCGTCAATGACATGGTACGACCTTTTTTGGCAAATTTCTTGCGCCAGATGGCATCGATCATGTATTTCTGCCGGTCGCCCTGTGAAGCGATGCTACGCAGTTGGTTGTTCACCGGCAGCCTTTCTTCCGACAAAGATTCGGCATTGAAAAAGGATTCGTTCTTGGCGTTTCCTTTGCTGCCATTCACTTTTATTTTTACACTGGCGCTGGAATCCAACTTCAAGTCATAATAGCCGCTAAGTTTTTGCAGCAGATTCTGGCTCGAACTGCTTGCCCGCTGGTTATTGTAGTACAAAGTGTCTGGCAGAATATACTGGCTGGCATTGGTTGAATTATTTTCTATATCCTGTTTGTAAAACTGGTAATTGCCATTCACGTTCTTTTTATCGGTATCCCATTTGTTGGAAAAATGCGCACCGGCCGTCCAGGCCTTGGGCAAGCCTTCGCCATTGTAGCGGCCGCCCCAGGTGTTCATATCATCACCGTCGCCATAACTGAACCAATACCCGTTTTCTTCATCAAACTCCATGTCGTTGCCGCCACCAAACCGGTCTGCATCGCCCCAGTCCAGGCCTGCTTTACCGGTATTTGACATGGTACCATAAGCAGACATTTTTCTTCTCCCTTTGAAGAGGTTGAACATGGCCTCGTTTTCGAAATAACCCGGTAGTCCGCCGCCCAGCTTTGCCTTACCGAAATACCCCTTTTTCTTGTCTTCCTTCATCTGCAGGTTAATCGTCTTTTGTTTCTCCCCATCATCGATACCGGTAAAAGTGGCCTGGTCGCTCTTTTTGTCATACACCTGCACTTTGTCGATGGCATCTGCCCGCAGGTTTTGGGTTACCACAGCCGGGTCGTCGCTGAAAAACTCCTCACCGTCCACCAGCACTTTTTGCACTTTCTCGCCCTGTGCGGTGATTTCCCCCTTGCTGTTCACCTGTAAGCCAGGCAGCCTTTTCAGCATCTCATCCACTGTAGCCCCTGGTCGCACCGCAAAACTGTCGGCTTTGAACTCGAGTGTATCGCCCTTCATGCGGATGGCACCTATTTTTTGGGAAACAATTACTTCTTCCAGCAAGGCCGATTTGCGAATCATTTTCAGCGATCCAAGATCCAGCACCGGCTCGCCCGATTTCAACACATCGGCATAATCGGCAAATTTGGGAAAGGAGATAAGAATGGAAGCGCCTTCTTTTACTGGCGCGGCAAGTTCAAAATGGCCCTGGGCATCGGTTCGGGCATGTTTGAGAATGATGGAGTCTTTTGAAAGCAGCACCACGGCCGCATTCACCAGCGGTTTGTGCTCGGCTGTATCCGTTACCGTACCCTTAACGGTGACCGATTGGGCAAACGAAAATGCATAGCAAAGCAAGGCCAGGATAAGGCAGGTTGGTTTTCTCATAACGCTTTGGTGGTAGCTTCGAAATTGAGCAAATGATGCAGATTTCTTTTTTTTCCATATTTAATTTATAGTTAAAACGTATTTTTAATTGAACGCGATGTTATGTCTATGCAGAAATCCACCTACGAACAAGATAATTTCATTGACACCAGCCGGAATGTTTGGAACTATTCTATACTAACGGAGGAGGATATCCGAAATTTTCAGGCAGGCACCAACTATCGCATTTACCAGAAAATGGGATCTCATTCCATTCAGGTGATGGAGCGTTGGGGCATGTATTTCGCTGTGTGGGCACCCAACGCGGCGCAGGTTTCGGTTAAAGGCAATTTCAATGATTGGCAAAACAATGAATATGCTTTGTATCCGCGATGGGATAAAAGTGGCATCTGGGAAGGCTTTATTCCTGATTTTCATTTAGGTGAAGTATACAAATACCATATCATTAGCAGCGACGGGCTGGCGGTGGACAAGGGTGATCCGCTGGCCAATTTCTGGGAGAAGCGACCTTTGACGGCGTCCATTACTTGGGATATGCACTACGATTGGCAGGATGCTGAATGGATGCAGACCCGTAAAAAACACAACGCGCTCAATGCGCCCTGGTCGGTATATGAAGTACACCTGGCCAGTTGGATGCGACCCGATAAACACGATGAAGAATCGTATAATACCTATCCACAAATCACCGAGCGACTGGTGCCTTATGTGAAAGAGATGGGTTTCACCCACATTGAATTGATGCCCGTGATGGAGCATCCCTTTGATGGCAGTTGGGGTTACCAGGGCGCGGGTTATTTTGCACCCACCTCGCGATTTGGTTCGCCGCAGGAATTCAAAGCCATGGTAGATGCTTTTCATGCCGCTGGCATTGGCGTCATTCTCGATTGGGTGCCCTCGCATTTTCCCTATGATGCGCATGGGCTTTTTATGTTCGACGGCACACATACCTATGAGTATGCCGATATGCGCAAAGGCTTTCATCCCGATTGGAACTCGTATATCTTCAATTATAAACGCGGTGAAGTAAAATCTTTTCTCATCAGCAATGCGCGTTTCTGGTTGGAAGAATTTCATGTTGACGGCTTACGGGTAGATGCAGTTTCATCGATGCTGAAGCTGAATTATTCGCGCAACGAAGGGGAGTGGGAGCCCAATGAGTTCGGCGGTGATGGTAATTTGGAAGCGATCGCCTTCATCAAAGATTTAAACGAAACGATCTTTCGCGATTTCCCCGATGTGCAGACCATTGCGGAGGAAGCGACCGATTGGCCGGGCATTTCGAAACCTACTTTCGACGACGGGCTCGGTTTTGGCATGAAATGGATGATGGGTTGGATGCATGATACGCTGCGCTATTTTAAAATGGATCCCATTCATCGCCAGCACCACCAGGATAGTTTTACGTTCAGCATGATGTATTACTATGATGAAAATTTCATGCTGCCCCTGAGTCACGATGAAGTAGTGCATGGCAAGAGCCCGATGATCTATAAAATGCCCGGCGATGAATGGCAGAAATTTGCCAACCTCCGCCTGCTATACAGTTATATGTTCACGCACCCGGGGGGCAAGCTGTTGTTCATGGGCAATGAATTTGGTACCACCCAAGAATGGAATTATAAATCAGAATTGCCCTGGGAATTGCTGCAATTTGAACCCCACAAAGGCCTGCAAACCTGTGTAAAAGATTTGTGCTTTCTGTTGCGGGAACAACCTGCCATGTATGAAGAACAGTTTCACACCCATGGATTTGAGTGGATCGATTTAAACCATCGACCCGAATCGGTGATCGTGTATCGCCGAAAAGGCACTGATCCCAAAAATGACTTGCTGGTTATTTTAAATATGACGCCAGAAGTGCGGCACGACTGGAAAGTTCAGGTTTACGGCAAAGAAATTTGGCAGGAAATCTTCAACAGCAACGACAAAAAGTATTGGGGCACTGGTGATGTTTTCAACCCGGAGATCCTGGTAACCGAACTGGATAAAAACAGTGCCTTGTTCGAAATAAATGTGCAGTTGCCGCCGTTAGGGGCTATTGTATTGCGTTAACTAAATGCCGAGCTATGAAACACCTGCTCCTAACCCTGCTCTGGGTGGGGTATTTTTTTGTTTCCCCCGCACAAACAGATAGCCTGTCGTATTATTTGCGGCAGGGCGAGGATGCCGCCAGCCGCGGACAAACCCTGGTTGCTTACAACAGTTATCGCAGTGCTATCGCCCAAGACAGTCGCAACCTGACTGCTTTGCGCGGCATGGCCAATGCAGCCAATGAGCTCCGCTACTATGCCATCGCGCGCGAGACCTACAAAAAAATTTTAGTTGAAAATTATAACGATACGGCATCCATCCGCAACCTGATGGTATTGCATTTCAATACACACCAATGGCCCGAAGCCGTTGATATGGCCAAACGGGCCAAAGCATTGGGGCTCGGTGATCACCAGAACTGGATCATCGCCAAGTCTTATTTTGAAATGGGTGAGTATAGAAGTACGCTTGAATACCTCGACAAAGCATTCAAAGAAGACAGTTCACTCGCCGAGATGCATTATGTGATGGCACGTTGTCAGTTGGAGATGAACAATTATGTAAAAGCTGCTGCTTACTACAACAGTGCCTTGCAACGCGACCCGTCTAAAGCGCAGTGGATGTTTGAATTGGGGATGACCAATCTCGCGGTGCCCGACCCTGCCGCCTCGGTGAAATGGCTGGAAGCGGCACTGGCAAAGGGTTATCCGCTGAGCAGCGAAATGAAAGACAATATGGTGACGGCGTATACCTCGGCCGGTATGTATGATAAAGCCGTCGGTATGGTAAAAGAATTATTGAAGGAAAGTCCGACGGATATCGACCGGCAGTTTTTGCTGGGCGAATGTCAGTTGCACGCCAAACAATATGTGGATGCCATCAAAACCTATAATGGCATTCTGCAACAGGATCCCAAAAATGCACGCAGTTTGTATATGTCGGGCGTAGCAACCATTCAATCGGGCGAGAAAGCCAAAGGGGAAGCCCTTTGCGAAAAAGCCATCACGATGGACAGCCGGTTGGCCAAAATGCGCCAGAAATACTTCAACCAGGTCGACTAGTTTACATTTTTTCCGGCACAGCAATACCGAGCATTGACATGCCCGAACGGATGACATTGGCTGTCATAACGGCGATGCGTAAGCGAAGTTGCTTTTTCTCACTTGACTCAGCGCGGCTAATAGAATGTTCTGCGTAAAACGAGTTAAAGGTTTTCGCCAGTTGGTAAATATAGTTGGCGACCAATGATGGATTGTGCTCGCTGGCTGCCTGGTTGATCGCGGCGGGATATTGCTCGAGCTGCAGTAACAGTTCCTTTTCGAGTGGTAATAGCGCAGCGGAGAAATCTGATTTCGTTGCTTGTAAAGTAGCAGTGGCTTTTTCGGCCTGGCCATCAAACTCTTTGCGCAGAATTGATTGGATTCGCGCGTAGCTGTATTGAATGAAAGGACCGGTGTAACCGTGAATATCGATCGATTCTTCGGGGTTGAAGATCATTTTCTTTTTGGGGTCTACCCGCAAGAGATAAAACTTCAGGGCGCCAAGCGCGATGGTGTTGTACAATGTTGTCAGTTCATCTGCTGAAAAGCCTTCGGTTTTACCCAGGGCAGCGGTATGGGTTTCGGCGATTTTCAACATATCAGCTACCAGGTCATCGGCATCCACAACCGTGCCTTCGCGACTCTTCATTTTGCCGGTGGGCAGTTCAACCATGCCATAGGAGAGATGGTAGATGCCATCGGCCTTGGGCAGCCCCAGTTTTTCGGCAATCAGTTTCAGTACTTTGAAATGATAGTTCTGTTCATCGCCAACAACATAGATGCTCTGGTCGAGTTTGTACTGGTTGTATTTTTCCTGTGCAAGGCCGATGTCTTGCGTAATGTACACCGATGTGCCGTCTTTTCTTTGTACCAGTTTTTGGTCGAGTCCGTCGGCCGTCAGGTCAATCCACACACTGCCATCTTCTTTCTGAAAAAACACCCCCTTGGCCAGGCCTTCCTGTACGGTTTTCTTTCCCAACAAATAGGTATCGCTTTCATAATACACCACATCGAAATCGCTGCCAATGGTTTTGTACGTGCTGTCAAACCCTTCATAGACCCAGCCATTCATTTTTTTCCAGAGATTGATGGTATCGGGTTTGCCGGCTTCCCAGTCGACCAACATCTGCTGGGCCTCCTGCATGATCGGCGCCGCTTTTTCGGCCTCCTCTTTGGTTTTGCCGACGTTGACCAATTGATCCACTTCCGCCTTCAATTCATCGTTGAACCTGACATAGTAATCCCCCACAAAATGATCACCCTTCATGCCGGTTGATTGCGGAGTAGCACCGTTGCCGAAGCGTTGCCAGGCAATCATGCTTTTGCAGATATGGATGCCACGATCGTTGACGATGCAGGATTTCACTACCTCGGCACCGTTGGCTTTTAAAATCGCCGCGATGCTCCAACCCAGAAAATTATTGCGGAGATGACCAAGGTGCAGTGGCTTATTGGTGTTGGGCGATGAATATTCGACCATCACTTTTTGGGGGCTGGCGGTAGCTTGTCCGAATGTTATGTCGGCGAAGTTTTTCGTCAGGAAATTGGTCCAGTATTGATCGGCCACGCTTAGGTTTAAAAACCCTTTGATTAGGTTGAAGCCGGTGATCAGTCCCTGGCTATTGTTGAGCAGGTAATCGCCCAGGGTATTGCCGATGGTTTCGGGACTGGCTTTGAGCGCTTTTACGAGCGAAAACAAAACAATGGTGTAATCGCCTTCAAACTCAGGTTTGGTCTGGTTGATTTGGAAGCTCGTGCCGGCCGGGGCATCGGGGTAAGCGGCGGCGATGGCTTCGGCTACTATCTTTTCTAAGTGGGCGGTAATTGACATATTTAACAACAGTGGGTCGCAAAAGTAATAAGAAGCCCGGTTATCTTTGCGGCGATGTTGAAAGGCTTTTCGGATTGGATCACCGCCGTGATCGATTTTTTTTACCCGCCATTCAGGCGGTTCATTCCCATTCAGACCTTCCGCTACCTGGCTTGCGGTGGCGGGAATACGCTTTTTGACATCATTATATTTTACCTAAGCTACCATTACTTATTCGACCAGCAGGTGCTGCATACGGGGATTTTTCTGGGCAGCCGCGAGATCGCTTTCCAGCCGTACACGCTGGCGGTTATGACTGCTTTCTGTATCAGTTTTCCCACCGGTTTCTTCCTGATGCGATCGGTGGTGTTTCATGATTCGGACCTGCGAGGTAGGGTGCAGCTTTTTAGGTATTTGGTGCAAGTGGCTATTTGCTTGCTGCTGAATTTCCTGTTTATCAAAATTTTCGTGGAGCAGTTTCACATTTACCCGACGCCGGCCAAGATATTGACCACGGTGCTGGTGGTGACCTTCAGTTATCTCTCGCAGCGCTATTTCACTTTCCGAAAATCGACCTCCTAATCTACCCGACGGGTACTACCCGTCGGGTGGAAGCCCTGCAGGTGGAAGCCAGCAGGCGAAACCCGCAAACCCCTCCCAATTTGTCCAACTACCGGCAGTACGCTAATAATCAACGCATTAGTCGCCCATTCCGCAATTCCGTCAGTTTTACCCGTCGGGTGGCACCCGTCGGGTGACAGGCTTACACCCCCCGGGTGTCACAAACTGACAACCTGCCATTTTTTCAGCAGGAACCGCGGTTGGCATATTGATTGACAAGTAAGAACGTATCTAATTCATTAAAAAACGAAAATCAATTATATGGGAAAAATTATAGGCATTGACTTAGGAACCACCAATAGTTGCGTGGCCGTAATGGAGGGTAATGAACCCGTTGTTATCGCCAACGACGAAGGCCGTCGCACGACGCCTTCTGTGGTCGCCTTCCTGAAAAACGGTGAGCGTAAAGTGGGTGATCCGGCGAAACGCCAAGCCATCACCAACCCGCAAAACACCGTGGCTTCGGTAAAACGTTTTATGGGCCGTCGCTTTGACGAAGTGACCGAAGAAATCACCCATTTCGCCTACAAAGTGGTGAAGGGCGACAACAATACAGTCCGGATCGACATCGAAGGCAGGTTGTACACACCGCAGGAAATCTCTGCGATGATCCTGCAAAAAATGAAGAAAACGGCTGAAGACTACCTGGGACAAGAAGTGACTGAAGCGGTGATCACCGTTCCGGCTTATTTCAACGATGCCCAGCGCCAGGCGACCAAAGAAGCAGGTGAAATCGCCGGCCTCAATGTACGCCGTATCGTAAACGAACCTACCGCAGCCGCCCTGGCTTATGGTTTGGATAAGAAAAGCAAAGACCAGAAAATCGCCGTATTTGACCTGGGTGGTGGTACGTTCGATATCTCCGTGCTCGAACTGGGCGACGGTGTGTTCGAAGTAAAATCAACCAATGGTGATACCCACCTCGGTGGTGATGACTTTGATAAAGTGATCATGGATTGGCTGGCAGAAGAATTCAAAAAAGACGAAAACATTGATCTGCGCAAAGACCCGATGGCGCTGCAGCGTTTGAAAGAAGCGGCTGAAAAAGCAAAAATCGAATTGTCGTCATCGAGCGAAACCGAGATCAACCTTCCCTATATCACTGCAGTGGATGGCGTGCCCAAACACCTGGTGAAAAAACTGACCCGTGCCAAGTTTGAGCAACTGGCCGATAAACTGTTCGAGCGTTGCCTGAAGCCTTGCGAAGCGGCCTTGAAAGATGCCGGTATGACCGTGAACCAGATCGATGAAGTGATCCTGGTTGGTGGTTCAACCCGTATTCCGAAAGTGCAGGAGATTGTAGAGAAATTCTTCGGCAAGAAACCGAACAAGAGTGTAAACCCCGACGAAGTAGTAGCCATCGGTGCTGCCATCCAGGGTGCAGTGTTAACCGGTGAAGTGAAGGATGTGTTATTGCTCGACGTTACCCCGCTGAGCCTGGGTATCGAAACCATGGGTGGTGTTATGACCAAACTCATCGAGTCGAATACCACGATCCCAACCAAAAAATCGGAAACCTTCTCTACGGCCAGCGATAACCAGCCGGGTGTACAGATCCATGTATTGCAGGGCGAACGCCCCATGGCTTCGCAAAACAAGAGCCTGGGTATGTTCAACCTGAACGATATTCCGCCGGCACCGCGTGGTGTACCGCAGATCGAAGTAATTTTTGACATCGATGCCAACGGTATCCTCAATGTTACCGCTAAAGACAAAGGCACCGGTAAAGAACAAAAGATTCGCATCGAAGCAGGTTCGGGTCTCACCAAAGACGAGATTGAAAAAATGAAGGCCGAGGCGAAAGCCAATGAAAGCGCCGACAAAGAAGCCCGCGAAAAAGTGGAGAAAGTAAACCAGGCCGACAGTTTGATTTTCCAAACAGAAAAGCAACTGAAAGACTATGGTGATAAGATTCCGGGCGATAAGAAAGGCGCGATTGAAACAGCCCTCAACAAACTGAAAGAAGCACACAAGAGCCAGGACATCGCCGCGATCGATACGGCAGTGAATGAAATGAATGGCGCGTGGACAGCTGCTTCTGAAGATATCTACAAAGCCCAACAAGCCGGTGCCCAACCAGGTGCTGAGCAGCAGGCAGGTAATGCCGGTGGATCTTCAGCAGGTGCAGATGAAAATGTAACTGATGCAGAGTTTGAAGAAGTGAAGTAAGCTCGTTTTACAAAAAATATAAGAGGCCGTCTCAACCAAGGAGACGGCCTCTTTTCATTGTAGCCTGCCCACAGCAGCACCGTCTAGCCAGCGCGCAGGCTGCTACAATGCCTCACTGTAACCATACTCCTCAATAGCCGGGATTCTGCACTAGATTCGGATTGGCATCCATTTCGATCTGCGGTATGGGAAGTATCCATCTTTGCTGCGTGCAATTGGCATAATCCATTTTGACTGCGGGACCAGGTACACCGTTTCCGCAGGTATAGGTATATTCATTCAGCGCCAACATCACCGTTGAAGCTTCGCCCGAGCGAACCAGGTCGTCCCAACGTTGGCCTTCAAAAGCCAGCTCCAATCTTCGCTCCAGCAAAATCGCCTGCTTAATTTGCTCTTTCGAACCGCTGGCTACAGCCGGCAAACCGGCACGTGTACGCACCTGGTTAAGGGTCGTAACCGCTTCGGCCGTGGCACCTGTTTCATTCTGCGCTTCGGCTTTCAACAAGATGATATCGGCCAATCGCAACAAATAAAAATCATCGCCGCTGGCCCAGCCCGCCGGGTGTTTTTGTTTGTCGTTGAAAGGAATCGCTACAGCCGGATCCTGGCAGGGATTCCAGTTCTCATCGGGCCAACTAATCGGATCACCATTGGCATCGGTCTTCATAAAAAGGATGTTCGCATTTTTTCGTTGCGTATCGCCAGCGGCATCATAAGCTGCTACCAGGTCTTTCGACGGAACACAATATTTCTGCCAGCCGTCTTCGGGCGCCAGGAAAAGCTGCACACCCCAGGTCGAAACACCCGACTCACCTTCCTTATACGGAATCTCTAAGATGGACTCTGTATTGAAATCGTGGTCGCCGTCAAATACATCTGCATAGCTGCCCATCAAGGCATAACCTTCGCTGCTGCCGATCACGGCATTGCAGTAGGCCAACACTTTCGCATAATCACGGTCGCTTCTTTGCGCCCAAACTTTGGCCAATAGCGCATTGGCAGCGCCCTTGGTTGCCCTTACTTTGTTGACGGCGGGTTGGTTCTCGGTTGCAGAACCTGCCGGTCCGTTGAAATGATCGGGCAGGTTGTCGAGCGCAATTTGCAAGTCGGCCACAATCTGGTCATACACTTCTTTTTCAGTGGCGCGCGCCTTCCTGGTTTTGCCGGGATCAGCCGAATTAGACTCGAGCTCTATCGGCACACCACCATACAATTTCACCAACTGGTAATAATGAAAGGCCCGCAGAAAGCTGGCTTCACCGATGATCTGCATTTTTCTGTCTTCACTGAGCGTGCCATCGGGCAACTCGGCTATCTTGTTCAACAACACATTGCTGCGGGCGATGGAATTGTAAAACATCCGCCAGTGCGCATAGCTGTGCGTATTGCTTGCCGGAAGAATAAACCGATCATAATCATAAAAGGTCTCTTCGTTGTTGCCGCCCGGATAAGCATTGTCAGACCGCACATCAGACAGCATCACATTTTCCCACTGGTAATAATCGCTGCTATAAAATGCATTGTAACAACCCGTAAGCGCGTTCTCGATATCTTCTGCAGTCGTATAGGCATTACCGGTAGTAAGTGCAATTTGGGGCTTATCGTCGAGAAATTTTTGGCAGGAAACGAATGACAGCAATCCCAGCAGCAACGGAATGATATATTGAAAAGTATGTTTTTTCATGTTTGCTGTTTAATCAGGTTAGAAAGAAATGTTTACACCCAAAATGAAATCCCTCGATTGCGGATAAGTGCCCCAGTCAATGCCAGGTGCCGCATTCTGGTTGGTGGTAGAACTGCTCTTGCTGGTGAAAGCACTGAGCTCGGGATCGAAGCCACTGTAATTTGTAAACGTAAGCAGGTTCTCGGCTGTGAAATACAGCAGGCACCGGCTCATCTTGAGTTTACTGATCATGTTCTCCGGCAGCTTGTAACCAATGGTGAGCGCTTTCAATCGCAGGTAAGAACCTTTCTCTACATAACGGGTCGACGGCGTTGAATTGTCCCAGTTGTTGGGCGACACCCCAGGTATATCAGTTATATCGCCGGGTTTCTTCCACCTGTTCAACACAGTGGCAGATTGGTTCATCACCAAGGCCATTGATTCAGACAAGATGCGTGTTGCATTCATCACCTGGTTGCCACTCACCCCATGAAAAAAGATATCGAGTGTAAAATTCTTCCAGGTGAATGAGTTGGTAAACCCATAAGAGAAGCGGGGATTGGCGTTGCCGATAATGCCCACGCTGTCGGCCGTACCCGCCGCATTTTGCATGAACTTGATTTTGCCGGTGGCGGGATCAACGCCCTGCGAAATTTTTCCGTAGAACGAACCCAGGGGCTTGCCTTCTTTAACAAGGGCTGTATTGTAATCTGAACCTGCGGGATTGATAGTACCAACAATCAATTGGGTGCCCACAATATCCAACACCGTGTTTCGGTTGAACGAAATATTGGCATCGGTTGTCCACTTGAAATGATTGCGGTTGATGTTCTTTGTATTCACCGAAAATTCAAATCCTTTGTTGCGAAGGCTACCGGCATTTTGCCAGGCGCTTGAATAACCTGTACTGGTTGGTATCGGCACGGCGAGCAACATATCGCTCGTTTTCTTATCATAGTAATCGGCCGTAATCAACAAGCGGTTGTTGAACAAACCAAGGTCGATACCGATGTCTACCTGGTGCGTTTTTTCCCAAGTAAGGTCCACGTTTTCGAGCGATGCCGGCAGGTACGCAGTCTTCACCTGGTCGTTGATCAGGTATTTCGAACTGCTGGTATCGACCAGTCCGAAGCGCGCGTTCACCGGTACTGCATCATTGCCCACAATACCCCAACCGGCTCGGATCTTCAATTCTGAAATGAAGTCATCGTTTCGGTTAAAGAATTTTTCTTCAGAAATGCGCCAGCCAACAGAGAACGAGGGGAAGCTGCCCCATTTATTGCCTTCTGAGAACCGGCCCGATGCATCGCGCCTGAAATTCGCTGTCACATAATACCGTTCATTGTAGTTGTAGTTCAACCTGCCGATAAAGGCCACCGATGAAATGGTATTGATCGTTTTAATTGGAATGTTTTGTACCGAACCTCCTTCAACAGATTGATCACCGGCTTTGGCATCGGTGAAATTGTATGAACTGCGCGCGAGGTTATCGTTTTTCTGTCGCGAAACGATAAAGCCGGCCAAGGCCGCGATGGTATGTTTGTTAATCTTGGTATTGTAGTTGGCCGTGTTTTCTGAAATCCAACTGGTGAGTTTATAGCGATTGTACCAGGCCAGTCCGTGCATGGTTCGGCCATAACGCGTTTGCACTGAATCCTGGAAGGCGGTGTAATTACCATCGGACTGTTCGAACCCGAACAGGCTTTTCAACTTCAGGCCCTTGGTTACCTCGGCTTCGAGATAGGCATTGCCACTGTAGCGATTGTTCTTGTAAATATGGTCGGGCTGGTAGACCGTCGACACCGGGTTTTCCAAATCGTTGATGAAGGGACTGCGGCCATACATCTGCGGATCGTCGAGGTCGCGAAGCCCGATGATCGGCACCGTCGTAATCATCCTGGCAATAACGCCATTTCGTTGGTTCTCGGGTGCATCGCGGTCGCGCCAGTTACTATAAGCCAGGCTTACACTCGCTTTCAAAAACGAAGTGATCTTCTGGTCAACATTCGCTTTGAAAGTGGCTCGCTTGAGGCTATTGTTCAAAATGATACCGTTCTGGTTTACCAGTGCACCCGATACATAATAGGTGGTGGATTTGATGCCGCCGGTGGCCGACAACTGATAGTTCTGCGAAAGCGCATTGCGGAATGTTTCATCCTGCCAGTTGGTATTCGCATTGTACTTGGCCCAATCGGTGGTAGCGCCCATTTCCGTTGCCAGGTCTTTGAACTGACTGCTGTTCAGCACATCCATTTTTTTAGCCGCTTTCGACAATGTCAACGATGCATTGAAGCTCAACTTCAAGGGCTGCACCCGGCCTCTTTTGGTGGTCACGAGTACAACACCATTCGCGCCGCGGTTACCATAAATGGCAGCCGAAGACGCATCTTTCAACACCGTAATATTTTCGATGTCAGAAGGATTGATATCGTTGATGCCTTCCATCGGCACACCATCTACAATGTACAAGGGATCACTGCCTGCGGTGATAGAGGATGTTCCTCTGATACGAATGGATACACCGGCCTGGGGCTGGCCCGAAGACCGCAATACCTGCACACCAGCCGCTTTTCCCTCGATAGAATAACCGAATTGCGAATTGCTGCGATTCTCCAGGTCTTTCGATGAAATGGAAGTCAAGCTTCCGGTAACATCTTTTTTGCGTTGCGAACCATAGCCGACCACTACGATTTGGTTCAGTTCACTGTCTTTCTTTTTCAGCGCAATTTGCAGCGACGACTGATCACCGCTAATGGTCACTTCCCTGGTTTCAAAATCCACAAAAGAAATAACCAGTACAAATTCAGACAAGGGCACATTCAGGGTAAATGAGCCATCGGCAGCGGTACTGGTACCGGCTGTGCTGCCCTTCACGCGCACGGATGCACCAGCAAGTGGTTTGCCCTCGGCATTGGTTACATGGCCCGATACCTGAATGGGTGCAGCCTCCGGTTGTGGCGGCGCTACCATCGGCGTTTTGACGATAATGGTTTTATCAATAATGGCATAGGTGAAGGGCTGGTTGCTGAAACAGGTCTTCAGCACATTTTCCAGCGGTTCGTTTGTTACCTGAAGGCTAACAGGGTTAAATGATTGCAACTGGCTTTTTGTGTAGAGAAACGAATAGCCGGTTTGTTTTTTAATCAGCCTGAAAGTCTTTTCGATCGAAATATTCTTTCCCGAAATAGTAACAGTCTGGCCAAAGCCTGCTGCCGAGGCGGCCAGGCTTCCGGAGATCATGAGAATGGCAAGCAGCTTCATAGTTCGCCAAGTTTTGGTAATGAGGCTACCGCTGTCAGGCAGCCGTTCTTTCAACATCTGTAATTTCATACATTTGTAGAGTTTGGGTTAAATAATAAGCAGTCTCCCAAGATTCGCTGTTGTTGCGATCCATACGTTCGTCGCTTCGTCTCACTCACGAAGCGGCTTTTTTATGTGTTTGTTTAATACATAGCGGTTGTTTAGTTGAGATAAACTATTTATTGACTTCGATTAGTTTTCCTTTGGTCGTAAACCGAACAGATCCGGTTGTTTCCAGCATTTTCAATACGCTCGATATATTTTTATCGCGCGAAATATCGCCGTAAAAAAGCTCCGTGATGTTGTCGTTGAATTGTACATCTACATCATACCAGCGACTCATCTGCCGCATCGCGGTATAGATATCGGCGCCTTTGAAACTGAAATAACCATTCTTCCAGGCCATGACCTGTTCGGTATCGGCGGACTTATCAATATTGATGTGGTCGCTGACCTGGGCCTGCTGGCCGGGGGCTAATAAAACCGTTTGTTGGTTCTTCGACACTTTTACACCGCCCTCGAGCAGGGTCACTTTCAGGGATGCTTCCTCCTGGTAGGCGTTGACGTTAAAATGAGTGCCGGTTACCTGCACCACAGTACCGTTTGCTGTTACTACAAAAGGCTGTTTCTCGTTGCGGGCTACTTCAAAAAACGCTTCGCCCTGCATTTGTACTTCTCGTAGGTCGCCTTGAAAGCTGACCGGGTAGCGTATCTCTGAATCTGCATTCAACCAAACCTTGGTGCCATCGCTTAACACCAGCGAGATCACCCCACTACCGCGCGGGTTGCTGAGGATATTGAAGCCCACGGGCTGGGGCGCGCTGCCATCGCCGGAATAGACGATTTGTCCGCCGGCCGTTTTCTGCACCGCAATGTCGCCCTGTACCACCATGGTGCCCGTATTCACACTATCAATCGTAATTCGCCGACCATCGTGCAGGGTGATGGTTGCTTTAGTCTGGGCAGGCGCCGCAACATCGTTGGCTGGTTTTTCAACAGCGAGGTCTACCGGCTTGGGGGGCTTGCTCAACAAATAATACCCAACGCCGGCGATCGCCAGCAAAACCGCGGCGGCGGCAGTCCAATATTTCCAGCGCTGCCGGCCGATAGCAGGTGCCGGCTGAATTTTGTTCCAACTGGCTTCGGCATCGTAGCGAACCATTTTCTGTAATTCTTCGCGCAGGTAAGCAGGGTCATCCAACTTCGACAGCAGGTCGCGGTTGCCGGGTGAAGCTGCCAGCCATTCGTCGAGGTATTGCTGGTCGGCAGGCGACAATTCCTTGCCTTCCAAACGGCTTGTGAGTAGCGAAGAGACCTTGCTGATATGGTCGCTCATGTAATGTTTTTTTGTACTATAATAGCGATGAATCGCTCGTAATTGTATAACACGAACAGGATGACATTTTTCCCACGCGGTGGCGAGATTTTTTTGCGGACAATGGTACCCGCCGGCTAGTTCAACCGGAGGGGATGATCCAACACAACCAGGATGGCCAGTGCCGATAACAGGCCTTTTTGCAGAAAGGCTTTGCGAAGCAACTGAATCGCTTTGCCTTTTTGGTTCAGCACGGTTTTGGGAGAAATCTGGAGTTGTTCGGCTGCCTGTTCGGTACTGAGCTGTTGGAAAAAAAGTAATTTGAACACTTCGCCGCACTGTGGGGGCAGGTGCTGAATTTCGCGGAACAGCGCGGCCAGCACTTCGGCATTCACCAGGTCGGTTTCATCGTTCAGGGCAGACTGATCGGCGAGAAATGCCAATTCAAGCCGTGATTGCTCGCGTCGTTTTTGTTTCCGTAAAAAATCGATACAGGCATTGCGGGTGCTGGTATACAAAAAGGCCCTTACCTGGGCCATGTTTTGAAAGTCTTTGCGCTTGCCGAATAACTTGATGAAGCTCTCTACTACGGTGTCTTCGGCTTCCTGCCGTTGTTGTACAATGCCCTCGGCATAATAGCATAGCGCGTGATAAAATCGGTCGTAAAGTTTACGGTCTGCCCCGGCATCTTGTCGGCGGAATTCTTCTATAATATTGTCGGCATCTGGTGCAAAATCCATGCTAGTGGCAGCTCGTTAGGGGTTGGGCACAAACTAAGGTTTTTTTTGTACAAACATCCTGATATAGACCGGCGGCGACCGCTGTCTTTTACATTGGGGGTTTTGAATTTGAATCAATTGCATTATTTTTGCCTTCAAATACAAACAACTCCATGGAGACAACTAATAAAAATACCGGTATGTGGTGGCTGGGATTCCTCGTATCAACCGCTGCTTTGATCGCTGCTATTTATTTGCACTGGGAATATTTGACCATGATCATTCCTTTTGTTTGTACCAGTTTTGTGAAAGCGCTCGATATTATCTGATCTTCAGCATTAAATATTGTAAGCTGTCTCGTTTCACGGGACAGCTTTTTTATTTTTAGGCAATGAAAATTGTTGTGCTAGACGGGCATACATTAAATCCCGGCGACCTGGATTGGTCGCCCCTGGAAGCATTGGGCACAGTGACAATCTACGACCGAACATCAGCCGATGAAGTGGTTAAGCGCGTGAGCGATGCAGCCGTTGTATTTACCAATAAGGTGCCGTTGGATAAAGAAACCCTGGCGCAATTGCCGGCGCTGAAATTCATCGGCGTGCATGCCACCGGTTATAATATTATTGACACGGCAGCGGCATCAGCGCAGGGCATTGTTGTTTGCAATGTGCCTGGGTACAGCACCGATTCGGTGGTACAAATGGCCTTTGCTTTGTTGCTGGAATTAACCCACCATGTGCAGCGGCACAGCGATGATGTACGTGCCGGTGGCTGGAGCCGTTCCCCTGATTTTAGTTATCATTTGTTTCCGTTGGTAGAACTGGCGGGTAAAACTATGGGCATTGTTGGCTTCGGCAACATCGGGCAGCAAATGGCGAAAGTGGCGGCCGCATTTGGTATGCAAGTAGCGGCATTTAGCCGCATGCAAAAACAGGTACCGGGTTTGCCGCCGATAGTATGGTTGCCGAAAGAAGAATTGTTTGCACAGGCCGATGTGGTTAGTCTGCATTGTCCGCTGACCGCCGATACCACGGGCATGGTTAACCGAAGTTTATTGCAATGGATGAAACCAACTGCATTTTTACTCAATACTTCGCGCGGACCATTGGTCAATGAACAAGACCTGGCCGATGCATTGCGCGAAGGCAAGGTTGCCGGTGCGGGCATTGATGTATTGACTGCTGAACCGCCTGCGGCGGATAACCCGCTGCTAACCGCGCCCAACTGCCTGGTTACGCCCCATATCGCCTGGGCCAGTGCGGCTGCGCGACAGCGTTTGATGCAAACCTCCACCGAAAACCTCAAGGCCTGGATGAGTGGCAAACCCATAAACGTCGTCAATATATGAAACCGACCGTCGTTATCGCCCCCAATGCATTCAAGCATGCACTTTCGGCCACCGCAGCGGCTGAAGCCCTGGCACGTGGGTGGGAAAAAAGCCGGTCGGCACAGATCAAACCCACCTTGTTTCCAATTGCCGATGGCGGTGACGGCACAGCGTCTTTATTGATGCAGTATTTGCAGGCTGCATCGCAAAAAAGCAGGGTGCTTGATCCCTTGGGCCGGGCTTTGGATACCGATTTTGGTTGGATCGAAAAAGACAAGACCGCCATTATTGAAATGGCCAATGCCAGTGGAATCAGGTTGCTGACAACCGCCGAGTTAAATCCCCTGTTGGCCAGTTCGTATGGAACAGGCTTGCAAATGCAACAAGCCATCGCGGCGGGTGCGCAAAAAATTATTTTAGCCATGGGCGGCTCAGCCACGGTAGATGGCGCGCTGGGTATGTTGTCGGCGCTGGGATTGGTATTGCTCGACGCAAATGGCAATAGATTGCCCGCGCGTTTATCGTCCATGCCACGTGTTTACCAGGTGGAAGCCAGTGCGGTAAAACAGCTTAGTCAACAACTAGAGATCATTATACTTTGTGATGTAGACAATCCATTAACTGGGCCAAAGGGGGCAGCCGCGGTTTTTGGTCCGCAGAAAGGCGCCGACACTGCCATGGTGCCGCAACTGGATGCATGGCTTGACCAATGGGCGGCCATCAGCACGGCACTAACGGGCAGGGATATGCGCTTATTAAAAGGCGCCGGCACGGCCGGTGGTGCAGCGGCAGGTTTATGGGCCTGGGTCAATGCGCAATTGGTGGATGGCATTGATTATTTTCTCGACATCACCCATTTTGATGCGGCTATGGAGCATGCCTGTTTGTTGATAACGGGTGAAGGCAGTATTGACGAACAAACCCTGCAGGGCAAAGCGCCTTTTGGTGTTGCCAAACGCGCCAAAGAAAAAAACCTGCCGGTAATTGCGGTGGCCGGCAAGATTCCAACTACTATTAATACCGCCCTGGCCCCCTGGTTCGATGCTTTGTTTGCGATTGGTGCGGGTCCGGTTTCACTGGAAACGGCCATGGCCAATACGGCAGCCGATTTGGAGCGGATGGGTTTTATGTTGGGCAATACATGGAACGGCGGTAACCCTACCTGATTTTCGAAAAGGGTAGTGGGCTGAGGTACACCGACGACAACGATGAAACAATCGGGCCCTGTTGCTCCGACAATTTTTTTACTTCCTGCCAAACCGGATCTGCATTGAATTGCTGCCAGGCTACACGGGCCGAGGCGCTGTCTGCATGACCCAAGAGGTACAACAGCTGCGGTTGCGAACCATCGGCGGGCACTGTGCGGAAATAGATAATATTTTCCATCCCCACCTTGGTAAACAATTGGGTGGTATGCTGTCGGAAGCGCGCCAGCAGGTTCTCAAATTTACCGGGTGGTGAAGTGTAGGTGCGACATTCAAAAAGTCGGGTATGCATGCCCGTTAGTGGGGTGGGCGAAGGGGAGAAATCAGTCGTTTCCAGGAAGATCGATTTTGCACTATCCACTATTTTGCCAGCAGCTTCATACCGATTGCGCACGGTTATCCATTCGGGATCTGCGCCAAAAGCCGACCAGGACGAATCGCGAAACCTGCGCGACGGATAGGCGAGTATATAATACAGGGCGCTGTCTTTGTTGTTTACCGGCAGCCAATAGCCGACGTTTTCCATGCCATGTTTTTCGAACAATTTGGTGGTGTGCCGGGCAAACCGGTCCACCAGCAATGACAATTTTCCCGGTGCACAGTAATAAATCCGTAGTTCGTACAGCCGCGGTTGCGTACCTTGCGCCCTGGCAAAGAATACCGCTGTCAAGAGGGAAATCATCCACAAAAAGCGCTTACTAATGTGTAACATAGACACAAATCATTTATATTTAATAGAGATTTTTCACTGCCAGCCATTCAATAAACCAAAGTTTGATGAAGATCCAATTTTACCTCCGTTTTCATACCAAATTCGGTCAGCAACTATTTGTGACTGGGCTTGAATCCTTGCTATCGACCGCTGCGCCGCTGGAAATGACCTACCTCAACAATGATTATTGGACCGCCAGTGTGGAGCTGGACCGGGATGCAAGTTTCCAATACCAATACCTTTTTCAGGATACCGATGGCAGCCGGGTAAAAGAATGGGGCGATGACCGGCAGCTCTTTTTGTCGACCTTGCCCGACCGCGATCTGCACCTGGTGGATACCTGGAATTACCCGGGAGAGTTCGAAAATGCCTTCTATACCGCCCCGTTTCAGGAGATCCTGCTGCCCGAACACAAGCCGAAAAAGGCGAAAGCAAACAAAAAAGCTACCCAGGTTTTCAACGTAAAAGCGCCGCTCCTGGGCAAACAGGAGCAACTCTGCATTTGCGGGTCGGGGCCGGAATTGGGCGACTGGAACACCGACCATGCCGTATTAATGCAGCCCGAGGGCAATTGGTGGACGGTGGCATTGAGCATCCCAAAAGAGTCGCTCCCCATCAGCTATAAATATGGCGTTTATAACCATAACAGTAAGAAATTCAAATACTTTGAAGCAGGGGAAAACCGGCAACTCTTTGGCGATGCCGACAATACCACGACGATTGTGCACGATGGCTTTGCCCATTTCCTGAACAATACCTGGCGGGGGGCGGGCGTAGCCATTCCGGTGTTCAGCCTGCGCAGCAAGAAGAGCCATGGCGTGGGTGAGTTTACCGATATTCCCTTGTTGGTTGATTGGGCAGCCGAAGTGGGCATGAAGCTGATTCAACTCCTGCCGGTAAATGATACCACCAATACCGGCACCTGGACCGATTCCTATCCCTACAATGCGAATTCGGCTTTTGCCTTGCATCCGCTGTACCTGAACCTGGAAACGGTGGCGGGCAAAAAGCACGCTGCGCTCTTGAAACCATTTAAGAAAAAGCGCGAGGCCCTGAATGCGCTGCAGGGTGTGGATTATGAAGCCGTGATGACCGATAAACTGGAAGCCCTGCACCTGTTATACGAAGCATCGGCCGGGGAGTGGCTGGAAGAAGCCGCCTTTCAGGATTTTTACAGCACCAACAAACACTGGTTGTTGCCTTATGCTGCCTTTTGCCAGTTGCGCGATCGTTTCGGCACCACTCATTTCGACCAATGGAAACAACACCGTCAATATGATGCGGCGGCCATTGAACGCTATGTGTCGCCTCGACTGAAGCACTACGACCAGATTCGCTTCTATTATTATATGCAGTACCAACTGCACCTGCAGTTACTCGCCGCCGCCAAATACGCGCACAAACAGGGGGTGATCCTCAAAGGTGATATTCCCATTGGCATCGCCCGTTACAGTTGCGACGCCTGGGTGAACCCTTCGCTCTATCACCTCGATCAACAAGCCGGCGCGCCACCCGATGCCTTTGCCACCAAGGGCCAGAACTGGGGCTTTCCCACGTACAACTGGGAGCAAATGAAACTGGATGGCTTTGCCTGGTGGAAACAACGCTTCGCGCAGATGAGCAGTTACTTCGATGCCTTTCGCATTGACCATATACTTGGCTTTTTCCGGATTTGGTCGATCCCCATTTATTCGGTGGAAGGCATCATGGGCAAATTTGTGCCTGCCATTCCGGTGCGCCGTTCGGAGTTCACCGAACGCAATACCTGGTTTGAATACCATCGTTATACCCGGCCCTATATCACCGAAAAAATGCTCGATGAACTTTTTGGGGAAAGCCGCCAGTATGTAGAAGAACTATTTCTCGAGCCCACCGGCTTTGGCGAATATTTCTTTAAGGCGGACTTCGATACCCAGGCCAAGGTAGCCACCTGGTTCGCCGCATTGAAACCCGACGACGATCGGCACTGGCTCAAACAATCTCTTTTCGATTTACTTTCCAACGTCATTCTCTTTGAAGAACCTGGCTCCAATGGCCAGGCATTTCATTTTCGCTTTGCCATCGAACAAACATCGTCGTTCCAGCAATTGGAATGGCATACCCAGCAGGCATTGAAAGAGTTGTATATCGATTATTATTTCCGCCGGCAAGATGCGCTTTGGCAGCGCGATGCCCTGGAAATATTACCTGCCTTAAAAGCATCGACCAATATGCTGATTTGTGGGGAGGACCTGGGGCTGGTACCTGGTTGCGTACCCACGGTGATGACCCAATTGGGCATACTCAGCCTTGAATTACAGCGGATGCCGAAAGACCCGGGTCGCGCGTTTTTCCATCCCAACGATGCACCCTACCTGAGCGTTGTAACACCCTCCACCCACGACATGAGCACCGTGCGCGGCTGGTGGGAAGAAGACCGCGTGCTTACCCAGCGCTTTTTCAACGAAGAACTGGGTCAATGGGGCGAGGCACCAACGCAGTGTGAACCCTGGATCAGCAAGGCCATCGTGATCCAACATTTACATTCGCCTGCCATGTGGTCGATTTTCCAATTGCAGGATTTGCTGGCTTGTGACGAGGGATTGCGTTTGCCGAACCCGGATGATGAGCGCATCAATATCCCCGCCATTGCACAGCATTATTGGCGCTACCGCATGCCCATTACTCTCGAAGCCCTGGGCAAGGAAAAACATTTCAATGCCGCGTTGAAAGAAATGATTAAAACCGCCGAGAGATGAAACTGAGATCGCAGTTGGCGAACCTGCCCTTTAAGCATGCATTCACTATTTCAAAAGGCACCAAAACGCACCAGCCTAGTTTTTTGGTTGAACTGGACTTCATGGGCAAAATTGGTTATGGCGAAGCGCCGGCCATCAGTTACTATAATATTCCGGTGGAGAAAATGCAGGCCGACCTCGAAGCCCGTAAACAAATGGCAGAAAAATTTGCCTACACCGAGCCCGCGCGGTATTGGCACTACCTGCACCACTTGTTTCCCAACAATGGCTTCCTGGTTTGCGCGTTGGATATCGCCTCCTGGGATATGTATGGACGATTGCGCCGCACACCACTGTACCAACTCTTCAATGCCGATCCCGCCAAGATGCCCATAACCGATTATACCATCGGCATCGACAGCAACGAAAAGATGCTGGCCAAGATGGCGGAGATGCCCTGGCCGGTGTATAAAATCAAACTGGGTACCGACCGCGATATCGACATTTTGCGCACGCTGCGCAGCGCTACCGACAAGCCCTTGCGCGTAGATGCCAATGCAGCCTGGACCAAAGAAGAAGCCCTGGAAAAAATCAAAGTCTTTGCTGATTTGGGAGTTGAATTTGTTGAGCAGCCGCTGGCCAAAGACGATTGGGACGGCATGGCCTGGCTCTATGAGCGATCGCCGCTGCCCCTGATGGCGGATGAAAGTTGTGTGTTTGAAAATGATGTGGCCCGATGTGCAGGTCGATTCCATGGCATCAACATCAAGCTAACCAAGTGCACCGGGATAACGCCCGCATTGCGCATGATCAGCGAAGCCCGACAAAAGGGCTTGCAGATTATGTTGGGATGCATGAATGAATCAACGATCGGTTCGGCGGCGCTGGCCCATTTGTCGCCGCTGGTTGACTACCTTGATATGGATGGTCCGCTGCTGTTGGCCGAAGACCTGGCAACGGGCCTGACGTTCGACTATGGCCAAGTAAGCATGCCGCAAGGTCCCGGCCTGGGCATTACCCTTTTGCCCGGCGTTTTTCCTGATGAAGCTGGCGCTGAAGACGCCTGATTTCTGCTTGGCGCAGCGCCAAAATCCTTTTGCCTAAAAATCGCTAAATAGTATCTTTGCGAGCCCCGACGGGATGTAGCGCAGCCCGGTAGCGCGCTTCGTTCGGGACGAAGAGGTCGCTGGTTCGAATCCAGTCATCCCGACTTTACAAGACAAGGCACCATTATTGGTGCCTTTGTCATTTGTATCATCCTTTAAAACCCTTTTCAAGACTGCAATCTGCTCAAAAAATGGATTTGCCTTTGGAGTTAGAACTACCTCATTTTTGGTATCGTAGCATATTCCTTCCGGAAAAATGAAATTTTGAAGGGCTTCTTTTTGTTTAACCGGGTTAGAATCCCATACTGTATTGAGTTTTGACGTAAACCATAATGCCTTTTGAATATCATTTTCAAGGTTAGAACTGCTTAAATTCAAACTTTGCAGATTTCTGTTGATTTCAACCTTTTCTTCGTGGTATCGTTGGCTGAATTTCTCGTATGTCTCCCGGTTCATTTCATTTAGTGCGTAATACTTCTCTTCTATGGAATCTATCTTTTTTTGAATTTCGGATAGCTTCGTTTTGTATGCCCGTTCTTCGTCTTTTGCGGTTTGGTTTAACTGGTCGAAACTTTGATTCAAGGCATAAGCTAATGGAGCTATGTCTTCCTCGTTAATTGTATAAGTTCCTAATAGGGTTAGAAATTGGGAATTGGCAATCTTGGCATTTTTATTACAACCACAACCTTTAGTCCTGCATTTGTAATAATGGAGCTTTTTCTTTTTGATTTCATATCCGGTAAAACCAACTCCGCATTTTGCACATTTCATAAAAACTTTCAGCGGTATGGCTTCCTGCTCTTTTTGATGTGCTACCCCATATTTGTTGGCAGATTTTCTGACTTCATTTACATCAAGAAAGACTTCTTTTGAAATGAGTTTTTCATGAGTACCTTCTACTAACTTTCCGTCAAGCATTTTGGTTGAGATGATGCCACAATAAAAGGGATTACTGAATATCATACTTAACTTCTGCTTGTACAATCTTAAACCCTGTGCATTTAGTTTTTCAAGAATCTCTTCGTTCTTCATGCCTCCAGCTTTCCAGTTAAAAGCTTTCTTCAATAACTTACCTTCTTTATTTATAACAATCTTCCTTTCGCCATTGGATAATATAACATCATAACCCATCGGCGGTTTAAGACACCAAATGCCTTTTTCAAATTTTTCCTTCATGCCAGCCATTGCCCTTTGCTTTCTTAACTGGTTATCGAACTCACTAAAAAGAAAATGTATGTTCTGTTGAAAGACCCCACTTGGATTACTGGTATCAGTTGGCTGCGTAACAGCAAAAACCATTACACCATGCTTCTCCCTTAAATCCTGTGCAAGTTTAATAGCCCCGCCACCGGTTCTGCTGAATCTGTCCATTGTGTAAACAAGCACATGACTTACCCTTCCCTTATTCTTTCTGATAAAATCAAGCATCCTTGTAAATTCCTTTCTGCCATCGGTTTTAGCACTTTCGTAAGTACCTCCAAAATATCCAAGAACATTAAAAGAGTTACGAGTGGCATAATCGTCAATTGTTTTACGTTGAAAATCGAGGCTTAAATTCTTGTCAGCCTGCTCTTTTGATGACACACGGGTGTAAACAACAGCCATTTTACGGTTGACTGCCAACAAATTGTTTTCAGATCTTTTAGCCCATCTTGAAAAATTATCCATATTTGTGTTCATGCTGCATTTTTTAATTCATTTAAATCCTTAGCACAATTTACAACTTGTTGATTGTCAATTGAAATAATTTTAATTGGAGGGGTAAAATCTCTTAAAATCGGAATGATTGCAGCAAAACTTTTCAGCTTAAACTCTGCTTCTTCCTCAGTATAATTTTCACAGCCTGGGAAGGTTTTTAGCAACTCTATAGTTAATGGCGGTCGGCTTTTTAAATCAGTCCTTTTAATTAGGTAGTTCTCTATCTCGTTTGCAATGTTTTTGGATGTCCACAGCTTTGCTTTTTTCATTGAATAAGGATTTAAAAACAAAGGTTAGAAAGTCCAAATAAGCAGTTTCCCAATTGAAGCTAAATGGTTTTGAGCATTATCAACATTACTCAAACTGGCTCGATTATTTTGCACTGTTCTAACAATTACTCATTCAGCAGTGATTGAAAACAGGTATCAACTAAGACTGACTTGATGCAATTGGTTGCAGACGGATTGAAGCATTATCGCTATCTAAATAAAAACCCGGCATAAAACCGGGCTTTTACATTACGCTGCCTGTTCACTAAAGAAACTGCCAGGCATTCCCAATTTTTCAAAAATGATTTTTACCTGAACTATTGAGTAAAAGAATCCGATTCTTTCTCCAATTTGTTCTTGAAAGGGTTCCATCCATTTTCGTAGGGTTTTCTTGGATACGCCGTACATGTCGGCAAGCTCTGCAATTGTGTAGGGTCTTAACTCTACAGGGTTCTGGTGGTTCATCTAAAGATAAAATTTAGAATATTGAAATTAAAATGGGTGCAAATATGAGTATAGTCAGACATATTTGCACCCAAGCCGAACCCAAGTTGGGTAAAGTTTATTTGTCCTCCACCTCATCCATTCTTTTCTCTAAGCTAACTTTTAAAATATCAATAAACTTTGTTCTTGATGTTTTACGGGTTCTTAATTCCAAGTATGTTCTATAATAATCACCCAACTCAATATTAAAGACATTTTCAAAATATGCAGCAATTGTTTTTATGTCTGCTTTGCCGTTATCAAAAACATTTTGAGAGTAGAGAGCATAAATAAGTTCAATTAGTGAAGTCTTATTTTCTGACCAATGAAGTTTTAATGAAGGTGTAACTGATGTTATACTGGCTTCTTTTGTATCTAAACTCGCAAGTAAGTCCTCAATATAAACCTGTATTAAATCATTAGCTATAATTTTGGCTACTTTATAGTCGTGTGAAGTGCAAAATCTGTGGTCTGTCTCAAAATAAAATGTATCTAATCCCAACTTAATATCGTGTTTGCCACGCATAAAATATTTATAATCAAGGTAAGTACTGCTAGTACGGTAATACTTATAAAACTCAAGATTGTTATCAAAGAACCGTTTCAATTTATCCAGTTCATTTTGAAAATAGATTCTCAATACGCTTTCACCCCCATAAGGCTTTTTTGTTTCAATATTGAGAACCGCATTTTGGTAAATTAATTGTGAAACAAATTGCGGTTTTAGATTTTTAAAAAACGAAATTTCTTCGGTTTCGGTTTTGAATTTATACTTTATAATAAACTTCTTAATCCTTTCTATAATTGACAGGAGAATTTCTATCGACATTTCTGCTGTTTTGATATTGTTACCCGTTTCTAATCGGATAAACTGTAACTGACTATCAAGAGATTCTTTTATATGTAATACAAACTCTTTCAAAATATTTTTTTTTCAAAAGTGAAGATTTATCAATATCAAAGGCAACGTAAACCGAAGAAAAATGGATATAAATCAAAGTTGTAGGCGTACTCGTTTTTAATGTTTAATTGGCAAAAACAACATTTTTAATCCTCTCAAGATTATCTTCATACCCGCCTACATAAAAATGGGCTTCTTTTGGATCTGGCAAATTAACTTCACGAAAATATTCTGTTATTGAAGATAGAATTTTCATCAATCAACCAGGTATTTTGTATTTTTATAATAGCTAGCGGTGATTTACTGTTTAATGGTAAAAACTTTTAT
The DNA here is from genome assembly GCA_020161535.1 of Bacteroidota bacterium. GTDB lineage: Bacteria > Bacteroidota > Bacteroidia > Chitinophagales > Chitinophagaceae > Flavihumibacter. The sequence continues at coordinate 531 of JAIUNW010000001.1, read as the reverse complement.
CTATTCAGTTCTACTTTTTTTAAAAGATTACCCCGGTCAAACTTTCTTTTTCAATTTCAAAATGCTGCCCATCTAATGTCAAAAGCTATGTCAAATGGTTTTCATTTTCAGGTAAATTAGAATTCATCTATTAAAGATTATTTGGATTATAGTTTACCCTCCTCAATTATATTTTTAGATTTTTTTACGCTTGTGCAATTGCTATAGAGGAACGGTCGATAGCTAAAACATATACTCCATCAATCCGATTGGCACTCTCTTGCTGCCATGCCCGGTTAGTTAGTGACTTTTTTGGGTCTTTGTGTTATGCAATAAGAAGTAATATTTACTATTTTATTGTCTTTGTCGAACACATACACATCACAGGATGAAACATAAGAAACCCTTTTACCATTTCTGATAAATTCAGCAGTATAATACTCCCCAAAATCTGGGCCACGGGGCTAGTTAATAATCTTTCGTAATTTAACTAGCACAAATGAAAAAGCAAACACGCAGAAAATTCTCTTCCGCTTTTAAAGCCAAAGTGGC
>JAIUNW010000008.1 GCA_020161535.1 Bacteroidota bacterium | reverse complement strand
TGAACAAGGATTCCGCTTTGTCAACCAAGGTTGGCATCAACTGTAGAATAGGCCATCAAATGGCATCGAAAGCCAACCTTGATCGCCAAAGCGTTTTGACCACTGACACAGTTTATGAAATACATCCGTTTGCTGTGGTTGGCTGCTGGTCAGTATTTACTGCGTTTTTGATCTGCATGAATGAACGCAATGGTTTTTTATTTGCCGTGAACGAACGCAGTGATTTTGTTTGCTGTGAACGAGCGCAGTGGTTTTGTTGCTGTAAACGACTACAGTGTTTTATTGGCGTGAACAAATCAATGCACCGGTTCTTCCTTAAAAGTTATAATCGTTCTGTTCTGTAATAACGAACGCTCGGATTTTGATCGGTGGAAGAATGTCCCACTAACTAGCCCTCGAAGAAAAGTCCCTTCATAACCAATTATGCTTACCAACGACAATACATCCTTACCAACGACAATACATCCTTACCAACGACAATACAACCTTACCAACGACAATATATCCTTACCAACGACAATACATCCTTACCAACAACTATACAACCATACCAACAACAATACAACCACTATCAACCACCTAGTTTATTGGATGATCGAACACCAGCAGCATTCATTGCCCATTGACTGGAAGCGGTTGAACCAACCCATGGCCTTCCGGCAAATACTGTCCCGGATCAAATGATTTTTACAAACTGGGAACTTCACCAGACGAAACCAGAAAATCAGCGCCGATGCGCTGATTTAACGCGTCCAATACATAGAAGGCGGTCATCGCACGCAAATACAATACCCTCGCACCTCAATATAGCCAAGGTCCACCTCAATATAGCTACGGTCAGCAATCACCTCCCGCACGCGGCAGCAACCTTAAACATTATACCTTACACATTAAACTAAAAAAGCCGTTCCTTTCGGAACGACCTTCTTAAAAGCAATTATCAAGGCTTTTTTTAGGCTCATTTCTTTTTGTCGCCCGCCGCTTCTTCCTGCTTCAATTGGCGAGTCATTACCACAGAAGCAATGGGAATACGAGGCGAGTTCAGGATCTCAATATTGGCTTCCTTCACATCCTGCACGCGCACGTTTTCATTGAGTTTCAACTCAGTGATATCGAGTTCGATGGCGCTCTTCAGGTATTTCGGAAGGGTTTTGATCTTGAGTGATTTCAGTTTGGTAACCAGTTTACCACCTTCTTTCACCCCGTGGGGCGTACCGGTCAGGTGCAGGGGCAATGAGGCAACTACTTTTTTATCAGCTACCAGTTCCAGCAGATCGATATGGGTAAGCTCATCGGTGAGCTTGTCGAACTGCAAATCTTTCAAAATGCAACGATAGCTTTTGCCATCTACTTTCACTTCAGCGATCAGGAATTCGGGGGTGTACACCAGCGACTTAAAAGCCTTGGCAGGGGCTGAAAAATTGATCTCTTTTTCGCCACCATAAATTACACCAGGCACTTTTTCCTCAGAGCGAAGTTGGCGGGTGGCTTTTTTCCCGGTGTCGGTCCTGAGTTGTCCGTCGATTGTAATTGTTTTCATTATTGATGTTTGTTTAAAAAACCTTTATAGTTGTCCCATCGCCTTGCGTTGTGCATGGATAAAGAGACTCGTAATACTTTTTTGTTCGAAAGCATTGCGCAGGGCTACGGCAAAAAGCTCGGCCACCGACAATACTTTAATCTTGTCAATATGTTGTTTCAGGGGGATGGTATCACACACCACTAGTTCTTCCAGCACACTGTTCGCAATGTTTTCGTATGCGTTCCCGCTCAATACCGGGTGGGTACACATCGCCCGAACACTGATCGCTCCCTTTTCCAACAGCAAACCGGCACTTTTTGCCAGTGTGCCCCCGGTATCGCAGATATCATCAATCAATATCACGTTCTTATCTGTCACATCGCCAATCACCACCATACTCGCAATTTCGTTCGCCCTTTTCCGGTGCTTGTCGCAAATCACCATTTCAGCATTGAAATAACTGGCGATTTCCCGGATGCGATTGGCAGATCCTACGTCGGGGGCCGCAAAGGTAAGGTTTTCGAGGCGTAACTGCTCGATGTAAGGGATAAAAATTACTGAGCTGTCGAGGTGATCCACCGGAATATCAAAATAACCCTGGATCTGCGGTGCGTGCAGGTCCATCGTAATGACCCGATCGGCTCCAGCCGCAGTTAACATATTGGCAATCAACTTACTACCAATAGCTACCCGGGGTTTGTCTTTCCGGTCTTGCCGGGCATAGCCATAGTAGGGAATGACCGCTACGATCTTATAAGCCGATGCCCGTCGGGCGGCATCGATCATGAGTAACAATTCCATCAGGTTGTCTGACGGGGCGAAGGTGCCCTGCACCAGGAAAACCACATCGCCACGGATGCTCTCCTGGAAAACGGGCTGGATTTCGCCGTCACTAAATTTCTGAATATTGACCCGGCCCAGCGGGATGCCATAAACATCGGCAATTTTTTCGGCCAGGTAACGCGAACCGGTACCCGAAAAGATCTTGGCAGTGGATTGCATATTTGGTGTGTTGCTGCGGCGAAGATAAATTGAAGACCGGGCTTAAACCAGCAGTGGGCAAAATAAAACCAGCAGTGGGGAAAATAAAAAAAGGCTGCCGTGGCAGCCTTACCGGGTTCGATCAACAGTAAAACAAATATTGTAATGGGCTATCAGCGGGTGGCCAGCGAAACAGAAGCCACGGTGGGCGTTGCTGTTACTGATTTGTCGACCTGCTCCGTTTTAGCACTGGCGCGGCCGCTGTTGCTGACAGCTTTGAAAATGGCTGAACAAATAAATATGGAAAAGAAAAGGGCTACAATGTAAATGCCGATGCAGAATAGCATGGATTGGAAACCACCAAGGGTGTTGAAAGTACGGACGTTCATAGCGTTGAATTTTTCGGTTTTCTAAAGGATGACATGGATTTGCTAAAAACGGGTTAAAACCCTGTTTTATTGTCTGAAACTAATACTTAATCTTACTCCATGCAAGCGCAGAACCACTCGATTAAACAATGGGCAATGGACGACCGGCCCCGCGAAAAATTACTTCGTAAAAACCCGCAGGCCCTTAGCGATGCCGAACTATTGGGCATTTTGATGCAAAACGGCACGCGCGAGAAATCGGCCGTTGACCTCGGGCGCGAACTGCTCCTCTCCTGCCAGAACAACCTCAACGAACTGGGGCGTTGTTCTTTGCACGAAATGATGAAAATAAAAGGGATTGGGAAAGTGAAGGCCATTACCATCGCGGCGGCCCTGGAACTGGGTCGGCGCAGGCAGGCAGCCACCCACCTCGAAGTGCCCGTAATACATGGTAGTCGCGAAGTGGCTAGCTATCTGCGGCAATTGTACCAGGATCATCGCCAGGAAGTATTTGTGGTCTTGTTCCTGAACCGCGCCAACCGCATCAAGCACCATGAAATAGTGAGTGTGGGCGGCATTACGGGCACCGTGGCCGATCCGCGCATCATCATGAAAAAAGCCATCGAACAGGATGCCTGTTCCATGATATTAAGTCACAATCATCCTTCAGGAAATTTGCGGCCTTCGCGCGCAGATGAAGAACTGACCCGGAAAATTCACGAGGCAGCGCTGTTGTTAGACATCAAAGTGGTGGACCATATCATCATCAGCAATGAGGGCTATTTCAGTTTTGCAGACGAAGGCTTGATCTAAGCCGGGAGGTCTTTGCTATTGGCGCAAGGTGAACGGCATTGCTGCAAGGACAATGACTTTAATGCCGGCCGTTTTGCAACGACTTCTGGTCGCGCATTGCACTAGGCCTGGGCCGCGGGACCCCCAAAATTCAATGGCATCTGTACTTCTTCCAGGTCTTTGATATCACCGTTGGCATCTTCGAATCGCTCGATATTTTCGATGAGGGCCTTCATAAACCGTTTGGCGTGTTGGGGTGTGAGGATGATTCTCGACTTTACCCGGCTCTTGGGCGTGCCCGGCATAACATTCACAAAATCGATCACGAATTCTGCATGAGAATGGGTAATTATCGCCAGGTTGGCATAACTACCTTCTGCCATCTCTTCAGAAATCTCAATATTTAGCTGGTTGTTGTTCGGCGCTTCCATCAGGTGTAATTGAAAAACAAAGATAGGTGAACGTGGGTGTATTGCCTACCATCGTTAGCCGGCTGGCCTACCACAGCAACAATAACTGCGCACGCCATTCTGACTTGTTGTTGCCCATGATACGATCGTTTCCCGATCCCATTTCAGTGCCGCCATTGTAGTGGGTATTCGACCAGCGCACCCACCATTGCAAGCGGCAATTCCTGATAAAATGAAAAGAAACACCCTTGCCCTGGCATTGCAGGTAATAACGCCAGCCATTGCCATATACCGCCGGTATGGAGAAAGCATACAACAGGTCTTTTTCATACGCATAAATGCGATTGTCATAACCGTCGGTTTGGAAATACAGAAGCCGGCCGGCCAACTGAATGCCCGGTTTCTGCCACCTGTATTGTGCATCGGCAAATACCGACCAACCGCCGCTGCGTTGCTTTGCCGCCAACAGCCAATTTTTTTCGATGCGGAGGCTGCTGAAAAAATTCGGCTGCCATTCGCGCATTACATGCAATCGCAGGATGGTTCTTTGCTGGGCCACCGGAAAGGCAATGGTGCTGTCGGTGATGTCAATGGCCTTGTTGCCCACCCGCCATCGGATATACCCATCCCACCGATGTCGTTTTGTATACAGCAACGATTGGCTCCATTCAAAACCCGCACTGGGTGCACTTACCCGGTACTTCAACCAGGGAAAGCGAAAAAAATCGGCATATCCCTGCCAGGTTAAATTGGGCGACAATTGCCATTTCCAACCCGTGTAAAGGCCTTGCTCATTGGAAGGTCGGCTGTTTTCGCTGAATGCATTTCCATAGAGCGACTGATAACCAGGTTGAAAATAACGCCCCACCAGGCTCCATTCAAAACGGCGATGCATACTCACTACCATCGAATAAACACCCGCTATGCCCGTTCGGCACCAGGCGGTTTCGCCAAACAAGAAAATATTGCGGATGGTATAACTATAGTGCAGGCTAACATTCAACCATGACCTGCCGCGCCAGGCAAACAAATTATACGGTTCATTGCGCGGTGAATAAGATGCCGAAAATTGATTGCGCATAACGGTGACCCCAAACCGAAACCGGGGAATGCTATACAACCATTGTGCACCGGTCGTTATTTCGGTGATGGCCGATTTGTCGGCGCGTTCGGCACTGGTTCGGTGATACCCCGAGGTGGACAAACTGCTGAAAAGCGGCGCGTTTTGCGTGGTATCGGCCAATAAGTTAGCTGTTCGCTTGCGTCGCGAGGCAAACACCAACAGGGTCCAGTTTCGGCCACCGGTTTCCAAAGCCAGGCCGCGGTGAAAATTCCATTCACCTGCCGAGCGATACGATTGCAAGGTTCTGCCCTGCCGGTACACCGCTATCGCTTCACCGGTTTTTCCAAAAGCAAGTCCCTGCCAGCAGACCAAACCCTGGCCCATGTTTAACGAATAATCGCCCATTGCAACGGACTTCAACCAACCGTTGCGCTTGAGCAGCAAATGAAAACTTTTAAAATCGCCTCCTTTTTCGCCGGCATCTTTTTCGATCGCAATGCCATACCACAACTGCTGGCGAAACTGATAAGTGTATCGCAGGTATTGTTTGAATGCCGAACCCGCAAAAGCACTTTGGCCCAGGCTATCGGCCAAAAAACCCTTTGCCTTTTGTAAGGTCGCGCCGGTTCGCAGCAACAATTGCTGCTGTCCTTTTAACAAAAGGTTGGCCGGTTTCTTTTCCCATTCGCGCCCCGGACCGGTAACCACCATGGGCCATATTTTTCGCAACAATGGAATCTCCCAGCCGGGCACTGCCTGCAATTCGTATTTGCTTTCCAGCGGACCGTACAATTGCCGGTAGAGCAGTAAACTTTTTATCTGGTCGTCGGTGAAAATACCGGTTGCGATTAAATCCGATGCTGTGGCCTGGTTAATAAACAACGGTTGGGTGAGCAGAAACTGTTGTTGTTGGATGGCTTCATCATTTTCTATATCGTCTTCCGACGATTCGGCGAGTTGTTCCAGGGCTTGTTCAGACATGGCAGGCTGCTGGCAATACAAGATTTCATGGCAGCATAGCAAAGCAAGCAATACCCCTGTTGCAAAACCCCGCGCGCGATTCATGACAATTTTCTTTTGCCGAAGGCGCGCGCCAGCTTCACTCCCGGCGTCCAGCCAATACCGGGTGTTTGCACACCGGCCACCAAAATGATCCAGCCGTTTTTAATATAACCGGTTTCGTAGGCCACCGAAAATGGGTTGGTATTGATGCGAGATGCCAATAGCCAACTGTTTTGGAAACAATATTGGAACGATGCGGCACTGCCTATGCCATGCTCTGTTTCCCAACGCAGGCTGAAGTCGAGGTAAATCGAACTACCCATATCAATGCCGGCGGTTGCATCGGCATACAGTAAAAAGGGCGTATTGTTAGTTGGTTTGTTCACCGAAGTATACACACCCAATATCCATTTGGGTCGCTGCAGGCGGGTATTCAACACGGCTTTCCAGCTTCCATAGCGGAGGCCATCAAAAAACTTTTCCGAGCGATGGGTTATACCGGCGCCGAGCGACCAAACACCTGAGAGTTTTCTGCCGTAAGTAAGCGAGAGGTCCAGGCTTTCATAGCCTTTTACCCAAAAGCGACTGAGCCCAAAACCGGCAGCCTGATGGTCGAATGGCAGGCAACTAAAAAAATACATCTGCCGGGCATCTGCAATACCATAGGGCTGCAAAGCAATGATACCAATCATGGCCTGGTCGGCCTGCAACATGGAAGCAGGTGCCATCCAGCATTGTGCCGGCTGCCTGATTTCTTTGCTCAATTTGCCAGATACATAGGGTTCTTGTGCGGCTACCATACATAGCTGCAATACACCAAGAACAAAAAAATACGCCCTGCAAATCATAACTGCAAGCTCGTATGATATGCGGGCGTAGACAAGGGTGAAATCACCCTAATTGATAGAGCCAATTGTAACTAATGATATGCAGATCTGTTTGCCGCGTCGATATGAAAATACCGGGTAAATTTTAGGACGACTGTTTAACACGAAGCCGGAAAAATAGCCAACTCAAAACGACCGTTAGAAAAACGTTTTTCAAAACAGCACTACTGTCTACGGCTCTTTCGAAAACAAAGATATCCAGCAGTGAAAGGATCGTAAACAAACCCAATGCAAAAAAATATCCAACGAAGCGCTTCATTCAATACAATATTTTGTGAGCGGATTACAACCCTTCTATCTAATTAACACCCGTGGTTGCAAAATTAAAAGCCGAAATCACGTCCTCTTCTTTCGAAAAATCAATTTTTTTATCCCGACAAAAGGCCAGAATCTGGTCCGATGATTTTGGAAATAAACGGGCCAGTTGCTTTGCGTTGTAAATCTTATTCATCACTTGCCCATTCCTGATCCAATACTCCGCGCCAAAAGAATACGCCTTGTTTTGCTGGAAACGTTTATTCACATAGGCATCCGACACAGTATTAGACACTTCATCCTGGTCTTCCTTATTCGACCCTTCTTTTCCTGCTGTGGTAACCAGGTGAGTCACTTTCGCTTTATAACTGGCCAGCAGGGGCATTTTCACTTGCAACAACACATGATAAAACTTTTGGTTTACCGGAATAAAAGCGGCTGAATTGATGGTTACTGTATCTACATCATCGGGATTGCTAATGGTCATCACCTGTCCGTTTTCCAGGTAATTAATAGCGAGGTTAATCATGTCGTAGTTCAGCGGCAAACTGCTTGTCTCGCCCGTTTTCATCTTAACCGTTCCCGTAATAAATTTCGGAAACAACAGTCCTTTTTCGGCACCACCTTCATTTTGTGACCGGGCGGTTAACTGAAAACAAAGCAGGATTGCAACTAAGGATAGAAAGCGCATGGTTTATTTTTTTAGGATAAGAAAAATGCCCTCGATGTAGTCGAGGGCATTTGTTTGAAGATTATTACCGCGGACCAATATAGGTTAGCGTATCGGTGGCTAAACGCGAAGCCGGGCCAGCCCCCCAGGAAAAAGAAATGTAGAAGGTTTTGGTTTCTGGCTCATAACGGCTGTTATAAGCGGGGTTGTTTTTCGCACCGCCATCTGCGTTGAAAACAGTTACACTGTTGTCAGCATTGATGGTCAATTGCGGATTAGGAATACCCACGGCAGAACCATTGCCCCAGAACTGGGCTGCACCGAAAGCAACACTGCTTTTACCGGTTGTTTCAAGGTCCATCGTTTTACCCGTAAAATTGCCCGACAGCACATTATCGCCTGCACGCAGGGTATACCCTTTAATGCTGTAATGACCATCATAGGCATTACGAACACCAAAAGAATAGAGTGCTGTACCAAAGTTGGCGCTTACCGGTGTACCATCTGATACCGATGCAATCTTAATCGGCAGCGCATACGCGTCGTCGAAACTGAAGTCGGCTGAATTGGTGATGGTTGCTTGCGCCTGGATGCGGTTGGTACCTTTCTTGATTACCACGCTGCTTGGAAAGCTGAATACAGAAGCGGGTGGAATCACATAGCTAGCTCCTTCTACCGAATTATAGTTGTCCAGCGCTGCCTGGTCCAGTTCCAGCCCCACCGTGATGTCGGAGCCGGCCATATTAGGCCCTGCAGTATTGATATTAATATTGATGGTAGTAGAACTGCCTGCAGCAAGCGTACCCAGGTCGCTGTAAAAACGCGGCAGGGTTTCGTTGTTGAGGTCGCCCGTGTTGGCAAACTCAATTACATTGTTCGATTGTGCAGGATCGAAATACGGATCTTCTTTCAAACAACTACTCAGCGAGAGTATGAACCCGGCAGCACAGATTGTCTTTATTGTAAGTTTCATTATACTTAGTTTGAGATGTTAGATACGGTTATTTAGACCAGAATATTTTTGATGTAAACGGATCTATGCCCTTGGGAACATTGTTCGGATTGTATGAGTTTTCCGAGTTTGGGTACAAAATACGGGCGGGCAATTTATCGGCCCGGGTGCTTACCGACTGCAAAGAAGCAAATGTTTCCAGGCCATCGTGAGAACCGTTAACAATGGTGGGGTAACCGGTACGCAGGTATTCGAAATATCCTTCCTGCGAATTCACCATGTTCATCGCAATGTACTTCTGTGTAATGATGGCTTCCAGTTGCTCAGCAGGTGTGGTAGTAGCGCTGAAATCAACCAGTTTGTTACCGGCATTTTCAGTGATATAGTAATCATAATCTGCTTCGGGGTTGTTCCAGGCAGCATCTGAAGAAACACCACCATTGGGCGTGCTATAGAGATACTTGTAAGAAGCCAGGATACCATCATTGAAAAGTGCTTCCGCATCACCACCAGCAATCAGTCCGGTGAGGGCGGCTTCAGCCTGCAGGAAATAACTTTCTGCAGCGGTGATTACCGGGAAGCCCGCATTGGGTCCCTTCAACACGCCGATAGAATTACCCGAAGAAGCAGCATCGGCAACAGCATCTTTGTTCACGTGTGAGAACCAGGCACTACCAGCCGGGCTTGAAGCAACATTACTGCTTTCATAACCCAATGTATTGCTCACGGTATTCGGGAAGGCCAGGTAAACAGCATATCCACGGGGATCATCGGCTTTCATGTAATAGAACGACCACATCCAATCTGTGGGCATCCAGGCACGGTTGGTCGTTGAACCGGTATAAGTATATGCCCATGAGTTCCACTCGGGGTTCTGCTTGCCATTATCACGGGTATAACCTGGGTTGATCAACGCATCGGTCGACAAAAAGCCGGCATCATCAAAGCTGGTGTTACTGAACTGTACTTTGCCAGCGCTGCGAACCATGAGACGAAGCTTGATGGTGTTGGCCAGTTGCTTCCACTTGTTCATGTCACCGTTGAAAAGCGGATCAGACGAACCAAGTGCTTTGATTTCACCGCCATTTGCGGCCGTTTCATTGATCAGCGCGATCGCTTTGTCCAATTCTTCACCCAACATCTTGTAGATATCGGTACCGGTATTGTATGAGGGGGTGAGATTGGTCACGCCTTGCAGTGCATCGGTGTAAGGCACATCGTTGTAAGTATCTACCAACAGTTGGAAACCGATGGCTTTCATAATACGAGCTGCTGCATTAAAGTAACCCAACTCTGAACCACCTGCTTCAGCCAGGTTGATGGTAACCTGGTAATCGTTCAGGTTATCATAAGTGTTTGCCCAAAGACCACTGTAGTCAGAGCTTGACCAGTTATAGGTAACGTTTGAACCAAAGCCGCCATAACCACCTGCATTGGCCATATAACCACCTACTTGTGCGCCGTAAGAATTATATGCATTCAATACAGAAGCAGTAGCAGCAACGGCCTGGGGTAACATTACCTGCGGCGTTGCACTGGTAGACTGGTTGGGGTTATCGTTAATATCCAGCTTTTTGGTACATGACGAGGCCAGCATAACCGCCCCGGCAAAAAAAGCAATTGAAATCTTTTTCATCTTAATTGTTTTGTGGTAGGATAACATTGTTTCTTCTTCACTGTCCCAGCAATGTTTCCGTGATAAAACTTCAGTTATTAGAAGGTTACAGATAATGTTGCGCCCATAAAACGTGATGGCGGTGTTTGCGACAGACCGGTTAAACCGATACCGTTGCTATCATTGCCACTATCGCTGTATTCAGGGTCAGTATAGTAGTTGTATTTAGACAACCAAACAAACAGGTTTCTTCCTTGTACGCTGGCCGTGATGCCTTTCACATACTTCAGGCGCTTCACTACTGAAGCAGGAACGGTGTAAGACAACGACACTTCGCGGAGTTTCCAGAAATCACCCGATGTTACATAGTTGGAAGTGACGCTCATGTTCAGGTCATCATCTGACCAGAAGCCGGCATTACCATTTCCGTCAACCACGGTGATATTGGTATTCTTGATATAAGAACCCGGTTTGTTGGGATCTTCGTACACTGAGTTCGGGAACACAAAACGATTGCGGTCGAACACACCGGTACGGTAACTAACACCGGCCCAATCGTACGTAGAACCACCTGAGTTGTACACTTTGTAACCACCACGATATTCGAACAGGAAGGACAACTGGAAGTTCTTGAACTTAACCGTTCCATCCAGACCCAAACGATGCTTGGGAACAGCCGCTCCCAGTATCTTGATATTGGGGTCTTTTTGTGGTGCACCGGTTGTGCGGTCAACAATCACATGTCCTTCGGGATCACGCAGGTAATCATAACCCATGATCACCGGGAAAGCCTGACCAGCTACTGCATAAGAACCGGCGTTGTCGCCATACTGTGCAATGGGCAGGTTGGGCAGTGAAGAGCTGATGCTATTCACTTTGTTATCAAGCAAGGTAAGGTTACCACCAACTGTTACTTCCCAATTGCGTGAACGCACTGGTGTGCCATGCAGGGTGAATTCAAGACCACTGCTCTGGGTTTGACCGGTGTTCAGCAACAAGCGGGTATAACCAGTGGTGTTAGAGATATAGGTATTTACCGTTTGGTTATCGGTTTTGGTGCTGTAATAAGTAGCAGTTGACACGATGCGATCATTCAGCAAATTCAAATCAAAACCGAATTCATATCCTTTGGTGATTTCGGGCGAAAGATTATTTGCCACCAATCCGTTACCCGCGGTATAACCTGCCTGGCTGCCATAAGGAAAACCAGAGGCTTGCGAATAAGTAGGCAACAAATAGTATGCACCAAAATCGCCGGAGTTACCCAGGTTCACCTGACCAACTTTAGACCAGCCCGCACGCAGTTTCAGGTAGCTGATGGTGTTGCTGTTTTTGATAGCATCAATCGCTTCTGAAGCAACAAACGAAAGGTCTACTGAGGGATAGAAGAACGACCTGTTTTCTGGCGAAAGAATAGAAACCCAGTCGTTACGGCCAGTGGCATGCAAGAACAAATATCCTTTGTAGCCCAAGCGGATATCGCCATACAAACCAGACTGACGCGCCATATAATTCGACTCAGCGGCACCAGGTGTACCTACACCGGCACCCACGTTGTAAAAGTTTGGAATGACCAAACCGGTTGCACTCACGCCCACCGACTTGGCCTGGTCTTGGCGGTATTGGAAACCACCAATCAGGTTCAACGAAAAGTCTTTCGAAAACTTAGTGCGGTATTGTGCAAAGAGATCAGTAATCAACTGCGTGGTGTATCCGCTACCATCAGAAACGGATGCAGGAATATCAGACTTCGAGCCGCTGATGTCTTCGGCATATTGGGTAAAGTCAAAAGCACCAACCGTGTTTTTGTTTGACAAGTTGCGCGTGGCAATACCCTGACGTGCTACGAGGTCCAGGCCAGCAATCGGTGAAAATTTCAATTCCACGTTTGCTGTCAGGTAATCGTTGCGTTGTTTGCTCCGGTAATTGGCAGCAGAAAAATAAGGGTTCTGGTACCAGGGGTTATAGAAACCATTGGGGTTGGCAAACTTATCCGTACGCCAGTTTTCAAAACTGGTAATCGGAATCCACGAAGGGATGTTCAGCAAGTTGTTATACATGCTTGCTGTTTGCGTAGTGATATCGTACCTGTTTTGGGTGTAAGAAGTAGCATAAGTCACATTCAGGTATTTACCCACTTTGCGGGTACCGTTCAACCGGAGGTTGGTACGGTTGTAGTCGTCGCCCGGGGTGGTTCCATTGGCTTTTACAAACTGACCCGACAAATAGAATGTGGACACTTCGTCGCCAGCCGAAACAGAAAGATCGGTTTGGTTGGTCAAGCCAAGTTTCCAGAATTTCTTGCGCTCATCGGTGTATTGATAGTACGCAGAATCCTGGCTGCCGTCTTCCAAAGGTTCGCCGAGTTCGCGCAGGGTGCCGTCGTACCGCGGACCATAAGACTGGTTCTCAATGGTAGCGAACATGGGGTTGCCATTTTCATCGTAGCCATAAGAGCTACCACCGCTACCAAATGATTTTTGCACTTTGGGATAAAAGGCAACTTGTTCAAGCGTAGTGGTGTTTGACAAGCGAACTGTGGCAGCACCGCGCTTGCCTTTTTTGGTAGTGATGATCACCGCACCGTTAGAGGCTTGCGAGCCATAGAGGGCAGCGGCACCGGCACCATTCAACACGGTTACATCTTCTACATCTTCCGGGTTCAGGTTACCCAGTACTGAAGTAGGTACAATGATATTGTCCAGTACCACCAGGGCCTGGTTGTTACCGGTGATAGAACGCTGACCGCGCAATACCAGACGGAAGTTCGGGTTAACACCACCACTGGTGTTGTTAATCATCAAACCAGCAACCTTACCCTGCAGACCACCGGCAACGTTCACCGATTTACCCTGGGTAATATTGTCGCCCTTAATAACTGTAGTAGCCGTACCAATCTCCCTTTTCTGGGTTTTGATACCACCCGCAGTTACGATTACTTCTTCCATTACCGAACCGGCCAGTGATATGGTAAGGGGCGCATCACCTTCAATAGCCACCTCTTTGGTAGCAAATCCGGCAGAAGTGATGACCAGCATTTTTTCATTGTTAACGCTGATCTTGAATTTGCCCTGGGCATCGGCGGTAGTTGCTTCTTTTCCGCCGCGGGCTTTAATGGTTGCGAAAGGGATTGGTTGGCCTTTATCGTCGGTCACCGTACCGGTAACCGTTTTTGTTTGGCCAAAGGCTAGCGCACAGCAAAGTAGCGCCATACCAAGCATTGGTAGCAATTTTCTCATGTGCATCATAGTTTTACAGGCGGTGAAATTAGGCGGATTCGAAAATTGTCAAAAAAATCTTATCGAGTTTTTAGATTACAAATACTTATTTCTACGGTATATTTAACATGTTAACGAATGAATAACATTTATTTGAAATATTTTACTGTACAAGTTTGCGCTTTTACCATCTAATCCATTTCCACGTTACATTTTACCATTTCCGTCATCACCAGGTACAGGAAATAGCAGGCGGCTGTTAAACTTGCCCTACCTTTGCGCCATGAAAATTTTAGACGGCCTGCTGGTATCAAAATCAACCAAAGACGAACTCAAAATAAAGGTGGCTCAACAAGTGGCGGAGGGCAAAAAATCCCCGCACCTGGCGGCTGTTTTAATTGGCAACGATGGTGGCAGCGAAACTTATGTAGCTGCCAAAGTGAAGGCCTGCAACGAAATCGGTTTTAAATCAACCCTCTATCGTTTTGACGCCGATATTTCGGAGAATAAGTTGCTGAACCTGATTGAGGAATTGAATACGGATGAAGATATTGATGGCATCCTGGTACAATTACCGCTGCCCAAACACATTGAAGAGCAGAAAGTGATTGATGCCATCCATCCCTCAAAAGACGTAGACGGATTTCACCCCGAAAACGTCGGCAAAATGGTACAGGGCCTCGATTCATTTGTCGCCGCTACGCCGCATGGCATCATGTTACTATTGGCACATTATAAAATAGATACCAAGGGCAAACATGCCGTGGTTATTGGTCGTAGTAATATAGTAGGCCGTCCGATGAGCATTTTGCTCAGCCAACCGGGCAACCCGGGTAATTGCACCGTCACCATCACCCATTCCCAAACCGTCAACCTCAAAGAAATTTGCCTGCAGGCCGATATCATCGTCGCGGCCCTCGGCAAACCGGAATTTCTCAAGGCCGACATGGTCAAAGAGGGCGCCATAGTGATTGATGTAGGCACCACCCGCGTACCCGATGCCAGCAAAAAATCGGGCTTTGCGCTCAAAGGCGATGTGCTCTTCGCTGAAGTGGCCCCCAAATGCAGTTATATCAGTCCCGTGCCCGGTGGCGTAGGCCCCATGACCATCGCCGCACTCATGAACAATACTTTTAAAGCTTGTCGCCAGAAATTATAATGCCTGTCAGCGCTGTCGATACCCGGCTTCCCGTTATGGAAGCATTTTATACCCTGCAGGGCGAAGGCTTTCACCAGGGGCGGGCGGCTTATTTCATTCGCCTGGGCGGTTGTGATGTGGGTTGTGTGTGGTGCGATGTGAAAGAAAGCTGGGATGCAGCGATCCATCCGCAAAGAGACATTGAAGCGATGGTGGCCGAAGCCGCCAGCCATCCCGGTCGACTGGCCGTGATTACCGGCGGTGAACCCCTGTTGTACAACCTCAACGAACTCACTGCTGCCTTGAAGGCGGCGGGCTTTGAAACCAATATTGAAACCTCGGGGTCCAGCCCTTTGTCAGGCACCTGGGATTGGGTCTGCCTATCCCCCAAAAAATTCAAGTTTCCCCTGCCCGAGGTGGTGGCAGCCGCCGATGAATTGAAAGTGGTTATTTTCAACCAGTCTGATTTTGCCTGGGCTGAACAATGGGCCGCGCAGGTAAAACCCGGCTGTAAACTCTATTTGCAACCCGAATGGGATCGGCGCGATAAAATCTTACCGGCCATCATTCGTTATATACTTGATCACCCGGCATGGGAATTAAGCCTACAAAGCCACAAATACATTGGTGTACCGTAAATACCTGTGATGAAACGTCTTTTACTGTTGATCTTAACCCTGGTGCCTGCGCTTGCGGGCATTGGCCAGCAATACCAACCTGAAAAAGTAAATGCCAAAGCGGTAAAACTGTACGAACAGGCCATTGAGGCCGCGCGTGCGGATGATTTCAAGAAAGGCATCGACTTACTCAAACAGGCCGTACAGGTGTCGCCCGACTACGCCGATGCCTGGCTCTCGATTGCAGGCATGTACGGTGAATTGAAAGATTACGACAATGCGATTTTTCATTACGAAAAAGCAAGGGCCATTGATTCGATGTATTTCCGCGATTACAACCTCCCCTATTCCATTAACCTGGCCGGTAAGGGTCGTTTTGCCGATGCGTTGGCGGCGGTTAATAAATTCAGCACCATCAACGACCTCAATGAATCGAGTTTGAAGGCGGCTGCTTATCGGACGCGTTGTTATCGCTTTGCAGTAGATGAATCGCAAAAGCCAGCGTTGCAACAATACCAATTTCAGCCCATCAACCTGGGCGATAGTGTGAACACAGCCGTGTCGGAATATTTTCCCTCACTCACCATCGACAACGAACAATTGATTTTCACCCGACGGGTAAACAATAACAACGAAGATTTTTTTGAAACGAAAAAGAAAGCGGATCACTGGACGACGGCCCGCGGCCTCACCGGCGCAATCAATTCCAACCTGAATGAAGGCGCGCAAACTTTGTCGCAGGATGGCGAATGGCTGATCTTCACCGGTTGTAATTTTCCCGACGGGCTCGGCAGTTGTGATTTGTATGTTTCTTTTCTCGGTGCCGATGGTTGGAGTGAACCTGAAAACCTGGGCAACCGAATCAATACCGAGTTTTGGGAGTCAGCGCCGAGTTTATCACCCGATAAAAAAGACCTTTATTTCGCCAGCCGCCGTTCAGATGGTTATGGGGGAAGTGATATCTGGGTCAGTCACTTGCAACCCAATGGCCGGTGGACGGAGCCGGAGAATCTCGGTCCCGAGATCAATACCAGCGGCGATGAAACCTGCCCCTTTATCCATGCCGATAACCAAACACTTTATTTTGTTTCCAACGGATTGCAGGGTTATGGCGGCGATGATCTTTTTATGGCGCGCAAGGGGCCGAAAGGAAATTTTTCGTTGCCCCGCAACCTGGGTTACCCGATCAATACGATTGAAAACGAAGGCAGCCTGGTAATTACAGCCGATGGCAGTACAGCCTATTATGCGGCCGACCAGGCCGATAGTCGCGGGGGACTCGACCTCTACACCTTCACCATGCGACCCGATGTGCGTCCGGTCAAAACCTTGTGGATTCGCGGAAAAGTATTTGATGCCAATACGAAAAAAGGGTTGCCTTCATCGATGGAACTAACGGATATCAGTACCCGACAAGTGATCAGCCAGGTACAAACCGATGAAACAGGCAATTACCTCATTACCCTGCCCGTGGGCCGCGATTATGCGTTCAATGTAAACCGGAAAGGATACCTGCTTTTTTCGGAGCGTTTTGCATTAAGCGAGAAGGCTCCTGACAGCACCTATCACATTGATATTCCATTACAACCAATAACAGCCAATGCGTCGGTTGTATTGAAGAATATTTTCTTTGAAACCAACAGCACGGTGTTGAATGAAAAATCGCAGGTTGAGTTGGATAAACTGGTGCAGATGCTGAAAGACAATCCTTCGATTGGTATCCAAATCAATGGCTACACCGATAATATTGGCAAGGCTGCCGATAACCTGAAGTTGTCGAATGGCCGGGCGCAATCAGTGGTTACTTACCTGATCAAAAATGGCATCGATGCCAAACGATTGAAGTTTCAGGGATTTGGGGCGGATAAACCCATTGCCGACAATAAGACGGAAGAAGGCCGTGCGCAAAATCGCCGCACGGAAGTAATAGTGCTGTAAGCTTGTGCAAACAGGGTCAAAAGACCCATTTTTGGTACACAACGCCTTGTTAGTTTCGTTGCATGGTAGGGGAAGAACCGGTTTATCAGGTTGCATTGACCAAAGTGCCGCATATCGGTCATGTGCATGCGAAAACACTGGCGGCACATTTTGGCAGCGCCACAGCTATATTTAATGCAGGCGTAACAGCACTGGCAGCCCTCGATGGCATCGGGCTGGCGCGTGCAAAATCGATTACGGGTTTCAATGCCTTCGACGATTGCAAAAGAATTTGCGAAGCCAGTGACCGGATGCAAGCAAAATTGCTCTTCATCACCGACGAACAATATCCGCAACAATTATTGAATTGTTATGATCCGCCAACACTGTTATATGTGAAGGGCAGCATCGATCTCAACCAGCCGAAAATGTTATCGGTGGTAGGCACTAGACACCATACTGAATATGGGCGCCAACAAACGGAATCGATCATCGGTGATTTGAGACATAGCTCGGTGGTGATAGTGAGTGGCATGGCCTATGGCATCGACGGACAAGCACATCGCGCGGCGCTAAAATTTGGTCTGCCCACCATCGGTGTATTGGCGCACGGACTGCATACCATTTATCCGCCTGAGCATCGCTCGCTCGCGCAAGAGATATTGGCGCAAGGCGGTGGCTTCATTACTGAGTTTCCACCAGGTGCCAAACCTGATCGATTTAATTTTCCTATCCGCAACCGCATCGTGGCGGGCATCGCACCTGCCTTGCTGGTGATTGAAACCGGCAAAAAAGGGGGTAGTATGATCACGGCGGCATTGGCAGGCGGGTATAACAGCCAGGTATATGCGCTGCCCGGCAGGCGAACAGATATCCGCAGCGAAGGCTGCAATTTCTTACTGCACAACAGAACGGCGTCACCATTTTATTCGGCAGATGCCTTTCTAGCCGATATGAACTGGCACGAGCGCAAAAAAACGACTGAACAAATCACGATGCCATTTGTTCTCGACGAGGCCGAATCGGCCATTACCAACCTGCTGGGGCACCACGGCATATTATCCATCGACGATTTATATGTGCTTTCGGGCCTTTCTTCAGGCGCTGCGGCCGGCGCTATTTTGTCGCTCGAAATGCGGAAAATCATCCGGGGTTTGCCCGGAAAGCGTTACCAGCGCTGCGTTTGAGCCGATTCAGCAAAAACCCGCCATCCACGTTAAAAAATCATTTGGCGCGAATTTACCCACTGCCCTATCTTTGCACATGGCAACAAGAAAGAAGTCCTCCGATCTCTTTGATCTCTCGCACAAAATTGTTGGTGAAGGCCTGACCTTCGATGATGTACTCCTCGTTCCGGCTTATTCACAAGTGCTTCCCCGCGAAGTAAGTATCAAAACAAAGCTCACCCGCAGTATATCACTGAACATTCCCATGCTGTCGGCAGCCATGGACACGGTTACCGAAGCCAGTCTGGCCATCGCGCTGGCGCGCGAAGGCGGTCTTGGTTTTCTGCACAAGAACATGAGCATTGAAAAGCAGGCCGAACAGGTTCGCAAAGTGAAAAGAAGCGAAAGCGGCATGATCATCGATCCGCTGACCCTGCCGGAAGATGCCATCATTGGAGATGCCATCAAGCTGATGAAAGAAAACAAGATCGGCGGCATTCCAATCGTAGATAAAAAGAACAAACTGGTTGGCATACTCACCAACCGCGACCTGCGTTTTGAAACAGCAAAAACCCGTAAGGTGAGTGAGGTGATGACGAAAGACAAACTCGTTACTGCACCCGAAGGAACCGATATGAAGAAAGCAGAAAAAATTCTGCAACAAAACAAAATTGAGAAACTGCCGGTGGTGCGCAAAGATGGTACCCTCGCCGGACTCATCACCTATCGCGATATTATCCAGTTAACCAGTTTTCCGGCGGCCAATAAAGATGGTTTCGGTCGCTTGTTGGTAGGCGCTGCCGTCGGCATTACTCGTGATATGCTCGATCGGGTGGCGGCCCTGCAACATGTAGGTGTAGATGTGATCGGACTCGACAGTGCGCATGGTCATTCCAAAGGCGTGATGGATGCATTGAAATCAGTGAAAAAGAATTTCCCGAAAACACAAGTGGTTGCCGGCAATGTTGGTACCGCTGCCGGCGCACGCGCCCTGGCCGAAGCCGGTGCAGATTGTGTAAAGATTGGTATTGGTCCCGGATCCATCTGTACCACCCGCATCGTAGCCGGTGCCGGTGTGCCGCAACTCACGGCCATCATGGAAGCCTATAGTGCACTCAAACCAATGGGCATTCCGCTCATTGCAGATGGTGGTATCCGTTATACCGGCGATATGGTGAAGGCACTCGCTGCCGGTGCTGATTGCGTGATGATGGGAAGTGTTTTTGCCGGGGTGGAAGAAAGTCCGGGCGACACCATTATTTATGAAGGCCGTAAATTCAAAGAATACCGTGGCATGGGATCGATCGGTGCGATGGCGCAGGGATCAAGCGATCGCTATTTCCAGGATGTGGAAGATGATATCAAAAAACTCGTGCCGGAAGGCATCGAGGGGCGTGTAGCGTACAAAGGCTTTCTGAAAGAAGTAGTAGCGCAATTTGTAGGTGGTCTGCGTGCAGGTATGGGTTATTGCGGTGCGGCTGATTTGAACATCCTCAAAGACCAGGCGCAGTTCACGAAAATCACCAATGCCGGCATGAAAGAAAGCCATGCCCACGATATTGATATCACCAAAGAGGCGCCCAACTATTCACGCAAATAGTGTAGAACGCAGCACGTGCAGAAGAAATATCCATCATTCCTGCTGGCCCTATTGTCGGGCATCCTCTTATCAGTGGGATGGCCACCCGTACCCGCCTGCGCCCTGCTCTTTATCGGTTTTGTTCCGTTATTCATCATCCTGGAACAAGGCGTAAAAAGAGGTGCCTTTCTGGGCTATTGTTTTATTGGCTTACTGACCTGGAATGGCATCACTACCTGGTGGATGTGGAACTCCACGGCCGAGGGCTCCATTGCTGCCATCATCGCCAACTGCCTGCTGATGTGTATACCCTGGCTGGCATTGTACAATGTGCGCAAAAGAATGGGGGTGAAAGCGGGCTATATCGCTTTCGCGCTAAGCTGGCTGAGCTTTGAATACATCCACCTCAACTGGGAGCTTAGTTGGCCCTGGCTCACCCTCGGCAATGGCTTTGCCAATATGCCCAATATAGTGCAATGGTATGAACTGACTGGTACCAGTGGCGGCAGTGCCTGGATATTGTTCATGAACATTGGGTTTACCTATGCCTGGGTACAGTACCAAAAAACACAAGAGCCCCCCAAACGTTTTTTGTTGCGCTTACTTGGCGCCGGGTTGGTATTGCCCATTACCGTGTCGCTGGTGATCGGGTGGATGGCGCCCGAAAACAGGGCTTTCATAAAAGGCAGCCATGAAATAGTGATTGTGCAACCTAACATTGATCCTTATGCGAAGTTTAACCCGGCCAATGCAGCCATGTTCCTGGATAAACTCGTTCGGCTCTCTGAAGCGGGCACCACACCGGCAACACAGTTGATCGTTTGGCCCGAAACAGCCATCAACCTGCCTTATGTTTTTGAAGAGGATAGCATCCGGCAAAAAAGACAACTCGAACCGCTTTGGCGTTTCCTGGCGGCACATCCGCAAATAAGATTGGTGTCGGGTATTGAAGGGTATAAATTTTACACCGAAGCGGGCATTAGTCCGCATCAACAATGGGTTCCTGGCTTGCAGGTATGGGTTGACGCTTACAACACGGCGGCCTTGCTCGATTCAGGTGGCCTGGTGGCCAAATACCACAAATCAAAACTGGTTCCTGGGGTGGAAACACTTCCTTCTTTTCTGCGTTTTATGGCGCCCTGGTTTGAACAATTTGGCGGCACCACCGGTGGTTATGCGCCACAAAAAGAAAGAACGGTTTTGGTCGATAGCCTGCACCATATTTCCATTGCGCCGGCCATTTGTTATGAAAGCATTTATGGCGAATTCATGACGGGCTTTATTCGAAATGGTGCCAACCTGATCTGCATCATCACCAACGATGGCTGGTGGGGCAATACAGCCGGGCACAAACAACACCTGGCCTATGCACGTTTGCGCGCCATCGAAAGCAGGCGCTGGGTAGTGCGCAGTGCAAATACGGGTATTAGCGCGGTGATCAATCCGATGGGTACCATCACGCAAAAATTGGGTTGGGAAAAAGAAGGCCTGCTAACCGCATCTGTACCCACCTACAACCGGATGACTTTCTATGCCCGCTATGGAGATTTAATATCGAAAGCCGCCTTGTTGCTTACCTTCATATTGGTCGGTTATTCGACCCTGCTTTTTTTCCGCCGTAAACGATAAAACGATTGTATGCTGCACTATGATATTTTCGGCGAGGGACAACCGCTGATCCTGGTGCATGGTTTTGGCGAAGACCATCGCATCTGGCAGAAAACCATCCCAGCTTTACAAAAACAGGCGCGCATCATTGTGCCACACTTGCCCGGCACCGGCAAATCAAAACCGGAGCCAACGGTGTCAATGGATTCGATGGCTGATGAACTACTGGCCATCGCCGACCAGGAAAAACTCAGCCACTTTGTTTTGATAGGTCATTCCATGGGCGGTTATATCAGCCTGGCCCTGGCCAAAAAAGCACCACAAAGAATCAAGGCCCTCGGCCTGTTTCATTCCACCGCTTTTCCCGACAGCGAAGAAAAAATGCAAGCAAGGCTCAAAAGCATCGCCTTTATAGAAACACATGGCACAGCCGCCTACCTGGCCACCAGTACTGAAAACCTGTTCGCGATGCAAAATCGACAGCCCATGGCGGCTGTTATCAACGAATTGGCTACCAGCAATTCTTATATCAGCAAACAAACAATGGTAGCCTTTTTACGGGCGATGATGGGGCGCCCTGATCGGCAAGACGCGTTGAAAACCAGCGCCTACCCTGTTCTCTTCCTATTCGGCGAATTCGACCAGGCTGTTCCCTATGAGCAGTCGCTCAAACTTGCACACTTGCCCAACATATCGTATATTCATGTGCTTCACCAGTCCGGCCACATGGGTATGTTGGAAGAACCCGCCACAGCCAACCAGTATCTGAAAGACTTTTTAGATCAAGTTTGACTAGACGTTCAACACCGTACGCATGAAATTGCCCGTTTCGTTTTTAGTTATTGCCTTATTATTGGGCATGGCAGCCCACGCAAACCACATTCGTGGCGGTGAACTCGCCTATAAATACCTCGGCCGAAATCCAACCAATACCGGATCGCGTTACTTAATAACCCTGAAGCTATTCATCGACTGTTACCAGAACCAACCCGGGCAACTCGACAATGAAGTCAACCTGACTGTTTTCACCAAGGCCGATAACAAACAATATGGCACCGCCGTGGCACCGCTCGATCATGTATCGAATGTTAGTTACGATCCCAATTCAAATCCCTGCATCACCAATCCGCCGCGCGATATCTGTTATAACCTTCGTTTTTTCAGCATAGAAATCACCCTGCCCGATAATCCCGGCGGTTATATTATTTCATTTCAACGTTGCTGCCGGCTCGCGGGCATCAAGAATATGGCCGGCGCGAGCGACAATGTAGGAGCAACTTATATGTGTGAAATTCCCGGCACCAACACCCTACCGGTCGGCCAGCACAATAGCAGTCCCGTTATCACCGGCAATGATGCCGTTGCCATCTGCGCCAGCGCTTTTTTCAACTTCGATTTCTCTGCCACCGACGAAGATGGTGACCGGCTCGAATACCAACTCTGCGAGGCCTATCCCGGTGGTGGTCGCCAGCAAGGCAATGGCTGTTATACCTGTACTGCACCGAACCCCGCTGCACCGCCGCCTTACAATGGACTCTCCTATGCTGGCGGATTTTCCGGCAGCACACCACTGGGCAACCTCGTTACCCTCGATCCCAATACCGGCATACTCTCGGGCATTGCACCCAATGCGGTGGGTCAGTATGTCGTAACCGTTTGCATCAGTGAATACCGAAACAACAAGCTGATCAACCTGCATCGCAAAGACATCCACCTGAAAGTGTCTGATTGCAAACCGTTGAAAGCCGTGTTGGATCCCGACTATAGTTTTTGCGATGATTTCAATGTAACATTTCGCAACAACCAGGTGAATCCTGCTGGTTCGTTCTATGTGTGGGAGTATGGTGATGGCAGTAAAAAAGACACCGTTCAAACGGCCATGGGGGCCGTGCAACACCAGTACGCCACGGCTGGCACCTACAATGTATCGCTGTATATCTACCTGGCCGATGGTCAATGTACCGATCAAACCACTACTGTTGCCCGCGTTTATCCTGGCTTCTTTCCAGGTTTCGCATCGCTCGGTTCTTGTCTGCTCACGCCATTTAATTTTACGGATACTTCTACAACAAGGTATGGAACCATCAGTCGGTGGACATGGGATTTTGGCGACGAAACCCTCCAATCAGACAGTTCGCACTTGCAAAACCCGAGTTGGCTCTATCATTCGCTGGGATTCAAAAATGTTAGTTTAACCGTTGAAAGTTCATTCGGTTGTAAGGGAACCGTCACCCAGTCGATCGAAGTGCGCGACAAGCCCAATCTCAATGTTGGCTTTGCTGATACCCTGATCTGTTCGATCGATGACCTCACCCTGGTGGCAACAGCGCCCGGCACCCTGGCGCCACAATTCAGTTGGACGCCAAACGCCGGCATGATCAATCCGCTCACGGCCACCCCCACTGTATCGCCCGATTTAACCACGGTGTACACCGTTAATGTAAACGACAATGGTTGCGTAAACAGTAATACGGTGCGCGTTCGGGTGGTAGATGAAGTGACCCTCGGCGTAATGCCCGACACCACTATTTGCCTCAGCGATCCGGTTACCCTAGTTGCTACGGGCGATGGCTTGCATTACCAATGGACGCCTGCGGCCGACCTGAACGATGCCCAGTCAAGAACACCCATCGCAACACCCACCGGCAGCACCAGCTATTCCGTACTGTCAACCATCGGTGGTTGTTCCAAAACAGCCACCATCCAGGTACGCACTGTTCCTTACCCCGGCGCGTTTGCGGGCAATGATGTGACCATCTGTTACGAAGACACTGCCCAATTGAGTGCACATATACAAGGTGCCAGTTTCACCTGGTCGCCCGGTAGTACATTAATAGATGCAAATACATTAACGCCCCTGGCCATGCCCCTGCGCACCACCCATTATATTCTTACGGTGGTCGACAATATCGGTTGTCCCAAGCCGGGGCGCGACACGGTCACCGTTACTGTACGTCCACCAGTATTGGCATTCGCTGGCCGCGATACGGCGGTGGTGGTAAACCAGCCCTTGCAATTGAATGCGACGGGCGGCGACGTGTATGAATGGTCGCCCGGCACCGGACTCAACTTTACCAATATCGCCAACCCGGTTGCGCATCTCTTCGAAAACCAGACCTTTTCTGTTCGGGTGGCTACGGTCGAGAACTGTTTTGCGTACGATACCATCAATATCAAAGTATTCACTTCCAAGCCCGATATTTTTGTACCAAATGCGTTCACCCCCGGGCAGGTCACCAATGCGGTGTTCCGACCCATTCCGGTGGGCATTGCCCGTTTCGATTTCTTCCGGGTGTACAACCGATATGGGCAATTGGTATTCAGCAGCAATAATCCGTCGCAAGGTTGGGATGGAAGAATCGGCGGACAAGACCAGGCAACCAATACCTTTGTATGGATGACGCGGGGGGTCGACTTCCTCGGCAATATCATCTTCAAAAAAGGAACCGTTGTTCTAATCAGATAATTATGGCAGATACAGTTTTGGTAACCGGCGCAAGCTCGGGTTTTGGAAAAGCAATCGCAGAGAAATTCGCATCACAGGGTTTTAATCTTATCATCACCGGTCGCCGGGCCGAACTGCTCGATCAGTTGAAGAAAGAGCTCGAAGCCAGTTTTGGTATATCCGTTTGGACCAGTGTATTTGACATCCGGAACAAAGCGGCGGTTGATGCAGCGGTTTCGGCTATACCTGACCGTTACCTACCCATTCGAATTTTGGTTAACAATGCCGGCCTCGCGCTGGGGCGGGATTATTTCGACAATGCCGCTATGGCTGATTGGGAGCAAATGATTGATACGAACCTAAAGGGCCTCTTGTATATTTCGAAAGCAGTTCTCCCCTTCTTGAAGCAGGCAACCCTGCCGCATATTTTCAATCTCGGTTCAACGGCAGCCAAAGAAGTATACGAAAAGGGAAATGTGTATTGCGCCACCAAACATGCGGTAGACGCCATTTCGAAAGCCATGCGCATTGATTTGTTGCAGCACAAAATCAAAGTAACGGCCATCCATCCCGGAGCGGCCGACACAGCATTTTCAATGGTACGCTTCAAAGGAGATGGCCAAAAAGCCAGTGCCGTTTACGAAGGTTACGAACCCTTACATGCGGAAGACATCGCCCATATAATTTGGTTCTGTGCCAGTCAGCCGGCCCATGTATGCATCAATGACCTGGTCGTTACCTGCACGGCGCAAGCCAATTCCTTCTTGACCTACAAGGGCTGAAATTCCTTGTGTCGGCGATTCGATCCCGCCCTGCACCACTGAAAAAGTACTAGGTGTAGATACTTAACTGCTTTTTTGTTGCAGTTATAACAAACTAACGGCGACGGTTACAGTAATTTGACGTTATATATGTTTTCGTGTGAATTGATAGTAACAATACACTATTAATATATTGATTTTCAATTGTAAACTATTTTTTTGAACAAATACTGAGCCGAATAGATATTTTATTCGGCTCAGTATTTTTATATATTTGAGCCGAATAAGCACTATAATCGGCTCATGACAAAATACAACTGGCAACAAAATGACTGGCGACAGTTCAAATTCTCCCTTGAAGCTGTGGAGGATGAACTGCTGATTTTCATTGAAAAGGTGGGAAGAGTGTCCGGCATTTTAGAAGGTCTGCCAGCGGAAACAAAACAGGACGTTATTGTAGAAATCATATTGGCAGAAGCCATCAAAACCTCGGAAATAGAAGGTGAATACCCAAGCAGAA
Organism: Bacteroidota bacterium; assembly: GCA_020161535.1. Classification (GTDB taxonomy): domain Bacteria; phylum Bacteroidota; class Bacteroidia; order Chitinophagales; family Chitinophagaceae; genus Flavihumibacter. The sequence goes on along the minus strand of JAIUNW010000008.1, from coordinate 210,855 downwards.
AAGATGTGCTTTCATCGATCCGGAAAAACCTGGGACTGCTTTACGATACAGAAAACACCAAAGACAAATCTGCCGTTGGTTTAGGTGAACTTATGATTGATGTTCGCAATACATTCAAAGAAGTATTGACGGAAGAAAAACTATTTGCCTGGCATAAGATGTTACTGGGTGAAAACAAAAGAGTCGCCATTGGTCAATGGCGCTTCCATGAAGAACCCATGCAGGTAATTTCAGGTGCATTGAGAAAAGAGAAAGTGCATTATGAAGCACCGCCTTCGTCAAGAGTGCCAGAAGAAATGAAACAGTTTATTCAATGGTTCAACGATACAGCTCCGGGTGGAAAACTGGAAATTAAGAAAGCCCCTGTTCGTGCTGCAATCGCCCATTTATATTTTGAAACCATACATCCTTTTGAAGATGGCAACGGAAGAATTGGCCGGGCCATTGCAGAAAAAGCATTGTCACAAACGATCGGCAGGCCTGTATTATTAAGTCTGTCCAGAACAATTGAAGCAAGCAGGAAGCTGTATTATGATTCATTGGAGAAAGCGCAGCAATCAAATGAAATTACAGCATGGATGGAGTATTTTATTAAAACATCATTGGACGCACAGACTGAAGCCGAGGAACAAATTGAATTTACGTTGAAGAAAACCAAATTCTTTGACCGTTTTAAAGGCAAACTGAACGACCGTCAGTTAACCGTTATCCGGCGAATGCTGGAAGAGGGTACTAAAGGTTTTGAAGGGGGAATGAACGCCAAAAAATATATTGGCACTACCAAAACATCAAAAGCCACGGCTACAAGAGACATGCAGCAACTGTTAGAATCGGGTGCGTTTATTTTGGCGGGTAAAGCCGGAGGGCGCAGCACCAGTTACCAGGTCAATTTGTAATTTTTCATTTCCCCTATTGTTTCAAACACTCCCTGATTGCTCGGCAATTACGCCTTAATCCCTCCGTAATATCTCTCCAAAGACTCCTTTCTACTCATTTTTCTGTACCCCAGATACCACCTTTACAGCCACTCACCCAGTATGTCCATATCGGTCGCAAAAGCAGAACTAAGCCCTTGCCATACCTCGAAGATTATGGGACGCTTATGGACCGGGTTTTTAGATCGCATTAAAGCGAAAGAAGGAATAAAGGATGATAAATGGAATTCTGGTGAGGAAGCAATGAAAAAACGTCGACAAACCAGCAAACCTTCGTTGCAGAAACTTCGTGTTGAAGGAAAAATCCGATTCTCTCTGGATACATTCATTAGTTTAGCGTCAGTTATATGGTCGTACTTATAGTACAACCATTCTCCCTAAAATAAACTTTTACTTGAATTGGTTCGAACTACATGCCATATTAGTACTACGAGTAGGGCCATAGAAAGTAAAATAAACCAACTTTTAAACGCCCAACCAATGGGAATTGTCTTGTTGTCTTCGTGAACGGTGGAGCAGAGATATAGCCATTAATGAAGTCATTGCGCCTAATTTTCAGGATCAAAAATCGGCGCTGTCAAATCAGTTTGCTGGTATGAATAAATTCCCGAACAACAATTGTGGAACATCGCACACACGTAACGTAGCTCAATAAATGCCGATGAATTTCGCGACTATATTTTAGGGTTTATATTTCATACGGCTATCCTGGCCAGTTGCACAACGTCTACTGCGCCAACGACACCCGAATTTGCAATCCCGCACGCGTGGTGGTAATCGGTGCCGAAGTAGAGATTTTCGGCTCGGTTCTTCGCTGGTCGAAATAGAGCTTCAGGTTAATCCGGTTATTCAGCACATAATCGATCGATGGATTAATCGTAATCACTTTTTGGCCATTGGTAGGTGTTGCCACCGATTGGTCAAGCCGGCTATTGGCCGTTGCATCGTCTTGCAAGCCCAGATCAATTTTAAAGTTTAGGTCGTTCGACAATTGATCGGCCGATTGTTTCATGCCAGGCAGCTTGAACTTGAAAGGCAGTTTGAGTCCGCGTTTCCGATAACCAATACCAATCACAATGCCCTCTGACCTGGATTCACTCAACTGGTAGTCGACCAGGCTCAAACTAAGTGTTCGGCTTTTTTTGTATTCGGCCCGAATCGACAACTGGTTGGTGAACTGCATATCAACACTTAACAGGGGCGCAAACTGTTCTGAAATAGAAATATTCGGCACCAGGAAATAGGGATAGAAACTGCCGGTTGCTGTATCAATAAAACCAGGCATATTATAACTCAACGGATCCTGGTACATCAGGTTATTGTTGAAACTGTTCATGCTCACATTGCTCGTATAGCCATGCGATACCGAAAAGTTGCTGAATATTTTTTCCATGCCTTCAATGCGTGTCAATCCATTATAGGTAACATGCCAGTTGGGTTTCGGAATGATGCTGCTGAACGGGTTTGATTTTATGTCACCGTTTTCCTGTTTGATCAGACCCACCTTGTTTGGATCTTTGTTGGTGTAAGCAGCAATAAAACTGGGTATCAACACATCCTGCGCATACCGGCCATAACCGGTATAATATCCATCCGACAATTGCTGATCGGCTGGTGCCAGGTCCTTCCAGTATTGGTTGCTGGAAGCCATGCGTTTCGATAGAATAATCCGATTCGACTCAAAACGCCTAAAGGTTTCTGTTACCGAGTTCGGTTTGAATTTATCAAACAGCGTTTGAAAAGAGATATAGGTTACATTGAATGTACCGGTTACATAGGGGCTCAAATGCACCAGGTTGCTATTGCCCAACGTATCCTTATAAAGTTCTGAATAAGACTTACCAAACTGTTTCTCGATATTGATATCGATAATCAGGTCGCGCACAGGAATGAATTGTGCCGTTATATTCAATCGCTGGTTATAGTCTTGCCGGTTCAGGTTATTCAACAACGGATTGTGCGTTATCAATCCTTTCCGGCCAAAATCATTGATCATCGATGTGTCAGGCTGTCGACCGAACACAAAGGGCAGCCCCGGTGCTTTCGATCGCATATTCATTCCCAACCAGCGCGCACTATCGGTGTAGCCCACCAAAGATGTAGAGCCCGCATCGGTGTACTGCACACTCACGCGCTTCAACGAAGTCAGTATTCTACCAACTATCTTGATGGCAGGATGCAATTGCAAAGGTCCATTGTCGTCGCGTTGCGCGGCGGGCTGCCCTTTTTTATTGGTCGAATCGCGCCCTCGCTTTAATTGCTGCGGCTGCGGGTTTGCATTCTCCCAATCAAGCGCCCGCAAAAACTTCGACTTGCTGTATAACCGGGCAAAATCAAACTCACCGGTAATATTTCTCTCCGCCGAGTTGCCGATAAAATTGCCGAGGCTTTTCGCGAAGGTATCGAGCGAGGCGGCCAACCAGTTGTACTTGGCCAGGTAACCCACCCGCACCGTGGTCCAATCGGTTAGCGGAAGCTTGCTGGTAGGCAGTGTGTAGGTGACATTCGCCGACTGGTTGTAGGTAATATTTCTGCCGCCGCGCCAGAACAACGACCACATGCGACGACGTTCAATTCGATCGAGCCGACCTGAGTCTTCGTCGACCCGCGCCCTGTTGATGGCCGTAAAATCGATGTTCAATGCTTTGGTAAGGTCCCACCGCATACCATAATACCGGTCGAACGTAAAATACTTATCATAGGTCTCTGGCAAAATGCCCTTGGGACCACCTACGTTTTTCGGTCGCACGGCGCCAAACTGCCGGTTCACATCTGCGCGGAAGCTCAGCAAGGAGGGCATATAGTTCAGGTTGAAATCTTTCGCTAGGTCGTACCACTTCGTGCGACTCTTGATCATTTTTTTGAACGGCTCCCAGTATTTCGGTGTGCTGGTGTAGTTATAACCAAGTCCCGCGCGATGCCGCTCCATTTCCTGCATTTCAATCAGCGGACTATAATGCTCGGTCTTGGTATACGAGTAACTGATATCAAAATTCTCCACACTGTAGATCTTCGGTTTCTTACCACTTGTGTTCATCTTCCGCACATTGGTAAAATTCACCGTTTTGGTATTCGTCATGTCAACCGCATCGCGTTTGATAGAATCGCGCGTTGCGCCACTAACAGCACCGAGTTTATCTTTCAGTTTGATGTCAAGGTCATAGGGATCGTACTCGGGCGTGATGACCGTTTGCGAATACCCGGCGTACACAGGAATGGACAGGCCGGCTTTGGGCGGCAATAACTTACCCAGTTCGAGGTTGGTAGCCGCATCAAACTGGCTGTAGTTTTCGCGGCTGCGTTCATTCACGCGCTGGTCTACATTACCAAAACCAATGCTCCGGTACGCACCCGACAACGACAAGGTACCGAGGTCGGCCATCTTAATGTCTACGCGACCTGTTGCCGCCCAGCCGCCACGTTCGTTGATCTTCGACAAACGCAATTCATTGAACCAGGTTTCAGCACAAACGGTGGCACTGCTGTTGTTATACAACCCCATAAACATACCCCTGATTTCACCCAGGTTGGGGTTACCGAATATGGCGTAGGTTTTTCCGTCGGCATCTGTTTCTTTGTAATACAGGTTTGATTGTCCGCCGGCATTTCTGCTGATCTTCAATCTGATCAATCGTTGAATATCCAATGCGAGTTCATTCTCCACCGGCCAAACCAATTCGGCTGTTTTATCGGTATAGGTGCCGGGTGGGGTTACTTTCAAGGGAATCCTGATTTCATAATAGTTGCCCACAAAATCATTGCCCAATCGAATCACCGCACTGAGGTCATTGTTGTTCAGCGTGTTTGCACCAATCACACTTTCTGTATGCACAAACATTCTTAACTCGCCGTATTGTCGTAAATCGAGGTTCATGGTTTTGAACACACCGCGGCCCGCACCGGAGGCCAGGTTACATACCTGCATGCTCATCGCCTGTTCGTTCAATTGAATATTGACATTGTTATTACTCAATGCCTGCACCCGCTCAATGCCTGGTGGCAATACATAGTTAACCGGTCGGCGGTTGGCGTTCTCTTCAATGTTCACCGCAATCACATTGGTCGTAGTGGGTGAAGTGGGCGACAATGTTTTATAAGTACCCGTGGTGTCGAGTTCAAAAGAGAAACGACGCCATTGGTTACGCACCAGTTCCAGTTTAGCAAAACGGGTTACTACTGAATCTTCAAAACCCGTCAGGTACATACGGATAAAACGGATCGATTTAAAATCTGGGATATCGCCAATTTTCGCATTGTATTGATCAATGGGAATTCGAAACTGGAACCAACGTTGATGCACACTCGCAGAATCAAAACTGCGCGAGTCTGTAATAAAGTTTTGGCCAACTACCAGGTTTTCGGGTTTCAATTCCACCTTGTATTGGAAATACTCTTCCAGTTCATTCAAGGTATTGTCTTTGTTCAGGTCTTCCTGATCGGGATACAGGGTGAACGCCGTCGTGATTGTAGAATTCGCTGCCGCGATGGGTGAGTTACCGTGCGGGTTGTTGATGGCTTTATACCGTTCCAGGATATCGGCCTGCTCTTGGTCATAACTTGCATCGCGATAATTTTTAAAGTTATCATTGGCCGGATCGGCAAGGGCCGCCTGGTAAGCCGCAGAACCAACGCCGGTGATGGCAGCCAGTTGTGTGAGGTAGTTACCAAATTTGCGACGTTCGGCATCATCATCCAATCCATCAAAACCAACGTCCTGGTAAGGCCGGTCGTTTGGATCATTACTGAAAGCGGTGGTTACCTGAATCGGGTTGCTCGGCGTTTTACCCCATACACTCGATGAATCAACCGTTGCCTGGATATTGGGCGTTGGCAATCCGTTTTCAAAAAAACGTCGTCCGTCGCGCAACACATCTTCAGAAATATTACCGAGGTTGAAATACAATTCACCCCCTGTGCTGTTCGGCGTTTTTAAGAAAGGATCCTGCATCCAGAACTCAATGTATTCAACGTTGCCCGTTTCAAAATCGACCTGGTCGAGACCACGCATGATACCGCCCCAGCGCGTTCTCGGGTTCAGCAGCTTACCATCACTGGAAATACTCCCTGGGCGGGCATCAAAGTTATAAGGACCTCTTTGCCGAGGGTAATAGGCCATATCGAAGGTGATCAATTGCGCAACACCATAGTCGGGTGTTTTCGCCGGGAACAATTGCTGTTGTGAAATAGATCGCGTGCGCGGATCATTGAAAATAGCATCTGCATTGGGATAACCCGACATGGGGTTATTGTTTGCATTCCGATCCTGCAGCGTGGGTTCAATATTATACCAGGCCAGTTTTGCGCGATTGAAACCATACTGCAATGTATCTTTCATACTGCCTTCGGGAAACAAGCCATTGCCCTGCGGTGTTGAAGCCAGCGACCAGTTGATGATCGGAAAACGAAGGTCAATACTATTGCGGGTGCCTTCAAAATCGTCGATATAAATCAGGCCCTGGTTTCCCTTTCCAATTTGTGGTGGATGGCCGGGTTTCAATGCAGCCGCTTCCCCATAGGCCGTGATCATACTCATTTCGCGGGTGCTATAATAAGGCAGTCGATCGAGTAAGCGCGTCAGTTTCGGTACTTGTGCATTGTAACTGAAATCGACGCCATACATGGTGTTTCGAATGGGGTCTTCGCCATAATTCATCTTGGTGAAATACGGTCGCTCGCCTAGTTTGACCATTTGACCACCAATCGTCAACTGCTCCTTCTCGGTATTTTTGAGGTGGTAATCCAATCGCAAGCCCATGTAGTTTCGCTGTTGCATGCCATAGCTCGCATTGTTTTCGAGCGAAACATTCACTGCCACCCCCGAATTGATAATGGCCTGGTTGATGATACGCAAGGTGCTACTGGCATAGTCAACAATATAGTCGACGTTCTCTTGCAGTGTTTGTCCGCCGGCCGTCACTTTCACCGATCCCTGTGGCACATTCGCTGCATTCAAAAAAATCTCCGACGTAGAAGTTCCCTTTGCCGTACCCTGAATCACAAATCGATCGAGGTTGGCATAGGTCTTTGCAATTTCTTTGATGGTATCATACAGCGGTTGGAAAATATATTTGGACTTGATATCGGCCGAAGCGCCCTGGAAGGCAATACTGTCGAGGTCGCGGCCAAACGGTTCCAGCAAGGGAAATATCACCCGCGCCTGGTTGGAAATAATGGTGTACCCTTCTACATAATCGAACACCCCATCGGGCAAGGGGTCGTTGTTATTGTTGAGTCGATCGAGGTTGAGCAATGTTAAAATTGGCTGGCCTGATTTGGGCCCCTCGGGCAGGTAACGCTTAGTGCCCAAACTCGGTTCTTCGTACAACACATTCAACTTAAAGTCGGTGCTCTGCACGCTGGAGATATACCCACCATCGAGTGTTTGCAGGGCATACACGTTTTTCATCATCAGGTCCCACAAAGGCAATTGTGTACGCTGAGAAGTTGCTTTCAACAGTTTCAGGAAAAGCACTTTCGGGTTACCGGCAATGATGGCGGTGGTATCGGGGGGCACATCGGTAGAAAATTCACCCACCTGGAGTATCCGGCCATTGTATGTAAATTGATAAGCAACACCCAACACTTCATCGGCTTGCAGGGGTTGGTTCAACGAAATGAAACCCACTTTGGGGTTGAAATAATATTCTGTGGGGCTCAGCTTCCTTGCGTATGTTTTTTCAAAATCCTGCACGGCCTTCAGCCCCATCGAATTCAATTTGGTGGTAACCTGTGCCGAAAAGCGACTCGAAGGATCGCTGATGATGGCCTGGTACAAACCGTTGACTGTATTGGATGGAAGTGTATCAGTACCGGGACTCGCCGGATAGTTGTAGGGATTTTTTTCACCCAGGTCGGCCAATGCCACTACATCGCGGGTATCGGTGGTGGTACCGTTTTTATTGGTCACCCATACTTCGATGCGCAACACATTGGCCAGCGAATTCACCGCAGGCAGGGTGCCCATCGCTTTGTTATAGTTTTTGCGAAAATGCTGGCCCAACAAAAAGTGCCGGTTCTCTTCGTAGTTATTGGCTTTAAACTGAAACGATGAGCTCGCTGCACCACCAACCAATTGCATGCTTTGCTGGCTGGAACGTTGGTTGGCAATCACCGCCGTTACAAAGAGTTTACCAAATTGCAATTGGGTTTTGATACCAAACAAAGATTGCGAACTAGGCATCAGCGAACCCTTGGTTTGGAAAGTCACGTTACCCGCTTCGATGCGTTTGATAATTTCATCAGGATCGCCGGTATAGTCGAGTTTAAGCTGGTTCTGAAAATCGAAATTGGCCTGCGTATTATAGGAAATCGGCAATTTCATTTTACTGCCGATATTGCCCAATACGCTCAGGTTGGCGCCCATGTCAAAATCGAAGCCACCTGTTTTACGGGCGCGTTCGGGCAGGGTGGGGTTTTTGATGTTTTGTCCCTGGTAACCGAGGGTGATATCCACATTGCCCTGCGGGCGGATATCAATCTTGCCCGTTCCAAAAAGCCGGTCGAAGAAACTGTTCGACACCGTGAGTTTGGGTCGCACATTTTTTCGGTTCAGGGCGCTGAGTACGTTGGCGCGTTCGCGGAAATATTCTTCCTCCTGCTCTTTGGCTTTGTAACGCAGGTACTCCTCAAAAGTCATGTAGGTAGGCGAACGGTAATATTTGTCGCCTATTTTTTCAACAATATAGTACTGGCGGGTGGTGGGGTCATATTCAACCGTACGCTGAATATTCGAGGGATCTTTGAGGTCGAAACTGTTGCGGCGGCTTTCGATGGAAGCGTCTGAGCGGCGGTCTTTGAGGGGGAATACAAGGGTGTCTTTCCCGGTTTTACGAGCAGTGTCGGCCTGCTGCCAGGCGAATGCCCGGTTTAATTGCAAGGTCCCGATCAGTACCAGTAAAAACAGGAAGCTTTTTTTCCCGTTCCAAAACGAATAGATGCCCACAGTCTTTTTTCCCAAAAATTAGTTGCGTATAGCTCGGATCTATAGGCCTAGACGTTTTTAAGTGCTGATTTGATCAAGTCCTGAACTTGTTCGGTACCCGGCTCTTGCTGGATCGCTTTCCGGAGGGCCTGTTCGGCCGCGGGACGGGCAATCCCCAATGCCAGCAAGGCCTCTAACGCGTCGTGCTCGGTGGTATTGCCTGCGGTTACTGAATTATTTATATCGATACCTTGTTTATTGATTTTGTCGCGCAGTTCGAGTACAATCCGCTCGGCCGTTTTGCGGCCAATGCCTTTTACGGTTTCCAGTTGTCGCGAATTGCCCTGGCTAATGGCCCGGCTGATTTCTTCGGGCTTGAGCGAGGACAGCATCATCCGCGCCGTAGAAGCGCCAACACCGTTCACGCCCAACAATTGCAAAAACATTTGTTTTTCGGCGGCGCTGGCAAAGCCATAGAGTATATGCGCGTCTTCCCTGATATGTAAATACGTGAATAACTGACCTTCCTTCTGGTTGCGGATGGCTTCATAGGTATTCAGCGAAATATACACCTCATAGCCTATGCCATGTACATCTACATACACACAGGTTGGGTTAAAAAGGGTGAACTGACCCTTCAGGTAGGCGATCATAGGCTGCAAAATAAAGAAATAACACCGCAATTTACCTACATTTGGCTCGCTTTTGAACTGAAACGCATGACGCAGAAAATTACGGCCGCCATTACCGCGGTGGGAGGATATGTTCCTGACTATACCCTGACCAATTTTGAGCTGGAGAAAATGGTGGATACCAACGATGAGTGGATCCGCACCCGTACCGGCATTTCCGAGCGCCGCATCCTGAAGGGCGAAGGAAAAGCAACTTCCGATATGGCGGCGCCCGCCGTACTCGACCTCTGTGCCAAACGCGGCATTTCGCCCACTGATATCGATTGTATGATTGTGGCGACGGTTACCCCCGATATGGTGTTTCCCGCCACGGCCAATATTGTTTGCGACAAGATCGGCGCTACCAATGCCTGGGGCTTCGACCTGGGCGCAGCCTGTTCAGGGTTTTTATTCGCCCTTTCGACTGGTGCCATGTTTATTGAAAGTGGCCGCTATAAAAAAGTGGTGGTGGTGGGCGCCGATAAAATGAGTGCTATCGTCGACTACACCGACCGCAATACCTGCGTTATTTTCGGCGATGGTGCGGGCTGCGTATTGCTTGAACCCAATACCGATGGCTTGGGTTTGCAGGATGCGATCCTCAAATCCGATGGAACCGGCCGCAATTACCTCAATATGAAAGCAGGGGGATCAGCCTATCCGGCCAGCATCGAAACCGTGACCCGTCGCGAACATTTTGCCCACCAGGAAGGCAAAACTGTTTTCAAATATGCTGTTACCGGCATGGCCGATGTAAGTGCTGAACTGCTCGAGAAAAACAACCTCACCGGCAATGACATCGCCTGGCTGGTACCGCACCAGGCCAACCTTCGAATCATTGATGCCACGGCCCAACGCATTGGCCTTCCGCGCGAAAAAGTAATGATCAATATCACGCGTTTTGGCAATACCACGGCTGCTACCATTCCGCTTTGCTTGTGGGAATGGCAGGATCAATTGAAAAAGGGCGATAACCTGATCCTGGCTGCCTTTGGCGGTGGCTTTACCTGGGGTGCTGCCTGGGTGAAGTGGGGATGCTGATCAGCTTTCTTCGTCGTAATACAGTTTGTAAAACTTTTTGCCCACGGCTTCATCGTATCCACGTTCGATCAGGTCGCGCCGGCCATGGATATACACATGGAAGTTTTTGTCGAGTTTGAGCACCGACTTAAATAATTTCTGTTGTTTCTGCACCGCCGCGCCATGAATATCGAATTGGGCATCGATCTCAAACCGGCGGTTGTCTTCAAAATTCCGTTTGAACTGCATAAAGCTTTCCACCACCTCGGGGTGATGAATTACTTCGGCCGCAAATTCGTTCATATCGAATTGCTCTTTTGTCCGGAAATAATCGATCGACCGATTCATCAAGTCAATTTGGTCGCTGCGCTGAATATCGAATTTTTCGGCGTATTCGTTTTCGATGAAAAGCTTGCACAGGCCCATCACCTGGTTGGTGTGTTGGTAACTGTTGGCCAGTGGTTGCACCTGTAAAAAATCGTTGACCCAATACTGCGTTTCCTGGCGATTGGTATGATCAACCACCGACACCCGAAAACCGTTTTCTGACTCGGTACGAAAAACCAAACAACCTTTGTCCAGTTTATTGATGTTGATGCCATCTTCGGCGCCCAGCTCCCATCCTTTGCCGTGCGCAAATACTTTCAGAAAAGTCTCCTTGGTTTCTGACTTGAAAATGCCAATGGCGGGTTGCGATTCGCCTTCAAAAAAAACATTCTCGAAATACACCACATACAATTCTCCGTCTTTCACGCGTGCATGCGTCGATTTGCTATAGAGCAGTTTCGCCAGCAGTTGCGATACCGCGACAAACCTTTTGGGCTGTTCAAATATTTCGCGCACATAGCGATATACTTCGTTCATCTGCACATCACTCAGGTGCGTGAAATGATAGATTTCGTTTTCCGAAAAAGGGGCGAGTAAATAACGAACCAGTAGCGAACGCACCAGATCATCATTCAGGGTAAGTGGATGGGGAGAAAGCAATAATTGTTCGCCGCGTGTGGGGTTTCCGACCTTGTGTACGATGGCTTGTTGAATGGAAACATTTTCCAGTGCTGTCATTTCGCAAAGGTAACGTACTGGTCGTCTTTTTCCAGCAGCGTGCGCGTTTCATTCAGCTCGCGGAAGCGGCGCCTGAAACGCATATAGGGATCGACTTCGGGCATTTGTTCGCCCCTTGTTTTTGCTCCCATGCTGATGTATTGCCGCACCTGTTGCGCATCGAAAAAACAAACCGTTCCCCATAGAATGCGATCATCATCGTGTTTCGGCCAAAGAATTTCATATTCTTCCATACAAACCACCTGCTCCCGATCGAGGTAATAAGTTTCGAGTCGCTCGATGGTATCGATAAAATAATGCACTTCAAAAATGACGACCTCCCCTTTGTTCACGGTATAGTGCCAGGTTTCGCGAACCGGCCGGTCTTTCTGCACAAATTTATTGAGGTAAAAAGTGAGCTGTGACCGCATGGCCAGGCTATCGGCCTTTTCGACCACCCGATCAATCCGATTGCGCCAGTCGCGCGATTGCGCATAACTTGTTCCCGGGCCGGTCAGCACCAAGGCCAAAAAGAACCATGAAAATATGCTTTCGATATTGCGGCGACTCATACCAAAAGTTGTTCCCTAATGTACGTTTTTTGACCGGAAGAAAGCTTATTTTTTAGCATGAACGATCTTCTGCTCCGGCAACTGCAAAAACATATCAAACCCAATGAATTAGACCTGGCGCTCTTCTATGCGTTTCACTTATTTTTGGGGCATGGCAAAAAAAATATTCAAAGGCAAGGGATCACTGGCCATTCACGGCGGACGCATACCCGACCCCAACTATTCGCATATTACCCCGATCTACGCCACCTCTACTTTTTTTTATGACAGTGCTGAGCAAGGCATGGAAAGATTTGCCGGCGCCGATAAAACCCAGATTTATTCGCGTTGGGGCAATCCCACCAATGCCGTGGCCGAAGCCAAGATCGCCGCGCTGGAAGCGGATGGTATTCTTAACAGCCAGGGCGAACCCCTGGTGTTAAAAGCCTTGTTGCATGCCAGCGGACAAGCAGCCATGACCACCCTGTTCATGAGCAACCTGCAAGCGGGTGATACGGTATTAACACATTATTCTTTGTATGGCGGCACACAGGAATTGCTAACCAAAGTATTGCAGGCAAACGGCATCCATACCATCATCGCCGATCTGCGCGATCGCGCCCAGGCAGAAGCAGCCATCAAAAGCAATCCATCCATCCGCCTTATACATATTGAAACACCAGCCAACCCTACCCTGCAGTGTTTTGACCTCGCCATGATCCGATCTCTGTGCGATGAATACAAACTGCTGATGACGGTCGACAATACTTTTGCCACGCCATTGTTGCAACAACCCTTTGCCTATGGTGCTGATTTTGTTTTTCACAGCACCACCAAATTTCTAAATGGACATGGCAGTGCGATGGGTGGCGTGTTATTGGGCAAGGACCTCGAGTTTATGCGTACCAAGGCCTGGAAATGGTATGTGTTGCTAGGCGGCAATGCAAGTCCCTTTGATGCTTACCTGCTCATCCAGGGCATCAGCACACTGGAATTGCGGATGGAACGACATTGCGCCAATGCCATGAAAGTGGCACAATACCTCGATCAACATCCGGCGGTTGCTTTTGTCAATTATACAGGCCTGCCATCGCATCCTGATTTCGCCACGGCCAAAAAACAAATGAAACACCCGGGCGCCATGCTCAGCTTTGAAGTAAAAGGCGGGCTTGCAGCAGGCATTCGTTTTATCAACCGCTTGGAGATGTGTGTTAAAGCCATTTCACTGGGCACGGTCGATACCCTGGTATCACATCCGGCATCGATGTCGCATGCCGGTATTCCAAAAGAAGAAAGAGAGAAATCGGGCATCACCGACGGGTTGATTAGAATGAGTGTAGGCATTGAAAATATAGAAGACATTATAGCAGACCTCGAACAAGCATTGGCATGAATAACATTGTAATCAGAAGAGCGCAGCAGGAAGATTGCGCGCGATTGTTAGAATTGATCAAAGAATTGGCTGTGTACGAACGTGCCCCCGATGAAGTAACCGTAACGCTGGCGCATTTTACCGACAGCGGATTTGGTGCACAACCGGTGTGGTGGGCTTTTGTGGCTGAGTTGGACGGCGTGGTGCAGGGCTTCGCCTTGTACTATATTCGTTACAGCACCTGGAAGGGACAACGCATGTACCTCGAAGACATTTTGGTGACGGAAGAAAAAAGAGGTCTCGGTCTCGGTCGACTTTTATTCGACCGGCTGCTGGTAGAGTGCAAGGAAAAAGGATTCGAGGGCATGGTTTGGCAGGTGCTGGAATGGAATGAACCCGCCATTCATTTTTACAAGAAATACGACGCTGATTTTGACCCGGAATGGGTGAACTGTTCGCTGAAATTCAGTTGACAAGTAAAGCTCAATCAGGCCACATTGTCGGTGGCCACTGATTTATCAATTTTACCAATCAAACCCGACAGCACTTTGCCCGGACCTACCTCGGTAAACCGGCTGGCACCATCGCGTATCATGGCCTGCACCGATTGCGTCCACCGCACCGGACCGGTTAACTGATCGATCAGGTTTTGTTTGATCTCCTCTTTGTCCAATACAGCCCTGGCCACCACATTCTGGTACACCGGGCAGGATGGCTGTTGAAATTTGGTTTGCTCAATGGCCGCTTTGAGTTCTTCTTTGGCTGGCGCCATCAGGGGCGAATGAAAAGCGCCGCCCACCGGCAATACCAGTGCGCGTTTGGCACCCGCTGCCTTCATACGTTCGCAGGCAATTTCGATTCCTTTTATGGAACCGCTGATCACGAGTTGCCCGGGACAATTATAATTGGCTGGCACCACGATCTCGCCGGTTTCGGCTTGCACAGCAGCACATATTTCTTCCACTTTTGCATCTTCGAGGCCCAGTACGGCAGCCATGGTTGATGGCTGCAATTCACAGGCTTTTTGCATCGCTTTCGCCCGAACAGAAACCAGTTTCAATGCATCGTCAAATGCCAATACGCTGTTGGCCACCAGTGCCGAAAACTCACCCAATGAATGTCCCGCTACCATATCAGGTTTTGCCAACTCGATGCTACGGTAAGCAATGATTGAATGGAGAAATACGGCTGGTTGCGTAACACTGGTTTGCTTCAGGTCTTCATCTGTGCCATTGAACATGATATCCGAAATCCGGAAACCCAGGATTTCATTGGCCTGTTCAAATAATTTTTTACCAAATGCGCTATTGTTATAATGCTCCTTGCCCATCCCGGAAAATTGGGAACCCTGGCCTGGGAAAACGTATGCATGTTTCATGTAAGGAAATCGTTGATGCGCAAAATAACACTATTCAACTCAGTTTTGCAGAAATCAGTTTCATGAATTCACTGCGGGTTTCATTTTTCTCAAATTCGCCGAAAAATGCCGAGGTGGTTGTCACCGAATTCTGTTTTTGTACCCCGCGCATCATCATACACAGGTGGCTGGCTTCAATCACCACAGCCACGCCCAGGGGCTGCAATGAATCTTTGATGGCCATTAATATTTCGTGGGTCAGTCTTTCCTGCACTTGCAGTCGCCGGCTGAATACATCTACCACGCGCGCCAGTTTGCTCAGACCAGTGATATAACCATTGGGGATATACGCAATATGTGCTTTTCCGAAAAATGGCAGCAGGTGGTGTTCGCACATACTATAGAGCTCGATGTCTTTTACAATGATCATCTCACTTACATCTTCGTGAAACCGGGCAGAATCGAGTATTTCTTTTGCACTAAGCTGGTAACCCTGCGTAATATATTGCATGGCCTTGGCCATTCTTTCAGGTGTTTTCAGCAATCCTTCACGCGCAGGATCTTCGCCCAGCAACCGGAGTGTGCTTCTGTAATTTTCGATCAAGCCACGGGTCACTTCTTCATCGTAGAACTCTTCTTTGTGATATGCCATGTGTATTTTTTTAAGCCGGGTACTCTACAAAATTTCTTTCCGTTTCGTACAAACGAATATACAGTTCAAGGTCGGGCGTGATATGCGGGCGCAACAACCCATAGATCACCACCGCGATGTTTTCGGCCGTGGGTATCAGCGTGGCGAATTCGGCCGTATCGAGGTTCAGGTTACGGTGATCAAATCTTTCCAGCACTTCCCGCTGAATGATGGCCGACAATAATTTAAGGTCCATCACATAGCCTGTTTCGGGATTGGGTTCGCCCACCAGTTTTACCACCAGTTCATAATTATGACCATGATAATTTGGATAACTGCACTTGCCAAACTCGGCCCAATTCCGGTTCTCATCCCAATCGGCCCGGTACAAGCGGTGCGCCGCATTGAAATGCTCCTTTCTGAAAACAGCCACTTTTTGTCCCATCAGGCTAAATTACACGGAAATGCGACATTTGTTCACAAAGCTATAGACATGCACTGTTTACTGGTAGCTGCCACCGCGGGTGAAATCGCGCCATTTACCGACCATCTCTCGCAAACCGACAAACTCGATCACATCGAATTGGATATCGATATCCTGGTTACAGGTGTAGGTGCCGTGGCCACTACCTATGCGCTGACCCGGTATCTGCGGTACAAGAAACCCGACCTCGTGATCCAGGCCGGGGTCGGGGGATTATTTGATCGATCCAAACCGCTCGGTACGGTCTTCGCCATCAAACAAGACCTCATGGCCGATATGGGGGTGGTAGAAAAAAAAGAATTTAAATCCCTAACCGATCTGGGTTGGGTGGCGGCCAATGAAATGCCCTATAAAAAATCAGTATTGGTAAATCCTGCCAGCACCCTGTTGAAACGAGTGAAGCTACCCAAAGCCAACGCCATCACCGTCAATGAGATTAGCACCAATAAAGAACGCATTCATTACTACGAACAGAAATACAAAGCCCTGATCGAATCGATGGAAGGGGCGGCCCTGCATTATGTTTGCCTTCAGGAAAATATCAGCTTTCTGCAACTGCGTGCTGCCTCCAATTATATCGGTGAAAGGAATAAGAAAAACTGGCAATTGACAACGGCCATCAACAACCTGAATGCCAAACTGATCCAACTACTGGAAAACCTCTGATATGTTACTCACGCTCGGATTCTCCCCCTGCCCCAATGATACTTTTATCTTCGATGCCCTGGTGAATAAACACATCGACCCCGGGCCTTTTCAATTTGAGCTTGCGCTCGAAGACGTACAAACGCTGAACGAATGGGCTTTGCAAGACAAACTCGACATCAGCAAGATCAGTTATGGTGTATGGCCGCTGGTGAAAAACAAGTACCGGCTGCTTGAGTCGGGCGGCGCCCTCGGCAATGGTTGCGGCCCCCTGCTCATTGCCCGTGAACCCATCGCCGAAAACAAAGTCAACGAATTGCGCATAGCCATTCCCGGTAGAAACACCACGGCGCATTTGCTGTTTAGCATGGTGTATCCACAAGCCAGGAACAAGGTATTTATGGTTTTTAATGAAATAGAGCAGGCCCTGCTCGATGGACAAGTAGACGCGGGTGTGATCATCCATGAAAACAGGTTTACCTATGCCGCCCGCGGACTAGTCAAAATTACCGACCTGGGTGAGCGCTGGGAAAAAACCCTCGATTGTCCCGTGCCGCTGGGCGCCATCGTGGTGAAGAAAACGACCGACGAAAAAACCGCTGCGCTATTGGAAGAAAAAATTAGAGAAAGCATTCAATGGTCGTTCGATCGCTACCCAAAACTATCGCCGTTTGTGTACAAACATGCCCAGGAAATGTCAGAAGACGTGATGCGGCAGCACATTGACCTGTATGTCAATGCCCATTCCCTTCGACTTGGCTTAAAAGAAAAAGAGGCCATCCGGCAACTGGAAAAGGTTTATGCCGCCATCAACGGCGACTGATCATTTTAGGGCTTTAGAAAATGTTTCAAGGCAGCGCTTGCGTGCCATTTCATGGTCGACCATGGGCTTTACATACGATGCCTCTTTCATTTCAGGTACCCAGTGATGTATATAGTGATTGTCGGGATCAAATTTTTTTGCCTGCAAACTGGGGTTAAAAATTCGAAAATAAGGCGCTGCATCACAGCCGCATCCAACGGCCCATTGCCAACCGCCATTGTTGCTGGCAAAATCATAGTCGAGCAATTTTGAAGCAAAATAAGCTTCCCCCCAGCGCCAGTCGATCAATAAATGTTTGGCCAAAAAAGAAGCCGTCACCATACGTACCCGGTTGTGCATAAAACCCGTGGCATTCAACTCCCGCATACCGGCATCTACCAGGGGATAGCCGGTCTTGCCCTCGCACCAGCGATGAAAATCTTTTTCATCATGCCGCCATTGTATGCGATCGTATTCTTTTTTGAATGACCGGCCTTCGTTCACCTGCGGAAAATGAAACAATATCATCTGGTAAAATTCCCGCCAGATCAACTCTTTCAAATAGGTATCACTGTATTGACGCGCATACGCTGCCAAGGCCCGTATGCTGATGGTTCCAAAGCGCAGGTGAATACCCAATTTGGAGGTGCCGGTCAAGGCAGGAAAATCACGGTCGCGCTGGTAATGGGTCAACAATGTTTTGCCCAGCGCCTTCGATGGAAAATCAAAACCCGTTTCCGCAAAACCTATTTCGGTCAGTGATGGCAAAGCCGTGGCATTGCTGGGCAGGAACTGATCGACATACCGCTCGGTTGGATAAGGATTCAACTGAAAATTAGTCAGTGTCTGCAGCCATTTGCGGCTATAGGGCGTAAACACCGTATACGGATCACCGTTGTCTTTTACTACTTCGTTCTGGTCAAATATGACCTGGTCTTTGAATTGCTGAAAATCGACCTGGTTTTCACGAAGCAAATCAGCCACCGCGGCATCCCTTTGTATGGCATATTGTTCATAATCGCGGTTGCTGTACACGGCTGTGATTGAATATTCTCGCAGTAATTCCTGCCATACCGACAAAGGCTTTCCGATCTTAATGACCAGCCCCGATCCAAGTTCTTTCAAACTGGCCTGCATAGCCGTAAGGCAATCCATAATAAATTCCACCCGGGGATCTTTTTTCTCGGCCAGGTCGTCCAGTATATTGCTGTCGAAAATAAAAACCGGCAATACTTTATAACCGGAACGCAGGGCATGGTACAGCGCTGCATTGTCTTTTAGCCGCAGGTCGCGTCGAAACCACATGATGGCAATCTCTACTGCGCTTTTTTTCACCGGCTTCGGTTTTTCGTTCACTGCCATAAGGGGGTAATAAGTTGCTGAAACAAGGCACTGGTTTTCGAATGAACAAAATTTTTGTTCTCCAGGCTGGCCACCCATCGAATGCCCTGGATGGCATTGCTGATAAACACCTCCTCTGCTTCCAGCAATTCAGCCACGGTAACCGCCCTTTCTTCAATGGGTATTTGCAAATGACGGGCCTGCTGCAAAATATGACGCCGCATGGTGCCCGCCACCGGTGCTTCTGTTAAAGCCGGCGTAATCAACAGGTCATTGTTGAATAGAAAAATATTGGCAATGGTGGTTTCACAAACCCGGTCGGCCGTATTAAGAATAACGGCATCGTTCCAATGGTTTTTTTTCGCTGCACGGGCAGCCATCAAGGGCGACAAATAGTTGTTAGTTTTGCAATTGGCGAGCTGGTCGATTGGTTTTTTGGTTAACTGGTGAATACCCAGCACCAATCCGTTTTCATTGATCTTTTTTGTGCCTGCCGAAAGTGCCCAACTTTGAATAAGCAGGTGCGGATAACCTGATACCGCATCAAAAGGACCGCCATCTCCCCTGAATACCGTTAGTCGAACGCGCGCCAGTTGACTGTGCCCATTACGATGCAACAATTGCTGCACTTTTTCCGCCAGATAATTGCGGGTAAAAAAAGAAGGTGGTTCAAAACCCAATAATTGCATGCCGCTGAATAGCCGGTCGAAATGAAAATCGGCGAGTTGTATGTTTTCCGTTTTACACCGAAGGGTTTCGAACAAACCATCACCATACCGGAAACTGCGGTTGTCGACACTGATCAATGGCTGGCCGGCGCGATGAAACTGGTTGTCTAAAAAAAGAAGTTGCGACATCGCCGGCTAAGATAGCCAAACCTTAAAAACCCGACTGACGCTTTTTTACATAAAAAATAAGCGCAATAACAGACGTAATCAGCACAGCCACCATGATGGGGAATACAGCCGATACGGAATTTTGAACCATGTTAAAGGTGTTTGCAGATAACTCTTTCATAATCGCTGATTGAGCACCAAACATACTTCCGTAACGGTTGGCGGGCAACCCGAAAATCCGCAGAAAGCGCCGGGATTTTTCCCGTATTATTTAAAGCGGGCTTTTAATGCCTTGAGTTTATCATCAAAGCTTTCTTCTTTGGCAGGTTTCTGTAACGGCGATGGAATTGGTTTTTTACCGGCTGCCGCTGTTTGCTTGCCTGCAAAAGCAGCTTGTTTGCTCCCGGCTGCACCGTCTTTCATCGACAAACCGATTCGTTTACGCGCTACATCAACCTCCATAACGGTCACCTTCACCCGCTGTTGCAATTTTACCACCGTAGCCGGATCACTCACATACTGGTTGCTGAGTTGCGACACATGCACCAACCCATCCTGCTTTACGCCAACATCAACAAATACCCCAAACTGCGTGATATTGGTAACGATGCCGGGCAACTGCATACCGGGCTTCAGGTCTTCCATCGTTTTCACCGTTTCATCAAACTGAAACACTTCGATTGGCGCACGCGGATCACGGCCCGGCTTCTCCAGCTCCTGCAAAATATCCTGAATGGTGAAGGCACCGATGTTTTCTGATATATAATCCTGCGGTTTCACTTTTTTGCGCAGCTCGGGTTGCTGAATCAATTCATTTACCGAGCAGCCCAGATTGGCCGCCATCGCCTGAACAATATGGTAGGACTCCGGGTGCACCGCACTGTTGTCGAGCGGATCTGCGGCCTCCGGTATGCGTAAAAAGCCGGCACACTGTTCAAATGATTTCGGGCCCATCATCGACACTTTTTTCAATGCTGCGCGCGAAGTAAATGGCCCGTTTTGCTGCCGGTAGTCAACAATATTTTTTGCCAGCGTTGCACTCAATCCCGACACATAATGCAAGAGGTGTTTACTCGCTGTATTCACATCCACACCCACATGGTTCACGCAACTCTCCACCACTTTGTCGAGGCTTTCTTTCAAACGCGACTGGTTCACATCGTGCTGGTACTGCCCCACCCCAATTGATTTGGCATCAATCTTCACCAATTCACTCAAAGGATCCAACAAGCGACGACCAATGCTCACGGCACCGCGCACCGTTACATCGTGGTCAGGAAATTCTTCGCGCGCCACTTCCGATGCTGAATAAATAGACGCCCCGCTTTCATTCACTTGAAATACCATAATGGGTCGGCCAAAGTCAATGCCCCGCACCAATGTTTCTGTTTCGCGACCGGCTGTTCCGTTGCCAATACCAATTGCTTCCATCTGGTATTTATTAACCAACTCTTTCAAGGTTTGTATCGCCTTGGCCGACTCATTTTGTGGTGGATGCGGGTAGATAGCGGTATTATACAGCAAATTGCCCTGCGCATCGAGACAAACCAATTTGCATCCGGTTCTAAAACCAGGATCAAGTGCCAACACACGTTTGGCGCCAAGCGGCGAAGCGAGTAATAACTGGCGAAGGTTTTCCGCAAAAATGCGGATGGCTTCTTCATCGGCCAACTGCTTGCTCGACAGGCGGAATTCCGTTTCAATCGCCGGCTTTAACAAGCGGTCGAAACCATCAGCTATCGCCAACTTTACTTCGGCTGCCGCTGCATGGGTGTTTTTCAAGAACAATCGCTCCAGGTCAGCAATGGATTTCTCTTTGTCAACATTGATGTCCATCAACAGAAACCCTTCTTTCTCGCCCCGTCTGATGGCGAGCATGCGATGTGAAGGGCAGGCATTCAACGCCTCACTAAATTCAAAATAGTCACGGTATTTCTGCGCCTCGGCTTCTTCCTTTTTTGTGGTCAGTACCCGCGCTACCACAACAGCTCCTTGCTGAAATGCAGAACGCACAGCAGCCCGGGCCTGCTCATGCTCGGCCACCCATTCTGCAATGATATCGCGCGCACCCTGCAAGGCATCCGTTTCATTGGCTACGCTATCATTCATAAAAGCAGTCCCTTCTTTTACCGGATCACCAGCCACCTGCGAAAACAGCCAATGCGCCAGCGGTTCCAGGCCTTTCTCCATCGCCTGGCTGGCGCGCGTTTTTCGTTTGGGTTTATAGGGCAGGTAAATATCTTCCAACTCGGTGGCGTCGATACAAGCATCAATGCGTTGACGCAGGGCTGCATCCATTTTGCCCAAACCCTCAATGGTTTTTCGAACCGTGTCTTTCCGTTTCTCCAGGTCCTGGAAATATTGAATCTGCTCGACGATATGATTGATCGCCACTTCATCGAGATTGCCGGTGGCTTCTTTGCGATAACGGGCCATAAAAGGGATAGTAGCGCCTTCGGCCTGCAGACCATAAACATTGTTTGCCTGCTTGAGACTAACCGCACATTTTTCAGCGATAATGGGTAGGTATTGTGGTTCCATGGTAGTTGCTTATTTGAGAACGGCAAATGTAGGTTTCGCGGTTTAAGCAGCAAAAACTTCGCGCAGTATCTTATTCACTTCTTCTGCATGGTTCATCACCAGCAGGTGGCCGGCTTTTTTAATCCGAAACGTGGGTTGTACATACCGAACCGGTAATAAAAAATCGCTGTCGCCATGAATATGGATCATGGGCGGCGCGGGCTGCGTTGTTTTCCACCTCAAAATGGCACCCAGGGCCCATTTTATAAACGCAGGATCACTGTCGTCAATGATTTGTCGCAACAATGCTTTGTCTTCAGCTGTTTCGGTGCTGAACACCCGTTTGGCAATAGAGGCTTGTTTAAACAATGCTACCGGCAGTATTTTTTGCAAACCCAGGGGAGCCACTGCTTTGAAATAAGGGGGCAATTGTTGTGGCGATGCAATACTGGAAATCAGGATAGTTTTGGCAGGCTGCAGACGAGCACTGATTTCGGCGGCCAGCATACCACCGAACGACAAACCGACAAGCGACCAGGGTGCGGCAGTATCTATCTTTTCCGCCAGGCGCAAGGCATAGGCTGTTAAATTTTCGCCAGGCAAAGGGTCAATCCATTCCAAACAAATCATCTCATTCGGTGCAGACAGCCGGATATTTTTAAACACTCTTTTATCAGCACCCAAGCCCGGAATAAAATACACTTTCATAACAGCCCCTTTGAAACACGTATTTTTGTGGTCAACGATTCAATATGAACATCAAAAATAATATTCTGGAAACCATTGGCAATACACCGTTGGTTCGACTCAATAAAATTACGAAAACCCTGCCCGCTACTGTCCTGGCCAAGGTTGATTATTTTAATCCGGGCAATTCTATTAAAGACCGGATGGCTTTAAAAATGGTGGAAGTGGCTGAGCAGGAAGGAAAGTTGAAACCCGGCGGCACCATCATCGAATGTACCAGTGGCAATACCGGTATGGGCCTTGCGCTGGCAGCGGTGGTCAAAGGATATAAATGCATTTTCACAACGACCGACAAACAGAGCAAAGAAAAAATGGATATCCTCAAAGCAGTTGGCGCAGAAGTAATTGTTTGTCCCACGAATGTTGAACCCGATGATCCACGCTCTTATTATTCAGTGGCTCGTCGCCTCGCGCGCGAAATCCCCCATTCATTTCTTTGCAATCAATATGATAATCTGGCCAATCGCCTGGCGCACTATGAAACCACGGGCCCCGAAATCTGGGAACAAACCGATGGAAAAATCACGCACCTGGTTTGCACCGCCGGCACTGGTGGCACTGTTACCGGCACTGCGCAGTATTTAAAAGAAAAAAATCCGCATATCCAGGTTTGGGCGATCGATGTGTTTGGCTCTCTGTTAACGAAATATTTCCGCACGGGCGAAATCGATATGAACGAAGTCCATCCTTATATCTCTGAAGGATTCGGCGAAGATTTTGTGCCCGAAAATTATGATATGTCGGTGATAGATCATTTTGAACAGGTAACCGACAAAGATGGTGCGGTGATGGCACGCAAGCTGGCGCGTGAAGAAGGCTTGTTCTGCGGCTATAGCGCCGGTAGTTGTTTGCAGGGATTGATGCAATTGGGGCATCGGTTGAAAACAGACGATGTGGTCGTGTGCATCTTACACGATCATGGTAGTCGATATGTGGCCAAAGTGTACAACGACCAGTGGATGATGGAACGTGGCTTTCTCGATGTAAAAACGTTTAAAGACATAGTGATTGCGCGTGGACCGGTGAAAAAACTCATCAGCTTAACGCCCAATCAAACTGTGGCAGAAGCAGTTGAATTGATGCGCAAATATGATATCGAACAAATTCCTGTTTTTGATAACAAAGTATTGATAGGATCAATAAGTGAAGGCGGACTTTTTCAAAAAATTTTCGAAGATGGCGATACAAAAAACGCTGCGGTGTCAACAGTAATGGAAGCACCTTTTCCTGTTGTGGATTTTTTTACGCCAGTTGAGAAATTGAGTACCCTCATCCATCGTGAAAATGGTGCCGTAATAAGCCGCGACGAAGCGGGAAATTACCAGATACTGACCAAGTACGATGTACTGCAGGCCCTGGGGAAATAAAACCAGGGTAAATAGCTAGAACCCGCTACTGTACTGGATTTGCGCCAATTTACAATACCGGCACGGAGGTTTGTTATCGTATTTTTACGATTCTCTTTTTCGTATACTCACGACCGTGGTTAACCGAAACTATACGAGTAGCGCGGTAAAATCCGAACTGTTAAAATCAGGCAAAAGCGCTATTTTCTACTAATAACGTGCCTGCTATATTTGTATCGAAGTTGATTGATCAGCAGATCAATATCCAAGCATCCTGATAAAGCCAATATGAAATTCAGCATCTAAAATCCAAGTAGAACCAATTCCTTAGAAAGAGACCAAATTAAAAATCCAGTATCAGTCAACTTCCTTTTTTAAATTCCAAATCCTGAGGAAAAACCATAAAATCCAAGACCGAAAAACCATTACCAAGCATCCTTAGAAAAACCGTAGAGAAAAGAAACCAGCACCAAACCAAGTCCAAGTCCAGTAACCATCGTCCAAAACCGTTTTTAAAAAAGTTGCTCGGTTTCCAAAAGTCCAATGTCTCTTGATGACCAACCAAGTCCTTAAAACCACTTAACGAATTGAGGTCCCCCTGTTTTACAGTTACTTGTAACGCAGGGGGCCGAAGTGGTCTCGCTCCTGTTTTGCTCCCGACCTGCCGTTCCAGTCCGAATCAATCCGCCACCACACTTACAACCCACTGGTTTGCTCCTGTTAACCATTTTCCTTTATCCTTCGATTGTCCGTTCTTATCCTGCCCCTGTCCGTTCTTTACCGCCTATTTATGCCACGGTTTTCCGATATTGAATCAATTTTACAATATTGGAATTCTCCCTACCACCTGAATCTGCCGAAAGTGGCAAGCCATCGCGCAAAAAACCCATGTTTCCGGTCAATGATCGGTTACGAGCCTTTCTGAAACAACATGGCCGGGAAGTGAGGTTACCTGTTGCATATCGCGACCTGCTGCATTTCACCTATTCTTTTCCTGTTAAAAACAAAGATGGCCAACCAACGCATTGGGAGGCTGTAACCTACGATAGCCGCGAGTGGGAATACCTGCGCGAAGGATTGGTACAGATTTATGCCATCCTGAAAACCGAGGGTGATATGAGTTTTAGTTCGCACCTCGATGTGGCGCGGGTCGACTACTGCCCCTTTGGCAATTCAAGGCCTTTTCGCATTCGAATCGTCAACAAATTCAACGACAACTACGATCACTATTATATCAAAGTAGCAGATGCTTCGCGCGTGTATGGACTTGAACTGGAAGACATGCTTTCGCCCAACCGCATCACGTATTTTACCTACAACCAAACCCTGGTAGAAGAACATATACCCGGCATACCCGGTGATATCTATATTCAACAACACCTCGACCGGGAAGAGACCAATAAGATCAGGCTGGCCAAAGAATTTGTGAAGTTCAACGAACGATGTTTTGTGCGCCTGCTGGGCGATATGCGCAGTTATAATTTTGTGGTGGATATCACGCCCGATATCGAAGACTACCAGTACCGCATCCGGGCCATCGATTTTGACCAGCAGAGTTATGAAGGCCGCCGCAACCTCTACCTGCCGCAGTTCTTCAAAGAAAACAACCGCCTGGTGGAGAATGCCCTTCGGTACCTGAACGAAGAATCCATCAGGCAATACCAGAGCGAGGAACGCACCATGATGACCTTTAGGCTGGTATCTGCCCGCTACCGCATCAAAGACCTGCTCGATATCATGGGCAAAGACCAGGTATCTACACCCGAAAAAGTGGCGCAGCTCAAACAGGAACTAAGCGATTTTCACCACGGTAACCAGCCCCTGCTGAAAGCCCACAATATGGGGCAATTGCTCAAAGCGCACCTGAAAGTGTGCCTGCGCAAAAACCTGCTGCTGGTGCCCCGCTTTGGTTTACGGTATCGCGACTAAGCTCCCGGCCCTGTCAATTTGCCGGGATACCGTATATTAGCAGCCATTTCCTTTATCAACAAGCAAGTAAAATGAGTAAATACCGCGCGGGCGTCCTCTTCGGAGATGAACTGGAAGCCTTGTACAATGATGCCAAGAACAACAATTTCGCCATGCCGGCGGTGAATACCATCGGCACCGATTCCATCAATGCCGTGCTCGAAACAGCGGCCAAGGTGAATTCGCCGGTCATCATCCAGTTTTCCAATGGCGGCGCCCAATTCATAGCCGGCAAAGGAATGCCCAACGATAAACTCCAGGCCAATATATCTGGTGCCATTTCTGGCGCGTTGCATGTGCACAATGTGGCGAAATACTATGGCGTGCCCGTGGTATTGCATACCGACCACGCAGCAAAGAAATGGCTGCCCTGGATCAGTGCCCTGATCGATGCCGGCGAACAATACAAAAAAGAAAAAAACAGTCCGCTGTTCAGTTCACATATGCTCGATTTGTCAGAAGAACCGATCGAAGAAAACATCCATACCTCCGTTGAATTTTTTAAGCGGATGGCGCCCCTCGGCATGAGCATCGAAATCGAACTCGGTGTTACCGGTGGTGAAGAAGATGGCGTTGACAACAGCGGCGTTGAAAATGACAAGCTCTATACCCAGCCGCAACATGTGGCCTATGCCTACGAAGAACTGAGCAAAGTGGGCAAACTGTTTACCATTGCCGCTGCCTTTGGTAATGTGCATGGTGTGTATAGTCCCGGGAACGTGGAACTCCGCCCCGAAATTCTGCACAACAGCCAGGCATATGTAAAGGAGCATTTCAAAACCGGTGATAAGCCCGTTTATTTTGTGTTCCATGGCGGCAGTGGGTCGCCCAAAAACCAGATCCACGAAACCCTGGGTTACGGTGTAATCAAAATGAATATTGATACCGATATGCAATGGGCTTTCTG
Organism: Bacteroidota bacterium; assembly: GCA_020161535.1. Taxonomy (GTDB): domain Bacteria; phylum Bacteroidota; class Bacteroidia; order Chitinophagales; family Chitinophagaceae; genus Flavihumibacter. The sequence continues at coordinate 183,757 of JAIUNW010000008.1, read as the reverse complement.
GGAAGGTGTATTGGGTTATTACAAGAAAAACGAAGCCTACCTGCAAGGCCAGTTGGGTAACCCCGAAGGCAAAGACAAGCCCAATAAAAAATACTATGATCCCCGTGCCTGGTTGCGCAAAGGCCAGGACACATTTGTACAGCGACTGGAAGAAGCTTTTGGCGACCTGAACTGTATCAACAGAAACGCATAAAACCAGAATACAAAGCCCCTGAAGTGTATGCTTCAGGGGCTTTTTTGTGCCCACGATCATGGGCCTACGGGCAACCAGCCCGCTTAAAATCCTTTCTTTGAACCGCCACCAATGGGCGCACTGCCCTCAGGCATCAGCACAGCGCTGAAAATATTCTTACCGTTGAATAATTTTTGCGCGGTCATTTTAAGATCGGCCGTGGTTAGTTTTTGCACCAGTGCTTCGTAATTGAGCAGGTACCTGGGGTCGGCACCATTGCTGCGGATGGACTGCAATTGGTCGAGCCAGAAATTATTTTCCTTTACACTCACTTTATATTGCTCCAGCCATTGCTTCTTCACTTTGTCGAGGTATTTCTGCTCGGGCCCTTTCGCGCCGATCAACGCAATCTCCGCTTTGGCGGCTTTCAACAAGGTATCAACTTTCTCCGGACCACAAGGCAGTTGCAATACAAAACTGTAATTGGCATACGGGTATTTTTCCAGCTCGCCGTAAATGCCACCACCATATATGCCCTGGATTTTTTCGCGCAGCTCTTCAATGATCCGGATGTTCAAGACTTCTGCTACCGCTTGTGCTTTCAGCGACAAATCTTCACTATAAGGCACTTCGCCGGTATAGAAATTAAGGATCAGGCTTTTTGCTTCCTTGCCTTTGTTCACCTGCAAATCTTTCACGCCGGTAATGGGCCGAACCTTGTTATCAATCCGCTCAAATTTTTTACCCGATGATGGCTGACTGGCCAGGTAGGTTTCAATCAACGGAATAATGCTATCGGTTTTAAAACTGCCCACAAACACATAGTGCATGGTACTCGCATCACCTATCCGCTCCTTATAAATGGCCAGGGCGCGGTCGAGGTTAATCTTGTCGAAATACACCGGCTTCGGCACAGCGATGGGCGCCAGTGGATTGTTGGCAAACATCACCTGGTACATGGTATCGATAAAGGCAGCTTGTGGGTTGGATGAAATACCAGCCACCTGTGTTTTATTGCGCGTTACAAACGACTGAAACAAAGCCGTGTCTTTGCGTGGCGCGGTAACCTGCAAATAGATCAATTGAAAAAGTGTTTCCAGGTCTTTGTTACCTGAATTGCCTTTTAAGCCGTCGGAGATTTCACCCATATTAGCGCTGACCGAAACGGTTTTACCAGCCAGGAGTTTGCGCAGATCCGTGGGACTAAAATCGCCCATTCCCATCGCCGCTACAACCGGCACTGCATATTCAGCACTGTAACGATCAGCCAGCGGATAATAATTTTTTCCACCGGGACGAGTAGCATTAAACAATACCTGGTCGTCTTTAAAAGTTGTCGGCTTCAACGTTACAGTTACACCATTACTCAATGTCAGCTCGGTGGTGCCAAGTGCTTTGTCTTCGGTGCGGCGCAACACTTTACCTGCGGCCGGTTTGCTCGCCAACAAACTGGTCGCCACTGCTTTCTCTTCGTATGGCTTGATATCGGCTTTCTGAACGGCTGCCACAGTAGCCAGCAGATCGCTGGGGGTTGGCAGGGTTTCGCCGGCTTTGGCATCGGGGCCCATTACCACGAGCAAGGGATTGTCTGCAGCCAGGTCTTTCTTCACTGCGGCCGACACTTCAGCAAGTGAAATTGCAGGTACAAATTCATTCACCAACGCGAACTCGCGACTGATACCGGGAATTGGTTCTCCTGTGAGGAAATTGGCTACATATTCATCCACATATACATCCGATTCTGTTTTCTCGCGGTTGTTATACGCGCGTTCCATTGAACTGATCAACGATTTTTTTACGCGATCCAGTTCCGCCTGGGTGAAGCCAAATTTTTCAGCGCGCTCCAACTCTGTGTAAATTGCTTCTACCCCTTTTTTCACATCGCCCGTACCAACGCCGCCATATACACTGAAGCCTTCATAACCACCTACAATTTCACCCATATTGGTGCGAGCCATCAGGAAAGGCGGATTGGGTTGCTGGGTAATTTCCTGCAAACGCTGGTTCAGCATTGAGGTATAGAGTTCACGCACCAATCCCTCGCGAAAAACAACACCGGTATTTTGCGGTGGCATTTTTTTCATGGGATAATAGACGCTGATATTGTAATTGGTTGCTTCTTTATCGGTCACTACCAGGGCTTCGGGCTGCGTATACGGCGGAATAACTGAATAGTCGCGCGCTCTTTCCGAACCCGGATTTTTCATGCCGCCAAAATGTTTCTTCACCATGGCCAGCGCTTTGGCCGGGTCAATATCACCCACCACCACTACTGCCATCAAATTGGGCCGGTACCAGTCTTTGTAAAACTGGCGGATCAAATCAGGGTTGAAATTTTTAATGATACTGTCCTTACCAATGGGCAGTCGACTCGCATATTTTGAACTGGCCAGCAATTTGGGGAAGACCTGTTTCATCATGCGATCCTGCGCGCCCTTGCCCAGGCGGCTTTCTTCCAGAATCACCGCGCGTTCATTGTTGATATCGTCAGTGAGATAGGTAACCTGGTGTGCCCAGTCTTCCAATACCTGGAATCCCTTTTCAAGGTTGCCGGGTTTATCGGTGGGAATGGGCAGGATATACACCGTTTCGTCAAAACTCGTATAGGCGTTCAGGTCGTTGCCAAACCCAACGCCAATGTCTTGCAGAAAAGAAACGATGTCGTTTTTCTTGAAATTTTTTGTGCCGTTAAACGCCATGTGTTCGGCCATATGGGCCAGGCCCTGTTGGTCGTCGTTCTCCACAATGGAGCCGGCTTTCAAGGCCAGCCGCAGTTCTACTTTTTGTTCCGGCTTTTTATTTTTTCTGATATAGTAGGTAAGTCCGTTGTCGAGCTTACCAATCATTACGGCCGAGTCTTTCGGCAGTTCGGCCTCCAGCTTCGTTTGTGCCTGACTGTTAGAAACCAACAGCAAGCCCAAACCGAGTGAAAGCAGATAAGGTTTAAAGCAATTGTTCTTCATATACATTATTGATCGTCTAAAATAATTCTATTATCGGGTAACGGCTTCAATTGGTTTGCCGACACAGCCATTGGGCATCTGAATTTGTAACAGGGCGGCTACGGTAGGTGCTATATCGGTCATATACACTTCCGTGTTCGATTTGCCGGGCTTGATCTTCCAACCATACCAAACCAGCGGCACATGGGCATCGTACGGATTCCAAAGGCCGTGGGTGGTACCGGCGGGGCCACTGTCCATGTATTGTGGTTTCAAAATCACCTGCACATCGCCGGTGCGATTGGGCATATATCCGTTTGTTACCATCTCACGGATCTTTACCGGCAGGGTGGTTTGGGCTGTTTTGGCCAGTTCGAAAACGCGTAACACGCCTTCTCTTTTGCCCATGAAAGAAACGATTTGTGCTACCAGTTTGTCGTTGTCGATATGGGCACTGTCCACCAATGCGCGGTTGATATGCACCTGGTTATTGTACATGGAACCCATCACCAATGACTGCACACCAAATGTCTCGGCTAGTTTCACATTGAGCTCGCGCATGGCTGCGCCGTCGTCAAACAAGCCAGCGGGTTGGTGATGCGATTTCAAAAAAGCAGGCACATGCGCCACGCCATGATCGGCCGAAATAAAGAAAAGCCATTGGCCTTTACCAACGGTTTGGTCGAGGTAGTCAAAAAACGCACCGAGGTCCCGGTCGAGCCGCAGGTAGGTATCCTCGGCTTCAATAGAATTCGGACCAAAAGCATGGCCCACATAATCGGTCGAGGACAAACTCACGGCGAGGAAATCGGTGAAAGCACCCTGTCCCATTTTCTCCTGCTGCACGGCCAGTTTAGCCACTTCGAGTGTCATGGTATTGCCCCAGGGCGTGGAGGCAATGCTATTATAATTTTTGCCAACAAATTTGCTGAGGTCGTAGGGAAAAGCCTTGGCTTCGGCACCAAAGGGTTTGCCTTCCCAGGTTTGTTCATCGGTGCTGCTGTTTACATAGGTATCGATCGGGTACAGGGTAGACCAGCCTTTCTGGTAGTATTGATCCACATGCTTTTCGTTGTTGTAACGCGTTAACCAATCAGGCAGGTTTTTCATGTAAAACGTAGAGCTGATCCAGTTGCCGGTTTTGTTATCGAACCAGTAAGCGGCATTGGCGGCATGACCGGCGGGCAAAATAGCACCACGGTCTTTGATGGCCACGCCAATAACTTTTGAGCGATAATTGGAGCTGGTGCGCAGTTCGTCGGTAATAGTGCTGGTAAGCATATTCGCCGGACTCATCCTGCCAGCCGCAGAATTGCTGCCAACGGTTTCTACCGAATCATCTTCGGTACAATACATATTTTTATTGGTAAGTCGATCGATCCAGTTATTGCCGGTGATGCCATGTACGGCAGGCACCGATCCCGTGTAAATACAAGTGTGTCCACAAGCTGTATAAGTGGGTGTATACGGAATCAGGCAATTTTCATTGGAAAACCCCTGGCCGGTGAGGCGCTTAAACCCACCATTTGCCTTGTAGCGGTCGGCGTAGCGGTACAAATAGTCCCATCGCATTTGGTCAACCACCATTCCAACCACTAATTTGGGGCGGGTTTGCATGGCCGGTTTGGGCTGTGCCAGCGTCGCCATTACAAAAAATAAACATACCAGCGTACTGAAAATTCGTTGCATTCGACCGGATTTTAAGCAAATATAGCCGCAGCACCTCTTAAATATTTTACCTTTGCGTCAATTTTTAATAAGAACAACCAATCTACCATATGGCAGATATCTTCGAAAAACTGGTGAACAATGGCGGCCCGATTGGCCAGCATATGAAAAGAGCGCATGGTTATTTTGCCTTTCCGAAATTGGAAGGCGAACTGGGTAGCCGGATGATTTTCCGGGGAAAAGAAAGAATAGTTTGGAGTTTGAATAATTATCTCGGGCTGGCCAACCACCCTGAAACCAGGAAGGCCGACGCCGAAGCGGCAGTTCGCTGGGGCATGGGTTATCCGATGGGCGCCCGCATGATGAGTGGCAACAGTGATTACCACGACCAGTTGGAAAAAGTGCTGAGTGCATTCACCAAACGCGAAGATGCCATGCTGCTGAACTTCGGTTACCAGGGTATTATGAGTTGTATTGATGCACTGGTAAATCGCCGCGATGTGATTGTTTACGATGCCGAGTGTCATGCTTGTATTGTTGACGGTATTCGCATGCACCTGGGGTATAGCTATACCTATAAGCACAACGATATTGATGACTGCGAGAAGCAATTGCAACGCGCGGTTAAAATGGCCGAGAAAACCGGCGGTGGTATTTTGCTGGTTACCGAAGGGGTATATGGCATGAGTGGCGATCAGGGCAAGCTGAAAGAAATTGTAGACCTGAAGTCTAAATATGATTTTCGCATACTCATCGACGATGCACATGGTTTTGGTGCCATGGGCCCCACTGGTGCCGGAACCGATGAAGAGCAGGGAGTTCAAGATGGTATCGACCTGTATTTCTCCACCTTTGTAAAATCAATGGGTAGTATCGGCGCCTTTATTTCAGGCCCGAAAGATGTACTCTCCTATCTCCGTTACAATACCCGTTCGCAGATTTTTGCGAAAAGCCTGCCAATGATTGTGGTGGAAGGCATGCTGAAGCGGATGGATATGCTCAAATCCATGCCAGCGCTTCGTAGCAAATTGTGGATGGTAACGCGCACCCTGCAACAAGGCCTGCGCGACCGCGGATTTGATCTCGGCAAAACGAATACCATGGTAACGCCGATCTACATGAAAGGCGATGTGCCTGAAGCTACTGCCATGGTGTTGGACCTGCGCGAGAATTACAATATTTTCTGTTCGATTGTAGTGTATCCGGTTATACCCAAGGGACAAATCATCTATCGCCTCATTCCTACGGCGGCCCACTCGATGGATGACATAGAGCTAACGCTGAAAGCTTTTACCGAAACCAAGGCCAAGTTGGATGCAGGTGCATACCAGGCGGCGGAGATTCCGGATATGGCGGAAAAAATGTGATTGTGTTGTTTAAGGGGTAAGGTCTAAGGTTTAAAGTTGCTCCGCGTGCGGGGGTGCTTTAGTTATGGCGGATTTTGACCTGCGGGTGTGGTATAATGAATTGGCGTGGTATAACAGATGAGTTTGTTATTACAGATGGCTGTATTGTTACAGATAAGTTTGTTATTAAGATGGCTGTGTTGTTACAGATGAGTTTGTTATCAAGATGAGTTGCTATAATGGGTGTGCTGTCTGAGGCGACGGATAAGAAAAAGGGGCTGAAGCAAAATATGCTTCAGCCCCTTTTTCGATGTATTAATTAAAATGTATTAATCGATTGGGCGATTGGTTGATAACATACAGGCGGGTTGGGCGACTGACAAATTGCAACAAACTAAAATAGCGCACTTGGTTGTTGGCTTGCCATTGGTATCGGAAAGGCTGCAGCTAAACCTATTCTTGCTTGAGTTGATGCTGCTGTAGCCATTACCCATAATGCATTTCCCCTTGTTTACCTATCAGTTTTGCCCATTTCGTCGCTTTGCCAATAGGTACGCGCTTAGCCAATGGATACGCCCCTAGCCAATAGGTGCTAGCTCTGCCAATAGGTACGCGCTTTGCCAATAAGTGCACGCTTTGCCAATAGGTACACGCTCGGCCAAAAGGTAGACGGTTGGCCAATGCTTCGACGAAGAGTCAATATATATACCTGCGTAGCTGGCGTTTTTTGTAGGCCGATCCGATTTAAACCCGTCTACCAACTTTTAACACCTGCCTACCAACCTAATACCCGCCTACCAACTATAAACCCACTGTGCGATTGTCAACGACGCCGCTAAACACCACCCACCCCGCACGCGGAGCAACCTTAAACCTTATACTTTAAATATTAAACAAGTGGGATTTTTTCGCGCCAGCAAAAAAAATCCCGCCTTTCGGCGGGATGCACTAATCAAATACCATTAACCATTAAACCTTATCCTATGAAAATTCAAATATAAGATGTTAATGACGTAACATTAGTTGCAACAATGATTTTTTTTGGGCAAAAGAGGGGTTATTGACCAAGATCAAGCGTTTAAAATCAGAATGCTGGCTGATCTGGGTAGGCCTGGGTTGGAAATATGATGGTGGAGAACTGGAGAAAAAACAGAGGACAGGATCGACATCCCGTCCGTTCTTTATCCAATATCCTATGAAAAACCACAGGTATTGACGACGGTCGGGACGAAAACGTTGCAGGATTGTTAAGGCTGGACGCTAATTCACCAGTTACCCTTAAAGCCTCGCTGGTAGGCGGGAAATTGTTGCACTTTGTAGGCACCTTCTCCAAAGTACTTGACCACCTGCTCTAAATCTTTGGGTTCCAGAAAACCGGGAATCGGCTGCGGATCATTGGTTCCAGCCGGAATAATTACCGTGGTCGGAAAAGATAGTTGTCCGCCAGCCAGGAAAAACGCAATCTCATTCACCTTGTATTGAGAATTATACGCATATGACTTCCCCTTCCATTGCAGGGATCCTTTGGATTCAGCATCCAATTTCACCGCATAAAACTTACCATTCAGGTAGTCAAATACATTTTTGTTTTTATACGTCTTTTTGTCCATCACTTTGCACCAGCCACACCATTCGGTATACAGGTCAATTAAAATGGGGCGAGGGTCTTTGGCAGCCGCTGCTTCCGCTTCTGCCAGGGTCATCCATTTCATACCGGCCGATTGCGCATAGGTCGTTTGGCCAAATAGAAACAGGCTGATCCAAAGAATGATTTTAGGCATTGTACATTTGTTGTCTGCAAGATAATTACCCGAAATGCAAAAAATTGTTATAGCTGTTACAGGCGCCAGTGGGGCCATATATGCGAAACTGTTGTTTGACAAACTCATCCGGTTGTCTGCACAATGGTCGGCCATCGGCGTGGTGATGACCGACAATGCAAAAACCGTTTGGCAAACCGAGTTGGGCAATAACGACTTTCAGCAATACCCGGGATTTACTTTCTATGATAAGAACGATTTTTATGCGCCTTTCGCATCCGGCTCGGGACAATTTAACAGCATGATTGTAATCCCCTGCTCCATGGGTACCCTGGGCCGCATCGCTGCCGGCACCAGCAACGACCTGATCTCCCGGGCGGCAGATGTTGTTTTAAAAGAACGCAGAAAACTGATTTGCGTATTGCGCGATACACCGTTTAACCTTATCCATATTCGCAACATGGAAACGGTTACCCTGGCGGGTGGTATTATTTGTGCCGCGTCACCTTCTTTTTACAGCAAACCGCAAACGATCGAAGAAGCCGCAGCCACTGTGGTAGATCGTGTGATCGACCTGGCCGGCTTTCAACAAAACAGCTTTCGTTGGGGCGGTTAAACAACCATCACTTGGCGTTTAAACTACCATCGCTTCGGCAATTAAAATGAATTAACTTAACGGGAAGATACCTCGCCAGTTGAACATCTTCGAATACAACAGCTATCACTACAGCGAAATTTTTAAAGATTTCGCGCAGTCAATTGGTGGCACCACCGTTGACAATATTCTTACATTGCCACCCGCCGTGGCAACCGGTTATATTCAATGCCTGGCACTACCAAACGGACTGGAAGCCCTGGTCGTTGACGCCACCCTTACAGAAAGTTTTTACCTGAAGCGCTGTCAAATAAGGAAAGAATTTTATGTGCTGCGTTATGAGGAGATTGCCATTCAACATGGCATGACACTGCGCATTGATGGCGACAGTTTGCATACTACGAACAACTGGCATGCGGGAATTTACCTGACGAGCACCTTGTTTGATGTTTCTTACCTGGGCCGACCCGGCACCAGCGTGAAGGGCATCAATATTATTTTCAATAAAGAATGGTTGGCCGAACACCTTCAGTTGAACGATCCCGAAGAAGTGCTGGTTGCCTACCTCGCCTTAAAGACCAAGAGTTTTAATATTGAACCGATCGACAACGAATACCGCCGCTATTTCAACGAAATATTGCAGGCCGATATCAGCAGCCCCTTATACACTGCTACGATACAAAATCGCATTACCTTATTAATTGAACGATTCTTCTCACGGCTGTACGAAAAGAGCCGCCACCAACTAACGAATGCAAAAATCTCCAAACACGACATACACCAGCTCATGTTGGTGGAATCGTTGCTTACCCAACAGGTCAAAACACGCCCGCCGACCATCGACCAATTGGCGGCGGAAGCAGCCATGAGCGCTGCCAAACTGAAAAAATTATTCAAAGAAGTATATGGCAGCAGCATCTATGCGTATTACCAAAAACAACGCATGAGCCATGCCCGTGAAATGTTGCTTTCGGGCGATTTCACCGTCAAAGAAGTGGGCCTGGAGATCGGCTATACCAACCTCAGCAATTTTGCTGCTGCTTTTCGGAAGGAATTTAATTTATTACCAAGTGAGATTCGCGCCTGACCAGGTCAGCGCAAATCAACTTCTTCCACACCGGGGTATTTCGCTTTGTTAAACACGAAACTATCGTCGGTTACCTTGGCCTTGCCATTGAAGTTTTGTACAGAATAGGTGTATTTATTGCCATTCTTTTCGAGCACCTTGGTGGTGGTAATGGCCTTGCTTGCTTTGTCGACATATACATACACTTTGTGGAAGGGTTTCGTTTTGTCAACCGGTGTCAGTTCCACTTCCTGTATGGTTTTGCCGCCCACCTTTTTTTCGCCGTTGAGTTTGTACAAGAAATCTTTATCGTAGAAATTGGTGAACAATTTCTGGGGGGTAATGGTGCCTTGTCCGCCGTCAAACTTTGTCAGCGTTACCTCATTCGAAGCCTTATCATAGGTCCAAACCGTCTTCCCATCGCAATAGATTTCCTGGCCAGTGATATTCACTTTGTATTTACCATCTTTCATCCATACGGTGCCTTTTTTGGTACCCTGCACTTTACCGTTACCATCTTCCACCTGCAGTGTAAAATTGGACTGTACGGCTTTAAATGTTTTAAATTTAGCACTAACGGCGTCGAGCACGGCTTTCGCCGCCGGGTCATTCCCCTGCGCGAAACCTGTTAAAAAACCGCCAAAAATCAACACAAGGAGGGTATAAACATTTTTCATATCACTGTTTTAAAAAAAATCGGACCAAAGATATTCTTTCAGATGCAATAGTTTGACAGATGGTTGTAACCAAGGTTTAAGCGCCGCCGGTTCAGGGCATATGCGACAAAAATTCTTCCAGCTCGGCTTCGGTTTTCATCATCACATCGCGCGCTTTGCTACCCAGGTTAGGCCCTACCACCCCCGCCGATTCCAATTGATCCATCAGGCGGCCGGCCCGGTTATAGCCCAGTTTCATACGGCGTTGCAGCAAAGAAGTGGAGCCGACCTGGTTTTGCACTATCAGCCGCGCTGCATCTTCAAACAGCGGGTCCTTATCGTTGAGGTCAAAATCCTTGCCTTCCATGTCTTTTTCATCCACATATTCCGGCAACAAAAAGGCCTGCGGATAACCGCGCTGGTTGCCGATAAAATCGGTCACTTCCTCTACCTCGGGTGTGTCTACAAATGCACACTGCAATCGCGTTAGCTCCCCGTTATACGAAATCAACATATCGCCCTTACCAATCAGTTGTTCAGCGCCACCCGCATCCAGAATGGTACGGCTATCGATCTTCGACGAAACCTTGAAAGCAATCCGCGCAGGAAAGTTTGCTTTGATGGTACCGGTGATAATATTCACCGAAGGACGCTGGGTAGCGATGATCAGGTGAATGCCCACCGCCCGCGCCAACTGCGCCAGTCGAGCGATCGGCATTTCCACTTCCTTGCCGGCGGTCATGATCAGGTCGGCAAATTCGTCAATCACCAATACCATGAAAGGCAGGAACTGATGGCCCTTTTGCGGATTGAGTTTCCGCTTAACAAATTTCTCGTTGTATTCACGAATATTACGGGTGCCCGCTTCTTTTAGTAAATCATAGCGGTTGTCCATTTCGATACAAAGGGCGTTCAGGGTATGCACCACTTTTTTGGTATCGGTGATGATCGCTTCTTCTTCGCCTGGCAACTTGGCCAGGAAATGTTTTTCGATGGTGCGGTAGATGCTCAGCTCCACTTTTTTCGGATCAACCAAAATGAATTTAAGTTGCGAAGGGTGCTTTTTATACAGCAAAGAAACCAGGATGGCATTCAAGCCCACCGATTTACCCTGACCCGTGGCACCAGCCATCAGCAAGTGCGGCATGGTAGTCAGGTCAACAATGAAATTCTCGTTGTCGATTTTTTTACCAATCGCGATGGGCAGACTGTAATTGCTGTTTTGGAATTTTTCCGAATTCAACAGGGTCTTCATACTCACCACGGTCTTTTTCACGTTCGGCACTTCGATACCGATGGTACCCTTACCAGGAATCGGCGCAATGATTCGAATGCCCAGGGCAGCCAGGCTAAGGGCGATATCATCTTCCAGGTTTTTGATACGCGAAATACGCACGCCGGCTGCCGGTACAATTTCATACAGGGTTACCGTGGGACCAACCGTCGCAAATATTTTCTGGATCTGTATATCGTAATTCTTCAGGGTATTAATGATCTGGTTTTTGTTGGCTTCCAGTTCAGCCGCATCCTGCACGATTTTTTCACTGCCATGGGTTTCCAACAAATCGAGCGAAGGGTATTTATAGTCGCGCAAATCAAGTGTCGGCTCATAGGGTGCCATCTCGGGCATATTGACCGTGTCGTCCCCTTCGATGTTGTCGACGGGTGCTGTCTTGATTTCCAATTCCAGGTCCGCAGCCGGCGGCGTGGGCAATTTCACCGGCGCCTTTGTTATCACTTCCGGCATCGGTTCGGGATCGGGCATAATGACCACCGGTGCTGTTTCTGAAACAGGTTCTTCTTTTTCGATCAGTTCCAGGGGAAACTCGTCTTTATCTTCCGTTGCCGGCGGAATCACCACTACCCCTTTGTTTTCTTTCATGCCGTTCTTTTTCCTGGCCGGTTCTTCAATGGTTAAACGCGCCTCTGCCTCGGCAGGTTCTGCCACCGGTTCAGGGTTTCCTTCTTTGTTGCGCACCGGTAGGCTGGGAATCTTGGGTACGTTAATAACAGGATTGAAACGCCAGATCAGGTAGGCGATACCACTTAACAGCAGAATAGCGCCGGTGCCTATTTTGCCGAGGAAACTACTCATCCATCCACTGATCATATTGCCCACGGCGCCGCCCCAGGGAAACACCGCTTTACCGGAGAAGAAAGCCAGTGCAACGCTGAAGAAAATCAATCCAACCAATACATACCTGACATTGCGCCATACACGGAAAAGTTTTCGACCAAACAAAAGATTGGCGCCAATCACAAAAAACAGGCTGCAAAGAAAAAAAGACGCCAGGCCGAATCCTTTGTAAAAAAACAGGTGGGAAACCCAGGCACCCAATCGGCCAAGTAGGTTGGCTACGCGAACCTCATCGCCAAAAAGAAAATCACTGCCTCCACGAAACACTTTATCCTGGTCTTCTTTCCAGGTGAACAGATAAGAAACAAAAGCGATGAATAGAAAAATGGCTAATAACAGCAGAAAGGCGCCGGTTATTTTATGGAACCGCTCATCGTTAATGACCGCTTTTACCGCAACCTTCTCCTCTTTTTCCGGCCGCAGGTCAACGGCCTCAGGTACTGGCTTTTTCTTGGATTTCAGCTTATTTGCCATAGCTGCAAATATACATTTACACGCAAAGAAATTGTACTTTGGCGCATGCGGATTTTTGCCATGCTTTGCTGCTGTTGCCTGCTTTTCGGCAAGGTCTACGGCCAATCTGGGAAAAAGCTGCCCGACAGCATTTTTCTAAGCAGTATCCAGCTATCGCAATCCATTGATAGCAAGGTGGGCATTTTTATTGACAGTTCAGGCAGCTTCGCCGATAAGCCCTTCCGCCAGGTACCCGCTGCCAGCACGATTCCCGAAGCGCTGCACCGAAAACTGCCGCCCCAATTGGTGGGCAAGTACATTTTAATGCCTTTTACGGTCTGCAACGACCTGCACAGCCCGCAGCGCCTATTTATTCTTCCTGGCTTCTACGTCAGTAAGTCCAAGCTTTACAAGCGGAATGCGGCTACCGGCCAATATGAAGAAGCCCCCGTTCTTGCCATTAACAGCCGTTACGACGCGCAAATGGGCAAGGGTTTCGAACTGGCGGCCGGTGAAACGGGCGACTACTTACTGTACGTCGATTTCATCAAAACAACCGTTAATACCCTGAAGCCCATTATCTGCTTCGACTATTATATTCCGCAACTGCTGTCAGAACTACAACACGATCGACGGCTGAATATCATCATCACCTATATCATCTGCGGCATCATGCTGATGATGATCTTTTATTCTTTGGCAAATTATTATACCAATCGCAGCACCGCCTTTCTGTATTATGCCGCGTATTCACTATTGCTGGGCACCATGTTTTTTTTCAAAGCATGGTTTTACCGAACACCGCTGCCTGCCAACTACCTATTTGAAAGCTATTTCGATTTTGTGATGCAGGGCATCGGCACTTTTTTCTACTTTCTTTTTCTACAAAACTTTCTGCAATCCAAAAAAGATTTCCCGCTGCTGCATGCCATCCTGCATTCGCAAATGGTAATTACCGCCTGCGGACTCCTACTATTTAGCTGGTTGCATTTTTTCAGCAACCATTTTGTGTGGGAGAACCTTACAGAAAACCTTGTCAAATATGCCTGGTCGTTCAGTACGGTTTTTTTAATTGGGTATGCGTTTTTTGTTCGGTCGGCCATTTTGCGGTATGTGGCCATCGGGCATTGTTTTCTTTTTGTCGGCGGACTCCTATCCTTGTTCCTCATCAACAGCACCTATCGTTTTTCGGGCGCGATCGCCACGCTCATGAATGATTCGCTTTTTTGGTACGAAGTAGGTGTTTTGTTTGAACTGGTATTTTTCCTGGTAGCGCTTTCTTATAAAACAAAACAGGATATCAGCGCCCGGGCACGTGAAAAAGAAAGGTTGCTGCTGGCGGTGGAGAAAGACAGTATCGAACGTAAAATGGTTATACTGGCAGCACAACAGGAAGAGCGAAACCGGATATCGGCCGATATGCACGATGAGTTGGGCTCGGGAGTCACTGCTATTCGGCTGCTGAGTGAATTGGTAAAAGCTAAAATGAAGGACAATACCGCGCCGGAAATTGAAAAAATCTCACAGTCCGCCAATGAACTGATCGGCAAGATGAATACCATCATCTGGACCATGAAGAGCGCGAACGACAGCATTGACAACCTCATTGCTTATGTGCGCAACCATGCCGCCGAATTTTTCGACAACACCGATATCGTATATCAGGTAATTCCGCCTGATGCCATTCCTCCCGTGGAGATTTCTGGCGAGAAGCGGCGCAATATTTTTCTTTGCATCAAAGAATCGTTGAACAATATTGTGAAGCATGCCAATGCAAATCGCGTTGAGATATTTTTTTCGGTCGACCAACACCTGCAAATCACCATCAAAGACAATGGTCGCGGGTTGAATACCGCTGAAATTCGCCTCTTCAGCAATGGCATCAGTAATATGCGCAAAAGAATGGAAAATATTGGCGGCAGTTTTTCGATCGACAACCACAACGGAACCATCATTGTGCTCCGTATTCCCTTGCAGGAATAACTATCGTTGCAGAAAGCAGAATACGCCTTTTTTATTGGAGACGACGATATCAGGCTTATTGTCGGCATTCATATCGGTCACCACAAAACTCAGCCCAATCCCACTGTTGTCATCGATCAATTTGGGTGTGAACACCGGCTGGGCGCCGGGCGTCAAGGCTATTTCATACAATACAGCCGGTTCTGCAGCGCCAGGATCGTTGTCGTTGTGCGCCCGGTATCTTTTTCCGGTAACCAACGAGGGCTGTTTGTCGTTGTGCAAATAAACAAAAGCCATACCATGCGATTGAGAAAATTGACGGTTGATCAAATGCTGCTTAAACAATAGGTTACCATCCTGCACAGCTACCTGTTCATACCACCAAATGCCGTAGTCGTGTGCAGAAGAGCTCAACACATCGGCATCGCCATCGCTGTCAACATCATACACAAACATATTGGCACATTCGGGGCCCAGGTCGGCCGGATGAAATGTCCACGATTCCATTTCCGGTCGAGCCGGTGCTTCCCACCATCCATTCCGCACCAGCACATCGTTCCTGCCATCCTTGTTCAGGTCGCCCCAGCCCAAGCCATGGGTATAACGATGTGTTGCCAGGTCAGGATCTCGACTGATAATATGTTTTTGCCAGGCGGTATCGCCTTTTTTGGCGGGTGCTTCGAGCCAAACCACTTGTCGTTCTTTGGTATCATTGCAGATCAGGTCGGCGTGACCATCGCCGTTCACATCGACCTGCAGTGGATTCTCCGTACCTGCATCGGCGAGTATTAGATGTGAAGGCCACAAGCCTTTTGATTTTCCGGGATTTTCATACCAAACACAAACGCCGCCTGGTTGATCAAAGCGGATCAAATCAGGCCGGCCATCGTTGTTTACATCGCTGGCATAATTGAGAAAGCTGGTGCTATAACCGGGAATAATATTGCTGGTATCCTGGTGAATACGGTGTTTTTGCCAATGTGGGGCTTCAAACCAGAAAGGGCCTGTAAGTATATCAGGTTTACCGTCGCCATTTACATCGGCTACGGCTGCACCTTCGGCAACAAACTGGTCGTAAACAAGCCATTTTTTAAACCCAGGCGTTTGGCCCTGCGATGATAAGATGGAGAAAACAAGAATGGCCAACAGTGCGGGTTGAAACATACCGGTGTTTTCCTAAATATACAGCTATAAATTGGCTGCTACCGAAAACACACTGTTGCAACGAAGACTTACATCATGGGTCAGCACCTCATCGGTTACCACTTCGGTGCGCAAACTGTATTTGTCGGCTTTGATGTATTCATCCAATCGGCTATTGGTGGGCGTTAGTACAATGCTGGAAACGCCGGCAGGAACCGATTCCAGTGAAGCCAACTCAATTTCATTGCTGTTGGTGCTGGAAATATAGATGCGGATGGTTTTGAGGAAATTGAAATTCTGTTGTGATGGGTTGGTGATGGTCAGCGTCAGCGATTTCAATTTCACTTCTTTGACCAGCTTGGCATTGGTATTGTTGTTCTCGAATTCCTGGCTCGAGTTGGTGGTAACATCAGGGGTATTAATGGTGTACGGCGAATTGATCGGCGTTGTACTTGACACCGTAAAAGACGACTCATTGGCAATGGAGAAATTCAGTAAGTCTTTTATTTTTTCACAAGCACCCAAAACGGTGAGGGCCGCCAAGCCCAGGGCTATTAATACACGGTTCATAACAAATACAATTGACGCTCCTAACGAATAAAAGCACCAATTATTGCGCCTAGAGCGATTTCTGCACCGCCCAGGCCAGCAAGAGCCAGCCTGCGATAAAGAATAGTCCGCCGATGGGGGTAATTATACCCAGGCCACCCAGCCCCACCGTACTCGTTGCTTTCAATGCCGTGAGCAAATACAAAGACCCACTGAACAAAAGAATACCAATCTCAAAACAGATAGCAGCCCGGCCTACCCATACCGATGGATGGTGCATATAAAACAGCCCGCAAAACGCGAGGGCAAATACATGGTAAAACTGGTATCGAACTCCGGTTTCAAAGGTTGTTATGCTTTCGGCCGGCACAATTTGTTTCAGGCCATGGGCACCAAAAGCACCAAGTATTACGGCCAGCGCGCCCAAAACAGCGGCCGAGCGAAGCATTTTTTTGGTCAGTTTATTTTCCATTGTCAAATAAGATTTTTTCCAATGCCGGCAGGGTCAGTGTTTCTTCCGACAGTTGGATGTCGGCCTGTTCGTAGTAGGCTTTTCTTTCCTGGCGTTTTGTATGGATAAAAGCCCTGAGTTCATCGTCTGGAATATCGCGTATCAAGGGGCGATGTGATTTTTCTTTTTGCAATCTTTCTAGCAACACTTGCTCAGCGGTATCCAACCACACTACTTTGCCCTGTTGCTTCATCACCGCCATATTATTGAAGAAGCAGGGTGTGCCACCGCCACAAGACAAGATCATGGGCTGTTTGTTTTGCGAAAGTGCAAGAAGCGTGTCGTGCTCCAACTGGCGAAAAAAAGCCTCTCCCTCTTGCGCGAAAATCTCCGCAATCGTTTTACCCGCTTTATCCTGAATCACCTGGTCCAGGTCAAAATAGGGCCAGTTGATTTGTTTACTCAGCAATCGTCCCCAATGCGATTTGCCACTGCCCATAAAACCAATCAGGTAAATATGCATCGTTCTTATTTAAATGCATTCAAACCTGTCACATCCATACCGGTGATCAACAAATGAATATCATGTGTGCCTTCGTAGGTAATTACACTTTCGATATTCATCATGTGCCGCATCACCGGGAACTCGCCGGTAATGCCCATACCGCCGAGCATTTGCCTGGCTTCGCGACAAACAAAATGGGCCACTTCGCAACCGGTTCGCTTTGCCATGCTTACTTGTGCAGCTGTAGCGCGGCCTTCATTCATCAATGTGCCCACCCGCCAGTTTAGCAATTGCGCCTTGGTGATTTCAGTGACCATTTCAGCCAGCTTCTTTTGTTGCAATTGAAAGCCACCAATGGGCCGATCGAATTGAATTCTTTCTTTTGAATATTGCAGGGCGGTATGATAACAATCCATCGCTGCACCAACGGTGCCCCAGGCAATGCCATAACGGGCTTTGGTCAAACAGCCGAGGGGACCTTTCAAGCCGCTTACATTCGGCAGCAGGTTTTCTTTCGGCACTTTTACATTGTCGAAAACCAGTTCACCGGTGGCCGATGCACGCAAGCTCCATTTGCCATGTGTGGTGGGCGTGGTAAATCCTTCCATCCCCCGTTCCAAAATCATGCCCCTGATTTTGCCGGCTTCGTCTTTAGCCCATACCACTGCCACTTGTGCATAGGGCGCATTGCTGATCCACATTTTTGCACCATTCAACACAACATGATCGCCCTTGTCAACAATACGCGACAACATACCAGCGGGATTGCTACCATGATTGGGTTCGGTTAAACCAAAGCAACCCAACCATTCACCACTGGCCAGCTTGGGCAAGTATTTTCTGCGTTGTTCTTCACTGCCATATTCATAAATGGGAAACATGACCAGAGAACCTTGCACCGATGCCGTTGAACGCACACCGCTATCACCTCTTTCGAGTTCCTGCATCATCAATCCATAAGAAATATAATCGAGTGACCCACCGCCATACTCGGCCGGGATCGTCGGACCAAAACAACCCAGCGCACCCAGTTGCGGCACAATTTGTTCAGGAAAGGCGGCTCGTTGTGCATAGTCTTCGATAATGGGCGATATCTCCTGTTTTACATACTGTCGAACAGCGTCTCTGATCATGATCTGCTCTTCGGTGAATAGCTCATCTACAAGAAGGTAATCCGGGTGCTGGAATTGGTCGTTGGCCATAGTAATCGTTGTTTATACTAAATGAATGAAGACATTTCTATTTGATAATTTTTTGCAGCGAGTGCAGCCGCTTCAACGTAGTCATCGCCCGAAGACGCAAAGATGACCGCGCGACTTGCATTGACCAGCAAGCCGGTTTCTTTGTTGCGGGCCTTTTGTGCAATCTCACTAAGGCTACCCCCCTGCGCACCAACACCAGGCACCAGGAAAAAATGATCGGGTAAAAGACGACGGATATTCACGAAAGAATCAGCTTGCGTAGCGCCTACTACAAACATCAGGTTCTCGGGCGATCCCCAGCTACGCACGGTACGCATCACTTTTTCATAGAGCAACTCATCGCCCATTTTCTGCAATTCAAAATCGGCGGCACCACTATTGGACGTAAGCCCGAGTACAATGGTCCATTTGTTTTTGTGTTCAAGAAAGGGTCGCACGCTGTCGGCGCCCATATAAGGTGCCACGGTTACTGCATCAAATCCGAGTGTGTCAAAAAAAGCTTTGGCATACTGGCTGCTGGTATTACCGATATCCCCTCTTTTCGCATCGGCAATGGTAAAATGCGTGGCCGGAATATGGGCCTTGGTGGCTTCCATGATTTCCCATCCCTTTACGCCATAGGCTTCATAAAAAGCAGTGTTGATTTTATAGGCCACACAATAAGGGGCAGTAGCGTCGATAATGGCTTTATTGAAAGCAAGCACAGCGTCTTTTTTGCCTTTCAACGCAGCTGGCAATTTATCGGGATCGGTATCCAGGCCCACACATAAAAAAGACTTCGTTGATCTGATCCGGTTAACGAGCTCGCTTCTGTTCATGGCGCAAAATTAGCACATCCGGCTGAAGCAACCCGCATCAAATGCTTCCGGTACGCCCGCCGTCAACCCGAACAGATACACCATTTACATAACTAGCCGCGGGGGTACACAAAAATGCCGCCATCGCCGCTACTTCCTCTACAGTGCCAATGCGCCCCATCGGCACCGACTCTGCCATGATATTCATTTGCTCGGCTACACTGATGCCCTTTTTTTCGGCAAGCACAGCCGTGAGTTGATCGAGTCTGGCCGTACTGGTATAGCCGGGTAAAACATTGTTGACCGTGATACCGTGAACAGCCACTTCGTTGCTGAGCGATTTGGCCCAGGAAGCTACTGTAGCTCTTATGGTATTGGAAACACCCAGAGCAGGCAAGGGCACTTTCACCGAGGTAGAAACGATGTTTACAATGCGACCATATTTTTGTTTGATCATGCCCGGCAACAACAACTGGGCGAGCAACTGGTTGATGACCACATGCTGGCGGAAAGCATTTTCAAACGCATCTGCGGGGGCCTCCACCAGGGGGCCGGGTGCGGGGCCACCGGTATTATTAATCAATACATGAAAATCGCCCGCCTGCACCAGGGGCGTTACGGCTTTTCGCACGGTGTTGGGGTCGCTAAAATCGGCAACTGCATATTGGTGCGGCTGATCAGTCACTGCCAATGTTTGCAGCGCTGCTTTCAGCCGGTCTTCGTTGCGGGCCAGCAATACACATTGTGCACCCAGGCTGGCCAACTCCTGGGCCACGGCCAGGCCAATGCCCTGGCTGCTGCCGCAAACCAATGCCTTCTTTCCTTTCAACGACAAATCCATGGTTATTTTTTTTGTTGAAGCAAATCGGGATAATCTGTAATAATGCCATCAACGCCCCATTTCTTTAATTGTTCGATGCGTTGAAGGTTATTGATCGTCCACGGTACGATTTTAACTTTTTTCCGGTGACAGATCCGGATCATTTCAGGCGTTACCAATTGGTGCCAGGGACTGTACACAGCCGGTTTAAAATGCAGTTCCCTGAATTGTTTTTTCATCGATCGATGGTCTTGTGCATCAATCAACAGAGCCACCCGAACATCATGATAGTGCTTGTGAATAAGTTTCAGCATGCGCGTATCGAAAGATTGTATCAGCACGCGATCGGTGATTTTTTTGTCGCGCAAAATCTGCATGAAAGCAGCCGCCATTACGGCTGGCGCCGGATGGTATTTATCGTCGGTGATGGGCGTTGTTTTGGGTTCGATATTGTAAAACAGCGCGGGCCGACCTTTGCTTTTGGCATAGGCTTCCACGCTATCGATCAATTCGCTCAACAATGGCTTTACCGCAGGAATGGATTGCTGCCGCGTGAAGCCATCGGGCGCACGCAAGCCAACGTCGTAGGTTTTAACGCTGTCGTAATCCATCTTGTAAATATTGAGCGCAGGCGCTTCTTCTTTGGTCACCAAACTACCATCGGGTTTGGTACTGATCTGGTAATTGAAGAAGGGATCGTGCGATACCACCACTTTACCATCGGCGGACATAACAATATCCATTTCCAGGGTAGTAACGCCCAAATCAATGGCGCGCAACATAGCAGGGATCGTGTTTTCAGGCATCAATCCGCGAGCGCCACGATGCCCTTGCCAATCGAATGATGGCAGCGGTTGAAGGGTCGACTGCGGCGCTTTACAGCCGAAAAAAAATACAAGGCCAATCAGCCAGGAGGCTCTGCTCATATCATATTCAAGCCACCACTTCAATTACTCGGGTGGCTTCCAGGTTCGCATTTCGCATGGCGATGCTGCGGGCGGTTAATCCCGCAAAATCTTCAAACGCCTGGCGGGTAATTTTGTCGTCCGACTCCATCACCGGTATGCCCTTGTCACCCCCTTCCCTAATGCCCTGTACAATGGGAATTTGACCCAGGAAAGGAATATCATATTCTTCTGCCAGACGCTTTCCACCATCTCTGCCGAAAATATAGTACTTATTCTCAGGCAGTTCAACAGGCGTAAAATAACTCATATTCTCGACTATTCCGATAATGGGCACTTTGATTTGTGCCTGGCCAAACATGGCGATTCCTTTCTTGGCATCGGCCAGGGCCACATCTTGTGGCGTGGTCACCACTACCACACCGGTAACCGGTACCAGTTGCATCAGGGTCAGGTGAATATCGCCCGTGCCGGGTGGCATGTCGATGATGAGGTAATCGAGCTCACCCCAAACCACATCGGTAACAAATTGTCGGATGGCAGAACTGGCCATGGGCCCGCGCCATACCACGGCATCTTTTTCATCGACCAACAAACCGATGCTCATCAATTTGATGCCGTATTTTTCCAAGGGTACAATCATACCCTTGTCGCCTTGTTGGGTCATCAACGGCCGTTCACCGCGAACACCAAACATGATGGGTACACTGGGGCCATAAATATCGGCGTCCATGAGCCCGACAGCCGCACCGCGCTTCGACAAAGCCAGGGCCAGGTTGGCCGCTACCGTGCTTTTTCCAACGCCACCTTTACCGCTCACCACAGCGATGATGTTTTTCACTTTCGGCAGCACCGCGCCATTGTCTTTGCGCACCGAACTGGTATTAGACGCAAAATCAACGGTCACTTTTGCTTCTTTGTTTACCAGCAGGCGGATGGCATTGATCGAGGCATTCTTCATCAGGTCTTTCATCGGGCAGGCCGGCGTGGTTAACACCAAGGTGAATCGAACCGCATCGCCATCGATGTGGAGGTCTTTCACCATGTTCAAGGAAACAATATCACTACCCAGATCGGGTTCCTGCACGTTGCTCAGTGCCTTCATTATTTGCTCGTGGGTCATTTGCATCGTCGGTGGATTTTAGTGCAAAATTAACCAATGAAGGCCGTAAAATGTTGACCCAAACAGGCCTAAGGTTTATATTTGACCCAATGAAGAGAGTTTTACCACTTGTTGCTATAGGCCTTTTTCTAATATGTCAGCGAGCGCAGGCGCAGTTTGAGCAGATAAAAGACTCGGTAGTGCAGTTGTACGGCGTGGTAATGACGGCTGACAGCTTGCAGGGCATCGCTTCGGTGAGTATATCGATTAAAGGCAGCGGACGTGGTACGATCAGTAACGAACAAGGTGTGTTTTCGATCGTGGTACTGAAGGGTGATATCATTGAGTTCAGTAGTGTCGGTTATAAACCCAAGTTGGCCGAGATTCCCAAAAACCTCGAAGGCAACCAATACAGCCTGATTCAATTATTGGTTACCGATACCCAATACTTGCCGGCGACCATCATTCGACCACGCCCTACGCGCGAACAATTTGAGCGGGATTTTGTGAATACGGCTTTGCCGGATGACAACCTGGAGATTGCGCGGAAGAATACCGATGAAGATACCCGAAGAGCGCTGATGCAACTGGTTCCGGCCGATGGAAAAGAGGCGGCCAACTATGTACTTCGCAGGCAGGCGTACAGATATACTTACGCGGGACAAACACCCCCCATCAACCTCATGAACCCTGTGGCCTGGGCTGAATTTATTCGCGCCTGGAAACGCGGCGATTTCAAGAGCAGGAAGTAGTTTACATTTATCGCAAAAAAGGGCTATGATCCAACAGATCGCCGTGATTGGTGCCGGCACCATGGGCAATGGCATCGCACATGTTTTTGCGCAATATGGTTTTACAGTGCACCTGGCCGATGTCAGCGAAACTGCACTCAGCAAAGCATTGGCTACCATTGCAGCCAATGCCGACCGCCAAGTGAAAAAAGAGATTATTCTTCCCGACCAAAAAACCGCCTTGCTGTCGCGGATCAAAACCTTCACGGATATACCTGCTGCTGTTCAAGCGGCGGACCTTTGTGTAGAAGCCGTATCAGAAAAGTTTGCGGTGAAAGAAACCATTTTCAAACTCCTCGATGCGCATGCACCGGCCCATTGTATACTGGCCAGTAATACTTCTTCGATATCGATTACGCGCATCGCTGCCGTTACCGCGCGGCCTGGCAAAGTAATCGGCATGCATTTTATGAACCCGGTACCGATGATGAAACTGGTGGAAGTAATCAGGGGTTTATCGACCGAAAAAAATGTTACTGATACCATTCTCGCGCTCTGTGAAACCATTGGCAAAACACCGGCGGCAGCAGAAGACTACCCCGGCTTTATTGCCAACCGCATCCTGATGCCCATGATCAATGAGGCCATTTATAGTTTGCACGAAGGGGTGGCCGATATCAATGCGATTGATACGATCATGAAGCTCGGCATGGCGCATCCCATGGGCCCCTTGCAACTTGCCGATTTTATTGGTTTGGATACCTGTTTACAAATCATGCGGGTTTTGCAGGAAGGTTTCGGTTTATCGAAATATGCACCCTGTCCGTTGTTGGTGAACATGGTGACTGCCGGAAAATTAGGGGTTAAATCAGGCGAAGGATTTTATGTGTACACCGCAGGCAGCAAAACAGCCGTACCCAATAATAGCCTCACGCGTTGACAGCATTATCTATTGACAGGTTTACTCATTAACGCCTTACTCGTTAACGCCTAATTTGTTCGCGATTACTAGCGAATAATGCCTGCCATATACAACATGAGCAGGGAGGCAGCAATCAGGATGAACAGAAATGCCCAGCCCATCCACTGCCCTTCTACCGGATCGATGGGTGCGGGAATGGACTCGGGGTTGAGGGCTTCGGTGGCTTGTTGTTTTGTTTCGGCTTCTTTTATTTCCAGTTTCTCTTGCAAGGCCAGCCAACCCGTACTGGCATCGGGCAGTTGCACCGGTGGAAGTGATTGAATTTTTCGCAACAGCAGGGGTTGAAAGGGTTGTATATAACTGGTTAAAGCTGCTAGTTCCTGGCGGTTTTTTTCTTCGGTGATTTGCAGGCGTTCTGCGATTTCGGGGTTGCCGAATCCTTCTATGGCAGAAAGTACCAGCACCATATGTACACCGGCTGGCAATGATTGCAGGTATTTTTCCGTTTCGGCCGGAACCAGAAGTTCGCAGTCTTTCAATGTATTTAAAACCGTAGGCACATAGGTGATATAACGATCTTTCAACGCGCTGTCGATCACGATGTTCT
The DNA here is from genome assembly GCA_020161535.1 of Bacteroidota bacterium. Lineage (GTDB taxonomy): Bacteria > Bacteroidota > Bacteroidia > Chitinophagales > Chitinophagaceae > Flavihumibacter. The sequence goes on along the minus strand of JAIUNW010000008.1, from coordinate 159,266 downwards.
TGACAAAGGTTTTGAAGCCGGCATGGATGGGATCAAAAGAAGAAAGTGAACCAAAGAGTTCGAAAAAAGCAGCAGCAACAATCTGTTCCGTGGGCCGGTCGGGCCGGCTGTACCGGCGGGCAATGTCCCATACATACGAAAGGTATTGCCGGTAAATAGCTTCCTGCGATTTTTTGTCGCGTTGCGCCGCTCGTTTGATAATAGCTGTAATGGAGGTACTTGGATTTGCCATCTGACCGTTGGTTCCGTATGCCAATATAGATATATTTACGTATGCTAATCGTATCCAAGCTGGTGAGCTTTGTATTGTCGCCCGAAAACTGGTTGTTTTTTTTTATTGCCCTGTTCCTGCTGTTGCGTAATAAGAAGTGGAAAAAAAGAATGGGCTGGTTGGGTTTATTGGTATTGGTTGTTTTTAGTGATCCCATGTTGTTTCGGTGGGCATACAAGGCATGGGAAGTGAAGCAACCCGCGTTGGGCAATCAATATGCGGCCATTATCCTGCCTGGCGGCATCGCCGATTACGATGTACAGGGTCGCGGCTATTTTAACCGGGCATCAGATCGGTTCATCCAAACGGCTTTGTTGTACAAAAGTGGCCGGGCCAATTATATCATCGTTACAGGTGGAAATGGGTTTCTGAACCGGGATATACCGCCGGAAGCCTTGTTCCTGCAATCAGCCCTTGATTCACTGCACATTCCGCCAGAAAAAATCATCACGGAAACGCGTAGCCGAAGTACGCGTGAGAATGCCTTGTTTAGTAAAAAAAAGGCTGATAGCCTGGGCCTGTCGGGGCCGATGGTTTTGGTAACCTCGGCGATGCACATGCGAAGGTGTTTGGCCGAGTTTCAAAAAGCCGGGCTGGAAGTGCAGCCCTATTCCTGTAACTATGAGGTACTCGATACGGATGTTCCTTTCTATGAACACCTGTGGCCGGACCTGGGCCTGCCGAATGCCTGGGGTCGGTTGTTGAAAGAATGGCTGGGCTATGCGGTGGTGCGTTTCCGGTAGTGATCAACCTGCGGTCACAGATTAACCAAGGGGTTTTACTTCTACCTGGTGCAGGTCTTTGAACCGGTACAGCACTTCTTCGAGACGGCTAACGGGAATGCCTACCGTAAAAAGGCAGAAAAGCTGGATCTCCTGCTTTTGGATGCTGCAGGCACATTGCTTTAAAATTTGCATCACCTCATTGATCAAGGTATAGTCGAATTGCAATAGGTAGTTTTTTTCTACCTGCTTTTGCACCACCGGAATGGTTTGCAAAACCAGGGAGGCGGTGTTTTTATAGGCATTGATGAGGCCCGGTACGCCTAGTAAGCTACCACCGAAATAGCGGACCACAACGATGCCCATATTGGTCAGTTCGCGGCTATCGATTTGTCCGAGGATGGGTTTGCCCGCTGAGCCGGATGGTTCACCATCGTCTGCCGCCCGAAACAAATTGTTATCGATGCCCATGCGGTACGCGAAGCAAAAATGGCTGGCCTTTGGATGCAGTTTTTTGATTTTGTCCAGTTCTCGTTTGAAGTCATCGGTGGTCTCTACCGGGAAGGCATAACCGATAAATTTGCTACCGCGGTCGGCGAACTGGGCCTCGCCCGATTTGTCGATGCTACTGTAATGTGTTTTTTCAGCCATGGTAATAAAAGATCCTGTCGGTGCCGACCGTGTCGGTTTTAATAAGGGTCATCGGTGGCAAAACCGGTGCATCATAGCCGCCGGGCAATAATAATTGCTCGTTACGGATAATGCGCATTTCATCCCAAAGACCGTTGTCAATAAATGCTTGTAACAAAATAGTACCGCCTTCTACCAGTAAGGAATTAATGCCTTTTTCGTGCAGGAATGACAGAGCCTGCGGCAGGCTGGCCAGTTGACCCGTCAGGTGGATGGTTTCCGCTTCGCCGTCGAAAATGGTTGCGTTGGCAGGCACCCGTTCCATTCGATCAAACAATACCCGCACCGGGTTGCGGCCCGGCCACAAGCGGGTGGTGAGGGATGGATTGTCGCTCAGGGCCGTACCGCTGCCAACGGCGATGGCCGCTTCTTCACTGCGCCAGCGATGCACGAGTCGATTGGTGAGCGGGTGGCTGATGGCAGTTCGTTTTTTAGCTGCTCCTGCAATTTTTCTATCGCCCGATTCTGCCCATTTCAAAATGACATAAGGCCGTTTTTTTTGGTGGTAACAAATAAAGCGCGCGTTCAGGGCAAGGCATTCTTTTTCCAGCACTCCTACTGTGCAAGGAATACCCGCTTTCACTAATTTTTCGATGCCTTTGCCATCAACCGCCGGAAATGGATCGCGGCAGCCAACCACGACGCGACTGATCTTTTCGGCGATGATTCGGTCGGCGCAGGGCGGCGTTTTGCCGACATGCGCGCAGGGTTCGAGAGAAACATACAAGGTGCTCTCGGTAATTAGACGTCGGTCGGCCTCGCTAACCGATAACAGGCAATTCACTTCCGCATGCACCTGTCCGTATTGCTGGTGAAACCCTTCGCCGATGATGCGACCCTGGTGTACCAGCACCGCTCCCACCATCGGGTTGGGCGCCACGCTGCCCGCGCCCTGGAGCGCCAGTTGCAGGCAGCGCTGCATGTATAATTCGTCGGAGGTCATAATCAATTTGTAGGCAATTGTTGCCAATTGGTCGATGGTTAGTGTACTAGTCGACGGCTAGTTTTCTAATAAACTGCAAGTTAATGCCTTACCAAGCCCAGAACCTTAGTTGTCGTTAAAAATTCAAGCTTCCTGAAAAACAATAGCCATTATTGAACATTGGAGAAGAAGTTGAATGATGACCTAAAATCAACTTCACAGATGGCATTCGAGATTAAATTTCCTGTGGTTTCTGGGTAATTATTTAAAAATTAGTCTATTGAACATCGTCCAAAACGAGTGTGTTAACAGGCGCGCACGCAGAATATAAGGGAATGGGCGCAAAGCGGGTCGGGGATATTCATGCACTCATTGCTTAAAACCAATTGCGAATTGTTGAGCCAGATAGGTGGATTAATTTTCTGCCCTCCGCCGTCTCGACACTGAATTTTTATATTCGATTGACGGGCAAAAAAACCAGAATTGAAGCCGGTCCGTTGGAAAATTTGAGCGAAGAGGAATACAACAAAAACAAATAGGGAGGTAATGATCAAAGTCGTTAAATTTTTTGTAATCGGATCGATTGTCTTGGTTGTTGGATACTACATATTGGGATTTGCGTCTTCTTATATTGGCTGGTACGGATATAAAAAGTGGAAATATCGAGTAGGAACATCTAGTATCGAAGAATCTAGAAAAAGAGGTGTATTTGAAAAGGAGTTAAACTTTCAGGTTGATAGTTTTGCTGGCTCATTGGGTGACTTCAAGCCATATATAGAAAGGGGGTTTCGATATGGCAATCATTCATCAAAAGAGACTGTGCCCATAGCTAATAGTCTTTATCCGTATGACCGATGCACTTAAGGAAGTAAAGGATAAGCCATATCGAGGCAGTAGTTATTCACGTGGCATTCACTATAGAATATGGTAGAGAACTGCAGTTTACAGAAAGGAAAAAAGTATCAAATGAGAGTCGCTATTGGAGTTTTTCTTCTGGCTGCTTTAGCATCGAGTTGCATTGATGAAAAAAGCAAGGAAAAACTGTTTTCGAAAAGAAAAATATGCAATGGCCTTTGGCGAGAGAAATTTAGAGTTTATATTGGCACCCACGACGAAAACGCTAGTTTCGATTATCTTTGTTCTGGTGATAGCCTAGTTGCACAAAAATTTAAACACGATGAAACTGGTCGTAGAATACTAATACAGGAGCGCTCTTTTAGTTTATCTCGTTTGCACAAAGTACATAAGTTTGAATGAAAGCCATTAATCAATTAGCAAATCACTTATCGAAAAAAGTGAATAGAACAAGGTGAGTCAGTATTTTTTTAATCAGATTATTTAGGACCTAGGATATTACATATCAATCTGCCGGTTTTTGATAGGTATTGAACACTCTGAGTACAATTATCTGTGAATCTGTGACCGTGTAATGTATAGTAAATGGAAACGTGTCGATGGGTTTTACGCGAATGTTGTCATATCTGATGGCGGAGGCTGAAGGTAGTTGTTGGATTTTAGAGAAGTACCGGTCGATGGTATCAGCAAACTCGAAGCCGAGCCCATCGGAAAGACTGTTGTAATATTCCACGGCCTGGTCGATATCATTAACGGCATCGACGGACAAGACGAGTTCAAAAGCGTTCATCAGGGCCGTTGGTATTTTTGCTTGATGACCTCCCAGGATTGCAATTGCTCCGGGTGCTGCTCCACTTGCCGCAAGGTATTACGTACGGCTTCCTTTTGCCACTCGGGGATATCGGTGTCACTGTCTTCTACCGGTTCCAGGGCTTGCGCACGGATCAGGTCTTCTATCAGTTCGGCGGCATATTCTTTTTTGATGCGTAGGTGCACAACTTCTTCCATGATATATGTTTTTAGTGGGCGTAGGTCTTACGGGCCTTGGCATCCCGGATATAGGTATCAATGAGGTCGAACAATGTTTTTTTCTTCTCCTCTTCCAGGTGCTCCAACTCCTCAAACCGTTTGAGCGTTTTTTTATCAAATCCTTTGAGCATGCCTTCCCCTACAAGCTGATCCAAGGATACTTCCAGGGCATCCGCTATTTTTTTAGCAGCATCGATGGACGGCACTGCTTCTTCTCTTTCATACTTCCCAATCATGACCCTCGACACCTGGCTATGGGCAGCGAGGTCGGCCTGGGACCATCCTTTTTTGTCGTGGAGTGCAGCGATGATTTTACCTGTATCCATATCTGAAAGGTGGTTTTTGACAGCTATTTTTAGCTGTTTTACCCAAATTTAGCCAACTATTGTGTAAAATCCGGGGAAACAGCCCCCTTTGTTCGCTTCAAATTGACCCCTGGTTTTCGGAGTAAGCTGACCCCCTGTTAGTAATGGTTTGGGATTGGGTGAATTGTTTGATTCAGCCTCGCACTCTCATATTTTAAAATTAAACTGCAAGAATTAGAATTACGCCGCATTGAATCTTTCAGCAAACAAAAAAAAGAAGACGCCCAATGGACGTCTTCATTTTATTAAACCAAAAGGCTTCGCTTATTGCTTATCCCACCACATGCGTGTAGTAAACTCATCAGCCCCTTGCGCAGAAATCGCGGCCTGGTAGGCTTTGGTATTCTGGCCTTGTTCTGATACCGGATAGATCAAACGACGCATAATGGATCCGTTGGTCCGGTTGCCAGGATAGTTGGTGGGGGTCAACACCGGCAAGCCAGTACGACGCCAGTTCGCCCATCCTTCAAATCCATTCAGGGTGGAGGCATTCAGGATAAACATTTCCGTATGGATCGAAGTCATCGCACCACTCAAACCGCTGCCCATGGCGTTGGCTGTTTGGTAGGCGGTAATGGCAGCAGCAGAGGCAGCCGGTGCACCCGTATTCACATCCAATTGTTGGATAGCAGCAGCCTGACCAGCTTTGAAACTGGCGGTTGCATCGCCGGTAGCCCAACCCCGGGTAATCGCTTCTGCTTTCATAAATGCTACTTCCGCATATGGCAGCAAGATATAGGGATTGGAGGCGCTATACAGGATGGTGCTGGGGCGCGAATAAGCATCTGGACCGGTTTCTCCCGTCAGGGCAGCCAAGGTAGCCGCATCATAGCCGTTGGGCAAACCACGCTGGTTGGCCGGTGTTCGGTCGCCTGACTTCAGTTCGGCAATCACCCCCAAACGTGGATCATTGCGACTCTTCATCATATCGATGAGTGTCTTCGACCATTGAATGCTTCCTTTCGATACTTCGTTGCGGTGTCCTGCACCCTCGGCCTCACCCAAGTTGTAGGAATTCGAGTTGATGGTCGCAGTACCGCCATCATTCGCATACATAATGGCGAAACTATCATCGTTACTAGCCATTGTTCCACCGGCAATCGCCTTGGCAGCCCAGGTTTGTGCCGATGCAGCATCTACTTTCTGCATCCGCATTGCCAGACGAAGCATCAACGAATAGGCCATTTTCTTCCATTTGGCCATATCGCCCTTGTATACGAAATCAGCCGCACCCGGATTAACGGCTGATGCATCAATGGCAGCAGCGGCTTCATCCAGTTCTTTCAACATATCCATGTAGATGGATTGCTGCGCATCGTAGGCGGGTGTGAAGTTATTGGTGAGATAACCTTGTCCTGCTTGAGAATAAGGCACATCCCCATAGAGATCGGTGATCAGGCTCATCTGCAAGGTGAGCAATATGCGTGAAATAGAAAGCATATTGATGTTAGCAGGATCTTTGGCAGCCTGTGTTTTCAGGTCCACCAGGTTCTTCACCGCATTCGGATACTGTGTTACAAAATAAGCTTCACTCAGGTCGGCCTGGTATAGGTATTTATCGCCCGAATAGAAAGTCGACAGCGAAGAAAACATCTGCGTAGCCGGCAAAGCATAGATCAGGTTGGCCCGCCAGGTGGCATAACCGGGGTCACCAGCCGATCCCCCCAGGTACAAAAGCGACTGGCTCAGTTGATAGTTCAGCGGTATGGTGGTTGGCTTGGTCGGATCAATATTGACGGTGTCGAAGTCTTTTGTACACGATACCAGTGATCCCGCCAACACAACGCTTACAAATATTTTACGAATCATTGTTTAAGTTTTTTTCGGTTGGGTAATTAGAATTTCACATTCAGGTTAATACCCATTGTCCGGGTGGAAGGCAGGCCGGCAAACTCCTGGCCCTGTGCGTTTCCTGCAGAATAGCCTGATTCAGGATCAATGATTGGTACGTATTTCTTCAGGATCAACAGGTTCCTGCCCACCAGCGAAACATTAATCGCTTTGATCGGCGTTTTTCCATAGATCCTATTGGGAATCGCGTATTCAATGATAACCTGACGTAGCTTGATGAAGTCTGACTTGTACACAAAAGGCTCCGCAAAATTATACAGATTGGAATAATAAGTCTGCGCTGGCACCACGATGGTATTAGCACTACCGTCTTCCTGCACGCCTTTACCGATCACGCCTGTTTCGCGGCCTTCCAACGTATTCTTATGCAATCCATAGCGATAAGCAAGGGCATTGGTACCTGACATGATATGTCCACCAAACTTTCCGTCGATCAGGAAGGAGAACCGGAAGCCTTTATAACCAAAACTGTTGTTGAAACCGAGGGTCCAAGGCGAGATACCCGTTCCAAAATTCACCAGACCTTGTGTTTCAGGCAAGCCTTGTGCATTGAAAATTACCTGTCCTTTCGCATCACGCTTGTATCCATTTCCGAGGATTTGTGCATATGGTAAACCAGTTACCTGGTAGATGGCACTCACCCGCGGACGAGGCTCTTCCACAAACAACTGATCAAGGCCAGGATAAATCTCTACTACCTTGTTTTTGTTGTACGCAAAATTCAAAGACGGTTCCCAACTAAAGGCTTTCGAATTGCCCACTTTATAGCCCAACATGACTTCAACACCCTTGTTGGTGATTTCACCGATATTAAACAGGGCGGCTGTGTAACCCGATGTAGGTGAAATGGAAGCACCTACGATATCGTTGGTTGTTTTGCGGCTGTACAGGGCGATATCAAAACTCAGGCGGCTGTCTAACAAGCGGCCTTCAGCACCAAATTCTGCACTGGTAACCACCCTTGGTTGAAGCAGCGAGTTCGGCACCTGCGATTGGGTGATTTGTCCCAGCGGTGCACCCTGTGTAGCACCCGACAACTGGTAGTTCAGGTACAACTGATAAGGATCGGTATCACCACCAGTTTGCGCCCATGAACCACGCAGTTTCAAAAAGTTAACCGAGGCTGGTAACTGCAACGCATCTGAAACGATAAAGCTCAAACCGGCAGAAGGATACAGGATAGAATTCCTGCCTTTGGCCAGGGTAGAGAACCAGTCGTTACGTGCGGTCAGGTTCAAGAACAAATAATTGTTGAAACCAAGGTCAGCAGATCCGTAAACCGAGTTGATCCGCTTTTCGCTGTAGCCATAATTGGTATAACGATTGGCGGTGCTGATATTAGAGATATCGAAAAAGAAAGGTATGTTGAAGGGGTTGCCGCCATAGCTTTCGTCATAACGAACCTGCTTCATGCGGTTGCCACCCACAATGGCATTCAGGCTGAACCTGCTGCCAAACTCTTTATCAACGCCCACCATCAGGTCGAGGTTGGTTTCGCGGAAATCGACATTTGATGCATTGTATCCGCCACCCAAACTATAGCCTGTACCGGTAGGTGTAACATCAAACGCACGGCGGTTAAACTTATCAAATCCGGCGCGGCCTTTCAGGAACAACCAGTCGGTCAGGTTGAAGCGTGGTTCAACAACACCGATGAACCGGTCTTTAATATCCTGCTGCTTGTAGTCTTCTGTGGCAAAATAGGGGTTCTGCACATATTGGTTATTTGACCAAACCCTTTCAAAACCATTGTCATCGTATTTAGACGCTTTCATGGTTTCTACATCGAGTGAAGTAGGCATAGTCCACAGTGTGTAGTTGGCACTGCCCGGTGAATCAGAAACCTTTGGCCGGTTTTTGTTCTTTTCGCGCATGTACTTACTGTTCAACAGCACGGAGAATCGCTCACTTACCTTGGCATTCAGGTTCAACGCAAAGTTGTCGCGAACCAGGGTATTGTTTGGTACAATGCCTTTGTTGTTGAGGTCACTGGCGCTGAAACGATAAGTCAATTTGTCGGTTCCACCACTAACCGCCATGGTATTTACCCAAGTACTGCCAACATTGTAAAACTTCTTGAAATTGTCGCGCTGTGCAGAATAAGGACGAGATACGCCATCATACTGAATCACACTCGAACCATCCAATTTGGCTCCCCAGCTATTGGTTTGGTTCAGGTTGGGGTCAGCGCTAACCGGCTTAATACCCACCAAGCCGGTACCACGATCACCGGTACCATATTCATATTGGTAGTCTTTGATTTTCTTGTACAGCAGGTCTTCCATCTGGTAATTGCTGCCAAATTCTACCGTAGCACCTTTTCCTGCCTTACCCGATTTGGTGGTCACCAGGATGGCACCATTCGATGCCCTTGATCCATACAAAGCCGCAGCGGTACCGCCTTTCAGTACACTCACGCTTTCGATTTCGTCGGGGTTGAGGCTGGAGATACCATCGCCCTGGTCGGCGCCGCCCCAGGTACCTACTGAACCGAGGTTGCTATTGTTGAACGGAATACCATCAACCACAATGAGTGGCCCGTTGAAACCACCAATGGTGGCATCACCGCGAATGGTGATACGGGTTGTACCACTGGGGCCTGCTGCCGTTTGGGTGATGTTCAGACCTGCCACTTTGCCAACGAGTGCATTCGACACGTTGACCGTGCGGGCCTGGTTCAATTCTTCGCCTTTCACCTCCGAAACGGCATAACCCAGCACCTTTTTGTCTTTTTTGATACCAAGGGCGGTCACCACCACCTCATTGAGGTCACGACTCTTTTGGGTCAGGTTGACGTTTACCGTAGGGCCATCAACGGTTACTTCCCGACTGGCAAATTCTACACTGGAAAAAACCAGTACCGCTCCTCTGGCGGCGTTAATTTTATAAAGGCCCATTACATTGGTGGCAGTTGCTGTAGCGGTGCCCTTAACAGTTACTGTAACACCCTCCAATGGTTTCCCTTCCGGCCCCAAAACCCTGCCACTGACCTCCAGGTCTTGCGCATAAGATTGGATGCTTAGGAGAGAAAAAACAAATGCAAGAAAAAATAGCAGTTTTCTTCTCATAAAACAGTTTTTTATATAACATACCGCAGGCGTTATCGCCTGCGGTTCCCGAAGGAACGACCTTATGACCATCTTTCTTTACGCAATGCTGCTTACAGGTTAATCTTTTCTGCGGCTTTGATACAGCCGGTTCTTACCCTGCAGGTCAGCTTCAAATAAAGTGAAAGGGTCAGCATAAAAACGCATAAAATCAGGCGCACTGATTTGTCCGGGGAAGGGCGCATAAAAGTGGGTGGGGCTTTTCTCGTCGTTCCGCCAAACCAACACATAACAAAGCGCAAGTTGTTTGTCTTTCAGTGTACGAAGCAGAACGCTCGTCCACCATTTGTCATTGGGTATAGATTCCAAACCCGTCTCTGTAAAAGCCGCCAGTTTGTGGTGCGAAACAGCATAGCCGGAAACGATCTGTAATTTTTTCAACCCGGCAGCCAGGTCATATTTCCCATCGCGGCCAAAATCGCCGTAGTTGTCTACACCGACCAGGTCAACCCAGGCATCGCCCGGGTATCTTTCCAGGTATTCTTCTTCGCTGTTAAACCGGTTGTCTGGTGAAAAGGCGTATATAAAGTTATGCACTTGCAAACTATCTCTCAAAAATTCTACCGTAAATCGCCAAAGTTTGATGAAGTCAGGGGTCGAGCAATGGGACTTGCCCCACCAGAACCAATCGCCATCTAACTCGTGAAACGGACGAAATACCATCGGCACCAGCTTACCATCGGCGCCCTTACAGTCATGGGCAACCGAAGCGATGGTTTTCAGGATCTCCTTATACTGGTCGTGGTGCGAGCCGCCGGGTACCAGGTAGGGAACAGCCGGTAGGGAAAGGGAATCTTTCCAGTAAAAACCACCGGGCGAAACGGGGTTGGAGAAATGCCAGGCGACGGTGGTGAGTCCACCGCGGTTATACGTGGCCGTTATCTCCTGCATCAGTGCCTGGCGGTTGGCTGCTATCTGATCAGGGGGCAGGCCGCTCAGTCCCATAAAATCAACGCCGATCACCGCTGGATGGGAGCCGGTGACCGACTTTACATCTGACCGATCGGCATCTCCACGCCAACCATGCCCGTATTCCGTTGCATGCTGGTGACCAAATAAAATATTTGTTTGGGCGATTCGAAAAAGATTTGTCGCCAGGTTTTTTGTTTCCGTGGTGGCCTGGAGATCAATCAGTTTAAAAACTGCTTTCTGCGCCTGCACGACACCAGCACCGGCAACGGCTAAGACAATAAGCACCACAAACCGTCGCATAGCTATCATGATTGTGTTTTAATATTAGCAAACAATAAACTGTAAGTGGCCTATTTCAAATTGCCTTTTTTCATTTCTGCCAGGGCATAATCGACCGCGCGAGCGGTCAATGCCATATAGGTAAGTGATGGGTTTTGTGTAGATGTGGATGTCATGCAAGCGCCGTCGGTCACAAACACATTTTTACAGGCATGCAATTGATTCCACTTGTTCAGCAGCGAAGTCTTGGGGTCTTTGCCCATGCGCACCCCACCCATTTCGTGGATATCCAGTCCCGGCGCTTGTTTGGAATCGTTGGTACTGATATCGGTAAAGCCGGCCGCCTCAAACATGGCCACCAATTGCTCGTGGTAGTCTTGCACCATCTTCTCATCGTTGTCGTCGTAAAACATATTGATGCGCATCACTGGCATACCCCACTCATCTTTCTGGTTGGGATCCAGCGAAACCATGCTGTTCTCTTTCGGAATCGTTTCACCCATCATGTGCGAACCCACGCCCCAAACACCGGGTTTGGGCTTATCGAGTTGTGCTTTTAAATCGGTTCCCCAGCCATTCATTGGCGCATTCGGGCGATAGGCCCCGAAACCCGCTGCATAGCCGCGCAGAAAATTGGTTTCCTGCTTGTGCAGGTTCCTGAACCGGGGGATGTACCCGCTGTTTGGCCGACGCCCTTCGGTGGTTGAATCGGGAAAGCCTTCGTATTTGGCATTCACATGCCCGCGATAATTGTGAAACGCTACATACTTGCCCAACAACCCATTGTCGTTGCCCAGGCCATTCGGAAAACGGCTGGACGTTGAATTCAACAACACCAAATTCGTATTCAGCGCCGCCGCATTCACAAAAATGACGGGGGCAAAATATTCAGTGGTTGTTTTACTAACGGTATCGATCACCCGAACACCGGTTGCTTTGCCCGCCTTGTCGTCATAGATGATAGAATGAACGGTTGAATTGGGCTGCAGGGTCAGTTTACCCGTGCGCAAAGCCCAGGGAATGGTCGATGCATTACTGCTGAAATATCCCCCAAAGGGACAACCACGCTGGCAGAGATCGCGCGATTGACATTGGGCCCGCCCCTGGTCGAGGTGAATTTGTTGCGGTTTGGTCAGGTGTGCAGCGCGACCAATAATCACGGGTCGGCTGTTGTTGTACACCGTAGCCATTTTTCCACTGAAATATTTCTCCACGCAATTGAGTTCATGCGGCGGCAAAAACTCACCATCGGGCAGTTGGGGCAATCCATCTTTGTTACCGGTAATACCCGCAAACTTTTCTACATAGCTGTACCAGGGCGCGAGGTCTTTGTACCGGATGGGCCAGTCGACCGCAAAGCCATCGCGCGCAGGCCCTTCAAAATCGAAATCGCTCCAACGCTGGGTTTGTCGCGCCCATAACAATGACTTACCACCCACCTGGTAACCCCTGATCCAATCAAAAGGTTTTTCCTGTACATAGGGATGCTCTTTGTCTTTCACAAAAAAATGCATAGCATCTTCCCGGAACGCATAACATTTACTAACCACCGGATTTTCTTTGATGATCTCGTTGGTCAGTTGCCCGCGGTGTTCAAACTGCCAGGGATACATATTGGTGGTCGGATAATCTTTATTGTGTTTGACATCACGCCCGCGCTCCAGCACCAATGTGTTCAAGCCTTTGTCGCAAAACTCTTTGGCGGCCCAGCCACCACTGATACCCGAACCAATCACAATGGCATCGAAGGTTCTTTCTTTCAGTCCTTTGGTATTGAGATAACCCATATTCTTTATTTGGCTTTATGCAACCGGTACGCAGCCTTTGTAGCCACCGGGGATTAATTGATAAGGAACCAGCTTGGTCATATAGTATTCCGATTGGGTATAACCACGCACAATCAGTGATTTGTACATGCGTGCAAAATCCTTCAATGCCGCATCGTCGGCTGCCTGCTGCAAGCCCAGCGTTGCTTTCTTGCTTTTGGCTTCGGTAAATTGTTTCAAACCAGCAGAAAATTTTTGCAGGCTGGCGTCATCAAAACAATCATCGGCCATTTTGAGGGCAAACAGGTGCAGTCCCAGGTCGGCTGCGCCGGGTGTATTCGTTGTCGGCACCACTTCATCGGCCAGGCTGGCCAGCATTTTCTCCTGGTCAGGACTGATCTGCAGGCGCTTGAGCTGGATCGACAGCTTATCCTGTTTATACACACAGGATGGCATAAAGGCGATGGCAGCCCCCATCCAGATCATTTGTTTTAAAACAATTCGGCGGTTCATAATCGGGAAGTTATTGATAAATTCAGTTTCCGGGAAACCGGTCCTCTCCTGTTAACTAAAAAATTTTGACCATGAAAACCCTCCTGCTTGGCCTTTTATGTTTCGGCTTAACAGCCCGTGCGGCCGATCCTGTAACCCTGCCCATCGGCGCAGCGGCACCTGATTTCAACCTGCCGGGGGTGGATGGCAAAAACTGGAAGCTCGCTGATTTTGCCTCGGCCGATGTGCTGGTGGTCGTGTTCACCTGCAATCATTGTCCCACGGCCCAGGCCTATGAAGACCGGATCATCCAGTTGGTGAATGATTACAAAGCCAAAAATGTTGCCCTCGTAGCCATCTCACCCAATGACCCAAAAGCGATTAGTTTGAGCGAACTGGATTATACTGACCTGAGCGACAGTTTTGAAGAAATGAAACTGCGGGCAGCCAAAAAGAAATACAATTTTCCCTATCTATATGATGGCGATAACCAGTTGGTAGCAAAAGCATACGGACCGGTGGCGACCCCGCATGTATTTATTTTCGACAAAGACCGGAAGCTGCGATTTCAGGGCCGCATCGACAATATGGAAAAACCCAGCAAAACACCAACGGTGAGGGATACCCGAAATGCGCTCGATGAATTGCTGGCCGGCAAACCCGTAAGCACGCCCACCACCAAGGTATTCGGCTGTTCTGTCAAATGGGCGGCGAAAGAAGATTGGATTGTGAAAGCCAAAGAAAGCTGGGCCAAAGAACCGGTGAACCTGGAAATGATTTCGGCCGATCAGGTCAAAGCGCTGCTCAAAAACGATGGCAAAAAATTGCGACTGATCAATGTATGGGCCACCTGGTGCGGCCCCTGCGTGCAAGAGTATCCTGATTTTATCACGCTGAAAAGAATGTACAAAAGCAGGCCCTTTGAATTCATCAGCATCAGTGCCGATGATCCTGCCAAAAAAGAAAAAGTGTTGGATTTTTTACGCGAGCAGCAATCGTCGGTAAGCAATTATCTTTTTAATACCGATGATAAATACCAACTCATCGAAGCAATCGATCCCAACTGGCAGGGCGCCCTCCCTTACACCATATTAGTAGAGCCCGGCGGCAAAATTGTGTATGCAAAACCGGGACCGATCGACTTCGCAGAAATGAAAACCCTGATAGTAGAACACCCCATGATCGGGCGTTATTTCTGATGACTGGTGTCGGTCTACAATGACTGCTGCCGGTACAATACTCATCGCCAGGCCTGGCGCAAAAACCGAAGCCAATTGCCGTGCATAATATTTTCGATATCAGCCGCACTATAACCTCGTTTCGTCAACATCGCCGGCACGGTTTGCAGGTCAGTGATGGTATCAAGGTCGTACGGACACTGTTCGGTGCCGTAACCGCCATCAAGGTCGGTGCCGATGCCAATATGCAAAACATTTCCGGCCAACTGGCAGATATGATCCATGTGATCAACCATCAATGCGAGCTTGCACTGCATGGCAGCCGGTGTTGAAACGCCCCGTTGCCAATTGGGTACCATCATCCAGGCATCCAGCGGTGCACCGATTACGGCTCCTTTGCTGATAAGTGCTTTGATCATGTCATCACTGAATTGGCGATTGTGGTTCACCAAGGCGCGACAATTATTATGCGATGCCCATACCGGCCCATCGAACAATTCCATCGCCTCCCAAAAAGCATCGTCGCACAAATGCGTGGCATCCAGTATCATATTGAGTTGCTGCATTTCTCGAAGCAACTGTTTGCCCATATCGTTCAGCGATCCGCTGGCATCGGTGCCATTGGCATACCGGCCGGGGCCATAATGCGCAGGTCCTAAAGCCCGCAACCCATATGCATAGGCGATGTGCAAATGATCAAGGGTTACCAATGAATCGGCGCCTTCCAAGCTCAGGATATAACCGATAGGCATAGCCGAAGTATCGGTTGCCTGCATCCATTGGGATACATGGGCATTCAGCGAAGCCAGATCAGCCACCTGGCGCATTTGATTTTCGGCTTCCATCGCTCTGTACCAGGCCAGTTGTCCCTGGGTTTGCGCCCAGGCCTGCTCGGGCGACATCCAACCCCGCAAAGGATTATCCGGCGCCACATAACGGGCAATTTGCGTAGCCACTACCAGACCGATATCGCCGTTACGCAGGGCGGGCAAGGAAACGGTCGACCGACCGCGGTCTGGTTTATCGGTCATCCCTTTTTCTCTTTCGCGCAGTGCTGCCACTGGCAGTCGCATGTCGCGGTTCCATTCCATGGCATTCATGGACAAATCCAGGTGGGCATCGATGGTAAACATAGTAGCATGAATATACATCGTATTTTTGCCACAAATAATCGACTTGGCTGTTTCTGTTTATCTGCTTACGCCGCCCTTCACGCAACTGAATACACCGTATCCGGCCACGGCCTATCTGAAAGGATTTCTGAATACGCGAAATATTAGCTCATACCAGAGCGACCTGGGCATTGAAGTCACCGACCATATTTTTTGCCGGCAGGGATTGCAGGCTTTGTTTGCAGCCGCGGCAGCAAATAGGCATCCCGAAACAACCAGCAAGCTTCCCGAAAATACCTCGCCCAATATCGAGCGCATCTGGCGACTGCAAGACAGTTATCTCGCTACCATCAACGCGGTGATGGATTTTTTAAGAGGCAATAACCCGACCCTGGCGCACCGCATCGCCCGACGGGGCATGTTGCCGGAGGCAGGGCGATTTGACCAACTCGACGACCTGAGCTATGCATTTGGCAATATGGGTACACAGGACAAAGCCAAACATATTGCAACACTTTACCTGGAAGACCTGAGCGATTTTATTCGCGACACGGTCGACCCACATTTTGGTTTCAGCCGATATGCCGAAAAACTGGGTCGATCGGCCGCTAGTTTTGATGAACTATATGCACTGCTGCACGACGAGCCAACCTATGTAGATAATATCTTGATGGAGCTTCTCGCCAACAAGCTCGAGGCTTTACAACCCCGGCTGGTGGCCATCTCCGTGCCGTTTCCCGGCAACCTCTATGCAGCCTTTCGTTGTGCGCAATATATCCGGCAGCATTACCCCAAAGTGAAAGTTGCCATGGGCGGCGGCTTCGCCAATACTGAACTGCGGTCGCTGAGCGACCCGCGTGTGTTTGAATTCTTTCATTATATCACGCTCGATGATGGTGAAGCACCGATAGAACAACTCATTAACCACATCGAAAACAACAGCGGCACTTCCTCACTTAAAAGAACCTTTCTGTTGCAAAATGCTGAAGTTGTTTATATAGAAAACAAATCCTGCGCCGACTATCGCCAGGGACAAGTAGGCACGCCCGACTACAGCGATTTCAAACTAGACCGTTATATCTCGGCCATCGAAATCATGAACCCCATGCACAGCCTGTGGAGCGATGGCCGTTGGAACAAACTCACCATGGCGCATGGCTGCTATTGGGGAAAATGTACGTTCTGTGATACCAGCCTCGACTATATTCGGTTATACGAACCCGTTAGTGCGGCGTTGATCGTAGACCGTATGGAAGAAATCATCGCCCAAACGGGGCAAACTGGTTTTCATTTTGTAGATGAAGCAGCACCGCCGGCCCTGATGCGTGCGGTGGCGCTGGAGATTATCAAACGCAAGCTGGTAGTGAGTTGGTGGACGAATATCCGTTTCGAAAAAAGCTTCACGCGCGACCTGTGTTTTTTATTGAAAGCGTCGGGATGCATGGGCGTGAGTGGCGGCCTGGAAGTGGCTTCCGACCGGTTGCTGGCACTCATCGACAAAGGCATCACGGTGGCCCAGGTAGCCCGGGTTAACAAACATTTCACCGAGGCGGGCATTATGGTACATGCCTACCTGATGTATGGCTTTCCCACGCAAACAGCGCAGGAAACGATCGACTCATTGGAAATGGTAAGGCAGTTGTTCCAGGCCGGTATTCTGCAATCAGCATTCTGGCACCAGTTTACAATGACGGCGCACAGTCCCGTGGGGCTGCAGCCGGAAAAATTCATGGTCAGCAACGACAGCCCCGGCACGGGCCGTTTTGCCAACAACGATCGCGAACACAGCGATCCTAACGGTGCCGATCATGCGCAGTTCGCGTATGGCCTGAAAAAATCCCTGCTGAATTATATGCATGGCGCCTGCCTTGACCAGCCCCTGCACAAATGGTTTGACTTTAAAACACCGCGCACCAGCATAGCGCCCGACTTTATCGCGAAAGCCATCGAAGACCAAGAGCCCAACAATGCCAAAGCCAACCAGAAGATTATTTGGCTGGGACCTGCGCCGACTTTACAGATCAGCACCAAATCGAAAAAAGGGCAACAGTGGGAAGTGGCTGAATTGGTATTTGAGGGGCTCAGTAGCAGCACGCGCATACGCGTAGAACCCGCTGCTGGTAAATGGTTGAAAGAAATACTTCCGCTATTGAGTGTGCACTTACCGAAACAACTAACAAGGGCGGAACTAATGAAGCGTTATGAAGAAGCCGGTCTCAAAGATTTTGAATTGTTCTGGGACAATAAACCCATTAACACCTTATATACAGTTGGCTTATTGCAAGTGTAGAACATGACAAGCACTTAAAAGCGAAATGGCGGCAACTAACCACGCGCCACTTCTATGCCCCGCAGTGGCTGGTTCAATTTTGCAGCCGCCGGTTTTTTTCGACGTCGACCCCGCCAGATCAAAAAACCGGTAACCGGCAAACTGGCTGCTATCAGGCTTCCACAAAAAGCCAGGATCTTACCAGGCAAACCCAGTATCTGCCCCGTATGCACATCGTAGTTCATGCGAACGATTTTATCAGCCGCCGAGGCATTGGCAAATTTTCCAAAGGGATGTTTCACATCCAGTTCCTGCATCGTGTATTGATCGAAATACCGGTAGTCTGTTTTCCAATAGGTACCGGCAGATGGATTCAGTGCAACTTCAACGGCGGTGCTGTCGGAAGAAGGAAAATGCACTTCCACCGTTTTGCCGGGGCCCGCTTCTGTTTTAAACCGTTCCCACAATTGGTCAATCGCCGGCACGCTGGCCAGGGCTGCTTTCGATTTATCAGAGAGTCCTTCTTCAAAAGGCACCATTTGTTTTCCGCCCGAACTAATAAAATACAATCCGTTGCCAAACCATTGGAATCCCCAAACCAGTCCGGTGATCGCAAACACCATCGCAATCCAGGATGCATAAAAACCCAGCACATTGTGGAGGTCGTAGTTCTTTCTTTTGAAACTGGCCGACCATTTAATACTGAATCGCTGTTTGGCGGCCGCCTTATTTCTGGGCCACCAAAGTATGATGCCACTGATTAGCATAACGAAGAAAACCAGGGTTGCCGAAGCAACAATAGGCTGCCCGATGGCAGGTGGCAGCCAGAGGTAAAAATGTCCGTTGACCACTACGCGAAAAAAATCGCGATCCATATTTTTCAGCTTCAACAATTCGCCTGAATACGGATTGAAATAAGCGACATAATAATAGTCGAGGTCGTAATAAGAAACCTGCGCGGGTTTGTCGCGATCGCCATAAGAAACACCGTGCGCTTTTTTGTTGGGCAAGGCAGCCGTTGCCAGTGCCAGCATTTTCGACGGGGGCAGAAAAGCCCTTGACTCAGGTTTCACGTGACGGAATGACTGCAAGGATTCAATTTCTGTTTGAAAAGCCAATACACAACCCGTAATGCCCAGGAACAGTACAATTGCACCCGAGGCCAAACCGAGCCACAAATGAATCTTGCCAACTATTTTTTTAAAACGCATGCGGCTGCAAAATGCACCGCTTCGCCCTTATTCTGTTTACAGAATCGGGAAAAAATTCGAAGGAGCCGATCCCATTTGTATTATTTAGTTTTGGCGAATGGTTGTCAACGAGTTAGGCCTGGTTTCCGAACAATTGACTGACCGCCTGGCGGTACTGTATGGCCAGCGGGAAGCTTTTTTGATGGCCGCCATGTGCCTGGAAAAACTGACCGGCATCGCGCCACAGGCCCAGAAAAGAGCGGCAGCCACCCACTTGACACCGGCACAACTGGTGCAGTTGGCGCACTACGAAGAACAACTCCTGGCGCACCGACCCATTCAATATGTATTGGAAGAAGCCTGGTTTCAGCAAATGCCTTTTTGGGTAAAAGAAGGCGTGTTGATTCCACGTCCCGAAACCGAAGAACTGGTAGAATGGGTGGCGACCAGCATTGACAAGAAGGGTGCTGATAACACTATTCTTGATGTAGGAACGGGCTCGGGCTGTATTGCCATTAGTTTAAGCAAGAAGCTGCCGCTGAGTAATATTATCGCCATTGACAGTAGTGAAGAAGCCTTGCAGATAGCTCGTTACAACAACGAGCGCTTACAAACAGCCGTAACTTTCAGGCAATTGGATTTTTTATCTGCAGACGCGCGAAATAGCTTGCCGGACTTTACTTGCATCGTGAGTAATCCGCCCTATATTCCAATGGCAGAGAAAGAAAACATGCAACCGCAGGTCGTACAATATGAACCGGAAAATGCGCTGTTTGTACCCAACAACGATGCTTTGTTGTTCTACCGCGTGTTGGCTGATTTCACTATGCAGCAGCGCAACCCGGTTTCGCTGTTTGTAGAAATCCACGAGCAACTGGGAGTGGCCGTTTGCGAATTATTTGAACAGGCGGGATTGAATCAGATAATGTTGAAGCAAGATATGCAGGGGAAAGACCGTATGGTACGCGCCAGCCGCTAAACAACCGAATGAAATTTATTGAACGCCGTTTTTGTCGACCGCCAGCACCGACCGGGCGCCGAGTTCACGTGCCACGCGCATAACAGCCACCACATTTTCAACCGGCACCGCCTTATCTGCATTGATCACCACGCTGGGTTGGTCGGTTTCTTTGGCCAGTACAGGTTGTAGTTTTGCTTTCAGCTCATCGAGGGTTACTTTGGTGGTGCCCACATAAAACTGGTTCTTGGCATCAATACTCACCACCACGGTTTGTTTGCTCTTGGTATCGCTCTTTGCCTTCGGCTGCGACAACTTAATTACATTGGGGTTGGCGAGGGTAGACACGATCAGGAAGAACAGCAGCAAGATGAACAGGATATCATTCAATGCCCCTGTATGCACTTCAGCATGGCCTCGTATTCTTCTTTTGATATCCATAAATTACCGGGTTGGCTCCTGCAGGGTATCGATAAAATCTGCAGAAGCGGCTTCCATTCTGTTTACGTTTTTGTCAATTTGGGCATTGAGAAAACTGTGGCCCACATAGGCCAGCAAACCAATGATGAGACCGGTAGCAGAGGTAATCATTTTCACATAAATACCACTGGCAATGGTGCTGAGGGTATATTCGCCGGTTGAGCTGATGCCGTAAAACAACTGCACCATACCCACAATGGTACCAAGGAAACCAAACATGGGTGCAATGCCTGAAATGAGCGACAATACCGACAGGTTTCTTTCCATCTTATACATTTCGAGCTTGCCCACATTCTCCATGCTTTTTTCGATGGCGTCGATGGGTTTGCCAATGCGCTGCAAGCCCTTGTCGATCATTCTTGCCACGGGATTATCGGTATTGCGGGTCAGCGCGCGGGCGGCACTGACATTGCCACTTAAAATATGATCCCGGATAATACTCATGAAATTCGGATCGATCTTACTGGCTTTTTTGATGGCGATCCAACGCTCAAAGAAGAAATACACCGCCAATACGAGCAACAGCAAAAGAGGAATCATCAACACGCCCCCTTGCATCAATAAGTCCATCAAATTCAGTTTCTGTCCAGCGGCGGCGGCGGTAATAGCGGCCTGCGCACTGTCTGCCATCCTTCTTAAACTGTCTGCTGCCTGTAATAGGAACATCGTATAGAATCAAAAATTAAAAATCAAACTGGTAATTCAATGGGCAAGATAACACATCAACACACCCGCCACCGAACCGCGCAAAGCTATTAACAATTTTTATAGATACGGCAACTAATTGGCTTAGCTGCCACTTTGCTTCAGCATCATGGCCTGGATCTGTTTCATGGTTTTCTCCATGCCCTCGGCACTGCCATCGAGAAAGATCACATTTCCCTTTCCATATTCAGCAAAATTCTTCACCGCTTCTGTCCACATACTGAACAGGATGACATTGGTATCTAGGTTGGCCTGGCGCATCCGGTCGGCCGCTTCGGTCATACCCTTGGCCACTTCTTCTCTGAACAAAGCCACACCCTGGCCACGCAGGCGGGCGGCTTCCCGCTCGGCTTCGGCGGCAATTTTGATGGCGTTGCCCTCGGCTTCGGCCGATTTGGTTTTGGTGATGAGCAATGCCTGGCCTTCGTTTTCGGCCGCAGCCTTCAGGTTATTGGAGGCCACGACCCTGCTCATCGACTCCAGGATCACCGGATCAAACGTGATATCATTGATCTGCAGGTCTTGCAGGTGATAGCCCCATTCTTCGAGCAACTGATCGATCTGTTCTTTTACATACTCAACAATTTCCCGGCGCAAACCCAGTATCTCTGCCTGGCGCTTGGTAGCCACAAAAGAACGCACGGTGCCTTCAATGGTTCTCGACAAAGCCTGCATGAGGTCTCGCTCCGAAATAAATTTGAACGCCACTTTTTTGATGGTTTCCTCATCGCTGTTCTGCACCGAGAACAACAACATGTTTTTGAAATACACATTGGCCTGGTCGGCGGTAACGGCCTGGAATTCCATTTCTATCGATCGGTTCTGCACCGACACTCTTTTGGATATCTGCTCTACAAACGGAATGATCAGGTTGAGTCCCGGATGAAGTATGCGACGATATTTTCCAAACATCGTCACCACGCCAACCACACCCTGGTTGACGGTTTTTAATCCCATCAAAACAATAATGACAATAATAAATAGCCACCAATTACTGGCAAGAAAAGAACCCATGGTCGTTGATTTGCGCTAATATAGGCTAACTATTTAATTCGGTAATGCCCATAGCTGCACGAGTTCTACCAGCATATTCACACTTTGCTGCATGTCTTGCACACTCACATACTCCTGGCAACTGTGCAACGCCATTTCGCCGGTAAAAAGATTCGGGCAGGGAAGCCCCATAAAACTGAGTCGCGCCCCATCGGTACCACCCCTGATGGGCAGGCTTCGGGGTTGCAGGCCCACCCGCCGGATGGCTTCTTCGGCCAGGGTCACCTGGCGACTGTTGCGGCCAATCACCTCAACCATATTTCGATACTGTTCTTTCACCTGGTAAACCGCCCGCGATCCCGGATGGGCATTGACAACTTCATCGGCCAGGCCTTGCAACATGGCAGCAAACGCATCCAGTTTTGCTGTGTTGAAATCGCGCAGTATAAACTGCAGCGTTGCTTTTTCTGCATGGCCACTGATATGAACAGGATGCACAAAGCCTTGCCGATCGCTGGTGGTTTCGGGGGATAGCTCGTCGCCAGGCAGCTTGTCTATGAATTGCGCAGCCAGCTTAATGGCATTGATCATTTTTCCTTTGGCCGATCCCGGGTGTGCTGCAATACCATAAAATTCGACCGTAAACCCATTGGCCGAAAAGTTTTCTGTCTCTACACTACCTGCCTCGCCGGCATCGAGGGTATACCCAAAATCAGCGCCCAATTTCTGCATATCAAGTTTATCGACACCCCGGCCCACTTCTTCATCGGGCGTGAATAGCAACCGGATTTTTCCGTGGGGCAACTGCTTGTTAGAAGCGAGACAAGCAGCCAGGTCCATAATGATGGCCACACCGGCTTTATCGTCTGCCCCCAACAAAGTAGTACCCGATGCCGTAACAATATCATCACCGATCTTTTCTGCGAGATAAGGATGATCAGCGACGCGAATCACCTGTGACTGATCATCTGGTAACACCAAATCACGGCCATCATACCGGTAATGCACAATGGGCTTTACACCCTTGCCACTGCAATCGGGCGCGGTATCCATATGTGCACAAAAACAAAGCACGGGCACTTCCTGTTGCACATTTGATGGTATGGTAGCATATACATAGCCGTTGGCATCCATTTCGGCATCTGCATAACCCAATGTCTGTAACTGGCTCACCAGCAAACGCGCCAGGTCTTTTTGTTTTTCCGTACTGGGAAAGCGATCACTGAATGGATCACTCTGCGTATCAATTTTTACATAGGTGAGAAACCGGTCCAATACAGTATGCTGATAAGAAATGGCCATGAAAACAATAATTTCGGGCAAATTAATCTTTTGATGCCAATCCTTTCCGGGTGGATGCGCATAGTGTTGTTCCTGCTGGTTTATCTGCTTTTACAGATGACCATCGCCTTGTTGCAACCCGGCCTGTTTTTGCATTTTACCTGTTCTTTTTTACTCTCTTTGCTACTTGTAGGAATATTCACCGTTTCAATTGATCAACAGAAACTTTCTGTACTGGGCTTTCAAAGCCGCGGCGCCGCGTCAGAAGCGATATTAGGCGCCCTAACGGCCATCAGCATGCTCGCGATCATTTCTCTCACCATGATGGCTGCGCATCAATTGCGCTACACTGGCTTTCATTTTGCAGCAACAAGTTTTTTTTCGTCCCTGGTATTGATGATAATGGTGGCACTTGCCGAAGAACTTGTTTTTCGTGGCTATATATTGCGTAACCTGCTGCGTTTTATGCGGCCCTATGTCGCTTTGTTATTGTCCGCATTGGTGTTTGCTATTTTTCATGCGGCCAATCCCGGTGCGAGCTGGCTGCCGATGCTGAATGTATTTCTCGCAGGTTGTCTGTTGGGCATACGATATATATTTAACCGCGGATTGTGGTTTGGTATTTGCCTGCATTTCTGCTGGAATTTTTTACAGGGACCGGTGCTGGGGTATGCCGTCAGCGGGCTTACCCTTCCTTCATTTTGCAGTGCCGAATTTGGCAACAATACATTATTGACGGGCGGCGAATTCGGCATAGAGGGTTCGGTAATAACTACTGCCACCCTTATATTGTTGGTGTTATTGTTTGCCAGGTTCACAGCCAATAAACAAGTCGATCTTTAACGGATCTGATTCACCGATAGAGATAGAAATTATTAAACAGCCGCTTGAAACCGGCATGCGATTGTCCGCGAAACACCACATCGTGCCCAAACACTACTAGCTTTCCCTTCTTAACCCTTGCTTCAAAAGAACTAACACCGTTGCGCAAGTACGATTGTCCCCAGGCCCAACCGCTTCGCAGGGGCTTATCCGTCGAAAACCAACTAAGAGCCGTGATATCTGTTGCGCCCACATGAATGCTGAACACCGGGTTATTAGCGAAATAAATAGCCGATTGCGACGACATACCAAAATTGGACAACTGTGTACTGTCGATATGCTCCTGTAAAATACTGCCGGGTATGTAAAAGCGCGTAGAAGGCAGCGGAGCTTTTTTACCATCTTTGTTGAACTCCGTAAGATGATCTTCCACCGGCAGGCTTAACTGGTAAGCCAGGTTGGCGCTGCCACCCAGTGTAATCACCGTGCCGCCATTTTCAATAAACTGGCGCAATACCGGCACCGACTTACTGGTCGTTAGTACGCCCACCCATGATTTATATTCTTCCGGCAGATCGGCTTCTTTGGGCTTGGCCGACCAGGCACTGGTGGGCAATTTTTCCTGCCCTACCGCCGGAATGGCTGATCCATTAAACACAATGATATCAAACTTTTTGTCGAGCGCACCCTGGTCAATTTCTTTTGAATATACAAAGCGCACATCGGTAAAATGATATTGCTCGGTTAACCATTGCAACCACCCGGCCGTCATCGAGCCGCCATAAGTATTCCAGATGCCGATTCGTGCGGGTTTGATGCTGACCAATGCAGCAGGCAGGGTTGACAAAGGCTTCACCTGCAAGCCCCATTTTCGGGCTGCTGTTTCTACAATACCCATTGCTTTCCCTGTTGCAGGCACAATAAAATCCCCCGCCGCGGCGCCGTTACTGGCAAGACTTGTTCGTTTTACTTCAATACCTGCTTTCAACAAATCATTCACCACTATAAATGCATTGTTCTGCGAAGCAGGAATCGAAAATGCTTTGCCCCTGCCAGCAAAAGGCGCAGGCACAAAAGCTTGTATCTCGCCATACGGAATCGCAGCAAAATTTCCGTTGATGGTGGTGGTATAGCGATCAAATTGTACACCCATTTGATAAGCAAGTGTCCAGCCGGCGGCATCATAAGGCCGCACGGGCGGTCCGCCGGGATATTCAAGATCGTTGGGATGATCCTGCGGTTCAAACATATCCAACACATGCGCGCGAAACGCCTGCGCAGTAGAAACAACATAAGATCCGGCGCGATATTCCTTTTCACCCACCATAAAATCAGCCGCCGCTTTCATCACTTTGATGCCCGACCATAACAGCGCGTTGATGAAACGGGTAGCCGTTGCAAAATCGGGTTGATCAATTGGAATAACATAATACCGCGCATCTTTGTACGCATCGTTCTTAAAAACTTTATCGTAATAAACAGCCGGAATAGAAGCAGCGTTTGCACCGGTACTTCGCGGCACGGCTTTGGCCGCCGAATCACGCTGGTACAAAGCATACACTGAATCGGCATAACGCGGGTAATTGGTCCAGTTGTCGGCACTGCCTTTGGCGATGGCATTCTTTCCCATCTGGTAAATATTGTACAACAACAGGCTGCGCTGGCGAGCCGCATAGTCAAGTACTGCATAGTTCAACGAGAGAGAATAATCCATCGAGTTTTTAAAAAACCATTTCTGCGGATGGATGGGATTGGGATTGGCATCGGAAGGAATCAGGCGATCGGGCACCAGTGGCACTTGCGAGGGCGTCGGACTCCCGATCATTTCCGTCAGCAGTCCGATCATGTTGTGAAAATAGGGCGTGGTTCGCAGTCCGCCGTTCCACCAGGTGGAATACACCGAGCCGGCGCGTTTGGTGAAACCCGGTTTGCCTTCCTGGTTGAGTCGGTTTTGCATCGCAGCGCCGATGGATTCGATACCGGTAATCACCAGCGGATCGTACACATAATTGAAGGGATCGCGGTACGGCGGACCAGCAACCACTGATCCCGCAGGGCCAGTCTGGTGATGGTTGTACATGATCTGTGGCAACCATTCAATGAACAATTGTCTGCTAACATTCTGCGTTTCCTTCATATTCATCATGTAGTAGTCGCGGTTATTGTCGTGCCCAATGTATTTCTGGTATAAGCGCGGCACTTCTGCATTCCGTTTACTGCTATCTGCGTTGCGCATATACCAGTTAGATACCAGTTCTTGTCCGTCGGGATTGATATGCGTAAACAGAATAATAACGTTGTCGAGTATGCGAAGCGTTTCGGGGTCTTTGCGGTTCACAAATTCAGTGATGGTTTTGATCAACTGGTGGGTTCCCACTACTTCCGTAGCATGAATACCACCATCAATCCACACAATCGCTTTTCCTTTTTCTGCAAGGGCTTTTGCTTCTTCGTCGCTGGTATTTTCAGCCCGCGCCAGTTGTTGCGAAATGGCTTTGTATTCCTCCAGCCGGCGCATGTTTTCGGGCGAAGAAACAATCATCATGTATTGCCTTCTGCCTTCTTCAGTAGCGCCAATATCAACCAACTTAACGCGATCGGAAGCGGCTGCAATGGCTTTGAAATATTTTTCGGTTTGGGTGTAATTGGCGAGTTTATAATCATCGCCGATGGTGAAGCCGAATATTTCTTTTTCGGTGGGAATGGTTTGCGCCTGCGTAGTATAGAAGCAGTGCAACAATAAAAGAAGCAGCAGTTGTTTGACAAAAGCAGTTGTTCGCATGTGTATCGTTTGGCTGGTGCCTAAATATACATCATTTGAAATGCCTTTGTTGTGGCGGCGCGAAGGTTGATGGCGTAAAAAAAGTGATCCGGCGGGCCGGATCACTTGTGCGTATTTATTTAAATGCTTAGGGCATGATAATCATTCCCGGCTTCGGCGTGATACCGACTACCTCAATATCAAACACCAATGCCTCACCTGCCAACGGATGATTGGCATCAAGAATAATAAGATCATCCTGCACATCGGTAACCACCACCGGCACTACCTGTCCCTGGCTATTGTTCAGGTTCAGGCGCATACCTTTTTCCAATGGCATTCCGTCGGGCACCTGGTCTTTCGGAAACTCAATAATCATTTCGGGGTTCTTGGGACCATATGCTTCTTCAACCGGAATATTCACCGTGCGTTTATCACCCACCGACATACCCAAAACACCATTGTCAAAACCGGCAATCACCATTCCTCCACCCACTTCAAATTCCAGGGGATCGCGACCTTCGCTGCTATCGAATGTAGTGCCATCGGTCAAGCGGCCATGGTAATGAACCTTTACCGTATCGCCAGCCTTTACTTGTTCCATAATTTTTATTTTTTGAGCGGTAAAGCTACGGAAACAGGCGTTTATCTTTGGAACTTTAAAATATTGGTTTACAAGACGATGAATTATAGAGATATCCGGATTGTGTTTATGGGGACCCCGGCCTTTGCAGTGGCATCGCTCGATGCGCTTTGTGCCGCCGGCTGCCAGGTAGTTGGCGTGGTGACCGCGCCCGATAAACCTGCCGGTCGTGGAATGCAGTTGCAACAGAGCGCCATAAAGCAGTATGCTACCGAACACAACCTGCCCGTTTTACAGCCCGAAAAACTGCGTGACCCTGCGTTTCTCGATTCCCTGGCGCGTTGGAAAGCCGACCTGCAAGTAGTTGTCGCCTTTCGCATGTTGCCTGAAGTGGTTTGGAATGCACCGCCCATGGGCACGATCAATGTACACGGTTCGCTGCTGCCGCAATACCGTGGCGCTGCACCCATCAACTGGGCGGTGATCAACGGCGAAACCCAAACCGGTGTCACTACTTTTAAGCTACAACATGCCATCGATACCGGCAACCTGCTTCTGCAAAAAACAATGCCAATTGGCCCCCATGAAAATGCAGGCTCGGTACACGATCGCATGATGGTATTGGGTGCAGAAACCCTGGTAACAACGATTAAAGAATTGGCAGCAGGCAGCCTTGTTGAGAAGCCCCAGTCGGCAGACAACAGCTTGCTCAAACATGCGCCTAAATTATTTACAGAAACTGCCAGGATCAACTGGCATAAACCGGTGCAGGAGCTGTATAATTTGGTCCGCGGACTCTCCCCTTATCCCGCCGCATTTACTGCATTGGAGGGAAAAACATTGCGCATATTCGACGCCGTTATGGAACAACAAACACCAACGGTTGCGGCGGGTGAGTGGTTGACCGACAATAAAACTTTCCTGAAATTTGCCGCTGCAGACGGTTATCTTTCCTTACAAGAAATCCAGCTTCAAGGAAAAAAGAAGATGCCGGTGCAGGATTTTCTTCGTGGCTATCGCTTCCAAAACAACGCCTAAGCTATATGATCAGCTATAATCCAAAAGACTGGTTCTCGGTTATTTTCAGGTTCCACCGGGCCGACACTTTTCGACAATTGTGGCCCTTGCTCCTGGCCATTGCCTTTTATTCGGGATTGGTGGCTGTTATTGAAGTGGAATGGCTGAAACTGTCGCAAAACAGTATTTGGAAAAACATTACGCTGATGCACAACCTGCTCGGCTTTGCCATTTCCATGCTGCTGGTTTTTCGTACCAATACCGCTTACGACCGTTGGTGGGAAGGCCGAAAATTATGGGGATCACTCACCAATAATGCGCGTAACCTGGCCATTAAGCTGGATGCGTTTCTACCGCCCGACGATGAAGTGAACCGCAATTTTTTCCGGAAGGCGATTCCTTTGTATGCAGCCATCTTACGCGACCATTTGCGCTCTGAAAAAACCAGGCTCGCACTCGATAGCATTGACCATCCCGAACTCAATATCGACCACAGCCAACACCAACCGAACCAGGTAGCTACCCTGATCATGAAAAGAGCAAATGACCTGTATCGGCAGAACAAGATCAGCGGCGAACAGTTGCTTTTCTTAAACAATGAGCTGCTGAGTTTCACCGATATCTGCGGCGCTTGTGAGCGCATCAAAAACACCCCTATCCCTTATTCTTACAGCGTATTTATTAAGAAATTTGTTTTCGTGTATGTAACCACCCTGCCCATCGGTTATGTGTTCAGTTTGAATTACCTCGTGATTCCGGTGGTCACTTTTATCGCCTATGTGCTGATCAGCCTTGAACTGATCGCCGAAGAAATAGAAGATCCATTTGGTGGAGATCCGAACGATGTGCCCACTGATAAGATCACTGACAATATTAAAAAACATGTAACGGAGATCCTTACCCGCTAATTCCACCCGATGCATTGGTCGTACCTGAAAATACTGATACCGGTTTTGTTGCTTACCGCTTGTGGCGGCAGCAAAAAAACAACCCAATCTGCCCAGCCGGCAGCTTTGGTTAAGCGCCTGCCAGCCCTGCCCGCCTCTACCCTGAACATCCCCGTTAAAGTGGCCATAAAACCCTTTCTCTTGCAGGCAGAAAAAATGGCGCCGCGTGAAATAACCAGTACCGGCTGGCCGGCCTACCTGGTGAGCAGTTGTGATTTCCGATACAAATACCGCTTTCTGCGTTCTGTATTTCAATTCTCATGTGTGAACAACCAAGTAATGGTCACCATGAACGGTGAATACCAGATTGCGGGCAGCCAATCGGTTTGTGTGCTGAATCAAGCAGTGTCGCCTTGGGTGAACGGCAGTTGCGGATTTGCACCAGAAAAAATGCGGCGCGTCAATATTAGCCTCAATAGCCAATTGCGTTTTCTGCCGAATTATCGGTTGCAAACGACCACCGCTGTGTCAAGTGTTGAACCGGTTGATAAATGCCTGGTAACGGTATTTAAAAATGATGTTACCCAGCAGGTGATCGATAGCATCGCAGCCTCCGTCAATTTTTACGGAAAAAATATTGACGCAGTGGTCAACAACCTGAATTTCGACAAGTACTTGCAGCCACTGGGCGAAAAAATCGGCAAAAAAATTCCTTTGGGCAGCTATGGTTTCATGAAACTGAATGCCAATGCAATAAATTTGGGTCTTATCAATTTCAGCAGCGATACACTTCGGTTTACCGCCGCCGTTGGTTGTTATCCTGAAATTAGTTCTGATAGCGTCAACCATTCCCTCACTACTGCCCTACCGCCCCTGGGCAATGCCAGTTCGGGAACCGGTTTCAGCATCAGCACCAATGCGGTGTATGATTATACCAGCATCGACACTTTGCTTACCCGCACTTTGCGAAACCGCGAGTTTGACGTGAAAGGCGAAAAAATAAAAGTCAGGCAGGTAGAAGTTCGCGGACTCGATAATTATCGGGTGGAATTTAAATTGTTTTTCACCGGTTCAACACGCGGCACACTCGTTTTGCGCGGTACGCCCCAACTAGACCTTTACCAGCAAACCATTACAGTGCCCGACCTCGAATTCGACCTTAATTCGTCGAGCCTGGTTTTGCAGATCGGCAAAACCTTCTTCAACCAACGCATACTCGATAACCTGCGCCAACAGGCAAAAGTAGATGTGAGTGAACTCTACTTTAAAAACAAAGCAAAAATTGATGCACAGTTGAACCGAACCATCAGTACCGGCATCAACCTGAAAGGTTATACCGAACGACTTCGATTGAACGGCCTGGTCATTAACAAAGACAATATACAGGTGCAGGCAACGGTAGGCGGCAATATCAGCCTGCTCATCAGCCAGGTGCCAGGTTTTTAATGCGCGGCAAACCAAAGCGGTGTTTCATCGTCCCAATCGCCATTGTAGTTGATGAACAACTCTTCACCAGCATCAATATCCCGCACCGTTGTCACTTTCATCGTGACAGCATCAAAATCCATCTCATACTCGCAATTGCTGCGATACGAATGATTGTAAACAGGAATATAACCGAGGGCCATACAGCATTGACGCCGATCATGCCCCCATTCGAAAATATAATCATGTAAGCGGGTCTGGTCGAGCAAGGCGCGTTCTTCGGCTGTCATCACCAGCACCGGGCTTTGTTCTACCACGGTTCCGGCGGCAATAAATTCGCTGCTGTACACCCCCCGACCCATCGAAGGCGTTGGCCCTATTACCAGACAAGGCAAAATCATACTGCAATATAGGCTTGAGGCTGTACATTTGACGCATGCCGGAAGAACTGGAAACGCTCTCTATTCAGGAACAATTTGATGCCATCATCCACCAGGAAGACAAAATTCGCATACGTGAATTCCTGAACAACCAGAACATCAGCGATGTGGCTGAACTGGTGAACGAAAATGACGAGTACGCCAGCCAGATCATCGGCAATATGAGTACCCACCGGGCATCGAGCGTATTCAAAATTCTTGATCTGTCGGTACAGAAAGAAATTATCCAGGAACTCCCGCCGCTGAAAACGGCAGAGTTGCTGAATGAGCTGCCGGCCGATGACCGTACTGCTTTTTTGGAAGAATTGCCCAGTGAGGTCGTAAAAGAACTGATCAAAACCCTTGACCCCGAAGAACGGCGCATCACGCTTTCTCTGCTTGGTTATCCCGAAGGCAGTGTGGGCAGGCTGATGACCCCAGATTATATTGCAGTGAATGCAGACTGGACTATGACGCGTGTATTGCAACATATCCGCGACCATGGAAAAGACAGTGAAACCATCGATGTCATTTATGTAGTGAACGACAAAGGTGAGTTCATCGACGACATGCGTATCAGGGAAGTCATTCTTGCTGACCCCGATAAAAAAGTAAATGAACTGATCGACTACCGGTATATCGCGCTCAAAGTAACCGACGACCAGGAATCAGCCAACCAGGTTTTCAAAATGAACAACCGCATGGCGCTTCCAGTGCTCGACGACCACAATATCTTGCTTGGCATTGTAACGATCGATGACGTGTTGTGGGTCGCCAACGAAGAGTTCAGTGAAGACATCCAGCGAATAGGTGGTACCGAAGCACTCGACGAACCATATCTTGAAATGCCCATCTTCAAATTGTTCAAAAAACGAATAGTTTGGATGGTGGTGCTTTTTCTGGGTGAAATGCTAACGGCAACGGCTATGGGCTATTTTGAAGATGAAATTGCGCGTGCGGTTGTACTCGCTTTGTTTGTACCATTGATCATTTCAAGCGGGGGCAACAGTGGCAGCCAGGCTTCTACCCTGATTATCCAGGCCATGGCACTGGGTGAAATCACCATCAGCGACTGGTGGCGGGTATTGCGTCGTGAAATCATCTCGGGCTTGTTACTGGGTTCCGTGTTGGGTATCATCGGTTTTTTCAGGGTAATCATTTGGTCGCAGGTTTTTCCGGCTGTGTACGGTCCGCATTATGTGCAGATAGGCATCACCGTTGGCTGTTCGCTGGTGGGTGTGGTATTGTGGGGAACACTCAGTGGCTCTATGTTGCCAATCGTATTGAAAAGAGCCGGCGCCGATCCGGCTGTTTCATCTGCCCCCTTTGTTGCTACGCTGGTAGATGTAACTGGATTGATCATTTATTTTTCCGTCGCCTATATTTTCCTCGAAGGAATTTTATTGTAACATGAAATATATCTACAGCCTGCTATTGCTTTTTGCCGCCGGCATCGCAGCAGCGCAAACACCGAAACTCACCGTCGGTTACATTATGCGCGATCCCAAATGGATGGGTAGTTCGCCCAGCAATCCTTTTTGGGGAATCGACAACAAACTCTATTTCAATTGGAATCCAGAGAAAGCGATTTCCGATTCGCTTTATTACATCAATGCCGCCGGCAAACCGCAGAAAGTTAGCCCGACTGAACGACAAGGTCTGGTAAATTACGCCGACATCGAATTCAATAAAAGCCGAACCGCTTATGTGTATATATTAAACGATGATGTTTGGTATCGGGATACCAAAAAAACAGCGGCCATTCGCGTCACCGAAACAACCGATCGCGAGTCGCAGCCCGGTTTCGCATTTAATGATACCCGGTTGGTATTTGTGCGCCAGCAAAATCTTTATGCATGGGATATCGCTACCGGTGCTACCATACAGTTAACCAATATCCAGCGGGGCACCGCACCAGCAGTGGCTAAAAAAGACAACGACCAGGAAAAATGGTTGAAGGAAGATCAACTCGCGCTTTTCGATATACTCAGTGAACGCAAGCGCAAAAAAGAGGCAACCGACTCCATGAACAAAAAGCAGGAGCCGAAGTCGCTTCGTACCATTTACACCGACGATAAAAACGTAAATGGTTTTGGCATCAGCAACGATGGTCGATTCATTAGTTACCGTTTGTTTAAAGTACCTGCCAATGCAAAATCAACCATTGTACCGGCGTATGTAACCGAATCAGGTTTCACTGAAAACATTCCAGCGCGCACCAAAGTAGGTGCGCCCATGGGTGTGCAGGAATTGTTTTTGTTTGATCGCCGCAAAGACACGGTGTACAGTATAAAAACGGATTCCATTCCTGGCATTCGCGACCTGCCTGATTATGTGAGCGATTACCCGGTCAAATTTGCGGCGGACATCAAGAAACCACCTGTTCGACAAGTTAGTTTCAGTGGCATCAGTTGGGCACCCACCGGCACATATGCTGTGGTGGATATTTGTGCGGTCGACAACAAAGACCGTTGGCTGATGCTGCTCGACTCGACCGGAAAATTAGCGTTGATCGACCGGCAGCACGACAATGCCTGGATCGGTGGCCCGGGCACCGGTTGGTTCGACGGCAATAATTCGGGTTGGATCAACGACCGTCAGTTTTGGTATCAATCGGAAAAAACCGGCTACTCACATGTATATACAACCGATGTTATCAACCATGAAACGAAGGCGCTGACCAGCGGCAATTTTGAGATTCAGTCGGTGCAAGTATCGGGCGACAAAAAATATTTCTATCTCACCAGCAACAAAACTCACCCGGGAGAAAAACATTTTTATCGGTTATCCGTAACCGGTGGCATCATGGAGCAACTTAGCAGCATGACTGGTGCCAACCAGGCCGTGCTATCGCCCGATGAAAAGAAAATTGCCATTCTTTATTCATATAGCAATAAGCCCTGGGAATTGTACCTGCAAGACAATAAAGTGGCAGCGAAAGCAAGTCAGTTAACGGATAAAGCCATTTCGCCCGATTTCGCCGCTTATCCCTGGCGCGAACCGGAACTGATCAATTTCACCGCCCGCGATGGTGCCAATGTCTATGCAAGATTGTATCGCCCTGCCAATGCGCACGCTTCACATCCCGCCGTGATTTTTGTTCACGGTGCGGGCTATTTGCAAAACGCACACAAATGGTGGAGCAGTTATTTTCGCGAATACATGTTTCACAACCTGCTGGCCGATGCAGGGTATACCGTGCTCGACATCGACTATCGCGCCAGTGCCGGATACGGCCGCGATTGGCGCACGGGCATCTATCGCTTCATGGGCGGCAAAGACCTCACTGATAATATCGACGGCGCCAAACTACTGGTCGACAAATACGGCGTTGACCCAAAACATATTGGTGTGTATGGTGGTTCTTATGGCGGATTTATCACCCTGATGGCACTGTTTACCAGTCCCGGCACATTCGCCGCGGGTGCAGCTCTAAGACCCGTTACCGACTGGGCGCATTACAACCATGGGTACACAGCCAATATTCTCAACGAGCCAGTTAACGATAGTATCGCTTATCGTCGCAGCTCACCTATTTATCATGCAGCAGGGTTAAAAGACCGGTTGCTTATTTGTCATGGCATGGTTGATGTGAATGTTCATTTCGAAGACGTGGTTCGTCTGCAACAGCGCCTGATTGAATTGAAAAAAGACAATTGGGAATTGGCGGCCTATCCGATGGAAGACCACGGCTTTGTTGAACCGAGTAGTTGGACGGATGAATATAAACGGATCTTTAAATTGTTTGAAGAAACGTTGAAGTAAAAAATGAGCGTCGCCAATGCTACCGAAATTTTTCATTCGCATCGTCGACAATTAACACCCAATCGTTGCCTTTTCCAAGTACGGGTGTAGTAAAGACCATTTGTTGTTGATTGGAAAGCAGACTGCTTTTTCCTGTTTTGCCTGTTTTGGGATCAAACCAGGTGGTCTTTATTTTTTCTGATTTTATACAGGAAGTGTTGACTGTTATGGTTTTCCCTTCGGGGATATAGACCATCATGTATCTTCCAACACTGTCCCTGAACGCGGTGATATAATCGGCTTTGCCCCCCTGCCCTTTAACAATGATAGAAGTATCTGGCACGCGATGCAGAAAGGGCCTGGATTCAATTAGTTTACGCAAGTAGCCTGCCTGAACAGCACCGGGTCGGTCAAGAGCATCATACCAATACCTGTTCACATAATTTATCTTTTCCACCGAAGGGTTGTAAAACTGCCACACCGCATGATTGCCATATGTAACACCAAACCCGCCTGAAAAAACGGAGCGATATAATTGCCGGCGAACATCGTAGGCGCTGAAATAACCGTTGGCTGGATTCCAGGTGGGCCAGGGATCAATGGGATGATCTTCGTAACAAGGTTCGGCATCCAGCACGGGTTTGGTTGGATGCAAGTGCCAATCCCGCCACAGGTTTTTCCACACCGGTTGGTCGAGTTCTGCATGCCCCGACTGAATCATATTGAAATCAAGCCAGGGTTGCTGGTGCAGGTACACTGAACTTTCCCACACATAACCACCCGGATGAAAGCTTGTCAAAAAATGTTTACCAGCTCCATCGTCAAGACCCTTTGCCATCGCGGCGTATACCGGTTTCCAATCGTCTTTATCGTCTTGCGGCGGGCGATCACCGCCCAACACCCAAACAATATTGCGTGCATTTCGATATCGGTTTCCCAGAAACTTACCAAAGCGAAACGCACTGGCTGTATCAAAAATCACCGGGCCATTGCCGCCATATTTGAGGGTTATTTTGTCGCCCCATGCCGGCAACAGCGCCATGATGAGTCCTCTTTTTGCCGCCATTGCCAGCACGGTATCGACGAGTTTAAAATATTTTTCATTGGGCTTATCGGGATCATCGTTAAGAAGTGGATATTCGCCGTACCGGTTGGCAGCACCAACACCGTCGAGCTCAGCGATGATTACTGCCTGGATTACGTTAAAGCCTTTGCGCTGCCTATTGTCAAGATATTGCGTAATCTCTTTCAGGTTAAGGCGGTGAAACAATTCCCAGCCTGTATCACCCAGCCAAAAGAACGGCGTTCCGTCTGCATATTGAATGTAATGACCATTCGGTGATATGACCAGCAGCCCATGGTCTTCCTGCGCATGACCAACATGCCGGTAACAAAAAAAAAGAACGATAAATAACAAATGCTTCATGGCTCATTCAATTTTTAAAAACGCTTTTACATGTTAGGGGTTGCGTTGGCGCGCAGCCAACAGCCGATCCAGCACCTTCGTTACCCCACCTTCATCGTTCGACGCTGTCACAAAATTAGACGCTTGTTTAATGTCGGGGTGTGCATTTTCAACCGCATAGCTGAAGTAGGCCTCTCGCATCATTTCCAGGTCGTTCAGATAATCGCCGAATACCATGGTTTCATTGAACCCAATCTGAAATCGTTCTTGTATGATTTGTATGGCCCGGCCTTTATGGGCATCTTTGTGTGAAAGATCCAACCAGATTTTACCCGAAACCTTCACCTGAAATTGATGTTGCAACGATTTAAAATAAGTATAGCTATTGTGCTCTGCACCATTCAGGTCACAGATCGCAATTTTCAAAAACTGGTCGCCGGTAACCTGGGTAAGGTCTTTCACAAACGCTTTTTCCCGATAGTACATATTGACCTGTTCAAGAAAGGCCGGTGTATGGTCTTCTAAATAAGCGCGTTTCTTGCCACATAAAATAATATGTGCGTTGGGGATCGTTCTGGCGATTTGAATCAATTCAGCTACACTGTTCTCCGGCAGGTCCTGTACCCATAGGTCTTCGTTTTTATACCGTACATAACTGCCGTTCTCAGCAATAAACAGTATATCATCTTTGATGGGTTCAAATTCTTGCTGCAGGTTAAAGAACTGTCGCCCGCTGGCAGCTGCAAACAAAATACCCTGGGCGTGAATTTGCTGAAACACCTGATAAAAATCGGGCGGAAGTTCTTTCTCTCCATTCAACAGCGTACCGTCCATATCTGTTGCAATCAATTTTACATTGGTAATATCTATCTGCTTTTCTGCAATAATATCCATTCCGTTTGCTTTGCGCCAAAATTAGCCAAACACATCATCATTGTGTGTGTGTTGGCTGGTTTTCATTTCCGATTTGCCGCACGCAGCAGAACGTCTATTTCAAATTTCTTCATCTTCATAAAGGCATTCATCACCGCCTGGCTGGTAGCGGGATCTGCCATCAACTCACCCAATATGGTTGGCACCACCTGCCACCATACCCCAAATTGATCGGCACACCAACCACATTGGCTTTCTTCACCCTTGCTGCTGAATTCCTGCCAATAGTAGTCGATCTCCGCTTGCGTGTCACAGGAAATCACCAATGAAACACCCTGGTTAAAACTGAATGGCTGCGGCACGCCGCTGTCCATCGCCATAAACAAAGTATTTCCCAACCGGTATCTTGCATGCACAATGGTTGCGTTTGTTTTCGCTTGACCCGGTTGGTATCGCATGTCAAACAACTTCTCTGCGTCTCTAAAAATATGGGTATAATAATCAATCGCCGCTTCGGCCTTATTCTGCTGCGCGCCACAAAACATGAGCAGGGGAACCACCTGTTGACCCACATCGGCTATCTTTCCAAGGGTGAGTTGCCAGTTGATACCAAACCTGTCTTCCACCCAACCGTAATAGGAACTCCACTCGTATTGTTGTAATGGCATCAATACTTTTCCTTCAGCAGCGAAAGCAGACCAGGCCCGATCGATCTCTTCTTTCTTTTCGAATGTTGCGTACAAGGAAATCGTGGGATTCGGTCTGAACATTGGACCTGCATCCAGTAACATAACGGGTAGTCCGCCTATTTCAAAATGGGTAACCAGGGAACCGGATGATCTCAGGGAGCTTCCCGCAAAAAGAGCGCAATACATTTCCGCCGCTTCCTGCGCTTTTTTCTCACCATTAAACCAAAAACAGGGATAGGGACGATGAATCGCTTTTTGTTCTGTGTATTGTTTTAATATAGCCAGGGCTTCGGGCCATGATTTGTTGAAATAGTCTTTGTACTGCTCGTTCACATCCAACAACACGGTCAATGTTGTTTTCCCATTTACAGCAGCAAACCGATATATCTCCAGTCCCGACCAGTCTTCAACAGCCGCGCCTTCTGTAATAATGGTGTCGCCATCCAATAAGCCATAGTATTGAATCTCTACCAGTTCACCTGGAATTCTTTCTTTAATGGTTCCTGCCAGGCCTTCTTTTTTACCTTCTTTGTTAACACCAATAAACTTGATCGTATCACCCTTGTTCCAACCGCCTTCATAGGTAGAGGTGCCGTTGAATGCAGCCGTCCAAAGGGGGTAACTGAATTTACCGAGCATCGCTTCTTCTACCAACGACACAGGTGCATCGATTTCTGTAGTGAATTGCAATCGTTCCATTTACTGTTGTTTTGAACCACAATACTATTTCAATGCCAGCGATTCAAGCGCAGTGAAACAGCTTTTTTTGATGCACCGGCAACATTTAGCATTTTTCACGCAATCGATTGCGTAAAAAGCGCTACATTGCCTGCTACCCACTGCCCAATATCAAAAATCAACATCATGTGTGGAATTGTCGCTTACGTTGGCCAAAAAGAAGCTTATCCCATTATTCTCAAAGGGCTCAAGCGGCTTGAGTATCGTGGTTATGATAGCTCAGGTGTTGCGCTCATTCAAAATGGCCAATTGGAAGTCTTCAAAAAACAAGGCAAAGTAGCTCAACTCGAAGAAACACTATTAGGAAAATCGTTGCCGGCCACCATCGGAATTGGTCATACGCGCTGGGCAACCCATGGCGAACCTTGCGATCGCAATGCACACCCGCATCTTTCGAAAAGCGGAAAACTGGCCATGATTCACAATGGCATTATTGAAAATTATGCGCAACTAAAATCGGAGCTCGTAAAAAAAGGATACAGCTTTAAGAGTGATACCGATACCGAAGTGCTGTTGAATTTCATTGAAGACATCCATATCAAAAACGGCGGCGACCTGGAAGAAGCGGTTCGCATTGCGCTGCGCAGAATTGTGGGTGCCTATGTTATTGTGCTGCTCGACCAAGATCATCCTGACACCCTGATCGCAGCCCGCAAGGGCTCGCCCTTGGTCATCGGCATTGGCAAAGGCGCTCATTTCCTGGCAAGTGACGCCTCGCCCATCATTGAATACACAAAAGAAGTAGTGTATGTGAATGATTATGAACTAGCCATCATTAAGGCGGATGAGTTGATTCTTAAGAACCTGGGCAACGAAAAGATTTCACCCTTCATCACCCAGCTCGATATGGAAATGGCAGCCATCGAAAAAGGCGGCTATGATCATTTCATGCTCAAAGAAATTTTCGAACAACCTGATACCATTTTTGATTGCCTTCGTGGTCGCCTCGATGCGGCTGCCGGCACCATTACTATGAGTGGCATCGAAAAATATGCCGACCAACTGAAAAACGCGCAGCGTATCATAATGGTGGCCTGCGGTACCAGTTGGCACGCAGCTTTGGTAGCAGAATATATTTTTGAAGAGCTAACACGCATTCCTGTTGAAGTAGAGTATGCTTCTGAATTTCGATATCGCAATCCGATTGTCGGCAAAGGCGATGTGATCATCGCCATCAGTCAAAGCGGCGAAACCGCCGATACGCTGGTTGCCATTGAAAGCGCCAAAGAAAAAGGAGCGCTGATTTTAGGAATTGTGAATGTAGTGGGATCTTCTATAGCGAGAACATCTAACGGTGGGGCCTATACGCACGCCGGGCCTGAAATCGGTGTTGCCAGTACCAAGGCCTTCACCGCCCAACTGGCGGTACTGGCAATGATGGGCCTGAAGATTGCCGAATACCGAAACAGCATTAGCCAGGATCGTTTCCGCCAACTACTAACCGAATTAAACGAAGTACCGGAAAAAGTAAAACTGGCATTGGAGCAACACGCGCACATCGAACAACTAGCACATAAATACAAAGACGTTACAGATGCACTCTACCTGGGTCGTGGGTATAATTTTCCGATTGCCCTCGAAGGTGCGCTCAAGCT
The DNA here is from genome assembly GCA_020161535.1 of Bacteroidota bacterium. Taxonomy (GTDB): domain Bacteria; phylum Bacteroidota; class Bacteroidia; order Chitinophagales; family Chitinophagaceae; genus Flavihumibacter. The sequence continues at coordinate 118,881 of JAIUNW010000008.1, read as the reverse complement.
AAAAGAAATATCTTATATCCATGCAGAAGGCTATCCGGCGGCTGAAATGAAACACGGCCCCATTGCATTGGTCGACGACAAACTACCTGTCTTTTTTGTGGCCACCAAAGATTCATTTCACGAAAAAGTGCTGAGCAATATGCAGGAGATAAAAGCCCGCAAAGGCAAAGTAATCGCTGTAGTAAGTGAGGGTGATGAATCGGCCCATGCACTCTGTGACGATAGCATCACCGTACCCTTTGCCGATGAACTGATGGCGCCGCTGGTCAATGCCATTCCCATGCAATTGCTTGCTTATTACATAGGTGTAGCCAAGGGGCTTGATGTCGATAAACCACGCAACCTGGCCAAAAGCGTGACAGTAGAATAAAGTTACAAGTATGAACCTGATCAGAAAAAGTCCGGTGCAGGCCATGGGATATAATTTCATCCCCGACTCCCTGTTGCCCGCTGGAAAAGATGAGTACCATCTTCGCAACCAGCAAAACAAAAGTGGCATACTTTACCGGCAACTAACTGCCTTCGAAATTGAAGTGTTGGTGCGCAATCGGAACCACAGCGACGACTGGAATAAAATTCTTGTTTCCGACGCCTTCAATCCCGAACTAGTAAAGAGCTGTACATTTTATGGCTTGGTTCGAATTGGAAAACTCGAAGCATTTTGTCTTGAATACAGCAACCTGCAACTGCCCGTGGGTTTGTATAATAGCACCGTCATCAGTTCTGATTTCGGCGACAATGTGGTGGTGAACAATGTCAACTACCTGGCCCATTATATTGTTGGCAATGAAGTAATGCTGGCAAATATAAACGAACTGGCCACCAGCAGCCATGCCAAATTCGGCAACGGCATCATCAAAGAGGGCGAAGAGGAAAAGCTTCGCATCTGGTTGGAAATATGTAATGAGAACGGCGGACGTAAAATACTGCCTTTCGACGGCATGCTACCCGGCGACGCTTATTTATGGAGTCGTCATCGGGAAAACAAAAAACTGCAGGAACAATTCATCCATTTCACCACCAATATATTCGATAGTCAACGCGGTTACTACGGCATGATTGGCGATCGCACAATCATCAAAAACACCCGCGTCATTAAAGACGTTATGATTGGCTCGGATGCCTATATCAAGGGCGCCAATAAGTTAAAAAACCTGACCATACATTCAACCGCCAGCGCCAGGTCGCAGGTGGGCGAAGGCTGCGAGTTGGTAAACGGTATAATCAATATCGGCTGCCGCATCTTTTATGGCGTCAAAGCCGTTCGCTTCGTGATGGCTTCGCATTCCCAACTTAAATATGGGGCCCGTCTTATCAACTCGTATCTGGGAAACAATGCTACCATCTCCTGTTGCGAAGTGTTGAACTCACTTATCTTCCCCGCGCACGAACAACACCATAACAATTCATTTCTTTGTGCTTCTCTCGTCATGGGCCAAAGCAATATGGCGGCTGGTGCCACCATCGGCTCTAACCACAACTCAAGAAGCCCCGATGGTGAATTAATTGCAGGCCGTGGCTTCTGGCCAGGCCTCTGTGTAAGCCTGAAACACAATTCTCGATTTGCTTCTTATTGCATGTTGGCCAAGGGCGATTATCCTGCTGAAATAGACATCAAATTCCCCTTTGCGTTGGTCAGCAACGACCTGGTCAACGATCGATTGCAAATAATGCCCGCCTATTGGTTTCAATATAATATGTATGCCATCGCCCGGAATGCCTGGAAATATGTAGACCGCGACAATCGAATCGACCGAACCCAGTTGTTGGAATACGATTACCTGGCACCTGATACCGCAGCCGAATGCCTGGAAGCAATGGCATTGTTGGAAACTGCCACGGGAACAGCCTGGTACCGACAACAGGGCCTAACTGGTACCGAACGCCAATACAGGAACAAGGGCAAACAACTACTCTTAGCAACCGATGGCGACATAAATCAACTCCTGGTGCAGGTTTCTGGTGCAGAGAAAAGCCAACGACACGTTGTGATTTTGAAACCAGCAAAGGGCTACCAATGGTATCGAAAACTACTGTCGTATTACGCAACAAGGGAAATAGTTGCGAAATGCGAAACATTGGATGTGTCACTTAGCAAAGTGTTCAAGAAACTACCAAAGGCAGGGAAGTTGAAAGCATGGGAAAATATCGGCGGACAACTAATTCTCGCTGATAAGGTTAAAGACCTGCTCACGCAGATAACCAAAAACAAGATAGCCGGCTGGAAAGATGTGCACGCATTTTATCGCGAACAACAGCAACACTATGCCGACGACAAACTGCAACAAGCTATATCCTTGTATGCTGCGGCCTTTGGCGTTGACCTCAGCAATGATATTCATGCGGTAAAACAATTGTTGGCCGACAGTGTTCAATTCAGGAAAGAACTTACTGAGCGCATTCTTACTTCGCGCGAAAAGGATTACCAGAATCCGTTTCGGGCGATGCTATACAATAGCCAGGAAGAAATGGACGAGGTTGTGGGAAAATTGGCCGATAATAGTTTTATCAAACAGGAAGAAAAAGCGTTTCAGCAATACCGCCGAAAAATACGGCAGCTATTGCAATAACACTAGCCGGCTGACCGAAAACTGGTTGTTGTCTGTTACCATCACCACATAATTTCCGCGTGCATATTGTTTTTGCCGGAGGAAAACCTGGTTGCTTCCTTTCTGTAAGACAATCTTCTGCCGAACAAGCAGCCGGCCGCATCCATCAAAAAGTTGCACGGTAGTAGGGCGAGATTGATCGCTCAAAATTACCAGCGATTGATTGCGTATCGGTAGCACTTGGATCGCCCATTTCTCCGGCACAACACCAAACCGCATTGGCTTACCGACAATACTGTTTCCATCAGCCGACGACAAAACAATTCTGCAGAACCCCCGTTCGCGCGCAGCTGGAATTGTTTCCTGGTAAAACGACTGATCCATCAGCAAAGGAATAGCTGTGATTTTTTCATACCTAAATCCATCGGCCGACCATTCAATAAAACAGCTATCGCCTGCACTGATATCGAGCACCCGAAAGCGGCAAACCCAACGGTTGTTCCACTGTTGCATTTGCTGGTCAGTTATATGCATCGGAAGAATATTTTCTCCAGCCAGGTTGCTTGCCAGCGTCAGCTGCAAAGAAGTCCCGGCATGAATCAGGTCGCTGCTAACCGACCCATAATCTGTATTGCCTGTAGTCGCTGCATTACCCGCATCTGTCCAGCTACTGTTTACCAAATGGGCTACTCGTAAACTGCCGGGATCAGTTAAGATGCCACTTACACCTGTTGCGAACGACAGCGAAACTTTTAGTAAGGATGGCTGTGACAAGGCAACCGACCAATACTCCAGGTCAGATACATGGTCTATACCCGTCGCCATTTGACCACTCAGGCTTAAAGCAGAACTGCCATAATAACCCAATTCAATATCGCCACTGCCACCTGTTAAAACGATCCAGCGCTGTCGGTTATTTTTTCCCAACGGAAAACGAAGTGCCGCGCCATTCCAGCCAATCTTACGAACAAGTCCATCTATATAACTATTGTCATTCAAACTATCCGACAGCAGGGTTGCTGAGGCACCCAACAAAACCCCGGAGCCGTTCTCCATGGTCAGCGCACCATTTTGCAACTGTAATTCGTGCAGCACAGAGAGATCACTACTGGCAATACAGCCCGCCAGATTGTTAAGCACCAGTTTCGTTGCTGAACCAATGGCTGCACCCATGAAAACGTGTTGCGGTTGATTACCCGCCAGCAGCAATCGGCCTGTTGCGCCATTTACATTATTCGACTCAATTAGGCCGTTCTCCCAAAAAATATCTTTTTTAATATCCAACGTAAGCGACCTGGCGGCACTTGCCAGGTTCATAGACGCACCATGCGCTTCGAGATTGCCAAGAATGTTGATGGTATTACTAAAATTGAACGCAAGCCGAACACCTTGCTCCAATACAAAGTCTGATCGTATCAGTGCATCATTCGTACCCGCTGCTGTATAAGAAATTTGCTGGCCTGGGGCATACTGTGCAGACAATTCCAATCGTCCATACACACGACCACTCAAAGAAATAACCGAGGCCGCGTCTGTATTCTCAAAACGAAAAATGCCTTTTTCTGTTCCCGGTCGACGGCTTAGTCGCTCTACCAATTCGGCATGACCCGTGCGGGTTCTATGCACAAATCGGCCTCCATTCTGTACCAGAATTGAATCAGCAATTCGGATCGAATAGCCGCTGCTGCTGCCTGATGCGTTCACAAAAACAGCGCCCTCACCAATCTCCAAAGCATAACCGCCACCGGTTAAAGTCAGGGCCCGGGTATCGGGCGAGCCTGCAGCACTTACAATGTTGTTTGAAACAGGTAGAATGAGTTGAATAATACTTGGTCCGCCGATTTGAATGCGACTTACCGTAACAGCCATATCCGGCAACATGACCGTATAGGGCCCGGATACATAATTATTGTCCAACACAACTTCATCGGTTGCAGCGGGTAACACCGCGTTTTCCCAATTCAGGGGATCATCCCACCTACCGTTCCCCGCCATACCCGTCCATCGAATGGCTGCAAACCCATGTACCGCTGCTATCGTCAGCAAAAAAATCACGCCCACTTTTTTCATAACCTGCATTTTGCTACCTGCAAATTATTGGGGCGGTCTTCCCGAAAAAAGAGTGAAAAAACGGATTTTAGAACCAATAAAAAAGCCGACGTAAACGCCGGCCTTTATATATAGTCAATTATTGCCTTATTTTTTCAGGCTATCAACTTTGGCTTTAACGCTGTCAGTAGCAGCTTTAACAGTAGAGTCTACTTTGTTAGCAACTGAATCGATTGTAGTTGTTGCAGCAGCAGCAGTAGAATCGATGGTAGCAGCAGCAGCGTTGGCTGTAGAATCAATTGTTTTTTCAGTTGATTCAGCAGCGTTGTTACAAGCAGCAAAAGCAGCAGTGATAGCGAGAATAGCAAATACCTTTTTCATTGTTTCTTGTTTTTGATGGATATTTTTTCCGCCGCAAACCTAGTTAATATATCTCTAATATGCAAACATTCCGCTGCTTTTCTTAGGCATTGGTTCGGAAAATAGTCTCATCCATCTTCTTTTCTTCTTCTGCTTTTGCCCTAATTTTTTGGATTTTCCGGCCATATGAAAGCTTGGTAATCAATACAAAAAGAACCGGAACAACAAAAATGGCCAGGGTAGTTGCAGCCATCATACCGCCAAAAACTGTCCAGCCAATGGTTTTCCGGCTTTCAGCAGCCGCACCCGTAGCAAAAGCCAGCGGAAGCACCCCCAAGATAAATGCCAGCGAGGTCATGATGATGGGTCGCAAACGCAATTGCACAGCTTGCAAAGTGGCATGCAATATATCAATGCCTCGGTCTACCCTTTCTTTGGCAAATTCAACAATGAGGATGGCGTTCTTCGCCGCCAGGCCGATCAAGGTGATCAATCCAATTTGTGCATAAACATTGTTCGTCAGGCTGGGCAGGAAAGTAAGAGTGATGATAGATCCAAGGGCACCAATTGGTACTGCAAACAATACGGAAAATGGAATCGACCAACTTTCATACAAAGCTGCCAGGAAAAGAAATACAAACACAATCGAAATGGCGAAGATGGTCGTTGTGCTACTTCCTGCTGCAATTTCCTCGCGGCTCATGCCCGAGAATTCATACCCGTAACCATCAGGCAATACCTGTTGTGCTACTTCACGCAGCGCCTGGATGGCTTCACCACTTGAATAACCTGGCTTTGGTGTACCATTGAATTCAATGGAACGATAAATATTATAGTGCGATATCACCGAAGGATTCTCGATTACTTTCGAAGTAACGATAGAGCTCAACGGAATCATATTGCCCTGGCTGTTTCGAACATAGAAATTCTGGAACTCAGACAGGTCAGAACGGAAACTGCTGTCGGCCTGTAACATCACCCGGAAATTTCTTCCATATAAGTTGAAGTCATTTACATAACTACTACCCAGCAAGGTCGATAAGGTTCCGTATACATCAGACAAACTAAGGCCCAACTGTTTCACCTTCGCGCGATCTACATCAACCTGGTAGGCCGGTGTTCGAGTACTGAAAAAAGTGAAAGCAGCGCCGATCTCGGGACGTTTTAACAACGCTCCCAAGAATTTTTGTCCGACGGCTTCAAATTGTTTGAGGTCGTCCGTACTGGTTGTTTGTTGCAACTCAAAGGTGAAGCCGGCTGTTTGTCCCAAGCCAGGAATGGCCGGCGGCGCAATTGGCATGATGCGTGCTTCTTTGATATCAGCGGTTCGCTTGCGAATTTCAGCCATCACACCCTGTACCTGCATTTCTTTGCTTTCGCGAACATCCCAGGGTTTGAGGTTGACAAACATAGTACCCACATTCGATTTATTGGAGAAGCTGATGATATTGAGTCCGGCGATACCACCCACCACTTTAACGGCGGGGATGGTTTGCACTCTCGACATAATTTCTTTCATCATCGCTACACTACGCGTGGTGGAAGCACCTTCCTGCATTTCGTAGGTAACATACATACGTCCTTCGTCTTCTGTGGGTATGAATCCGGTTGGTTTGTTTTTGAATAGCAGGAACAAACCCACAAACACGCAGATCATCATCACGATTACATAAGGTGTTGCCTTGATCCATTTTGCTACGCCACGGGTATAAGAACGGGATACTTTGTGGAACCAATTGTTGAATGAAGCAAAGAATTTTTCGAGCAAATTCTTTTTCGCACCTTCTTCCTTTGAAGGTTTGAGCAGCAAAATACAGAGTGCCGGCGTCAGCGACAATGCCACAAAAGCAGAGATCACGACCGACATAGCGATGGTAATCGCAAATTGCTGGTACAGCCTGCCCACGATGCCCGGCACAAAACTAACCGGCACAAATACAGCCGCCAGGATCAGCGCGATGGCAATAACTGGTCCGGAGATATCGCGCATGGCTTTTTGCGTCGCCTCTCGCGGCGATATTTTTTCGTGGTCAATATAGTGTTGAACGGCTTCTACCACCACGATGGCGTCATCCACAACAATACCAATCGCCAATACAAAGGCGAACAGGGTAAGTGTATTGATGGTAAAACCAAAGGGTATGAAAAATATAAACGTAGCGATCAACGATACCGGTATGGCCAGGATGGGAATCAAGGTTGCCCGCCAGTTCTGCAAAAACAGGAACACCACCAGTATTACCAGGATCAGCGCTTCTACCAGGGTATGCATTACTTCATTGATCGATACCTGCACCACGGTGGCTGTTTCGAGCGGCACCAGGTAGTCAACATCTTTCGGGAAGTTTTTCTTCAGGCGCTCCAAAGCAGTCATGATGCCTTTGTAGGTGTCGAGCGCATTGGCGCCAGGCGCCTGGTAAATGAGCACAAATGCTGCAGGATGGCCATTTGCAAAGGCATTGATGCCATAATCAAATTTGCCCAGGTCGACTTTGGCTACGTCGCGTAAGTACACCACGCTGTTGTCAACAGGCCGCGTACGCACAATGATTTTCTCAAACTGTTCTACCGTATTCAGCCGGCTGTTGGTAAGTACGCTGAATTCATAGGTTTGTGCACCTGGTTGGGGGTTACCCCCCACGGTTCCCGCAGCTACTTGCAGGTTTTGTTCCGCTAATGCGGCATTCACTTCTGTGGTGGTGATGCCAAGCGCCGACATTTTGCCGGGGTCCAGCCAAACACGCATACTAAAATCATCGGCCCTGGTGAAGATATCACCCACGCCTTTCACCCGCAACAGCGCGTCTTTCAAGTAAATATTGGCATAGTTGCCCAAAAAAGTAGCGTCGTGCGTTCCATTGGGTGAAATGAGGGCCAGGGCCATCATGATACTGGGGTTACGCTTTCTAACGGTAAGGCCTAAACGCTTTACCGCATCGGGCAAGGTTGGCTGTGCAACACTTACGCGGTTTTGCACATCGAGCGTAGCGATATCAATATTGGTACCTACTTCAAAGTTTACCGTGATACTCGACTGACCACTACTGGTACTATTACTGGTCATGTAGGTCATGCCCGGTGTACCGTTCACCTGGGTCTCAATCGCCGTGGTGGTGGTTTGCTCTACCGTTTGCGCGTCGGCACCGGTAAAGTTACCGGCAATAGAAACAGTGGGCGGCGTGATATCCGGGTATTGCGCTACGGGCAGAGTAATCATCGCGATGATTCCCACCAGCACCAATACCACCGATATTACAATGGCGGTAACAGGCCGCTTTATAAAAGTATCTGCAATCATCTTTTTTTATTTATTCGGTGCAGGATTGATCACCGATCCTTCGCGCAGGTTCTGCACACCCTGAACAACAATTTTTTCACCCGCATTCAAACCTTCTCTGACGATCACCATAGAATCGATCTGTTTACCCAGTTTGATTTTACGCTGGCTGACTTTATTACTATCTATCGCTACATACACATAGAATTCACCCAACTGTTCAACTACCGATTTATAAGGGATGCTGATGGCGGTATTGCCTGCATCGGTATGCACACGTACCATCGCATTCATACCGGCTTTCAACGCACCCTTGGGGTTTGGAAAATTTAGTCGGGTTTTTATGGTGCCTGTTTGTGCATCTACTGCGCGATCTATAAAGGCGATACTACCTGTATATGGATATACGGTATTGCCAAAGGCCAGGGTGAACAGCGAATCTTTGGGGTTTCTTTTCTGCTGCTGCAAAGTCGTAAAGCGATAGAGGTCTTTTTGGTCGACCGAAAAATCGACTGCCATTGGTTCATCGGTTGATATGGTATTCAACACTGTTGAGCCGGCTACCACCGACGTGCCCTGTCGCACCTGCGAAATACCAATGGTGCCACTGAACGGCGCCGTGATGGTTGCAAACCGCACATTGGCCTGTACAGCACGTACGGTTGCTTTCGCTGCATCAACCTGTTTCTTTGCTGCTTCGAGGGCTGCATTGGCATAATCAACCTGTTGCTTCGCAATCGCATCCTGCTTATCCAGTTCATTGTACCGGTCGGCATCTTTTTGCGCTTTCAACAAATTGGTTTCCTGCACCTGCATATTGGCGATGGCGTTCTGGTAATTGGCATCATACGACTGTGCATCGATGCTGTATAGACGTTGACCTTTTTTGACCTTGTCCCCATCTTTGAAATAAATACCGGTAACATAGCCTGTTACCTGTGCCCGAATTTCTGTTTGGTTCAAGGGCACCAGCATACCCGGGTATTCATCATAATAAGATGTTTTTGCAGCACTCACTTCAGTCAGCGTTACCGGTACCGCGGGTGGCGGCGCCTGGCTTGCCTGCTGTTGCTTATTGCCGCAAGACGATAGGATAAAAAGCAGGCTGAAGAACCCGCCGGCAACATAACCTTTATGCAACATGTGATTCAAAGTTTTCTGATTAGTAGTTGATTTGACCAAGGCTTCTCTGCACATCAATTTTGGCAGACAATACTTCGTTCAATGAATTATAATAATTGATCTCAGCCGATCGCAGATCGGTTTCTGCTACTATTACTTCCAGGTAGGTTTTTACACCTGAACGATACTGGAGATTAATCACATCATATACCTCGTGCGCCAGGGCCAGGTTTTCTTTTAAAGCCAGGTAATTGGCATAACTGCTTTTATAAGCTGCCATCGCCTGGTTGTATTCGGCGTTCACCGAATTTGAGAAACTGATCTTGTCCAGCTCAATTCTTTTCAATTGCCAGGTTGCCGCTTCAATGCGCGCTTTGCGCTTTCCACCCTGAAACAAAGGCAGGCCGAGTGTGAGGCCGGCATAAGAGTTGGGATAATTGGTGCTGTACAATTTGGATATTTCTTCATTCAGGAACATCATATTGTAGTTGCCATTCAGCGACAAGCTGGGCAGGTATCCCCAACGTTCGTATTTCAGGTTGGCTTCCAGCAAACGTTGTTGTGTTTCCAGTTGCTTGTATTCAATGCGATCCTGCACCCGGGCGGTGAGCAGGGTATCGGTGTTGAGTTCACGTTCCATTTGCAGGCTGTCGTAGGAAATCTGAAGCGGCTGATTGGTGGGATAACCCATCAGGTACTTCAGGTATTCTTCCTTGGCCTTTAACAGCACATAGGCCGATTGCAAATTGGCCTTGGTATTGTTCTGTGTGATGCTGGCACGTTTGTAATCGGTTTTGTCGGCAATACCCGCCTTGTATTGGTTGTACGCATCCTGCAGGCTCCGGTTAATGCGGGTAAGATTTTCTTCATTCACCCTGATCTGCTGCCGCGTGGCAACAATATCATAAAAGGCCTTCGATACATTGGCGGCAACATCAATTTTATTGGCACTGGTATTCTGCTTTGCCTGCAACCGGATATCTGTTTTTGTGCGGGCAGCCAGCAACACATCGCGGTTGAAAATCTGCTGCGTGAGGCCAAATTGCAACGACGAAGTATTGGCCACACCCAAGCGAACGGGGTTGCCGCCAATAACACTGGTCTGCACCTGGAAATTGTGTTGCGCCAGGTAATTCATATTCACCTGCGGATACCAGTCGGCCAGTTTTGTCCGGATCGTGGTTTCGGCCAGTTGCTCATCAATTACCGCCTGCTGCACCGCCGGTTGGTGGCGCAAGGCGTATTGGATACATTGCTGCAGATCAGGCGACACCAGGGTGGAGTCGGTCTGTGTCTGTGCTATGGCCCACTTTGCTCCAGTTAAAAGGAACAGACACCAAAAGCTATACTTCATAAAGATTGTGATCTGAAATTGCGAATAGAACAGCAGACAGTTCCAATTGTTTACAAACAAATCAAAATTGTTTACTTAAGCAAAACTACCGCTTGTCGGTTGTTCGCCAGCTACCTATTTTACTGTTTGTATTACCATTATAACTGCTTATTTCTTTCGGAAAAATACGCGCACGGGCACGCCACTAAAGTCAAAAGCTTCGCGCAGTTTGTTTTCCAAATAGTTTCGATAGGGCGTTTTCACATCGTCGGGGTAATTACAGAAAAAAGCAAAGGATGGCACAACCGTTGGTAATTGGGTCACATATTTAATGCTCACTGGATTGCCCCTTACCACCGGCGGATGAAAAGCAGCAATGGCCTTCAGCATTACTTCGTTCAACTGCGAAGTGGGGATTTTTCGCTTCCTGTTTTCAACCACTTCGAGCCCTTTCTCCATCGCCTGGAAAATGCGGGTTTTCTCTTTGGCTGAAATAAAAAGGATTGGCACATCGGTAAAAGGCGCCAGTCTTTCTTTCAGTTGCTTTTCATAGTCCCTCGCGGTGTTGGTCACTTTCTCTACCAGGTCCCATTTGTTTACTAATATAACGATTCCTTTGCCTTTACGCGCAGCCAGGCTGAATATACTGAGGTCCTGTGCGGCAATGCCTTTTTCAGCGTCCAACACCAGGAAACAAACATCCGCTTCGTCCATCGCTTTGATAGCCCGGATTACCGAATAAAATTCCAGGTCTTCGTGCACTTTCTGTTTGCGCCTGATGCCTGCCGTATCGATGAGAATAAATTCTTTCTGAAAGAGATTATAATGGGTATGAATGGTATCTCGGGTAGTGCCGGCTACATCGCTGACAATGGTTCGCTCCTGCCCTACCAGCGCATTCAGTAAACTCGACTTGCCCACATTCGGTTGACCGATAATGGCAAACTTGGGCACTTCGTTGTTTTCTTCGCCCGCTTGTCGATCATCAGGAATAGCAGCTACCACAGCATCCAGCAATTCACCGGTTCCGCTGCCACTGATAGCGGCAATATTGAAAACGTTGTCAAAACCAAGCGAATAAAATTCTGCCGCATCGATCATGCGTTGCGGATTGTCGACTTTGTTTACAACCAGGTACACCGGTTTTGTGGTGCGGCGTAGTACATCGGCCATCGCTTCATCAAGATCCGTAATGCCGGTAGAAGCATCGGTCACAAAAATCAACGCATCGGCTTCTTCCAGCGCAATTAGTACCTGTTTGCGGATTTCCTTTTCAAAAACATCTTTGCTTCGGTCAACAAAACCGCCTGTATCGATGACATTGAATGTTTTTCCTGCCCATTCGGCTACGCCATACTGACGATCGCGGGTTACACCACTTTGGTCATCGACGATGGCCTTGCGTTGCTCCAGCAAACGATTGAAGAAAGTGCTCTTGCCGACGTTTGGCCGGCCCACTATTGCCACTGTATATCCTGACATAATTAGAAATTCAAGTCAAAAATAAAATCCTTACTTATAGCCGTATTCGCGAAGGTGCAGTTCGTTGTCGCGCCATTTGGGGCGCACTTTTACAAACAGTTCGAGAAATACTTTTTGTCCGAGAAATTTTTCAATTTGTTCGCGCGACCGGGTACCGAGTTCCCGAATCATTTTTCCTTTTTCACCCAACACAATTCCTTTCTGGGTTTCTCTTTGCACAATAACATCGGCCTGAATCTTTATCAGCGTGTTTTTCTCTTTAAACTCCTGCACCAGCACGGCCGCGTGATACGGAATTTCGTCCTGGTACAACTGGTATATCTGTTCGCGAATCAATTCACCCACAAAAAAGCGGGTAGGCAGGTCTGTTAGGTTCTCTCCATCAAAAAAGGGCTCCCCTTCCGGCATGCGGCTAACAATCCTATCGAGCAATTGGCTTACACCCTCGCCAGTCAACGCCGATACAGCAGCAATTTCTTTTACCCATGGTTTGCTTTCGAAAAAAGCCTTCGCTTCCGGCAATTTTTTCAAACCGCTACCATCCACTTTATTCAACACCAATATCGACGGTACCTTTAATTTTAAAGAGGAAAAAATTTCATCGTTTTCGGCCCAGTTGTCGTGTATATCCACCAATAGCAAGGCCAGGTCAGCATCTTCGAGGGCTGACTTTACCGCCTGCATCATTTTTTCGTGCAACCGGTACTTGGGTTCAATAATACCCGGTGTATCAGAAAAAATCAGTTGGTAACCTGGCTCGGTAAGTATGCCCTTGATCCGGTGCCGCGTGGTTTGCACTTTGGGTGAAACAATGGCCAGCTTTTCGCCAATAAGCGCGTTGAGCAACGTGCTTTTCCCGGCATTCGGTTTGCCAAATATGTTTACAAATCCCACTTTCATACAACAATTATCAATAGGTAGCAGGACGAGAACATCTGGATGCCAGGAACCGGAGGTAATCAGTGCGCAGGTACTGCCGCAAAAAAATAAAAGCCTACCAGGTAGGCTTTCTTGGTTGCGAAGGGAGGGATCGAACCTCCGACCTTCGGGTTATGAGCCCGACGAGCTACCGCTGCTCTACTTCGCGATGTGGAGGGCAAAGGTAGGGGGAAAATTGGTAAAAATCAAAAAAGGATCATTTTTTCGAAATACTGCTCGCGCCGCTTGTTTTCATTTCTTTGATCACCCCATCGCCCCGGTAGTTAATATCTGACGCGCCGCTTGCCTTCACGCTCAACTCTTTGTTCACGACAATATTGATGGAGGAAGCACCGCCTGCATCTACTTCACAATAATCGGTTGTCAGGCCCCAGCCTTTCACCGAACTCGCACCATTCAGGCGCAAAGCCGTTGACCCCATCGTTCCCTGCAAACGCAAGTCACTGGCGCCACTTACATCCATTTCGAGCTTGTTACAATCCAGCTCGCCTTCCAAATCGCTGGCGCCACTGAGGTCAACCGATAACTTATCGGCTTTGATCTTGCCCATCAATTTTACATCGCAGGCACCACTGGCTTTTAAAGAGTTGATGCTTTTTATGGAAACATAGGCCTTCATGGCTTTGTTGCCCCGCCAGTTTTTCCAACCCTGGCCATCGAACCAAATACGCAATTCACCATCTTTCACTTCTGTTTTGATTCGATCGCGCACTGCCGGGTCATCGGCACTCACCGCTACTGCTGTTTCATCGCCCTGGCTGAGATAAAGATCAATGGCGCTGGAAATGCGCACACCGGTAAACGGCGCTACGGTTCGCATCTGCGCATTGGCATCGCTGATCACAAATTTCTGTGCCTGTGCTGCGACCATGGTCAGTACCAGCAGGCTTAAGGAAATAATTTTTTTCATGTTTATTATTTTGCATCAACATTACTCACTGTCTGAACGCACGGCACCACCACTGCTCGTATGTACTTTGCGAATCACACCACCGCCTCTGTATTTTACATCGCCGCCGCTGGTTGCTTCTGCATTCAACTCTTTGGTAATGGTAAGGCTGATGGTACCGCCACTGGATGCATCTGCTTCGCCATTGGCGGCCGATAAATCAAAGCCTTTAAAAATAGCACCGCTGCTTGCTTCCACCGAAACAAAATCGACAGCACCTTTTACAGTAGTGACTGCACCACTACTATTGTCTGAACTGATTCGCTGACCTTTGAATTCGCCATCGATGGTGGCGCCCGAACTCGCGTCTAGCATCAAGTTCGACACCATAATCACATTGCCTGTACGAACGCTGGCGCCCGAAGAAGCGATCAGTTTTTCCAACTGTCGAATAGATACATAGGCACGAAACTTTACACCCCGCCGCCAGTTTGAATTGTAATTTTTGTCGTCGATATAAATGCGCAATACATTGCCTTCCACCTCTGTCTTAATACGATCCTGGTACTCAGCCCGGCTTGCACTCACTGCTACCGCATCTTCCCCACCCTGTTGTAACAACAACTCAATACCCTGCGAAACTTTCACACCCGAAAAAGAACCCACATCGCGTTTGCGCGCGTTGGCATCATTCACGGTTACCGACTGGCCCCAAACGGCCATAACGAGCATAAGAACGCCTATAAGCAATGAAAATCTTTTCATATAGTCCATTTAAAGCTGTGACGACTGAAAAACTAAAATGTTACAAATTTCCTGCAAAATCGATTAATTTTGACCCGTAGCCGCCGAAACGGCTATCAAGTTCCCCGGGGTGCTGGCAGTGAAAGCTGCCGGCTGAGATAATACCCGTTGAACCTGAACAGGGTAATGCCTGCGCAGGGAAGGTGGTTCGCATATATTCCTCCTTTTGCTTTCGCAGCATTTCTCTCAAATCATTTTTTCAAACAGTAAATGTTGAACATGAAAAAAATGTTTTTGGGGATATGCGCTTTCAGCCTGATGTCCCCCCTATTGGCCCAAAACCGCACCGTGGTGGTGGCCGATGTCCAAACCCACCAGCCCCTGGCCGGCGCCAGTATCGATTTTGCGAATGCCGACAGTCGGCTTGCCGACCACAACGGCCGCATCGTACTCAGTGGAAATGCCGGCAGCAGGCTCTCCGTGTCTAGCATTGGTTACAAAACCAGTTACCTGCCCCCCGATGCCTTTGGCGACACTATTTTCCTGGAACGCTACAACCTGTTTCTGCAGCCGGTAGAGATACGCGCACTGCGGGCAGGCGACCGTGCCCCTTTTGCGCGCACCAATATCACGGCCAAAGAGATCGCCGCCCAAAACCTGGGGCAAGACCTTCCATTCCTACTCAACCAAACGCCGTCGATCACTATTAATTCCGATGCCGGCAATGGCGTCGGTTACACAGGTATCCGCATCCGCGGAACAGATGCCACCCGCATCAATATGACCCTGAATGGTATCCCCTACAATGATGCAGAAAGCCAGGGGATGTTTCTGGTTAACCTACCCGACTTTGCTTCTTCTGTAAGCAGTATCCAGGTGCAACGTGGTGTTGGCACATCCAGTAACGGTGCAGGTGCTTTTGGCGCCAGCCTGAATATCAGCACCCATGAATTTCGCGAAGATGCTTACGGCGAAATCAACAACAGTTATGGCTCATTTAATACCTGGAAGAATACGGTGAAGGCGGGCAGCGGACTCATCAACGGCCATTTCACCCTCGATGCACGACTATCGCGCATCAGCAGTGACGGCTATATTGACCGCGCCAGTTCCAACTTGCAATCGTTCTTTATCTCTGGCGCCTGGATCACCCCAAAGTCTAGCTTGCGAATCAATATTTTCTCCGGAAAAGAAAAAACCTACCAGGCCTGGAATGGCATCCTGGAACAAGACCTCGCTACCTGTCGTACCTGCAATACCTCCGGCACCGATAAACCGGGTGAGCCTTACAAAAACGAAACAGATAATTACCAGCAGGATCATTACCAGCTTTTTTTCAACCATGCTTTTAATGAAAACTTGTCGCTGAATGTGGCGGGTTTTCTTACCCGCGGACGTGGCTACTACGAAAACTACAAAGCCAGTCAATCATTCAGTAAGTACGGCCTCGCCAATCCGGTTATCGGCGATTCCACCATAGAAAAAACTGACCTCGTTCGACAATTATGGCTGGACAATTATTATTACGGCGCCATTTATTCGCTACTGTATAAAAACAAAGGCACGCAGTTTAGCTTTGGTGGCGGTGCCAATAGATACGATGGCAATCACTACGGCAAAGTTATTTGGGCGGCTACCGGCTTTCCGGTCGATTACGAATGGTATCGGCACAAGGCTGTCAAATCAGATATCAATGTCTATGGAAAATGGCAACAGCAATTAACCAGCGCTTTGTCGAGTTTTGTTGACCTGCAGTACCGACATGTGACCTACCAGATCAACGGCTTTCGCGACAACCCTGAACTCCGTATCAACAATCAATACAATTTCTTCAACCCAAAACTGGGATTGAACTATCGCCAAAACAACTGGAACCTATATGCGTCATTGGCAGTGGCCAACAAAGAACCCAATCGCGATGATTTTGAAGCCGGTGCCAATACACAACCGAAATACGAATCCTTATACGATTGGGAATTGGGATTGGACAAGCGTTACAGCAAAGCATCCTGGGCACTGAACCTGTATTATATGCGCTACCACAACCAGTTGGTGCTTACTGGTAAGATAAACGATGTAGGCGCTTATACCAGAACCAATATTCCCAACAGCCATCGATTGGGTGTTGAGTTGCAGGGAAACTGGCGACCGGCTAGCTGGTTGCAAGTCAACGGCAATATTACTGTTAGTGAAAACAAAGTGCTGAACTTTACCGAATACATCGACAATTGGGACGATGGCAGCCAGGAAACGCGACAGTACAAAAAAACGGATATCTCTTTTTCACCCGCATTGATCGGTGCCGGCTCTATTCAAATCACACCGTTTAAGCAGGCAGATATTACCCTTAGCGGAAAATATGTGGGCAAACAATACCTCGACAATACTTCCAATAACGCGCGCAGCCTCAAGGGTTATTATGTGCAGGATCTGCGGTTACACTATACCGTTAGTGAGAAATTATTTAGGGAAACTACTTTCATTATCCAGGTAAATAACCTTTTCAACAAGTTGTATGTTGCCAATGGCTATACCTATAGTTACCTGTATGAGAAGCTGCCTTATACGGAGAATTACGTGTTCCCGATGGCGGGTATCAACTGGATGGGGGGTGTAAATATCCGGCTGTAGTATTCCTAATCGCAAAAAACAGGGTTTGGCATCATTTTCAATGGGGATGGGTATGTAATCCATCCCCATGAAAAAGACTATTGCGTTGAACATAGCCATCATCTTGCTTTTTTATTTGCTGTTCCTGGTAGCAGGCGGCAAATAAAAAACCTATTTCCCAAATTTCTCCTGCCATGCGAGTATACCGCCCTCCACATTCTTTGTATTGGTGAAACCCATCGACTCCAGGTACTGACACGCGGTCAAACTTCTTTTACCGCTGCGGCAGTGAACAATGATTTCTTCGTTTTTAAGGTCGTCGATTTCGTCGACCTGCATGGCCTGGATTTTGCCCAGTGGAATCAACAGTGCGCCGATATTGCTTTCTGCATATTCCTGTGGTTCGCGTACATCTATCACATGTAACTTTTCGCCACTATCCAATCGCGCCTTCAATTCTTCAACCGTTATGTTTTGCATATTATATGTTTAATAGTTATTCTCTTCAGGCGTTGTTGCCGGCTGTTTCCGGGTGGAATCGCGAACAGGTTTTGCTGTACTCAACCAGATATCAATCATTTGTCCGGAGCGAATCCGATTGGGCCGATAATCAACCGTCAGGTGATCGGGGCTTTGCCGATAGATATAGGCCCCGCTGGTGTCTTTCACATCTGGGTCCAACACCGTGGCGCCAAAATTAATGCCCGTTCCGTCAAGCATGGATGTTGCGTCTTTGTAAGTCAATCCCACCAGATCAGGAACCGCCATGTCAACATTAGACAAACCACTGCCCAATACAATGGATACGGCTGTACCCATTGGCAACTTGGTGCCGGGCTCGACCTTTACGCCTTTTACTTCCTGGCTCAAAACAGAGTTTTTGGCGAAATCAGGTTTGTAAGAAGTGTCGCCCATTTTAAGGCCGAATTGTTTCAAAACCAGGGTTGCGTTGCGAATGCTCATCCCGATCAAGTTGGGCATCACCACATCGGGCGGAATAGCGCGGTTCACCGTTAGATAAATAGTGCGATTCACTTTTACCGAAGCATCTGCTTCCGGAAACTGTTTCACCACGGCCAGGGCCTTTGCGGTATCGCGATACACCGAGTCTTGGATAACTACATCGAAGCCTTCTTTTTCCAGGCTTTCTTTTGCGGCATCAAATGATTTTCCCACCACGTTGGGCACTGCAATCACCTGGTCGTGCTTGGTGAAGAACGCCAGTGAATTAAAAAACAGGAATACCAGTAAGGCAACAATGGCCAGGGCAACCAGTATATTCAGCCACAGGGGCTTTTTGGAGAGTGATGCAAACACTAGACTATTTGTTTGGTAATCGTTTCAAAGGAAACGAAAATTATTTACCTGTCAACGCTTCGTCAACCAGCGCCGAATAGAATTCTTTGAGCGACCAACCCATGGCCCGCACTTGTTGCGGCACCAGTGATGCTTCGCTTTGCCCGGGAACGGTATTTATCTCCAACATATAAGGTGCTCCCACCGATTCATTGTAGATAAAGTCGATCCTGATTACCCCGCGGCAATTAAACAATCCATATACCTGTCGCGCGGCCGCGCGCACTTTTTCTGCCACCGACTCGTCCACTTTTGCCGGTGTAATCTCTTCACTCTTACCATGGTATTTTGCTTCGAAATCAAAAAACTCATTTTTGGCAATGATTTCGGTGAAAGGCAGGGTAATGATCTCGCCCTTGCTTCTGAATACACCGATGGTAAATTCGCGTCCCGCAATGAATTCTTCAATCAACACCTGGCTATCTTCCTGGAAAGCCTTTTGAATGGCTGCAGAGAGGTCTTCGCCCTTTGTCACTTTGCTCATGCCGATACTGCTACCACCATTGTTGGGTTTTACAAAGTAGGGCAATTTCAATTGGGCCAGGATGGATTTGGTATCGTATTCTCGGTGCTTGAATAGATGCAGTGATTTCGCCACATGAATGCCCCCAAAAGCTGCTACGGCAACGGTGTATCGTTTGTTGAAAGTAAGTGCTGAAGTTGCAGCATCACAACTGGTATACGGCAGGCCCATCATATCGAGGTAACCTTGTAGTTTTCCATCTTCTCCCGGCGTGCCATGGATACCGATTAGTACCACATCAAATTGAATTTTGCCTGCAGCCAGTGTAAGGGAAAAATCGTTTTTGTCGATCGTTGTTTCGCTGCCATCGTCGGCTTTATACCACCAACCATCGGGGCGAATATCGATCGTGTACACATCGTATTTTTCGCGGTCGAGGTTTTTGTTGATCGTTAATGCACTTAAGTAGGAAATTTCTGCCTCACCTGAATAGCCGCCAGTGAGAAAAGCGATAATCTTTTTTGCCATTGTAGCCGACCTGGTTTTTCTATTGTTATTGTAAGAAAAAGGTGAAGGATTAGTCCTTCACCCGTTACCTGACGGGAAATATCACCCGCCTATAAAAAGTAGCCGAAGCTACTAGCAAACTGTTTCTCTACTAAAGATAAAAAAGCCAACGCAAACACCCAAAATAAAAAGCCAAAATCAAAGGTGCAACTTCTCTTTTTTCGCCATGAGTTGATCAACGGTTTCCTGGTACATATCGTCGGGTACACAGCAGTCAACCGGGCAAACTGCCGCGCACTGCGGCTCTTCGTGAAAGCCCTGGCACTCGGTGCATTTATTCGGCACAATATAATAGGTATCCATACTCAGCGGCGTGTTCCGCTGGTCGGCATTCATCACCATTCCGTCCATCAGCGTATACGATCCCCGCACCATGGTGCCATCGCTCAGCGCCCATTCCACGCCCCCTTCATAAATTGCATTATTCGGGCACTCGGGTTCGCAGGCACCGCAGTTGATACATTCGTCTGTTATCTTGATAGCCATATTCTCAGTTTTTTTCAGTCTTCTAAGCAATTAACTTGCAGCAAATTTAAAACGCCATGTTGGATTTACAATGCCGGATAGATTTATTGGTGAAGCTGGGCGATTACCTGCGGCAAAACGACGAGGCGTGGCAATCGGTTGTAACCCAGGCCGGTATTCGCAACCCCTGGTTTACAAAAGCCTTTACCGACCTGGCAGCCAATGCCATTGCCGATCGGTTTTTGCAAAGGCCCATCCTCGAACAATGGGTAAAACAATACCCTGTTCCGGCAGAGCAACCCAGCCCCAAAAAGGTCGGCATTGTGATGGCGGGCAATATTCCGCTGGTCGGCTTCCACGACTGGTTATGCGTTTTCATCAGCGGCCATATCGCCCATATCAAGCTATCGTCGAAAGATACGGTATTGCTGCCGCACTTGCTGGATGTGTTGGCCCAGTGGGAACCCACTGTAAAAACACATTTTAGGGTGGCAGAACAACTGAAAGGCTGCGATGCCTATATTGCCACCGGGAGCGATAACAGCGCCCGTTATTTCGAATACTATTTTGGCAAATACCCCAGCATCATTCGAAAAAACCGGACTTCGGTGGCCATACTCAATGGGCAGGAATCTACCACTGAACTGGCCTCGCTCGCCGATGATATTTGCCTCTATTTTGGACTCGGCTGCCGCAATGTAACTGCCTTGCGAGTGCCTATGGGCTACGACTTCCAGCCACTGCTGGATGCTGGCCGTAAGTATGACTATTTTTTCGACCATAGCCGGTATAAAAACAATTACGACTATCAACTGGCCGTGGCCTTGTTGAACAATCGTTTTTACATGACAAATAATTCGATTTTGTTAATTGAGCAGGAGGCCCTGTTTTCACCCATTTCGCAGGTTAATTATGCCTTTTACCAGCCGGGCGAAGCCCCCCAGGCAGCACTTGAGGGCAATAATTCTGTACAATGCATCGTTGGTCAGGGGGGCGTTCCCTTTGGAAAGGCCCAGGAACCGGCCATCAACGACTATGCTGATGGCGTGGACACGATGGCATTTTTAGCGTATCTTTAAATGGATCTACGAAGACCTTAGTAAAACTATTGTTAAACTAAAAATCGATACAACCCCAAGCGGGTTCCCAGCGTTATTTTGTAGCGATCAATTGTTTAAACACATTGAAATTATGAAACTGCAACAAGTTGTACCCATCATCCTTCTGAGTGCCGTTACGTCGGTAGGCAGCATGGTTGCCTACAATAAATATTTCAACAAAAACGAATACGCTTACAACGCGGCCGACCAGCGCGAAATTCCCGCCAACTACGCGGGCTTTTTCGACGGCAAGGCTGATAATGCGCCTTCAGATTTTGTCGATGCCGCTAATAGCGCCATCCCGGCCACGGTGCATATCAAAACAAAATCTACGCGTACGGCCAGCAATAACCTGCCGCGACGCAGCCCCTTGTTTGATTTGTTCGGATTCGATATGGACGAAGGCATGACGCCGCGCTCTATGCCCTCTATGGGTTCGGGTTCAGGGGCCATCATCAGCGACGATGGTTATATCGTTACCAACAACCACGTGGTTGACGGGGCGGATGATATTACCGTAAGCACCAGCGATAAGAAAACGTACAAAGCAAAACTGATTGCCGTTGATGCGTCGAGTGATCTCGCCGTGATTAAGATCGATGCGAAGGGCCTGCCCTTTTTGCTTTATGGCAATTCAGATGATCTCAAAATTGGCCAGTGGGTATTGGCCGTGGGTTATCCGCTTAATTTAGATGCAACCGTTACAGCAGGCATCGTGAGTGCCAAGAGTCGTACACTCGACATCAACAAGCGCCAAAGCAAAGTGCCCATTGAATCATTTATCCAAACAGATGCGGCGGTAAACCCTGGGAACAGTGGCGGTCCGTTGATCAATACGGCCGGCCAGATGATTGGCATCAATTCGGCCATTGCGTCGCCCACAGGTTCCTATGCCGGTTATTCGTTTACCATACCGGTAAACCTGGTAAAAAAGATTGTGGCCGACCTGATGAAATTTGGGACCGTGCAACGTGCTTATCTGGGCATTAATTATGCACCCGATAACCTCAGCGATGAAGTGAAAAAACAGGAAGGCATTGTTGATGGTGAAGGTGTTTTTGTGCTGGATGTGACCAAAGATGGTGCAGCCGCTTCTTCTGGTATTCAGAAAGGAGATTTTATTACGCGAGTGAACAGTGTACCGGTTCGTTCTGGTCCGGAGATGGTGGGACAAATCGCGACTTATCGTCCCGGCGACCGTGTAAAAATTGGTTACCGTCGCAATGGAAAAGAGTCAGTGACAGAAGTGGTACTTCGCAACAGCGGTGGCACAACAGCCATTGTAAAAACTTCGGTGCTGGATAAACTGGGTGCTGAGCTCTCTACCATTTCAGCCAAAACAGCCAAAGAAATGGGTGTTAAAGGCGGCGTGATGGTGAAAGGTATAGACGACAATGGCGCTTTCAGCAAAACCCGGATGGAAGAAGGTTTTGTGATCCTGAAAGTAAATGGCAAAGAGGTTAATACCGTTGAAGAATTCCGCGTGGAACTGGAAAAAGCAGGTAATGCGGTAACCCTCGATGGTATGTATCCGGGCTACGATGGTGTATTCAGGTATCCAATGAAGATCGCTGAATAATTACCGTAGAAAACGGATAATCAACGTTACAATTTCACCAATACTTTATATCCCCAGGCGTGCAGATGCACGCCTTTTTTTATGGAGAAATCAGTCCACTCGCCGCTGAAAATCTCTTCGTACAAACCATCTGTATGGGTGTCATTCCATTGAAAGAAAAGTTCCTGGCCGCTTAGGTTCAACAACACCAGTATGGCTTCTTCTCCATTCTGCCGCAAAAAGGCAAACACTTGCTGGTCTGCATTGCCGTGTATCCTGGTTGTTTTCACAGCAGGATCAGCGCCACGGGCGGCGGGATGAGTAGCATGCAGGGTGAGTAGTTTTTTATAGAACCCATGCAACGCGTATTGTCCATTCCAGTTGATCGTGTCTTTGTCAAAAAAAGCAAGTCGCTTGTTGTTTGGACTTTCCTGCCCGCTGTAGATCATAGGCATGCCGTTCCAGGTGATGCTGAACACGGCAAACGGCAGTGCGAGATTGCCATACTTTTCATACTCCGTGCCGTTCCAACTGTTTTCGTCGTGGTTGCTTGTAAACCAAACCTTGAAAGCTGTTGGTGGATAGCTGCTATCAATTTTGTTAAGCAACCAGTCCAAACCACCGATATCCGTTTTGCCCTTGGCAAAATCTTCGATTTTGTGCATCCATTCCCAGGCATAGGTAGCGTCGAAGGCATCGTGGTAATTCAGTTCTTCGCATTCGGCCAACCAGAATAATTTTTTGCGTTGATCAAGCTGTCGGCGGGCTTCCACCCAAAAATCGAGCGGCACCAGCATGGCCATATCACAGCGAAAACCATCGATATCGGTTTCACGCACCCAAAAATCCATGGCATCCATCATGGCGTGACGCATATCGACATTGGTATAATCGAGGTCGATAACATCGTCCCAGCCATTGGCATCATAAAATTCACCGCGTTCATTCTTTCTGAAGTATTCGGGATGGGTTAAGGTCCAGGTGTGACCGTAACCGGTGTGGTTGGCCACCCAGTCGATGATCACTTTCATGCCCAGTTCATGCGCCTGTTGCACCAGTTGCCTGAAATCGTCGAGGCTACCGTATTCGGGGTTGGTGCTGGTATAATCGCCGCAGGCATAATAACTGCCGAGGGTACCTTTGCGTTTGTCGATTGCGATGGGTGTGATGGGCATAAACCAGAGTATTTGCACGCCCATGTTTTGCAGCCGCGGTAATTCGCGGGCGAAGGCGTTAAAACTGCCTTCGAGGGTGTATTGACGCAGGTTTACTTCGTAAATATTGCTGTGGTGGGTCCAACTGAGCGGTACAAATCCGGAAGATGCCATAATTAAGTTTCTAATTGGTCGGGATGGGTGAAAATAAGATAAATTTGCGGCTGGTTTATACAGGTAGTGCATGAAACAATTTGAAGTTCCCGTTCGCTATAGAAGTCCGCTGATTTCGGCGATAAAAAAAAAGCGCAAAGAAGCGGACAAGCTAAAAAAAGATTTTAGTCCAACCTTACTCGACGCCGGCCCGCTGCGCATTTACTTAGCCCGCCATTTTGGGTTTTGTTATGGTGTAGAGAACGCCATTGAGATTGCTTTTCGCACGGTAGAGAAGCATCCCGGCAAGCGAATTTTCTTGTTGAGTGAAATGATTCACAACCCGCAAGTGAATGCTGATCTGCAGGCGGCAGGTGTGCGTTTCTTGCAGGATACCTATGGCCAGCAACTGATCCCTTTTGAAGAGATTCAATCCAACGATATTGTATTGATACCCGCGTTCGGCACGACCCTACAGATGGAGAAAATGTTAAAGGAAAAAGGTATCCAGACCGAAAAATACAATACCACTTGTCCCTTTGTAGAGAAAGTTTGGAATCGCAGTGAACAGATTGCGGCAAAAGGCTATACTATTGTCATTCATGGCAAGCCCCAACACGAAGAAACGCGGGCAACCTTTTCGCATGCATCGGCCAGTGCTCCTTCGGTCATTGTAAACGATATGAATGATGCGATTGAGCTGGCGGCCTTCATTCGCGAAGAGAAAGGGCCGGAAGCATTTTATGAGCGCTTCCGCGGAAGGTATACTACGGGGTTTGACATACACCGCGACTTGGCGCGATTGGGTGTGGTGAACCAAACCACGCAGTTGGCGAGCGATACCCAGGCCATCGCCGAATTCCTGAAGCAGGTGATGATCGAAAAATATGGATTGTCCAACGCTACAATCGGCGAGCGTTTTGCCGACACGCGCGATACCCTTTGTTATGCTACCAACGATAACCAGACGGCCATTACGGGGATGCTGGAAGTTGCTGCCGACCTCGCCATTATCGTCGGCGGGTATAACTCGTCGAATACCACCCACCTGGTGGAGTTGTGTGAGCAGCGGCTACCCACCTATTTTATTTCGGATGAAAGCAAGCTGATCAGCGAAAGCAGCATTTCCCATTTCGATTTTCACACCCGCCAGGCGCTTACCACAGAAAACTACCTTCCTCCCCAGCGCCCCCTGACCATTTTACTGAGCAGCGGCGCCTCCTGTCCCGATGCCGTGGTAGAGGCGGTCATCCGGAGACTTGCCAGCTTTACAAACGCTATTTTACCCGATTTGGGCTAAAAAAGGGTGTTTTCACCGTTTTTTCAATTGTTATTCTTTTTTAATTTGAAGCACAATTGGAGTATATGTTGTGGATTTCATGGATACAGTTATTGGTAGCGCTTTCAAACGCTATCTACTTTTACATTCTATACAAAAGAGCCAAACTAGTTCCTCCCTCCCTAGTGTTGTTTTGCATCGTAGATGCATTAACTGCGCCGGTAAATATTTGGATAGCAATCGAAGGTTCAGATTTAGCAATTAATTCCGGATTGATCATAAGTTGGGTTTTTACTGTTGCTGAAGTCATCTTCCTCCCCACCTTCCTCTCAAATCTCATTTCAAAAAAATACAATCCAACTTTGCCGTTGATAATAATAGTAATTGCCCCTTTTTTACTAAAGTATCTGTTTAAACTAGATTACTACAGCCCAGCACTAAATTATTTTCTATCTGGCACCTTAATTTCCTTCCATTGCTATAGAGTAATATTATACATTTTATCTCCGAATTCAGCCAATAAACACATTAATGGAACTAATCGGATGTTAGTGTTTGGTATTATGATCTGCTATGTCACATCCATTCCATTTTCCATCAGTTTAATTGCGCAGTTGCTATTATATCATTTTTACCATGTTTATATTAGTTCGGTTTGGGTTGAAGTCGCCTTTTTAGTTGGGAATATTATACAACATATTTTCTTTTTTATACCATACAGATGGCGCTTACAACGACAACCGTTATAAATATATCGTCAAAATAAGATTGGAGGTTTCGAAAGTCTGGGTTGAAAATATGAGCATGTTTTACGAAGCTATGGTCGAAAAACAGAAGTATTGTTAAATAAATTCGTCCTCAGGACTGAAGATCGAGAAAAATATAATTGAAGAGACATTTAATTCATAGAAAAAAAATTTGACTTTTCATTTGTGGACTAAAACTGATTTAACTGCTTTTAAATTTTTTAAATATATAGCAATTGAACTGTATGTTGTGGCTTTCATTGATACAATTTATAGTCGCGTTGACTAACGCAATTTACTTTTGTGTTTTATACAAAAAAGCCAAATTGGTGCCACTTCCACTTGTGCTATTCTGTGTAGCAGATGCTATAACGGCGCCATTTAACCTTTGGATTGATATTAAAGGGTCGACAGTTTCGATTTATACGGGAATGGTAGTCAGTTGGTTTTTCACTATTGCAGAAATAATTCTTCTGCCCTCTTTTCTTTCAAATCTCATTTCAAAGAAATATAACCCAACCCTGCCATTAATTATTGCAGTAGCTATACCAATCTCACTTAAGTACATTTTTAAGGCAGTGGATTTCGATTTATCTTTAAATTATCTTCTCTCCGGCGTATTAATATCTTACCATTGTTATAGGGTTGTAGTCTACGAGCTGTTTCCAAATTCTGTAAACAAACAAATTCGTGCAACCAATTATATGTTTGTATATGGAATTATGATTTGTTATATTAGTTCTATTCCGTTCTCAATCGGCTTAGTGGCGCACTTACTGTCTACTAACTTATATAAAATACACGTTGATTCACATTGGGTCGAACCCGCATTCTTAATCGCAAATATCATCCAACATATATTCTTCTTCATTCCTTTCAGATGGAATCTACAGCGACAACCATTGTAAACATATCGATAATACTAGGATTAATCAGTGTATTAATCCAGATTGCAACTATTATCTGGTTTTTATACCTCTATAATCGTAAAACAGAAGTATTACAGAAGGAAGCCGCACTTCAGGCAATGGAGGGCGAGAAGAAGATACTGGAAGAAAGAATCAATGCACAGGAAAGTTCTTTTATCAGCATCGGTAAAGAAATCCATGACAATGTAACACAACTTGTCTCTTTAATTAAAATGAATTTGGCTGTATTGGAAATCGCGCCCACTGAAAAAAATAAATTACATTATAAAGAACTAAATGAGTTGACGCTTGTCACACTGAAATCATTATCCGGTATATCAAAAAGCTTGAACCCGAAAATTGTTTTGGAATTTGGCCTTAATAGAATGACCCAAGAGGAAATCGAACGTATCTCTATTGCATGCGACACAACTGTTTCCTGTGAAGCCAATTTTGAACTTGATAAGATTTACTACGAATACCAGTTAGATGTATTTAGAATTTTTCAAGAGGCCATTCGAAACGCCATCCAACATGGCAATGCCCGAAATATAACCATAAAGTGCAATAAAGAGAATAGTAGCACCTTCATAGATATTTGCGACGATGGGAAAGGATTTGATACAAGCATAAAGAAACCAGGAACAATTTCGCAGGGAATTGAAAATATGAAAAGCAGGTGTTTGAACGCATCAGGTATTTTTGCAATTCAGTCTGACATCGAAGAAGGCACTAAAATTCATTTGGAATTTCCAAATGACGAATTATTTAAACGGACACTGGAATCAATTCAACCGAACTCTGACTCTTTTAACGAGTTTGAAATCGATATAAACAAACACGAAATCACTTAAACTTTAAACCTTACACCTTAAACTCTTGCTTATTTGAAGTCTCTCGAAATCGTTAACATCGACGCAGTCCTTTCATCCCTCTTACTCAATGTAAGCAGTGGCATTTCTTCCCGGTTGGGTAGCACCAATCGGTTTAACAGTTGGTTCAGGTTATAACATTTTTGCAGCACAACATGGATCACCGCACCTTCAATTTGCAGCTTTCCTTCCACCATCAACAGTTTGGATTGAAGAATGGGTTTGCGAAAGGTTTCGAATAGTTTGGCAAATACGACCAGGTTGCTGAAACCGGTTTCATCTTCGAGGGTGATGAAACAAATACCCGAAGCCGTTCCGGGTCGCTGACGAACAAGAACCAGCCCGGCAACACGCACCAGATCGCCGTCTTTGGCGTCTTTAAGCGCTGCGGCGGGTAGAATGCGCAGGCTATTCAACTGATCACGAATGAATGATAAAGGATGCGCGCGGACCGTTAGGTCAGTGGTCGCATAATCCAACACTACATTTTCGGATTCGGTCAACAGGGGCAATTGGATGTTTTTCTCCACTGGCACACTGGGCTGCTGTTCCTTGAATAGCGCTACCGGCCGGTCATGATAGGCGGCGATTTCCCATAACGCTTGTCGCCGGTCGAGCCCAATGGAACGAAAAGCATCGGCATCGGCGATTTTTTCCAGGGTGGGCAGGGTTAAACGAGTGGCTTCCCAAAAAACACTCATCGATCGATACCCACCCGCCCGGTTCTTAACCAGGGTTTGAATATCTTCTTCTTTCAACCCCTTTACCTGTCGAAAACCAAGCCGCACCGCTTTTATTTTATTCGGTTGTCTTTCCCTGTTAGTATCCTCTTTTAAAGCACGGTTTAACAATTCATCTACCGATACCATTTGACCAGCCTGAGAATAACGATCCGCTTCTATTTCTTCCAACACATTGTCCCAAGAAGAAAAATTGATATCCACCGGTCGAACCTCCACCCCATGTTTCACCGCATCGTTGATGATTTGTGCGGGTTGGTAAAAACCCATGGGCATACTGTTGAGCAGCGCGGTAGCAAAAATATCGGGATGGAAACATTTGATCCAGGAGGAAATATATACCAACAGGGCGAAACTGACAGCATGCGATTCCGGAAAACCATAGCTACCAAAGCCTTCCAACTGCCGAAAAATCCGCTTTGCAAATTCTTCGGTGTAGCCATTGGCGAGCATGCCTTTGATCAACCGGGTTTCGAAATCGTTCACCTTGCCCTTGGCCTTAAAGGTTGCCATGCTGCGACGTAGTCCATCGGCTTCTGTGGGGCTGAAACCCGCCGCCACAATCGCAATTTTCATCGCTTGCTCCTGGAAAAGTGGCACGCCCTTGGTTCGCTCCAGGATTTCTTTCAAAGCCTGACTCGGGTATTCAACCGGCTCCTTTCCTTCACGTCGGCGCAGATAGGGATGAACCATATCGCCCTGTATGGGACCCGGACGCACAATCGCCACTTCAATCACCAGGTCATAAAATTCTCTTGGTTTTAACCGTGGCAACATGGTTTGCTGGGCTCGACTTTCAATCTGAAAAACGCCCAGTGTATCTGCCGCACAAATCATATCATAAACGGCCGGCACATCTTGCGGAATATTCGCCAAGGTCCATTCCAATCCATAATGACTTTTCGCCAGGTCAAAAGCTTTACGAATGCAGGTGAGCATCCCCAATCCCAGCACATCCACTTTCATAAAACGCAGGTCTTCGATATCGTCTTTGTTCCACTCAATACAAGTCCGGTTTTCCATTCTTGCATTCAAAACCGGGCAAAGCTGGGTCAATGGATGTTGGCTAATTACAAAGCCACCGGTATGCTGCCCCAACTGTCGCGGAAACCCCATCATCTGTCGCGTCAAGTCAAGCACTTTTCGCAAATGAGGGTCTTGCGGGTTCATACCCTGCTCACGTACTTTTTTTCCTTCAAACCATTCGTCTGAAAAATGCCAGATGGACTCTGCTAATCGGTTGATGGCATCTACCGACAACCCCATGGCTTTCCCTACATCGCGGATCGCCCCTTTTTGGTGTAACTCCGTTACCGTAGCCACAATGGCTGCGCGGTCGCGACCGTATTTATTATAGATATACTGGATCACTTCTTCGCGGCGCTCATGTTCAAAATCAACATCGATATCAGGAGGTTCATCTCTCGCGGCTGAGAGAAAGCGCTCAAACAACAAATCAAATTTGTTGGGATTGACCGAAGTAATGCCCAGGCAATAACAAATGCTGGAATTGGCAGCCGAACCTCGCCCCTGACATAGAATATTTTGCGAACGGGCAAATCGCACAATATCATAGACGGTCAAGAAATAGGACGCGTAATTTTTCTTTTGCACAAAATTCAATTCATGCTCGAGCGACAACCGTGTTTTTTCAGCAATGCCTTCGGGAAAACGTTCATTGGCCCCCTTCCAGGTCAACTCTACCAGTTCTTCCTGCGCCGTTCGATCGGGACTTTTAATCTCTTCCGGATACACATACTCCAGGCTGTCGAGCGAGAATTGACAAATCTCCTCCAATTCCAAAGAGCGTTTCAGCGCATCCGGATAATGCAAAAAAAGGCGCTTCATTTCATGAATCGCTTTCAGGTGTCGCTCGGCATTGCGGTGCAATAAATAACCGGCTTGCTGAATGGTTGTCTTTTCCCGCACACAGGTCAGCACATCCTGCAACTGTCTCCGGTCGGGAGCATGGTAGTACACATCGTTGCTTGCCAGCAGGGGCATGTCCAGTTTTTTAGACAGCGTCTGTAAACGGAACAATCTTTTTGCATCCTGCCCTTCGTAACCACAAGCGACTACCAACGATAATCGATTGCCCAACAATTCGCGGTAGTAAGAAGCATCGGTATAAAAATCGGCCGCAAAATCATAGTTTTCTGAAAACTGACGAGGTGGCACCAAGGCAAATTGGATGTCCTCATTTTCTTTTTCCAGGTCGCTTCGATACAATAAACAAGAACCTTTTTCAGTGCGTAGGTTCCCAAGGGTCAACAAAGTGCACAACTTTGCATAACCCGGCTTATTCATCGGATAAGCGAGTAAAGAAGGCGCGTCTTGCAAATCAAGTCGGCAAGCAGGTAACATACGAATGCCCTTTTTTTTGGCTGCAACATGTCCACGCACAATTCCCGCTATCGAATTTCGATCAGTAATGGCCAGGGCACGATAGCCAAGGTCCGCAGCAGCATCTACCATTTCTTCGGGATGCGAGGCTCCCCGAAGAAAACTGAAATTGCTGCTTATTTGTAATTCACAAAATGACATAGTTGAAAGCAAAAACTGAAATAGCTGAATGCAAAAACTGACTTCACTAATAAACCAGCCTACCCAAAATAGCCATGCAAGAACCAACTGGGTTTGCTACCCGACGCGTAATTGCCCGATCTGAATAACCAATACCGCTGCCCATTTTTGTCTTCCACGATATAATAATCCCGCGACAAACCTTCCTGCAACCACCATTCCTGTTCAATGCGCTCAGGTCCATCGGCCTGAATGATCTCATGCACTTGCCCCTTGTGCCGAAAAAGCAAGGGCGGATAATCGGGCACAGGCACGCTCACCTGGATTTCTTCGGGAACCGATAACAAAACCACGGGTCTATCCATGGAAGGCCATTGAACCTGCTCACCCCCAAAAAGTGGATTTGTTTTTTGATACGCGCGTTCCGGCCAATGGTGTTCATCGGGCAGAAACCGGCTGATCCGATGGGCGCCGAATTTGTTGCTGATCCGGTCGATCAATTCGGCCAACTCCTCGCAGTTTCTTTCCGCAGATCCTTGCCAGATTTTTTCCTGCTTTTCTTTTACCGGATCAGTTCGGGGGATATCTAACAAAAAGGAGTCGATCCCTGGCTCCACCGAAAGTGCCTCTAATTTTATTTCAAAAAGACGGAAAACCCGACGGGGATCCTGCACCGCCAGTTGGGTACCCACTTCAATCTGTACGGGCTCATGTCCGGTTTTAAATCCGGTGAATACCGCTTGTCGAATGCCCATGCCATCCCGCTTCAATTGTGCAGTAATTTTTTCCAACAGGTTCTGTAAAGCCATTTCAACCCCTGTTCGGGTGAGGATGGGTTCCAGCGAAGCCAGTCGTTCCTGGTATTTAACCGGCGGAAAAACCGGCTCCCAACTTTCCATTCTTTGTCCCGAACAGGCATCAATGCGGTCGAGAAGCACCTGCCCGAATCGTCGCAGCAAGGCCGACCGCGGCAACTGTAACAATTGACAAATGGTTTTGAGTCCAAGTTTATCCAATCGCGCCAGGAGTGCGGCTTCAAGTTGCAATGCTGCCGGTGGCAACAAAAGCATTGCATCCATCTGCCGATGGGGCGGCACAATAAGATCGTCTTTTCCATACCGGGTCAGGGCCCAGGCAGCACCCATGGTGTCAGCCATTGATAAACGCAGCTGGTAGCCGATGGCTGCAAAACATTGGCGGATTGCCTGCAAGTAGGGTGCGTCTCCACCCCATAAATGGGTGCAACCGGTAACATCGAGAAAAAGGGTATCGGTGCCGGAGAGGCTTACCGACGGACAAAACCGGTTGCAATAAACAGCCAGGGCTTTCAACCAGGTGGTCGCTTTTTCCGGCAGGTCGTCGAACGACAATAAACCAGGGATGATGGCCCGTGCATCGGCCAGTGAAGTGTTGTGTTGAACCCCTTGTTTTAGTACCTGTTCGTTGGCCGCACTGATCAACATCTTGCCATGCTCTTTGCGGATAAGTACCAGCGGCCTGTCTTTTAAGTCGGGTTGCCGAATCAAAAGTCGATCTGTCTTAAAATATTTAAACCATATACAAACAAATGTCTTTTGCATTTTATATGATTTTTTTCAGTCGATGAATAGCGCCAGATTCGGTAAGCTCCTTGCAGGCAAATCCATTGCCCTCCCAAAACAATTCCCAAACACCCGCACGCCCATTTCGTGCTTTGAGAATCTCCACCCGCCAACCAGGAAAGCCAACCCCAGGCAATCCATCAGGCATACGACTTTTAATAGCCGATATTTTCCAGGAAGCAATGGTTGACAACACTGATCGCGTTGCACTGGGTGATCGTAACAGGAAGCCCGTTCCGCCTGATGCTTCCACCGCCAATTGAAATCGACGCGACTGTACAAAGGATATTGCATCTGTTTCAGCCACTACAGCACTTACTAAAGTAGAACGCAACATTTCTTCCAGGGCCCATAGCCGGTCGACCGCCCGGGGCAGCTCCAGAAATATCAGTTTGTCCGCCGCCAACCCAAACCGCGCCAAACCCGGTGGGTACAATTCCCGCTTCGCTGTTATCCAACAAGCTAGCCCATCTGGCCCCATCAGGGCGGGTAATACGGCGGACAAAAAACCCTGGCTGGCCACCATTTGCTCTTTGTTCTCTGGCAAAAATTCATGCACCGCTCCCACTGGAAACAACCCTCCTGGAAAAGCCTGGTTGATCAAGCCCAGGTCCGGTCGCCGAAGCCCCTCTTTTGCCTGGTGCCGAAAGCCACCCAAAGCCAATACTTCCTGCTCCAGTTTCTTTTTTATTTCAGTTGTAAGCACAGACACGAATGCAAAATACTAAATTATTTAGTATTTATTGAAAAAATATTTTTGCATTAAGATGGTAAAAAGCACAGATCTTGAAATAAATAAAACTATTATAATATTGATTATATTGAATTGATTTATAATTAATAATGGATTTAAATAATCTTTTTATTACAACTAATAAAGAAACCCTATTCATACCAAGCCAAGCGAATATGTTACATAAAAAAATAATCTACTAAATCTACGCAACGGCACACCCACCCTTTTTGTCAATCATTTCACTTAAAACCTTTTTATGAAACAGCTTGCCAGCCTTTGCTTAGTTTTTGTATTGCTAAACAGTTGCGGAAAATCGACTGAAAAGAAAGCTGATACCCGACTCGGCGCTCAATTATATGGCGGATGGATGTTTACGGGTAGTTATTATAGTATTGGCGGACCAGAAGAATGGCACCCTGCTGACACGACTGGCATTTCGGTGATTTTTGCTGAAAACGGAACTTTGCAAACCAATGGCATTTATACAGGCGCCAACCGCTATATCATGATCGATAGTACGACGGTCGAAATCCAGCCCTTGCCCACCGAAAAAGGCTATGCACGATTTTCATTTAAGGTAACTGAGAACGGCAATAAACTCACCCTCTCGCCCATCGACCCGGCTTGTATTGAAGGTTGCTCGTCAGTATTTGTCCGCTAACTGATGATCGATTAGGCAATCCTTCGACGTTATCGATTAACCCAATTCCTTTACGGCCTTCACCAACACCTGCGCCGACACAACGCCCGACTGCCGCCATTTGACCTGACCCTTCTGGAACAAAATCACGGTCGGTACTCCCTGGATGCCATAGGCAGCAGCTACGGCTGGATTCTTGTCCACATCCACTTTCACAATCCGGGCACTGTCCCCCAATTTCTCCTTCGCCTCCTTTAAAATAGGTGGCATCATCTTACAGGGGCCACACCACTCCGCAAAAAAATCCACCAAAACGGGCTGATCACCATTGATCAGACTGGCAAAACTGTTGTCCATAATATCTAATTTATCGAAGCCAGGTGGTTCCTGACCCTTCAGTGAAGGCAAAAGCGCTGCTCAAAGTTCCCGCTATTTCAATTTCGACAATGAAACTTTTGTCACCGGACTTGCAAATACCAAACTCTATGCTTTACTTTGCGTCATAATGACGTTAAGTTGAAAACTTTCGATCAATACCAAAACCCCGCGCTGGCAGTCGACCTGGTCGTTCTTGGTTACCAGTTGGGACAGCTCCAGGTATTGCTGCTCAACCGAAAAGAAGCGCCCTTTGCCAACCGGTGGACCCTCCCCGGTGCCTTTCTCCAATTCACCGAAACATTTCAACAAACCTGCCACCGCATCCTCGACAGCAAACTGGGCATGCGCAATCTTTACCTGGAACAGTTGTACAGCTTCGACCAGCCCGATCGCGATCCGCGCGGCCGTGTAATCGCCGTTGCCTACTATGCATTGATCAATCCAGCCAATTATAAAACAGCGGCTGGCACCATGGCCAATGACGTAAAATGGTTTCCGGTGCACGAATTGCCCGACCCAGCTTTCGACCATCAAAACATCATTCAAACTGCCTTAAAAAGACTACAGGCAAAAATCCTTTACCAGCCCACTGGTTTCGAACTGCTCGACCAGGATTTCACCATCGCCGACATCCAGGAACTTTATGAATGCATACTCGGCCGGGAACTGGACCGCAGAAACTTTCGCAGAAAATTCCTCGACGCGCGTTATATCCTGCCAACAGGCGCTAAACGCGGCAACCTGAAAAACCGACATCCCGAACTCTATCGCTTCAACAAAGATTTACCCCTTCAAAAATTTCATTTAAACATAGAACTGCCATGAAACTCCTTCCCTTGCTGCTGAAAGATGGTTATAAAGTGGGTCATAAATTTCAATACCCCGCCGGCACCAGCCTTGTGTATTCCAACCTCACACCGCGCAAAAGCCGCAACCCCGACATGGAAAATGTGGTTTTTTTCGGCCTGCAATATTTCATCAAAGAATACCTGATCAAACAATTCAACGAAGAATTTTTCAACCGGCCGAAAGAAGAAGTGATGAAAGCTTATCGCCGCCGCATCGATAACTACCTTGGCAAAGACAGCATCACGTACGACCATATTGCCGCCCTGCACGACCTCGGTTACCTGCCCATCGAAATCAAAGCCCTGCCCGAAGGCAGCCTGGTGTCCATGAAAGTGCCGGTATTCACCATTCGCAATACGAAACCCGCATTTTTCTGGCTCACCAATATGCTCGAAACCATCGTTAGCGCCATTACCTGGAAACCCTGCACTTCAGCCACCACGGCCTTTCACTACCTGCGCGTTTTCACGCAGTACGCACATGATACTGTTGGCGAAGACAAAAGTTTTCTGCCCTGGCAGGGACATGATTTTTCTTTCCGCGGCATGAGCGGTGTAGAAGATGCCCTGATGAGTGGCGCCGGTCACCTGTTGAGTTTCGCAGGCACCGACACCATTCCCGCCATCGACTTTTTGGAAACCTATTACAACGCTGACGCGGATAACGAATTAGTGGGTGGATCCGTACCCGCTACCGAACACAGCGTAATGTGCATGGGCACGCAAGATGGCGAGATCAAAACTTTTGAGCGACTGATCACCGAAGTTTATCCCACCGGCATCGTTTCAGTGGTTAGCGATACCTGGGATTTTTGGCAAGTGATCACTGAGTTTCTGCCACAACTAAAAACAAAAATCCTGGCTCGAAATGGCAAACTGGTGATACGACCTGACAGTGGTGATCCCGTAAAGATCATTGTCGGTGATCCCGATGCCGTGCCCGGATCGCCTGCCTTTAAAGGCGCTATTGAATGTATGTGGGAAACCTTCGGCGGCAGCATTACGGAGAAAGGATACAAGCTGCTCGATGGACATATCGGCCTGATCTATGGCGATAGCATCACGCTCGAAAGGCAAAAAGCCATCCTGGAAGGGTTGAAACAAAAAGGCTTTGCCAGCTACAATGTAGTGTTGGGCATCGGCTCCTTCACCTACGAATATGTAACCCGCGATAATTTCGGGTTCGCGATGAAAGCCACTTACGGCGAAGTTGATGGCGTGGGCCGCGATATTTTCAAAGACCCGAAAACCGACGATGGCACCAAGAAATCGGCGCGCGGACTGATGCAAGTGTACCGTGACAAAAGCACCGGCAAGCTCGCTCTGAAAGACCAGTGTAGCTGGCAGGAAGAAGCCCAGGGCGAACTACAACCTGTTTTTCGCGACGGCAAATTGTTGCGCGATTGGTCGCTCAGCGAGATCCGCCATTTGCTGAAATCACAATTATAACGGTGACCCACAAACGCCAAACAAATAACCAACAACCTCCCGGCCAATATGGTGGCCAGCGCCATGCGCCCAAAATATGTCAGTCAAATGAAAAAACTTAACCTGATTACGCCAGCCACTTCAGATATTGCTTACACCCGACTACTTTTCCCCGACAAGCAGCCCCATATCAAAATCAATATGCAAAGCGTCGCCCACATCGATCGGGGTGAAAAAATAAAACTGATCACGCGTATTGCTTCTGCGGATGACCTGCTGTTGGCCCTGTTCTGCAAGAATGTACTCGACTACCTGGAGTTTGAAAAAGTAGAACTGGTAGTTTCCTACCTGCTTGCGGCACGCATGGACCGGGTGATGCTCAGCGGCGAGCCCTTCTCTTTGAAAACCATCGCCGGCATGATCAACCAGGCTGGATTCAGCAAAGTACTCATCTTTGATCCGCACTCGGAAGTGAGTACAGCGCTAATCGACCGTTCCTACGCCATCCCCAATCACCAATTTGTACGGGATGCATTGACCCTCTATCAACAAACATATTCGAAAACAGATTACTGGTTGGTATCACCCGACGCCGGTGCCCTGAAAAAAATTCACCAACTTGCGCATTTTCTTGGCAGCACCCAGGTGATTGAATGTATGAAAGAGCGCGACCTGAAAACCGGCGCCCTCTCCCATTTCAACACCACTGCCAATAACCTCGGCGGTAAAACCTGTTTTATTATTGATGATATCTGCGATGGCGGTGGCACTTTTGCCGGCACCGCTGGTATGCTAAAAGAAAAAGGCGCTGTTGAAGTTAACCTGGTGGTCAGCCACGGCATTTTCAGCAAGGGTGTACAGATAGAAAATGTCGCTTCCATTTATAGCACCAATTCTTATCGGGAAGTGGAAGGCATACACTGTTTACCGGTGGAGAAATACTTGTTGCCTTAGGGATTCACCTTCACCGAACGAATCGCCGTGGGCAACCATACCTGCATTTCACCGGCACCGCGGTTGTTCCAACTGAAATACGGAATGGCTTTGCGTTTGCCAGGAACGGCTTGTAAGGACTTGCCATCGGCCGAGCCCTGTAGCGCCAATACATCAAATTCAATACGGTTCACACCATCGAGTAGTTTGGCTTCATAGTTCACCACAGAAGCAGAAGCCATGCTTGCAGCATTGTCATTCGTGACAGGCACAATAAAATCCCAGGCCTTACCGGCATTGTCGGCCGCTTCCACACAGTACATCATTGGTCCATATTGCAGCGCAACCCGGTCTTTGTTTTCCGTAAGCGCGGTGTTGCTTTTCACCCATCTTACTTGCATCGGAAAATTAATCTCAATCTTATCGCCCGCCTTCCACTTGCGATCAATCACGGCATAGCCACGGTCGGTGTTGAAACCAATCACTTCCCCATTTAGTCTTATTACTGGCAACCCCACACTGTTATTAATATATTGGTATAAATCGCCCGGTGCCGCTTCACTTAACCAACCGGGTAAACGCAAACGCAGCGCAAATTTTTTCTTCGGTGCCTGCTCCACCTGCAACGATACTGCACCATGCCATGGCAAGCCCGACAACTGTTTTACCCGTAGGTCTGCGCCCTGCCATTTGGTATTCAACTCGCTGCCAATATACAATTGCACCCATAGGGCATCGGCTGAAACGCTGTACACATAGTTGCCAAGTGAGCTTACCAGTCGCGCGATATTCGACGGACAACAAGCTGTTCCAAACCATTCGCGTCTGCCATAGCCGCCCGAAGAAGCCAGCGGGTTACCATAAAAGAAATGATCGCCTTTTAGCGACAAGCCATCCAGCGCACCATTGTACAAACTCTTCTCCAGCACATCTACATACTTACTTTCTCCCGATAGCATATTCATGCGTTGGTTCCAAAACACCATGCCCACCGAGGCACAGGTTTCGCAATAGGCCGATTCGTTCGGCAACGCATAGTCGGCCCCAAAACCTTCGTTCTTTCCCTGGGCACCAATGCCACCGGTGATATACATATTGCGATGCACCACATCTTCCCAAATGCGCTGCATGGCATTGATATAACCACCATCGTTGGTCACCGCCGCCACATCGGCCGCGCCGGTGTACATGTACATGGCGCGCACCGCATGGCCGGTGATCTCTTGTTGTTCTTTCACGGGGGTTGCGTCCTGGCAGTATGCGGGGTCTTTCCATTCATCCCAAATCACGCCGCGGCCATAACCATGCCCGCGTTGTTCAAGAAACCAGGTGGACAGCGCGAGGTATTTCGCATTACCCGTTTGGTGATAGAGGCGCATCAAGGCCAGCTCAATTTCCTGGTGACCGCTCACCCAATGCCGGTTCTGCAAACGGAAAGTAGAATCGATATTATCCGCAAAGCGGATGGCAACATCCAAGAGCAATCGCTTACCGGTGGTGTTAAAGTAGGCAATGGCGGCTTCAATCAAATGACCGGCACAATAGTCTTCGTGCTTCTCCATGTCGGTCCAGCGTTTGTCCAAGCCCGTTAGTTGATAATATGTATTGAGATAACCATCGGGCAATTGCGCGGCAGCTATTTTAGCAATCCATTCATCGGCCTTTTTTTCAACGGCCGCATCGGGATGATGCTTCAAGGAATAGGCCATGGCTTCAATCGCCTTATACACGTCGGAGTCGTCGAAATAGATGCCCTCGTGTTTACCGGTTTTGGCGGCGGCTTTCTCAAAATTGCGAATGCGGCCCGTTCGGTTTTCGGTGTACAAAATGCAGGCTTGTAGTGTATTGGTGGCCACGGCATCCATGCGACTTTTCCAAAAGGGATCGGTGATGGTCACATCCGAAAAATTGACGGGCGCCAGTTGTTGTACGGAGCTTTGTCCGTAGGCAAGCCCGCTCAACAGGCTGATTACTAAAAAAATCTTTTTCATATTGGCAATTATTCAAATGTACGGCTAAAGTTTTCCACAAATCTTCCCGATAAACTGCAGCGGTCAAATTTGGTAACAATTAGGTAACATACGGTTAGGGCCTTTTTCCGAATTTGCTGGCGTAACCGAACATCTACAACAACTAAAACAACCGTATGACACTGCTCAACGGGAACGACCCATCTGACATCGCTTTTATTCACAACAACATTCTCGCGTTGATCGACGGAACCGTAATGGGTGTGTTGTTGGGCAATTGCGTTTTTGGCAATGACGGCGGGGTAAAAGCAAAATTTTTTCAGCACACGCTGTTTGATTTGCAGGGGCGAATTCTGGCGCGCGAAAATCCACGGGTTCGACCGGTTTCGGTAGATAACGAACGCCTGATCGACCAGGCCTGGAAAATGATCCCCCTGATCAAGAACCACAATTGCCCGATTATTGATCCCACCAACGACTGGTCTACCATGCCACTCGAAGATCATTTTCTGTCGGCGCCTAAAATGGCCGCGGCTGTGTAAATTACTGCCTAGCCAAGAGCTGCTAACCTATCCTTTCATCGCCTGTTGAAGAATAAACAGGCGCAATTTTTCGGCAAGTTGCTGTTCTTCGTATGTCCATGCCGGTGAGGACCCGCTTACATGCTCCTGCCACAATTGAAAAGAGTGTCGGGGATGGAATTGCTGTGGATCTTTTTCAAAGAAAATTCTTTCAGCCGGGTTGCCACCCCAGTTGGTTGTCCGTTTAACTTCCTTCCGGAATAAAAGCAGGTATTCATCTTCAGACGCGCGAATCGGAATTGCCAGCAGCCCACTGATCAATGGTTTTTGGTCTTCGTTCATTTCATATACCGAAGGCAAAACATCTGTCTGGTAGATTTTCCGCAACTGCTTTACATGCAACCACAGCAATAAATCTTTTAACAGTTCCGCTTCGGGCGCGGTGCCCACCGATTTGCTTTGTTGATGATGCACGGCAATCGCGCCATCGGCATTAAATAGTTCCAATACATTCGGCTTCCCATACAACAAAGCATCCATCATGGATGTGCTTTGGTTCACGCCATCAATAAGTGCTGCATAAAGTGAAGCCAGCCGCGAGTGCTGTTGGTGAAGCTGTTGGTTTTCGAGTTCTGTTATGCGGGCGGAAATCACACCCGAGAACAGTTCAAACAAGGCTTTTTGTCGCCCGTTGCTGGCGTAAGCTGTTTTATGATGACAGGCAATCAGGCCCCATAGCTCCCCATGGCGCAACAGGCGGACCGACATCGAAGCCCCTACGCGCATATTTTTAAGGTATTCAAGGTGCACGGTCGGAACAGCGCGCAGGTTGCAGAGCGACATATCAAGAAATGTTTCCGTCAGCGGATGAACGATCGGATACAACGGAACCGATGGTGCTTCGCGGTCGGGGATGCAACGATAAGCGTTGCGCAGGTAGAGATCACGCGCGGGCTTGGGTATGTCGGCCGCAGGAAAAGTGAACCCCAGATAGGACTCCATATCTGGCTCACGAGCTTCTGCCAAAACAAAACCATTCCAGTCTTCATCAAAGGAATAGATCATGACTTTGTCAAAACCCGACAAACGTTTCAAAACATCGGCCGCAATGGTACAAAGCGCTGGGAGTGTTTCGGCTTTTTCGATCTGCTCCATCGGCGCTTTGATTTCGCGGAAAAAATCAATGGCATTTTGTTGGTTGGGAGCGATAGATGCCAGTTCAATTTCGATCGTCAATTGTTTTTCATCCACATGCAAAATAGCATCGTGCTCCTGTGCACCAATGTCCAAAACAATATTGTAACGGCCAGTTTCGCTTATCCAATTGGCCGGCACATGGGCCAGGGAAACAAACTCGCTGAAAAGCCGGCCTGCCATCTTACGCGCTGGCATTAAAAACAACTGATCCGCATTTTCACTTAACTGAACGATATCGCCGTTCTTTTTGTCAACCACCAATAATACCCCATACGATTGAACAGCATTAATAATATGAATGGGAATATTGGCGCAGAAAGCAGAATCGTACTTCGAAAAATCACGCATATTGGTCGGCCCATTTTTTGAAAGATAAAAAGCTGTCGCGCGCTGCTGTCAAAACAATTTCCTGGTCTTCGGGCGACTGTACAGCGAGCAAGTACTCATTGAATTTCCGCCACATCTCCCGCGTATTTTCGCCATAGCCCTGAAAAAAGGATAGTCCGCCGTCATCCTCTTTCGCCAATTGTTTTTTCATCATCCCGGCTATCACCGTCCCCCCCAACGTGGATCCTTCCAGCACATAGGCCGCGCCCAAGGCCTGCAAATAGCTTGTTATCGGTGGCAAAGAATCCGATTCCTGCATCGATTCCGTTTGTCCGCCAAGTGCTCGTATATCATTAAGTATTTCGGTCGACTTCCGGCGTTCCTCCACATCGGGCATATTGCCTTTATGCAACCAGTTCAGCATTTCCTTTTCCAGCGGATGAAAAAATCCGTAGAACAGCTTGAGCAATGAAATATAATCCACTGTACCACGAATAGCTTTCATTTTACCCACCAACTGTTTCTCCAGTTGCGCATGTTCGGTCTGGGTGCCTGATTTTAATTTTTCTGGTAGTGTCAAGTGAATTGTTTTCCCAATTTTACTGTAAGTTACTGGCAAAAGGAAATTGAAATGCCAGGAGATTCGCTTTACCTGAATACAAAAGCCATTCCGAATAATACATTTGACGCCATTGTGGTGGGATCGGGCATCAGCGGCGGCTGGGCAGCCAAAGAATTGTGCGAAAAAGGTTTGAAAGTGTTGCTTCTCGAACGCGGTGCGCCGGTAACGCATCCCAATTACACCACAGCCACCAAACATCCCTGGGAATTTGAACACCGCGGTACTTTATCGATCAAAGACAAGCAGGAAAGGTATGTGGCTGCGCGGCATTATTCGTTGGGCGAAGACAATAAACATTTTTACATCAATGATATCGAAAACCCCTACCAGGAAATCAAACGGTTCGATTGGATCAGGGGGGATGTTCTTGGCGGCAGGTCGCTGCTTTGGGCCCGTGCCTGTTACCGTTGGAGCGACCAGAATTTTGAAGCCAACCTGCGCGACGGGCATGGCATCGACTGGCCGATACGGTACAAAGACCTGGCACCCTGGTACGATTATGTGGAATCGTTTATTGGCGTTAGTGGCAATAGAGATGGCATAGCTTCCTTGCCCGACGGACAATTTCAACCGGCATTCGAAATGAATGCGGTGGAAAAACATTTTCAAAAGCAGGTGCACAATGCCTACAACACCCGGCAAGTCATTATGGGTCGCACTGCCAACCTCACCCAAGCAGTGAAAGGACGCGCCAATTGTCAGGCGCGCAATCTTTGTCACCGGGGTTGTCCCTTCGGTGCCTATTTCAGCACCAATGCCAGCACCCTGCCCGCGGCGCAAGCAACGGGCAACTTAACCATTCGACCCTATTCACTGGTTCACCAGGTATTGTACGATGAAAAAAAACAAAGAGCCAGTGGTGTGGAAGTGATCGATACACAAACAAAAAAGACAGAAAACTTTTTTGCGCGGCTGTTGTTTTTGAATGCAGCCACGGTGGCGACCACCGCTATTCTGTTAAACTCTGTGTCTTCGCGTTTTCCCAATGGATTGGGCAATGGCAGCGACCAGGTGGGTCGTAACCTGATGGATCACCACAAGGGTTTGTCGATTTCGGCCGATGTTGATGGCTGGCTGGATAGTTACTACTATGGTCGGAGACCCACTAGTGTGTATATTCCACGCTTTCGCAATGTGACTGAGCCGGTGAAAGATTTTTTGCGTGGCTATCATTTCGGTGCGAGTGCATCGAGAACCAGTGCTTCGGGGGATGGCATTGGCGAGGAATTGAAAAACCGGCGACAAGAGCCGGGTCCCTGGGTGATTGGCATGTGGGCATTTGGTGAATGCCTGCCGTATGCAGACAACCGCATCACCCTGAACCACGACCAGAAAGATCCCTGGGGCAGACCGATGATTGCCGTTGATTGCGAATTTAAGGAGAACGAAAAAGCGATGCACGAAGACATGAAGCGCACGGGTGCAGAGATTTTAGAGAAAGCCGGGTTTAAAAATATTCGTGTAGCAGGTAAGATGTCGTTCCCGGGCAATGCCAACCATGAAATGGGCACGGCACGTATGGGAAAAGACCCGAAGACAT
This sequence comes from Bacteroidota bacterium, assembly GCA_020161535.1. Lineage (GTDB taxonomy): Bacteria > Bacteroidota > Bacteroidia > Chitinophagales > Chitinophagaceae > Flavihumibacter. The sequence continues at coordinate 74,902 of JAIUNW010000008.1, read as the reverse complement.
CGGTATTGAATGCATTCAACCAAATGCATGAAGTGCCCAATGTGGTGATTACCGATGGCAGTTGTATGACCAGCAGTCACTGCGTTAATCCCTCGCTTACTTACATGGCTTTAACGGCAAGAGCAGCAGCGCATGCGGTAGAAGAACTGAAAAAAGGAAATATTTGACCATATGGAATTAGGCATAAGCAGTTTTGGCGAAGTAACAGCAGAAGGGAAGGCAGGCGGCGCAACAGGTTCGGCCGCGCGCATGCAGGAATTATTGACAGAGATTCGGTTGGCAGATGAATGGGGACTGGATGTGTTCGCCTTGGGTGAACACCATCGGGCCGACTACCTGGTTTCGTCGCCCGAAATGATATTATCAGCCGCGGCAACCATTACGCAGAACATAAAATTGAGTAGTAGTGTGACGGTGTTGAGTTCGGCTGATCCCGTTCGGATTTTTCAACAATTTGCCACTTTGGATTTGATTTCTACCGGCCGCGCGGAGATCATGGCTGGTCGCGGCTCGTTTATAGAATCTTTTCCGTTGTTTGGCTACAACCTCGACGATTATGATGATTTGTTTGTGGAGAAGCTGGACTTGTTACTAAAAATAAATAAGTCGGAAATAGTGGACTGGAAAGGGCATTTCCGTGCACCAATACAACAACAAGGTGTTTACCCGCGACCTTTACAAGCGGCCCTACCTGTTTGGTTGGCCGTAGGTGGTACACCGGCTTCGGCAAAGCGTGCAGGCACCCTGGGCTTGCCGATGACAGTCGCATTGTTGGGCGGCAAGCCTGAGCAGTTTGTACCACTGGTACAATTGTTTCGCAAAGCAGCCCTGGATGCCGGCAATGATGTACCGGCGCTTTGTATCAATTCACATTTTTACGCGGCGCCCGATTCACAGCAGGCGGCCGATGAGTTCTTTCCCACTTATCAAAACCTGATGAACAAGATCGGCAGCGAACGCGGCTGGGGTCCGCTCGATAGAAACCAGTTTGAATACCTTAGAACGCATGGCCCACTATTGGTAGGCAGTCCCGCTGAACTAACGGCGAAGATTAAGCGCTTTCATGGCCTGTTCAACATGGATCGATACCTGGCACAGGTCATAACCGGGCCCGACATGCCGCATGAAAATACCTTGCGATCTATACGATTATTTGCACAGGAAGTAGCGCCAGCAGTACGGGGAATGGGTTGATGTAATGGAATCGCTACAAAATACATCAATTGACACCGCCGGCTGAAGCCTCTTCAAATACTATTGTCTGGCCCTTTGTCAAAACCATGGAAACAATGCCCAACTCGTCTGTGGTGAAGTTTGGTAGCTGTTGGCCTTGACGAACCCATTTGTTAAAAGGTAATTTAATGCGCAATTGGCCTCCTTTCTCTGACACCAGCTTTATTGTAGTGGGTTTGTCTTTTTCTTTTTTAGCACTGACCAAAAAAGCGCCTTCTGCCCGCAGGTCAGAGAATGATACCTCTTGCCAATCTTGCGGTATGGCGGGGAATACTTCGATATACCCGTTCCGGCTTTGCAACAACAATTCATGAACACCCTGCGCAAATGCAAAGTTTCCTTCCAGCGTAAATGGCCGGTAGGTGAACGAGGAATATTGACCGCCTTTCTGGTCCCCATTCAAATGAAAACTATTGGGTGAACAAAAATTAGAAGCAAAGATCTGCAATTGCCTAACCGCACTGTCGGCCTTGTACGCTCTTGCATACAAGGAAGCCATCCAACTGAAAGAATAACCGCACCAGGCCCGTGTTCCTTTGTCGACAATTTGTTGCAATGAATTTTCAATGACTATTTTGTCACTCGGTTTATTCATGTCGAGCAATGCAATTGGATATATTGCCATGTAGTGCGATAAATGGCGATGCGATTCGGTGAGGTTCATGCCGGGTGCAATCGCAAGGCCGGTTTCATTCATGGTAAAGGCTGGCAGTTGATTACTTATTTGCTGCCAGTGTTTTGCTTCCTCCGATTTACCGGTGCTGGTCGCCACTTCACTGGCTGCCGCAAATAAGAACTTTGCCAGCGACAAATCAAAATTGCTCCAGTCTAAAAACCAGGCGCTGATATCATTGTCGTTGTATTCGGGGCTCGAACTCAAAGGCAACTTCCTGATGCCGTCTTTTAGCCGGGTGATATTCTCCAAATAGGTTGCTACTTCGTGTATATAAGGATAAGCTCGCTCTTGTAGGAACTTTTCATCCATCGCATATTTCCATTGCCAATAGAAATATTGGGCACACCAGGCACCTACGGTGGGCGATAAAGAATATTGTATCCAGCCACCCATGGGATCGCCATTTAAGGTCACCACGCCAGGCACATTCAATCCTTCTACCCCGAAGTATTGTTTTGTGTATCGCTTGTTGTTGTTTCTGATCTTCCAGAGCCAATCGGTAAAAGTTGCGCCTTCGGCCAAATGATTTCCGGTGTAACTGGGCCAATAGCTCAATTGTGTATTCAGGTCGTTGTGGAAATCGCCCTTCCAGGGTGGCAGGCTGCCATTGTCAGCCGTCCACACCGCTTGCAACGTAATAGCCGGTGCACCGGCACGCGCCACGCTACCCAATTTATACATTTCGAGGTAATATTGCCGTTCTATCAATTTATCAGGCAACACAACGGATGATTTCTCCCAGAATTTATTCCACCATTCGGTATGGGAACGCCAAAATGTCGGCTCTTCTTTTGCTGTGTTTAAGGCAGGCAAAATGGCTGGCTGGTTATTCGAGACTGTCCAGCTACCGAGCATTTTATTATCCGGAAATTTCTTCCATTGAATCAACACTTCGTAATATTTGCCACCATAGGTTGGTTGCCGGTAGCGGATGCTGTTGATCGACTTTGTCACCGTTCCTTTGGCATAACCCAATTTTTCAAGCCCCTCCCCTGCATGACTGTTGTCATTCTCCCGGATATGCTTCCCACTATTATAGTTGTGTACAATTAGCTTCGGAACCAATGCTGCTATTGCTTTTTCCACTTGCGCTGCTGGCAGATTTTCAAAACCAAAATAGCCCTGCGGCTGTGTTGCATGGATATAACAGTTGAAAACAACGCCAGATGTAAATACTACCGAAGTAAGCCCCTTCGATATATCGAGTTCATTCGATTTAACATTCCCCAAAACACTGATATCAAATTCCATGGCGGCTGCGGGCAACTTAGTTGGATAGGGCGTGGCGTCGTAAGGATAGTCGCCGCGTTCTTGCACCGGCTTGTACGCTTTCTTTAATACCTGTTCCTTCACCCATTTGAAATTGAACGTAGACAGATCCAATGCTTTCCGCTCATCCCAAAGGTCAGCACGGTCGAGCGAAAGCCGAAGTTTATCGTTTTTTTGCCAGATCAACGCGCCCAACATGCCATTCCCCAGCGGCATGGCTTCATCCCATCTACTGGCAAGATGATCAAATTGAAGGTTATGTTCGGGTTTTGGTTGGGCGATCGTTCCGACGAAAGTGAATAAAAAAATAATTGAGATCAATTTATTCATAACAATTGTGTTGGTTAATAAACAAATAGTTAGTTAAATCGCCGAAGCTGGCCCAATGGCTGACTAATTTAGTTTCTTCAATTTTATTTTTATCACTTGTACGCCATTCGACTCGTCGGTAATAGCTGGGGGTAACTGTATCTTGATTTGATCATGCCCTGCTTCGGTATAAGAAAGCGGCATGGCCGTTTCCAACACGCTACAATCGCTGATAGTTGTAAAGGCGAAGGGCAGTATCAATTCGCTTTCGCCTGTTGTTTTTAACAAGCTCACGTAGATGGCTTCTGTGCCGTCGTTAGCTGTTTTATGTGTGAACACTGTACCCGGGCTGGCTTCCTTTTTAACAGGTTTGGCGCCATAAACAGCCTCGCCATTCGCCGCCAGCCAACCACCCATTTCTCTCAATCTTCTAATGGCCATTGGCGGTAAACTACCATCTGCTTTGGGCCCGATATTCAACAGGTAATTCCCGCCTTTGGCTGTATTGCTAAGCAGGTAACTTATCATTTGCGCAGCAGGTTTCCAGTGGTAGTCTTTGGCATGCCATCCCCACGACTCTTGCATTGTAGCCGGGGTTTGCCAGGGGCGTTCTTGCAGTCTATCCGGATAATCATTGTCCATCATTTCGAGGAAGTCGATATCATTACCAGGATTCAACCAGGATATCCGTCCATTGATCAGTGTTTTAGGACTTAATGAGCGAATGAGCGTAATCAATTGGTCTCGCCGTTTGTCGGATATAAAAATCTTTTCCTGTTCATCGCCCCAGGTATCGAACCAAAGCAAATCGGGACTATAGCGCTGTAGTAATTCTGTTACTTGCGGCAGGCATTTTTCGTCCCAGTATTTTTGAAAGGCCGCATCGCTCTTTTGAGGCGTCCACGAGGGTGTAGCGCCGCCGGGGTGTTCCCAGTCTTCGCAATGCGAGTAATAAAACCCCAGCTTTAAGCCATATTTCTTACAAGCTTTTGCCAGTTCACCCAGCATATCTTTTTTGTATGGTCCACTGCCCATATCGTAGGTAGACACTTTGGAATCCCAGAGAGCGAAACCGTCGTGGTGCTTGGCGGTGATGACAAAATATTTCATACCGGCATTCTTTGCTTCCAATATCCAGGCGTCGGCGTCAAATTTTTCCGGATTAAACTTTCCGACAAGGGCATGATAAGCTTTTTCAGGTACACGTAACCGTTGCTGTATCCATTCAGCATACCAGCTATTGCCATAAGCCCAAGTGGTATCTGGCAGGGTTTTGCCGCCATAACTTCCTTCCAAAATGCTGTACAAACCCCAGTGCACAAACATGCCGAATTTTGCCTCCCTGAACCAGTCAGCCCGATTCGAAGCTGTAGGGGTTTGGCCTATACCGGGCGCGGCTAGTGCCACTAGCACAACGGCAGTAATTGCAATACCTTTCGTTCTCATAAATTTCATTTGTATACCATCGTTTTTAGATCGGTCTGCCTGGTTTTCCAAATCGCTCACGAAGACTAGTTTTATTAGTTCTGGTGAAAAACCTCTTCCATGCTACTCCAGGTCTGTTTTTTATTGGCCGCATCAGGTAATGGAATTTGCGTGGGGGCTGTCTCCTGCCACCATCGCTGTGTTGCAGTATCTTTTGCCATTTTCTTCATATCCGCATCAAAGTCGCTACCCGTATATTCAAAATAGCTAAACAAGTAATATTTATCTTCAATTTGTTTTAGGTATATGGAATACTGTCGAATATTGCATTCCGTAATCATTTTCTGCACCTGCGGCCAAATATTTGCATGCAATTGTTTGTAATAGGCGATTTTGTCGGGCTTGATACCGGTGATCATACCATAGCGCGCAACTTTCTTAGCACTGGCAGTGCTGTCTACCATTACAGCCGGGTCTGCGGCATGCGGATTTTCTTCCTTTCTGGCCCTGTTACAAGCCGCCAGAACTAGGGAGGCAATTAATAGTAGAAAACCACGCCTGTAAAGACTCTTCACTTTTAGTAATTTTTCTTATTGACTTCGGTTGCTAATCGCTTCGGCACTACCATCCAGTTCAAGCACAATGATATATTGAAGCTTTCCTGTAAGTTCGGCTGGAAGCATTATTTTATACCCATCATCCAGCGGTTGAATGCTGACCGCTTTACCACTCATCGTATACGTCTTCATGATTTTTCTTCCCATTAAACCTTTCAAATCAATAAAAGCTGTATCAGTATTGATGACATGTAAAAAGATCTTATTCTCTTTCCTGGTTGTTGCATAATTATTGGTTGGTTCATATGGGCCACCCAGGGTGCCATACACGGCTTCACCGTTCATCTTCAACCAATCGCCAATTTCTTTCAATCTTGTTGCCTGCCTGGCTTCGATTCGCCCATCGGGCATAGGGCCAACGTTCAATAAAAGATTGCCATTACCACCCGCTGCCTGCGATAATATTCTCAGGCATTCTTTCAATGACTTCATTTTATCATTTGGCTTCCACGACCATTGATCGCAAATGGTAAAACAGCTTTCCCAGGGTGTTACCATGTTCATCCGGCCAACGGTTTGCTCGGGCGTGTCATAGTCACCCACCATGTCTTTATGGTCAATTTTTTTATTCTCCATACCGGCCATCTCTTTACCCAGGCGATTATTTACAATTACATCGGGCTTCAATTTTTTTAGGTAGTCATATATGTCTTTGCCCATCTCGTTTGTCCACGGCTCCTCCCACCCGCCGTCAAACCACAGCATATAGGGGTCGTAATTCGTTATCAATTCCCTTAACTGATTCTTCATGTAGGTGACATACTTATTCATATCTGCCTTGGGGTCGATCGTTGAATTGTGTGCTGAATGAATGGGATAGTCGGGATGCCACCAATCGAGTATGGTATAATAAATACAGAACTTTATGCCTTGTTTTTTGCAGGCTCTTGCTAATTCGCCAACGATGTCTTTTTTGAACGGCGTGTAACTGATATTGTATGGCGAAAATTTTGTTGGCCATAGGCAAAATCCATCGTGATGGCGGGCTGTAATTGTCAGGTATTTCATGCCTGCCTCTTTGGCGACTTTCGCCCATTTGTCGGCATTGAATAAAATAGGATCAAATTCTTTGTAAAGGCTGTCGTAATCTTCTTTTGACACCTGCTTGTCTCTCGACCAACCGATTTCCGTCCCTCTTAACGATACTGGTCCCCAATGGATAAACATGCCAAACCGCTTATCCATAAAGCCTTTCATAACGTCGTCGCTTGTTTTTTGCTGGGCATAACCTGTCACCACCAACAACAGGCATACAACGGCCGTCGCCCCCTTTTTTAGCATCATCTCTATTTTTTTTTAATGAGTTTGCATTCGTTTTTTATCGCGCTCGTTTATTGGAACAACAGGTACAATACCGCCATTACTAGAAGCAACAATGCTGACAAGGTTTTGTAATTGCCGATTCCCCGCCAGCCTTTGCTTTGCAAAGGTTCCCAGATCGACTTCCAGTACAGCTTGTTGCTCTCTTCCGTGTGCTGCACCGGGTAGACATAAGAAAAAACCACCTGAATGAACACACAGGCACAAAACAGGTAAAACGCCATCATCATAAATGGAATATCGCCGATCAGGGTTTCCTTGCCCATTATTTTATTAATAGCAAAGACCAGCACCCCCAACGCTGAACCCAGCCATAATGTATATTGGGCCGATTTAGCTGATGCTCGTTTCCAAAATATTCCGAGGAGAAAAACACAGGTTATGGGCGGCGCGATATGAGCAATTACATCGTTGATGCCTTCAAACAGGCTCTGGTATTGATTGAGCAATGGCAATAATGCAATTGAAAATAGCAGTGCAAAACCTGCCGACCAACGGCCAACGGTCACCAGTTTCCTTTCACTTGTTTTCGGCTTATACCTTTTGTACAGGTCGTAGCTGGCCAATGTAGCGATCGAGTTCAGTGCACCGGCAATCTGGCTCATGAGTCCCGATAGCAGTGCCGCCACCAAAATACCCACCAAACCTGTTGGCACCAGTTGGGTGATCATCAGTGTGTAAATTCCCTTTGTGTTCGTTATCGTTTCACCATTAACGCCCACTTGTTGAATGCTGCTTAGATCCAGGTCATTGGACCGATACAGTGCGTAAGCAAAAAGGCCAGGCAACACGAAAATGAAAACTGGAAGAATTTTAATGAATCCGCAAAACAAAGCCCCCACGCGGGCATGGTTCTCGTCTTTTGCACCCAGCGCCCTTTGCACAATGGTTTGATCGGCACACCAATACCAGATGCCCAACACCGGATAGCCTAAAAATACCGCCGCCCACGACATGCCGCTGCTATCACCCAATGGTCGCATCATGCTCAATTTATTCAATGAATAGTCTTTCTTCAATACAGCCGTCATATGTTCCCAACCGCCAATTTTGTTCCAGGCAAAAAATGTAATAATAATGGCCCCAACTATCAAAACGATGCTTTGAATTGACTCCGTAACAACAACCGCCCGTAATCCACCAACAATGGTATACAATCCTGTTAAAGCAGCAATCACCACAATACTCGTGTACATATTGATGCCAAACAACGTCTCCAGAACAATACCCCCTGCTAAAAAAGAGAATGCAATGTGGATAATGATAGCAGAAATGATGGAGATAAAAGCCAGCCAATCGCGACAGGCTTTGTTGTACCTTCTTTCCAGAAAATCCGGCAAGGTTGAAACGCCAGAGCGGATGTAAAATGGAATGAAAAATAAGGCCAATAAAATTAGTGTGGAGGCGGCCATCCATTCAAAATTACCATTGAGCAGTCCGGTATCAAAGCCGCTCTGGGCCAGGCTTACCAGGTGGAGGCAAGAAATATTCGTTGCAAACAAGGCCAAACCAATCATGGGCCATCTCAGCGATTTGCCTGCCAAAAAATAATCGCTGCTGCTCATTTGTTTGACTGCCTGCTTCTTCACACCCGTCCACAGACCAATGGTTACGATGAATAAAACGTAAGCAATCGTAATAAATATGTCGATAGTACTAACCATTTTCTTTTAACTGGCAATCTAACCTACTTCAAGTCACAACTACTCCCCGGTTCCTTTGGCGTAACATAAACACCACTTTGAATCTTTATCGGATGCACAAAATGATTTTTCAAATGTGGAATATGTTCCAGGAACAACGCTTCATGGCCGATGGCAATATGATTGAACAGCACCAGGTGCTGGTGTAATTGCCCCATATCGCCCACATGCGGCACCACCGGTACACCAAATTTTTTCGACAACAAGCTTATGGTAATAAATTCACTTACTCCCCCTACCCTTACCGCATCGGCCTGGATAAAGCCTGCACAGCCGAGTTGCAAATAATTCTTAAACAGAATGCGATTCGGTACATGTTCTCCTAAAGCCAATTTAATGGGCGCCATTTCGGCTGCAAGTATTTTGTGCGCCAATAAATCGTCTGGATGCGTTGGCTCCTCTATCCAATAGGGATTCATTCTTTTTAATACATTACAAATAGATATAGCCTGCGGAAGTGTCCATTGCTGGTTGGCATCGAGCATCACTTTTACATTGTCGCCAGCTATTTCTCTTACAATATTAGCACGTCGTATATCTCTGGCAGGGTCTGCTGACCCAACCTTTAATTTCATCGCAGTAAATCCATTGTCAATCGCCTTTTTACAATTGCTTCGTACTTGTTCATCATCATAGTTAAACCAACCCACAGAAGTGTCATAACCCGGATATCCCAGTTGGATAATTTTTTCTCTTTCCAACCTGGACGACTGCTGTGATCTAAGCATCTCAATGGCTTCTTCTCTTGTCAATATATCTTCTACATAAGAAAGATCAAGGGTGTTGACAATTTCTTGGGGCGACAAATCAACCAATAATTTCCAAAGCGGTACGTCTCGCTTTTTTGCCCAAAAATCATAACAAGCATTGGTGACACTGGCCAGGCCGAGGTGAACCACGCCTTTGTGGGGGCCCAGCCACCTAAATTGCTGTTCATTTGACAGGCTATTAAATGTTTTTCCGAAATCACCCATCAACTCTTCTATTTCTCGTCCTTTTATTCTGTCTGCATAGAATTGGGCGGCCTTACAAACCAAATCATTCCCTTCACCCACCGTAAATGCAAATCCAGTAGCGGTGATACCGTTCCCGTCTGAGAGGTTGGTGACGGCATAAGAATATTGCGGATCTTTATGGATAGCATCGCTTCCAGCACCGATTGACAATGCAAATCGTCTGTCTGTGATCTCAATGTTGTTAATCATACTCCTTCATTACAATTGTGTCCGATACCCGAGTTCGGCACCACCGCTCACAGTTAATATATGTCCGGTAACAAATCTGGCTGCATCACTTATCAAAAAAACACAGGCATCTGCGATGACATCTCCTTCAGGCATTTTACCCAATGGTTGCAGGTTGTCGAGGTAGCGCTCAATCCTGTCGGCATTGGGTTGTTGTTGCCCCCATTTTACCAACATGGGTGTTTTGATAGCTGCGGGGGCAATGGCATTCACCCTGATTCCGGCCTTTGCATAGTCTAATGCCATTGCTTTGGTCAATGCATTTACCGCACCTTTGGTAGCCACATAAGCCGCATGGTTTTCTTGCCCAATATCACCGACAAGCGAGCTGGTATTCAAAATACATCCTTTGGCCGTTTTTAAATACTCTATACTATACCTTGTGGTCAACAAAATACTTTTAAGATTTACATTTAGTATTGTCTCCCATTCCATATCGGTCGTGGTGTCGAGTGGTTTAGAAGGAAACGCCGTGCCTGCATTGTTATGTACCGCATCCAGCCGGCTGTACTTCGATTGTATCGCATTTACTACCCGCTTTACATCATCGGCGTCAGTGATATCGCAAGTAATAAACAGGTGATTGCTTCCAGCCAGCCCCTCTATTTTTTCTTTGCCAGCCGGATTCTTTTCTGCAATACAAACTAATGCCCCTGCCTTTGCATATGCCAAAGCACAGTTCCAGCCGATACCATCAGCGCCGCCGGTCAAAAGAATTACTTTGTTTTCAAGCATGATCGTTATAATAGTTGTCTGCAATCTGTTGTGAAACTGCAATCAAAAAGTAGTGACAATGAACGCTAAGAACCGCTGGTTTTTCCTAAAATATCGCCATTAAAACTAGCACCGAGCGCCATGGCCAACAACAAGTCAATTGATATTTTCTGAACGTATATTAGCAGGTTACCATTAAATCTAAAGCAATTATGACAAATATCTTTACTATCCGACTATTATAGTTGGAGCGCAATAAGGCCGGCAAATCAGGAAAAAAGCGGCTTCAGGAGTGGAGCGGTTTAATTAAACCTACTATTAGCGGAAACAACAAAACTGCATCCCTATTACGGTCAACCCGGGTTTTGGTTTTAGTCAGCTATTTATTTTTGACGGATATCCCAGTATCGGCGGTATCCAAAACACAGTTCAATATATTTTTCATTTCGAATCAGGGCTCGCATGCAGTTTGGGATAAACCAGCCGCGAGTGCTGTTGTAATACTTGCCCCCGTGCAGATTTTGTTCAGGGCAGCATAAATAGAGACATTGGGTGTTGCATTTACTTCATTCCATGCTTCCGCATAATTCAATAATATCTGCGCATACCGGAATTGACCAGTATTAGCCTTATATTAGCGACATTATTAGTTCAGAATTTATTTACTGCTAATATGAAGCCCATTTTTGCTAAAATATTGGAAGACTTGACACAAGAAGTATATGATGTCAGGGTCATAGACCTTCCTTTTTTCTCGACCGAATTTCATTTTCATAGGGAATGTCAAATGGTGTATGTAGTTGAAAGCGAGGGTAAACGAATCATTGGTGATAGTGTTGAAGCTTTCGCCAGCGACGAATTAATCTTGCTGGGATCAGACATACCGCATGTATGGCACAACGACAAAAGCTATTTCGAAAAAAACAACCAAGGCGCCCATGCCGTTTCTTTCGCTTTGTTTTTCAACCCTGATAAACTGATCGAATTGCTGTCGCATTTTATGCCGGTAAAAAAGATAGAAACCGTATTGAAAACAGCAAAATTTGGTATGATGTTTTCGGGGCAAGCAAAACAATCTTTCAAGGAGTTGCTGATCGGCATGATCAGGCAAAACAAACTGAACCAGATGATCTCGCTTTTGAAAATACTGGAGCTGCTTACTATAACCAAAGAATATATATTATTGGCAAGCCGGGGTTATGTCAATACCTACCAGGCGAAGGACAATGATCGGATTGATAAAGTCTTCAAATATGTATTTAGCAATTTTACCAGAGAGATACAACTCGATGAAGTTGCCGACCTCATCAATATGAACAAGCAAGCTTTTTGCCGTTATTTCAAAAGCCGAACACAAAAAACTTTTGTTGAATTTGTAAATGATATTCGAATCAGCCATGCCTGTAAACTCATGCATGACGGCGGCCATTCGATCGGCAGTATTGCGTATGATTGCGGCTTTAACAGTCTGTCGAATTTTAACCGCTTTTTTAAAGAAGTAAAAAGGATCACCCCAAGAGAGTACAAAAAGATGATTGAGGTGTAAGAGCAATCAAAGAAAAGGCCTTTACGCTAAAATAAATCCAGAATCAGTGAAAAAAGGAGGAACCCGGCAATGGGATTGATTGTATTTTTCAACCCCGCATTCTACTCAATACGGGTTTAACAAATAACAGCATGAAACCAGGATTTAATACCAGCTATCCTTCAATAGATGACCTGCGCAACAAGGCTCGAAAAAAGATACCAGCATTCGCTTTTGACTATCTTGATGGCGGATGCAATGAAGACGTCAACCTGTTTAAAAACACCGAAGAGCTGCGCAAGATCGAGTTGACGCCCTACTATTTAAAAAGCCATTCGGGCACTGATCCAAAAACGGAGCTATTCGGCCAGGTTTACGATGCGCCCTTTGGCATTGCACCTGTCGGGTTACAAGGACTGATGTGGCCAGGTGCACCTGAAATATTGGCCAGTGCGGCTTTTCGTCATAATATTCCATTTATTCTAAGCACCGTAACTACGTCTTCGATCGAAACAATCGGTGAGTTGACGCAGGGCAAGGCCTGGTATCAACTTTATCATCCGGCTGAAAATGCTTTACGGGATGATATTATAAAAAGACTACAAGCCGCAAAATATGATGTGCTGGTTTTACTCTGTGATGTACCGTCGTTCGGCTTCCGACCCAGGGATATCCGCAATGGATTGGCCATGCCTCCCCGAATGACGTTGAAAAATATTCTCCAAATCATCGGCAGACCTGATTGGGCATTGCAAACACTGGTACAGGGCCAACCGGCTTTTGCTACCATGAAACCCTATATGCCCCCCGGCATGAACATGAAGCAACTGGGACTATTCATGAACAAAACTTTTTCAGGCAGGCTCAACAAAGAGAAGATAAAACCGATCCGGGATATGTGGAAAGGCAAACTGGTACTCAAAGGCGTTGCCAGCGAAATTGATGCTGAAATGGCGATCGAACTGGGATTGGATGGCATCATTGTTTCCAATCACGGTGGCAGGCAGATCGACGCGGGACAGTCAGCCGTTCATTCTCTCCAGCGCATCAAACAATTTAGTGATAAAATCAAGGTGATGATGGACAGCGGTATTCGTTCCGGTCCGGATATTGCCCGGGCGATGGCTGCAGGCGCTGAATTTACATTCCTTGGACGAAGCTTTATGTATGGCGTAGCTGCCTTGGGCAAGCAAGGGGGCGATCATACCATCGCCTTGTTGAAAGCAGAATTGCAACAAGTGATGGACCAGTTGTGTTGTCATTCGCCGCAACAACTTTCGCAGCATTTGGTCTAACAAAATATACCGCACCATGAAAGAGTAAAAAGACTGGTTCACTTCGTGGCAATTCAACGTATGAAAAACGGGGCGTCGAAACGCCCCGTTACTGATTATTGCACTTCATCCACACCCGATTGTATATAGAGTAAAGTAGCTGTGCCGCCGTCTTTTCGCACCAGGCCAGATTCAGTCAGTTCATTGGCACGCTGAAATTTCCGAATGGCCGCCATCGTCTTCGGACCGTTTTGTCCGTCGACACTGATATTACTACTACCTCCATCGCCATCTGAAATCCTTGTTAGCAAATCCTGCACAATGCGCACATCCACCGCTTTGTTGGCGCCGCCATTTCCCACCGAGTCGCTGATATGCTCTTCATCGCTGCTGTTGTCCATGCCGTCACCACTGTTGTTATTATCGGTATTGTTGCTTCCCGAATCAGACCCTGAGGCTATCAAGTCAAAATAAGGCGCATTTGCATAGTCGCTGTCGTTTATGGTTGTCATCAATCCATTCCAGGTCGTATCAACGGCGGTGCCCATTCTATAATAAATTCTTGACGCGTTTTTAAAGGCATTCCAAACGGCGACTGGTATCTGAAAACAATCGTTGGTTAACAATGCATAATTGGTACTGGGGTCGTTCCAGGTAGCATAGAAATTGACATTGTCTTTCCGCTGGCTGCCAAACTGGCTGTAGTTAAATAATTTGTTGTCGAGTGCCAGTTCCACGTAGTATCTCGGGTTGGATCCTTTGTCGATGGCAAACGTAGGTGCCAATGCATTGGCGTTCCAGGTCGACGGGCCGGTGATATGCGGCCGTCCGTCGCTACTGGACCCACCCGAATTACCGCCACTGGTGGCACCCGACACCGTAAACGGTTTTTGCGCTTCAAAGGAACTTATATTTTTACCCAGCGTCATGTAGTTGGGTGTTTGATCCGCCGGCATATTGGCAATGATGCGCTCGTGAAAATTTTTGTAATTGCCCGAGAAATTTCCGTTGTTCCAGGTCGACAACAATTCAGCCGTGAATGCGCCGTTGCCATCGCCGTCGCTGCTTAACTGATTGTCCTGGCAGCCCGAAATATAAATCAGCGATGCCTTGATATCATCTGCCGCTCTTGTCTTCTTCACACATTGCTGTATGTTGCGGTAGAGTTCTTTTTTGTACACATAATTGTTGAGGCTGGCCACAATGGGAATCATTCTCGACTGCCTGGCAGGTGTAGTCGCCCGCTTTTTCAATAGCTGTGCAATTTTATTTACATCTGTGTTATTGAAACCGTCGCCGATCGAACGGCTTTTCTGCTTGTCCTGCTTCATGTAGTCGGAAATGATGTATTTCACCATGGTGCCGCTGTGGCAACTGTCTGACAACACAAAAATGCGCACGCCCGCGGCAAACTCACACCAGAGGCTGTACAACTCATCGTCGAGTAGCTGTCGGTCATACATAATCCAGGTCTCATCCATATTATCGTCTTCATCGCCGGTTTCATCGGGTATTTGTCCACCGTGACCTGAATAGGTTAGGAAAAAAATATCACCCGCCACCAATTCACGTGCGGCTTGTGAAATTTTATTTTTCACTGCCAGGGCCGTGCCCTGCGCATCGAGAAACACCTGGGTGCTGCTGAAACCAGTGGCGCTGGCAATGGCTTTCATTGCGTTTGCATCGTTGATGCAACCAGCTAATTCCGGAATAATATAATCCGGGTACTGCGATGTGTCTACATGATTCAATCCCACATGCAGGGAAATTCCTCTTGACATAGTATAAAATTTAAGGTTGATGAATGGTTGCTGAGGTGATATTGATAATATTTCTTTCGGTCGATAAATCCTGCTCGCTATATCCCTGCTGGCCCGGTAATTCAGTATTATCGGCCTTTACGATCTTCTCCACCCTGTATTCCACTATCCTTTCCACCATAAAATTGGTGATGGGCATCAATAGAAAAAGTTCGCGCGTAAGCGCATTGGCCTGCAGGCTGATTGGGAACGAATCAATCGTCCCTTTAAGCCGGCAGCTCAGTTCGATTGATTTAATTCCTGATGCCGACAGATCGATGGTGCATACAAAGATGACCTGGCATTTCACGTCTTCGAGGTATTGGTTAATTTGTTCAATGGTAACTTCTGCCGGGTTCACCAGGCTGTAATACGGCACAAAACTTTCTGTAGCCGCCGGCACCAGGGGCATATCGACCGACTGCCCCGCTTCGACCGGTTGTGTCCAATCCTGTTCAATAAAACTGCCATCATCATTTTTATACAGCCTGTACTTTTCAATCAACAAATTGGTCTCCGAAATATTTTCCAGCGACGCCTTCCCTGCTTCTGTCAGTGCCGGATACAGATGACCATACTGCCAGGTGCCGGCAATGCGATTTAGTTGCGGAACAAGGGCCGTCCGAAATAAGTTTCCATCAGCTAGCGTGATATCAAGCTGGCCGCCCAGCGCATTCCGTTTCAACATATTCAGCAAAATCAGGATCGATTCAATATTGGCTTCAATGGTTAAGTGCAATGCAAAGCCCGTGGGCACCATGGTTACATGCACCGACTCCATGCTATCGATCGACAACAAAGCCTGGCAACTCTGGTTGGGGATTTCGGTGATGTATTCAATTTTTGGTTCATACGCAGTTTGTGATTTAAGCGCCAGTAGTATCTCCATTCTTTCGGCCACGGTGAGATCAGGAACGAGGCTGGCATCCATCACCCATTTACTGGTATTGTCGACCATATTGATCGTTGAAAACAAGAGCAAACAGGGTTTAAATTTCCGATTGTCGGCATCAGCTTCCTGTCGACCGATGATATAACTGGTTGGCAATACCAAGAAGCGATCAGGACTTATATTGGATCGATATAGTTTACGACGATCATTGCGCAGGTCTGCCAATTCAGTATATAAACTGATCGGTGGCTCGCCAAGTTTATAGGCCTGCATGCATCCAACGGGTGAAAACACACCTGCATTTTCCTCTTGATAGAAACTGCCAAACTGGGTGCAGGGATAAGAAAGATCAATCGATTTTTCTTTGGCAAATACCTGCTGGCGGTATTTCTTTTTTTTCAGCGGATACCAGGTGGAGAGATCAATGCGATCGATCACCTGCCATTTAACAGGTGCTAAAACCGCTGGCTGCAGGTGCAGGTTATTGTTGAGGCGAATCGACGTAGCCAGCAATGGTGCCCGCGTAGTATGGTTTGCGTGTTGACTGTCGCGATAAGCAATGTCTTCACCATTGCCCGATACCAATTTTCGATGCGTAGCATCAAAATATGCTTCACCATTTTTGGGCATTCCGTTTTTTCGAATCACCGGAATGGCTGATAGCTTATTGCCGATCAAATCAAGTGCATTGAATTGAATGGGTGAAACAGGCACATAGCCATAATAAGACATATTGGCAACAAGACGGATGGGGGTTGTTTTACCATCGTTCGCGGCCGATAGCGCTGCATAACACAAACGTACCGAGCCATTGTTCATGCGGAACAACAAGGCGGCACTGCCGTTGTCGATTGCTGTTACAGACGTGGTTGCTACCAGCATTTCTTTTGCATTTCCTTCTGCATCCGCATAGGGAATGACGAGAGAATAGGTACAACCATTCAGGGCCACCGGCGAAATCTTCAAGCCCGGAAAGGCAGCGTTGGCGGCAGCCTGTGTAGCTGCAGAAATAATTTGTTTTACTGTCAGCCGGCACTCTCCTTCCAGTACCGGTTTTCCATTGCTATCATTCAAGCCGGTTTGGCGGAAAAAGAAACGGAAGGAGGCAGTTGATGGTTGGTCGTTGGGCGCCGGGTCAACAGTTTGCAAATCGGGCAAAGCGAGTAGTTCCTGCGCATTCTTACGGTTCATCCAATAGCCGGTATTGGGATTGTCTACAATCGGAAAATTTTGCAGGATGGTATCGGGCGACAAGATCCAGCTATTGGCCAGCAGCATGGTCAACTGCTGGTTAAAAGGGTTCACGGCGAGTTGGGTAGAGAGCAGGTTCTTGCCGCTTAACACCGCGGTGTTGGCTGCAACAGCGAGACTACGACTGTTGTTGGTCAACATTTTTTTGGGAAGTGGCAGGTACTGGTTACTCGCCTGGTCAAAATAGAGGTAATTCAATTCAACCGATGTTTTCGGTTTTTCTGGCAGTTGGCTGGAGAACAGCGCTTCCAGTTCAGTGGTGGACACAAATTTTCGAACGCGATCACTACCGTTGAAATATACTTTCGATGTTGTTTCCACTACAATACCCGATGCCGCTCCGCGAATAGCATGCAATACATCGGCAGCATAACGAACCGGTATCGTCGCCCTCAACAACAATTGATCACCGCCACCCACTGCTTCTGCAATGGGTGTTCGGTAACCATTTTCCAACACATACAATGCAACTTTGGTGTTTATTCGCCAGGCGATACTGTTGCCATCGCCGGCGGGCGGCAGCAATGTAAATGACAATGTTAGGTTCAACACTGCTTTTTCAAGATAAGGCAGCAGGTCATTGTCTGCAATAGAGGGCAGCGTATGGAGAAAAAGGGAAAAAGCATTATCGCCTTCAGCCAGCATCGGGAACAATTGCATCCAATTACTGCTTCTGGAATCGCCTTCAGCAAGTTCTGCTTGCAGTACAGGTACGGAGCGACCATTTTGCAAAGCAATGGTTTGTTCAGTAAGTGAAAACTGTTTCATGGCAATAATGCTTATTGGTTTATACTTCCGTCCATCCATTTTGCAAGGAGCGGGTATTCGCTGCTATTTTGCGCGACAAAGGCACGCGAATCCCGGGAGGCGTTTTCGGGGTAGCATCGGTTGTTTCTGCTTCATAGGAGAAGTCGGGTGTGGTAACAGCACGGGAAACTGGTGGCTGTACACTACCGGCGTTTGTCGCTGCGCCAAGAGCGCGTACCAAATCAATATCACGTTTCACCACAACACCTTCATCATCGGTTGAAGGAACAGAAATGGTTAACGGGCCATTGCCAATGGTTTTCACCCAGGGGCCTGTCCACTCCATTCCTTTGGTAAACAGACTACCTTTTACGATGACGCGCACCTGGTATTTGTAGAAAGAACGAATGCTGCTATCTGCGCTAAAGATCGACCAGAAGCGGGAGGTCTCCTGCGCTTCAAATTGCCAGATGAATTTTTGTGGCGGGAATTTTGTCAGGTCGTTGCCGTCCTGATCGATGGCCTGGAACGTCACTTCTACCATCTGTTTTGTGTTCTCCAGCTCCACATTTAAGCCCATCGGTCCAACGCGAATTCGACCAGCTTCGTCGGCACGCACTTCGAGCGTAATATCATTGATGAGTGAACCATTGTCGCCCGGATCAAGATCAATCTCATTGTCTTCAATCTGGATGCGTACGAACGGATTCGCAATGGGATCTGGCGGTTCGAGCATGTGAATTTTGCGTTTGACAAAAGTTTTGTCGGGCGACCATCCTGCCGGCGGATTGGTTACGTCGGCCGCCTGTTTTTGCGAAGTTTCCACCTTCCAGGTATCTGTTGGACTGCCATTATTGTCGAATACATGACCAACCCAATTGATTTCGCCGGAGGTATTCGGATATCCCACCTGCACAGACACAAATGATACGGGTTCGCCTGCCCAGTTCTGTGCCGGCTGCGGCCAGTTGACCACCGGCTTGATGATACGGGCAAGTTTGCGTGGCCAATCGTCCATGTACACAGTTAGAAAATATTTCTTCTCTGCGTCGGGGTCTTTTTTGATTTCATCATACACACCTTCGAGGTTACTGGAGATCACATGATCCTGCAGGTAAGCCAGCTGGCGCTTTTCGTAATAGTTCAGTTCCAGTTGTGTACTGTCGCGACGGTATTTCAACGCCACGCCGGCACCCCAGAGGCCAAAGAGTCCGCCGCCACCAGAAGCTTCTGCCGCCTGCACCTGCGGCATTGGTGGATCGAATATGACAGTTTTTGCAGCGTCCATAAATTTCTGAAATACGAGATCGGTTTTCTTGTCAACATATTCCTGAATTTTGTCGGCGCCAGGAATGGTTGGATCTATTTTCACTTCCACTTTGATATCGCCACTGAGTCGAAGGTTGTTGAACTCCGCTTTGATATCGGCCGAGAACCAGAGGTATTTTGCTTTCACGCTGGCAGAGAAATGGGAGAATATTCTTTCCCAACTGCCTTTCATGGAGATTTCAATAATGGGTACCCAGAATTTTACTTTCATTGCCTGGCAAACCCGCACAGGCGTGTAGGCCATTTTAAAAGACTGGTACAGAATACTGGCTGGATAAACACCCATTAAACCCGTGAATGCTGCCTGGCCCATGGGATCAATAGAACCTGGGCCTTGCCCCTGCATATTGAAATACCAGGGATCCACCGATTTGCTTACATCTCTTTTGTCAAAATTCCGGGTTGAAAATCCTTTCTGGGTAATCATGGTGGGGACAGGCACGCTTACATAGCGGATTTGTTTGTTGGGAGCAGCGGGACCGCCTGGTGCGGCTGGACTACCCGGTGCTGCTGGCGTGGCTGGATTCGGTGCCGGGGTGCCCGGATTGCTGTCTTCTACCGGCTGCACCACAGAGCCATCTGCCGCAGGCGATAAATTGGAAATAGATGTGTTGTTAGAAACAATGACAACAGGTCTGAAAATCGGTTTCACGTTAGAGCGGATGCCCCAGAAATAATCCACTTTACCCTGGTAGAGTTGGATGATTTCTTGCTGACCTTGTTCTAATACGTGATCAGGCGGTGCGGTGGTAGTCGTTACCGCCAATACGCCACCGGCCACTTCGCGGCTTTCGCCTTCCGTTACACCAATATTGCCTTCGCTGGTTTGTTTGCCGGCAAACCTGATCATGACAAAATTCAAATCACCATTCTCACGCCCATCCTTACGCGCAATATGCACATAGTTGGGAAGCCAATAGAACACTGGCGGCTTGCCTTCCAATTGTAATGCATCGTTGTTGACGTCGGGATAGTAAATGAGTTCGTATCCATCCTTGATAATGGGTTGGATACCGCCGGCCATGGTGGGGCCCAGAGCAGTGGTTGCCATAAAAAATAATTTTGTGGTTAAAGAAGCAGTGGAAAGGTAGGTTTCGCAACCAGCCTATTCCAAGCGCATTTTCCCCGTAATTAGACCGTTATTTCCCCCGGCTGCGGCGATAGGCACTGGGTGTTTTCTTCACTTTTTTGGTGAAGAATTTGGAGAGGTATTGAATGGAACTAAAACCTGTTTCATGCGCGATTTGTTCGATGGTTAGCGTGGTGCCGGCGAGTAATTCTTTGGCTTTTTCGATGCGCAACATGAGCAGGTAACTTCCGGGCGACATACCCGTTTGTTGTTTAAACAATTTTCCGAATGCTGAATAGCACATATTCACTTGTCGGGCTATTAACGTGATTTGCACTTGCTCATTGAATGCATCCTGCATCAGGTATTTTGCTTTCTCTATTTTATAGGCTTGCTCGTTCTTGCCCCGAAAAATATCTAACTGATGCAAATACAAAATGGTGAGTAATTGAAATAAATAGGCGGCCGATAATCGTTCCCAACCTTTTTCTACCCAGGAGGCTGTGTCGATGATTTTTTTGAACAGGGCTAAGATGTCGTTGTTGTATCCCGCTTGTAACAGCGGCTGCTGTTTGCTAAAACTTTTTTCAAACAAAGCTTCGGCTTGCTTGCCTTTGAAACCAATCCAATACAAGATTCCTTCGATGCCCGCCTTGGGTTTATACAGGTGCCAAAGTCCGGGATACAACAACAAAACATTGCCTTCGTCGACAGGCATTTCGGTACAAATTGCTGTTTCAAACTGGCCGGCGCCTTTGGCCAGTAATACAATATAATAGGCGGACAAAACCCGGCCCTCGCGCCCGGTAAAAAGCTGGGCCGATTACGGTTCAATACAATGCTGCGGCCGATCGGGTTACTGTTTCTCCCGAGTTGAATGCGTTGGTCGATCTCTCCAAAAAAACAGTGACCAGTAATACCGGTCAGCTTAAATGGAATTATGCAACCGGCGTTTGTACCATGGATGCACCGGCGGCGCAGGGCGTGGCAGGCTTTCTTAAAACGGCCTCACCGGTTACACAGTTGAGTGATGTTACCATCGAATCAAATAACGACTATGCCGTTTATAACCTTGTTTCGATGGATGAGAAACCACTTGCAACAGCCGAAAAAATATTAGTACAGGCAGGCACTACCTATCGCCCCCGACAGTGGGCGGAAACCCCCACGCGCTTTCAATTGGGCAACGAGTGGGTCGACGGATTTTCGATTATCAATACCGGCGGCATGCCCTGGGAAGCAGTGAATACCGATGCGACCATTAGCATAAAAAATAGCCTGGTTCGCAGTGCCTTTTTAATTGTCAGGAACATTCACTGAAAACACCCACACATGAAACTGCTCTTCACCTTTGTTTTATTGTTCTGTCTACAGTCATTGTCTGCACAACTGCAAATCATACCGGCAGCCCACAGCTATGCTCCGCTCGATTTGTTGACGTTGCAAACCGACAAACAGCTGACATTAAAAGTGTATGACGTAAAGGAAAAAATGGGCATGCCCGTATTCAGTACATTAAGCGACGAAGACATACTTGCCTTGCAGCATTTCATCCGGCAAAAAGCAAGAGCCGTTGCACCCGCAACCAAAGAAAAGAAAACAGTTGGCTTCTAACTGATCAGGATGTGCAATTGTTGGTTTTCTGCGATTGTACAGTCGCGGTTAAACTTCACAATTATTTTTTCGTTTGTCTGTTGCAATGCGGCAGGGATTTTCTGCGTGCCAAGCACTACAGTTACCGATCCTGGTTTTTGCTTTATCAAAGTATCAAAACTGCACTGTCGCAAACGCAAGGATCCATACTTCAATTCAAACAGATGCTCCTGGCTATTGCCGTTGATTTGTTGCGAATACGTACCCCAACCTTCGGCTGCAGTAAAAGGCGCTTTGAAATTTTCTTTCTGCCATCGCGGCGCAAAATGTATCTGCCCCTTTGGACCATGGTATTCAAAACCACAAGCCGTGATAAATGTACCGTAACTTGCCATGGCGCGCGCATAATGATCGCTGCATTCAATTTCATTGAAGGGATTTCTTTTGGCTGCGTGGTATCGATCGTGAATGGCTCTAGTTAATACCAATGCTTCGTCGGTCATGCCTTCGGCCATCAGGTGACTGGCCACCTGGTGTTCAAATCCACTCATGCATTCGTGGAAATAACCCAATTGCCAGGTGACATCGTCCCCATAAGCCCTGGGTTCATTGTGCGGGTTGGTATTCATGACCATACCGGCTTCGCCCGCTAGGGCATATGGTCGTCCGCCGGTATGAGTTTTTATATACGGGCCAACATCGGGCGCGAAATTGTATTTCCACAAAGAACGCAATGCCGACAATGTTTTTTCTTTGTCCCAGAGTCGCCCAAGCCCCAACTGCCAGGCCCAACCCTGGCCATAAACCTGATCGATATGACAGGTATTATAGGAACCTAGTTTCTTTCTGCCCTGAACTGCATCTGGCCGATGAATAAAATATTCGCCATTGAACAATGTATCGGCCATATTCCTACTGCCTTTTTCCACATAACTGCGGCACAGGTCAGCAAAGCGTTGATCATTCATTTCTTCAGCCATTCGTTGCGCCGCTTTGGCCGCCGCAATACTCAAACCAACGATCCAGGCAATCTCGCCTTCCCAAACAGCATCGAGCGTGTTTTCCATGGGCGTGTCGGTCATTCCATCGCCATTCTTATCCTGTGCCAGCAAGAACTGGGTCGCCTTCTTTATGTGTTGCCAATTGGTTTGGAGAAACCGATCGTCGGCACTCATTTGGTGTTCGCGGTACAGGCGAAGTATCGTGCCTGCCTGGCCATCAATCGCCGGCCGGCTTTCGTATTCAGCGCGAAAAACGATGCCACCGTCGGGCTGCATAGCGATGCCCAGGTCGGTTCTTTGCCGGGCATCTCTTTCCAACGAAGGAAAAATTCTGCCCATGGCTTGTGCATATTGCCAAACATGCGTGCAGGTGCCTTCGCAAGCATTCACGCCTTCCCAACCCCAGAACCTGTCGTTGGCAAATCGATAGGTATTCGCCGTTGCGAGGGTACCGATATTCAAAAATGTTCTTTCTAAAAACCAATGCGGCAATGATGCATCGTACAAAGTTTTTTGCCACAACAGGGTTTGGCCATATAGCCGATCGATGTGTTGCGCTATATAAGCACCTACGGCCGCAGCATCTTTAAACCGCTTGCCATAGTAATACCCCATTTTTGTTTCAGGCAGTTTTGACAATCGATCGACAAATGGATGATCAAAATGCCAGCTCAGGGCATAACGGATTTGGCTCAACTGGCCGGGCTCAATGATTTGCGTTGTGGTAATGCTGCCAACTAATTTTTCAGATGGTTTTCTTTCGGAGCTATTCTCGTTGACCCTTGAAAATGTTTCAGTGTTAACCGGCCAGGGGTCAGCGTCGGTATTCAGCAACCCCTTGCCACCCAAAAAAGTCAAACAAGTACTGCCTGTATCTTTTTGCTGCGCAGTTGCTGGTCTACTAAAGTTAAAATCTGAAAACACAGCGCAGTAGTTGTTCTGCTGCACCACACTGTTACGACGTGTTCCATCTAAATCTTTTGCTGTTATTTTACCCGAACCATTTTCAGACCAGCCACAGATGGAAACGCTGACTTGCTCTTTTGAATTATTCTTGCAGGAAATCGAAAACACCGTAGCCGGC
This sequence comes from Bacteroidota bacterium, assembly GCA_020161535.1. Lineage (GTDB taxonomy): Bacteria > Bacteroidota > Bacteroidia > Chitinophagales > Chitinophagaceae > Flavihumibacter. The sequence continues at coordinate 50,828 of JAIUNW010000008.1, read as the reverse complement.
AGGGCCGAATCATCTGCATTTAATGGAATAAACATGGCGCCTGCTCGCAGTATGATGTCAACCGGCAAGGTTTCATCTATATAATATATGGTTGCAAGGGGATAGCTCGCTTCAAAACGAATGTCATCCCAATCGTCTTCTTTCAGTTCTTTGGTGATGGTTTTACCGTTGCATTCAATCTTAACAGCAAAGCCCTGTTCCAGCACTCTTTTGTTATTGGCGATTGCTGGTTCCACATAACTGGCGCCATCTCGATTGCGCACTTTTACATCGCTGGATCCGTCGTTCCACAACACCGTCTTGGGATCAATCCCTTCGCGCTCATCGTTGTAAATGCCCCACAACCACAATCTTCCGTCGCCACCCAGGTAAACGGTGCCGGCATGTAATCCGCCGGCAGGCATACCAATGTATTTCAATTCGTTCTTCGATTTGCAATAGGTAGTGGGTTTACCACGTTCATATAACGACTGTATCCATGTTGGATCCAGTTTTTTATCGGCAGGAATATTGTGCACAGGAAATGCCAAAGGCGCCGGTGCATGCAAAATATCCCTTGCCCAATCGGGCAGTTGCAAGGTAAAAAGGCTTGCCGTACCCAAACCTGTTTGCTGAATGAAAGAACGTCGGTGCATAGTATTGTTTCGTCCACACAAATTAAGAAAAAGCTTAGGGTCGCTGCGCTTTTGCCCAGGCCCTCAACATCGACACGCAGTCGTATAAAACGCCCGCTTCACCGCGAAATTCGCCGGAGCCTTTGGGCGCACCTGTTCTTACATCATACCATTCTGTAAAACCATTCTTCAAGGCCCGATCAATCATCGGGCTCATCTCTGCATAGGCTTCGTTGAGATAGCCATATTGTATGAGTCCCTGGATAAACCGGCCGCCGAACCAGGTCCAGTCACCGGCATTCTGGTAAACATAGGGCGCCATATTCGGAAACTCTTTCAACGGATAGGGCGGATAGACCGTCATTCCGATGGTAGCATGTTTTTCTTTCGCCGCGGCTGCCAACAATTGTTGGTTGATTTTTTTAACTTCTTCCTTCGTATTCAGGTCAGCCAAAATAGCGATCGCGCTTCCGCCCGAATACAACAATGCCTCTTCTTTGAATGCGGCAGAAAAAGGGCTTCCCTGCAGGTAAATATGCGGAATGTATTTCTGCTGTGTCGACTGCCAGAGCTGGCTTCTAATTTGCTTTTTCAATGCCTGGGCAATCTTTTTCCATTTGACTGTTTCCGCCGGCACCAGGTTGATGTAGTTGTTGATGGCAATATAAAACATGGCATTGTCGTACACATCGATCGACCATTTGGTCGACGCATTGATTTCAACACCAATAGCGGTGGTATCGGGTTGCACATCGCCCCAGTCGATCGTAGTGGCGCCGGTAACAAGTCCATATTTCTCAGACCATCTTTCGCGCAATATAAAATCCAATGCCATCTGAATTCGGTCGGCCACAGTTATACCATCTACTTTCTCCCACAAAATCGATTGGTCTTTGGTTACAGCGATGTATTTGGCGACCGCCTGAACAAGGGAGCTTTCCTGGTCTGTTTCTACCGTATTTTTATGTGCAGCATAACCCGGCATCAGGTCACTGTAGATAAACCGGTCGGGCATATAGCTTTTGTCGGCTTTTGCATCGGCAATAAATCCATCCACGATATTGCCATCCTTACGCTGAAATTTAAAGAAACTCAATAAGATGTCTTTCACCTTCTCCGGCGAATGGACCTGAAGAGAGCCAATGATGAATGTATTGAAATCGCGTATCCAAACTTCTCCATACGAAGTACCAGCCGCAAAGCCACTAAGCAAATGGAGGGCGCGGCTTTGAATTGTATCAAGTCGCGCATCGTTGATGATTTTTTTCGCCAGTTCTTTATTGGCTGATGATTGCGCCATGGCCAGGTTGGGGAGAAGAAGCAATCCCAGAAAAAGCCTTTTCATATTCATCTTGTTTACAAGTCTAAAACGAAGGGGCAATATGCCCTTGTAAAATGCGCGGTAAAGGTATTGCGAAACGACCGGGAATTATTCATTAATATGTATTGTAATTTGATTAATTTGTTTGCTGTCATCAATCTTTTTATCCAGTTCAAATTTTTGTATGCCGTGTCAAAAAAACAACTCGCTGTGTACGGCAATCTTTTTGTTGCTGCTGTTGCCGGCTATTACCAGCTATGCACAGCCCAAACAATTTTTGCTGGCGCTGTCGAAACGCGATCGTACGTTGGCCATTGTAGACGCAGCCACCTGGAAGGTTTTGGGGAAAGTTCCGGTGGGTGACGACCCGCACGAAGTGGCTGCTGCTACCGATGGCAAAACCGCCTATGTATCGATCTATGGCGGTGGCAGCTTACATACCATTAATGTAATCGATCTTGAAAAACAAACGCGGCTGGAGGATATTGATACCAAGCCCTTGCAGGGTCCCCACGGACTTGTATTCGCGCACCACAAACTCTGGTTTACGGTGGAAGGCAGTAAGGCAGTGGGGAGCTACGATCCTGTTACCAACACCATCGACTGGGTGATGGGCACCGGGCAAGACCGAACCCATATGCTCTATGTAACCAATAACGGAAAGAAAGTGTACACCAGCAATGTGTCTTCGGGCACCGTGAGCTTACTGGAAAACAACTCGATGCAGCGAACCGACAGGCCGCCGCCACCCGGTAGCCCGCCACCACCACCAGGCGCTGGCGGCAACCGGTCCAACTGGCAACAAACCATTGTACCTGCATCGCGCGGCGCAGAAGGATTTGATGTATCGCCGGATAGTACCGAACTGTGGGCCGCCGCATCCGAAAACGGCCATATCTATATTATAGACCTGGCTGCCAAAAAAACCGTCGCCGACCTCGACGCAAAAGTGAATGGGGCCAACCGTTTGAAATTTACGCCCGATGGAAAGATGGTTTTTATTTCAAGCCTCGCATCGGGAAAGCTTACCGTGTACGATGCAAAAACCCGCCAACAACGAAAGCAGATCGATATCGGTCATGGTGCCGCCGGCATTGAAATGCGCCCCGACAATACCTTCGCTTTGGTTGCCTGCACGCCCGATAATTATATTGCAGTCATCGACCTGAAAACCCTCACCATCGTCGGTAAAATAGACGTAGGTGGTCAGCCCGATGGGCTGGCATGGGTTATGCAACAATAGTGCATTAATTAAATCATATGCAAACAGCCAACAATCAACCTGGCAAAAGCCGATTAGACATCCGGTTTCCGTTTTTCATCAAAGCCCCCATGGTATTACTGGGGCTGTACCTGCTGTTCTACATCCTCGTACTGTTGCAGGATATATTTGTTCCCATCTGTTTCGCACTGTTGCTGGCCATCTTATTAAACCCGTTGGTGAATACTTTCAATAAGTTTCGACTGCCGCGGGTATTGTCCATTGGCATGGCAATACTATTGGCCATCCTGGCATTTGGCGGATTGATCACCTTCCTCTCCGTACAGTTTGCCAGCTTCTCTGACCTGGCACCCCAACTTTCGAAAAGAAGTACCGAAATATTTGCCGAATTACAAAGTTGGGCCCAAAATACATTCGGCCTTTCGCTGAAAAAGCAGTCGACCATGATCTCCGAGTTGTTCGAAAAAAGCAAAGAATACATCGGCTCATCGCTCTCAACCCTCGCCAGCGTACTGAGTACTTTTATCTTACTCCCCATTTATGTATTCCTGATTTTATACTACAAGCCCATGTTCATCAACTTCTTTTATGAAGTATTTGATTATGTGCATGGCGAACAGGTGAGCGAGGTGTTGACAGAAACAAAATCTGCCATTCAAAGTTATATTCTCGGTTTGCTGATCGAAATGCTGATTGTAGCTGCGCTGAATGCGACTGCCTTGCTGATTATCGGCGTGAAATATGCAATATTATTGGGTGTGGTTGGCGCAATTTTGAATGTGATACCTTATGTCGGCGGACTCATTGCCATCGCCTTGCCGGTGCTTATTTCGATGGTAACCAAAGACCCGTTAAACTACACCACGCCCCTGGTCATCATAGCAGCCTATATTGTCATTCAATTCATCGACAACAATATCATTGTACCCCGGGTGGTATCGTCGAAGGTGGAGGTCAATGCATTTGTTTCCATTGTCATTGTGCTGTTGGGCGGTGCTTTGTGGGGTATATCGGGGATGTTCTTGTCAATTCCGTTTGTCGCGATCTTAAAGATTATCTTCGACCGGGTGAATGAGCTCAAGCCCTGGGGTATGCTACTTGGCACCAAAATGAATCCCGATTTCAGCGCCAAGAAAAGCATCGACCTTGATGATATCAAAGAAGAATAGCTTTTAGCCAACCAGGAAAATTGAAATTATACTTTTAGCATATGAAAAAAGAAATCATCGACGCCATTGTGGCCGAATTAAACAAGGGAGCAAAAGCCTACCAGAGCAACCTGAATACCTTAAATACAAGTATTGACCTTGATGAAGAGGCTACCATTGATGTGGATGATATTTCGCAGAAAGACCAGTCGACCGATATCTCCGACGACCTAACGGCCCGTGCCAATCTCCTGGAGAACATCATCAATAAAGTGAAGACCTATGCTTCTATTTCGAAAGATGATTTCAGCCCCGGCGCCCTGGTAGAAACCAGCGACCTTTACATTTTGGTAGGCATAGCCTTCCCATCGGTTCGGGTACATAATAAAAAGGTAGTGGGCGTTTCTGAAGAGGCTGAATTGTATCCCGAACTGGCCGGCAAAAAGCAGGGCGATAAAATAACGCTGGGCAAGAAAACCTATTCTATTTTGTCGGTTCGCTAGGCCGCTTCTTTGGTGATCTTAAAACAAGCTGGACAAGCCCATGCAGCCGGATTTTGTACTTGCTTCGTTTGGTGCTTGGCGGTTTCAGTTGCAGCGGGCTGCTGCGAAAAGGCAGACAAGCCGCCAACAACCATTATCATCAGCAACAATAGCTTTTTCATATGTTTTCGTTTTACCAAATGTAAAACAGCCGATGGTAAACCAGATGTTAATCGCCGGTATCCGCTCAACCCAGTATCTTCTTCTTTTGTGCATCAAACTCTTCGGGCGTAAGAATGCCCGCGTCGAGCAGGTCCTTCAAATCCAGCAAGGCTTTTTTCTTTTCTTCCATCGAAGAGCCGGTGCTGGCTGCGGCAGGCGCGGCGCTGACTGGCTGAACCGTGGTTCCCGGCGCGCTGAATTGCAGAATCAATTGCGTAATCTCGTTGAAGCCTTTTACATTGGAATAGTCGATCGCTTTTTGTTCTTTCACATTCACCACTGTTGTATCAGCGCCTTGCTCCAACAGGAATTTGACCGCATCTTTCTTCCCATTCGCTGCGGCATAGTGCAAAGCCGTATTTCCTGATTCATCCTGCCGGTTGATATCTGCACCACGCTCCAGTAATAGTTTGATCATACTCATATGACCGCTTTTAACTGCCAGGTGCAACAGGTTTTCACCACCATACTCATAGGTCGTACACAGCGAGAAACTGCTGGCTACAGAAATATTATTCGCTGTTTCCACCCATTCAAGATAGGTGTTCATAGAATCGGTGGCGCCGGTTAATGGACGCGCCGTATTTACATCCAATCCCTGGTCAAGGAAAAGGGAGACAATTTCTTTTTGGTTATTGGCGCAGGCATACCAAATGGGCGACATGCCCGATTTCGATGTTTGTGCAACCATCGCACCGCGTTCTACCAATAATTTAACCAGTGCCCGATTGGTATCGTAACAAGCCAGCAACAACGGCGTTTCACCCGCATGGTTTACATGGTTGGGATTGGCACCACTGTCGAGCAAGAGCGTTACCATCGGCATTTGTTTGGTGCGGATCGCAAAGAACAAAGGCGTATCGCCCTGCTTATTGGTAACATCCACATGGGCGCCCTGCTGTAGCAATCGTTTTACCACTTCTGTATGTCGCCAGGCCGCTGCAATCAGCAAGGCCGTTTCTGCCTGGTTGTTTTCCAGGTTTACATCAGCGCCCTTGTTCAGCAATTCGGCAACCATCTCCGTTTGCCCGGTTTGTGCCGCCAGGTGCAACAGGCTATTGCCATTCAGGTCATTGATTTGAATGCGAGCACCTTGCTGTAAGAGGTAAACAGCCGTTTGTTTTTGTTTTTGCAGCAACGAAAAGAAAAGCGGTGTTTCGCCCTGGTGGTCTTCGTAGTCGATATCAGCACCTTCTGCTATCAACAATTTTACCAGGTCTAAATAACCCTGGTGGGCTGCATAGTGCAAGGCCGTACGTCCTTTCTCGTCGGTATATTTTACATCCACTTCCTTATTGGTCAGCAACAATTCAGCTATCTTTCTTTTTCCACCTTCACAGGCAAGGATAAACGACATCGACATAGTTCAAGGATTTTTGGTTTCAATTATTTTTTAGCGTTTAGCAACAGCTCAACCAGTTTTGCTTTTAAATTGTCTTTCATGGCCAGGTCTGTGGCTGTTTCATCTTTGTTGTTGGTAAGCGAAACATCGGCGCCTTTTTCCAACAAAAGTTTCGATTTTTTATACAGGGCCTTGGCTGTTTCCTGCGAATAATTGCAGTCGATCGAACATACTTTATGCAAGAGCGTATTGCCTTCGTTGTCGGCCTCATTCACCTCCTTACCTGTCGCTTCCAATGCCAGTTGTAGTAGCTCAACCGGCTTCTCGACCAGCCAGTCCCAGCCAGATTTTTCATTCGAATAATAAGGCGCCGTTTCTTCCAGGCTGGCGCCATCGCGCAAAAGCAAACCGAGTAATTCGGTTTCTGTCTTGCTACCCGACATCATGCGCATAAATTCAGACAATGCCGTTTGGTTTTCTGAATTACGCTGCAAAAAATCGGCCGGCTCCTTGGCTGCCAGTGCCGAATAAATGGCCGGATCAAATTTGTGTGCCAACGCATAATAAAATGCGGTGTTCCCTTTACCATCGGCCAGGTTGGGCTGGGCACCGTTGGCTAGCAAGATCGGAAGCAGGTGCGACTTGTCGCGTTCTACTGCCAGGTGAAGCGCCGTTTGTTTCACCACATTTGGTTCATTCAGGTCCACGCCGGCCTGCAGAAAGGTTGACACATAAGCCTGCTGTTTTTCGGCTGGAATCATATTGACCTGTACCGATTGGTTGATCAGGTTATCTTGTGCCGTATTCTTAAAATCGGTTCGCAACCCGGCGTCAACCAGGGCTTGTACAATGGCGGGATCAGCTTTGCTTTTGAGTGCAAAACTCAACAAGGTATGTCCCTCCACTTCATCATTTGCATTTTCCAGTTTGCCAACAAGTTCTTTCACAAATTGCACCGACTGTTCATCGGCAGGCATATAACTGAACATGCTGTCAAATAGGCTGCGGTCAAAAGAATCGTATTCATAAATATCCCGGTTGATGTTTCCGTTGTCGATTAGGGTATATATAATATGGAAGCCTTTGTTTCGGAGGAGGGTATCCCACAACTGCCGCAAATCGAACTCATTTACCGTATCAGGAATGGTTTCGCCCTGCTTAAGGAGTTGTTCGGCCAGGGTAAAGTCTTTCGATCGGATTGCATTTATCAAGGGAGTGTCAGGTAACATAGCGCTTCAGCTTCGTTCTTTATGAATGTTGAGGTCAAAAGATAACGAATAAGAAAGTATAATAGTATGAATTAGAAGGCCTTCTCCCAGAATTCATCGGGGTAATTATCGACTGGCTTTGTTTGGTGCAGCGCCCGTAGTTTGTCGCCGATGGCCGCCAAATGGGTGGGCGACAAGTTGGCTTCCAGGTAGGGAAATAGTACCCTTTCTTCAAAGCGGATATGGTTATCGAGTTGGCGGGCCAATTCTTCGAAAGAAAGCGTATCGGACTGGCCCGTTTCAATTTGGCTTACCAACTGGGCAAGCTGCTGGTGCTCCTTTTTTGCCCGTTCGCAGAGGTCGTCGCCCGACAGCACAAATAGCAATTCCTCCTCCTCCCTGAAATGTTCAAGCAGGTGGCTTCGCCAGAAATAGCCTGTATAAGCCTGCAAGCGGTGGGAGGCTACTTTCTTTTGTAGGCCCTCGCGAATCTTCCAGCAAAAAAGCAATCCGTGGTGGTGATCTCTCGACAGGGGCACTATGTGTTCGTTTCTTTTCATCTGAACCTACTAAAATTAACCCCAAATCGGCAGGCAACTTATGATCCTGGTCATACCTAGCTCCCAAGCGCTGTGGGTAGTTTTGCACATACATCAACAAGAACAACCATGAACAAGTCCCTACTAACCATCGCTGGCGTCATTGCGACGGTCAGCATCCTGGTGGCTTGCGGCAACAACCAGGCGCCGTCAAACCACACGATCCCGTCTGGCGCTGCAGACGCCAAAGAAACACCGGCCGCCGCCGCAGCCGATCCTTCTGAGTACGATCCTAAACGCGGAGAAGGAAAATTCAACGATGGTAATTTAACCTTGGGGGCTTTGAATGCCGGCATGGCCGAAAAAGGCCAGTCGATCGCAGCCACTAAATGTAATTCCTGCCACAAACAAACTGATGAGAAACTGGTTGGCCCCGGATGGAAAGGGGTTACAACCCGCCGAACACCTGTATGGATCATGAACTTCATCACCAACCCTGATCCAATGATTAATAAGGACCCGGAAGCACAGGCCATGCTTGAAATCTGCCTGGTGCGTATGCCGAACCAAAACCTCAGTGATGACGAGGCCAGAAACCTGCTTGAATATATGCGCCAAATTGATGGCGCCAAATAAATATCTAAACCGAAACATCATGAACAAATCGACCATCATTCCAGGAGTACTGGTAGCGTGCTTTGCGCTGACCCTGGGATGTAAGCCTAAGAACACCAGTACCGCTGTGAGTGGCGACGCTGCCTCTAAAGTATATGTAGCGCCGGGCAAATATGACGAGTTTTACAATTTTGTATCGGGGGGCTTCAGCGGACAACTATCCGTGTATGGATTGCCTTCCGGTCGCCTGTTGCGTGTGATCCCCGTTTTTTCGGTAGATCCTGAAAAGGGCTGGGGTTACAGCGAAGAAACCAAACCCATGCTGAACACATCACACGGATTTGTTCCCTGGGATGACCTGCACCACGTAGAAATGTCTATGACCGATGGCGTGGCCGATGGCAAATGGGTCTTTGTTAATGGTAACAACACCCCTCGTCTGGCAAGGGTTGACCTCAAAACTTTCCGCACGGCTGAAGTGATCGAACTTCCAAACAGCGCAGGTAACCACAGTTCACCATTCGGCACTGAAAACTCTGAGTACATCGTTGCAGGCACCCGTTTCAGCGTACCTTCTGATGTTGCCAATGGCGATGTGCCCATCAATTCTTACAAAGAGAATTTTAAAGGCCATATCAGTTTCGTGAGCATCGACAAACAAAGTGGTGCCATGAATATTGCTTTCCAACTGAAAACACCTGGGGTGAACTTTGACCTGGCACGTGCCGGTAAAGGAAAATCAAATGGCTGGTTCTTCTTTAGCTGTTACAATACCGAGCAGGCAAATACACTGCTGGAAGTAAATGCTTCGCAGCGTGACAAAGACTTTATCATGGCAGTGAACTGGAAGAAAGCAGAAGAATACATCAAAGCTGGTAAAGGCGAAAAAGAAAAAGTGAAATATGCGCACAACGTATTTGATGAATCTACTCAAACCGCTGTATCAGAAATCAAAGACGAAGTAACTGTATTGGATGTATCAAAATTTGATGATATCGTTTACTTCATTCCCTGCCCCAAATCACCCCACGGTTGTGACGTTGACCCCACCGGCGAATACATTGTGGGTAGTGGCAAACTGGCCGCACTGATTCCCGTATTTAGCTTCGACAAATTGCAGAAAGCAGTAGCCGACAAGAGCTTCGAAGCCGAAAAATACAACGGCATTCCAGTGGTGAAATACGAAGCCGCTCTTTATGGCGAAGTACAGAAGCCCGGTCTCGGCCCCTTGCACACAGAGTTCGACGCCAATGGTAATGCGTATACTTCGTTCTTTGTATCATCAGAAGTGGTTAAGTGGAACATCAAAGACCTGAAGGTACTTGATCGCGTTCCCACTTACTACTCAGTAGGTCACCTGATGGTGCCTGGCGGTAATACCAAAAAGCCTTTTGGCAAATACCTGGTTGCTTATAACAAAATCACCAAAGACAGGTACCTGCCCACTGGCCCAGAACTGGCCCAAAGTGCCCAGTTGTACGATATCAGTGGCGACAAAATGCAATTGATACTCGATTACCCCACCATTGGCGAACCTCACTATGCACAAGCTGTACCAGCCGATCTGATCAAAGACAAACAAGTGAAGATCTTTGACATCAACGGCAATAAGAACCCGTACAAAACTGCCGGCGAAGCTGAATCAAAAGTGGTAAGAGAAGGCAACAAAGTGCATGTGTATATGACTTCCATTCGTTCACACTTCGCACCTGATAATATTGAAGGTATTCAGGTAGGTGATGAAGTATATTTCCATGTTACCAACCTCGAGCAAGACTGGGACGTGCCGCATGGCTTTGGTGTTAAAGGCAGCAACAACAGCGAACTGTTGATCATGCCAGGTGAAACAACCACCCTCAAATGGGTACCCGACCGTGTAGGTATTACTCCTTTCTATTGCACCGACTTCTGTTCAGCGCTTCACCAGGAAATGCAGGGATATATCCGTGTATCGCCTAAAGGCAGCAATGTTCCCTTGAGTTTTAGTGTTGGTAAAAAACCGGAAGAAACCAAATAACATGACCATCCTCCCGCGCATCTTATTGGTCGTCGCTGCTATATCGCTTGGTATATCAGCATTCGTACCCCTCTGGCGCATTGATCTGCAGGCACCACAGTACCCGGAAGGGTTGGTGCTGCAGATCAAGGCCACCGGCATCGGTGGCGATGTCGACATCATCAACGGCCTGAATCACTACATTGGCATGAAAACGCTGCACAACGAAGACTTCGTTGAGTTCAAGGTATTACCCTGGCTGATTGCGTTTTTTGCCATCCTCTTTGTGGTTTCAGCAGTGATCAATAGCCGAAAATGGCTGTACACCAGCTTCGGCTTATTCGTTGTATTCGGCGTTGTTGCCATGGTCGATTTCTGGCGTTGGGAATATAATTACGGCCATAACTTGGATCCCAATGCAGCCATTGTTGTGCCGGGTATGGCCTACCAGCCACCCCTTATCGGCTTCAAACAATTACTCAACTTCGGGGCTTATTCCATGCCCGACTTGGGCGGCTGGCTCTTTATTGCGGCCGGTGCTTTGCTGCTACTGGCAGTAATCATCGAAGCCCGTCGCGGAAAAAGCAAAACCCGCGTACCCGTTATGTTGATGGTTGGATGTTGCACACTGCTATTGTCATCTTGTGGTACTACCGGCCCTGAGCCAGTACTACTTAACCAGGATGCCTGTGCCTATTGTAAAATGCGTATTGCCGATGGCCGATTGGCTGCCGAACTCAGTACCAACAAAGGAAGGATTTATAAGTTTGACGACCTGCATTGTCTTTTCGCTTTTGAAAGCGAAGGCGAGCCAGGCATGACCAAACACTATTATGTAAGCGATTTCACCGGAAGCAATTCATTATTTGATGCCAGCAACGGATGGTATGTAAAAAGCAATACAGTGAAAAGCGCTATGGGCGGTAATACCGCCGCTTTCACCACCCAAGAAGCAGCGCTCGATTTCGCTAAAAAGAACAACGATACCGTGCTTCGCTGGGCTGACTTGCGCAATAGTTTCGCTAACGCCTCAACGCATGAACAGTAGCCGGGTTATAACAGGCGCCCTGTTTACTTTCTTATTGACCAGCCTCATATGTCCTGCCAGGGCCCACACTATTAAAGTGGGCCCTCAGCAGGCAATCAGTTCCATTACACAGGCCCTAACAATGGCTTCGAATGGCGATACTGTTGAAGTAAACGGCGGCACTTACAAAGAAGGAAATATTATTATCAGCAAATCGATTGCACTCATCGGTAAGAGCCGACCAGTGCTCGACGGGCAGTTTCGTTTCGAAATATTATCTGTTAAGGCAAATGGCGTTTTGGTAAGTGGATTTCAAATTCAACACTGCGGCCAGGGCACACTCGACGACCCAGGTGCCATCAAAGTGTACGATGCCAGCCAGGTGCGAATCGAAAACAACGACCTGGTCGATAATTTCTTTGGCATCTACCTTCAATACAGCCACCATTCGGTGATTAAAAACAACCGGATCAGCGCTAAACAGACCATCGAAAACCAATCGGGCAATGGCATCCATTGCTGGAAAAGCGATAACCTGCAAATTACCGGCAACCATATCTCTGGTCACCGCGATGGTATTTATTTCGAGTTTGTTACCGAATCGGTGATATGGCGAAACATTTCGGAAAACAACCTGCGATATGGCTTGCATTTTATGTTCTCGGGCAGTGATGCCTATTTCAGTAACTTGTTCAGGCGCAATGGCGCGGGTGTGGCGGTGATGTTCACCAATAAAGTGACCATGATGAACAATACCTTTACTGAAAACTGGGGCGATGCCGCCTACGGCCTTCTGCTGAAGGAAATTTCAGACTGTACCATGATCGGCAACCGCTTTCTCAAAAACACGACCGGCATCATGCTAGATGGCTCTAACAGGGTTTACATGGAAAAGAACCTGCTGAAAGGCAATGGCTGGGGTATGCGCTTACAAGCAAACTGTGTAGATGACACCATCGTGCGCAACAACTTTATCGGAAACACTTTTGATGTAAGTACCAATGGTAGCCTCACGTTGAATAAATTCGACCATAATTACTGGGACAAATATGAAGGATATGATCTCAATAAAGACCAAATCGGCGATGTGCCTTATCACCCCTTGAGTTTGTATTCGGTGGTGGCAGAGCGCAACCCGCCGGCCATGCTTTTGTATAGAAGTTTTATCATCAGCCTGCTCGACAAATCTGAGAAAATGATGCCGAGCCTCACCCCTGCTAATTTTGTTGATCCGCATCCCCTGCTTAAACCGTTGCCGCTATGATTCACTTCCAATCGATTTCAAAAAAATTCGGGCGATTACCGGTCTTAAACGAGGTATCGCTAACGCTCGAAAAAGGCAATTGTATAGCGCTGATCGGTCCCAATGGCTGTGGCAAAACAACCCTGATCAAATCCCTGCTGGGCATGGTAATCCCCGACAAGGGCGATATCTTGTTCAACGGACAGAATATCAAAGGCCAGGAAAAATACCGCAGCCAAATCGGTTATATGCCACAAATCGGCCGGTATCCCGACAACATGCGTATTGCCCAGGTGATCGATATGATTAAGCAGATCCGCCCCTCTAGCGACCTGGACAACGATCTCTACAAACAGTTCGACATGGCAACGATGACCGACAAAAGAATGCGCACCCTCAGTGGCGGCACTATTCAGAAAGTAAGTGCTACGTTGGCATTTCTTTTTCGTCCGCCGGTATTGATACTCGACGAACCCACTGCCGGACTGGATCCTATTGCAGCAGAAATACTAAAAGAAAAAATCATCGCGGCCCGAAACAACGGCAGCCTGGTACTGATCACTTCGCATGTGCTGAGTGAGCTGGAAGGACTGGTAAACCGACTTGTTTTTATGCAAGACGGAAAAGTATTGCTACACGAAGACATTGAAACGCTGAAAGCAACAACAAGGCAAAGCACCATTGCTAAATCGATCACCGCCCTGTTGAAAAACCAATTGAATGGCTAAACTGCTTAAACATATTTTGCTGGATATCCTGAACAATAAAATCGTTATTGTTTACACCATTGTATTGGCTGCATTTTCGTGGTCGGTATTTGGATTAGAAGACAATACAGCCAAAGGAATACTAACCCTGCTCAATATCCTGTTGTTGATTGTGCCCCTGGTGGCTTCGCTGTTCGCAACCATTTATCTATACAACAGCAACGAGTTTATCGAACTGCTGCTGAGCCAACCGGTAAAAAGATCCCTGATCTGGAAATCACTTTTCGCCGGGTTATCGGGTAGTTTGTCCATCGCCTTCCTGCTTGGGGTCGCCATTCCGGTTTTGTTGTTTGCTGAGTTGTCTACCGCACTGGTGATGATTGCATCAGGGCTTTTTCTTACGGTCATCTTTGTATCGATCGCTTTTCTCGCCAATGTGTTTACGCGCGACAAAGCGAAAGGCATTGGGTTGGCTATCATGGGTTGGCTCTATTTTGCCCTTTTGTTTGATGCCATCGTGCTCTTTCTGTTTTTCCAGTTTGCCGACTATCCGATTGAAAAAGTGGTGGTTTTGTTAAGTGCTTTAAGCCCCATTGACCTGTGTCGCATCAATATTTTGTTGCACCTCGATGTATCGGCGATGATGGGTTATACAGGCGCTATTTTCCGTGACTATTTCGGTGCGGGCGGCGGACTCATACTCTCCTCCACCCTACTCTTGTTGTGGGCCTTCGTGCCTTTTTATATCTCGCTGATCAGGTTTAAAAACAAAGACCTCTGAATTTTATACACGTCGCCATGAAACAAGATATCAACAACACAACTGACATCAAAAAAGTGGTGGATCAATTCTACGCCAAAGTAAAATCAGATGAGACCATCAGGCATTTCTTTAACAACATGCGGGAAGAGCACTGGCAAAAACATTTGCTGGTGATGTATGCGTTTTGGGAGAATGTGCTTTTTCATACCGGCGAATACAATGGCAATCCGCTTGAAACCCATCGCCGCATACACCAACAGAACCCCGTCGGTTTTGTTCATTTCCATCGCTGGTTATCGCTTTTTACCGCTACTGTCGACGAGTCGTTCGCTGGCAAAAACGCCGACAAGATGAAAGAACATGCACGTGGCATTGCGGCGGTTATGCAGCAGAAGATCTGAGCGAAAAAGCCATCAAACCCGCACCCGTTAGCAGTATTAGTGAAACAACAACCAACAACTCGTTGACAAAGGGCACTGGTATATAGGCAAAAGAAGCAATGCCCTGTACCGCCAGCAAACCTTCATTCAAAACAACACCACTTAAAAATATATATGCACCCGGCTCGGCTGCTTTGCTGATGCCTTCCGTCACCTGGCTGAACAACCAGCCCAGCAAAAACGAACTATAGATGCCCAACAAAACCAGGTGCAGATAGGCGATGACAATGGGCCGGAAACCAAATACCAATTGACTTAAGTGCGGAATCGCCGAGATGGCTTGCAATAGAAACTTGATGGTCATGGCCAGTGCAGCGGCATAAAAAAACAATTTGATCCACAAAGGCGTCTCCTTTTTTTGCAATACCTGCCATGAGGGTGAAAGCAGTTTCATAAAACGCAACCAGGCCAATAATTGGATACAAGCTGCAACAGCGGTGATGACGACCAGCCAGGTTGGTAAATGCATCCACAAAACCGACAACAAAAAGCTCACAAATACGGTGACGGACATAATCTTAAAAAAATCATTAAACGCAGGTCCCTTGTCTGAAAACTTATATGCCAGCAATGACATGGAGCCGAAAAAAAACCATCCATTGTACTGGAAATGGAGATAGTAGTAAACCGAAGCCAGGTAATGATCAGTCTGGATGTTTTTGGTAGCCATCATGTAGGCGAGATAAAGTGGCCCGGCTGAAGCAATAACATTCAACAACAAGCCCAGTCGAACCCATTTCGGAAATAGCTGTAAGCGTGCAAACTGTTGGCTGTCGGCCGTATAATTAAACAGAAAGATCACAGCGATCACAATGGTCAACGTGGAGAATGTAATAGACACCACGCCATAACCCTGCCAGGCAAAAGAAAACAGCATGCCAAAACTCAGTAAAAGGTTGAGCGCAATCAGCAGGTGGTACCTGCGCTGCCTGGCTGCTGGCAAAAAGCCACTGAGACATCCCGCCACTGCTGTGTACAACATATGCGTTATCCATCCGCCGAAGGCAAAATGGGAATGCGCGTGCAACAGGTTTTTTTGCTGAAAAACCGGAAAATCAAATGCAATCTTATACCGCATCAGGGCACCTAAAATGGCCACGATGACCAGGCTGAAAAGACCAGCCCGGAACCAGCCACGAAAATATTTGTCGTCTGTTAGCATCAGTAATAAATCTTGTGGTCTATTATTTTTACTTTTTGTTCAGCTTCCATTTTAAGAAGGGTCCTGATCACCGTTTCCACACGCAAGCCGGTACTCTCGGCAATTTCCTGTCGCGTTTTGTTGATTAGAATTGGCTCCCGCTGTTTTCCGCCTTTTAGCAGATGTAGATAATTGACTATTTTTTCTTCCGCAGATTTACAAAGCAAGATCTGCGCGGCATTGGCCTTGCTGTAAATACGTTCGGCAAAAGCATACAGCATCTTCAGTTGCAAGTCGGGGTAGTCGTGCAATATGCTTAATAAACGTTCTTTTGAAATACGAATAATGATGGCTTCCGAACAGGTCTGCGCGGTGCTTGGATAATCTTTGTTGATGATAAGCGGCGGTTCACCAAAACTCTCACCCGCTGTAAAGTTGCCCTGTATCAGGTCTTTCCCTTCACTGTTGGTCGAGAACATTTTTACCTTGCCCTCTACAAGCTGGTAAAAATAACATGGTGTATCGCCCTCCCTGAAAAGAATAGCGCCTTTATCGTATTTGCGAACAATACCGCCATAGGTTACCAATATGTCATAGTCGATGTGCATCTTACGCGTCTACTTCCAATAATTCCTTTTCAAGAACAATGGCTTTCGGAAAAAGGATATTGTTTTCGAGGTGAATATGCTTATGCAGGTCGTTTTCGAATGCGCGCAATTCTGCGAAAGCGGCCCGATAGGTGGCGCAGGCATCGGCTGGAGCCGAATAACCGTTTGTAAGTTCTGCAATTTTTCTGAACCGATCACCTTCTGTGTCATGTTCATGCTCCATCATCGCAATGGGGTTTTCAACCGTTTTAAACGGGATAAAACCAAGCGCGCGACTGTTGGCTTTGGCCTCCATCATTTTACGGATGAAGGGGAAGAGAATATTTTCTTCCTTATACATATGGTTGCTGAGTTCTTGGGCGCAACCTATAAACAGCGCTCGTATTTCTATGAGTTCGGGGTGATTTTTCCCATGTACGGCGGCAATTTTTTCGAGAAAAGCTTCCAGCACCGGAATGTGTTCGAGCACGTAGCGATGGTGTTTCTTTTCAATGTAGTCGATCAGTAAATCGAGGGGCCAGCTATTAAAGTCAATCTGGTCACCGCCCGACTGTTCATTCAATTGTTCGAGCGCTGCATACACAGCACTTGCTTTCAAACCCTTGCGTTCGCAGGCATCTTCAATGGTTCGGTTGCCTTTGCAACAGAAATCCAATCCGAATTTCTCAAATACCGCCGCCGCGCGATAATCCTGCGCTGTAATTTGGCCGATGGTATAGTCTTTTGTAGCTAACATATTGTGATGATTTTGGTGAATGATCAGAGCAGCGGACGAAAACCACCTTGCTTGATGGCGTCCAGTTTAATTCGGAAAAGCGTAGCCATTTTATCGCCCCGCCATTTGGCTTCGTCGGCTTTTTCACCGGCGAAGAGTTCGTTGACCGTCGTTTGCCATATGCCCAGCCAGGTATCAAAATGTTCCTGGGTCAGGGGCATTTTTGCATGTGGTGGAAATGGCCGACCGAAATAGGTATGTTCTTCCAACAGAATGGTTTGCCAGAAACGATACATTTTTTCCAGGTGCTTCGGCCATTGATCGCCAATTACCCCAGCGAAAATGGGGCCGAGCAATTTGTTTTCGCGAACCCGTTGGTAAAAGCGATCTACCAGCAACTGTATATCCTCCATGGTTTTGATATCGTTCAGCACAACCGGTTGGCTTTCATTTTCATTCATAAATAATACCTTTTTATCCTTTATTGTCTCAAAAAAATCAACGCCGCAGGAAGGTCAATTCCGCCTCCAGCTCGCGGCTAAAGCTGCCAATGCGCGATTGCTCGAGCAATTCCATCAATTGGCTTCTAATGGCTTTAAACTGGCGATGAATAGGGCAAGGCCGGCTTTCTGAACACTGTTTCAAACCCAACCCGCAACCTGAAAAAATTTTGTCGCCATCAACAGCGCGCACAATGTCGGCCAGCGACTGGTTCAACGTATGGTGATCAAGATAGAAACCACCAGAGGGTCCCTTGGCCGATTGCAGCAGCCCTTTTCGACCCAGTTCCTGTAGAATCTTGGCGATGAAATATTCCGGCGAATCGATGCCTTTTGCCACCTCTTTTACGCTCACCCTGCTTCCATCGCGGGTTTTCTGCGCAATAAACATGACAGCCCGAATGGCATACTCACAGGTTTTTGAGAACATTCAATTTCTTTTTCTGCCGCAAAGGTACGCAATAAAAGATAAAAAACTCTTTTATTTTAAAGTTGATTATCAAGGCACTGTCTTTTCGATTTGGGAAACCCTTCGTTTTTCGGTTTGGGAAACCAGTCGCTTTGCCGGTTCTCCGCCGATCGGTCCCAAAACAGCAAATCAGCAATTGACCATGGCTTTGATGACCCCTGCAGTGGGATCCAGCCAGCCGGGAAAACTGGTTGCCAGTGCCTCAAATTCAACCCGATGTGTAATAAATAATTGGGGATCAATTTTCTTAGTCGCAAATGCAGTCATTACCGTTTCGAAATCGTCGCGGTTGGCATTTCGGCTACTCATCAGCGTTGCTTCTCGCTTGTGAAAATCCGGGTGACTAAAACTAATGGCTTCTTTCTGCAAACCCACTAACACATAACGCCCGCCGTGTGCCAGGTATCGAAAGCTATTGTTGATGGCGCCCAAACTGCCCGTAGCATCGATCACCACCGTGGGCATATCGCCCTGGGTTATTTGTTGCAATTGTTCCATTACTTGTTTGCCGCCTGCATGAATGGTATGTTGCAGGCCAAGTTTTTCCCGGCAAAATTGCAGACGATGTTCTACCAGGTCGAGCGCAATGGGTTGCGCACCTGTCAAACGCAACAAAGCGAGTATGCCCAGGCCAATGGGACCGGCACCTACTACCAACACAAACTCGCCCGGCTGCACCGATGCCCTGCGGATGCCATGCAGGCCGATCGACAGCGGTTCAACCAAGGCCAGTTCATCGAGCGATAAGCCCCGGCCATGCACCAGCAACTCGACAGGTACAGAAATATATTCTGCCATACCGCCGTCTTCGTGCACGCCTGCCACAGTCAACGACACACAACAATTGGTTTTGCCCGCGTTACAAGCAACACATTGCCCACAATGGTGATAGGGAATTATGGTGACCCACTCCCCCTTCGAAAAACCGGGAATATTATCACTCACCATTTCGGCAGCGAGTTCATGACCTAACACCCTCGGATAGTCGAAGTAAGGTTGGGTTCCCTCAAAGGCATGCAAATCAGTACCGCAGATGCCCACCCGTTTTATTTTCACCAAGGCCCTATCTGGCGCATTGTGCAGCGCCGGTTGATGTATATAATTGAATTCACCCGGCTGAACACATACCAGGGTTTTGCCTCCAGACAACATGTTACAAACGTTTACCAGAAAATAGTGTACAGTGCCGCCAAGATACCGATAATCAACATGGAAACCAGCCGAAAACCGATCGATGTTTTGAACATGGATGCATCTACCTGCATCAATGAAGAAGCGGCTGGCCGGGTTCTACCAAGCAAACTCATCAGCACCATGATGCCAACAATCAATACAAAAGCAATCGACATCCGATCGAGAAAAGGAAAATCAGGAAATCGACCCTGCGTCATTTTTGGTAAAAATTTTAACAAGGTAGAAATAGGAATGGTCAGCAGCGCACCCGTCATCGCTGCAGCCGAAGTAGTACGCTTCCAACAGAAACCCAACAGAAAAATAGCCAATACACCAGGTGAAATGAACCCTACATATTCCTGGATGAATTGGTATGCCTGGTCGAGTGTTTTCAGCAGCGGCGTAACAATAGCCGCCAGTAGCATAGCAACCACAACCGCTATCCGCCCAACAGCCACCAGTTTTTTCTCCGACGCACTTTTATCAAAATACTTACCATAGATATCGAGCGAAAAAATGGTGGATATGCTATTGGCCTTGCCGGCGAGTGATGCAACTATCGCGGCTGTTAGTGCGGCAAAAGCAATGCCCTTTAAGCCTGCAGGCAGCAGGTTCATGAGGGTTGGATATGCCTGGTCAGGTTTTAATTCGCCCGCACTGTTTTGCATCTCGGCCTGGAAGAGACCATTCTTGTGCAACACAAACATGACGATGCCCGGCAACACAGCAATAACCGGCACCAACAGTTTCAAAAATGCGGCAAATAAAATTCCTTTGCGAGCAGTGGAAAGATCTGCGCCCAGTGCCCGTTGAGTGATATATTGGTTGCAACCCCAATAGTTCAGGTTATTGATCCACATTCCCCCGATTAATACAGAAAGGCCCGGCAGGTCTTTGTAATAGGGATGCCCTTTCGGGAAAATCATATGAAAATGTTCAGGGGCTTCCTTGCGCAATACCGATAATCCGCCCCAGATATTTTCACCATAGCCAAATTTTTCTGACAACAGCGACAAAGCCAAATACGTCGTCACCAATCCGCCGATAATCAATACACATACTTGCACCACATCGGTATAGCCAATCACTTTCATACCACCCAAGGTTACGATCACCGAAAAAACAACCAGGGCGGCAATGCAAAAGCCGAAAGAAAAACCACTGATGGAAGTAATCGCCAACGCACCGAGATAAATTATTGAAGTCAGGTTTACAAAAACATATACCAACAACCAGAACACAGCCATCACTGTACTTACCTGGTCGTTGTAACGTTTCGACAAAAACTGCGGCATGGTATAAATGCCGTTCTTCAAATACAGCGGAATAAAAAACACCGCCACAATGATCAGCGTAGCCGCCGCCATCCACTCATAGGTGGAAATAGCGAGCCCCAGGGCAAAGCCCGAACCCGACATACCGATAAAATGTTCGGCTGAAATATTAGAGGCAATCAGCGAAGCGCCGATGGCCCACCAGGTAAGGGAGCCTTCGGCCAGAAAAAATCCTTTGGTGCTGGCACTGGCCGATCGGTTGCGGTTATAGATATAATAGCCATAAGCGATAATGCCCACGAAGTAGAGGAGAAAAACAATATAATCGGCCGCCGCCAGTTGGTTCATTTGCGACCCTTATCAGAATTTCAAATGCGATGGCAGGTATTTGGCCACCAGGTCTTCGTAATAAGGCCGCAGTTTTTTCCAATCGGGTGGCTCGGGGTTTTTGGAATAAAGATCATAAGGGTTGAATAATTTAACCCATTTGAGCATAGCCCGATCATGGTCGTCGAGCAGGTAATCGTAGGCCCCCTCCCGGTGCCAGGCATAGAACGAATGATAGCGCAGCATATATAAGCCCGATTCAGGCAAATGATCTTTCATCATCTGGTACACATATTCATCGTGGCCCCAGGATAAATCAACGTTTCGGAGTCCGCAGTGCTTTGTATACACACCCGTACCCGATTGGTATTCTTCGTTTTTGTAATCGGAATTGTTGCTGAAATATTCCGGGTAGACCACTTTATCAGAATAGGGGCAGCCCACGGGGAAGGTATCGCCCACTACCGCCCATTGCGGTTCGCCAAAAAGGCAAAGCACTTTACCCATATCGTGCATGAGACCGGTAAGCACCATCCAATCGGGATGTCCGTCGCGTCGAATGGCTTCTGCTGTTTGCAAGAGGTGTTGAAACTGGTCGAGATCGGTATCAGGATCAGAATCATCCACCAGTTGATTCAGGAAATCAAAAGCAGCCCATACCGGCATTTCTTTTTTATCAAATGCCAAAAATTCTTTTTGCTTCTGCTTCACAAAATCGCGTGTCTGATAAGTATGGTTCAGGCGATAAAATTCGCGAACGGTATCGCGCTCGGGATTGTCGTAGTTGCGGTACTCGTCGGTGCTTTTTGCGGTGGCAATCGAATCTGGCTCGGGATATCGTTCCAGCACAGCGTTTTCCCATTGATCAAGACTTTGCAGCGGATTTTTTTCCGCTTCAGAAAACTGGTTATTAGCAGGCATAACGGGCAATGTTAGATGTATAAGATACCATTTTTTCCAGTAGTTTTATTTTCTAATTCAAGGCATGCGTTATATTTTTTTCCTACTGCTGGCCGCTTGTTCACTGAGCAGCCGAAATCCGAAAGACAACCCGCGACCTGAAAAACAGCCTGTTAAGCGCACAGCGGCCGAAAAAAAAGCCCTTTGGCAAAAACAGGCCGATACAATACAGGTCGCTTTTGGCAATAGTAGCACGCGGTACGAGGCGGATGTTCCGCCGCCAGGCGCCACCACCAAAAGTTGGGAAATCACCGCCTGGAAAGGAGAACGGGTACATACCCAAGTACTGATATGGGGTCGTAAAGCGGAGCCTGGATTGTTGGTCGTCGCAACGGCACTGACCAATGAAAAAGGAGAAATGATTCCGTTGGAGAATATTTTTACCGGACAGGTGAAACCCGTGTGGACAGATGAATACCGCGACGGTTGTGGTTATCGTACATCGACCGATTTCGATTCTTCGCAGGTGGCCGATCTCATCGATACCAAAACGAAATTTTTTCGCATGTCGCCCGACAGCCTCGTTGCTGTTTGGGTGAGCATACAGGTAGGCGCAGAAACACCTGCAGGTTTGTACAACGGCTATGTAGTGGTGAACGGTAGCAAGCCCCATATTCTACCTGTTTCGGTGAAGGTGTTAGATCGCGCTTTGCCAGCTCCTGCTGCCTGGAAGTATCAACTGGACCTTTGGCAACATCCCGCAGCCATCGCCCGCGTGCAAAAATTAAAGCTTTGGTCAGATGAACATTTCAAGGCCATGAAACCATATTACCAAATGCTGGCAGCAGCGGGACAAAAAGCCATCACGGCGTCTATTGTCAACGAACCCTGGGGCCACCAGACCTATGATGATTATCCGAGTCTGGTTAAATGGACCAAGAAAAAAGATGGTAGCTGGGTTTTTGACTACAACCTGTTTGATAAATATGTGCAATTCACGATGGACTGTGGCATCAATAAGTGGATTCATTGCTACAGCATGGTGCCATGGAAAATCGCATTCAGTTATTACGACGAGACGATCGGACGCGATACGGTGTTTACCGATGGTATCGGCACTGCTGAATACAATCGCTTCTGGACGGTGATGCTGAGCGATTTTACCAAACACCTGAAAGAGAAAGGGTGGTTTGAAAAAACCGCCATTTCAATGGATGAGCGTCCGATGGCGGCCATGAAAGCCGTGATTGAACTGTTAAAAAAAATTGACGATAAATGGAAAGTGACATTGGCGGGTGGATATCATGCAGAAGTGGAGGCGGATATTTTTGATTATTGTCTGGCTTCGGCCGAACATTTCCCACCCGATGTGCTCGCACGTCGCAAACAGGAAGGCAAGCTCAGCACCTGGTACACTTGCTGCTCAGAAAAATTTCCAAACGGTTTCACTTTTTCACCGCCCGATGAGCATGTATGGATGGGATGGTATACGGCCGCAAAAGGACTGGATGGGTACTTGCGCTGGGCGTTTAACAGTTGGCCACAAAACCCCAATACCGATAGTCGTTTTACGGCCTGGCCGGGCGGCGATACTTATCAAGTGTATCCTGGCCCGCTGACTTCTATTCGCTTTGAGAAAATGGTAGAAGGCGTGCAGGATTTTGAAAAGATTCAATTCCTGAAAAAATTCTACGCAGAGAAAAAAATGCAAAAAGAATTGGCTGAGCTCGAGACTGTTTTGGCCGGATTCAATATTCCTTCGCTGGCCACCACACCCGCCAGCAAGCAACTCGAAAAAGCAAAATTACTGTTGAACAAATAACTATGGGCAGCGTTAACAAACCCATTCGCGTACTGGTTGTTGGTTGCGGCAATATGGGTGCCGCACATGCGGCCGTGTATCACCAGGAAGATGCTTTTGAAATTTGCGGCATAGTATCCAGAGGCAATAGCAAGGAAAAGCTGAATGTAGCCTTAGGTGGTGGCTATCCATTGTTCAGCGACTATGCATCAGCGTTGGTTGAAACCAAACCCAATGCTGTTTGTATTTCTACTTATCCCGACACCCACGAAGCCTACGCGTTGTTGGCCATTGCCCGCGGTTGCCATGTGTTTATTGAAAAGCCGTTGGCAGATTCAGTGCTGGGCGCCGAAGCTGTTGCTGCAGCGGCGCGAGAAGCGGGCGTGAAACTGGTGGTGGGCTATATATTGCGGCAGCATCCGTCCTGGCAAAAGTTTATTGAACTGGCGCAGCAATTGGGCAAGCCGCTGGTGATGCGCATGAACCTCAACCAGCAAAGCCATGGTTATATGTGGGATGTGCATCGCAATTTAATGGCGAGCCTCAGCCCCATTGTAGATTGTGGTGTTCACTACATTGATGTGATGTGCCAGATGGTACGCAGCAAACCGGTACAGGTGCAAGCCATAGGCGCGCGATTAACCGATGATATTCCGCTCGGGAATTACAACTACGGGCAGTTACAGATCAAGTTTGCAGATGGGTCGGTGGGCTGGTATGAAGCGGGCTGGGGACCAATGATCAGCGAAACGGCTTTTTTTGTGAAAGATGTGATCGGCCCGAAAGGGTCAGTTTCCATTGTGGCCAAAAACGCTGCGGCGACTGGTATGTCGGCTACCGTAGATGTACATACGCAAACCGAATCTTTGCGTTGGCACAAGGCCGCGATTGGTCCCGACAATGAATTTCTGGCACCGGATGAATGGATTGATTTAACCGACGAGCCCAATCACCTGGAGCTGTGCAGACGCGAGCAGCTTTTTTTCCTCGATGCGATTACACATAACCGTGACCTCAACGATCATATGGAAGATGCGGTGAACAGTTTGCGGATTGCATTTGCCTGCGACCAGTCGGTGCGCAGTGGCGAGCCGGTAAAATTGTAGTGGCGCAAAATAGCGAAAGGTTGCTTTCAAGGTTGCAAGAGTCGACCGAAGAACTTGCCCAAGTAGTCTACTAATATTGCCAGTTTTATATTAGTTAATCTATGCTCCCGCTGTAGGCGCACACAAATTTCGCCCACAGGGACTTAAATTTTTCAAAAAGCCTTTTTTGTAAACGGCTGTCCGCGCCAAAATGGATAGCTTATTTCTTTTCCTGTAAAAGCGAGAACAACAACTCCGGTTCGTTGGTGGTGATCAACTGTATGTGCTGGTCCAATAATTTCTGCATTATAGCGACTTCGTTTACTGTCCAAGCATTGGTCACCAATTTGCGGGTTGTGGCATCAGCCAGCCAACCAGTTTGATTCTCAAAAACACTGAAATGGTAATCCAGTCCTGATAGGCCATCGGTCTGTAATTGCTCTGGTGATTTATCTCCTGCCAGGTAACAAACCGTTGCTGCCGGATCCAGTTTATGCACCAGCAAGCAAGCATCATAATCGAATGAAATATATTCAACCCATTTTTCAGCTTTCAATTTGTGTACAAGTTCAACCGATCGACGGGTAAGTTCCAGCGTTCGATCTTTGCCCGCCGCGGATGATTTGATTTCATAAATCAGTTTTGTAAGCTGATGTTGATCGGCACCTGGTAAATTTTTTGATCGTTGTTGTTTCATACCCGCCATCAAATAAGCTTCGGCGGTTGGTATAGATTCGCCATTGCTTAGTTTTTTCGTCAGCAACTCGGCATAGCTGGAAGTACTGATATCCATGCCTGCAAAAGAAGGGTCGTGATTCACTACAATGACATCGTCTTTTGTCAGGTGAACGTCGAATTCGGAACCATAACAGCCAAGGCGGATGGCTTCCTGCAGGGAGGCAATTGAATTTTCAGGCAGGGCATTCTTTTTCCAGGCGCCCCGGTGCGCAATGACTGGATTGTTGGCGAGCTGGGCGGTGAGTGGATGTATCACTGACATAAAAATAACAACTGAAATAAATCGGAAAAGAGCAGGCATGGCAATTGGTTCTATATGGGCAAATCTAGCTAGATGTCTGCTTTTTTTGTACATTTAATCCGCTTTATTCATACCTGCATAGTGTGAAAATGTTGCGTTTAAGGGGTTGTTAATCAATGCAGATACATGCACAAGCTGCGATAATTGTAGATGCGCGGGTGGCGAAGCCGAATGAACATCTTTAGAACCAGTAAGGTGGCTGGATAAACGTATTGAAAATCAGCTAAAATTGCCGTATTAATGAAAAAATAATCTGTTCGAATGGCCGTTGCTTTTTGCCAGCACTACTTTCGTCTGGATATAACCGTTGGTTCGCCGATGTACTGGTATGGTTTTTTAGGCCATAAATGATGGATACTCGTATCAGATAAAACAACAGATAAATAATATTTTGTTCTGAATTAGCATTGAATTGATAAAATACTATGATGAAATATTCACCAAATAGAAAATGGGTAATCCTGGGGATTACGGCCGTGGCCGCCCTTGCCGGAACATGTTTTTGGGGAGGTGCTGAAGCGATTGGTCTAAATGGGTTTTCATATACCAAAGCTGTTTCTGATACCGGCGGTGTTGAAACCAAAGCAGGCAATACCAATTACAAACCCGCTTTTGTGGGTCAAACACGAATTGACCGTGTGCTCAGTACGAAAACGCCCTACCAGGTAAAGACCTTGAGTAGCGATCTTAAAAATCCCTGGGGTATTGTTGCCCTACCCGATGGCCGTTTCCTGATTACTGAAAAGAAAGGTGATATGGTTATCGCGACAGCCGATGGCAAATTATCCGGCCCCATCAGCGGCATACCAGCCGTGAACGCGTCGGGCCAGGGTGGCTTATTAGGGCTTACACTTGATCCTGCATTCAAAACGAACCGGATGATCTATTGGGTCTTTTCAAACAAAAAACCCGAAGGCAACCTGACGGCAGTGGCGAAAGGAAAGTTATCGGCCGATGAAAAATCGATTGAAGGTGCCACTATTATCTACGAAGCAGGTCCGGCGCACAATAGCTCCCTACACTATGGTGGTCGCATTTTGTTTGACAAACACGGCTACCTGGTCGTTAGCACCGGTGAACGGTCAGATCTCGAAACACGTCCCCTGGCGCAGTCGCTTGGCGCCGCGTTGGGCAAAATCGTGCGCATCACCAAAGACGGCAAACCGGCGCCAGGCAATCCTTTTGCCGGTCAAAAAGACGCGCGTCCGGAGATCTGGTCTTATGGTCATCGCAATGTGCAAAGCCTGGCCTGGGATCCGGTAACAGGCGATTTATGGGAAGCAGAGTTTGGTCCACGTGGCGGCGACGAATTGAACCATATACAGCGGGGAAAAAACTACGGCTGGCCAACCATCACTTATGGAATTGAATATGCAGGCCCTAAAGTGGGTGATGGCATTCAGCAGAAAGCCGGATTGGAACAGCCCGTGTATTATTGGGATCCGGTGATCTCGCCCAGCGGAATGATATTTTATACCGGCAATGCTATTCCGGAATGGAAGAACAACTTATTCATTTGTGGCTTGAGCAGTACGCAGATTACGCGTTTGCAAATCAAGAACAACAAGGTGGTGGGCGAAGAGCGTTTATTGGAAAGTGAAAAACAACGTTTCCGCGACATCACCCAGGGGCGCGACGGCGCTTTGTATGCCGTGACCGATGGCGGAAAGCTTTACCGGATTGGAAAAAAATGAGCCCGATAAGTTCGTTGGGCTATTGCCCTTACTGTGGACATTTCTTAAAAAGAAAAATTCAGAAAGGCGACTGAGAAAGCCTGCCTAAGAGACAGGTATTTTTCTGGGCGGATGCGTAGGTGTAACAAAACCTCCCCGGTCAATCGAGGTTTTCGATTCGGTTGAAAATGGAGGCGCGTATTGAAAGTCGCATTATAAATTACAGTTCATATCTTCATTTCCGGCACTACTTCGGGTACTTGCAAACGCCCGGCTGTTTTCTGTTTGATCTCTTCCACCGTTACACCTGGCGCTCGTTCTTTCAACAGAAAGCCATCTGCCGTGATATCAAGTACGGCCAGTTCAGTCACTACTTTACGCACACAGGATTTACCAGTCAACGGCAATGTACAAGCCGGCAATAACTTTGATTCTCCTTTTGGATTGGTATGCATCATGGCCACAATAATATTTCTGGCACTGGCCACCAGGTCCATCGCGCCACCCATGCCCTTCACCATCTTCCCGGGAATTTTCCAGTTGGCTATATCACCGCTATCACTCACTTCCATGGCACCCAAAACCGTTAGATCTACCTTTCCTGCCCTGATCATGCCAAAGCTTTCGGCACTGTCGAAAAATGCGGCGCCCGGTATTACGGTCACCGTTTCTTTTCCGGCATTGATCAAATCGGGATCCACTTGTTCATCCGTTGGGTAGGGCCCCATACCCAGTATTCCATTTTCGCTCTGTAACATGATCTGCATGCCATTCGGAATATAATTCGCTACCAGGGTAGGAATGCCAATACCCAGGTTCACATACATGCCATCTTTTAATTCAAGCGCAATTCTTTTTGCAATGCCATACTTGTCAAGTGCCATGGTCAATGATTGAGTAGGTACTGGAAATCGGGGCGCGTCAGGTATCTGTCCAGCGAAGCATCAAGGGTCTTCGACATCAGCGGGTTTAATTCGCCCACGATGGCGAAACGCCGACGCAAATCATCAATACTGTTACGAACCCCCTCTTTGCCTTTGCCGTAAAACTGCACGGCATTTTCTTCCTTCTTTGCCAGGTCGTCCTGGAAATCGACCAAGTCGTCTTGCAACAGAAAGGCAGGCAACAGCGCATACCAATAACGCAGCAGCCGGTTGATCACTTCTTCTGACACCGGAAGCAGGCAATAGGCATACAATAGCGCATCCGCCCTGTTTAATGGCGGATTATCGTCGCCTATGCCATCTTTCGGCAACAACAACGATTGGCGAAAGAACCGCCGCAAACGGCCAAATAAAGCGGGTTGCACGCTAATCGGTTCAATAAACAATTCGATGGCTGCTATATGTTCGGCAAAACTCATTTCACCATATTCATAGCGCGCAGCCAGGTCAAGTATTTTTTCGATCGCTGTCAATAGCGACTCCTGCAGTAAATCATTTTGATTTACCCCGGCTTTCTGCATCAGGTCAAAACTCAATGGCAAAAACAAAAAGCCATTGCCTCGCCCGATATAGAGCAACCGGCCGCGCCAATATGCATTATCTGGCGGCACAGTCCGGTCAACAAATGCTTTCGCGATAGCCGGATCCACCCCAAAATATTGTTCTAACTCTGCTCTGCTCGTAAACATAGTACTGCTTTAATTCTTTATTTGGATGGTTCGTTTTTCAATGCGCTTCTCATACGGTCCGCCTTGAAAAATGCGATGCACATAAATGCCCGCCACATCTACCGCATCGGGATCAAGTTCACCCGGCTCAACGAGCTCTTCCACTTCGGCAATGGTAATCGTGCCTGCCTTGGCCATTGATGTAGAAAAATTGCGGGTGGTTTTGCGGAAAACCAGGTTACCGTACCGATCGCCTTTCCAGGCTTTCACCATCGCAAAATCGGCACCCAGGGCTTCTTCCATCAAATAATGCTTGTTGTTAAACACACGCACTTCTTTGCCTTCAGCAATCTCGGTTCCATAACCCGCCGGCGTGAAAAAAGCAGGAATACCCATCCCCGCCATTTGAATCCTGGTAGCGAGGGTTCCCTGTGGTATCAAGTCTACCTCCAGTTCGCCGGCCAGCAACTGCCGCTCAAACTCAGCATTTTCGCCCACATACGAGCTCATCATCTTTCTGATTTGCCTGGTCTTCAACAGCATGCCCAGCCCAAAATCATCAATCCCCGCATTGTTGGAAATGCACAACAGCTCTTTTACACCCGCCGTTACAAGGGCTTTAATGCAAGACTCCGGAATGCCGCATAGGCCGAAGCCACCCAATAAAATACTGGAACCATCTTTGACGCCTGCAATCGCTGTTGCTGCGTCTGCAACAACTTTATTCATGTAACCAAGTTAAACTATTTCACGTATTGCCTGGTGCGATTAACCGTAGCGATGGAGGTCACCGAATCGATTATCACTTTTAATTCGCCAGGCCGCGCTTCATAATACCGGAAGCTGTTCCAAAACTCGGCGCGATTGGTATTGTATAGCGCAAATACCTTTTCATACTGCTCCGCGCGCATTTGCTTCAGGGTTTTGGTGCTGTCTTTATACGATTTCTGCAACGTAACTTCATCGGCGATCATCAATGCATAGACCACCGGTGCTATCTGCTGTTTGTTCAGCGCAGGTTTTTCTTTCGTACCTGAACAGCTTATCAGCAAGAACGGCAACAACAGCATCATCAACTTCCTCATTTCAACTCCTGTTTGTAATAATTGGCGTTCGAAATATCGAGCCGCGATAATATATCCAATGCCTGGTTCTTTTCTTCGGGTGGCGATTTTTTGAACATGCGGGCCAGTTCCTGGCTTCGACTCTGAAAAAAGAAATTCACAAACATCGTATTGGGTATATCGCTGTTCAGGGTATTCAATTGTTGTAAAGCCGCCAGCACGCCTTTCCGGGCACTCGCTTCTTTTTCATAAAACTGATCAAGCCCCTGCCGAAAATAGCCATACATGGCATCGTGAATCAAGGTGTACCTCGTATTGGTTAGGTTCTCCATCAACCAATAACGATTTCGTCTTCCATCAAATGCTTTCCAGCCTATCAGCTCGCGGCTATCGGGCGCATTGGTCACAATATTCTGCGCTTTTTGAAAATAGGGCTCGCCTCCTTTCAACGCAAATGAATCACCATCCAACCCCAGGATCATGTACACATAGTAGGCCAATGCAGCGGTCAGGTTTGAAGCCAGTGGATCGTTTCCACTCACCCGGTTGTCGTTGAAATCGATGGTTTGAAACTCCACGTAACGAAAAGCAAAATCATCGTCCATATAATTGATCAGCGGGCTCTGGTAATTGCTGTTAAACACCGGCCGGGCAGCCTGTACTGTTAGCGAACCTCCATACACGTTGTTATCACCCGCAGTTGTCAAATTGATGACGAAACTGCAATTGATCTTTTCATTCTGTTGATAAATGTCTTTCGACCATTTGCGTTGGTTTAAAAAATTGGTCAGCGCATTCTGCAGACTAACGAATACTTTTTTGTCCACCTTCGTGCCCACCTGGCTGGCGATAACCATCACCCGGGCCTGTAGCTCCTGCGCGCCGGCTTTGTTGAACGTCAACAACAGCGTGGCCATTACCAGTACCCAACAATTACTTAATTTTTTCATGGATATAGTCAATTATATCGGCCGCAACGGCTTCTTTGGATTTTAGCGGATAAGAAACCTGTTGGCCATCTTTATCAAAAATGGTAACCTGGTTGGTATTATGACCGAAACCGGCACCTGCATGCTTAAGCGAATTCAACACAATCATATCTGCATTTTTTGCGCGCAGTTTTTCTTTGGCAAAGGTTTCTTCATTATTTGTTTCAAGCGCAAAGCCGACCAGGAACTGCTTATTGGTTTTTAACCGTCCAAGTTCTTTCAGAATATCTTTGGTTTTTTGTAACTCGATGGTTAAGCCGGCTTCTTTTTTCTTGATCTTTTCGTCTGCTACCTGCACAGCCGTATAATCGGCCACCGCAGCAGCCATTATTGCCAGGTCCATATGGGGGAAGTTATCCAGGCAGGCTTGGTACATTTCTGCAGCGGTATTGACATGTGTAATGGTCAGGCCTTCGACAGTGGGCCCTTGCACACCTGGTCCGGCTACCAAGAAAACCTTTGCGCCGCGTCGGGCAATTTCCTGCGCCAGTGCCACGCCCATTTTTCCGGAAGAATGATTGCCGATAAACCGAACCGGGTCGATGGGTTCGTAGGTGGGGCCAGCGGTAACCAGCACTTTCTTTCCCGAAAAACTTTTGTTGTTGCTAAAATGATCAACAAGCATTTGGTGCAGATCTTCGGGTTCGGCCATGCGGCCTTCGCCCACCAAGCCGCTCGCCAGTTCACCGGCTACAGCGGGTACAACCCTATTGCCATAGGATACCAGCAAAGCCAGGTTATGCCGCGTGGTTGGATGCGTCCACATATCAGCATCCATGGCAGGCGCTACCCAAACCGGACAAGTAGCAGAGAGATAGGTTGCCAGTAACAGGTTATTACATTGCCCTGAAGCCATTTTTGCCAGGGTATTGCAACTCAGTGGCGCAATCAAGAAAACATCGGCCCATCGGCCCAGCATCACGTGGTTTGACCAAGCCGCGTCTTTGAAGAGATCTACTTCCACTTCGTGCCGCGACAAAGTGGAGAGGGTTAGCGGTGAAACAAAATCTTTGGCAGCCGGCGTAATGACCACTCGAACCTCGGCACCCGATTTAACAAGCAGCCGAACTAAGGTGATGGTTTTGTACGCCGCGATGCTTCCGGTAATACCTACCAGGATTTTCTTTCCTTGCAACATGATTTAAAATTATAAAAAAAGCGACAGCCGGGCTGTCGCTTTAACAAATATCTTGATCAGCCATTAGCTGAACAGTTTGTCGTCGTTTTTACGGTAATACACCTTGTCGTCCATAAATTCTTGCGTAGCCATCAACGCGGGGTTGGGCATGCGCTCGTAGGCACGAGAAATCTCAATTTGTTCTTTGTTCTCGTGAATTTCTTCCAGGCTATCGGTATGCGTTGCAAACTCCTCGAGTTTGTTGTGCAATTCTTCCTTCAACGCGATGTTGATCTGGTTGGCTCTTTTTGCTATTACGGCAATAGATTCATAGAGATTGCCTGTCTTTCCTTTAATTTCCAACAGGTTTTTGGCCTCCGCCACATTACTGATATTGGAACTAAGCTGCCGTCTTAACTTGCTCATTTTTTAAAGATTTGATATTTGTTTTAGACTGGGTTTGGTACCGCGTAACATCGTCAACGAGTTTGCTTTGCGGAAACCGGTCCATAAATTCATTACATTCTTCCAATACTTTTTCGAAACGCTCTTCTTTTCTATTCTCA
The DNA here is from genome assembly GCA_020161535.1 of Bacteroidota bacterium. Taxonomy (GTDB): domain Bacteria; phylum Bacteroidota; class Bacteroidia; order Chitinophagales; family Chitinophagaceae; genus Flavihumibacter. Next base: position 17,886 of record JAIUNW010000008.1, on the reverse strand, counting down.
ATACTGTTCGCCGCATACTCATAATAAGAGCGGATCACTTGCAACTTGTATTGATCACTTTTGTCTGAATCAGGGTAGTTGTTCATCAGGGTCGTAAAAGTGATCGCAGCCGCTTTGTACTGCCGCAGGTTAAAATATAATTCTGCGCTTTTCAGTTCTTTCATTTCCAGTTTCGCGCGACACTTATCAATTATTTCTGTCGCCTCCTGGTTACGGGTCGAGCCGGGATGTGCGTTGATAAATGCCTGCATCAAGCCAATGGTTCTGGACGTATTGGTTTGATCGAGTTCCAACTTGGGCGATTGCCGATAGTAGGTGTAGGCCCGCATATACTCCATCTCTTCGGCCCGTTTGCTGGTGGGGAATACTTCGGTAAACCCTTTGAAAAGGTTTTCAGCATTCATCCAATCGCGCTGGTAGTACGCACAATAAGCGAAATTGTAATACACATTTTCGAACTTCTCGTTGCCTTTCAATAAGGGAAAGAGCTCTTCATACAACTGCTGGGCATAATTGTATTTTTTCTTGGCGAAATACTGGTCGGCCATTCGCAACTTGTAATTATAGTCGGTACTTTTCTGCACTTTCGAAAATTTCGAGCAGCTCGTCAATAGCACCACCGCCAATAAAAAAAGCAATATTCCTCTCATAGAAGCCTGCAAATTTAACAGATTTGCCAAATATAAAAAAACCCCGCCTAAGCGGGGTTTAATTGGCTCAATATTAACCTTTTAGTTTTTCTTACGCAGGTTCGGGAACGGCGCCGGCACTGAATTCGGGCCATCTTCTGCAGTACCGTCTCTCAGGTCAACTGAGTTCGGGTCACCCTGGGGTTCAGAGTGGCGGAAGATAAAGCGGTCGGCACTGATACCTTCTTTGTCTACCAGGTAGTTGATTACCGCGTTTACACGATCCCAACTCAACTGCTGTGCAGACTTGCTGGATTCGCCGTATCCGATCACCACTACTTTACATTCGGCGTTGGTACGCATTTTCTCTGCTACGCTGGCCAATACGGCTTTGGCATCATTATCAAGTGAAGTAGCGCGTGCTTTAAAGTAAACACTGGGCAGGTCACCGATATTACAAGCTCTGCCAGCACCACCAACAACTCCGCTTTCGCGAATTTCTTTACAGCAAGGAGGCTCAGGACATTTACCGATACCATCGGCGTCAACAGGCTGACACTGCGTTGGGGTAATCAGTTCCTTGTCTTTGAAATCTGGTACACCATCACCATCGGTATCCTTGCTCACACCATGCGTATCAACCGGCGCGCCCTGGGGGGTGTTGGGTTCCAGGTCAAACTGGTCGGTTACACCGTCGCCATCAGCATCGTCGAGAATGGGCTTCGGCATTTTCATGTGCTTCGGCGCATTCAACTCGTTGTAAGCGTATTCGAGCGGGTTGATCCAGTAAAGAGGCTCTACTGCGTTACCGCCCAGGTTCAGGTTAAGACCCAGTGACAGGAAGTTATATGAATCGTAGTCGGGCGTAAGAACACCGCCATAAGGGTTGTTGGACGCACCAGTGCGAACATTTTGATAGCGCTGGCCATCAATCAGGTCATCATTACGTACAAAAGTAATTTTGTCTTCCAGCGCAATATTTAGCTTTTTAGAGAGTTTATAAGCAAAGCCCAAACCAAGGTGGCCGTTTGGTTTAAGGGTATTGTTACCCAGTTTTGCTCTTGATTCGCCGTCAGTTTCAGCAGCCGTTTCGTAAGAGTCGTCCATTAGACTTTTCAACTGCTTAACGGTCTCTTTGCGATCAGACCAAACGTTTGGATTGCTTACGGCAGTACTGAAATTGTAAGGTTGATTGCTGCCGTTCAAAAGGTTTTGCTTGGTGTTATACCAGGAAATACCTACACCTGCAATGCCATAGGCGTTCCATTTGGAAATGCCTTTGTTGAAGCGAATATTATTGACAGATACCAACAATGAAAGATCCAGGTCTTTCATCACTGTTTTGTAATTATCATACAACATCGGATAAGCGGTAGTACCATATCCAAGCCGCTGTGCCACGGGGCTAATACCAGCCGTACGTTGCTTCCAATTTATGCCTTTGGCCATGCCATACATGAATTCACCACGCAGTGAAAACACATAACCAAGCGATTTCCTTACATGAATGCCACCGCCAAAAGTGGGAAGAACCGACGGCACATCACCAAAAACATTAAAAAGCCCTCCTTTGATACCAACTTCCCATTGATTTCTGGGCTTGGCGGGAAATGCATAGGTATTACCCATAAAGTCGTTGTGCTGTGGCAATCGCTTCCGGGGTATCAGGGATGAATCCTGCACATCGTAACTCGCACCACTCTCCTGGGCAAACGAGCTAACCGAAAATAACAAGCACATAAAAGCCAGAAGTGCCTTGTATTTTTTGTTGGCCATAATGAAATTTTATAAATAATAGTTAATGAATTGACAGGATACGGGTCTTCAAAATCTTGACAAAAATATCGAATGGGAATTAAATACCAAATAATTTACTAATGTCCGGCCTGTTTAACGCAAAGAAAATCAATTACTAGACATATTACGGATTCTTTATGCTGCTTGAAATTGGGGCGCATTGTAGTAATTTGCCCGATTATCTGTGAGCATGCGCATACCACCCCCCGTTATAGCCGATGAACTGGAAATTTTCGATAGCCGATTCAAGGAAGCCGTCCAAAGCCCGGTCCCCATGCTCAACCGCATCACCAGTTTCATCGTAAAACGGAAGGGAAAACAGATGCGCCCCATGTTTGTCTTGCTAACGGCCAAGGTCGCCGGTGGCATTACCGATGCCACGTACCGGGCGGCCTCCCTGGTTGAACTGGTGCATACCGCCAGCCTGGTACACGACGATGTAGTAGATGAATCGATGGAACGCCGCGGCTTTTTCTCCACTTATGCGCTTTGGAAAGCCAAAGCTTCGGTGCTGATTGGCGACTACCTACTTACCCGGGGGTTGCATATCTCATTGGCTAGCAAAGATTTCCGTGTTCTTCAGTACCTCTCTGATGCCGTTCAACGCATGAGCGAAGGCGAACTGCTGCAAATGGAAAAAGCCCGCACACTGAACTTGGAAGAAGGTATCTATTTCGATATTATCCGAAACAAAACCGCCTCCTTGCTTGCCGCCGCCTGCGCTACCGGCGCTTTTTCCAGCACCGAAAGTGAAGAAATTGCCGAAAAAATGCGGCTATTTGGGGAGAAAATCGGCATCGCATTCCAGATCAAAGATGACCTGTTCGACTATGGTTCCGCTGCCGTCGGCAAACCCACCGGCAACGATATCAAAGAGAAAAAACTTACCCTGCCTATTATATATACCCTGAACAAAGCCGATAAAGCAACCCGCCGCCAGCTAATAAATACCCTCAAAAACGACAATCGCAATACCGAAAAGGTGAAAGCAGTCATCCAAACAGTGGTAAAATCGGGCGGAATCGCCTACGCCGAAGAAAAAATGAACCAGTACCGCGACGAAGCGCTGGCCATTTTAAAGGATTTCCCCGAATCAGAGTCGTCCCGGGCGCTCGAAGAACTGGTTCGTTATACCACCGACCGGAAATATTAACCATGGAAAAACGCTGGACAATACTGGAGGCGAACCCTGCGGCGGTAGCCAGTCTGCAAAAAGACCTGGGCATCAGCAGCACCATTTGCAAACTCCTGGTTCAACGCGGCATTTCCAGTTTTGCCGCCGCCAAATCCTTTTTCCGGCCCAACCTGACTGCCCTCCATGATCCCTGGTTGATGAAAGACATGGACAAAGCGGTAGCACGCATCATGGCCGCCCTGCAAAACCGGGAAAAGATATTGGTATTCGGCGACTACGACGTAGATGGTACCACCGCCGTGGCCTGCATGTACCAGTTCCTCCTCCAGATATATGAGTCTGACCGGCTGGACTACTATATTCCCCATCGTTACAAAGAAGGTTACGGGGTATCAAGACAAGGAATCGACTTTGCCCACGAATCTGGCGCCACCCTGATCATCGCCCTGGATTGCGGCATAAAATCGGTCGATTTAGTAGCCTATGCAGCTTCACTTGGCATCGATTTTATCATTTGCGACCACCACCAGCCCGATGCCATCCTGCCGGCGGCAACTGCCATCCTCAATCCCAAACAACCCGATTGCGCCTATCCTTATAAGGAGCTATGCGGCTGCGGTGTCGGTTTCAAATTGATAACAGCACTGTGCCGGGACCTCCAACAACCCGATGAATTCTTTTTAACCTATCTCGACCTGGTGGCCACCGCTATTGCTGCAGATATCGTTCCGCTAACCGGTGAAAACAGAATACTTGCCTACTTCGGTCTCAAAAAAATAAACGAACACCCTTCGCCAGGCATCAAAGCCCTGCTTGAATTGGCCGGGCATACCGGCACCATGCTGATGGGCAATCTCGTATTCGTTATCGCCCCGAAAGTAAATGCCGCCGGCAGAATGGACGATGCCCGCCTCGCCGTGCAATTGTTTGTTGAAAAAGATCCTGCAAAATCAATATCGATAGCGTCTCAATTGCATTCGCATAATGATGACCGTAAGGAAGCTGATTTGCAGATTACCGAAGAAGCACTGGCAATGATCACTGAAACGGCCGATTTTGTAGGCCGAAGATCAACCGTCGTTTACCAGCCGCATTGGCACAAAGGCGTTGTGGGCATCGTTGCCTCCCGCCTCATCGATCGATACTACCGGCCCACTGTAGTGCTCACACGAAGTGGCGATGTGGTAACTGGCAGTGCCAGAAGTGTTTCGGGATTTAATTTGTATGAAGCCGTACATGCTTGCCGCGAGTTCCTGATTGGTTACGGCGGACATTTCGCTGCCGCCGGCATGACATTACTACCCGATGCGGTCGAAGGCTTTACCGCGAAATTTGAATCGGTGGTGGCGGCAACCATTGTTCCTGAACAAATGACGCCTGAAATAATCATTGACAGTGAAATTTCTTTCCAGGAAATTAAACAGCCTTTTTTCAACATCGTAAAACAGATGGAACCCTTTGGCCCGGAAAACAGCAAGCCGGTATGGCTTTCACGCGGGGTTAAAAACAATGGCTGGTCAAAAATTGTGAAAGAACAGCACATAAAATTCAGCGTAAGCCAGGGAAATATTCTTTTCTCCGGAATCGGCTTCGGACTTGCCGGCAAATTTCCGTTACTGACTGCGGGCACGCCAGTCGACCTGGTGTATACCATTGAAGAAAATGAGTGGAACGGACAAAAGCACCTGCAGTTGCGTGTGCTCGACGTCCGTCCCACTGAAAGCTGATCTTATTTTCCTTCCATCAATTCAACGCTGCGCTCGATAAAATTGGTCAGTGCGGCGCCTTTCAACAATCCCTGCGACAACAAAGCCAGGTCAGACAAATTACGCGTAATCCGCTCCTGCTTGCCTTCGTCGCCAGTAGCCAACACCTGCTGATAAATAGGATGGTTGCCATTCACCGTCAACAATACCTCATCGGGCATATTGGCGTAAAAGCTTCCCATCGGTCCACTCATGGCAGCCATGTCTTTCATACGGCGCATGAATTCAGGTCGCGTGGCCAGCACCGGTGCAGCAGTAGCACCCAACCCCTTCACTTCTACCGTTACCTGCAAACCTTCCGGCTTTGTATCAAATAGTTTTTTCAATTTTTCCTCCTGCTCGGTCGAAAGCACGGAGGCAACTGCGTCTTGCTTGTCGACCAGGTTATCGGCGATATCAGCATCCACGCGCACAAAATGCACATCCTGCCATTTCATCTCCATTTGGTTGATGAACGACGCATCAATAATGGTTTCCATCTTCACTACCTTATACCCTTTTTCGGAAGCTGCTTTGATAAATGCATTCTGCTGCACCGGCTCGGTCGTATAAACCACCACGGTTTTGCCTTCTTTGTTTTTTTGCAGACCGGCCGTTTCCGTTTTATATTCCTCCATCGTATACCAGGCTGAACCGTCTACATTCTCCATGATCAGAAACTTCTCCGCTTTCTCCAGAAACTTATCGTCGGTCATCATGCCATATTTCACAAACAAACCCAGGCTATCCCATTTTTCTTCAAACTCTTTGCGGTTATTGCGAAAGATCTCTTCGAGTTTGTCGGCCACTTTTTTGGTGATGTGGTTGTTGATCTTTTTCACATTCGGATCACCCTGCAAATAACTGCGGCTTACATTCAGCGGAATATCAGGACTATCAATCACGCCTTGTAACAGCATCAGAAATTCAGGTACAATGTCCTTCACTTCGTCGGTAACAAAAACCTGGTTGCTATACAACTGGATCTTGTCTTTCTGGATCTCAAAACTCTGTTTGATTTTGGGGAAATAAAGGATACCCGTCAGGTGGAACGGATAATCCACATTCAGGTGAATCCAAAACAGCGGTGGTTCATTGTAAGGGTAGAGTTCTTTGTAAAAATCCTGGTAATCTTTGGCCGTCAAATCTGCCGGCTTGCGGGTCCAGGCAGGCGTAGGATTATTCACCTGCTCGCCTTCAAAAAAGATGGGAACAGGCAGGAATCGACAAAATTTATTCAACACCTCTTTCACCCGCGATGCTTCCAGAAACTCCTTGCTCTCTTCATTGATATAAAGAATAATGTCAGTACCCCGCGTTGTTTTATCGCACTCGGTCAGGCTGAATTCAGGGCTGCCATCACATTCCCATTTTACGGCGGGTGCATCTTTATAACTCTTGGTGATAATTTCGACCTTATCGCTCACCATAAACGAAGAATAGAACCCGAGACCAAAATGCCCAATGATATTGTTTTCGTTCTGGCCTTTGTACTTGTTTACGAATTCTTCCGCACCAGAGAAGGCGACCTGGTTAATGTATTTATCGACCTCTTCGGCCGTCATGCCAATGCCCTTATCTGAAATAGTGAGGGTTTTGGCGGTGGTATCAATTTTCACTTCGATCGCCAGATCCCCCAGCTCACCCTTTGCTTCGCCGAGCGACGATAGGGTCTTCAGTTTCTGGGTGGCATCCACGGCATTGCTGATCAGCTCGCGTAGAAAAATATCGTGCTCGCTGTACAGGAACTTCTTAATTATGGGGAAAATATTCTCCGTTTGAACACGGATACTGCCTTTTTGCATAGCTAAATAGTTTTATGTTAGTCGCCCAGATGAACTCAAACCCGGTGCCACGGCCACTTTTTCCCCTCAAATGCGCAAAATTGTCATACTGGCCCGATTCCTGTCAGCCAAAAGATGGGGCTAAGCGGTTATAAAGCTAATTTTGCGCACGCCATTATTCATAAAAGCTATTGAAAGTAATTCGATTATACCCATCTGGGATTCCCAAATGGCTGCGTTGGGTGCTCATTGTACTGGGCATTTTACTGGTATTGCCCGTACTGCTTTTGCTGGCTTTACAAACCCAAACCGCCCAGAACCTGGTTCGGACAAAGGCTGCATCCTACCTGTCCGATAAATTGCACACCACGGTATCGATCGGTGCTTTCCACATGCGCTGGTTTACTCGCCTTGAATTGAGCCGGGTGTATATCGCCGATCAGCAAAATGAACCCCTGCTTTACAGCGGAAAACTTTCCGTCAGGTACGACCTGCTAGACCTCCTCAAAAGCAGGCTGACGATCCACCAACTAACCTGGTCTGATGTGACCGCAAATGCCTACACCCTACCCGGCGGAAAAATGAACTACCAATTCATTCCCGATGCCTTTGCCAGTACAGATACAACGGTGGTGGATACCAGCAGCGGCGCCAGCTTACAACTCAATATTCAGTGGATCGATCTGGAAAAGATTCGCATTCGTTATCTCGACGACCAGGCCGGTATGTTTGCCCACCTCAAACTCGACCATCTGCACCTCGCTATCGATGAGTTGAATCCAGGCGCCGGGAATTATGACATCCGGGAGTTGCGCACCAAAAAACTGGAAGCTGTATACCGACAAGCCTATCGTCCAACAACGCCTTCAACCTCGGCCGTTAACAATGCTGAAAGCAGTACGGCTTTCCGGCTGCTGGCCAAACTGTTTCAGTTAGAAAACGCTTTTATTGCTTACAGTGATGAAGGTTCGGGCATCAACACCGGTTGGCGACTGGAAGATGTTTCTTTTAAACTTGCGTCGTTCGACCTGGCCAAAACGCATATCCAAACAGGCTTTGTTCAACTCATTCAACCCCGCGGTTTCTTGGAAATGAAGAAAGGGCTCGACAGCAGTGCCAGCACTGAAAGCAGCGCACCGAATACATGGGTAGTGGAGAGCCCGGATTTTTTATTGAAAGACGGGCAGTTCAAAATGGACAATCGAACCGCACCGCCAACGCCTTATAAAAATGCATTTGATGCAGCCCATTTTTTTCTGTCGCCGTTGAACCTGTCGGTCAAAAACCTACAATACACACCTAAAGGATTAACGGCTTTTCTGGCTTCGCTGCAAGTAGCAGATAAAAGTGGTTTTGTAATCAAAAAGGCTACGGCCAATCTGGTTTACACCGACTCGCTTTTATCGCTCAAGAAACTATTGTTTGAAACCAATAACAGTCGCATCGCCCATGAAATCAGTGTAACTGCGCCGGGCTGGGCCAACCTGGATAATAATATTTCATCTCTGGGTATCAGTGCTGAGTTAAGGCAAACGCACCTCGTATTGAGCGATGCCCTTTATTTTGTACCACAGCTTCGCAACGATTCATCGTTCAAAAAAATCTGGAACAAAATTATCGACCTCGATGGTGCTATTGGCGGCAACTTAAAGAAACTGGCGGTAAAAGAACTTCAGTTGCGCGACAATGCGGGAAACCAGATCGCCTTGACAGGTTTCATCAACCAGCCTACCGACAGCAAGAACTTGTATGCTTCATTCAATAAGCTTGATGTACAATCAGGTAAAAGCGCCATCAATGCCTGGCTGCCCGATGGCACCTTGCCCAATAATATAGATTTACCTGCCAGTCTTCGCGTGCAGGGCCAACTCGCTGCGAGCACGCGTTCGGCGAAAACCGACCTCCAAGTGCAATCAAGCTTTGGCATGGTTTCGCTGGCTGGCAGCATCGACAATTTTACTGATAGTATCGGCGCAACATATAACCTTCATGTACGAAAGCTCGACATGCAGGCTGGTAAATGGATCAAAGACACTAGTATCGGTCGCATTGTTGGGGCAGGAAAAATTTCCGGTCGTGGTTATGCTTTGCCTACCATGGCTGCCCAAACAGATCTCACTGTTCAGCAAGCTTATTACAACGGATATCGGTACCACGATATCAAAGTAAGTGGAGATATCGCCAAAGGCAATTACAAGGCAGCCGTATCCAGTCTCGATAGCAACCTTCAAGCAACGGTACATTTGGCGGGCAATATCAGCAATCGTTTTCCAACGGTTGATGGCAAAATGCAACTCGATCGGGTTGACCTGATGGCACTCGGACTCAGCAGCAGTCCGATGGTCGTGAAAGGCATTTTTAAAGTAGATCTGCAAAACGCACAGCCGCGTCAGTTGAATGGTCGCTTCGACGTTGTTGAGTTGCAACTGGCCGACGGAAAAAATATTTATGCACTTGATAGCATTTTATTAGTCGCCAACACTGATTCAGGCTACCAGGGCATTTGGTTTACGAGTCCTTTTGGTACGGCTACGGCTCGCGGTGATTTTGACTATACCAATGTATTTATGGCGGCCGCTCAAATCATCCAGCATCACCTGCAACCCGCGGGCACTGATAGCTCGCTAGCGAAGATGGGAAAATCAAAGCAGCAGATGGAACTGGAAGCCAATTTGCGCTGGCCGAAGGGCTTGCGAAAGCTGGCACCTGGATTGGAAATGAATAAGCCACTCATCCTCACCGCGCGCGTCAATACCGATAGCTTGTTGGTGGCGGCTGACCTTGACCTGAAAAGTTTTCGGCTGGATAGTTTACGGGCTGATAGCACGGAGATGCATGTGCTGGCCAATCGCGACTCATTATACGTACAGGCCGGGCTGGCTGCTCTACATCATCCGAGTTTCCCGCTCAACCGAACATTGTTAACTGCCAATGCCAACCAGGGCGATCTCAACTGGCGACTTCGATTGGATGACAAAGCAGCGAGCGAAAAATACAGGCTTGCGGGCAATGTAAAAGTGCTGCCGGGCAACGATTACAATATTCATTTTGCCCGGCAAGTGCTGCTGCATTACAAAGAATTTGATGCCGGACAAAACAACCTCATAGAATGGCGAAACGGAAAGTTGGCATCGGCCGTTTTGCATTTGGTGGCAGACAGTCAGTCGCTCGAAATCAAAACCGGTACCGGCACCGGCACACTACCGCCTGTTTTTGTTGATATCAACCAATTCAAACTATCCACCATCACGGGCATCTTGGGGCAGGACAGTGCTTTGGCAGAAGCTTATATCAATGGAAAGATTTCAGCAAGCAATCTTGATCAGACGCCTGCAATTGAAGCCAACCTCGATCTCAGCAATTTAGTGGCCAAAGGAATACCTGTCGGAAATCTTGCCACAACGCTTTCTACCGACGACAATGGTCAATACAATATCGGTGCCACGCTAAGTGGTTTCGACAATGATGTGCAGGTGAAAGGCGTTTATGGTGATCAACTTGATTTTGATGTATTGCTCAACAAGTTGAATCTGCATTCTTTCGAACCATTTACAGCCGGTCAGGCAAGTCGAATGACGGGCTCTGCGAACGGCAATATTAAAATAACAGGTACTACTTCAACACCAGTAGTGACCGGCGAACTGGCCTTTACCGAAGGCCAGGCAAATATCACCATGATCAATACCACGCTTCAGTTTCCCGCCGAAAAACTGGTTTTTGATGAAAGAGGCATTGTTTTCAATCAGTTCACTTTGAAAGACAGCCTGGATGGCACTACCAACATAAATGGCCGGATCAATACGGGCAACTATTCTGATATTGGATTTGACCTCAAGATTAAGATGGACAATTTCAATGTGCTCGGGCCAAAAGCAAATGACGACCAGTTGTATTACGGGCCTGCGTTTATAGATGCCGATATTGCCGTTTCAGGCGACCTCGATTTACCTGTAGTAGATATGCAGGTATCACTTCGCGATAAGTCAAATGTTACGGTTACTATTCCTGAAACCGAACCGGGACTTGAAGACCGAGACGGGGTAATTGTGTTTGTAAATCGTGCCAATCCGCCAGATTCCAATTTATTGAACGGCAAAGAAGTAGTGGTGAAACAAACGGCTATTTCGGGCATTGATTTATCAGCAGCCATCAATATCACCAAATCATCAACGCTGAATATTATCATTGATCCGGTCAATGGCGACTACCTGGTAGCAAAAGGCAATGCGAGTTTGAACCTGACCATCGACCCGAGCAGCAATATGAGCTTGACAGGCCGCTATGAAATTGATGAAGGAAAATATGAGTTGTCGCTCAACCAACTCATCAAACGCAGTTTCTCGCTCGAAAAAGGCAGCAGTATCACCTGGGATGGCGATGTTACTGGTGCGCAACTCGACATAACCGCGAAGTACCTGGTCAAAGCTCCAGCGATCGATTTGTTGTCAAATCAGGTGCAGGATCCTGACAACCGTCAGTATCGCCAGAAGATTCCGGTTGAAGTGTACTTGTTGATCAAAGATGAATTACTGAAACCAACCATCAGCTTTCAGTTGGATATGCCTGAAAAAGACCGCACAATTTTTCAGAACAAAGCTTATTTGCGCATTAAGCAGATCAATGTTTCTGAGTCGGAGTTGAACAAGCAGGTAATGGGATTGCTGGTGTTACAGAGTTTTATTTCAGACGATCCCTTGTCGACCCTTGACCAACGCGGTGGCGGGTCAATGGCCGAGGCTGCCAGAGAAAGCGTAAGTAAAATATTGTCGCAACAACTTAACAACCTGGCCGGCAAATTGGTAAAAGGTGTTGACCTGAACTTTGATTTGCAGTCGCAGGAAGATTATTCAACCGGCAGTCAGACCGAAAGAACATCATTAAATATCGGCGCTTCGAAAGCCTTGTTCAACGACCGGCTGACGGTGGCCGTTGGTTCAAATATTGGCCTTTCCGGTAATACGGCAGGCAATGCAAGTTCATTGATTGGTGATGTGACGGTTGATTACGCCATCACCCGCGATGGCCGGTATAAGTTGCGCGCATTCCAACGCAACCAGACCGATGCCATTTTGCAGGGGCAAATCATCGAAACCGGTTTGACCTTTATGCTGGTGCTCGACTACAACGAATTCAAGGAAATTCTTCGCAGGTCAAAACAAGAAAAAGAATTAATCAGAAGAGAAGAAGAGAAAAAGAAGAACCGCAAAAAAGACTGATGAAAATTTTGTTGTCCATCGTGCTGTTGTTGGGCTTGTATGCCTGCAGTTCAACCAAATCGGTTCCTGCTGGCGATCAGTTGTACACCGGCGCCAAAATAAAATGGGATGGGAAAAAACCGAAAGACTATTCTGCCATCGAGTCGGGTTTGGAAGATAAAATTTCACCGAAGCCCAATAGTTCCTTTCTCGGTTTGCCGATCAAACTTTGGCTGTATAACCTGGGTAAAGAGCCGAAAGGCAAGGGTCTTAATTATTTGCTGCGCGAAAAATGGGGTGAAAAGCCGGTATTGTTCAGCCGGGTGAAAGAAGAGTTGACCAACGAGATCATAGAGCGATATACAGAAGACAACGGCTATTTTCAATCGGTTTCCAAATGGCAGAAAACGACGAATGGCCCCAAAAAAGCGGGCATGATTTATACCGTCACCCCCGGCACCAGGTACACCTACCGAAACATTCGGGTGGAGGTGGACAGCTCCGGCATTGGCAAGGCAGTGGCTGCCGCCCAGCGACGAACCATTTTGAAAACCGGCGACATCTATCGGTTGGATAATATCAAGGCTGAGCGCGATCGCATACATGCCAGGCTGAAAGAACGGGGCTATTATTACTTCACGCCAGAGTTCATGATTTTTGAGGTAGATACGAATCACAACGGGCAGGTAGATCTCTTTTTAAACATCAAAGAAGAAACACCAACTGAAGCAAAGATTGCTTATCGGATGCAGAATGTGATTGTGTACCCGGGGTATTCCATAGAAAACGATTCCATCATGCGCAATGCAAAAGAGCATGATATGGGAACCTATAAGGTGGTAGACCCCTTCCATCTTTTTCGAGATAATGTATTTGAGCGCTCGGTGTTTCTACGGGAGGATAGCATTTACCGGTTGAGTGCCCATGAAATTACTTTGCAGCGACTGATGAACCTGGGTACATTCCGGTTTATCAAAGGGCAATTCACGATTGGCCTGGATAGCAGTAAGCTAAATGCCCGGTTCTATCTAACGTCGATGCCTAAGCGAAGTTTACAGTTTGAAGTAACCGGCAATTCAAAATCCAACAATTTTGTGGGTACCGTGGCCAAGATCACGGCCATCAACCGAAACTGGCTTCGCTATGCAAACCGGTTGGAGGTAAACCTGTCGGGGGGGTATGAATGGCAGGTAGGAGGTAAAACAACTACGCAAAACACCAATGGATACACACTTGAAGGCGAAATTGCTTTATCGATGCCGCAGTTTTATGTACCGGGTTTTAGCATCAATCCCAAAAGTCCCTATGTGCCGCGAACCAAGATCAGCGTGGGGCTTGAGCGATTGAGCAGACCTGGTTTATACTCATTGAATAGTTTTAAGTTCCAATATGGCTATAACTGGCGGCACAGTCGTTATGTAGATCATGTGTTGAACCCAATTTCCATTTCATATGTGCTACCCGGCAATATTACAACTGAATTCCAACAGCAGTTGGACCAGGACCCCGCCATGCAGCAGTCGATGGAAAAACAGTTTATCATCGGCAGTAATTATACTTACACGTTTAACAACCAGATACGCAACCGAAAGAACAGTTTTTTTGTAACGTTGAATGCAGATGTGGCGGGCAACTTGCTGGGCCTTGCCACCAAAGCGCGCGATACCGTGGGCAAACAATTATTCGGTCAAACTTTTGCGCAGTATGCGCGCTTGTTTGCCGATGCCCGCTATTACAATAAGCTATCGGGCAGGTTGACCTGGGCAAACAGGTTATTTGTTGGCTATGGATATCCGTATGGGAACAGCAAATCGCTTCCGTTTGTGAAACAGTTTTTTATTGGCGGTAGTAATAGCCTGCGGGCATTTCGCGCGCGTACATTAGGGCCGGGCACCTATTACAAAACGGATTCAAGCAATAATTACCTGATTGCAAATGAAGCGGGCGATATCAAACTGGAGGTGAATACTGAATTGCGGTTAAAACTATTCAGTGTATTGCAAGCGGCAGCCTTTGTTGATGCTGGCAATATTTGGTTGCAATCAAAAACGGTTGATAAGCCAGGTGCCAATTTCAACATTAATACCGTGTTCACGGAAACAGCGGTGGGCGCCGGGTTCGGGCTTCGGGCCGATGCGTCCATACTTATTATTCGATTTGACCTGGCGATGCCCCTGCGAAAACCCTGGCTTCCCGGCGATAAGTGGGTGATCAACGATATTAATTTCGGCAACAAGACCTGGCGGCAGGAAAACCTGGTGCTAAATATTGCCATTGGTTATCCTTTCTAATTCCCGGTACCTTGCTGAGCCAGTTCCATCATTGCATAGGTCAATGTGTTTAGGTAAATGAGACGGGTTTATCTAATAAACTCATAATCAACCCATTGCAATCAAATTTTCAGTGCTGGTGAAATTAGAAAAAACAAGTCAATTCCAACGAATATCTCCCCCTTTCTCATTACCTTTGCGTCCCAATTATTTATTCACCAAAAAGGGATACATGAACAGTTATGAATTGATGGTGATTTTTACCCCAGTTCTGAGTGAAGAGGACTACAAAGCAACGCAGAAAAAATTCACTGACCTGGTTACTGCCAACGGTGGTACCATTGTGAATTCAAATCCATGGGGATTAAAATCACTGGCGTATCCGATCCAGAAAAAAACCACTGGTTTGTACTGGGTTATGGAGTACACTGCGCCATCCGACTTCAATGAGAAGCTGAAGATTCAGCTTCTACGTGACGACAACGTCCTGCGTCACATGTTCACTGCACTCGACAAATACGCCGTCGAGTACAATGGTAAAAAGAGAAGTGGCGTACCAACAGGTAACGAAAAAGTTGAAGCTTAATCATGGCAAAGAACGAAATCAAATACCTGACCGCCATCAAGACCGAAAAGCGCGCGAAGAAATTCTGCCGTTTCAAGAAATATGGCATTAAGTACGTTGACTACAAAGACGGCGAGTTTTTGAAGAAGTTTCTGAACGAGCAGGGCAAGATGTTGCCCCGTCGTATAACCGGAAACAGCCTGAAATTCCAGCGTAAAGTAGCAGATGCGGTGAAGAAAGCCCGTCAAATGGCGATCCTTCCGTATGTAACGGATCTTTTCAAGTAATGAAACATGGTCAAAGTCGATGACTTTGGCAAATTCGGTAACCATCCCTAATCCGCAGTTTGCGGTGACAGTCTGATGTAACGATTGGGCAAGGGGTACTAAACAAAATCTAATGCAAGTAATTCTTATTCAGGATGTTGACAATTTGGGCGGCTCTAATGAGCTGGTTAGCGTAAAAAATGGCTATGCCCGTAACTTCCTGATTCCCAAAAAATTGGCTGTTGAAGCTTCTACTTCTAACTTGAAGCAACTGGAAGAAAGACTGAAGGTTAAGCGCAAGAAAGAAGAGAAAATGCTGGCTGAAATCAACCAGGTTATCAGCAAACTCCAGGAGGGTCCGCTGAAACTGGGTGCCAAAACCGGTACCAGCGGCAAGATCTTCGGTAGCGTGACTTCCCTGCAGATTTCACGTGCCATCCGCGAGCAGCGGGGCTATGATATTGATCGTAAGAAGATCAGTATCAACGACGAAGTGAAAGAACTGGGTCAGTACAAGGCGACCATCGATTTCGGCAACGGCAAATCGACCGAGCTTGATTTTGAAGTGGTGGCAGAGTAAAATAGCCTAAAAAAGACGAAGGGGTCTACCGTTGGTAGGCCCTTTTTTTGTATATAGGAAATTTTATTATTGAAACAAAATATTATTATCTTCGTTTTAGGTTCCTTAATGATCTTTACAGTTTCAGACTTCCCAGAGCGTTTCTAGGTAAATGATTTTCTGGCTTTTTGCAACACTGTGCTTCATTATGGTTTTCAATTAATGGTTCAAAAAAAATAGAAAATGAACATTTACGTAGGTAATCTCAGTTGGGATTTAACTGAGCAAGATCTTCAGGAGCTTTTCGCTCCTTATGGCGAAGTAGTTTCCGCCAAAATTGTAACTGACAAATTCAACAACAACCGCAGCAAGGGATTTGGTTTTGTTGAAATGACCGATGCTGAAGCCGGCAATGCTGCTATTACAGCGCTGCATGGTACGGAAGTACAAGGTCGTAGCATTGTAGTAAACGAATCACAGCCACGCGAAGGCGGTGGTGGTGGTGGATTCAAAAAGAAAAGCTTTGGCGGCGGCGGTGGTAACCGTGGCGGCGGTGGCTATGGCGGCGGCGGAAGCCGTGGCGGTGGTTACGGCGGCGGCAGCAACCGTGGCGGTGGTGGCTATGGCGGCGGTGGCAACCGTGGTGGCTATGGCGGTGGCGGTCGGGATTATTAATCTTGATTATATACCAACTAATATAAAGCGGCATTCTTCGGAATGCCGCTTTTGTTGTGAGAATCGTCCGAGATAAAACTTGTGTTGGTCAATATCGCTTAAGGGTATATAAATTCGTAAGAAGCGGTTGCGGTGTTGGATTGAATATCGATTTTCTGCAAACGGTTATCATTGCCATAAGCATATCGAAACTGGTACGCTTCATCAATATTTTTCCAATACTGGTTATAGTGCAATTGCATACTGCTGGGATGCGAAGGATCGGTAACGGGCAAGTCAATAGAGTGATCACAATACAAATTCAGGAAGTACATTGTTTGTAGTGCATGGTTGTAATGGTCTTTCCCCAACAATAATAATTGCAGGCTGTCGACCGATTCATCTTGTGGCAATGGCGAATCGTATTGAATCGTCAAGTCAAAATTTTCTGCACCCAGTTTCCAATATTTCCCTCTTTCCCAATCGTGGTTTAGCAAACGTCCGTTTTCGTAATGGTAATTGTATTGGGCCGACTCGTCGGTTGTGGTGAGTTCGATTAACTTATTTTGAAGATCGTACTGGAAAGTGTACAAATAAGATGAAAACCGGTTGAGTGTGGTGATGCTGGTGCCTTTGGCGTTTTGCGCATAAGAAAAATAAGTGGTGTCTATGGCAGCAGAAAAGTTGCTATCAGTAATGATATAGGACAATTCGTTTTGCGAGTTTCGCGACAGTGTATACACAACTGATAAAGACTGGCCATTGGCATCGGTTGTAAAATTTTCATTTCTTACCAGGAAGCCATCATCGTTGAAATAGTAAGAAGCCCGCAGGGTATCGTATTGTTCGGTGGTAGAAGGATTGTCTTCGTAGAGTTTAACCCAGTTTCCGTCGTCGGCATAACGAAGAACGTATTTCTTCTTAGCGAGGTCGTCGAACTTTTTAATGACGATGGCCGATGGCGTGGAAGCAGACTCCCTGAATGGGCGGTCATTGTTGGTGGCTGTTTTGTCTTTCTGGCAAGAAACCAGGGTGTAGGCCAGCAGGGCAAGCACAGCGGTTTGGGATAGGACACGGGTCATAACATAGGTTTTCGGACGGACTTAGAACGTAGTCTGCTAAAATCCTATTGCTATTTTCCGATAAGTGGTTGGATTCGTTCGATGAGTGGGCTTAATTACGGGCATAAAAAAAGCCTCACAGCATAGCGCTGTGAGGCTGATAATAAATATGGCACCTACCTACTCTCCCGCCTGGTATAGCAGTACCATCGGCCATGAGGGGCTT
>JAIUNW010000007.1 GCA_020161535.1 Bacteroidota bacterium | reverse complement strand
CAGAACAGTGATTTTTTAACCCTATTTTCAAACCAACAACATGACCAGTCTAACTCCATTTACCCAACATCAAAACAGGGGGTCAGTTTACACCGAATAAACGGGGTCAATTTGACCGAAAAATACAACAAAGAATTGGCTTTAATATTTAGATTTTTAAAATCGTCCTTAAGAAGATATGAATAGCCGCCATCTTCTCTAATAACAAATCCTATACTAATTTCATCAGTAAACTGAATTCCAAAAACTTCATTGTCGTCTGACCAATAAGACGGAAAGAATTGTGGCGGATATGTCATATTTATAAATGGGCTATTTTGTTAGCCAACGAAGGCTTTGGGTGTCTAATATAATTGTGCACAACGGACAGGGCTTGCCGAAGTACGGGTGTTAGTATTCCGTCTGCCCACAACCGCTGCTGATTAAAAAACTGATGATGAAGATAACAAACAAAAGCTACATAGTAAATGTCCAGCCCGATATGAAGCACAATAGAATTACAAAAAGCCGAAGATAACTTCCGTCTGCCCGTATTTTGGCAAACCCCCTGTTGTACGTTCGCCCTATCTCCGCTGTCATCTATAATGTGGGTCTGTGTCCAACCGCAGAGTGTTGCCAGTGCTTTGGCACAAGGCAGGCTCTTTTGCAAGGTTGGCTTTTGTGTGTCGGCTTTGTGTGCCTTGCAAATGTGCCTGACTTGGTGCGTTGGCATCAATTGGTCTTTGCCAAACTATTTTCAATTGTTAACCGCTCTTGTTTTGATAAATCAAACAATTTATAAAATAGTTCATCAAGTTCTGCCTCGATAGTTTCCGTTTCGTCACCTTTCTTCTTTGCAGTTAAAATCTTGTCCACCAATAATATAAAAGGCTGCTGTTGCTTTTTATTAAGTTCCTTGATGTACATTTTTGATACATTGGGGGCACTATAAAGTAAATATCCACCTTGCATTTTTAAACCTTCAAAAAAGCAGTCGAAAGTAAATTGAAAAAGTTTACTGTTAAGCCATGCAAGAATATACTTAGCATCAAAATCTGGACTAAAGGAATGAAAGCAGTTTGTATTAATAGAAGCATACTCACCAATTGAATCAAAAAAAGCTTCCGTTCTTATTGCAATTTTCGCAAGTATTATTTTAGGTGAACTGTAAAGGTTATTTCTGTTTTCACTTATCTCACCAGTGTTTTTCGTAAGGTAAGGTTTCAGATACTTTGCTCCCTTGTCCGTTAATTCAGTTTTCCCCCAAAGACTTTCATATCTGTCAATTGTGCCAGTATTGATAAGTTTGTAACCAGCCTTTTCATTTATAAGTTTATGATAATCGTCTGCCTCGGATGCGGTTGATGTAGCATTTATTTTAGCACACTCTGTTATTGAAACTGATTGATTGATTATTTTTTCTGTAATAGCTATTTTTTCATTTAGTAGGTAACCCCAAATATAGCCCTCAAGAAAATTTAATTTTTCTGATGTTACCGATTTAAAATCTAAGGTATCGGTTGAGTCATTGTATTTTCCTATTGATATTTTGTAAATGTTTTCGGAAGTTTCTGTCTTATTAAGTGTCGTAACGATTGGATAAGTGCTGGCTTCTTTAAAAACTCTAACGTGAGAATAGTCAACAATTTCAATTATCTGCGATTGCTTAAATAAAAATTCTCTTAACGCTTCACCATAGCTGGCTGATAAGTATCTATTTGGTGTTATGTAAGAGAGCGGTGAACCCTTTTTAATAAGGTTAAGCCCTCTTTCAAAAAAGTATATAAATAAATCAACCGTTCCTTTTGCAGTTTGATAATCGGATTTCATTTGCCTGTAAGTAAGTTCAGGCAAAGATTTCTTTAAGTCCATAGCACTTATGTATGGTGGATTTCCAATTAACAAGTCGAAGCCTTCAAAGTCTCCTGTATTATTCAAAACTTCTGGGAATTCAAACCTCCATTCAAATGCCGATTTATAAATTGCATTTGTTTTTATTTCATCAATTTCTTTTGAAAGTTTTGTGATGTCTGCTTCCAGTTTTTGCTGTTTTTCCTTTTGAGTTTTTTTCTGTTTGCTGTCTAACTCAAATAGCTTGCCCTGATTAAGAAGATTATAAAGGTCGCCGCTTAGGTTCTTTAATTTTACTTGCTTAGGGTCATTCTTACTTATTTCAGTTCTGAAATCGCTTTTGATACTGTCAATGATTTTTTGCAACCCTTTTTTTACATCTCTATTTTTTTCATTTTTATAGTCTGCAACAAAACCACGGTAAGATTCGATGTTGTATTTAATACTCTTTAAAGCTTTACTTAAATCTGAATCTAAGGCAAAGCGACTCAATAAACTATTACCACATTTAATATTGATGTCAATATTAGGCAGCGTTTCAAGTTCAGTATAATTGCTATCTTCTTTGTAGTAAGCATTTTTTAAAAGTTCAATCCACAACCGAAGCCTGCAAATTTTTACTGAATTGGGATTAATGTCAACACCGAATAAGCAGTTCTCAATAATTGTTTGCTTTTCTAAAAACAATGTTTCTTGAATACGCTGGCTTTCTTTGTTTTGGGGTTTGTAATCAAATATTTCACCCTCTTCATCGGTTACATAGAGTTCGTCATTTTCTACTTCTACTGTATATTCTTTTAGTCTTTTTCCTTTTGTATCCAATAGCATTTTCAGTTCGCTTTTGATGGCTATGATTTCATTAAGAGCCGAAACTAAAAAATGCCCAGAACCTACGGCAGGGTCGCAAATCTTAATATCGTTGACAATTTTGTTAGCCTCTTTAATGTCATCGATTTTATTATAGAGTTCTTCAAAACTTTTGATGTTCCAATTTTTTGCTTCGTTAAACTTCTGTATAACTGCCAAACGGATAGATTGACGACACATGTACATTGTAATAAAGCCAGGCGTATAAATTGAGCCATCCTTGTAGCCATTAATTTTTTCAAAAACCTTTCCTAATACTGAGGCATTAATTAATGGCTTATTATCTTCTTGTATGTTTTCTGAACCTTCGCTGGCAAAGTCGTATGAATCTAAAAACAGAAATAAATAGTCAAGCGTTTTTAGTTTATCACTTTTCCTTTTTTGTTCCTTCAGAATACTTGTGCTGTTGAAATCGAGAGTTTCTGAATTGTCTAAAGAATCTATGCAAATAGTTAAGTCTTCTAATTCACTGATTTCAAAAAGCGAACTATTTAAGTATGGAACAAGCTTGTATTTTGTTTTTATTTCGTCCTCTCTGCTGCTGATGTTAACAGCCAAAACATTATGAAATAGTTTAAATAACTCGTCGAAGTCATGAATGAGTATTGAATTTAAAAACTTGTACGACCTGTCACCTTTATGATAGCTGATTAATTGTCCTTCCAGCAACTTTAAAAATAATATTCTATTTATCCATGTAATGCAAAGTTCAAGTGCAATATTGAAGTATTGGTCATCTGATGTTTCGCCAAATGCCTTTATATCTGCGATTTTGTGTACTCCTTTTGTTCGTAGCTTTTTAATAGCCATTTCCAAAAGAGAAGCTGGGTTTTTATTTTCGATTTTTCGGCGAATTATATTCTTCCCATTTTCTTTTGCTTCTTCAAGTCCAATGATGTGTAGTAATTCTTTGTAAAATTTATCGTCCAGTTCGTTACTGTCGTTTCCGAATGGAACTTTTAATAAATGTTGAGGTGAAAGTATTTTAAGAAGTGCAATAAGATTTTTATCGTCATCCTTGTCCTCATTTTTAAGAACTTTTACATAATTCTGAATATTGAAATAAGTACAGGGGATTTCTTCATCAAGTTGGTCAATGAATGGCTTGGCAATTTCATTGTAAAATAAACCTGTGTCTTTAGTTACTTTTTTCCCGTCTCTCCATTCTTCGTAATGTTTTACAAGTGCTTTGTTCTTGTAAAAAAGGTTTTCAAAATACTTTGCTTCAATAATGTACCATTCGTTGATATTTGTTGCAACTAAAAATTTAATGTCAATGTTATTGCATTCAATGCGTTCCCGTAAGTAATACAAAACAAGTTCATGTATTGCTTTGCCGTTTGGTTTGTCCGCCGTGAACCAGTCGCTTTTATTGCTTGGTCGTTTAGCTTCAATGATTACGCCAACTTGGGTTTTGTTGTCTTTGCCGTTATGTATTACAAGGTCTTGTCTGCCTTTGGTATTTATGAAGTTATTGTCTTGATAAATCGCTTTTTTGAGAAAGTCGCTTACAAGGTTTTTATGAAACTCCTCTGTTTCATTAGAGTCTATTCGCCCTAAAAGCGTAATGAGTTCTGTTTTGAATAAATCCATTTGACTTCTTAAAGGTCTTTGCTTTAAGAAGGCTTTATTGAGTGTCCTTTTTGGTGCTTGCGTTATTAATCTCATCTATTGTTTACAGTCAATTTTGATAATCGGCAATTTAAGCATTTATTGTCGTGTGAAGTGTTGCTTTGTCTGCCAGTTGGGTGGTGGGTGGGCATGGTGTTGAGCATTGTTATTTGCTGATGTATTTTGTTGAAGCCGAAAAGAATTCCGTCCGCTGGGGTGAGTGGGCTGTGCGTTGGCACAAGGCAGGCTCTTTTGCAAGGTTGGCTTTTGTGTGTCGGCTTTGTGTGCCTTGCAAATGTGCGTGACTTGGTGCGTTGGGTAGTGTCGGCAAAGTCATGAATGCTTAAATGTTTGCAGGATGTCGTTTAGGGTGACGTACAACGATTGTATTGGCGCGTACAACCAGTATTTTGACCCTTTCCCGCGCAATACGAATTGCGCGTACTTATCAAGGAGTGGTCGTCGCATTTCTAATGTTAGTGAAAATTCTTAAACTGAACAAGTTGGGTGCATCATTTGGGTGCAGCCTATGTTGATTAATGGCCGGTTTTATCGGAGATTGGGCGTAGTTGATGGGCAGGTGAGGTTGGTTGGGGAAAATGAGGTGTGGGCCGAGGAGGGCAAGGGAGGAAAGACCATCTGTGGTGAGGGAGAATTAATTATGCGAAATCATCCTTAACCGGATACCGCCGCCTTCTTTGTTGCCGTTGGGGTAGGGGTTGCTGGGGTTGCCGGCATTGTCGACGGAGCGCTTTTGGAAGGTCCAGTACACGAGGTTTTTGTAGACGAGGCCAATGTGTTTGGCATATACCTCGATGCTGTAGGTGCGATAGCCATCAAGGTCAACACTCACCGGGTTGCGGTCGTCGGCATAACCTGAACCCTCGTCGGTTTGCAGAACAGTGATGCAGCTATCGATGGGGGTATCGAAGGGCGCGAAGCTGTTGTTGATATCGGTGATGCTGTATTGCCAGGCTTGCAGGTACTCGAGCTCGCTGCCGGGCGTGGCGGCAATGTAGCGATTGCCCATCCAGGTTTCGCCGGTCGATAAAGGGGCTGCCAGCTTCAGGTAACGCAGGTTGTTTTCCACCACTTCGAGGTTGGCACTGGTGGGTGTAACTAAGTAGGTATCACTGGCGGTCCAGTCCGCCTCATTGGTACTGTTCAACGCACGCAGGTAGCGGTACACACGCCAACTGGGTCGATTCGTGCCGTCGAGAACAATCGTATCCATCACATCTTTCGCCTGGTAGCTATGGGTTTCAAATGCCGTGTCGTTGGTGGCTGATTTCACCAGGCTATCGAGCTGGTAAATGATGTATTTGCCCGAAACAAGGTTTAGGTAGTCGGCCGGTCGATCGGTGGTTACGCTGGCGGTTTCTTTTCCGCATCCGCTCATGAATATAGCTGTCAGGATCAAACCCAGGGCCGCCTTGAAAGTATGCATGTGGTTGTAACGATTAGAGGATTGGATTATTGCGTTGAATTATGCCGCCGCCGATCAGGTCATTGCCTTCGTAAAACACCGCGCTTTGTCCCGGCGCAATGCCTTTCACGTCTTCAAAAAAACGAACGCGCACACCGCCGTTCGCTGTATAAAGATTCGACAGTGCTCCTTTGTCTTTGTACCGGATCTTGGTCGTCGCTTCCATGCCATCGGTAATGCCATCGTATTTCATCCAGTTGATCTTCGCCACCTGCATGTCTGCCTGGTTCAAATCTTCTTCATCCCCCAACACCACGGTATTGGTTTCAGGAACGATCTGGGTAACAAATACGGGTCGACCAAGCGCGATGTCCAAGCCCTTGCGCTGGCCAATGGTATAGAAGGGATAGCCTTTGTGCCGGCCCAATATCCGCCCCGTTTTGTCTACGAAGGCGCCTCCGGCTACACGCTCTTCCAAACCTTCCACTTTCTTTTTCAGAAATCCCCGGTAGTCATTGTCCGGCACAAAACAGATCTCATAGCTCTCGGCTTTTTTGGCCAGTTCGGGATACCCAAACTCGAGCGCCATCTGGCGGATGTCCGTTTTGCGATAGCCGCCCAGGGGCAGCAGGGTGCGGCTCAACAGGTCTTGTTGCAATCCCCAAAGCACATAACTCTGGTCTTTGGTTTCATCCACGCCCTTCGACACATAGTATCGGCCATTGGTATGCTGGTTGATGATACCGTAGTGACCCGTGGCGATATAATCACATTCGAGGGCATCGGCGCGTTTCAACAGGGCCCGCCACTTGATATGGGTATTGCACATCACACAGGGATTGGGCGTGCGACCAGCCAGGTATTCGTCCACAAAATTCTCGATCACAAATCCGCCGAACTCATCGCGGATGTCGAGCACAAAATGTGGAAACCCATGTTGCACCGCCGCCATCCGGGCATCGTTGAAAGAATCGAGGTTACAGCAACCGGTTTCCTTTTTGCTGGTACCCGAACTGGCATAATCCCAGGTCTTCATCGTGATCCCTACCACCTCATAGCCTTGCGCATGCAGCATCAGCGCGGTGACCGTGCTATCGATCCCGCCGCTCATGGCCACCAGTACCTTGCCCTTTGTTGACATAACTGCAAAAATAAGATCGGTTGTTTAAAGTTTAAGGTTTAAGGTTTAAGGTTGGGTCGCTGAGTGTGTAGAAGATTCACAACTGGCTAGTTATCAATAAATTACGTAATCGGGGATCCAACCTTACACCTTAAACTTTACACCTTAAACCCTTACTTGTTCACAGGGTGAAAAAACGGTTGTTTGGCGTTGGCGGCGCGCGTAATTTGCTGGATGAACGACGTAAAATTTTATAACATGATAAAACTGCAAGTGATCGGGAATCTGGGCAAGGATTGCACGACAAACAATGTGAACGGGCGGACAGTGATGAATTTTAACGTAGCGCATACCGAGCGTTTCAAAGACGCGCAGGGCATCCAGCAGGAGCGTACCACCTGGGTGGAATGTGCTTATTGGAGCGACCGTACGGCGGTGGCGCCCTACCTGAAAAAAGGCACGCAGGTGTATGTAGAGGGTACGCCTGAAGTGCGCACCTATGCCAAAAATGATGGTACCACGGCAGCTTCATTGACCCTTCGGGTGATGAATGTGCAGTTGCTCGGCAGCCGTCCCGAAAATGCCAGCGGTGGATACCAATCGGGTGGGTACAATAACAGCGGATCGCAACCGATGAGCCAGGGTGCTGGTGTAGGTGCTGATGCTACCGACGATCTGCCGTTCTAAGACGGCATTATTAGTGCAAGCGGTATCATCTGCTGAAGAAAAGAATGTTGAAGGCTCCTTTTTATTCATTTTACAGGTAAACGGTAATTGATGTGAAAGGCGCCTTTTTCATGCCCCTTGCGCAGCTTTCTCCTTTAAACTGACATTTACTCATGGCCTAAACCAGCCACATTCCTTCAACACTTCCTGGTAATATTTGGTGTCGGTGTATTGGCGTAAATTTTTGAAGCCATCCCAGTTGATAGAATCGCGGGTGTCGTTTTCACTTTTTGCCATAAACCACTGGTTGCGCTGACACTTGGCCAGTAGGTATTGCATCTGCGCGCGTTGTTCGTTGTTGGTCGCGGCACCGAAAGCGATTTGATAGTACTTGATGGCTGGTATCATATTCGTCAGCATCGGCCGGAAAACAGAATCGATGTATTCCGGTTGCGAAAAACCTTCGCCCATAACAGCGCTTTCGTAAAAAGCACGGGCATTGCCAAAATGGGTGAGGTTATAATAGGCATTGCCCAAGAGTCGCGCATTGTTGTACACATCTTTGTTCTGTGCGATGGCCATTTGCATGTCCTGCAATTTCTTCAACAACTGCAGGTTGCTGTATTTGACTTTCTGTGCGGCGGCATGGTCGCAATCGTGGCAGTCGTTGATCCGTGCATTAAACGGATTACCCGGTAATTCAAATGCCTGTGCTTTGCCCGCTTTCTCCATAAAACCGATGGCTTGCGGCAGGTTGGTTTTCAACGCGCTCACTATGGCTTTGTATTCATACAGGTCTTCGGCGCTAAACCGGTTGATGCTGACGCAGAAATGTTCATATGGTGTTTTGCTGGGCTTTTGTAGGAATTGCAGAAACTGATCGGTGCGTAGGCTATCACCGAAATAGTCGCTGCTGTGAAAAAAGCATTCTGCCTTGATCAACTCGCCTTGCTTTCTATAGCGCGCGCTGATCTCCTGCCTGATCTTGCCACGCAGATCACTGTATCGGAAATCGGCGCCGGTGGGCTCGTTTTGTTCGGGGTTGTCGATATTCATTAACCATTGCAGGTCAGGCAAACATTCCTGTTCCAGGGCCTTTGTCATGGTGGTGGATGCAAATAGTTTGCGCGATAATGTCAACAAGCGCAACTGCGCGGTAAACAACGGGTTGGTAGATCCGATTTTTGCTGCTTTGCTGAATCGATGGTCGGCATCTTGGTAATTGCCGGTGAGCATCGACAAATAGCCCGCTCCCATCTGCCACAACGGGGCATTTTTCGGTTGACTATTATCCGCGATCTGGCGGATCACCGCAATTTGTTGCCGCCCCGCCGTATCGTATGCGCGTTGGCGATAGCTGTTGGGGTCGCTAAAAAAATCGTCGCTTTGTTCGAACTTGTTGATCCATCGCAACAATAACACATCCATTTTTTCACTGCCGGCTTCCAGTTGGTTGATGGCTTTGATCGATCGCATTTCGTCGCCATAACTGATGCCCAACATCTGCCAGAGGGTGGCTTTCTCCGCGTTGTTTTTACAAAGGGCCAGCGCACTGTTCCAATCGGCTTCGTCTTGCGGATGGAAACTAAAATGCGCCGATGGTCTTTGTTCTGGCGAGCCGGCAAATACCAGGCTGTAATAGTAATTGGCTTTGGCGTATTGCTTTTGTTTGTACAAGGCTCCCGCCGCATAAGCCAGGCTGCGAAAATACATTCTGTCGCTCGGCATCTGCGCTTTGTTGGCTTCAAAAACTTGCAGGGCCGCTGCGTAATTGCCGGCAAAATAGTTGGCACGCACCAACTGGAAAATGATCCGCTGCCGCAGGAAAATATCTTTTTGCGTTTGCAGCGCGGCCTTCCAGGCGGTGATCATCTGGCTGGCGGTTTGGGTGTCGATGGTTCTTTTCTTCTCGCTGTAGTCCCACCAATTGTCGATGCTGTAAGAGGCATACCGCTCGCTGAGCTTGGCCTTGCGCAGGTAACTGATAAAGTTTTTGAAACGCGAATTATTGCGCGTACCGGCGTTGAGGGGCAGGGCCTTCAAAACACTGTCGATATTTTTAGAACTGGTTTGGTACAACAATTTTGATACCACTGAATCAGCTGCAGCGCCCTTCAGCCAGGCGGACCATTCCTGCAGGTTTGCGTCTTTGAAGCGATCGTCGGCCGGTACATCATAACCGATTTTATAATAAGCCTGGTCCGACAGAAAGAAAGGGGAATAACTGCTGTCGGCAAAGGCTTCGGGCGTGAAACCGGAACTGCCATACTCCGGCCAGTCGCCCCCAGCGCAAGCCAGGCCAATAACCACAGCCGCCAGCGAACTAATGGAGAGCAGCGGCAATATCTTTGAAAATCGTTTTTTCATAGCGATTGTAGTTGCGTGCATCGAAGTCATAAAAGATTAGTTGCTGAAAGGGATATTGTTTATTGGCGCGAATACCTGCCGCAATTTCTTTCAAATTGCTGGAAGAAACCTGTTCAATTTTCACCAGGTCATTTTCCTGAAAATAATAACCCGATTTAAAGCCCGCTTGTTTTGCTTTGTACCGGTTGGTGGCCGTTTTTTCAAACATACTGTCCTGCGCAAAATCGGCTTCGTTCATTTTGTTGAGCAGGTGCAGCACCTTGCCGTTCCTGATTTGTATGCCCCAACTGAAAATGGGCAGGGCCAGGTCCATCGGCAGGGGATAGTCGGGTATGGCCGCAGCGTATTTCGCGGCATTCTTTTCCTCATAAATAGAGTTCTCCGGCACATCGGCGATATACCCCATATTATAGTACATCAACAAGCCACGGCTAACCGGTGGAATGCCCGACTGAACCGGATATTTCACCTGGTGCAAGCGAATGGTAGCGCTGAGCGGAACAGCAGCTTTTGTTTTCAAACTTGTTAAGAACTTGAAATAGTTGTCGCGCGTACGGCGGGTCCAGTCGCAGTCAACCTGTATCTCACGGTAATGTATACCCGCTGTTTCGCTGATAGACTGGATACCCGCTGCCACATGTTCAGCCAAAACAACAAGCAACGAATCTGGTGTTTGCAGAAATACCCGGTTCTTGATAAAGACAACCGGAATGATATGCAGGTTGCTATCGGGTGTTTGCCCAAATTTTACCGGGGCCAGCATACTCACTTCTTTGGCGCCGGGTGGCCAGTCTAGGTCAAAATAACGCAGGTAAAGATTCAGCACCTGGTTTGCAGCAAGCACCTGCTGATCAGCGGCGCTTACCTGGTAAGTCGTTTTCCAGTAATAGAAACTGATGGCAGGCGTGGGCCGCTGGCAGGCCAGGAAAGGCACAAACAACAAGAATAGCCAGGCGCGTAAAAACATAGCAGCAACTTACAACTATTGTCGCTGCCGGGAAGGAAGATGCCGGCAACTTATAAAAATGCAGTTCCTTTGCAGCATGGAGAAAACGGAAAAAAAATTTTCGCTCGACGCACTGGCTTTGTTTACCAAAAATATTTTTCTGGCGATGGGTTGCAGCGAAGCCGATGCATCCACCGCCACTGATGTGCTGCTGCAAGCCGATCTCCGCGGCGTTGATTCGCATGGCATCGCGCGATTAAGTGGTTATGTGCGTTTGTGGGAAGCAAAACGGGTGAACGCGCAACCACAGGTAAAGATCATTCACGAAACACCGTCGACCGCCGTGGTAGATGGGGATAGCGGACTGGGATTGGTGGTAGCACCGCAGGCCATGCAGGTGGCCATCGACAAAGCAAAAAATGTAGGCACTGGTTGGGTAAGTGTGCAGAACAGCAATCATTATGGCATCGCGGCCGCGCACGCCATGATGGCATTGCCGAACGATATGATCGGTATCAGCATGACCAATGCCAGTGCCCTGGTGGCACCCACGTTTTCGGTGGAAAGATTACTCGGTACCAATCCGATTTGCGTGGCGATTCCCGCAGGCGAAGAGCCGGCTTTCGTGGCGGATATGGCCACCACCACAGCCGCCAATGGCAAGTTGGAAATACTGCAACGCAAACAAGCAGCGGCACCCGTCGGGTGGATACAAGACAAAGAAGGTAACAGCACCACCGATGCGCATGCGCTGAAAAATGGGGGCGCTTTGTTGCCCTTGGGCGGCGATAAAGAACATGGTTCACACAAGGGCTATGCACTCGGTGCCATTGTTGATATTTTTTCGGCGGTATTGAGCGGTGCGAATTACGGTCCCTGGGTGCCACCTTTCCCCGCCTATGTGCCCATGCCCACGGGCATGCCGGGCAAGGGCATCGGCCATTTTTTCGGCGCCATGCGAATTGATGCATTTCGGTCGGCGGCTGATTTTAAAAAAGACATGGACCAATGGATCAGGCGCTTCCGCCAGTCGAAGACCGTGCCCGGTGCGGCTGCGGTGCTGATTCCGGGCGATCCCGAAAGACAGTTTGAAGCCATCCGCCGCGAGGCGGGTATCCCTTTGTTGCCACCGGTGGTAGAAGACCTGCAAATGCTGGGGGAAAGATTCAGTATTCCGTTCATAATGCCGTAAATTAGCCCCCGCTAAAAAAGGATATCGATGAAAGTGATGAAATTCGGGGGCACCTCTGTGGGAAAGCCCGAGCGCATGCACCAGGTGGCGCAGTTGATTACCAAAGAAAATGAACCGAAAATTGTGGTGCTCAGTGCCCTGAGCGGCACCACCAATACCCTTGTTTCGATCGGCGATGCACTCGCAAAATCTGACAAGGAAAAAGCGAAGGAGATCATCGATACACTCGAGAAACACTATCGTTCTTTTGTACTCGAGTTGTTGCAAACAGCACCTGCCCGCGACAAAGCAAACAAGATTCTCGACGAGCATTTTGAATTCCTGAATATCATCACGCGCATTTCTTTCAATGAGGCCTTGAACAAAGACATATTGGCACAGGGTGAACTGATGAGCACCAAACTGTTTTCTGTTTACCTCGAAGAAAAGGGCATCAAACACGCCTTGATTCCGGCCCTGGAGTTCATGAGCATTGATGCGAATGATGAGCCGCAGGTACCGGCCATCAGACAAAAACTGATTCCGGTATTGGCATCACACCCGGGCATTACCCTATTCATTACCCAGGGTTATATCTGCCGCAATATTCGGGGTGAGGTCGATAACCTCAAACGCGGTGGTAGCGACTATACGGCCTCGTTAGTAGCGGCAGCAGCGCACTGCAGCGTATGTGAGATCTGGACTGATATTGATGGCATGCACAACAACGATCCGCGGGTGGTGGGTAAAACCCTGCCGGTGGAGCAACTGAGTTTTGAAGAAGCGGCCGAGCTGGCTTATTTCGGCGCGAAGATTCTGCACCCTACTTGTATCTGGCCTGCGCAATCGGAGAAAGTGCCCGTGAAATTGCTCAATACCATGCAGCCCGAAGCGGCGGGCACGGTGATTACGCAAGAAGCGGGTTCGGTTGGCGTGAAAGCAGTGGCGGCCAAAGATGGCATCATCGCGATCAATATCAAGAGCAGTCGCATGTTGCTGGCCTATGGATTTCTGCGCAAGATTTTCGAAGTGTTTGAGAAATACCGCACGCCCATTGATATGGTAACAACTTCTGAAGTGGCGGTATCGCTGACGATTGACACCGATGCTTTTCTGCCTTCCATTGTCAAAGAGCTGGAACCCTTCGGGCATGTAGAGGTGGACAAAGACCAAACCATTGTGTCGATTGTGGGCAACGATATTGCACAAACACAGGATATACTCAGCAAATTGTTTGATACATTGAAACCGGTACCGGTGCGTATGGTGAGTTATGGAGGCAGCAAACACAATGTGTCGATGCTGATTCCGTCTGCCGAAAAACTGAAGACCTTGAAACTGTTAAACAAAGGCTTGTTCGGATTAAACTAGCAAGAGTTTAAGGTTTAAGGTTTAAGGTTTAAGGGTTACTTTCTTTTTTGGAGTATCAGGTCCATATTGAATAGCCACTCGCGCACATATTTCATCCATTTTACGTCGCTGGTCGGATTGTTCATGCCAAAACCATGGCCGCCTTTTTCGTAGTAGTAGGCATCGTGTTTTACTTTGTTCTTATCGAGGGCTTCGGCAAATACCAGGCTGTTCTGCACTTTCACCGCGTTGTCGTCTTTGGCATGCACCAGAAAAACGGGTGGGGTCTTTTTGGTTACCTGCAATTCCAATGAATGGTATTTGATCTGTGCCGGCGTCGGCTCCTTGCCGAGCAGGTTCTCACGGCTACCCTTATGCGCTAATTCATCGCTGAAACTGACCACCGGATAAACAAGAATGGAAAAATCAGGTCGCAAGGAAATTTTGAGGGGGTTGGCGATTTTTGGATCGTCGAAATGCACGGTGGCCGAGCCTGCCAGATGTCCGCCGGCACTAAAGCCCATAATGCCGATCTGGCGCGGATCGAGTTGCCAGAGTTTGGCTTTTTCGCGTACCAGTTGAATGGCGCGCTGCGCATCTTGCAGCGGACCAATGGTTTTATCTACCATGGTTTGATCGGAAGGCAATCGATACTTCAATACAAAAGCTGTAACACCCCATTCGTTGAAAACCTTCGCCACTTCACTGCCTTCGTGTTCGGCAGCGAGTACCCAGTAGCCACCCCCGGGACAAATAATCACCGCCGTGCCATTGCTCTTGCCCGCTGGCGGTAAATACACGGTCAGCGATGGAACGGTGACCCCATAGGTCAACGCGCGGCCATTGCCTGTATTTTCCACTCGTTCTGTTACCGACGACGGTTTGCTATTGGGAATGGAATCGGTCGGATAGAGGGGAATCACTTCCTGGCTGTAGGCAGAAATAGACAAGCTCATGGCTAGTAGTAGGAATAGACGGTTCATTTTGGTAAAATCTCCGCTGAAAATAAGCCATAACTTCAAAACATGCGAAAACCAATACTACTGCTTTGCAGCCTTATCATCGTATTAACGGTCGATGCGCAAATAAAAGCAATGGTCGGCGGCACGCTGATCGATGGCTATGGTGGCGAACCGATCCTAAATAGTGTGATCATCATTGACGGCGAAAAAATAAAATCTGTCGGGAAAATTGGCGAGTTGCCCATACCCGCCGGCGCTGAAATTATTTCCACCGAAGGCATGACCGTCATGCCGGGCTTGTGGGATATGCATGTGCACCTGATGATCAATGGCCATGCAGATTATGCTTATTGGGACAAAAAATATCCGCCGCTTTTGCAGAAAGTAATCATGCCTGCTTCGGCGGAACAATTGTTGATGGCTGGCGTTACGAGTGCGCGGGATCTCGGTGGACCATTAAACGAAAGCATAGCGGTGCGCGACGCGATCAACCGCGGTGAAATTCCGGGCGCTACCATGTATGTAAGTGGTCCATTTCTACAACACCGTCCTTATCCCGGTACGGAAGCTTTTCGCTGGGGCATTTACGGCGAAAAAGATGCGCGCGAAAAAGTGCAGAAACTGGCAAAGGCCGGCGTTGATTGCATCAAATTGATCGACCAGGATGAGATGACCAAAGAAGAGGTATTCGCCATCGTCGACGAAGCACATAAGAACAAACTGAAGGTAGTGGCGCATGCCCATCGCCCGAACGAAATCCGCATCGCGCTGGCCGCCGGCGCGGATAATTTTGAACACACAGGTTTGTCATCCGCCCCAGAATACCCGGCCGATATTATACAAGCACTACAAGAAAGAACGGCCCAAATGAACAAGGGGCCTTTGTTCTGGACGCCCACGGTGCAGGGATTGTACAACTATGAAGAAATGCGCGATAACCCCGAGATGCTCGATGATCCTTCCTGGCATCGCGGCCTGC
This sequence comes from Bacteroidota bacterium, assembly GCA_020161535.1. Lineage (GTDB taxonomy): Bacteria > Bacteroidota > Bacteroidia > Chitinophagales > Chitinophagaceae > Flavihumibacter. The sequence continues at coordinate 222,694 of JAIUNW010000007.1, read as the reverse complement.
CCGATTCGGTGGTGAACGATATTCGTCAATCACTGGCCAAGCCTGGCGAGCTGCCTTATTTCCAATTGACACCCATTCGCAAACCAACCCTGGTTACCAAATTCAAACAATTGCAAAAAACCGGCGTGGTGCTGTTGATTGGTACTGATAGTGGCATTCCTATGGCCTTTCATTCGCAAACCACCTGGAATGAACTCGACATTTGGACACGCGTCATGGGCATGGATGCCGTGCAAGTGATTAAGGCTGCCAGTTATTGGCCTTCGGTGATGATGGGTGTTGATGGTAAAGTAGGTACAGTATCGCCCGGCAAACAGGCCGATATAATAGCCGTAAAGGGCAATGTGCTGAAACACATCGCCCTTTTACAAAATGTTGATATTGTTGTCAAGAAAGGTAAACGCTACAAGTGATTAGATCACGAGCATGGCGTCACCATAACTGAAGAAACGGTATTTGTCTTTGATGGCTTTTTTGTACGCTTCCATGGCGAGATCGTAACCGGCAAAAGCACAGGTCATGATCAGCAAACTTGTTTTCGGCAGGTGGAAGTTGGTAACCAGCGCATCGGCAATCGAAAAATTATAGGGCGGATGAATGAAGTGATTGGTCCAACCTTCAGAGGGCTTCAATAATTTTTCGGCGGTGAACGAAGATTCGATGGCACGCATGGTGGTAGTGCCTACCGAGCAAATGCGGTGATTGGCTGTTTTTGCTTTGTTTACAATCTGGCAAGCCATTTCATCGATCTGGTAATACTCTGCATCCATTTTGTGTTTGCTAAGGTCTTCCACTTCGATGGGGCGGAAGGTACCGAGACCGGTGTGCAGGGTTACTTCGGCGAAACGAATGCCTTTGATCTCCAAACGCTTGATGAGTTCGCGGCTGAAGTGCAAACCCGCAGTAGGCGCTGCTACGGCACCTTCATGCTTTGCATATACTGTTTGGTAACGCTCTTTGTCTTCATCATCGGGCTTGCGCTTGATGTATTTGGGCAACGGTGTTTCGCCCAAAAATTCGAGCATAGCGCGAAACTCAGCATCGGTGCCATCCCATAAGAAACGGATGGTACGTCCGCGGCTGGTGGTATTATCAATCACTTCGGCAACGAGTTCATCGTTGTCGCCGAAATACAATTTATTGCCTACGCGAATTTTTCTTGCGGGATCAACAATCACATCCCACAAACGATTGGGCTTGTTGAGTTCACGCAGCAGGAATACTTCGATTTTAGCGCCTGTTTTTTCCTTACGGCCATACATACGCGCTGGAAATACCTTGGTATTGTTCACGACAAATACATCTTTGTCGTCGAAATAATCGAGAATGTCGCGGAAGTTTTTATTTTCCATCTGACCGGTCTTGCGGTGCACGACCATCATCCGGCTGTCTTCTCTTTTTTTGGTAGGATTCTGGGCAATGAGGTTTAGGGGCAGGTCGAACTTAAACTGTGATAGCTTCATGTAATGGTTGATTCATGTTACGGCATGATGTGGAAAGCACGCGAAGGTACAGAATTTCCCGGTATTGAGTCGAGTAATTTGGCGGTATAGGGGTGCTGGGGGTGCCGGAACAGGTTTTCGGCTTCGCCGGATTCGACGATCTGGCCTTTTTCCATCACCAGGATGCGGTCGGCGATATAGCGCACCACGCCCAGGTCGTGCGAAATGAAAATAGCCGTAAATCCGAGTTCGGCTTTCAGCCGGTTGATCAGGTTGAGTACCTGCGCTTGTACGCTGACATCCAATGCACTAACGCTTTCGTCGAAGAGGATAAATCCCGGCCGCAGGGCCAGGGCGCGGGCGATGCCGATGCGCTGTCTTTGTCCGCCGCTGAAAGCATGCGGGTAGCGGTTTCTAAGCGAGGGGGACAAGTTTACCGACGACAGCAATTCACCTACGCGGTCTTTGCGCGACTGCCGGTCGGCTTCGGTTTTATGGTAGTTCATGGGTTCCAGGATGGCTTCGCCCACGCGCTGCCGGGGGTTCAGCGATGAATAAGGGTCCTGGAAAACCAATTGCATTTCGGTGCGGAGTTCGGCGAGGCGCTTGCCAGACAGGGCCAGGAGGTCTTCGCCCTGGTACAAAATGCGGCCGCTATTGGTGGGCGACAGGCGCAGCAGGGCGCGGCCCAGGGTCGATTTTCCGCAGCCGGATTCGCCCACAATACCCAGGGTTTCGCCTTCCAATACATTGAAACTCACGGCATCAACCGCCTTGGTATAGTCGGTTGGTTTCCCGAACCAGTTTTTTCGTTTGGGGTACCAAACCGAGAGGTCTTCTACCTGCAACAGGGGCTTGGGTTCGGCTTCGAAATTAACCACCGAGGGCAGTACGGGGCGGGTAATGGAAGAGAGTCGCGGAAAAACCAGGCGGCTGCTGACCTCAGCGTCGCCATCCCAAAAATCACTCACCACGGGCAGGGGTGCTCCTTTGGGCTGCAGGGCGGGTCGGCAGGCAAGCAAGGCCTTGGTATAGGGATGGCTGGGGTTGTTGAAAATGGTTTCGACGCTGCCGGATTCCATCATTTTTCCGCCATACATCACCACTACTTTGTCGGCGATTTCTTGTACCACGCCGAGGTCGTGCGTGATGAAGAGCATGCCCATTTTTTTATCGCGACAGATTTTTCCCAGCAGGTCGAGAATGGTCTTTTGCACGGTTACATCCAGGGCCGTGGTGGGCTCGTCGGCAATGAGCAAGGCCGGGTTGGCGGCGATGGCCATGGCAATCATGACCCGCTGTTTTTGTCCACCGCTGAGTTGGTGCGGATACCGTTTCAGCATTGCTTTCGGCTCGGGCAGTTGCACTTGTTCAAAGAGGCTGATGACCCGTTCGCGCGCCTCTTTGCGGGAGATTTTTTCGTGTTGCAGGATCATTTCCATCACCTGGTTGCCGCAGGTGTACACCGGGTTGAGGGCGGTCATCGGTTCCTGGAATACCATGCCGATGCCTGCGCCCCGCAATTGCCTGAGTTTGTCTTCAGGCATGCGCAACAGGTTTGTTTTTTTGCTGCCATCGGGTGAAAACAGGATGCGGCCCGAGGGGTAAACGGCATGTGGCGGCAGGAGGCCGAGTACCGACATGGCGGTAATGGATTTGCCTGAGCCAGATTCACCTACCAGCGCCACAATTTCGCCGGGGGCAATGGAAAAGGAAATGCCGGTGGTGGCCCATTGCACCTGTTTGTCCTGGCGAAAAGCGATGCCCAGTTCTTCTATGGATAGCAGGTTTTCCAATCAGGACAGAGGTTGGTTGGTGGCTGATTTTCGGAAAATAATTGAAGGCTGGAAAGTTGCCGATGCTAAAATGCCACCTGCCTGCTGATTACCAGCGAGGTGCAACTGGCTGTAGCCGGCGGGGGTAGTGGCCTGGCATGACCAGGAGCACCTGGTCAGCAGTACGATCAAACTGTTTTTCATTTTCGTTTTAATGCCTGGCGGGTTTTCGATCTACCAGCAATTTTGGGTCCAATCAAAGGGTATTTTGATCCGCTCCATTGGTCTTTCTAGTTCAGTCCATCAGGCTTTTTGATCCAATCCATCGGGCTTCTTGCCAGGGAAAACTAATTCAAAGTGACCACTTGTTTTTAAAGCAATAACCTGATTCAAAAGCGCAGGTGCCGCACGGTCAATCCATCGTTGATCAGTTGCTGCAGCGAGCCAATGCCGATGCGGATATGTCGTTCAACAAACTCGCCCGTCACTTTCTTATCGCTTTCTTCTGTTTTCACGCCTTCAGGGATCATGGGCGAATCGCTGACAAGCAGCAAGGCACCCGTGGGTATTTTGTTATAGAAACCGACAGAAAAAATAGTGGCGGTTTCCATATCGATGGCATAGGCCCGAACTTTTTGCAGGTATTCTTTGAACACATCATCGTGTTCCCAAACGCGGCGGTTGGTGGTGTACACAGTTCCCGTCCAGTAATCTACTCCGTTATCGCGAATGGTGGTGGAGACCGCTTTCTGCAAAGCGAAGGCGGGTAGGGCCGGCACTTCGGGCGGAAAATAATCATTGGAAGTACCTTCACCCCTGATGGCCGCGATGGGCAGGATGAGGTCTCCGACTTTATTTCTTTTTTTGAGTCCGCCGCACTTTCCCAGAAACAACACCGCTTTCGGTTCAATCGCCGTCAGCAAATCCATCACCGTCGCCGCCGTTGGACTCCCCATGCCGAAATTGATAATCGAGATATCGCCGGCGGTGGCACATTGCATCGGTTTTTCACGGCCAATCACTTCCACCTCATTCCATTTGGCGAACAGGTCTACATAGTTGCTGAAATTGGTCAGCAGGATGTATTTCCCAAAATCTTCCAAAGCCTGGCCGGTGTACCTGGGCAGCCAGTTGGTTACGATCTCTTCTTTGGTTTTCATCCTCACAAGGTAAAACATTATAGCTTTACGGCTATTAGCCGGATTTAACATCCTGATCAGGAATCAACATCCTGATCCAGATTCAACTTCCTATTAAGGTATGGTCCAACTGAAATATCCCGATTACAGGTTCCGCTTGCGCCGGTCGCAGGGACGGGAGCAAATTTTTGATATCATCCGCAAAAAATGGGTGGCCCTGACCCCCGAAGAATGGGTGCGGCAGCATTTTGTACAATACCTGCTGCAAACGAAAAAATACCCGGCTGCACTGATCGCCATTGAGAAACAAATCAAACTGGGGGAACTGAACAAGCGCTTTGATATCCTGGTGTACGACCACCAGCACCAACCCTGGCTCCTGGTAGAATGCAAGGCCCCCAGCATTACCCTGAATGACGACACCCTGCACCAACTACTTCGCTACAACCTGGCCCTACCCGTGCCCCACCTCGTCATCACCAACGGCGCCTCCAGCTATGTCTTCGCCCGCTCTGCCACGGGATTGACGGCGATGGAAGAAATACCATGATCAGTTGTTTAAGGTTTAATGTTTAAAGTTTAAGGTTGCTCCGCGGGCGGGAAGGTGGAGTTTTTGGTAAATTTCAATAGGTGTGAGATTGCTCCTTGCGACAAGAATCAACCTGCATTTAATCATCGCGTCTCCGTGGTCTATTTCTCGTAGCGAGAACTGACCTGGCCAAAAAAAATACCCGTCGGGTGCAACCCGACGGGTAATAAATGTCTATCTCTTTCAGCCTTTAAGGCATCTCTGTCATAAAACCTTTGTGTTCATTGCTCCCCCGTGGTCTCTGCGGGAAAAAACTCAGTGCAAAAAAACTTTGCGCGAAAAAAAACGCTGCACGTAAAAAACGCTGCGCGAAAAAAACGCAGTAAGAAAAACACACTGCGGGAAACAAACACACCCAATCTCCTACGGAAATATTCCCAGCTCCGCATAGCTCGTCGCCACTTTGTTAATGGCTACCACATACGCCGCGGTCCGCATATCCGGAATTTGGCTGTTGTTGTTCCAGCACTCAATGATTTCGCGGGTGGCGGTGATCATGGTCTCTTCCAGGCCCGAATACACCAGGTCCACTTCGTCGGCTCCATGTTCGATAATGCTCTTGGTGGCCGCATCTACTTTCCTGCCGGTCAACTCTTCAATCTGGTTCAGGATATTCTTATTCTGGTTTTCGGTAAATCTCTTTTCCAATCGACCGTAGCGCACATGGCTTAAGTTTTTCAGCCACTCGAAATAAGACACGGTTACACCACCTGCGTTGAGGTACATGTCGGGTACCACCAACACGCCTTTGGCGGCAAATACTTCATCGGCTTCGGGGGTCAGCGGACCGTTGGCCGCTTCGCCAATAATCTTGGCTTTCACCCGGGGTGCATTTTCGCCGTTGATCACGTTTTCCAAGGCAGCGGGGATCAGGATATCGCAGGACAATTCCAGCGCTTCATTCGAATTAACAATATTGGTAGCACCAGGGAAGTTCAAAATCGAGCCGGTTTTTTTGCGGTGCTGGAATACGGCTTCTTCGTTAAGGCCGTCGGGATGGGTGATCGCGCCTTCAAATTCTGCAATGGCAATCACTTTTGCGCCGCCTTCGCGGAAATACTTGGCTGCATGGTATCCCACATTACCCAGGCCCTGCACCACCACGGTTTTGTTTTCAACGCCAGGCTCCATGCCGAGTTTCTTCATCACCTCTGCCATATTGCAGATTTCGCGGATGCCGAAGAATACACCCAGGCCGGTGGCTTCGCGACGACCGCGAACACCGCCTTGTGAAACCGGCTTACCGGTCACACAACCAAGGGCATCTACCTCGCCGGGGTTCATGCTGAGGTAGGTATCCAGGATCCAGGCCATTTCCCGCTCACCGGTACCATAATCGGGGGCCGGTACATCGGTGCCAGGTCCGATGAAATTTTTTTTGATCAACTCATGCGTGTACCGCCGGGTGATCTTTTCCAGTTCATAGGTCGTGTATTTCTTGGGATCGATGGTGATACCCCCTTTGGCACCACCAAAGGGAACATTCACAATGGCGCATTTAAACGTCATCAGGGCGGCCAGGGCCATCACTTCATCGAGGTTAACAGAAGTCGCAAAACGGATACCGCCTTTACAAGGGGTTTTATGGTGCGAGTGCTGAACGCGATAAGCTTTGATTACTTCAATCTGGTCGCCGATTTTAACGGGAAAATGCATGCGGTACACCGAGTTGCATTGTTTGATCTGCTCCAGAATGCCGGGATCCCAGGTGGTGAATTTCGCGGCCTTGTCAAAACTACTTTCTACAGCGCCAAAAAAGCTGTATTCCTGCTGTGCGGACATAGATCTTAGATTTTAGAAATTGTTTTTTTATATGTGTTTAAGCTATCGGAAACGAGGTTATTTTTTCTCCAGCGCGGTGAGTTTACGATCCAGGTTGATCAGGTAAATGAAAAGCCCGGCAATGATGGTAAACACAACGGCTACCACGACCCAAATCTTGCCATTGGCGCGAAGGCCATCTGCCATCTGAACTGGTTCATTGGGCATTTGCGCAAAAACGGGCAGGCAAAATAAGAGCAGCGCGGCGCAGAGAAACGTGACAAAGCAAGATTTAAGCATGTTGTAATTTTTTTTCTTCCAATATCCGGATACGGATGCGAAGGGTAGTGATCCAAACGCCCAGCAGCGTCCAGCCGGGTACGGCCAGGGGCCAGAAAACCACGCGCATCCGCACATCGGCGTCTTTGGTATTGAAGGCAGGATTGCCCATGCCCCCCGGGTGCAGGCTTTCCAGCAATCGAGGAATCACCCAAAGCGTAGGGATCAGCATAAAAAAAGCGAATATGCCATACACGGCGCTTACCCGGGCCCTTTTGTCGATATCGGTGAGCGAACCCCGCAGCACCAGGTAGGCCAGGTAGATCAGCAGGGCGATGGCGGCACCGGTTTGTTTGGGGTCGTTACTCCAGGGTTTGCCCCAGGTATAATTGGCCCAGATCATACCGGTAACCAGGCCGAGTATGCAAAAAACGATACCGGCATTGGTGTATTCAACGGCATAAATATCATATTTCAATTTTCCGGTACGTAAGTATTTGACGGCATTTACCAGGGCTACTGTAAACAGGATCATCATGGCAAACCACATGGAAACATGGAAATACAGGTTCCGGATTGATTCGTTGATGATGGGCTTTGCCGGTACGCCGCCAACAATTCCAACAACGGCAAGGGTGAGCAACTGGACCATGCAAAGTATTTTCCACCAGGAGAGACGCATACGCTGAAAATAAGTGTTGCAAAATTAGGGGAAAGACCCGACATCAGTCTTTCAACAAAAACATCAGTCTTTCCACAGAAAAGGAAAGAGAATCAGGGCCAGCACCACCACGCCGGCATCGAGGGCCGCCAATAACAAAATCATTTGTAAAAGACTGTCCTGTACTACCTGGCTGAAGGCCGTATTCGACAATTTCATCAACATTAATAGCTGGGTAATGATCAAGGGAAAACCCAAAATAGCCATCATGGCTGCATTTTGCTGGGCACGGGCAGCAATGGCGCTTAAAAACGTGAATACCAGGCTAAGCCCAAAACCGCCAAAAATCGAGATGCCCAAAAACCGCCAGCCATTGCTGACCGGGTTGCCCAGTAACAAACCGAACAGCAGCCAGCAAAGCACACTGAGCAGGGCCATCAGCAGGGTGTTGAACAAGAGTTTGGAGAGCATAAAGTCGCGGGCACCCGACAAAGAATAATAATACAGCATGCGACCGCGGTTCTCCTGCAAAAAACTTTTGGCCACGCCATTGACGCAAATAAACAATTGGATCATCCAAAAAAGCCCATTCCACACGTGGTCTTCGGGTTGGCCCATGGCCAGGTACAACACAAAAACGGTACTGGCCACATAGAGCAAAATGCCATATAAGCTGTATTGCTGGCGAAATTCCAACAGCAGGTCTTTGCGAAGCAGGGCGATGATTTTTTTCATGGTGTTGCCAGGTCGTGTTGGTGTAGCCGGGTTAGTCGGGATCGTTAAAACACTTGCGACAGCGGGGCTCGTAGCTTTCTTTTTCGCCCAGCATGATTTGCTCGTTGTTTGCATTTTTGCGGTAGCTGAAACTGGCGATATTTCCACATTTCATGCAAATGGCATGCAACTTGGTGATATAATCCGCCTTGGCGAGCAAAAAAGGCATTTGCCCGAATGGCCGGCCAAGGTAGTCCATATCGAGTCCGGCCACGATGACCCGGATACCGCTGGCGGCCAGTTGGTCACAAACCGCCGGTAGCTGGTCGTCGAAAAACTGGGCTTCGTCAATGCCAATCACGTCAACATTGTTGGCGAGTAAGAGCATGGACTGGGCATTCTCGATGGGGGTGGAGATGACAAATGATTCGTCGTGCGATACAATATTGGTCGTATCGTAACGGGTGTCGGTGACTGGCTTGAAAATCTCGACGCGCTGGTTGGCAATCCGGGCTCTTTTCAACCTTCGGATGAGTTCTTCGGTTTTGCCCGAGAACATGGAGCCGCAGATGACCTCGATCCAGCCCTGCCGATTCTTATGCCATATAGGTTCAATGAACATGTAAAACGATGAACTTTCTGTAACTTTATGAAACCCAATACGAACCCAAAGGTATCACAACGAATGGAAAACGTACAGGCACTGGTAGAGAAATTGCAGGAACAGCTCCGTCAACAAACGGATGCAGCTGTTATGTTAGACACGGTACAACGATTGCAGTCGCTATTGCAGCAGCAAATTCGGTATGCACCGCAACCAGCAGCAGTGCCTAAACCGGCCAGCAAAGTGGCGGTGGTGATGCCGGGCAATGCCGGTACCCGCGCGATGGTGATTCAACCGGCTAATACCGCACCTGCCGAAACAGATCACCAGGAAACAACGGCAACACCGCAGCCCGAAACGGCCGCCATGCCTTCGCCCGATTGGTTGCAAAGCCTGATGCAGGAAATTCCCACACTGGCGCACCAGAAAGAGATCAGGGAACTGAACGAAGTGATGGGCAATACCGTTGGCGCTTCCATGAACGATAAATTAAAACAACATTCGATCGAAGTAGCGGAAGTGCTGACCCGCGAACCGGTACGCGACCTGAAAAAAGCAATCGGCATCAATGATCGTTTTGTTTTTGTCAATGAATTGTTCCGGGGCGATGAAGTGATGTATGAGCGCAGTATCAAAACCATCAATTCATTTCACGTTTTGCAGGAAGCTGAATTTTGGATGGAGCGCGAATTGAAACTAAAGCTCGGTTGGGATGATTCGAAAGACACCGTTCGCCATTTTATTCAATTGGTCAGAAGGCGGTTTGCTTCTATGTAATCCATGATCTTTTTACTGGCGCCGGTATTGTTTTTCACATAGCGCTTTGCGGCTTCGGCAGCTTTTTTCCGTTCAATTTCATTGCTGAACAATTCATCGAAGGTTTTTTCCAACTCGAGCGCGGTGGCGATGGAGAAGGCGGCGCCTTGCTCGATGAGTTCGATTGCTTCGGGATAATCTTCGTAGTTGGGTCCGATAACAATGGGCACCCCAAACACCGCTGCTTCCAACGTATTGTGTAATCCGTCGTCGCCAAATCCGCCGCCGATATAGGCCAGGTCGGCATAGGCATAGAGGCGTGATAACAGTCCGATATTATCAATGATCAGCACCTGGAAAGCATGATCCTTTTGCGGATCGTTTTTCCAACGCGAATACCGGATACTATTCTTCACCAGTTTTTCCAGGTCGACCAAATGCTCTTCACTGATTTCATGCGGCGCGATGATATAACAATTGGCTGTTCTCGTGTTGCAATAATGATCAAGCTCTTTTTCGTCTTCGAGCCAGGTGCTGCCGGCAACCAATGTTTTTCGGCCTTTGATAAAGGCTTCGATATCGGGCAGGTGGATGGGATTTGCGGCGGTGGCCGACACCCGGTCGAAACGGGTATCGCCCGTAAGATAAACTTCTTTCAAGCCGATGCTGTTGAGCAGGTCCACCGATGATTGCTGCTGGATAAACAACGCCCTAAAACAAAAAAGCATGTGCCGGTACAAAGCGCCATACCAACGAAAAAAAGGTTGTGCAGGGCGAAAGAGTCCCGAAACCAGCAATACCGGGATCTTTTTTTTCTGCAGTTCATTCAAATAGTAATACCAAAACTCGTAGCGGATCCATAAAACCAGGGCCGGTTGCAATAGCGTAACAAAACGTTTGGCATTCTTGGCACTGTCCATCGGCAGGTAAACTACCCAGTCAGCCCCGGTATAGTTTTTCCGCGCCTCATAACCGGAAGGCGAGAAAAAACTAATTAGCACCTGATAATCAGGATATTGCGCTTTTATCTGTTCCAACACGGGTCGGCCTTGTTCAAATTCCCCCAGCGATGCACAATGCATCCATATCAACGGGCGTTTTTGCCTCGCCGAAAGCTGTTGTTCCAGTTTGTCGGCCCAGTTTTGCCTTCCCTGCATCCATAAGCGGGCTTTTGGATTGAATAGGGCAACGAACCGCACGCCAGCAGTATATAGAAGTAGAAAAATATTGTATAGTAGAATACTCACTGAATCAAAGGGTTAAACTAGTACAAAACTAAATTCAAACTTTCACCCTACCTATATTTTGCTATTTTTGTGCGCATTTTAAAAGCAGGCAGTATGCATCCGATACAAATGGTCGATTTAAAGCGTCAATACGCGCATATCAAAGAGTCAGTCGATGCTGCCATTCACGAGGTAATTGACAATACTGCTTTTATCAATGGCAAGGCTGTGCAAGATTTTTCAGGAGCGCTGGCCGGCTACCTGGGGTCTAAGCATGTTATTCCCTGTGCCAATGGAACGGATGCTTTGCAGATTGCCATGATGGCCCTGGATCTGCAACCAGGCGATGAAGTGATCACTCCCTCTTTTACCTATATCGCAACGGTGGAAGTGGTTGCCCTGCTTCGTTTGAAGCCGGTTTTTGTGGAAGTAGATAAAGCCAGTTTTTGTATGGACCCGGTGGCCCTGGAAAAAGCCATCACGCCTAAAACAAAAGCGATTGTGCCGGTGCACCTGTATGGTCAAGCAGCCGATATGGAAAAGATCATGGCCATTGCGCAAAAGCACCATATTCCCGTGATCGAAGACAATGCGCAGGCGATTGGAGGCGATTATTATTTCAGCGATGGCAGTGTAAAAAAAACCGGATCGATCGGTACCATCGGTTGCACTTCTTTTTTCCCTTCTAAAAACCTGGGCTGTTATGGCGATGGTGGTGCGATCTGTACCAATGATGATGCCCTGGCAGCGAAGATGCGGATGATTGCCAACCACGGACAATCGATTCGCTACTACCACGATATTGTTGGTTGCAACAGCCGGCTCGATAGCATCCAGGCCGCGGTGTTGAATGTGAAACTGCCAAAGCTTGATGGCTATATTGCTGCCCGCAGAGCGGCAGCCGATTACTACGACAAGGCATTTGCCGGTCACCCGAACCTGGTTACACCTTTTCGTCGTCCGAACAATAAACATGTGTTTCACCAGTACACTTTGCTGGTAGAAGGTGCAGACCGCGATGCACTGCACCAATACCTCGCCGATAAAAAAATCCCCTCGATGATTTATTACCCGGTGCCCGCGCACCGGCAAAAAATGTTTGCTGCCTTTGGTTCCGATCAGCAGGTGTTGCCTGTTACCGACTGGCTTACCAGTCGCGTTATTTCACTCCCCATGCACACCGAATTGGATCAGGAACAGCTTGCCTATATCACTGAAACCGTTTTATCATTTTTACCATAATCATTAAATATGAAGATTGCAGTTGTAGGAACAGGATATGTTGGGTTGGTAACAGGAACTTGTTTTGCTGAAACAGGAAATGAAGTTTTTTGTGTTGATATCGACAAGAGTAAGGTAGAGAAATTGTCGAAAGGTGAGATCACTATTTACGAGCCGGGACTGGAAAAACTTTTTCTGCGCAACCTGAAAGAAGGTCGCCTGAAGTTCACGACCAACCTGGCCGAGGGCATTGAAGAAGCGCAGATTGTTTTTCTGGCTTTGCCTACTCCTCCGGGAGAAGATGGTTCTGCGGACCTCAAATATGTTTTGGGCTGTGCAGAAGACATTGGCAAACTGCTGAAAGATTATAAAGTATTGGTTGATAAAAGCACGGTACCGGTGGGCACGGCGGAAAAAGTTCGTGCGGCTGTGGCAAAGAATGCGAAAGTGGAATTTGATGTAGTATCAAACCCGGAGTTTTTGCGCGAAGGTGTTGCGGTGGATGATTTCATGAAACCCGATCGCGTGGTGATTGGCGTAAGCAGCGATCGCGCGCGTAAACTGATGGGCGATCTGTATGCACCGTTTGTTCGTTCGGGTAACCCGGTTATTTATATGGATGAGCGCTCGGCCGAGTTGACAAAATATGCAGCCAATTCATTTCTCGCCACCAAGATTTCGTTCATGAATGAAATTGCACAGTTGTGTGAGAAACTGAATGCCGATGTAGACATGGTTCGTCGCGGTATAGGCAGTGACGATCGTATTGGGAAGCGCTTTCTTTTTCCGGGCATCGGTTATGGTGGTTCCTGCTTCCCGAAAGATGTGCAGGCCCTTGTAAAATCATCCAACGAAGTGGCCTATGAGTTTAAAATTCTGAACGCGGTAATGGATGTGAATGAGAAACAGAAACTGCACCTGATGCCGAAGATCGAGGCCTATTTTGACAATAAGCTCAAAGGAAAACATTTCGCGTTGTGGGGCCTCGCATTCAAACCGAACACAGATGATATTCGCGAAGCGCCGGCTTTGTATATGATCGATGCTCTGCTGGCGGCAGGGGCAACCGTAACGGCCTTTGACCCTGAAGCCATGAAGAATGTAAAGCAATTGTTGGGCGATAAAATCAGCTTTGTCGAAAACCAATACGATGCCTTGAAAGGTGCTGATGCGCTGATCATTGCTACTGAATGGAACGAATTCCGCACCCCTGATTTTTTGAAAATTGTTACCAGCCTGAAGAACAAAACCATTTTCGACGGAAGAAACCTGTTCGATACGGCCGCCATCGCTGAACTTGGTTTTCACTATGAAAGCATTGGTCGCAAACCAGTTTTTTAATCTCTGAATAATACCTCATGGCCGCAAAAAGAGTATTGATTACCGGCGCAGCCGGCTTTCTCGGATCACATTTGTGTGATCGCTTTATCACCGAAGGTTACCATGTTATTGGCATGGACAATCTTATCACGGGCGATTTGCGAAATATCGAGCACCTTTTCAAGTTGTCGAATTTCGAATTCTATCACCATGATGTAAGTAAGTTCATTCATGTGCCGGGAGAACTGGATTATATTTTGCATTTCGCTTCGCCCGCGAGTCCGATCGACTACCTGAAAATTCCCATCCAAACATTGAAAGTGGGTGCCCTGGGTACGCACAATTGCCTCGGTTTGGCCAAGGCGAAAAATGCACGAATGTTGGTTGCCTCAACCTCAGAAGTATATGGTGATCCGCTGGTGCATCCGCAAACCGAAGAATACTGGGGAAATGTAAATCCGGTTGGTCCGCGGGGCGTGTACGATGAAGCCAAACGTTTCATGGAATCGATCACCATGGCCTATCATACTTTTCACCATGTGGAGACGAGGATCGTGCGCATATTCAATACGTATGGTCCGCGGATGCGATTGAATGATGGTCGCGCCCTGCCGGCGTTCATCGGCCAGGCTTTGCGTGGTGAAGACCTGACGGTTTTTGGCGATGGATCCCAAACGCGTTCCTTCTGTTATGTGGCCGACCTGGTGGAGGGCATCTATCGCTTGTTACTGAGTGATTATGCTTACCCGGTGAACATTGGCAACCCCGATGAGATTACATTGAAAGAATTTGCGGAGGAGATCATAAAATTAACTGGCACTACCCAAAAGATCGTGTACAAGCCCCTGCCGAAAGACGATCCGAAACAGCGGAAGCCCGATATCAGCAAAGCAAAGGAGTTGCTGGGCTGGGAGCCGAGCGTTAAAAGGGCAGAGGGGGTGAAGATCACCTACGATTATTTCAAGTCGTTGCCACCCGAAGAATGGCTGCGGCAACCGAAGGAGTTTAAAAGCATGCATAAATGAGTGTTTACACCGATTTAACAGGCAAAAAGTCGAAGCTGGCTGTGGTGGGACTGGGTTATGTTGGTTTGCCGCTTGCCCTAGAATTTGCCAGGAAAATACCGGTTATCGGTTTCGACGTGAATCCGAAAAAGGTGGAGCTGATGCGCAATGGCATCGATCCCAGTAAAGAAGTGGAGCCGGAGAAATTTAAAGGGGTTGATATTGTTTTTACCAGCGACCTCGATTTGTTGAAAGAGGCATCGTTTTTTATTGTTGCAGTACCCACGCCGGTCGACAAATACAATGTGCCCGACCTGAAGCCTCTGCTGGCCGCCTCGGCTACCATAGGCGCGGTGTTGAAGAAAGGAGACTATGTGGTGTATGAATCGACCACCTATCCCGGCTGTACGGAGGAAGATTGTCTGCCGGTTTTGGAACAGCAATCAGGACTCAAAATGGGGGTGGATTTTAGCCTGGGTTATTCGCCCGAACGCATCAATCCCGGCGATAAAAAAAACACCCTGCGCAGTGTGGTCAAAGTAGTGTCGGGCAATAACGCCGCTGCACTCGATGAAGTGGCGAAAGTATATGAACTGGTAGTAGATGCCGGTGTTCACCGTGCTTCGTCGATCAAAGTTGCTGAAGCCAGTAAGATTGTAGAAAATACCCAGCGCGATATGAATATTGCGTTGATGAATGAGCTGAGCCTGATCTTCGATCGCATTGGCATTAACACCTACGAAGTACTTGAAGCGGCCGGCACCAAATGGAATTTTTTGAAGTTCTACCCGGGTTTGGTAGGGGGGCATTGCATTGGAGTGGACCCGTACTACCTTACACACAAAGCGGCTTCACTGGGTTACCAAAGTCGCGTCATCGCCGCCAGCCGTTATATCAATGATGATATGGCGAAACACCTGGCGCGGAAGATCATTAAGTACGTACTCCGGCAATCTGACAATCCGCGGGTGTTGGTGATGGGGGTAACTTTTAAGGAAAATGTCAGTGATATCCGGAATTCGAAGATCACCGATACGGTGGCAGAATTGCGCGCTTTTAATATTGATGTCGACATTGTTGATCCTTATGCCGTGAGCGAGGAAGTAAGCCACGAATACGAATTGGCCCTGAGCGAAGCACCGACCGGTTTGTACGATGCAGTAGTGGTGACGGTTCCGCATGCGCCGTACACCAATCTCGACGACAACTATTTTGCTGCCATCACCAAACAACACGGGGTGATAGTAGACCTGAAGGGCATATACAGAAGTAAAATTCATTCACGTCCATATTGGAGTTTATAATGCGTAAAGAATCTAAAACAATTGTGATCACCGGCGGTGCCGGTTTTATCGGATCACATGTGGTGCGCCGAATGGTGACCCGGTATCCACAGTATACCATCATCAACCTCGATGCATTAACCTATGCCGGTAACCTCGAGAACCTGAAGGACATCGAGAAATCGCCGAATTATATTTTTGAGAAAGGCGATATTACCGATGAAGCGGCGATGAAGGCCTTGTTTGAAAAATATGCGGTAGATGCGGTGATTCACCTCGCGGCAGAAAGCCATGTTGATCGCAGCATTGCTGATCCTTTGCAATTCGTGAAAACCAATGTACTGGGTACGGCCAACCTGCTCAATGTAGCAAGGCTCGCCTGGCAGGGACAGTTTGAAGGCAAACTGTTTTACCATGTATCAACCGATGAAGTGTATGGTTCTTTGGGTGAAACGGGTTTCTTTACCGAAGAAACAGCCTATGACCCACGCTCGCCCTATTCGGCTTCCAAAGCCTCTTCTGATCATTTTGTAATGGCGTATTACCATACCTATCATTTTCCGGTGATCATGAGTAATTGCTCCAATAACTACGGGTCATATCATTTTCCGGAGAAGCTGATTCCGTTAATGATCAACAATATCATCAATCGCAAGCCACTGCCGGTATATGGCAAGGGCGAGAATGTGCGCGACTGGCTTTTTGTTGAAGACCATGCTTCTGCCATCGATACCATCTTTCACCACGGCAAACAGGGGGAGAAATACAATGTAGGCGGCTTTAACGAATGGACCAATATTGACCTGGTGCATTTGCTTTGTAAGATTATGGACGAGAAACTGGATCGCCAACCCGGTGAATCTGCCAGCCTGATTACCTATGTAACCGATCGACCTGGTCATGATCTCCGTTATGCCATCGATGCCAGCAAACTCAATAAAGAATTGGGTTGGAAACCATCACTGCAATTTGAAGAAGGGTTGGCAAAAACGGTCGACTGGTACCTGGCGAATACAGAATGGATCAAACATGTGACCAGTGGCGACTACAAGAAATATTACGAAAACCAATACGACCATCGTTAATTATGCAGGTAACTAAAACAGATTTTCCCGGCTTGTTGGTTATTGAACCGAAGCTGTTTGGCGATAGCCGAGGTTATTTCTTTGAGTCATACAGCGCGCGCAATTTCAAAGCCAATGGCATTGACATCGTTTTTGTGCAAGACAACCAGGCGCGTTCTTCTTATGGTGTGGTTAGAGGACTGCATTACCAAAAAGACCCCTTTCCACAAACCAAACTGATTCGGGCACTGGAAGGCAAGATTCTGGATGTGGTGGTCGATTGCCGGAAAGGTTCACCCAGTTTTGGGAAAGTGTTCAGCATTGAACTGAGTGCCGAGAATAAGCTGCAGTTATTGGTACCGAAAGGATTTGCACATGGATACTCTGTGCTGAGTGAAACAGCCGAGGTGTTGTATAAGTGTGATCATTTCTACAGTAAAGAAAGTGAAGGCAGTGTCATGGTAAATGACCCGGCGCTGAATATCGATTGGAAAATTCCGGCCGATAAAATGATCATGTCAGAAAAAGACCTGGTGAACCCGCCCTTTGCAGATGTTGATCATCCGTTTCAATTCTAAGTTATGCCGTCAGTATTGGTTACCGGTTCCCGCGGACAACTGGGTAGTGAGCTCCAGGTACTTGCGCCGCTTTACCCGACACTCCAGTTTCATTTTATGGACAGCAGTTCGCTGAACATCACCGATGCGTCGGCCGTGGAGGCCTGGTTCGAAGAGAATAAACCTGACTATTGTATCAACTGCGCCGCTTACACAGCGGTTGACAAAGCAGAAACGGAAACGGAAAAAGCCTTTGCCGCCAATGCCAGTGCGGTTGGTTACCTGGCAACAGCCTCCGCAAAACAGGGCACCCGCTTCATTCATATTTCAACGGATTATGTATTTGATGGCACCGCAACCCAACCCATCAAAGAAGACCAGCCCGTAAAGCCGCTGAGTGTATATGGATCAACCAAACAGCGCGGTGAAGAACTTGCGCTCACCCTCGCACCGGGATCAATGGTGATCCGAACATCTTGGGTGTATTCTAGCTTTGGAAACAATTTTGTGAAGACCATGTTGCGCCTGATGGCAGACAGGCCCACCCTGAATGTAGTGAACGACCAGATGGGCACACCTACCTACGCAGCAGACCTGGCAAAGGCAATACTTGATATTGTGCTTTTCTTGGAAAGCGAGAAAGACGAAAGCAAATACGGGGGTATTTATCATTACTCAAACGAAGGCGCCATTTCCTGGTTTGATTTTGCGAAAGCAATAGCTACCATGAGTGGCAGCAAATGCGAAGTGAAGCCAATCCCTTCCAGTGCATACCCAACGCCGGCTAAACGGCCCGCTTATAGTGTTTTTGATAAAACAAAAATCAAGAACACATTTCACCTCACTGGTTTTGCCTGGCAAGACAGTTTACAAACCTGTTTGTTGCAGATACAACAGCTGTTGGCGAAATAATTCACTATTTATTTTTACTCTTTTTGCCGGGCAATTTTGCGACAACAAGTTGATAGGATTCTTCTATCCAGCCATTGATAGTTTTATCAGGTATGGAATGATCCATCAGCACCGTATTCCAATGCTTTTTATTCATGTGATAACCTGGCTTCACTGCTTCGAATGCTTCTCTTAATTCCAGTGCCTTTTCAGGGTCGCATTTTAGGTTGATGCTTTCAAATAAATCAATACCCGCCAGTGCAAAAATTTTGCCGCCAACCTTATATACAACCGTCTCCGGACCAAAGGGAAATTCTTCTGAAACAAGGGGAAATCCGAGGCAAATCGCGCGAAATCGATCGAAGTTCATTGTGTGTTTTTGGTTTTTACCAGTTTGTAATTTCGTCATTCGACCTTGTTTTCCGAGGGAAAACGAGAATTTTCCATGTAATGAAGTAGATGTGTTGTGTATTGCAACTGCATGATGGACCAACCGTCAAGAAAAAGCAACGAATATAATTTGTGTTATAATACATTGATTATCAGATTATTGCGAGCGCAATCAAAATTATCATTTCGAATTTTTAAAAGTAAGTTGAATGTGCGTTTGATTTAGTTCACACCTTATTCACGTTCGTGATCAACTTAAATATTCCGTGTGATTTTTTTCAATTACATTAGCTGAATTACAGTTACTTTACTCATATAAATTCTACACAAAATGGCCACAGCAAAAAAAGCCGCAAAGAAGGCAGCTCCGAAGAAAGCTGCTAAGAAAGCAGCCCCGAAAAAAGCCGCTGCAAAAAAAGCCGCACCTAAGAAAGCCGCTGCAAAAAAAGCCGCCCCTAAAAAGGCTGCTGCAAAGAAAGCCGCACCCAAAAAAGCCGCTCCTAAAAAAGCAGCTAAGAAAAAATCTGCCCGTAAGCCAAACGCCGCTTTCCTGGCACCGCTTACGCCGAGTGCAGCGCTTGCTGACGTAATTGGTGCAAAACCTGCGTCTCGTCCGGATATCGTTAAGAAAATCTGGGACTACATCAAAAAAGAAGGCCTGCAAGACAGCAAGAACAAGCGTATGATCAATGCTGACGCGAAACTGAAAGTTCTTTTCGGTGGCAAATCACAGATCTCTATGTTTGATCTCGCCAAAGTGGTGAGCGCCAACGTAAAATAAGTGATGGCGCTTTTGCGCTACTGCTAAAACGGTTGCTTCTTCAAGAAGCAGCCGTTTTTTGTTTTAGAAACTGATATGTATTCGTCCTGCAAATACATTTACTGGTCCGCGGTCTTTGTTGTAAGCCGGGTTATTCACCAATTGATAATCTGCAGTCAGCCAGCAATGCGGAAACAAGGCTGCATTATAATATATCTCGCCAATGGTTTCTGCACCTCGTCTTTTTAGTGCCCCATCGCCGATGATAAAACCATAGCCACCACTCGCTACAAATGCAGCGTGGTCGTCTGAAATGCCATTGCTAACAACAGCAAATCCCAGTTTATCATCGCCACGTCGCCAACTACTGCCACTAAGGCTGCAGCCGGCACTTATGCTACGGTCTATTTCTGTAAAAGCCCAGGTGGCTGTTTTGCCATCGTTCCAACTTGCCCGGGCAAAAACATTGAGATCAGCACTGAGTTGTTGATCGACACTGATACCGAAACCATATTTTATATTTCCATAGTTTGTTCCATAAATAACATCTTTCGCTGCAGAAGCGGTGGCTTCTTTGTAGTTGGGCGCTTTGCTGCTGTTGCGGAAAACCAATATGCGCAACATACCAGGTTGCTTACGGATACTATACTTTCGGGCTGCTTCCACCGTTTCAGCATGCGCTTCGAAATAATGGGCATCAATGGAAGGTCCGTTGGCAAACGATGGTACCATCGAAGTAGCGGCTCTGAACTCCCAGCGCGGCAAAATGATTTCTGTCATCAAAGAATACGTGTAACCGCGGGTGTTGGCTGGATAATCCCATGCGCCATTGCTCATGAGCGACCAGTTCATAAAACTAACCCGCGGGTCGTGCGAAACAGCGTTGTCGTCGAAATAATCAGAGAGCGCAAATTTGCCCACCCGAATGAACAAAGCTTTTTGATAACTGTAGCCGCGCAATTGATTTTTATCAGCCTCCACTGCTACAGTATCACTGTGCCCGAGGTTGAATTGTTGCTGCAAAAACAGTCGTGCGGTATACAAGGCCGGCTCAGGATCGCCGATCCTGAATGTTTCACCATTTGTAAAACCAGCAATACCCCTTGCGGCACTCATGCCCTTGCCGCCGGCGATCTCCGGATTGAAATAAATTTCAGCGCCTTGCCAAAGCCGTCGACCCAGATAGAAAGTACTGGTGAGCGACAGTGCATGTTCAGCGGTATCTACCAGGCTATTGGTAGAAGAATAGGCCGCCTTAAATGCAGGATGTCCCTGCATGGCGGTTGTAAGTTGAAAATGAAAACTCCAGTTTTCGGGCTTTTCCTGCGCTTGTAAATGCGCGCAAATGAACAGGGCTATGGTTACTTGAATGCTTTTTTTCACGGCTGCAAGGTCGCCTATGAATGGGTTAATGGTTGGTTAACCGCATAATGCCTGCTGTTTGCAGTTTATGGCTGATAAACTGACCTAATTTGGCGCCTTCCACTACGCCCTGGTCAATTGCGTCGCGGTAATGAATACCGCCATACAAGCGCGAAATAGCCGCTTCAGCAGCAGCTTCCCTGAACGAGTTGAAATGTCGCGGTTTCAGGTCGAACATTTCTTCGGTGTTATCCGTATAAGCGAATTTGTCGCCCAACAGATAGGTGAGTACTTCGGCAGAAGCAGCCGAAACAACACTGTGCCCGCTGGTGTATTCGGGAAAGGGCGGTGTTTGCAAAACCGGCATCCAACGCGGATCAATGTACTTGTTGATATAAGTTTCTGGTCTGATTCTGTTGCTTCGGTACTTCTCGTCCCAGCAACTGATAAAAGCATCCATCAGGGTGGTCGCTTCAATGGCCAGCAGCTGAACAGATTGGTCGAAAGGAAGGGCTGCTTTTTTGGCGGCAATGCAGGTGATGTTCATCCAGTGCGCGCCGGGACTAATTTTCTTAAACCCGAGCGACATATGTCCGGCGTTGGCCACAGCAAATGGATTACAATCCCAAAAACCCGCCATTGTTAATTGATCAGGCGTCAATGATTTTGACACCGAATAAACTTCCATTACCAGCGCGTAAAAAGCAGAACTGGTATCGCGGCTAAAAGTGACCAGCGGTGGTGGTATGAACTGATTGCTTGAATCGATGATCATGGGACGAATGGTTCGCCAATGTGGCTCAACAGCATCCATATACGATGGTGGCGTCGGAAACCAGTATTGTTCGCCTCTTAACGGGGTGTATCGTAAGCGCGCACTCAGGTTTGCATAGCCGTCTTTTTTTGACCAGTTCGATAAATGCGATACCACTTGCTGGGCAACCGACACTGAACTATCGATGATCGATTCTTTGACCTTATTCTTACGCAGCCAGGCCAGGAATGCCTGCTGTTTTTCGTCGAGCATATAACCAGATGGCAGGAATACTCTGCCGGCTTCGTAAATACTATACAAAGCAGCAATCTGGTAATTGTAATCTTTTTGCGCCGTTTTTATTTTCGCCGCATTGTAATTCCGGATAAAGGCACCGGGCGGCACCATGCTGATATTGTTTTGGGAAACGATATCGTAAGCGCCAATACTGCAATAACTAAAAAAGCGACTTGCTGCCGGCGGATTTACAACATCATGCAGCATCACCATGGTGAGTGAGAATACGGCTGGTTGTAATTGATCCGCCAAAATTGATTTCGGTTGCGCTTGGCTGCGCATCGAAACCAGCAACAGCAATAAAATAAATCGGTTCATCATCGGGTTGTAGGCATTATTTTGTAAAACTGCAGGGGGCCATTGGATACACCCACAAAGAGATAGTTTTGTTTATTAATAGCAAGCGTGTCGGCTGCTTTTACATCTCCCATAATACAAAGCCCGCTGCTGGTTTGCGGCACATAGTTGAAACTGCCTTTGCCGTCGTTCAAAAGCAAACAACCATAGTTGGCGTCGATGGCGCCGATCTTAAGGCGGTTGTCGGTGCGGTTGCCAAATAGCAGGAGGTCGGTCTTGCCATCGGCATTGTAATCGCCGCTGAGTATTTTGGTTACCACCGAGAATTGTGCTTCTGTTGGAAGCACCTGTTTCGTATAGCCTTTTTCACCGCTCAGGTACAAGATCGAGTTGCATTCGGTTGCGGTTAATTTACCGGCTGCTGCCAACTCCTGCGGCGAAAAAATTTCGCTCATGGTAGCATTTGAATAAGCTTTGTAAGAGCCAAATTTTTTGCGCATGGCATAGATCTGGTCGTTCAACTCATCGCGGCTCACAAATGGATAACTGGTACCCATTACATACGTGTTCAGGAAAATATCGATAGAGCCATTGTTGTCGAAATCGGCGTAATACAATTCGGCCGGTTCTTTTTCAGAAAAATGAATTTGCGAATTGCGACCCAGGTTGCCGGCTACGATATCTGGTTTGCCATCGCCGTTCAAGTCGGCAATATTCAGCGAGAACCAAAGTCCTCTGTCTAACGAAGGCAAGAATTCTGTTGACTTGTCAATGAACCCATTACCCGTGTTGATGAATATCGACACCGGCATAAACTCGCCGCAAACCACGAGGTCTTTGCGACCATCGTTGTTTATATCGTACCATTGCGCATCGCTGATCATGCCAATGCTGTCCAGGGCTGTTTTTGTGATGCTGAATTTTCCCTTGCCGTCGTTGGTTAATAAGAAGCTCCGTGGCGTTACCGGATATTTCCCCGGAATGACGCGGCCACCAACAAAGAAGTCGATATCGCCGTCGTTGTCGTAATCGGCCGACCGAACACAACTCTTTGCACTGGCACTCAGGTCGGGCAATGCATCGGTCGACAGCGTAAAATTCCCCTTGCCATCGTTGATATACAACTCATCTTGCAGTTGAATGCTGTTGGGCTCGAACAGAGAATAGCCGCCACGGGCTGCATACAAATCAGGAAAACCATCTTTGTTTACATCGGCAAAGGCAGCCGCACTTATGGCAGAAATTTCTTCGTTGCCAATGGCAAGGGTGCTCATCACATTGAAAGAGCCATTCTTCTGTTGCAGATAAATACGACCAGGATCTGTTTTGGTGCCACTGATAAAGAGGTCTTCCAAACCATCGCCATTCACATCTGCCTTGGCTGTAACCGGACCCGTTTTGGAATACATGAACATCATCAATGATTGCCGTTTGAAATCATTTTCGTCGAAAGTCGTGTTCGTGTAGGGGATGGGTGCATCTGCTTTCTCAAAAAGACCGGCCCTTGCTGCAGTCGCTAAGAACGGTTGTTTGCCATCGATATATTTGATGGTTACCAGGTTGTTGATAGCCGGGTTGTTGATGGTTTGGTAACTGTTGTCGGGCCAGATGATTTTCAATGAGTCAACGGCTGTATTGGTGCCGAGGCCAAAATGTTGTTCAAGCGGCATAGCAGAAAGATACCCTCTCGAAGGATTTACTTCTGCATATTGCTGCTTGCCGCCACTGTAAAGAATGATTTTAGCACCAACAGCATTCCTATTACCGGTTTTATAGTTGAGCTTAACGCGAAGGAAATTTGTTTGCGCATTTTCCCGGCTGTTATTGCGATAGATCGCAGCGCTGGTGTTGATGCGGTTAACAACCAGGTCGAGGTCGCCATCATTGTCCAGGTCGGCATACACTGCCCCACTTGAAATGCCCTGGTTGGTAATGCCCCAATCTGCCTTCATATTACTGAAAGTAAGGTCGTGGTTGTTGCGGAAAATATAATTGGAAAGGGTAGTAGACGGCATGGCCCTGACCAGGTCCATCAACAAGGTCGGCTCCCTATCCATCGCTTTCTTGATCTTATAATCTCCCCAGTAACGCAAAAAATCTTTATTGGTGTAATCGCGCAGATAGCCATTGGTAATGAACAGGTCTTTGTAGCCATCGTTGTCGAGGTCAGCAAAAAGCGGCGACCAGCTCCAGTCGGTATTTGATACACCGGCCAATTGCGCTATTTCACTAAATGTGCCGTCGCCATTATTGAGCTGCACGATATTGCGCATATACTGCTTGTGCAATTCCTGCGACTGCATCAAGCGAAACGATTCATAGTTCTCCTGCAGTTGTAACAGTTTCTGCCGCCGATTGTCTTCGGGCAGCATATCAAGGGTCATGATATCGGGTAATGCATCGTTGTTGAAGTCGGCGATATCTACGCCCATCGAGAATTGAGAAAGATGGGTAAATGATTTTTTAGATTCTTCCCTGAAAGTACCGTTGTGGTTATTGATATAGAGATAATCCTGTTCGTTGTAGTCGTTGGTTACATAGATGTCCTGCCATCCGTCTTTATTAACATCGGCAATGGCAATGCCCAGGCCGAAAGTGAGTGGGTTTTGCCTGATATGTGCTTTTTGGGTGACATCTACAAAATGTCCCTGTTGGTTCTCGAATAATTTGTTGCCGGTAAGCGGATCTATTTCGTCGCGAAAGCGGGCCAGTTCCAGGTTATCGATTTTCTGGGTGCTGTGGTTCAACAGAAACATATCCAGGTCGCCATCGTTATCGAAATCAAAGAAGGCTGCCTGGGTACTATAACTTTTGTCGTCCAATCCATATTGGGCTGCTTTGTCGACGAATTTATTGTTACCCTGGTTGATGAACAGTTGGTTCTTTCGCTGGTCTTCTGGGAACTTACCTGAATAACAAACATAGATGTCGATCAACCCATCGTCGTTCACATCGGCCATCGTTACACCTGTTTTCCAGCCATTCTCTCTGCCAGCCACGCCGGCTGATTTCGTAATATCATCAAATTGCAGGTTGCCCTTGTTGAGAAATAATTTGTTGGGCTTCATGTTGGCGGTGAAATAGAGATCGATCAAACCATCGTTGTTGATATCACCTGCCGCAACGCCACCGCCGTTGTAGAAGTATTCATAGGCGAGCACGTTGAGGTTCTCGGTTTCGTTGATATCATTTGAAAAATGGAGGCCGGTTTCTTTGGGCGACAATAATTGAAACAGCGGCGGCTGCTGTGCATAGCCAATGGTAGCACCATTCAAAACAACAATAAGCGGGGTTAACCATTTTAACAGAACTGCTTTCATGGTACAAGCATTGAATAATGGAAGGGTATTGTCAAAAATCGGGTCTTCATATAAATGAAACAGGGCTACCGTAAAGATAGCCCTGTTTGAGATAGATTGAGGTGTTAAATCAATGGCGATTATGGCTTGTCCCACCAAATGCGCGACGACCATTTATCACCGTCAGAAAGTCCTGTTACACCCTGGCTGTAAGCTTCGGCGTTGTTAGAGGCTTCTGTTACTGGATATATGTGGCGACGGGGTATTACGGTAGAGAACTGCGCCGGATATGTAACCGCTGTCAATACCGGGAAGCCTGAGCGTCTCCAGTTTGACCATGCCTCAGAGAAATTGAGGAAGGATCCTGCGGCCAACCAGTATTGCGTATTGATCAGCTCCAGCTCTTTACCGGCAGTAAGTGCCTGTGCGGAAGCAAAGCTGCTGATGGTACCGGCACTGATGGTACCGGTGCTTGCGTTAAAGGTTGAATAAGTACCCAGTGCAGCGGCAATACCCTGCTGGTAGTAAGCTTCGGCAGTGGTAGCACCTACGCTAAAGCCCCTGAACTTCGCTTCTGCCAGCAAGAAGGAAACTTCTGCATAAGAAAGGAAGAATACGGGGCCGTTCAGGTCATAATACAATGCTGTTCTGGGGCGAGAATATTTACCCAGAATTTCTGCAACAGTAGTACCGCTACCAACAGCGCCTGGATAGTCGGGATCGTTGCCGATATAGTAGGGGCTGGTTGTGCTGGTTGTTTTTCCGTTGGGTGCACCGTATTGGTGAGAAGGATTAACGTCAGATGTTGTTGGCGCTACTTTGATATCAACAGCGGCATTCACATCAACCACTTCTGAAATAATCGGCAGACGAGGGTCGTTGGTTTGTTTCAGGTAGTTGATAAAGTTTTTGCCCCAGCGAATGAATTCAATATCGCCATCAAGGGTCATAACCCGTGGGTTCTCGCTACCGTGACCGGAAGCGTTTTCAGACTTAACAAATGCGTTGTCGGCATTGCTGGCAAATACGCCACCAGTGAATGCTTTCTCGGCATAGGTTTTTGCAGTTGCAGCATCCACTTTGGTAAGACGCATGGCCATGCGAAGCATCAGTGAGTAACCGAACTTTTTCCATTTAGCCACATCGCCACCATACAAAATATCGGCCTTCGGACCGGCATTGGATGTATTGAGGGCGGTCAGGGCTGCATCGAGTTCACCCAACATAGCCGTGTAAATTGCCTGCTGGCCGTCGTATTTCGGGAAAATAGTACCCAATGAAGTACCATCAAATCCCTGCAATGCTTCAGAATAAGGAACGTCACCATACAAATCGGTGATATACTGCATCGACATCACTTTCATGATGGTTGCACAGCTCACCAGGTTTGTTTTAGTGGCATCATCTTTATGTTTCTGAATAATGGCATACGCGTAACCGGCAGAGCGGTAACAGTCGTTCCATGCACGAGAAGCGTAATCGTTGGTGTTAGACGACTCCAGGTATTTGTCCATGTTAGACAGATAACCTGTTGAAGGCGCTGCCAAAACCTGGGCCCAGCCTGATTCAAAGATGAATCCGCTCTCGTAGCCGGAGATGGCCCCCTTGTATTCATTCTGGCTGCTGGCCAGGAAATACTCAGCGTCGAACGTAGACGGCGACTGCTGATTGGGGTCAGTGTTGATTTTTTCGTAGTTCTTGGTGCACTGCGTAAACAGAAGGCTCGACGCAACCACACCCGTTAATATTTTGAATCGCATTCGAAGAATTGTTTAATGTTTTCAATAAAGAACATTCATTAGAAAGTCACTTTCAGGTTTACACCCAATGCACGGGTTGGCGGCAGGTTGCGACCTTCAATACCGTAATAAGCAATGGTTGAACCAAATGATTCTTCCGGATCAATATTGTCTGCTTTTTTATACAGGATGAAAAGGTTTCTCGCCGTCAGTGACAGTTGTGCTCCTTTCAATACTCTTGTGCTCTTCAGCAAAGAAGCGGGCAGGCTGTAGGTAAGTGCTACCTGGCGCAGTTTGATGAAGTCGCCGTCTTTTACGTGTTGTGAAGTAATACGAGAAGCAACGGTCGACCAATAAGTCTGTGCGCTAACATTCTGCGTATTCTTGTTGCCATCTTCCGTAACACCATTAACAACAAAACCATTCTCGCGACCTTCCAGTGTCTCTTTCAATAAACCGGCCGACATAGCAGACCTGCTGGTCATAGAGATCAGCTTGTTGCCGAAGTTGTAGTCGATCAGGAAAGAGAAACTGATGCTTTTGGTCAGACCGAATTCGTTGTTGAAACCGCCGTAGAAAGTGGGCAGTACACTACCAAGTGAAACCAGTTTAGTAGAAGCCAGGGGTACACCTGATGCATCAACAATGGTATTGCCAGATGCGTCTTTTCTGAAATCGTAGCCCAGGATCTGCGGACCAGCCATGCCAACTACATATGAAGTAACGAGGTTACCCAAGGTTTCGCGAGCCTGGCCAATATTGATATTGCTGTTGTCTTCGGTGGTGTGAAGGATGGTATTCTTCACTTTGGTCATGTTCAGTGACGACTTCCAGAAGAAGTTGCCAGACTTAACAATGGTACCACTCAACAACAATTCGATACCAGTGTTCTTGGTAGAACCGGTGGCTACATAACCGCTTCCGTAACCGGTTGCACGGCTGAGTGTAGCACCCATGATCTCGTTCTTGGTCTTTTTGGTAAACCAGGCGAGGTCAACATTCAAACGACCGTCGAAGAAACGCAGTTCGGTACCCAATTCAATCTCGTTGGCTACGAAGGGTTTCAACAGACCGTTTGGCAGTGCCTGGTCATAGGTTCCCAGCGGAATACCATTGTAGTTATTTGATTGCAGTGAATAGTAAATCTGTGTTCTGTAAGCCTGGGTAAGTTCGTTACTTGTATTGGCCCAGGAAGCACGGAGTTTACCAAATTGAAGAATGCCTGGTTTCATCAACTCAGTGAAGATGAAGCCTGCTGTAACAGAAGGTACAAACACTTTGGCATTGTTGATCGGCAGGGTTGAATAAGAATCCCAACGACCGGTAGTTCCGAGGGTGAACATGTTATTGTAAGTCGCGTCAACACTATAGAAGGCTGAACGTACTTGTGATTCCCAGAATCCAATTGAACCGAACTTGTTATACAGGTTATTATAGCTGTAGTAGTCGCGCTGAATGAATGGACCACCAGAAAGATGGTTCATCGAATATTCGTTCTTGCGGAGGTTCACACCGGCCAAAGCACTCAGATCGAGGTCGTTCAGTTTTTTCTGCGCCCCAATAATACCTTCTACGTTCAACTCATGCTGCTCTGATTTATCGAGGTTCTGCAGGTAGCCACTCGCAAATACACCGTTCTGGGTGGTGTTTCTGTAAGCAGTTCCCCAAGGCTCGGCCTTGAACGCATTGTCGTGAATCAGGTCATAGCTCACTTTGGTTTGTGCATACAACCAATCAGTGAATTTGTATTTCAAACCAACCGTAGATACGAGACGGTTACGACCAGTGGTGTTCTGCAATTTATTCACTACAAACCAGGGGTTTTGTGAATAGATGCCACCAACTACCATTTCTTCACCGGTTGCAGGATCATATCCTGGTGCCAGCGAAGCCTGGTTGATATTCGGTGCCAGGAAGCGAACGTTGTTTACGTTCATCGGGGCATCACTGAGGTAAGCGATACCAGAAACATCCTGGTTAATGAAGTTGATAAAGGTGAAAACAGAGAGTTTGTCGGTGATGTTCTGGTCTGCATTCAAACTCACGCTGTAGCGTTTCAGTCCGCTGTTCCGAACAATACCTGTATTATTCAAATAGCTAAGACCGATTCTGAACGTACCTGTTTCGCTGCTTTTGCTCAGTGAAATGGTATTGGTCAGTGAATTACCAGTCTGGTAGAATTTCTGAATATTGTCTTTAACAGCAGAATAGGTGTAGCTATTGCCATCATAACCCAATACGCTGCTACCATCGAGCTTCGCGCCCCAGGCAGAGTAGGCAGTATTAATCGCATCGGTTTGGTTGGTGGGTTTTCCGCCCAAGGTACCCTGACCATATTCGTATTGGAAATCGGTCAGGTTCATGGCTTTTTCGGCCATATAGTTCAGGTTGTAATCGACCGCGAAGTCTTTACGACCCTTCTTACCGCTTTTGGTGGTGATCATTATAACACCGTTGGTAGCCCTGGAGCCATACAACGCCGAAGCAGCCTGGCCTTTCAGTACCGTCATGCTTTCAACGTCGTCGGGGTTGATATTGCTGATACCGTCACCGTTATCAGAACCACCCCATTCGCCGGCAGCACCACGCTGGGAGTTATCGATCGGAATACCGTTGATTACATACAAGGGTGAACCGGCACCATTCATACTAGGCAGACCACGCAACAGGAGTTTGGAAGTGCCGCCAGGTCCGCTGTTTGTACCGCGAACGCTCAAACCCGCCACCTGACCGGCCAGCGAGTTGGCGATATTGTTTTCGCGGGCCTTGCTCAACTGGTCGCCGTTTACAGAGGTTACTGAGTAACCCAGTTTCTTTTGCTCTTTTGTGATGCCAAGCGCTGTTACCACTACCTCGTTCAGGTTGGTTGAACTGGCTGCAAGTGAAACATCAACTGACGATGAATTTTCAGCAACAGATACCGTTTGTGTAGCAAACCCAACGGAAGATATTTCAAGTTTCAGCGCACCCGCAGGTACCGAAAAGGAAAAGTTTCCATTGGCATCTGTTGAAGTCACATTGGGTTTTCCCACTACTTTAACAGTAGCGCCAACTACCGGGTTGTTGGCAGCGTCTTTTACTGTACCAGACAATTCGCGCGTCTGCGCCATTGCCAGGATAGCAGAAAGCATAAAAAAGATGCCTGATAAGACTTTCTTCATAAGCTTTGTTTGTTTTAGTTTTTGTTTCGTTTAAAATGAATAACAGTTAATGAACTTTCTGGTAACGCGCCAGAAAGATTTTCAGGACTTATAAAGCCTGGAAATGCAGTGTATGAAATAAGGTTTGATGATGTATGGATAAACCTAACCCGCCGCGAATGGCGGAAATAGCAGTCATCAGCGGTATAGGCTAAGCAGTAGCAGTCGATCAACATCGGGTGTGTTGATTTTTAAATATTTCGTCAAACATAATAAAAATTTAAAAAGTTTTAAAAAGAATTTAAAAAGAGAGTGTTTGCATTTAATATGGATTAAAAGTTGTATATGACGATATTGGGCAAAAAAAGACAGGCCATCAAGACCTGTCATTTTTGTTGCCCGACCTGGATTCGAACCAAGACAAACAGAACCAAAATCTGTCGTACTACCATTATACTATCGGGCAATCCGTTCCGCTAAGGGAGTGCAAAAATAGCGGTCAGTCCTATTAACTCCAAAAAAAACTGGGTTATAATCCGACAAGTGGAAATCGCGAAGAACAGGTATTTTTAGTCAAACGACTGCTATGCACACCCCCCGCAGAAAATTCCTTACCGGCGCCGGTAAAATTGGCTTGAGTGCTTTCCTGGCCACCGCCTTCCAACCTGCCTGGAGCCGGGAACTGACAAACCAACTGGCGAAATTCCAGGACTGGCCGGCGGCCGATCTGGCCGGTGAAGAAGATTTCTGGTATGCAGTTCAACAAGCCTATACCGTGTCGCCCGCGCTGATCAACCTGAACAATGGTGGCGTGAGTCCCTCCCCCCGTGTGGTGCAGGAAGCCATGAAGAAATACCATGACCTGAGCAATGAAGGCCCGAGCTATTATATGTGGCGCATTCTCGACGCCGGTCGCGAGCCCCTGCGCCGCAACCTCGCCCGGCTTGCCGGCGCTGACCCGGCCGAGATCGCCATCCAACGCAATGCATCCGAAGCACTTGAAACCGTCATTTTTGGATTGCCATTAAAGGCCGGTGATGAAGTGGTGTTGTCCAAACAGGACTATCCCAATATGATCAATGCCTGGAAACAACGCGAAGCGCGCGACGGTATTAAACTCGTTTGGATCAACCTCGAACTGCCTTCTGAAGACAAGTCCTACCTGCTCAACCAATACACAAAAGCATTCACCGCTAAAACCAAAGTGGTGCATGTAACCCATATTATCAACTGGAACGGACAAATACTGCCCGTACGGGCCATCGCCGATGCCGCCCATGCCAAAGGCATCGATGTTTTGGTGGATGGCGCCCACAGTTTCGCGCATTTTAATTTTACCATACCTGCCCTTGGTGCCGATTATTTTGGCACCAGCTTACACAAATGGTTGAGCGCCTCCATCGGCACCGGCATGTTGTATGTGAAAAAAGAAAAAATCGCAGCGGTCTATCCGATGTTCGGCTCACCCGACCATGCATCGCCTGATATCAAGAAATTTGAAAACCTTGGCACACGGCCTTTTTTCATTGAGCAAGCCATCGGTAAAGCCATCGAGTTTCAGGAAATGATCGGTGCCGAACGCAAGGAGAAAAGACTGCATTTCCTCAAAAATTATTGGATCAACAAAGTAAAAGATATTCCCGGGGTTGAAATCGGTACGCCGCTATCGCCCGAATTCGGTTGTGCCATCGGGTTGGTAAATATCAAAGGCAGAAAACCGTCGGAGCTCGACAGTTTTCTCTTTGATAAATATAAAATTCATGTGGTGGGCATCGAATGGGAAAACATCAAAGGCGTGCGCATCACGCCGCATGTGTACACCACCACCAAACAACTCGACTTACTGGTTGATGCCATCAAAGAATTTGTTCAGCAAAAAAGTTTTTAAACAGCTTTTACCAGGAAATATTCCCGCCTGCCTTTTTGAATGAGCATATAGCGTTCATTCAATAACAGGCTGCTCCCAACCATTGCTTCAATACCTTTCACTTTGTTTTTGTTGAGGCTGATGCCGCCGTTCTGCACCATTTTACGGGCTTCGCCTTTGCTGGAAAATATTCCCGACTCAGCCAGAAAGCTCACGATATCCACGCCATGGTCGAGCGAGGCCTTACTGTAATCTACCTGCGGAACACCATCCAACACCTGCAATAATTGCACTTCGTTGAGTTGCGCCAATACCTCAGTAGTCGCGTTGCCAAATAGTATTTCTGATGCCTTTACCGCAAACGCGAACTCATCGGCGCCATGCACCAGCGTGGTAATGGATTCTGCCAACTTTTTCTGCAACAGCCGCTGGTGCGGTGCTTCCTGGTGTTGTGCAATCAGTCCGTCAATTTCTTCTTTGGAAAGAAAACTGAAAATTTTAATCCACTTCGTGGCGTCTTCGTCAGATGCATTCAGCCAAAACTGATAAAATTGATAAGGCGAGGTTTTGGTCGGATCAAGCCAAACATTGCCACGTTCGGTTTTGCCAAATTTGCCACCGTCGGCCTTGGTCAACAGCGGACAAGTAAACGCAAAGGCTTCACCACCGCCCATTCGCCGAATTAATTCTGTTCCGGTAGTGATATTTCCCCACTGGTCGCTGCCACCCATTTGCAGTTTGCAGTTTTTGTTCTTGTATAACCAGTAAAAATCATAGCCCTGAATCAACTGGTAACTGAACTCGGTAAAGCTGATGCCGGTATCGCCATCAATCCGCTTGCGAACACTGTCCTTCGACATCATGTAATTTACCGTAATGTGTTTGCCCACATCGCGAATGAAATGCAGAAAACTATAGTCCTTAAACCAGTCGTAGTTGTTCACGATCTCTGCCGAATTGGGCAAATCGCTGTTGAAATTCAGGAACTTGGCTAATTGGGAACGGATGCCAGCCAGGTTCTTGGCCAGGGTTTCTTCGTCGAGCATCTTTCTTTCCTCGGCCTTAAACGACGGATCGCCCACCATACCGGTGGCGCCGCCTACCAGCGCAAAGGGCTTGTGCCCCGCTTTCTGCAGGTGCACGAGCAGGAGAATGGGTACCAGACTGCCTATGTGTAAACTATCGGCCGTAGGGTCAAAACCGATATAAGCCGAGGTCATTTCTTTGGCCAATTGTTCTTCGGTTCCGGGCATGATATCCTGCAGCATACCGCGCCATCGTAATTCTTCGATTAAATTCATAAAAAGGCTGCAATTTGCAGCAAAACTAAGGCAATACGCGTAAGCTGGCGCGCAATATCGGCCAGGCGCCTGCGTTAGTGTTCATTAGTGCTATTATGCTTATTCTGAAAGTTGACCCCATGCGATTGACCACACGAGGGCTTATATTCATTGTTCTTCTGCTCCCTTTTGTTTCACAAGCCCAGTTCCGGAAATATTCGAATGAGTTTTTGAATATTGGTGCGGGTGCGCGCGGCTTGGCCATGGGATCGGCCCAGGTGGCCAGTGTTGCCGATGGTACCGCCGGTTATTGGAACCCGGGTGCACTTGCCCAGGTAAGAGACCAGCCGCAGGTAAGTCTTATGCACGCCGAATATTTTGCCGGTATTGGTAAATACGATTATGGAAATATTGCCATTCCGTTGAGTGATGGTAAAAGAACCATTGGTTTATCGGTGCTCCGCTTCGCGGTGGATGACATTCCGAACACCGTTTTTCTCGTTGAACCCGACGGCACCATCAACTTCGATAATATCACCACTTTTTCGTCGGCCGACTATGCATTTCTTTTTTCTTATGCACAGAAAGTAAAAATGAAAGACCCCGACAGGCACCTGAACCTTGGCTTTAACGCAAAGATTATTCATCGCAAGGCAGGTGAATTTGCCAAAGCCTGGGGCTTTGGTTTTGATGCAGGGGTGCAATATATCCACAAACGCTTGCAGGTAGGTGTAGTGGCGCGAGATGTTACCACTACGTTCAACGCGTGGACCTACAATATCAGCGACAGAATGCGCGAAGTGTTTTACGTAACGCAGAATGATATCCCGGTGAAATCAACCGAACTTACGGCGCCCAAACTGATTGCCGGCGCGTCTTATAATTTCAAGCTGAATTCCAAAATCAGCCTGTTGGCCGAGGGTAACCTCGACTTCACTTTCGATGGTCGCAGAAATACCGTGATCAGCTCAAAAGCGGTGAGCATTGACCCGAAAATCGGTTTGGAAGCCACTTACAAAAACATCATTTTCGTACGGGGTGGTATCAATAATTTTCAGAAAGCCCTGGAAGATGAAGACAGTACCTACAGCAAGAAAGTGTGGATTTATCAACCTGCTATTGGCGCTGGATTCAGGCTGCAAAATGTGTCTATCGATTATGCCTTTACCAACCTGGCCAATCAGTCGAACCCGCTGTACACGCACGTGTTTTCGCTGAAGCTCGACCTGGTAAAGAAAAACAAGAAAAAGTAAGCACCCGACCTTATGCGAATGAATAGAAATATCGCCCGTTTAATTCAGTTGACGCTGCTTATGTTCACCGGCTGGTTTACGCTGGAGGCACAGGTGTACAACAACGAATGGATCAATTACAGCAATACTTACTATAAGTTCAAGATCATTAATACCGGACTCTATCGTTTGCCCGCCTCCTTGTTGCAGTCGAATGGTTTAGGCGCTGTACCGGTAACACAATTTCATCTTTTCCGCAATGGACAGGAAGTACCCATTTACACTTCCGTAGCATCGGGGGTTTTGCCTGCCGATGGGTTTATTGAATTCATTGGCAAACCCAACGATGGGGCAGCCGATCGCGCATTGTATCGAACGCCCTCTTACCAACATGCGCAGAACTTCAGTTTGTTTACAGATACTGCCACCTATTTTCTCACAGTAGATGCTACTGCAGGAAAGCGATATGCCACCGTGGTAAATAATATTGCGGCCAACAGCTTGCCGGTTGAGCCGTATTTCATGTATACCTACAGCAACTATTTCAAAAACAAAATCAATAACGGTTTTGCCAATGTAGTGGATGGTAACTATATCTATTCATCCAGTTACGACAACGGCGAATTCTGGTCGAGCGATGATATACGGGAAAAAGCTTCTCTGAGCCAAACGATCAGTAACCTGCGGGTGGCTACCGCGGGACCAAATGCAACTTTTCGTTTTGGTGCCTTTGGTAACACAGACCGAACCCGACGGGTACAATTGACAGTCAACAACCAGTTGTTGAAAGACACGGCGATGAATTATTCTTCCGGCGCTGTAATGGCTGAAACATTTCCTAACGCACTCATCGCGTCCAATAGCGCCGCCATAAACTTTACCAACTACCAGCCCCCGGCTTCCACTTTTGTTGACCGTATGGTGATTTCATTTTATGAAATGACCTATCCGCGTTTGTTCTCGTTTAACAACGCTACCTGGTTCCCGTTTAAACTGGATGCGCGCACCCAGGGTTATTATCTCGAGATAACCGATTTTAATGCAGGCGGTGCGGCCCCGGTATTATACGATACCGAAACCATGGAACGGTATGTGGCCAACGTTGAAGTGGCAGGTGTGTATCGTTTTGCGCTTCGCGGATCTATCACCGCACGCAATATGGTGCTGGTGAGCCAGGCTGGAACCTATTATCAACCAGTAACGGCCTTGCAGCCCCGAACATTCGTCAATATTACCAACCAGGATAACCAGGGTAATTTTCTGATCGTTTCAAACAAAGTATTGTTTGCCGGTGCCAATGGATCAAACCCGGTTGAAGAATATCGCGCTTATCGCAGCAGTGCTGCCGGCGGTAGTTTCAATGCAAAAACATACGACATTGATGAACTGACTGATCAGTTCGCTTTTGGCATTTATGGACATCCATCGGCCGTAAAGAATTTTATCTCCTACGCGCGTGATCATTTTGCTGGCAGCCCCAAGGCTTTTCTGATTGGCAAAGGGGTGACTTATAACCAGTATTGGGGATCACCGGCGACGGAACGCCCGCGTCTTCGCGAACAGAACCTGGTGCCCACTTTCGGCTATCCGGGATCGGATAACCTGCTCTCTACCAATAGTACCTTTAACCCAACCACTTTATCCAGTATTGGTCGTTTGAGTGTGATCAATGCAACGGAAATAACAAACTATCTCGAAAAAGTAAAAGAGTATGAGCAGGCACAAAAATCAGCCTCCAATCGCATGGCCGATAAATTGTGGATGAAGAATGTATTGCATGTAACTGGGGCCACCGACGCTATTTTGGGCTCGGCACTTTGTAGTTATGTGTCGGCCTATAAAGCCATTATCGACGATACATTGACAGGCGCCAGTACAACGGTGCTTTGTAAAACGGTGTCAGGGTCGAACGACCAGGCAGGTGGCGAAATAGTGCGGCAGAAATTGGAAGAGGGTATTAGCCTCTTAACGTATTTCGGTCACTCGTCGGCAACCACGCTTGAATTCAGCATTGCCGATCCCGATGATTACAACAATGCCGGAAAATACCCCGTGTTTTCGGTGAACGGTTGTTATGCCGGTAACCTTTTCGATTTCAGCGATGGTCGTTTTGAAACATGGGAGACGCTGAGTGAAAAATATGTGTTGGCTCGCCAGCGCGGTGCCATTGCATTCATAGCGAGTACGCATTTTGGCATCACCAACTATTTGAATTATTACCTCACAGCGTTTTATACCAAAGTGGCGCGTACCGACTATGGCGGTCCTATTAGCAAAGCGTCTGAAGATGGTCTGGCCGACCTCGTGAGGGCCAGCAACAACACCGATTTCCTGGCACGTTCGCATGCCGAACAAATTACTTATCACGGTGATCCTGCCCTGGTATTCAATTTTCAGGCGAAACCCGACTTTGTGGTTGAATCATCTTCCATTCGAATCGCACCCAGTTTTATTTCGGTTGCCAGCCAACAATACCAGGCCATTGTAACCATTTACAACCAGGGCAAAGCGCAAGGCGATTCAGTGCAGGTGGAGGTTTCACATGTTTCACCCTCGGGCACCACTACTTTACTCTACAACCAGAAAATTGCCAACCTCAAATATGTTGATTCGATAACCCTGACCATTCCGATTGATGCGCTGAAAGACAAGGGGCAGAATACCATTAATGTACGTGTAGACGGCGCGAACCTGGTGAGCGAAATGGACGAAACCAATAACAACGCGTCGAAAACATATTTTATTTACGAAGACGAACTGACCCCCGTTTTTCCTTATAACTATGCCATCGTTACTGATCCGGCTATTAAATACTATGCCTCTACCGCCAATCCGTTAAGCAATAGCAAACAATATGTTTTGGAAGTAGATACAACCAAGTTGTTCAATTCTTCATTGAAAAGAACAACCACGGTTACTTCCACCGGTGGTGTGTTGGAATTCGATCCGCAGATGTCTTATCTCGACAGCACCGTTTATTACTGGCGCACTTCTTTTGTAGCTGGCGAAGGCGGAGAATATAAATGGAATAATTTTTCCTTCCTGTATCACACGAAATTGTCCACCGGCTTCAACCAATCACACTTTTACCAGCATACGGAATCTGATCTCCTCAATGTGTACCTCGACAGCGCCCGTAAATGGCAGTTTTCTGACCGGGTGAATAACCTCCTGGTGAAACAGTCGCTTTACCCAACATCGGGTTCGCAAGACATTGACTTTGCCGTAGAGCTCAATAACTCAGACAGCATTCGAAGTGCTTGTGTGGGTCAATCTCTAATATTCAATATCATTGATCCAATCACTTTCCGACCCTGGAAGAATGTGGACAATGCCGGAAATAATTTATACAGGTACGGAAGCGGTTCGGCCAATTGCCATTGGTCGCGCAATTGGAATTTCGAATTCTCCTACATGAGCGATAGCCTGCGTGGTATCATCATGCGATTTATGGATTCGATTCCGGTTGGGTCTTTTGTAGTGGTGAGATCGGTCGACTATGCAGATCCTGAGTCGTATGCCAAAACATGGGAAGGCGACACAGCCCGCTTCGGCCGTGGTAATTCACTTTATCACAAATTACTGGCCGCAGGGATGTATGGAATTGATAGCATAAATGCAGCCAAATGTTGGGCCCTCGTTTACCAGAAAGGAGTGCCTGGTTTTACGCCGCTGTACAAAGTGTCACAGGGCTTGTACGACAAAATTTTCGTTACCGCCACGCCTGAAACCCCCGGCACCTCGGGCTCGGTTAATTCACCCGCATTCGGTCCCGCGAAATCATGGCAAAAAATGGTTTGGCTCGGCCACCCTGTTGAAGCCAGTGGCACGCCAGATGAAGCCACCCTCGACATTTATGGCATCACCACCTCTAATACATCGGTACTGCTGAAAACAGTCAACCCGTCTGAATGGGACAATGATATTTCCGATATCAGTGCGGCACAGTATCCGCGTCTTAAGTTGAAATTAAATACACTTGATTCTATCAACCATTCACCGTATCAACTCGACTACTGGCGATTGATTTACCAGCCAGTGCCGGAAGGTGCCATTGCGCCGAATATTTACCTGATCGGTAAAGACACGGTCGACTATGGTGAGCAGGCCCAATTTGCCGTTGCTTTCAAGAATATTTCAAAAACAGCCTTCGACAGCTTACAGTTGAAATTTATTTTAACGGATGCCAATAATGTGCCACACCAACTGGCATTTGATACCACCAAGGCCCTGATTGCGGGCGACACGGTGATTTTCAGGTTCACCATTAATACGACCAATTACCCGGGCGCCAATGTGTTGTATATCGACTTTAACCCCGATAACGCGCAGCCGGAACAATACCATGTCAACAACGTCATGTACAAGCCTTTCTATGTGCGGTACGACAAAACAAACCCGCTGCTTGATGTCACTTTCGATGGCGTGCATATCCTGAACGGCGATATCGTTTCGGCCAAACCGGTTATTGTTATAAAACTGACTGATGAGAATAAAAACCTCTTGTTAACCAGCGATTCACTGATGCGCATACAGGTGCGGTATCCAGACCAATCGATCAGAACCTTCCGGGTAGATGGCGATACGGTTCGGTTCACGCCGGCCAGTTCAAGTGCAAACAATACGGCCACTATTGAATTTACCCCAGCCTTCCTGAAAACCTTCGACCAGGAATCAGGTATTGATAATTATGTGCTCACCGTAACAGGGCGCGATAAATCCAATAACCCCGCCGGACAAATACAATATGTCGTCAACTTTACGGTGATCAACAAGCCGATGATCTCGAATCTGCTGAATTATCCAAACCCATTCTCGACGTCAACGGCATTTGTGTTCACACTCACAGGTAGTGAAATTCCAACCAATTTTAAAATCCAGATTCTAACGGTAACGGGTAAGATAGTGCGAGAGATAACCGGTCCGGAGTTGGGTCCCTTACACATCGGTCGAAATATCACGGAGTTTAAGTGGGATGGCACCGACCAGTTTGGCCAGCGTCTGGCAAATGGCGTTTACTTGTACCGTGTTATCACCATGCTAAATGGCAAAACATTGGAGAAATACAAATCACAAAACGACAACACCGATAAGTTCTTCAATAAAGGCTACGGAAAAATGTACCTTATCCGGTAAAACAAAGCCAGGCGCTGACCTGGCAACACGGAAGAAAATATGAGAAAGTATTGGCTATACTACCTGGTTTACACTGTACTGGCCATCTTGATCTACTTACCGGTGCTGAACAAAAGTTTTGCAGCCGACGATTTTTCTGTTTTATACCGATTGATACACGATAGAAATTTTTTGGCCGCCGGCTTTTTCAGGCCGGTGGCCGATTTGTTTTTATACAGCAGTTTTTTGTATTCGGGCATCCATCAGCTGGGTTATAACCTAACGAATGTGCTGATTCATGCGGCCAATGCATTTATTCTTTGCAGAATATTGTTGGTATTATCGGAAGGAAATAAAAACGGCAGCCTGTTGTCTTTTACCGGTGGATTGCTCTTCCTGTTTTATCCTTTTCACAACGAAGCCGTGGTATGGGTAGTGGGGCGTGGCTCTATGCTGGCAACCACGTTTGGTTGCCTGGTTATATGGATCAGCTTGCGCCATCAAACCGTACTCGCCAAAACAGCCGGGTTTGTTTTGTATACGCTGGCCTTGGGTTGCTATGAAACAGTTTTGTTGCTGCCACTGATTGTTGGCTTGTTGCTCTACTTACACAAGAAACCAACGGCCGACATATTTTCCTGGATGGCTGTTTTATTCAGTGCATTGACTATTAACTTATTTGTAAGAAAATATGTGATGCAGTACATGGTGGGTGATTATGCCGACCGGGTTTTAGAATGGCAACCCGCTGTACTACTGCCTAAAATAATAAAAGTATTTGGGCGATTCTGGCTGCCGCCGACCACGAATACGCTGTGGCTGATTTTGTCAACGCTGGCAATTGGCATTGCTGTAGTAGTCCTCTTTATTTACTGGTTCCG
The DNA here is from genome assembly GCA_020161535.1 of Bacteroidota bacterium. Lineage (GTDB taxonomy): Bacteria > Bacteroidota > Bacteroidia > Chitinophagales > Chitinophagaceae > Flavihumibacter. The sequence continues at coordinate 181,995 of JAIUNW010000007.1, read as the reverse complement.
AAAAAACAAACAACAGTTTCGGACGCTCAGCATTTTGTTTACTTGTTTTTTACTGGGCGCAGTGGTTGCCTTTTTGTTTGGAGTAAATACCAGAACGATAGAAGGCGAACGGGTAATGTATTTTGGATCGTTTTTTTTATGTGCCTGGCTGGCCTGGCTGTTGAGCGGAATCAAGCCTAAAGGCTTCTATACAGCGACTATGTGCTTGCTACTGGGTTATTTTGTTTTCTTTCTTGCCGATAGCAACCAGCGCTGGAAAATTGCCGGTGAAAGAACGGCCCGTATTTTACAACGAGTGGCTGCGCTGCATAGCAACAAGGCGCCGATCCTAATCAGTAACCTGCCGGAAGAATACAGGGGTGCGCTCATGTTGAGAAATGGATTTTATCCCGCCCTGTTGTTACAAGGCACTGATACTGCCCATATCAACATAGTCAGTTGCCAGGGTTCTTCCATCGCCCAAAATCCGGATCAGCCCGTGCTACCGATAAAAGAAGGAAATGTTTGGCGGATAGGTGAAAACAAGGTGCCGGCAAATCCAAATTTGTACTATTGGAATAATATTGATCTGTTGCCGCTCAAATGAGTGTAGTCGGCTGACCAAGATACCCAATATAAAACCAATCGCCGTCGACCACCGAACAATCGTAATTAGCTAACAGCAACTTTTCGGTCAGGTCTGTTTCCTTTTCAAAAAAATTCACATGTTCGTCGAGGGTGTAATAGAAATATTGCTGCCGGGGCGTAACCAGCACCAGGGTGTTTCTGCATACCCGTTTTAATTCGCTGATGGCTTTCTCCAAAGGGAGGATATGTTCAATGGTGTGCGTACTAATAACCAGGTCGAAGAATTTGTCCGGATAGGGTAGGGCCGCCAGGTCGCATTGTTCAAACGCAAAGGCTTTGTGCTGGTGACCGACGGCAGCAATATCGCAACCATACAAAGAAGCTGTTTTGTTTTGGTCACTGATCAACGACAGGAGATAGCCTGTACCACAGCCGGCGTCGAGAATCGGGCCCTTTGACGCTAGGGCGATGGCCAATATCTTTTCGATCGTTTTTTGGCTGTTATCTGTTTTCCGGTTTCTCGATATGGAATTTAGCTGTTGGTAATAAGCGGTGAGTTCATCGGGTGTCCAGGTTTTGACCAATGTTTTAAAGTGCATGGCGGAGTGGATGTTTCGTCCGCGGTAGGCCAGAAAAAAAAGTGGCCGCATAAACCAGGAAGCATTTCGCCACCGACGCGGAACATAGTTGTCTAGGATAGAACGAATTGCGTTTGTCCATTCCCGTTTCATGCTGATTGCTGCTTTTGTGTTGACAAGCGGCGGATCAATTTCGCCATATCCAAACCATCGCGCCATAATTTCACCGAGCTGCTGGCCTGCACTTTTACCGATACGGGCACTCGGGCGATCGTCATGCCTCTCTGCTGTGCGAGGTAGAGTAGTTCGATGTCGAAAGCAAATTTATCTTCTTTCAATAATGGAAAAAGTTCTAGGGCTGCTTGGCGCCGAAACCCTTTGATGCCGCATTGCGTGTCGGTGATAGTGGAAATGCCGGTGAGTTGGATCATGGTCGATAAAATACTACTGGCCAATTTCCGGGTCCAGGCAATGCGATGCGGATAGGTCGAATCGGGGTGCGTACGATCGCCAATGGCGAGATCATGGCCGTCGAGTTCGCGGGCCACGGTTGCAATGGCCGACAAATCGAAAGGGAAATCACCATCCATGAAAATAATTTTCTCGGCGCTGGCTTGTAGTATGCCGACTTTAACAGCATGGCCCTTGCCCTGGTTGCTGTTTAGGCCAATAAATTGCAGGGCATGGTCACTGCATATTTTTTGGATACTGTCCTGATCAGTTGAGTGATCGTCAACCACAATGATCTCTGCGGAGAGGCCATTTTCTTCCAACCAATTCATCAGCGCAGTGATACCCGCCGCAAAAACGTTTCCGCAATTGTACACCGGTAGTATAAGTGAGATATTCATTTTATGGTTTCGCTGCATCAGGTATATAAATGGGATGCCGTACTACCGTTGTATTTCCTGCCTGTATACTGTCTATGCCGTAATAATTGGCGTATGCATAATCGGTATTGCTGTTAAATGGATCGTCTTTGAAATAGGTGAGTGAAGGGGGCAACTTGAAAACATAGTTGGGCGGTGAAAGCGGGCAGGCCGACATGGTGGTCTTCATATCGGCTGCATAGGTAGCAAAGCTTACCGATTTTTTACCTGCGGCTTTTGCGGCCACAATTGCATCCACTCTTTTGTCCACTACTTTTTTGTGGAAATAGAGAGTGAACAGGTTCTCGGGCATGGTTCTGATGAAGGGTGTAGACAAAAGGATGATGGCCGTAACCACCACCAGGACTTGCTGTTGTTGCTCGGTGAAAACAAGTGCCACGGGTTCCATTCGTAGAAAATACCGATAGGCCACCCAGCCAATGGCCAGTAGGCTAATAACCGTCAGCAGGTTTTCCGCCCTTGGCGGCAATACTTCGTTGCCGAATTGTCGAATAACGAAGTGCAAAAGAAACACGGGTGTGAAAACCAGTAGGGCTTCTACTACGATAGGGAACTGGTCTTTCAACCAGGCTGTCTGTTGTTTATGCTTTGATCTGGCGGCAATACCATATAGCAGAAATAAAAAGAGCCAAAACACCGGGTTGGAAAATATGTAGGCAAATATCTTACCCGATCTTTCAAGCGAACCAACAAAGCTGGGCAGAAAGCCATGCTGAATGGCAAAATGATCGGCCCTGTTACCGCCACCGGGCAACAAAAAGAAGATGGACAAACCAGCGATATCGCCGAGCGTCGATACCAACGATAAGCGGCGCAGCTTTTTGTGTCGCAGGTCGGTGAGTACGAGTAGTGCAGTGACATAAAGACTGTATGCCAGTGCCACTTCAATACTGCCGGCAATCAAAATTTTCAAAAGCAATAGGGCTATGCCCGTTATCGGGGTTATTGGCTTGGACCGGTTGTTCAGCAGCAGCGTGACCAATAAAAGCAACAATATGAAACCAAATAGATAAGTGACCGACGTTGCCATCCAATAGTAGAAACTTGATGGCTCAGGAATGCTGGTCAGAAACAACAATTGAAGTGCGCTGGCACCGATAAAGATATGGTGCATATCGGCTGGCTGGTCGCTCACATTTTTTAGCAGGCTTTTCAGCAGCAACATATAGCTGCCAAAGGCGGCCGCTATGAAAAACAAAATGGTCATCCAGTAATGGGTGAGCAGGAAACGATTGGCGCCCAGGCTTAAAAACAGTGGAATGGAGCTGAAACGATTGTTTAGTTGAAACAGATAAAACCGAATGGCGCCGCCCAGCCCCAATTGCGTTTCAAGGTTATAGGGAATGAAATCGTCAAAAGTAGGTGTTTGAAAAAAACAGATCAGGCTAAGCAGCAGTAGGAAACCGAGGCCTAAGAAGGTCAATAATGTAGATCGACTCCGCATGTATTAACCGGCGTTCAATTGATGAATGCGTTGCACGTATTTTCCCATCAAATCATATTCAATATTAACGGCATCGCCCGGTTCAATGGCGTGAATAGTGGTGTTGTCATACGTGTAGGGGATAATGGCCACGGAAAAAGCCTGTGTATCTACATCGAAAATGGTGAGGCTGGTACCATTCAGGGCAATGGATCCTTTTTCAACGATCAGGCTGGCAAAGGGTGCGGGGATTGTAAACCGATATAGCCAGGAACCTTGTTGGTCGGTTTTAATGATACAGGTGGCTGTACTGTCAACGTGACCTTGTACGATATGTCCGTCGAGCCGGCCACCCACCTGCAGGCATCGCTCAATATTTACTTTTTTACCCGGCTGCCATTGGCCCAGGGTGGTTTTTTGAATGGTTTCCTGTACGGCGGTGATGCGGTGGGCGCCGGGTCGCAAAGCATCGATGGTAAGGCAAATGCCGTTGTGCGACACACTTTGGTCGATGGTCAGCTGGTCTGAAACGGGGCTGGAAAACCAAACTGTTAAATTTGTGCCCTGGTGCCCGATTTCGGTGATATCGGCCAGGGTTTCAATGATTCCGGTGAACATGTTTGCAAGATAGCCGAATCAAAAACAGCCGAAAAGGATTTTGCCAGAATCAAATCTTTTCTATCTTTGCACACCCATTACCAAAGGAGGTATTTAATTATGCTGATTATTGATTCAAAAGATTGCGAAAACATCGACAAGGCCCTCAAAAAGTACAAGAAGAAATTTGAGAAAGCCAAGGTGCTTATTCAACTGCGTGAGCGTCAATCGTTTACGAAACCCTCTATCAAGCGTCGCGCTGAGGTGTTGAAGGCCGTGTATAAGCAACAGATCGCCAGCGGAAAGATCGAGTCGTAAGACTTTATTCACTATATCTATAGGGTAGCAATATTGCGTTAGCTTTGTTGCTACCCTTTTGTATGCCATTATCTGCCGATAATACTATTGCCGACTTTGCCCGTTACCTCCAGTTTGAAAAGAGGTATTCCGCGCACACCAACCGGGCCTACACCGATGATCTGGCGGCATTTAAAGAATACATATTAAAAGAATACGAGCACAGCGACTGGTTTTCGGTAACCGGCTTTATGGTGCGCAGTTGGCTGTCGTCGCTGCGCGAAAAAACCGCTGACAAGCCGGCGCTCAACGCCCGGAGTATGGCCCGGAAGCTGTCGTCGCTCCGTTCTTTTTACAAATACCAGCTCAAAAAAGGCAAAATCCGGGTTTCTCCGGTGGCGGGCATCTCGGCGCCGAAAACCAGTCGCAGTTTGCCCGTGTATATTGAGGAAAAGCAGGCTGCCGTGGTTGCTTCCAGTGTTACGAAATCGGAAACCTGGGAGGAGTTGACCTGTGGGCTGGCCCTGGCCTTGTTGTATGAAACCGGCATGCGTTTGAATGAGCTGGTAACGATGACAGGTAAACAGGTAGATGCCTACACCAAAACCATTCGTTTATTTGGAAAGGGGGGGAAGGAGCGGATTATTCCGATAAGCCCATCCTTGCTGGCCCAGTTGAACCATTACGAAGAACAGAAAAAAAAGCAGGACTGGGACGCCTACAACCGGGAAGCCATACTGCTCACCAGCCGGGGCAAACAAGTATATCACAAATACATATACCGTTTAATTAATAGCTTGTTAGCGGAGGTAGAAGCAACCCGGCATTTGAAAAAAAAGAGTCCGCATATACTACGGCACAGCTTTGCTACGCATTTGCTCAATGCAGGCGCTGAATTGAATGCCGTGAAGGAATTATTGGGGCATTCCAGCCTGGCAGCCACCCAGGTATACACCCATAACAGCATCGGCAAACTAAGGGATGTACACCGCAAAGCGCATCCCCGCGGCTAGCGTTTGTATGACTATTATCAGGCCAGTAAATGATAGTTAAAAAAAGCCGACCGTATTCTTAATAAATTAGAAAATCCAGCGTTCAATTTTTGGTAAAAGGACCTCGATATATTATCTTCATAAGCGTCTATTCGTCTTATGAAAAGACCAATGCAATGAAGTTCTTTATTTATTGTTCACTGTTAAAAACGTTAGTGTTATGAACGTTAACATTCAGACTGTACATTTTGATGCGGACGTAAAACTCGTGGAGTACGTAAACAGCAAATTAGGCAAGCTAGCCACCTTTCACGACCGCATTATTAAAGTGGATGTATTCTTGAAACTTGACAACGTAGTGCACACCATCAAAGACAAAATCGCCGAGATCCGGGTGCATGTTCCCAAACATGATTTTTTTGTAAAAGCCAGTTCCAAATCTTTTGAAGAGTCGTTCGATAGCGCACTCGACTCGCTCGTTAATCAAATAAAAAGAAAAAAAGAAAAACAATATACTGCCTGATGGCACCAACCTCCTTCGGGAGGTTTTTTTATGCCCGGCCGGTTCGGGTTTAAACAGTTGAAAAAAAGCACACTAAAATTTCTCTATTTCTTAAATTCTGTTACCTTTGCCATCCCGAAAGAAAAAAAGGGGTAGATCTTTGTACTTCAAACCGCCACTTTAGCTCAGCTGGTAGAGCAACTGATTTGTAATCAGTAGGTCGTTGGTTCGATTCCGACAAGTGGCTCGAACTGATTGGCGGCTTCAAGTCGTCGGTTAATAAGGGCAGGTTCCAGAGCGGCCAAATGGGGCGGACTGTAAATCCGCTGTCTTTCGACTTCAGAGGTTCGAATCCTCTCCTGCCCACCGTTTTTGCGGAAGTAGCTCAATTGGTAGAGCGATAGCCTTCCAAGCTATAGGTTGCGAGTTCGAGACTCGTCTTCCGCTCAAAAAAGGGTTTATGGTTTATAGTTTGCGGTTCATGGTTGGTAACCAGTAACTAGAAACCGTAAACTTTGGTTTTTTAGGCCGTTGTAGCTCAGGGGTAGAGCACTTCCTTGGTAGGGAAGAGGTCGTGAGTTCGATTCTCACTAACGGCTCAGAACCGGACGCGTCAGCAAAGACGAACCGGTGAAACAGCAGAAAAAAGAGGGTGGCCGATAGATACTGAAATACAGTATCTTTGCAGCCGCCTATAAATAGTTGAAGTCTGTAGAGACTTCTCAATTTTAAACCACAACATAAAAACAAAATAGAAAATGGCAAAAGAGACCTTTAAGAGGGAAAAGCCCCACGTTAACGTAGGTACTATTGGCCACGTTGACCACGGTAAAACCACTTTGACTGCCGCCATCACGACCATTCTGGCACAGAAGGGTCTGGCCACGGCGAAGAAGTATGATGAAATCGACGGTGCACCCGAAGAGAAAGAACGCGGTATCACTATTAATACTGCACACGTAGAATACCAAACAGCCAACCGCCACTACGCGCACGTTGACTGCCCTGGTCACGCTGACTACGTGAAAAACATGATTACCGGTGCTGCCCAGATGGACGGTGCTATTCTTGTTGTGGCTGCTACTGATGGTCCCATGCCCCAAACCAAAGAGCACATCCTGCTGGCCCGCCAGGTGGGTGTTCCTAAGATTGTGGTATTCATGAACAAAGTTGACCTCGTTGACGATCCTGAACTGCTTGAACTGGTTGAGATGGAAATCCGCGACCTGTTGAGCTCATATGGATTCGACGGTGACAATACACCTATCATCCAGGGTTCTGCTACCGGCGCACTCGCTGGCGAAGACAAATGGGTGAAGAAAATCGACGAATTGATGGAAGCGGTTGACAGCTATATTCCGCTGCCTCCCCGCCCTGTAGATCTTCCTTTCTTGATGTCAGTGGAAGACGTATTCTCTATCACTGGTCGTGGTACCGTGGCTACCGGTCGTATCGAGCGTGGTCGCATTAAAGTTGGTGAAGGTGTTGAAATCGTAGGTTTGATGCCTGCAGCGATGACATCTACCGTTACCGGTGTTGAAATGTTCAAAAAACTGCTCGACGAAGGGGAAGCTGGCGACAATGCCGGTCTGCTCCTGCGCGGTATTGAAAAGAAAGATATCCGTCGTGGTATGGTAATCTGTAAGCCAGGTTCCATCACCCCGCACACTGAATTTAGAGGTGAGGTGTATGTACTGAGCAAAGAAGAAGGTGGTCGTCACACCCCATTCTTCAACAAGTACCGTCCGCAGTTCTACTTCCGTACAACCGACGTAACCGGCGAGTGTACCCTGGCAGAAGGAACAGAGATGGTAATGCCTGGTGACAACACCAACCTGAAAGTTACCCTGATCCAACCGATCGCTATGGAAAAAGGCTTGAAATTCGCGATTCGCGAAGGTGGCCGTACCGTAGGCGCCGGTCAGGTGACTGAGATCATTAAGTAAGTCTAAAGTCAGTAATAAAAAGTCAAAAATGGTCCCATAAGGGCGGGAAACCCGAACCGAGGGGCCATTTTTTACTTTCGACACTGTACTTTTGATGTAAACGGGCATAGTTCAATGGTAGAATAGAGGTCTCCAAAACCTTTGATACGGGTTCGAATCCTGTTGCCCGTGCAGTTGAAGATTGATTATGAATAAGATAACAACCTATTTCAGCGAGTCGTATAAAGAGCTGGTGGAAAAAGTAACCTGGCCCACCTGGAGCCAGTTACAGCAGTCGACCATGATTGTATTGGTAGCCACCCTGCTGATTACCCTGCTTGTTTGGGTAATGGACTTTGCCGCCAATTCTTTGCTTCAGAACCTGATATACCCGCTCTTTAAATAATGGAAGAAACTATTAACCAACAAGAGACCAAGTGGTACGTTCTCCGCGTCGTTAGTGGCAAGGAGAAAAAGGTCAAGGAATACCTCGACAAAGAGGTGAGCCGTGGCGGATGGTCTGAAATTGTAAAGCAGGTTTTCCTGCCGGTGGAAAAGGTGTACAAAGTGCAGAACGGTAAAAAAGTGATGCGCGAACGCAACTACTATCCCGGTTATGTGATGATTGAGATTGTGGAAGGCAAACTGGGCGACGACCTGAAAGACACCATTAAGAATACCTCCAACGTTATTCATTTCCTCGGAAAAGAAAACCCCATCGCCCTGCGCAAAGCCGAGGTGAACAAGATGTTGGGTAAGATGGATGAGATGACCGAGGCGGGTGGCATGAGCATGAGCGAGCCGTTCATTGTAGGTGAAACCATCAAGATCATTGAAGGTCCGTTCAACGACTTTAACGGTATGATCGAAGAAGTGAACGACGAGAAGAAGAAACTGAAAGTGACCGTGAAAATCTTCGGCCGTTCAACACCGGTGGAGCTGAATTATATGCAGGTAGAAAAGATTTCCTAGGCTGTTTGCGTTGCTGCCTCGAATACATTGAAAAGAGACCGGAAACGGTCTTTTTTTATTTTAAAATCACCCTCAGCTTTGACAAAAACGTCATTGAAGCAGCCAAGGCCTATGCCGAAGAGCAGGGTATTAGTTTGTCCAGGCTCACCGAATATCTCTACAAACAAATCACCCGCAAAGACTCACAAAGCCTTGAAAGCCTGCCCATTGCCGGTTGGGTTTTGCAGGTAGCCGAAGGTGCTGCCGAATACAAAGCCAAACCCCGCAGCCGCAAAGCCAATCGCGCTGAATATTTTGATTCCCGAAAAAAATGATCAAGCCTTTTTTGGATGCCAACCTGCTGGTAGCTGTTTTGAACAAGGAATACCCGGCGTTTACCGATGCCGCCCGCGTGCTGAGCCTCGCCGGCCAAAAAGGCTTCGTTTTGTATACTTCACCTCTTTGCCTGGCCGATAAAAAAGTGGGCGACCTGGAAGACAGGCTGGAATACAATGCCGCCGAAAAAGCCGGGTGCACGCACCTGCTGACAAACGACACGGGCGACTACCATTTTGCTCGACTACCGGTCTATACGCCCGAAGCTTTTCTTCGGGAAATTATTGGGCGGAACGATTTATTTGCGTAGTTTTGCACCCCCAATCATAAGTTCTTTTTCTGAATTGGATTTGGGAGCTTCCGGATCCGGCAACGGAAACCGGGAGCGCTATCACCAAAAAAACATTTTACAATGGCAAAAGAAATCTCTGGTTTCGTAAAGCTGCAGTGTAAAGGCGGTCAAGCCAACCCTGCACCTCCCATCGGCCCGGCACTCGGTTCCAAAGGTGTCAACATCATGGAGTTCTGCAAGCAGTTCAATGCAAGAACCCAAGACAAGATGGGCAAAGTACTCCCTGTACTGATCACTGTTTATTCTGACAAGTCTTTTGACTTCATCATCAAGACCCCACCGGCATCGGTACAGTTGCTGGAAGCGGCCAAATTGCAGGGTGGATCAAAAGAGCCAAACCGCTCAAAAGTGGGCAAAGTTACCTGGGCACAGGTGGAAGCAATTGCGAAGGACAAAATGCCTGACCTCAACTGCTTTACCGTTGAAAGTGCTATGAAAATGGTAGCCGGTACTGCCCGTAGCATGGGAATCACCGTTGATGGTGTAGCTCCCTGGGAAAATTAATCTTTGACCACCAAACTATTTGAGCAATGGCAATTACTAAAAAAAGAAAAGCAGTAAACAGCAAAGTGGATGCTGCTAAAATATACTCACTGAAAGAAGCTTCTTCACTCGTGAAAGAAGTGAATACAACCAAGTTCGACGCTTCTGTTGACCTGCATATCCGTTTGGGTGTTGATCCCAAAAAAGCTGACCAGGCCGTTCGTGGAACGGTAACCCTGCCCCATGGCACCGGTAAAACCAAAAAAGTATTGGTTCTCTGCCCGGCCGACAAAGAAAACGATGCAAAGAATGCAGGTGCTGACTTTGTTGGGCTGGATGAATTCATCACCAAGATCGAAGGTGGCTGGACAGATGTAGACGTGATCATCGCTACACCTAGTGTGATGCCGAAAATCGGTAAGCTGGGTAAAGTGCTTGGTCCGCGTAACCTGATGCCCAACCCCAAAACTGGTACCGTTACCAATGATGTGGCAGCAGCAGTGAATGAAGTAAAAGGCGGTAAAATCGCTTTCAAAGTTGACAAAGCTGGTATCGTTCATGCTTCTATCGGTCGCGTAAGCTTCAATGCCGACAAGATTGCGGAGAACAGCCAGGAACTGATCAACGCCCTCATCAAACTGAAGCCGGCAACTGCCAAAGGTACTTACCTGAAAGGCGTGAGCATGGCCAGCAGCATGAGTCCTGGTATCTCTATCGACACCAAACTATTCATTCACTAAGCCCCAAATTTTTTGTTATGACAAAAGAACAAAAACAGGAAGTGATCGAACTGCTGAAAGGCAAGTTCAGCCAATATAGCAATTTCTATATCACCGATACCGAGAGCCTGTCAGTAGACCAGGTGTCAAAACTTCGCCGTCATTGCTTTAACAAGCAGGTGGAAATGAAAGTGGCTAAAAACACCCTGATCAAAAAAGCGCTTGAGCAAATCGACGCAGAAAAGTACAGCGGTGTATATGCTGCCCTCAACAATGTAACCGCCCTGCTGTTCAGCGAAAACCCGAAAGACCCGGCTGTTATCCTGACCTCTTTCCGTGCAGATGAGAAGTCGGAGCGCCCGGTATTGAAAGCAGCCTTTATCAATGGCGACATTTATGTAGGCGACGATCAACTGAAAAGCCTTACCAAGATCAAAACCAAGAACGAACTCATTGGTGAGGTTATTGGTCTGTTGCAATCTCCGGCTAAGCGCGTAATCGCTGCCCTGCTGGAAAAAGCAAACAAAGAAGGTGGTGCCGAAGCCGCTCCTGCAACAGCAGCAGCAGCCGAGTAACCCATATATAATTCCCCTGCCTGAGGGGTCTATTTAGTATTTTTTAAAAATAGCCGGCGGAGCAAACAGGCTGTGAAGTCGGTAAAAACTAAACAAAATGGCAGACGTAAAATCATTGGCCGAACAACTGGTTGGCCTTACTGTAAAAGAAGTACAGGAACTGGCAGACGTATTGAAATCTGAGTATGGTATTGAACCCGCTGCTGCTGCAGTAGTGGTAGCTGCTGACGGTGGTGCTGGTGCCGCCGCCGTTGAAGAGAAAACAGCTTTCAACGTTATCCTGAAGAGCGGTGGTGCTTCTAAACTGAACGTGGTTAAAATCGTAAAAGACCTGACTGGTCTTGGTCTGAAAGAAGCCAAAGAACTGGTTGACGGCGCTCCCAAAGCAGTGAAAGAAGGTGTTTCTAAAGCTGAAGCCGACGATATCGCCAACAAGCTGAAAGAAGCTGGTGCAGACGTTGAAATAAACTAAACACGGAAAGAAAAGTAAGTTAAAAGCCCGCCTAGTTGCGGGCTTTTTCTATCTGTGTTTAGTTTGTTTAAGGTCTACAGTCCAATGTTTAACGTTGCTCCGCGCGCAAGGCGCACCATTATAAGCGTCTTTGCCCACCCGCAATTTCTTTGTTCCCCTGCGGTCTCCGCGTGAAAAAAAAACTTCGCGCGAAATGCCATTCGAAAAAATCCTCTCTCCTCATCTCCCCTCCAGCAAGTACAACGAATGCTGCACCCCATAATAACTATTGTACATAAGCAGGTTCTTAACTGGCCGTGAAACCGCTCCGCCTTGGCGTGCAACAGCAGCGGGAATCTCCTGGGGGGCGCTCAGCATTTTGGCCGCAAGCCACAACCCGAAACCGGCGGCGGTATCGAACTCGCCGGAAAGTTGTTTGAAGCAGCATTCAGTAGCGCGGGGGAATAACGCTGAAACAGCATCGTAATAATGGTCGTGGCGCCAATCGCCATTGCGGCCGGTGATCACCACATCAATATCGGCGGGGGCAAGGTGGGCGGCCGACAACATATCGTCGATGGTTTGCAGCAGGGTAGCCGATGTCGGTTCAAACAACAATTGCAAGTCGCGCAGCGTAGCCAGGGTTTTATCGTTGGGCTGCTTGGCAAAAGCGAAAAAGAAACAGCCTTCACCGGCCACCGCACCCGGCTGCTGATCAGTCAGTATGTCTTCGCGGCGCACAGGTGCTGTTTTCCAGTAACCCAGTTTTTTCTTGATGCCGAAATGTTCGGCAGTCATTTCTTCCACCGAACCGACCAGCGCATTGGCTGCCGCACCTTCGTGAAAAAGCAACTGCGCATCCTGGATGGCATGCTCCAATGAAAAGCCGCGGTGCACATACGTTGTGTTGTAACTATCTACGTCCTGGTGCAAACCAATCAATCCGTTGAGCGCATTGTAGGTGCTCTGTATAAACGGACTTGGGTTGAGCGTGCCTTCTACATGGACACGAACGCTTTCCATGAATTTTTCGGTATCACCCAAACTGCCCTTACCCGTACCCGTTATGATGGCATCGGGCTTGTCGAGCGCCGCATCACGCAGGGTTTCAATGGCCACCGCCATGCCCGCGCGCGTGAGGCGACTCATCCGCCGTAATTGCATGATGCTGAACCAGCGGCTATAATCGATGGTAGGAAAATAAAATAGATTGTCGACCGGCTCGGTTAACAAAGAAGGCAACGCATCATCCATGAAACCATTCTGCGCACTCAATGCCCGGGCTGCCTGTATGTACATCCGCTCACGCATAACGACTCAATATTAAACTTGCATTGTTGCCACCAAATCCAAAAGAACTGCTCAATACATGATTCACTTTAACGCCTTCCTGCACGTCGAGAAAAGCTTTTATTGGTGCTTCTATCATAGGCGTGTTAAACCGAAGTGTTGGATACAATTCGCTGTGCAAAATGCTGAGTAGGGAGAACACGGCTTCAATGGCACCCGCCGCTGCCAGCGTATGCCCTGTATACGATTTAGTAGAACTGAATGGCGGTAGGCCATTCGGAAACAAACGAAGCATGGCCTTGGCTTCGGCGATATCGTTGTTTAAGGTGGCGGTTCCATGCGCGTTTACATAACTGATTTCTTCGGGCGACAAAGCCGCTTTGCGTAGCGCGCCCTGCATGGCTTCATACGCGCCCTTGCCATCAGGCGAAGGCGCCGTAGGATGGAAGGCTTCGTTGTAGTTGGCATAACCGGAAAGGATGCCCAGGGGCAGGCGCTTGGTTGCCGCCAAAGACTTTGCTGTTTCCAATACCAGGTAAGCAGCTCCTTCACCCAGGTTCAAGCCATTGCGATTTTCATCAAAAGGCAGGCAAAGGGCGGTATCTGTGTTTCGCAGGCTGTTGAAGCCATTGAGGGTAAAGCGCGTTAAGGTATCTGATCCGCCACAAATCACCCGATCTACCACACCGGCCTGCAACAAACGCATACCATAACCAATGGCATTGGCCGAAGAAGAACAGGCGGTACTCACGGTGGCTATCTGTTGTTGGATGCCAAAATGCCGCGCTAGTATTTCGGTGCCTTGCGCACAATCGAGTGAATCACCAATCGCACTGTTGGCAATAGGCTTATCGGGGTTGATCAGTTCGGTGTAAATATTTTCCACATCGGCCATGCCGCCAACACTGGTGGCATTGATAAAACCGGTGCTTACCTGGGTCGCCGCAAAACCATCGCCCAAGGCTTCGCGCATCGCCAGCAAGCCGAGTAATACCAAACGGTTTTGTGTGCCTGCTGTTACTCCTGCCAAGCGCGACAAAGATTCATTTGAAAACGGAACTTCCCCCACGGGCAATAGTGGCGTTAACCGGCTTTGGATAAACTGTGCCGTTCCCAATCCGCTTCTTTGTTCCCGGAGTGCCAACCGGTTCGCTTCGATGCCTGCGCCCAGGGCACTGACAATGCCCATCCCGGTAACAAAAATGGTCTGCACGATCTATTTGGTTCGGTGAGCCTGGATATAGTTGGCCATTACATCAATGGATTCAAATACCCGGCGGCCTTCGCGCGGGTCTTGGATCTTGATGCCGTAATTCCGTTCCAACAATACAATGAGTTCAAGCGAGTCGATACTGTCTAGTCCCAATCCATCGCCGAAAAGTGGTGCTGCATCATCGATCTCTTCGGGTTGCATTCCCTGCAGGTTGAGAGATTCTATGATCTGTAATTTCAGCGAACGTTTGAAATCTTCCATCAAGGCTATTTTTTAAGATTGCCAAAAATAGCCATATTTATCATTTGGCCGAACTTAGTTATCTTGGGCCGTTTTTAAAACGGCGAACCTTGAATATACTGGTACTTTATTACACGCAGACCGGACAACTGCGCCAGATCATCGACAACATGCTGTTGACCGTAAAAGACAAGGCCTCCATCGATTTTGTCGAGTACAAACCGGTGCATGATTTTCCGTTTCCGTGGACCAGCGACCAATTCTTCGACGCCATGCCCGAATGTGTACTCGAAATTCCGGTGCCGCTCCAGTCTTTCAACATCCCCGACAAAGCGTACGACCTCGTGATACTGGGTTACCAACCCTGGTTTTTATCACCCTCGGTGCCAACCACCAGTTTCTTGCGCAGCGAAGACGCCAAAAAATTGCAGGGCAAACCCGTTATCACGGTGGTTGGTTCGCGCAATATGTGGCTGAATGCGCAGGAAAAAGTAAAAGCGCAGTTGAACCGTATCGGTGCCAACCATGTGGGGAATATTGTACTCGCCGATACCAACCACAACCTGATTTCTTTGTTCACGGTGATCCGGTGGACCTTCACGGGGCAGAAAGTACGCAGCCGTTTTTTACCCGAAGCCGGCGTGCAAACCCCCGATATTGAGGGCAGCCGCAAATTCGGCGCAGCCATTTATGAAGCCGCCAGCAGTAAGAATTGGGCGGCGCTACAGCCTCAGTTGCTGGCCCAGGGCGCGGTTTCGCTAAAACCAACCCTGATTGTATTAGAAAAAAGAGGCATAACCCAGTTCCGGAAATTTGCCGTGTACATTCGCGAAAAAGGCGAACGCGGCAACCCGGAAAGGTTGCAACGGGTGCATTTATTTAAAAGATTGTTACTGACTGGTATATTTGTATTGTCGCCCGTTTCTGGCTTCACTGCCAAACTGGCCAGCTTGTTAAAAAGAAAGACCTTTGCAAAACAACTGGCCTATTTCAAAGGGGTAGACTACGAACCGAACGTTATTTAAAACTGCTAAAACCAGCATAGAAAAGATTCGCGATTATGGGAGATGTGTTTGTAAACAGGTTGTCGAAGTTTTTGCCCAATGAACCCGTCAGCAACGATGATATAGAACTTTATCTTGGCATGGTAGACGACAAGCCGTCGCGCGCCAGGGCCATTATACTCGGCAATAATAAAATTCACACCCGGTACTACGCCATCAACAAAGAAGGCAAATCAACGCATACCAATGCCCAATTGGCCGTAAAAGCCATTGAAGGATTGTTGGATGATTCTTTCAGCAAAGACGATATTCAGTTGCTGGTGGGCGGTACCATGTCGCCCGAACAGTTGTTACCCAGCCATACCGCCATGGTGCAGGGCGAATTAAAATGCCGGCCCATCGAGATCGCCTCCATCAGTAGTTCATGTGCCTCCGGGTTTCAGGCCATGAAATATGCCTGGCTCTCCGTTAAAAACGGCGAGATCAATAATGCTGTTTCATTTGCCTCTGAAAAAGTATCGACCTGGATGCGTCGCGATAAGTTCGATGCCGAAACAGAGAAGCTGAAAGAGATCGACGCCAATCCCATGATTGCGTTTGAAAAAGAATTTATGCGCTGGATGCTCAGTGATGGAGCAGGCGCAGCCCTTTTATCAGACAAGCCCAATGCAACTGGTATTTCACTGCGTATTGATTTCATCGAAGTGAAGTCTTATGCCAATGAACTCGCCACTTGTATGTACAATGGTGCTGTACGCAGCCCCAATGGTGAACTCACCGGCTTTCCTGAATTCACACCCGAAGAGTGGGCCGAACAAAGCCTGTTTTCTTTTAAGCAAGATACCCGGCTACTGGGCGTGAAGATTGTACCCATGGGCGGCATCATGCAGAAAGAGATTTTTGAAAAATACAACCTCACGGTCGATACCCTCACCTGGTACCTGCCGCACCTGAGCTCCGAATATTTTCGCGAGCGCATCGCCGCCGAACAGGCAAAAATCGGCCTGTTGATACCACCCGAAAAATGGTTCACCAACCTCGTTAAAGTGGGCAATGTGGGCAGTGTATCACCCTATCTCATGTTAGAAGAAATGTTCAATTCCGGTATGTTGAAAAAAGGTGATACATTGCTGTTAATGATTCCGGAAAGCGCGCGCTTCACTTATATCTACGCGCATTTTACGGTTGTATAAACATGAACAAAGACGAGGTACCACAAGACAAAAAGATCATCCACGGCGAAGACAACAGCATCAGTAAAGTGTTGTATGTAACCGACAACGATGGTAAGTACAGCGTTACGCAGTCGGAAGGCTGGGATGCAGAAAACCTTGCCATGACCCAGGCATGGGAAGACATCGACGAAAAAATAGCCATCACCAAACAGAAAGTGTTAAACGGCGAGTTGAGTCCCATTGCCTATTACATGGAAAAAAACCTGATGGACCTGCCCACCCTTGCGGGTTATGCGGGCTTCTGGAAATGGCGGGTGAAAAAACACTTGAAGCCGGCTGCTTTCAAAACATTATCCGAAACAAAATTAGCGCGGTATGCTTCGGTCTTCAATATAACCGTTGAAGAATTGAAACATTTCCATTTACCTGCATGATCATCGAAAATTTCAACCACCAGCAGTCGGCCCATTGCGAAAGCGGCGTTACCCTCAGCTTACTGCAACACGCCGGTGTTCCCCTCAGCGAACCGCTGGCCTTTGGCATCGGCGCGGGACTATTCTTTGGCCATCTGCCCTTTGTAAAAGTAAACGGCATACCCGGCACCACGTTTCGCATCTGGCCCGGCTATATTTTCAAACGCGTGAGCAAAGAACTCGGCGTGACTATTAAAACCGAATCTTTCTCCACGCCCGATAAAGCCATGCTGGCCCTCGACAATGCCCTGCAAAACAGGCAGCCCGTGGGCATGCAAACCAGCGTTTTTTTTCTCGATTATTTTCCACCGGCCTGGCGCTTTCATTTCAATGCGCACAACCTGATCGCTTTTGGTAAGGAAGGAAATGAGTACCTCATATCCGACCCCATTATGCAATCAGTGACCCGGCTGCCGGCTGAAGCATTAAGCAAAGCCCGCTTTGCCAAAGGATTTCCTGCCCCCAAGGGTAAAATGTATTTCCCGGTTAAAACCGGACAGGGCAAACCACTCGATAAAGCGGTGATCAGCGGCATTCACAAAACTTGTTTTTTCATGCTCAAATCACCCCCGCCATTTTTTGGTCAAAACGGCATCCGGTTCTTGGGCAAAAAAGTAGCGAAGTATCCGGAAAAAATGGAGCCGCGCAAAGCAGCTTTGTGCATCGGTAATATCATTCGCATGCAAGAAGAGATTGGCACCGGCGGTGGTGGTTTCCGTTTTTTATATGCCGCTTTCTTACAGGAAGCTGCCGGCATTTTGAAGCGCGATGATTTCACCGGGTTGTCGCACGAGATGACGGCCATCGGCGACCAATGGCGTAATTTCGCCTATGCCGCTGCCCGCGTGATGAAAGACAGGAGTGGCAGTCTCGCCACTTATGGCGAACTCGGTGATATGCTGGCACAACTGGCCGATAAAGAAAAAGATTTCTTCACGCGCCTTCGCAAATCAGTATAAGCAGTCATGCTGCTCATTCATGATGTACATAAAACCTACCGGCAAGCGGTGGAACCAACGCTGCAGGGACTTAGCCTGCAGTTTCCGCGGCATTGTATCGCCGGATTGCTCGGGCCCAATGGCGCAGGCAAAACCACGACCATATCTATTATATGTGGGTTGGTGAATGCCGACGGCGGACAAGTAGAAGTATTGGGCCTCGATACCGCAACCCAACTGGCGCAAATCAAACAGAAGATCGGCGTTGTACCGCAGTCGATCGCTTTGTATCCCACACTGAGCGCCCAGGAAAACCTTGAATACATCGGTAAACTCTATCGCCTGCCGAATAAAATATTGCGTGAAAAAATAAGTCATTACTTACAACTCTTTGGGTTGGAAAAAAATGCACACAAAGCCATTCGGCATTATTCGGGTGGTATGCGTCGGCGGGCAAATATCATTGCCTCGCTGTTGCATGATCCTGAATTATTGATACTTGATGAACCAACCGCCGGTGTAGATGTGCAGAGCAGAAATATGATACTGGAGTTTTTGCGCGATTACCACCGGCAGGGACATTCAATTTTATATACCAGCCATCTGCTGGAAGAAGCGCAACAGCTCTGCGAAGAAGTCGCCATCATTGACCATGGCCGGCTGCTGGTACAAGGCAATCCTGCGGCACTGATGCAATTGCACCAGTGCCTGAGTTTAGAACAGGTATTTCTTCATGTAACCGGCCGGGGGGTGCGCGATTGACCATGCGGGTACTGGCCACCTTACTCAACGAATGGCGCTTGTTCAGGCGCGACCTGGCCGGGATGGTCTTGTTGTTTCTGATGCCACTGGGCTTAACGGTTGTTATGGCGCTGATACAAGATGCACCGTTTCGGGAATACCGCGATTATGTGTTTGATGTATTGTGGGTTGACAACGATGGTGGCCCGATGGCCGCGAAACTACACGATGCATTGAGCAGCGGCCAGTTTCGGTTGATCGACACCGTTAGTGGCCGGCGCCTCGATAGCACGGCCCTGCGTAACCTGGTGCAAACGGGCGACTATAAAATGGGCATTGTTATTCCTGCCGGAATCAGTGCCGAAGTCGTGAACAGTGCCAACCAGGTAGCCAATGAAATGTCGAAGTCGACCGGAGCCGTTGGCAAACTACCGGCAAGGGATACCCGAAGCCTGACCATCGCCATGTATTTTGATCCCGTGTCTAAACAGGCCATGAAATTATCGCTGCTCAATGCGATCGATAAACAGTTGACCCGCACGCAGGCGGAAATGATTTTGGGACGATTGTCAGATAAGCTGGCATCGCTCGACAGCACCCAGCAAACCCGTTTCAACCTGCAGGAAAAATTGCAGGCGGTGGGTGTGCGTGAATACAGTACCGGCAATGCGAAAGCTGCGCAACTCAATACCAATTCGGTGCAGCACAATGTGCCGGCCTGGGCCATATTTGGTTTGTTCTTTATCATTATTCCCATTGCGGGTAATATGATTCGCGAAAGAGAGGAGGGAAGCCTGATGCGGATCAGGTTGATCCCCGGCAGTTATTACAGCATCATTACCGGCAAGCTGCTTTTTTATGTATTGCTGGGCATCGGCCAGTTTTATACCATGTTATTGGCAGGCCGCTTGTTGATGCCCCTGTTGGGGCTTCCGGCCTTGTATATGGGCCATGCCCCTTTGGCCCTGCTGGTAACAGTGACCATGATTGCGCTGACCGCCACTGCCTACGGACTGCTGGTGGGCGCTCTGTTTCAAACCCCGAACCAGGCCTTGCCCTTTGGGGCTTTGTCGATCGTAATCTTATCCGCCATCGGCGGTATATGGGTGCCGGTCGAAATTCTACCGGCGGGCTTACAGCAATTGGCCAAAGTATCGCCCCTGTATTGGGGTCTGGATGCCATAAATAATCTTTTTCTCCGGTCGGGCGGGTTCGCTACGGTTTGGAAACCGTTGTTAATACTATTGGGCTATACCCTTGTCTTTGTGGCACTTAGCGGCTGGATTGAACAATCGCGCCGGCGCTAACCCGGTTGCAACAGTATCTACCAGCAAATGGCCCGATTTTACCCGCTTCTTTTCTTAATTCACCATTGTTCCCTTTATTTTAACCATTGGTCTACTTCTTATAAATTTTAACGAAGTATTTGTATCTTAGACAAACCAAACGCTTCAAGACCGCCAATCATACCAAAGTATGACGAAAAACGACCAGCTTAAACGCCGTATGTGCAAACAACTGTATTTCGCGAAACAGTTGTCCAGCACTGATTTAAGCGAAAAAGTTGGCAAAAGCCTACCGATTACGATTAAGTTCTTGAATGAATTGATCCGGGAGGGACAGGTCAAAGAACTGGGTTATGGTGCATCAACCGGTGGTCGCCGACCCATGTTATACGCCCTGGAAGCCGAGCGCTGGTATATTTTGTCGGTAGCGATGGACCAGTTGTACACCCGCGTGGCGCTGTTGAACATGAACAATGAGTTTGTGTGGCCGGCCAGCCAGTTTTCACTACCGCTGATGCACAACGACCAGTCGCTGCAACAATTGGGTGATTGTATTGAGAAGTACCTCGAAAAAGATCCGTCGGTGAAAACCAAGATTCTTGGCGTTGGTATTGGTATGCCCGGTTTTGTGGATGTGAAGAAAGGCGTGAATTACTCGTTTTTGAAAACCGATGGTGGCAGTATCACCACCTACCTTGAAAAAAGACTGGGCGCGCCGGTATTCATCGACAATGATTCCAGTTTGATTGCCCTGGCTGAATTGCGTTTTGGTATGGCCCGGCATGTGAAAGATGGCATGGTCGTGAACATTAGTTGGGGAGTGGGTCTGGGCATGATCATCAATGGCGAATTGTTTCGCGGGCACAACGGGTTTGCCGGTGAATTCAGCCATATCCCGTTGTTCAGCAACGACAAGATGTGTGCATGCGGAAAAACAGGTTGCCTGGAAACAGAAGCCTCGTTGCTGGTGATTACCGAACAGGGGCGGAAAGGATTGGCAGCAGGGAAGGTTTCTTCACTGCAAATTCAGCCAACAGATTCGAATGAAGATATCTGCGAAAAAGTTTTCAAAGCTGCGCAGAAAGGAGATCGTTTTTGCATCGGCATTCTTTCGGAAATCGGTTATAAGATTGGGAAAGGAATTTCCATATTGATTCACCTGATGAATCCGGAAATGATCTTGTTGAGCGGGCGTGGCGCCACTGCCGGAAAAGTTTGGCTCGCACCGGTAGAGCAAGCGCTGAATGAACATTGCATACCGCGCCTGTCGTTCAACACCACGATAAAATTGTCAGACATGGAACAGGATGCTGAAATGGTAGGTGCTGCGGCACTTGTTATGGAAAGCATTGTATATATACCTACCCGTGAAAAGAGGCCTGTTAGTGCATAATAGCTATTTATAGAAATCAAAACAACAATTGCGTAACTAAACATGACTGCTATGAACAAATTAGCAAGGCAGCTATTTATGGTTGCCACCATCTGCCTGTTGGGATTATCGTCCCTCATGGCCCAGGACCGCACAGTCAGCGGTACGGTTTCAGACAGCGCGGGTCGCCCCGTTGCCCTCGCTACCGTTGCTGAACGCGGTACCAGAAACTCAACCGTTTCGAAAGAAGACGGTTCTTTTACCTTGAAAGTAACTTCAGCCCGCCCCATGCTGGTAATCAGTTCGGTGGGTTTTGCTACGCAAGAAGTACCTACCAATGGTGCTTCTACCGTTTCCGTTACGATGCAGGGTAACTCCAGCCAATTAACCGATGTGGTTGTAACCGCCTTGGGTATTACCAAGAAACAAAGGGGATTGGGTTATGCGACCACCACCATTAAAGCTGATGAGCTGACGCGGGTGGCGCAACCAAACTTTGCTTCGGCCCTCTATGGTAAAGCACCCGGCGTACGCATTGCGTCTGCTCCGGGTGGTGCTACCAGTGCTGTAAACATCCAAATTCGCGGTATCAACTCCATAACCGGCCGTAACCAGCCGCTCATCGTATTGGATGGTGTGCCCATTCGCAGCGAAGAAGTGAGCAACAATAACTACTGGGGCGACCAACGTTTGCGTGGTAATGGTCTGCTTGACCTGAACCCCGAAGACATTGAAAACATTTCTATCCTGAAGGGTTCGTCTGCAGCGGCTTTGTACGGTGCAGAAGCGGTGAACGGTGTGGTGCTTGTAACTACTAAAACAGGTCGTGGTTCTAAAGGCCTGACTGTAGATGCGAACGTGAACTACAACGTATCAACCATTGCTTACCTGCCCCGCTACCAGAATGTTCGCGGTGCTGGTGCGCCAATTCATGTTAGCAACGGCGGACAAGCGGACGATGGTTTTGCTTATATCGACAAAGACGGTGATGGTGTTAAAGAAACCCGTGCACTGCTTGGCTATAGCATCAACTTCGGACCAAAATTCGACGGCCAGCCGATCATGAGTTGGGATGGTGTTACAAGGCCTTACGAAGCGCAGAAAGACAATTACAAGAATATGTTCCAGAATGCGAAAAACTCTGGTGTAAACGTATCTGTATCGCAGTCTACTGAAAACGCATCGATTCGTTTGTCGCTGACCCGTCAAGACAATGAAGGCATTAGTATGGGTTCGAAGAATTCAAAAAACATCGCGAACCTGAATACATCACTTCGTCTTGGCAAAAAATGGACAACCGATGTAATGATCAATTACATCAACCAGTATACCAAGAACCGGCCTTATTCTATCGACCGTATGGTGAACAACTTTACCGGTATGATTGGTCGTTTTGATAATCCTGATTGGTATTACCCAAAATTGTTTACGTCTAAAGGATATCGTTATGTGACTGGTACTGGTCAGAGCCTTACTCCCGATGAAAATATTATCTATGCAGGTAATGGTTTCCGCGGTGACCTGGCCGACTACCTCTATCGCGTAAAAGCATATCGCGATGAAGAGTGGAGCAACCGACTGATCGCCAGCATGACCCATAACTGGCAGATCCTTCCGTTCTTGAAATTGCGTGGCCGTTTGGCAACCGATTATACTACCATGAAAACGGAGTCTCGCCAACCCAACTCAGTACCACTGTCGATCGGTAACTCTGGTTATTTCGGTATGGCCAATTACAACAACACCATCGTGTATGGTGACCTGTTAATGACCTATACCCAGAAATTTGGCCCAGACTTTACCTTGAATGTAATGGGTGGCTATACCGCTACTACAGACAAAACTGCCCAAGTGTCTCGCGGCACCAACGGTGGCTTGAGTACAGAAAACAAGTATGATATTTCTTCTTCGGTAAATACTGCGGGAAGTGATAGCTATCGCAGAAACATGGTGAAAGATGCATTCATCGGTACGGTGAACTTTGATTATAAGAGCATTTTCTTTGTAGAAGGTACAGTTCGTCGCGATCGGGTTTCTACCATGGCACCTGGACAGAACACATTTGTGTATCCTTCCATCAACTCCAGCTTTGTATTCAGCGATGCACTTGACCTGCCGGGCTGGATGACTTATGGTAAACTGCGTGCATCTTATGGTGTGGTGGGTAACTATCCCGACATCTACAATGCAAACATCGCTTATAACCAAAACACACTCGGTGTACAAGCGGTGGGCGGCCAGTCCGTTCTTTATACAACCATTCCTTCTACTTTCGGCAACGACGGGGTGAAAGCAGAGTTGAAATATGAATATGAAGTTGGTCTTGAAACCAAATTCTTCAACAACCGTTTGGGCTTGGATATCACATTTTACAACGGTCAAATTCGCGATCAAATCCTGCCGCTTACCCTGCCCGCTTCTTCAGGTGCATCGAGCGTACTTACCAATATCGGTACACTGCGCAACAAGGGTATTGAAATTGGCTTTAATGCAACGCCTGTTCAAACCAAAAACTTCCGTTGGGATCTGGTGTTGAACTATGCCAAGAATACCAACGTAGTAGAGAAATTGGCTAACAACGCTACTGAATTACTGCATTCTGATTATGATGGTAATGCAGCGCAGTTGAAATCAGTGGTTGGTCAACCAATGGGTGACTTCTACGCACACCCCATTGCCCGTAACGCAAAAGGTGAAGCCATTGTTAACCCCGACGGTTTGTATAAAATCGATGCAGACAGCATGTACAAAGTAGGTAACGCCATGCCGAAAGCAGTAGGCGGCTTTATCAACAGCTTTACGTACAAAGGATTCCATGCAGAAGTGGTGATTGATTATCGTTTTGGTGGTTATATCATGCCCACCGGTATTTACTGGATGATCAGCCGCGGTCTGTTGAAAGAGAGCCTGAATGCGATGGACGAAGCACATGGCGGTTTGGCTTACTACCTGGATGCTGACGGAAAAGGTATACAAACCACTGGTAGTGCAGGTCCTAATGGCGAGAAAGTGTTTCACGATGGTATGTTGATGCCCGGTGTAACAGAAGATGGCCAGAAGAACACCAATGTGATGAGCCAGGCTTACTATTATTGGAACACTTATAACTGGGGCGGTCCTCAATACAGTTCTTCTCGGTACGAATTGTATATCCAGAAGAACTCGTATGTAAAACTGCGTGAGTTGTCACTGGGTTATGACCTGCCCATGAGCGTAACCAAAAAAGTGGGTGCGAAAAAACTCAACTTCTCTGTATTTGGTCGGAACCTGTTCTTTATCTATCGCACTATTAAAGACATGGATCCTGAGCAAA
Source organism: Bacteroidota bacterium (assembly GCA_020161535.1). Lineage (GTDB taxonomy): Bacteria > Bacteroidota > Bacteroidia > Chitinophagales > Chitinophagaceae > Flavihumibacter. The sequence goes on along the minus strand of JAIUNW010000007.1, from coordinate 157,312 downwards.
CCACAGCCGGTTCACGCTGGTTCCAAACCCTTAACAACGCCGGTACCAACCCAGCTACCCGCACCTATGGTGTTATGCTGCGCGCCAGCTTTTAAGTGTTGAATCCAAAAAACAAAAGAAATGAAAACACGAAATATAATACTTGGTATTGCGCTGATGGTTGGCGTTAGTGCCTGTTCGAAAAAAGATTTCGAAGACAACTACACCGATCCTTCTAAAATCGGAACCACAACGGTAGAGAAGCAGTATTCTGGTTTTTTACAAAGCAATTGGGATTATGTGGTGCCCAACTATTGGAATTACTTTGTAATTCTTCGAACCAGCCTGCAACACTATAACCAAACCGTAGGTTGGGCCAATGGTGCCAACCAGTATGTAACCGGTGCTGCGAGCATTACTGATCGCTGGAAGAGTTATTATGGCTCACTAGCCCAGTACAAAGAACTGCTCAAAGTGTATAATGCCAGCACGGCTGATGACCAGGAATTGCGTCGTATCTATTATATCACCGCTACGATTTATTTGTACGACCATACGCAAAGAACAATCGACCTGCATGGTGATATTCCATTTACTGGCGCCGGACTGTTAAGCACCAATGGCGGCAACTACGCACAGTCGTATGCCCCCTATGATGATGCGGCAGCGATTTACACCAAGATGCTCGATGACCTGAAAGCATTTTCTACTGAGTTGAATACCATTCAACCCATTGCAGCGATCCAGAGTTCATTCAAAACCCAGGATTTCATCAATGGTGGTAATATCGCTACCTGGGCGAAGTATTGTAACTCGCTTCGCTTGCGCATGCTCACCAGGGTATCGGCCGCCAGCGCGTTCTCCAGCCGGGCAAGCAGTGAAATTGCTGAGATCCTTGGCAGTCCCGCTACCTATCCCGTGGTAACAACCAATGCTGATAATATCCTGATGGACGTAAAAGACCTGAACACGCAAATCAATGCGAAAGGTTTTAGAGACGGCCTCGAATCATGGAATGGCAATGCAGCCGGTAAGAAAATGATCGACTTCCTGGTAAGCAATGCAGACCCCCGTTTGCCAGTGATGTTCGAAACCACAGTTGCTAACCCAGCCATTTATGTAGGTGTTGATCCCATGGGCTTGTCGAACGAGCAGCAATTGGATATGGACAATGGAAGAATTTCCTTGTACAACCGATCTACATTCAGCCGCAACCAGTACTTCCCGGGTGTGTTAATGACAGCCTCAGAAGTTAACTTACTGGCGGCAGAGTACTATGTAAAAACAGGCGACAATGCGAAGGCAAAAGCGGCATATGAAACAGCTATCCGCCAGTCGACTGAATTCTACTACTCAGTTCGTGCACTGTCAAACGACGGTACCGTAGATGCACCGGCTACGCCAACAGAAGGTCAAATCACCACTTACCTGGCAAGTCCAGGTGCAAGCTGGGACCTGGCTACCACGAACGACACGAAGCTGAACCTGATTGCAACCCAAAAATGGCTGCATTTCAACGTAATTCAGCCGTATGAACTCTACGCTGAAGTACGTCGGCTGGACAAGCCTTCCTTCACCTTCCAGGTCGACAACGCCAATTCGTTGAAACAGCCGCCAACCCGCTGGCAGTATCCTGCAGAAGAGGCTACTTATAATAATGCGAACTACAGCACTGTACAGAGTAAAGACATCCCTACCGGAAAACTTTTCTGGGATGTGAACTAACTGTTAAACCTGTAAAATTCACCATAAAGAGGCCCCAACCATTTGGGGCCTCTTTTTTCATCCATTCCCCAATTTTCCCTACCTTTGCCGTCCGTTTGTTATATTCGGTGCATAGGCTATCGCTCCGCCAGAAAGGATAACAATCAAAAAACCGGTTTAAACTACATATGTCTTCAACAAAAGTGAACCCCAGGATCAACTTTGGTAAGATTAAGCACCTCGCCGAAGCACCTGATCTGCTGGAAGTGCAGATTCAATCTTTTAAAGACTTCTTCCAACTGGAAACCACCCCCGACAAACGCAACAACGAAGGGTTGTTCAAGGTGTTCAAGGAAAACTTTCCCATCACCGATACCCGCAACATCTTCGTGTTGGAGTTTCTCGATTATTTCATCGACCCGCCCCGGTACACCATCGACGAATGTATGGAGCGCGGCCTCACCTACGCCGTTCCACTGAAAGCGAAACTTCGCCTCAGTTGTAACGACGAAGAGCACGTCGATTTCCAAACCATTGTGCAGGACGTGTTCCTGGGCAATATTCCTTATATGACCCCGCGCGGCACCTTCGTAATCAACGGAGCTGAACGTGTGGTTGTATCCCAATTGCACCGCTCACCCGGTGTATTCTTCGGTCAGTCGATCCACCCCAACGGCACCAAGATTTACTCTGCAAGGGTAATCCCTTTCAAAGGCGCCTGGATGGAATTTGCGACCGATATCAACAACGTGATGTATGCCTACATCGATCGTAAGAAGAAGTTCCCTGTAACTACTTTGCTGCGTTCGATTGGCTTTGAAACAGATAAAGACATCCTCGAACTTTTCGGTATGGCCGATGAAGTGAAAGGAGAGAAGAAAGCCCTCGAGAAATACCTCGGTAAAAAACTCGCTGCCCGCGTACTGCGTACCTGGGTGGAAGATTTTGTAGACGAAGACACCGGTGAAGTGGTATCGATCGAAAGGAACGAAGTAGTGCTGGAGCGCGACACGGTGCTTGATGAAGAAGCGATCGACATGATCGTAGACATGGACGTGAAGAGTGTGTTCCTGCAGCGCGAAGACGTAGGCGGTGACTATGCCATCATCTACAATACCCTGAACAAGGATACATCGAATAGTGAACTGGAAGCGGTACAGCATATCTATCGCCAATTACGCGGCGCTGATGCACCCGATGATGAAACCGCCCGCGGTATCATCGACAAACTGTTCTTTAGCGACAAACGCTACGACTTGGGTGAAGTAGGTCGCTATAAGATCAACCGCAAACTGAACCTCAATTATCCCCTTGACCACAAAGTGTTGACCAAGGAAGATATCATTGAGATCATCAAATACCTGGTACGCCTCACCAACGCCAAAGCCGAGATCGATGATATCGATCACCTGAGCAACCGTCGGGTGCGTACCGTAGGAGAGCAGCTCTATGCGCAATTCGGCGTGGGTCTGGCCCGTATGGCCCGTACCATTCGCGAGCGCATGAACGTGCGTGACAATGAAGTGTTCACACCGGTGGACCTGATCAATGCCCGCACCCTCAGTTCTGTTATCAACTCATTCTTCGGCACCAGCCAGTTGTCGCAGTTCCTCGACCAAACCAACCCCTTGTCGGAGATCACGCACAAACGTCGTATTTCTGCCCTCGGACCAGGTGGTCTGAGCCGCGAACGCGCCGGCTTCGAAGTGCGCGACGTACACTATAGCCACTACGGTCGCCTGTGTACCATCGAAACACCCGAAGGACCGAACATCGGTCTGATCTCTACCCTTTGCGTACACGCGAAGATCAACGAGATGGGCTTTATCGAAACCCCTTATCGCAAGGTGGAACACGGTAAAGTGAACATGAAGGAACTGACCTTCCTCAGCGCCGAAGAAGAAGATACGGCCAAGATCGCGCAGGCCAACACGCCCTTGACCGATAAAGGTGAATTTGTAGAGGAGAAAGTAGTAAGTCGCGAAACCGGCGACTTCCCGATTCTCGATAAAACCGATGTGGAGTTCATGGACGTGGCCCCCAACCAGATTGTGGGCCTCAGCGCATCGCTGATTCCCTTCCTGGAGCACGATGACGCCAACCGCGCCCTGATGGGATCAAACATGCAACGCCAGGCCGTGCCGCTGATCAAGCCCCAAGTACCTTTCGTAGGTACCGGCCTGGAAGCAAAAGCAGCCCGCGATGCAAGGGTGCAGATCCTCGCTGAAGGCAATGGTGTGGTAGAATATGTTGACGGCAACGAGATTCATATCCGGTACGACCGCAATGATGAGCAGCGACTGGTTTCATTTGAAGAAGACCTGATAGTATATAAGCTTACCAAGTACCAGAAGACCAACCAGGAAACCTCCATCACCCTGAAGCCGGCCGTGAAAAAAGGCCAGCACGTGAAAGAAGGTGATTTCCTGACCGAAGGGTATGCCGTACAAGGGGGTGAAATCGCCCTGGGTCGCAACCTGAAAGTGGCATTCATGCCCTGGAAAGGTTACAACTTTGAAGATGCCATCGTAATCAACGAGAAAATGGTGCGTGAAGACCTCTTCACCTCCATCCATATTTCTGAATACGAACTGGAAGTGCGTGATACCAAATTGGGTGAAGAAGAATTGACACCTGATATTCCAAACGTTTCTGAAGAGGCCACCAAAGACCTAGATGAAAATGGTATCATTCGCATCGGTGCACATATCAAAGAAGGAGATATCCTGATTGGTAAGATCACCCCGAAAGGCGAAAGCGATCCTACCCCAGAAGAGAAGCTGTTGCGGGCCATCTTCGGCGACAAAGCCGGTGATGCCAAAGACGCTTCGCTGAAAGCACCCAACGGTGTTGAAGGCGTAGTGATTGACAAGAAACTGTTCCAGCGTGCCAAAAAAGACAAGAATGGCAAAGTGCGTGAGAAGGCAGCCCTGGAGAAAGTAGAGAAAGTACACGACAAGAATACGGCCGACCTGCAAGATGTACTGCTGAGCAAACTGCAAACCCTGTTGAAAGAAAGAGCTTCAGCCGGTGTAAGCAATAATTTCGGTGAAGTACAAATTGGCAAAGGCGCCAAGTTCACAGCGAAAAACCTGGCTGGTCTCGATTACCTGAACATCAACCCCCTGGGTTGGACGGGCGACGAGAAAGTGGATGGCCAGATCAATATCCTGCTGCACAACTACAGCATCAAATACAACGAAGAACTGGGTCGTTACAAGCGCGAGAAATTCAATATCTCGATCGGTGACGAATTACCTGCCGGTGTATTGAAACTGGCGAAGGTTTACCTCGCCGTTAAGCGTAAGTTGAAAGTGGGTGATAAGATGGCCGGTCGCCACGGTAACAAAGGTATTGTGGCCAAGATCGTTCGTGCCGAAGACATGCCTTTCCTCGAAGACGGAACGCCGGTTGATATTGTGCTGAACCCCCTGGGTGTACCAAGCCGTATGAACCTCGGTCAGATCTACGAAACCGTGTTGGGCTGGGCCGGTGAAAAACTGGGTGTGAAATTCGCTACGCCGATCTTCGACGGTGCTACTACCGAAGAGATTGAGCAGTATTGCGCCAAAGCCGGTATTCCGATGATGGGTCACACGCACCTGTACGACGGTGAAACCGGTGATCGTTTCCACCAGAAAGCAACGGTTGGTATCATCTATATGATCAAACTGCACCACATGGTCGACGATAAGATGCACGCGCGTTCTATCGGACCTTACTCGCTCATCACACAGCAACCGCTGGGTGGTAAAGCACAGTTCGGTGGTCAGCGTTTTGGTGAAATGGAAGTGTGGGCACTCGAAGCATACGGTGCTTCGAACATCCTGCAGGAACTGCTCACCATTAAGTCGGATGATATCATTGGTCGCGCCAAAACCTACGAAGCCATCGTGAAGGGCGATAATATCCCCCGCGCCGGTGTGCCTGAATCTTTCAACGTGTTGATACACGAATTGAGAGGCCTGGGATTGGATTTGAAATTTGATTGAGTTAGTAAGACGAATAATAAAAAACCGCCTTATGGGCGGTTTTTTTTGTTTAAGGTCTAAGGTTTAAGTGTGCGAGCGGTGTAAGATGTAAAGTGGAGGGTTTAAGGTTGCTGCCGCGGGCGAGATCGCTGAATAAAAGGGAGTGCGGTTTTTGGACTTTAAAACCGCAAATTGTTTGCAATTTTTCCATTTTTTGCTTTTTTGGTGCTATTTTGGGTGTCGGTAGCTTTTAATTGGGCTGTCGCGTTGCGTTATGTGTAGTAATCCCAAAGGCTTTGTTTGTCAGAATAGGTTTGGTTGGCTGATTGGCGGCTGGCTGTTATTGAGTTGCCTGCTGCTTGCCAGTTGGTTGAATCGGGGCTATGGGCAAAGGGTTTATGGGGGTTATTATAGCAAGGAGAAACTGGCCAATGCCCGGCGAAATAGCCAGCAATTTGATTGGGCCCGCGAAAAACGCGAACAGGCGGTAACGGCAGCGGCACCCTGGGTGGGTTTGGCCGACACTGTTTTGTGGCAGATGGTACCAGGGCAGGAGTTGCCGCGCTGTATTGATGTCAGCTTCGACCGATTGGCATTCACCGGCAAAAAATCCGGCTGCCTGCAATGTGGCGATAGCATTTTGGCTTTCGGCGCTTACCCATACACGTTAGATTTTGCGAAAACGCCCTGGAAGATTACTTGTCCCTCGTGCCACCGTGTTTTCCCTACCAATGATTTTGGGACTTATTACCAAAGCGGCATCAATAGCCAAGGCGTTTTCGACAGCGCCCGGGCCGATCGTTCTCTATTATTTAATGAACAGCATCCCGACCCCGCCGATCCTTTACATCTTTGGGGCGTTGATGATGGTTATGGTTACCACGATGCGGCGGGTACGCCGTTTCGTTTCATCGGTTATTATACCTGGCAATATTGGAATCATTTAATAGCAGGTTTGTCATCGCTCGCAGATGCGTATGTATACACCGGTGAACGTCGCTATGCGCACAAGGCGGCTGTGTTGCTCGATCGACTGGCTGATGTTTATCCCACGCTCGATTGGGCGCCCCTGGCCGCAAAAGGTTGGTTCCATTCTGACGGTGGCAGCAACAAGGGCAAAATCGGAGGTTCTATTTGGGAAACCAATCTAAGCCAGACGATGGCCAGTGCGTACGATAAAATTTTAAGTGGCACGGTGGGCGATGCAAACTTGTTTTCTTTCTTACAGGGGCAAGCGCGCAAATATCATTTGCCAACCAAAAAAGGAAGTCGAAAATGGTTTGTAAACAATGTAGACGAAGGCCTACTGCGATGCATTTATAAAAGTGTATTGTCGGCGCAAATTCGCGGTAACCAGGGCATGCACCAATTGTCGTTGGCCAAGGCAGCGATTGCGTTGAACAATGGTGCAGAGACTAACCAGTGGCTTGATTGGCTTTTTCAGCCCGATGGCGGCTCTATTCCTGGTATGATGATGAGCAGGATGGACCACGATGGTAGCAGTGATGAAGGTGCACCCGGTTATGCTTTTTTCTGGAGCAACCTGATGGCTGATATGGGGGAGTTGTTGCGCGGCTATGCCGGCTACCGGGGACCTGATTTATTTACGACCTATCCGCAATTGCGCGCCGGTTTCAGCACGGCCTATCGCATGTTATTGCTGGGCAAGACGATGCCTAACCTGGGCGATGCGGGCGCCACGGGTTTGGTATCTACCCGCGATGTATCGCCCGATATATTAGCGCGGGGATTTGCGATTTATGGCGATACAAGTCTGGCCCTCGCGGCGTATCGCGCCAATGGCAATCGTGCTACGGGGCTGGGTTGGCAGATTTTTGCAGCCAACCAAACAGTGCATGATCAAATCGAACAGATCGGCCTACGCCATCCGCCGCGGCCCATAGAAAGCCGCTTGTTGTCGGGTTTCGGTTTAGCGCTACTGGAGACGGGTCTAAACAAACAGCAAGTGGGCATTGCGTTTAACTACGGACGCACCAGCATGCATGCGCATCCCGACATGCTTAATTTTGATCTCTTCGCATTTGATCACTGGCTCACCCCTGATCATGGCTATCCTGAATATGCGTCAAAGTGGCCCAGCAACCAGGAGTGGACGGGTAGTAGCTTGTCGCATAACCTGGTGTATGCGAATCGTCGCCCGCAACGGGAAACCTGGGGCGGTAAAACCATCCTTTTCAAAACGATACCTGGCTTCACAACGGCTATCATAGATGGTCGCGCTGCATACCCCGATCTCACCCAATATGAACGCGCACTGTTTTTGGTGGGTGGCGCTTCTAGCACGGATTCGAATAGTTATGTGATCGATGTATTTTCAGTGGCCGGTGGAAACGATTATGTATACAGTTTGCATGGTCCGCCGGCCGCTACTACCAATACCAGCCTGAACTTGCAACCACAAAGCAAAGGCACCTATGCAGGAATCAATATTGCAAAAGGCGCATTGGCCGATAGCTTTCCGATTGGGTACTCTTATTTGTACGATGTATATCGGCAAAAAAATCCACCGCTTGCTTTTAGTGTCGATTGGCAAGTGAAACCCGGCTATCGCAACCTGGCTGCGGGCGAAAACCTGCACCTGCGTTTACATGCCTTTACAAAGCTGGATGAGGTGGCTTTGGCAGCGGGCGATCCCCCGCAAAACAAGCCTGGTAACCCGACAGCATTGCCCTATGTGTTGATGCATTGTTCAGGTGATTCGATTCAGCAACAATTTGTAAGCGTAATAGAGCCTTATCGCGCGATGCCCTTTATAAAATCGATAGAACGTTTGCCAACAGCCAACAAAGTGGTTGCACTAAAAGTGTTGAAGCAAGATGGCCAAAAAGACATACTGGTGTATAACCCCGACCCGTCAACCGCGGCGCGTGTAGGTGACTATACTGTGGCGGCAACAGTGGGGTTGTTTCGTTTTTCGGCCGATGACCGTTGGAAAGAGGGCATTGTCATTAATGGTCGCGGTATTGGTTATAAGCAACAATGGATCGATGGACAAGCAGGCTTTGTCGGCAAAGTGATCGATTTCAAAAAACAAGTAAGTGGGGAAGCCTGGATACGGGTTGATCAAAGGTTGCCAACAGGCGATTCTTTGCGTGGTGAAATCATGGTGATTAAAAACAACAACGAAAGAGATGCCAGCTATACCATTGAAAGAGTAGAACGGCAGGGAACAAATAGTCTGGTGTATTGCGGGCCATTGCATTTTATTCGTGACTACAAAGCTGAAAAAATAAAAGTGCGTCAACAAGTGGTGCCAGCTTCGTACAAAAACGGGTACCTGTATGATTTTGAAGAAGGCAATCAATTTGAAATAGCTGGTCATGTGGTGGGATCGCCCATCAGCATGGCCGGCCAACAGTAGAGAACATGAAAAAGAAAACATCGCGCAGAAAATTCTTGCAGCAATCAACGCTGGTAAGTGCCGGCCTTGTTGGATATGGGATGTCTACAGCAGGCCAAACCGGCAGCCGACGGTTCTCAACCAAACCGGCATTGTTGGGTGGGCAACCCATTCGCAGCAAGGCCTGGCCACAATGGCCAATGTGGACGCCCGATGATGAAGCGCTGGTGGTAAAAGTGTTGCGAAGCGGAAAATGGTCGCGCGGTGAAGTGGTGAAAGAATTTGAATTCCAATGGGCCAAACAGATCGGCACGAAAAGAGCATTGGCCACGGTAAATGGTACCAGTGCATTGATCACAGCACTCACACAAATGGATGTGGGTGGCGGTGATGAAGTGATATTGCCTGCGTATACTTTTATTGCGACTTTGACAGCGGTGTTGGCCACCGGCGCTATGCCGGTGTTTGCTGATGTTGATCCGGACACTTTTCAAATTGATCCGCGTAGCATCAAAGAAAAAATAACCGATAGAACAAGGGTGATTGTGCCGGTGCATATTGCCGGACTGCCGGCCGATATGAAAAATATTTTGTCGTTGGCCAGTGATCGCAAACTATTGGTGCTGGAAGATGCTTGTCAGGCCTGGTTGGCAGAAATTGACAACCAGAAAGTGGGCAGTTTTGGCCAGGCTGGTTGTTTTAGTTTTCAGAACTCAAAAAATATTCCCATCGGTGAAGGTGGTGCTGTTGTTAGCAACGACGATCAACTGATGGATCGTTGTTTTTCTTACCACAATTTTGGATTGCCCTATCAAACGGCTGGTGGTCGGCCAGGCGCGAAATTACGTTTGACCGAATACCAGGCTGCCATCGGATTGGCACAACTACAACGACTGGATGAACAAACCACACTTCGAAACAAGAATGCGGCCTACCTGCAAAAGTTGTTGCTCGACATCAAAGGCATTAAACCGTATCGGCTTTATGATAATGTGACCCGGGCGGCCTTTCATCTTTTCCCCTTCAGGTATGATAAAAATGCCTTTGCCGGTTTGCCGCGCGCTACCTTCATCAAGGCTTTGTCGGCCGAAGGCATTCCCTGCTCATCGGGATATGCGCCGCTCAATAAAGTCAACATGCTGGGAAATACATTTCAGACAAAGAATTATCGTAAAATGTATTCGGCGGCTGAATTGAACGAACAACAATGGGAGGAGCGCAATCAATGCGCGGTGAGCGAACGACTTTGCCTGGAAGAAGCCGTATGGTTTCAACAAAACTTATTGCTAACCGGCAAAGAAGATATGCAGGAGATTGCAGCAGCTATTCTTAAAATACAACAACACGCTGGCGACCTGAAACGGCAAGTAGATTAACCGGGCACAGGTAGATTAACTTGGATTGATATCAGCTAACAATACTGCTGCGCCGTTTCTTTTTTTGCTTTCATCGGCGGCCGTCATAAAGCGATAGATTTCCAGGGTTTGTTCGGCGGGTACCGGCGCTTTGCCGGTATCAAAAAACTGTACGATTTGGTTCAGCAGCGCGGTATTGCCATTGTAATCGTCGAGCGATACCACGGCTTTGTCTGCAAATACATGTCCGCCGTAAGCATGCGGCCCATTGCGTGTGCCGCGAAAAATACCAACGCGGCCATCCTGCCAGGTGCCCACCACAATATCCGTTTCAGCACCAGACACACGTTGCACAACCTTACATCCCGGCCCCATCACCGTAAAAAGCAATTCGACGCCATGGATGCCATACCAATACAAATCAGTATGTGATTGGTCGAGCGTCGCGGGACTGAAAGTATCAGCCCCCAACACTTTGCCATACAAACCCGAAGCAGCCTGTTGCGCTTTCACCATATAACGCAAGGAGGAGGCAGAGAAAACAGGCAGGTTGGCTTCACGGGCCAGGTCGTAAATCGAGTACACATCTTGCAAAGTGGCCGCTACCGGTTTGTCAATGAACACCGGCTTTTTGGCTCGAACAATTTCCCGCATCTGCGCCAGGTGCAGGTTGCCATCGTTGGTTTCAAGCAATACATAATCTACCTGCGACAACAGGCTTTTGATGGAGGGGCAAATGCGCACTCCACTGCGTTTGATCTCTTCAGTATAACCGGCAATGCGCGAACGGCTGCTTTCGATCAACTGGCTACCGTATGGATAAGCGGCCGTTACCCGGAAGCCACGGGTTTGCGCTTCGTTGGCGGGGTTGTTGAAGAACTGCGCAAAAGCGGGACTATGCGAAGTATCGAGCCCGATGATGCCAATCTTTCGAGTGTCGGCCGCAACCGCATCCTTAAACCGCATGGTTGGCACTGTCATGCAGAAAGTTGCACCCAAAGTTGATAATGTTGCCGAACGGACGAATTCTCTTCTGGAAGCCATGTGTTAAGCTTGATTTGAATATAAATTATTGAAAATAATATGATTAAAGAATATTTTGAACCATTTATTTTAAAAAGGAGATTTTTGTCTTCTAAATGTTAGCGTATAAAATGCAAATTGACATTTATTAAAACCGCAAAAAATGCGCATCTTTTTATTGTTTTTTCGATTTTTGGATTTATTTTCAGGTCGACAATTTGTTTAACCGTCTCGCCAAATCTCTGCTTTATGCCAAACCGCTGTTCTTTCAAAAAGCCATTTCGATGTCATCGATTGCTTGTCAACATCGTATTGCTCATGCTATTTACGCTTACCCTTTCCGGCGCCCTGCTGGCCCAGTCGAGGCCGGTAAAGGGCGTTGTTCGTTCGTCGGCAAATGGATCGCCGATGGAGGGGGTGAATGTGCGGGTTAAATCTGGGCAACAAGGCACAACTACCGATGCCGATGGTAGCTTTTCGCTGGCTGCCACCGCCACCGACATCCTGGTATTCTCTTATGTGGGGTACAAAAGCCAGGAAGTGTTGGTCGGCAATCAAACCACTATTAATGTATCGTTAGAAGGAAGCAGTTCTTCCCTCAGTGATGTGGTGGTGATTGGATATGGTACCGTCAAGAAAAAAGACCTTACCGGTTCGGTGGGTTCGGTGAATGTGAGCGACATGGCCAAGGCGCCTGTTGCTTCATTTGCAGAAGCCCTGGCCGGCCGGGTGGCGGGTGTGCAGGTGAGTGCGACCGATGGGCAGCCGGGTGCAGGTATTAATATTACGATTCGTGGTCCGGGCTCCCTCACCCAAAACACGACGCCCTTGTATGTGATTGATGGTATCCCGGTTGAGAACCCCGATCCCGCCACCTTAAATACGGAAGAGATTGAAAGTATGACCATACTGAAAGATGCCTCTTCAACCGCTATTTATGGATCAAGGGCGGCCAACGGGGTAATACTCATTCAAACAAAAAGAGGTCGTACCGGCCGGCCTGTGGTGAGTTTTTCCACGCAGGTTGGTAACCAGATGAAGCCGAAGAAAATGGAGCTCATGAGTGTGGCTGAGTTCATTCAATACCAGAAAGAATTAAATCCGACCCTTGCTTCCACCCAGGCATTTTTTGCCGACGGAAAAACGGTAGAAAGTTACAATGGTGAGAAAGGACTGGACCTGCAGGATTATTTATTTCAAACCGGTAATACGCAGAAATATGATTTGTCGCTTCGAGGGGGAACCGATCAAACCAGGTATTCGGTATCGGGCGATTATTTCAACCAGGTTGGTACTATTATCAATACCGGTTTAAAAAGGTATTCGGGTCGCGTCACCTTAGACCAGGTGATCAGTCCGAAGTTCAACACGGGTGTTACGTTCAACTACAGTAATGTAAACCAAAGCGGACAAATTATCAGCCAGGGCCAGGTAGCGCAGAACAACCCGACATCGTTTGTATTGACCTCTGCCTGGATGTACCGACCGATTTCACCCTTTGGTCGCAACGACCTTTTGAACGATCCGGCCGATGCGGTGGCGAACACCAGTTCAGATGCCCGCATCAACCCTTATATCAGCCAAAAGAACCAATACAATTACAACAAAACATCGTTGGTAGAGGCAAATGCCTATATCGGATATAATATCACGCCTGAACTTAGTTTCAAAACAGTAGCCGGTGTTCGATTGAATCGATTGTCGACCGAATCATTTTACAACTCCAATACAGCACAGGCCAGTCCATTTAATATCAACAACCAAAATGGCATTTTCGGTTATATACGCAATTATACCACCAACAACTTCACCAATTCAAATAGCTTCACGTACAAGAAAACATTCAACAAAGTGCATTCGGTAACCGGCCTTGCTTTGTTTGAAGTCAGTAAGCAGCGGTATATGGCCGATGGATATGGCGGCCGTTTATTGCCCAATGAAAACCTGGGCATTAACGGTCTGGAAGAAGGTGTTCCCTTTGCCGGAATTTCGAGCACGAGCGACAATACATTGGTGTCGTATGCAACACGCTGGGATTATAGCTACAAGTCAAAGTACTTGTTAACAGCCACTTTCCGGGCTGATGGTTCTTCTAAATTTATCAATAACAAGTGGGGGTATTTTCCTTCGTTGGCGGCAGCCTGGAATATGCATACTGAAAAATTCTGGCAGAGTATAGCCTCCGTTATTTCGACTTCTAAATTGCGCATCGGTTATGGTACCACGGGTAATAACCGCATCGGCGATTTTGCCGCTTATCCCAGCCTCACCTACGACAATGTTACCAATGGATATGCCTTGAACAATACGGCAGGTGTGGGTGGCGCTTTTATCAGTAATGTGGGTAACCCTGATCTGAAATGGGAAACCATTCGCACCCTCGACCTGGGGTATGAGATGGGCTTGTTCAACAACCGGTTTTCGGTAGAGATTGATTTGTATCGCCGAATCACCAGCGACCTGCTATTGACAGCGCCGCTGCCGCCAACAACTGGTTTTGGTTCGGCCGTGAAAAATGTGGGTGAATTGCGCAACGATGGTTTGGAAATCACTTTGAACAGTACCAATATCAGTACAAAAGATTTCAGGTGGCAGACTAGTTTTAATATCAGCTTCAACAAAAACCAGATCACGGCTTTGAACGAGGGCCAATCCAATATTTCGAGTATAACGCCCTATGTGTCGCAGTATGGTCAGCCACTATATATTGCGGAAGTGGGTCGACCCGCCGGTATGATGGTGGGTTATATTTGGGAAGGCAATTACCAGTACGATGATTTTGATAGCCCGTCGCCCGGGGTCTATATTTTAAAACCCAACCTCAGCGGCAATGGCGCAGTACGCAATACCATTCAGCCGGGCGATATCAAGTACCGCGACCTGAATGGAGATGGCACAATGACAACGGCCGATATTACCATCATTGGTCGCGGACAGCCCCTGCATATTGGTGGCTTAAGCAATAACTTTTCGTACAAAGGTTTTGACCTGGGTATATTCCTGCAGTGGTCTTATGGCAACAATGTGTACAACGCCAACCGTTTGTTGCTGGAGGGTAACAGTAATGGCTATGCGAACATTAACCAGTTTAAATCTTATGTCAACAGGTGGACGCCCGATAACCCGACCAACGCGAATTACCGGACCCGCGGCCAGGGGCCCATTGGTTATCACTCTTCACGAGTAGTTGAAGACGGTTCTTTCCTGCGCTTAAAAACAGTATATCTCGGTTACAATGTGCCCTTGAAGTTGACGAAGCGGGCCTATATGAGTGCGCTCAGCATTTTTGCATCGGCGCAAAACTTGGCCACCTGGACGAAATACAGTGGACTTGACCCGGAAGTTTCCGTGCGCAGTACCGTTACAACGGGTACCAACGGCGGTGTACTGACACCGGGTTATGATTATTCGTCGTACCCGAAAGCGCCGGTATTTACCATTGGCATAAAAGGAAGTTTTTAATGCGTCAATGACCATCAATCATCATCAAATGAAAGCAAGACACTACATACCGTTTTTGTTATTTCTCGCTAGCCTGGCAGGCTGCAAGAAATTTCTCGACACCAAACCAACGGATTTTTTGAATCCAGGAAACTATTATGAAACGGCCGAACAACTCAACTATGCGCGCATTGGCGCTTATAACAACCTGGGTGCTGCCGCGTTGACTGGCTGGGGTAACTATCTCTTTGCCTGGCATGCCGATGAAGCCTATATGAACAGGACCAGCCTGACTACTGGCCCCTGGAATTATTTCTACAACCCCGCTGATTTGTGGACGGCCGGCATGTGGGCAAATTTATTTGACGGCATCAACAGGACCAATGTGGTTTTGGCGAATGTGGACAAGAACCCCGAAATAGCAGACAGTATTCGCAGTAAGATTCGTGGTGAAATGCTTTTCTTAAGAGGTTATTATTATTTTCAATTGGCTACTTATTTTGGCGGCGTTCCATTAAAAACGGAACCAACGTCATCGGTAGTGAAAGTTGACATCGCGCGATCAACTTTGTCGGAAACTTACGCACAAATCATCAGCGATATGGAAGCAGCCGAGCCATTGGTGCCAGCCATTACCCAACTTGGTTTCAGTGGTGCGATTAGTAAATCTGCGGTACGCGGCGTATTGGCAAGGGTGAATTTAACCATGGCTGGTAGTCCGCTGAACGATAAGAGCCGGTATGCAGAAGCGCGCAAGTGGGCAAAGATGGTCATTGATGATGTGGAAGCAGGCCATACCCTGAATCCAAGCTATCCGCAGATCTTCATCAACATTGCGCAAGACAAATATGATATCAAAGAAAGTATTTGGGAAGTTGAATTTTGGGGAAACCAAACCACCCAGTTCTTTGAGGCCAGCAACAACGGGTATATCAATGGTACCGATGCCGGCCCCAATCATGGTGCCTGCGCAGCATACATGAGTACCACTTCCAAATTCTACGATGTATTTGAAGAAGGCGACAACCGGAAGTGGTGGTGCATTGCACATTTTACCTATGCTGCAGCACCAGCGCCCAATGGTACGAAAAATATGTCGGCGCTTCCCACCCAAACTACCAAGAACTATGGCCGGCCAGCCAAATGGCGGCGCGAATACGAAACGTTGCTGCCTAAATCAATCAATACCACGCCGCAAAACAACACGCTGCTGCGCTACAGTGATGTATTACTGATGTTTGCAGAAGCCGAAAACGAACTGAACAATGGTCCGAGTCCAGATGCGATTGAAGCGGTGAATAAAGTGAGAAGAAGGGGTTGGTCGACGGGTGTGCGTAGCATCAATATTACCAGTGGCGGTAGTGGCTATACCAGTGCGCCTTCAGTTGTATTTTCTTCAGGCGATGGCACAGGTGTTGGCCCCGTTACAGCGACCGGTAAGGCGACCATCGTCGGCGGAGAAGTAACCGCTATCACGCTTGATCGCGACAGTACCGGTGTGATGTTTTTCCGGGAAGGGCAGTACAGTGAGCCGCCGACCATTACCATCAGTGGTGGTGGTGGATCGGGCGCAACCGCTTCAGCGGTGATCTGGTCAAAAACAGATGCTGACCTCAAGCCGGCACAAACAGCCTCAAAAGATGCTTTCCTGGCCATGTTGCAAGATGAAAGAATGCGCGAATTGAATATGGAATGTTTGCGGAAAGCAGACTTGTTACGATGGGGTATTTTCCTTCGCGTGTACCAGGACATGGGTAACAAAATTCAAACAGAATGGCCCGCACAGGCCGGTCTTATCTCCAAATATTATTCTAATGCAACGGAGAAAGACTTGCTGATGCCGATTCCTACCAATGAAATCATCAACAACAAAGCGATGTCGCAAAACCCAGGCTGGTAATTTAACGCCCAAACAAAACATTATGAAACGAATCTATTATATACTGTTGCTGGCCGGCTTGTATGTAGCAGCGGCTTGTAACAAACAAATGGAAGTGTCTGCGCCAACCTTTGATGTTAGCACCGATGGCAGCAGTTTTACTGCCGGTAAGCCAGTCAGTTTTAAGATTACAGGCAATGCCCATATAATCTCGTTTTATTCGGGCGAATTGCTGAAAGACTATGCATTCAAAGATGGCCGCACTTTTGATGTAAGCAATGGCGGTATTACCATGCAATTTACCAGCAGTGTGCAATTGGGAACCCAAACAAACCAGTTGTCGATACTGGCGTCGACTGATTTTAACGGAGATTATTCCAGTGTTGCCAGCCTTAAAGCAGCCACCTGGACAGATATCACCAGTCGCTTCGTACTGGGTGCAACCGCTAGTTTTACGGCTTCTGGAACGGTTGATATTTCTGACCTTACAACGGCAGGCAAACCTTTGTACATTGCTATCCGGTATCTTACACAGCCGCAGGAAACCAATGGCCTTGCCCGGCAGTATTTTTTCCAGAGCTTTGCGATCAAGAGCAGGGACGTAAGTTTTAACAATGCACCGCTAACCATCTTTGACCAAAACAGTATTGGCTTTCGCATCATTGATGAAAACAAAGAAAACGCGCCTGCGCGGTCAAGTGTAACGGCCACCCGACTCACGATGTATGGCAATGAATATCTCTATGCTACCTTGCCGAGATATGATTCGACCAATCCATTGCTAAATCCAAACAACCCTATTTTTGATCCGCAAAGTTTGTCATATAATCCGTTGGCTGTTTTACAACTGCCCTTTGATCCTGCCAGCCCTTGGAATGATCCAACCAGTGAAAACTGGGCAGTAAGCCGCCCCATCACGGCAACCTCGGTCGACCTGGGTCCCGACTGGTCTACCACCATTAAAGCAGGTATTATAGCGGCGCCCATTACCCTTTTTCAATACACCTACGCCAAACCAGGTACTTATACCGCCACTTTTGTGGGGTCTGATAACAGTATTGAACAATCAAAACAAACAGTAAAAAGCATTCAGATTACCGTTCAATAATTCTCGACAGAACTATGATAATTGTAAAGAACAAGGCCCTTGCAGGCATGCTGATACTGGCCCTGGGCCTTATGGCTTGCCGTGAAAACAAGAAGGAGCCGAAATACCCCGAACCCATGCGTCCGGATGAATCGATGGCGCATTTTCAGTTGAACAAGGATTTCAAGATTGAAACTTTTGCCGTCGAGCCGAATGTGCTTGACCCGGTCGATATGGTATTCGATGAACAAGGGAATGCCTATGTGGTCGAAATGCCTGATTATCCTTTTCCGCCTGAGCCGGGAAAAGAAGCTGGAAATATCAGGATGCTTATAGATGCAAACAAAGATGGTAAAATAGATTCTGCCATCGTTTTTGCTGATAAGCTATCGGAGGCGACGAGTATTTTGCCCTGGAAAGGTGGCTTGATTTGCACGGCAGCACCAGATATCTTGTACCTGAAAGACACGACCGGCGATCACAAAGCGGATATACGCGAAGTGTTGTTCACCGGCTTCTTCAAAGCCAATTCAGAAGCACAGATAACAAGTCTTCGCTTCGGCGTTGACAACTGGATTTATGCCAATAACCGCGGACAAGCAGGTACGGTTACTATTCCGGGAAAACCGGGTTCACCGGCTTTGCAAATGCAGGGCGCAGATTTTCGTTTTAGGTTGGACAATGGAAAATTTGAACTCGAAACTGGTCCGGGGCAATTTGGCCAAACCATCAATGACTGGGGACATCGGTTCTTTACGGAAAATACCATTCATATTCAGCAATCGGTTATTCCCTGGCGCTACACCCACCGACATGCATTTTTGAAAAATCCGCGCGCCATTATTAATATTTCTGACCACGATCCCATCATGTTCCAGGAAACGCCGCCGCCGTATTGGCGCCAAGCGCGAACAGATGCGCGAAATCGAAATTACAAGGAGCAACACCTCGATCGGGTGGAATACGCCGACGATCATTTTACAGGTGCTTCGGGTGGCACCGTTTATGAAGGCGATGCGTACGCAAAAGAATATTATGGTAATATTTTTACGGGCGAAGTAGCTGGCAACCTGGTACATCGCGATGTGATGTTGTTGAATGATTCCAGTGCCGCTTATACAGCAACACGTGGTGCCGCTGAAAAAGACCGTGAGTTTCTTGCTTCCACCGATTCATGGTTCAGGCCAGTAGGATTTGTGGTAGGTCCGGATGGTTGTTTGTATATCATCGACTATTACCGGCAACACATTGAAACCCCTGTTTCTATTCCCGATAGCCTGAAAACCGATATGGATTTTATGCGCGGCAGTGATATGGGTCGTATCTATCGCGTGTTGCCGAAAGAGGCTGGTGCTTATAAGCCGGTAAACACGAACCTCGCCGCTATGAGCAGTGCTGAATTGGTTGGTTTGTTATCGCACAACAACCAATGGATGCGAAGTACAGCACATCGATTGTTGCTGGAAAGGCAAGACAAATCGGTGGTGCCCTTGTTGGTAAAACTTGTACAGGAATCGAACGATGGCCGCGCGCGGTTACATGCTTTGTATGTGCTTGAATCGCTGTCGACCCTCAACATCGATTTGGTGAAGAAAGCAATCGTTGACCCGGTGGCTGCTGTCAGGGAACACGGACTGATGTTGGCCGAGAAGTACCCGGCTTGTTACCCGCTTATATTGGCAGCAATCAATGATTCGTCGGCCAAAGTGGCTTTGCAGGCTGTCTTAAGTCTTGGTGAATTCAACAATCCCGCCAACGAAAAAGCCTTTGCTACGGTGTTGGAAAAATACAAAGCCAACCAATGGTTCCGAACAGCGGTATTGAGCACCGATGCAGGTTCTTCTGCAGCTTTTATGCAGCGGCTGTTGAGCAGCCCCGCCTTTACCAATGAGGCAACTGCCGACAAAACACAATTGGTAGAAGAAATAACGGGCATTATTGCGGCACGCAACAAGAAAGGAGAAACCGCCTTGTTATTGAATAGTATTTCGAAGGCCAATAGTGCTGTTAACCAACAATGGATGTTGGCGGCACTGAAAGCATTGTCAAAAGCGTATCGCTCACCCAAAGCGTTACCGATAGATGCTGCCATGCAGGGTTGGTTGAAAAAGATGTCGACCGAAGGCGCCGGTGCAGTAAAAGATTCTGCGGTCAGCCTGTTGTCGCTGTCAAATAAAAAATAAAACTACCCCTGATCTGGCAACGGCTATGAAAAATTTGTTTTTGTTTCTAGGTTTAGTTTTTGTTAGCTGCGTTTTTCGTGTAGCCTGCTTTGCGCAGGCTACCGGCAACGCATTTACTGATCTGGGGGTGGCTTGTCCCGTGAGTGTTCACCGCGGCACCGCCGCTGCTGTTGATGAAAACGGAAGAGATGTATTGCTGTCTTGGTTGTTCGATCATCGAGGTGGTTATGGCTTGTTGATGATTGATGCAGAAACGGGCCAGAGCCGTCAGTTTGATATTCCGTTTCCAGTGGGCGACGCGCCGTATGCCTCTTTACTTTCATCGCGCAACCGGTTTTACACTTTTTTCAATAATTATTTTGTGGAGTTTGATCCGGCGATGCCGGGATTTGTTTTTTCGAAGGAAGCTTCGCCACAAATGGCGATGGCTTTTACCGAAGACAGTAAGGGGCTGATCTGGGCGGTGACTTATCCAAACAGTGGATTGGTATCGTATGATCCCAGCAATGGGAATTTTAATGATTATGGTTTTCTGTACCAGCAGAACTGGCGTCAATATCCACGATCCATCGCCGTTGACGACAGCGGATGGGTATATGTAGGTTTGGGTAATACCGCCAGCCAGGTATTGGCTTTTGACCCGCTTACAAAAACCAACCAGGTGATGTTGAAAGAAGAAGAACGGGTGAGGGGCTCGGCCTTTGTATATCGGCAACAGAACGGAGAAGTCTATGCCAATGCATTGAAAGGAAACAAAGAAGGTTGGTTTCGCTTGTTGGCGGGCAAACGGTTGCCGGTAGCCGGCGAACAGGTGGTGAAAGAGTTGCCGCAGGTTACAGGCGACCAAAACCTGTTTTATGGAAAATTTAAACGACAGGGCAAGGCGGTTTCGATAGATATGGTAGAGCATCGTTTGTATGTTGAAAGAAATTCCGGGCGAACCGATACGCTGCATTTTGACTACCGGAGTGAAGGCTCATTGGTAATGGGGCTGGCAGCTATGCCCGACGGATCGATTGCCGGCGGTGCTACATTTCCCATGCGTTTGTTTCAATACAAACCGCGCACGGGTGAGTGGCAACATTTTCCGGCCTATGGTCAATTCAATACCGTAGAAGTAAAGGGCAAAGAAGTGTATTTTGGCGTGTATCCACAAGGCGCATTGTTGCAATGGAATCCATTCAACCAGTGGAACGACCAGGAGCCTTCGACAACAGATGCTAATCCGCATTTACTAGCCGCTTCTGTGTTACATACCCATCGACCCCATAGTTTGTTGATTACAGACGACGAAGTTATTTTAAGTGGCACGCCTGAATATGGATACACCGGTGGCGGCTTGCTTTTTTGGGATAAGAAAACAAAAAAGGCCCGGGTGTTGAGCGATAGTTTGGTGTTGCCCGATCAATCGACCATGAGCATGGGTTTACTAAACCAAAAACAAATTATCGCCGGTACCACCACGATGCCGGGAACGGGTGGTGAAAAAAAGGCGAAAGAAGCATCGCTGTATATCATGGACATCAGTAAAAAGAAAATTCTATGGCAGTCTGCGTTGATTGCCGGCGTGCAGGATTACAGTGACCTTTGTGTTGGCGACAATGGACTGGTGTATGGCATTGCAGACCTGCACATTTTTTTTGTATTTGATCCCCGCAGTAAGAAATTGTTGTACCAGGAAGATGTAAAAGACCGGTTGGGGTTGACTGCCTGGGCACAGGCACCCCGGGTTTTTATTCGCGGCGCAAAAAAAGGGGAGTTGTATGTGTTGCTGGCAAAAGGAATCGCGCAGGTGGATACAAAGAAACAACGCATTGAACTATTGGCTGCCTCGCCGGTGCAAATTGAAGCCGGTGGCGATTTTCAAGCCGGGAAAATTTATTTCCTGAGCAAATCACATTTATTCAGTTATACGCTACCTGATAGTACCAACAAATAAAAAAGCAGAACATGAAAACCAGAAGAGATTTTTTGCAGCAGCTGTTTGTTACCGGTGGTTCTATCGCCACACTGGGTTTGCTGCTGACAGCTTGCGGCAACAGCGCGGATACCGAAAAAGCTAAAACGAAGCCGGAAATAGATTCAGCCAAAAAACCGGTCGACGATGGCAGCGTTACCGAAGCTGATCTGGCCAAAAGAAAGCAACTCGGTTATGTAGAACACACGCCGATGGAAGACAGTTATTGCGCCAATTGCACCTTGTACCTGGCACCTACGGATGAAAGAAAATTTCCAGGCTGCCAGTTATTCAAAGGGGAAGTTAACCCCAATGGATACTGTACCTATTGGGCTGCACCGCAACAGCATTAACACTGATTAGCCATAGCAAAGGGCGCCACCGAAATGGGGCGCCCTTCTTTTTGTACACCTTTCAAATCATTTCACGTAATAGAAACTACCTACCACTGCATTGCCTGTGGCACGAGCATGAAGGCTGGCTTCTGTTGCTACCCAGCCCCTGAAAGTGCCGGCGTCGTCGAGCACCTGCAGCATGGCGACGGTATGACCGGCTTGCGGACTAATACAAGGACCCGGCACATCGGCGCAGGTAACCACATCTAATTGGTGATTCCAATAATTTTTTCTTTTGTCGGTAGCAGGATTGCCGGCCACATAAGAATGCCAGCGATTGTTCGAACAAGCGGCGCCTGATTCGGTGATTTGCAGCGAAGGGGTGGAGCATTGGTTATAGGCACCCATGTTCCAATACTGGCCCGTTGATTGCTGATCGGGTACACCATAGGCATTCTGCCAATAGTCGGCCGTATTAAGATTGCCAGCGGCTTTGATCTGCGCCATGTTTGCGCCAGTATTGAAATTGGTATTGGAGCCGAATGCCCATCCATGCTGCACATCATAATTAGAATTGAATATGGTGAACATGGCATAATAGGTTTTTGGATAGCTGATGGTCCAGGTTTCGCGTGAACCACCGGTCCAGTTGATGACGACGCGGCCATTTACATCAATATAATAGGTACCCGCTAATGTTTTCCAGGCCTGACCGGGTTGGAACCCGATGGGGGTTTTTATGGTACAGTTGTCATAGAGGCAGTTACCTGTTGTGTAACCCGTGGCTACTTTGTTGGAATAGGCGTTACCGGTAAACTGCTGACTCCAATACTTAAATTCTTCGGTAACAGTTCCTGTTGAACCCGATCCGGCAGTGAATGAATACTGTGCAATACGAACAAATTTTTGGGTGGAAGCACCACCCATAAGGGCAACAACATAGTAAGCGCGACCGCCGGGCAGCGGGGTGCCGCTGGTCAGGGATGCGTTAGCAGCGGTAACATTTGTTTTTTGCCTGGCGTTGGCGTCTGAAGCCATTTCTCTTGTACAGCCTCCAAAACAAATACTGGCACCAATGGCCAGGTAAAGAAGGCACGTGGTTTGGCGTGAATCCATTGTTATTGATTTTGGTTAATAAATAGACAATTGTTCGATTGCGATACAAGCCATAAGGCCAGTACTAATCGCCAGCGAGGCTTCATCGATATCGAAGGCGGGCGAATGGAGTGAGGCAGTGATGCCCGCTGGTTCGTTGGCGATACCCAGCAGGTAAAAGCAGGCGGGTAATGCATGCGAATACCGGGCGAAATCTTCCGCTGCCATCCAGGGGTCTATGTCTACCACATTTTCGCGGCCCAGGTATCGGATGGCTGTTTCCCGTAAAACCTTGGTAACCGCTTCGTCATTCACCAGATAGGGATAGCCTTTGTTGATGTTTACCATACATTCACCGCCCATACTTTGAGCTGTTTGTATAGCCATATTCGTCAGCAACCGATGGGCTTCTTCACGCCATTCTTCGTCGAATGTGCGGAATGTGCCTTGCAGAAACACTTCATTCGGAATGATATTGAACGCGCCTTTGGCTTCGATTTTTCCAAATGAAAGTACCGTCGGTATAAAGGGATTGGCGCGTCGACTCACTACTTGTTGTAACGCGGTAAGCAATTGCGCCGTGATCATGACCGGATCAATATTGAGGTGTGGCTGGGCGCCGTGACCACCGCGACCTTTCACGAGCAGGCTGATTTCATCCATCGAAGCCATGAATTTGCCAGCACGAATACCAATTTTTCCCACTGGTAGTGCCGGCGAAACATGTTGCCCGATGATAGAAGCAGGAACCGGGTTTGACAGAGCGCCTTCGGCTATCATCATTCCCGCACCGCCAGGTAACACTTCTTCTGATGGTTGAAACAAGAGTTTAACGGTGCCGCCAAAATCATCTCTTATATTTTGCAAAATGGCAGCAGTGCCCAATAGCGATGCCGTATGTGCATCGTGACCACAGGCATGCATGATGCCCGGAGAAGCAGATGCATACGATGTTGTGTTTGATTCCTGAATGGGCAATGCATCCAAGTCTGCACGCAAGGCAATAGTTTGATTGCCTGGTTGTTTGCCTTGCAAGGTGGCGAGCACGCCGGTGCCGGCAATGGGCTGCCAGGCAATCTGCCATTCGTCGAGTTTAGCCTTGACAAAAGCAGCGCTGTTGTATTCTTTGAAGGAAAGCTCAGGCTGTTGGTGTAAATAGCGTCGCCAACCCACAACCGATGATTGCAAATCGGCAGCAGCTTGTTTAATGCGCTTCAGCAAAGCTGCATCAACGACCGAGCCGGAATAGTTGGTTGGCATTGTTGAACAGTAGTTTCCTTTCAATGTCTTTGGATGCCGAAAATTTCTTAATGGCAGCAATGGTTTGACTGCCCTGGCAGGCTTCTGTTTTTCCCACGGCATCGGCACAGTCGCTGCCATAAACCAATTTGTTTTGGTGGCGGCTGAGAAAATTGCGCGTGAAACCATCGTCGCGCGTGAGTGCCTGTAACCCCGAGCCCGCCGATAGATCGCCATATACATTGGGATAATCGCTGAGTAAGCGCTCGGTATAGCCACCTGCGGTAACCATCCCTTTCGGATAAAGTATATTCTGGTCTTTGTTGTTGCGGTCGATATTGGCCCACCAGGTTTGGGCATGCCCCAGGAATTTTACCCGCGGATATTTCTTGACCATTTTATGGAATCGATCAAATCCATTGTTATACATTTTGTATTGCCAGTGCATAATCACCGGCACATCAAAAGCCTGCGCCAATTGGTAAACGCGCTGCATTTCGGTCGAATCACAATCAACATTGAACTTCAATTCACCAATGGCAACCGCCCCGAGCTGAAGGTATTTTTCCATCTCAGTTATCGCCGTAGGCAGGTCGGGTACTTCAACCGTACCAAAAAAATAGTCTTTGGGATGTGCCTGTGCAAATTGCCAGGCGGCTTCATTGGGCGTTACCTGCGCGTACAAACCATTTGATATGCCATAATGAGTAGAGCCGCGGCTAACCGGATGTCCAGCCGGTAAAAGAATGGTATACGTAATACCCATTTCTTGCTGGTGCACTATCATTTGTTCATCGGTTCTGCCATGGTAGTTGCTGTGCTGGTGTATGTCAATAATGCGGTCGTCTTCTGCCAGCTTATGGAAATCCGGCCTCGTTCTAAGCGACGGTAATAAAACCGCACCGATGCCTGCCAGCGTACTGGTCTGCAGAAATTTTCGTCGAGAGTTTGCCATAGCTTAAACCGGTATTGATTTTAGTTGCTCTTTGTTTTCGTACACTTTGGTAATGGCATTGATAATATCGTCCATATCCTGTACAGAGCCTAACAGCGGACCGGAACCCGACAACACAATCACTTCATTGGTCACCTGGTCGCAGGTGGGCAATACCAATTGTTCTTTAAATAGTTTGCGACGGGCATGGCTGTACAGTTGCTGGTAAGATTTCAATTGAAGTATGTGATCCGTCCATGGTTCCCGGTTCAGGCCTTTGATATAGCCATTCAGGTTGATGCCTTCGGCGGCCACGGCCTTCAGGAACTGGCTGCGTTCTGCGCCCCCGAATGCTTCTTTTCTGTATCGAAGGGCATATAAATAATAGCCGCTACTTTCGGCACCCGGATATTGTTTTTGCGGTGTTAGTCCGTTGAGCCCCTTTAGTTTTTCTGTGAGGTAGGCGGCATTTTTATTACGCAAAGTGAAACGATCATAGGCTTTGTCGAGCTGCGCCAACAAGATGCTGCCTTCCAATTCATTCATACGGTATTTGGGGCCGATGGTCACATTTGCGCCTTTCCGGTTGGTGCCATGGTTTTGGACGGTGTACACTTTTTCCATCAGGGCTTCGTCATTGCCAATCACCGCGCCGCCTTCACCACAGGCAATTTGTTTGCTTGCCTGGAAACTAAAACAGCCGAGATGGCCCATGGTGCCCAACTGCCTGCCCTGGTATTTGGCGAAGTTGGCCTGACAGGCATCTTCGATTACCAACAGGTTGTGTTTTTTGGCAATAGCCATGATGGCTTGCATATCACAGGCCGAGCCCATGATATGTACCGGCATGATGGCCCTGGTGTTCTGGGTGATTTTTCTTTCTACATCAGCGGGGTCTAGTTGAAAACTGTCTGCATCGAGGTCGGCCAGTACGGCCAACGCGCGACTGCCAATAATGGCAGAAACAGATCCGAAGTCGGTATATGGGGACGTGATGACTTCATCGCCCGGACCAATGCCCATTGCTTCCACACAAGTGCTGAGGGCTTGGGTGCCAGAACCGGTGCCAACACAATAACGGGTACCCATAAGCGCTGCATAGGCTCTTTCGAAACGTGCCACCGTGCCATTTTGCATATTGTTGATGCGACTCCAGTTGCCACTCTTGGTGGTTTCAGTAATGGCTGTAAGCATGTTTTCATCTACAATCATCGATGGCCACTTGGGCCATTCTTTCTGCCGAACAGGCGTGCCGCCTAGTATGGCCAGTTTCCGGCTATTTTGCTGACCGGCAAAACCGGGAATACCAGCTGCCATCAAGGCGGCTGAACCCAGCGATGCGTTCCTGATAAAATTTCTTCTGTTCTGTGTCTTTTTTTTCATGTTCGCCATTTTAGTAACCAGGATTTTGGGTGAGCACATCTGTCGGATAAATATCAATTTGTGTTTGCGGTACCGGCAGCAAACTGTAATTCGCTTTTGGTGCAAGTGCAACGGTTTGCGCAGTTTCTGTAGCAATGTTATAGCTTCTTTCCTCTACCGACAAGTCAGTTAACAGGCGATTGGTTCGTACCAGGTCGAACCAACGCTCGTTTTCATAGGCCAGTTCAAGACGACGCTCCAGTAATAGCTTGTCTGTAAAATCTGCATCTGTCGAAATATCGGCAACTGTATAATTGTGATCGCTGCTGCCAAAAGCCCGTTCTCTTATTTTGTTTATTTCTGCCACCGCCAAATCAGGATGCTGCAAGCCGTATTGTACTTCAGCCATCAGCAACACCAGG
Source organism: Bacteroidota bacterium (assembly GCA_020161535.1). Taxonomy (GTDB): domain Bacteria; phylum Bacteroidota; class Bacteroidia; order Chitinophagales; family Chitinophagaceae; genus Flavihumibacter. Next base: position 129,985 of record JAIUNW010000007.1, on the reverse strand, counting down.
TCGGCATACCTGATCACCGGCAAATCAAGTCCGCTTGAATTGATAACATGCTTTACCTGGTATTTACTTACATGCGGCAACCAGGCGAGTGGTGCATTGGCTGGGGTGGGTGCCTGGTAATACGATTCGATCGTCGCGGCTTTGCGGCTGTCGTTTTCGTCGTATAGTTTTAACAAATCCCAGGAAGGAAAAGCCGACTCGTTGCCGGAAGTAGCAATGCCGGCAATTCCGCCAAAGGGGAGATAGGCTGAACTAAGCGTTTGGCCATTGGTACCTTCCACATATTTCATCACAAAAACCATTTCATTGTTGTCTTCGTTATCCAGCTTCCAGATATTGGCAAATGATGGAAGTAAACCATAACCCATGCCATTTACCTGATCAAGATAGGTTTTGGCGTTTGGCCAATCCTTGCGGTATACATATACTTTAGCAAGCAGGGCGGCCGCAGCGCCATTGCTGGCCCGGCCTTTGGCGATCGACGCTTTATCAGGAAGCAAACCAGCAGCTTCTTTTAAGTCGTTGATGATGAGGGTATAGATTTCTTCTTCACTGGCTCGCGGCAGGTTCTTGGCTTCATCAATCGACAGTTGGCTGGTTACTGCGGGTACACCGCCAAACAAACGTACCAGGTCAAAATAAAACAAAGCCCGCATAAATTTTGCTTCGCCGGTAAACTGTTCTTTCTGACCAGTTTTATAATCGCCGGGATTATCGATGTTGCTAAGAACCGCATTGGCGCGTGCGATGCCTGCATAACTGGCCGACCAAAATGTGGAGAGCAGCGGGTTAGAGGGGGTGATAGAGAGATTGTCCATATCGTCGGCACCTGCAGCAAGGGTATAATTGCTGCGGTATAAGTTGTCGGTGGGCAATTCCAACAACATGTAATCGGTTTGCTTGCGCGATTGGTAACTGCTATAAACACCGATGACAGCTAAATCGATGTCTTTGGCATTCTTAAAATATTGTGCTGTGGTGAGTACCGAATCGGGCACCCTTTCGATGACTTTTTTGCAGCCAGTCACACCTGCCAGTAGAAGAAGGCTGCCCGTGATGAAAAATATTCTTGTTTGCATAGATGATAAATTGGGGGGTTAGAAATTTACATTCACGCCAAGTACAAATGTTCGGCCGATGGGCTCAGAGCCGCTGTTGTAGCCGGGTTTGCTGTTCAGTCCGTTGATTTCGCCATAGCTATAGCCCTCCGGGTTATAACCATGAAATCCTTTTTTTGTCAGAATTAAAACATTGGTCATGGATGTATATACCCGCAAGTTTTTTATTTTGACCCGATCGGTGAGCCGGTTGGGCAAATTGTAACCGAGATTGATATTTCTGACAGCCAGGAAACTCGCGTCTTCAATATAGAAGTCGTTGTTGGCCTGCCAGGTCAGCTTGCTCAATGCGGCGCCAGGTGTTTGGCCATCGCCGGGGTCGGTCGTAGACCACCATTGGGTTTCAACCAGCGAGCGTCGCATCGCACCTGCCAGGGCACCCTGGTAATACTGGTTTTCGAAATTGTAGAGTTTGGCACCAATCGATGACTGCATGATGATACTCAGGTCAAAACTTTTCCAGGTAAAATCATTTACCATGCCCAACAACATTTTCGGTTGGAAATTGCCAAGTATTACCCGGTCGCTTGCATTGATGGATCCGTCTTTATTGACGTCCAGGTATTTGGTATTGCCGGGCAGGGATCCCGCCAGTATGGCCGAGTTGGCTACGTCGTCGGCATCTTGTAAAACACCAATTTTCTTGTAGCCGTAATACGAGAACATCGGTTCACCCACACGTAAAATCCAGCCCATGCCATATGCATCGGTATTTATCCTTTCGCTGGCACCACCGAGGCTAACCACTTTGTTGCGATTCACCGTCAGGTTAAAAGAGGTTTGCCAGCCAAAGCGACCAACCATGTTTTTGGTATTGAGTTCCAGTTCAATGCCTTTGTTGCTGACTACACCGGTATTTCGAAGCGAACTGGAAAAACCGGTGGTGGCGGGGATGGCTTCCTGGTACAGCAGGCCACTTGTTTTTTTATTGTAATAGTCAAAAACGAAATTGATCCGGTTGTTCAATAAGCCAAGTTCAATACCCAGGTCGTAACTATTGTTTTCTTCCCAGCCCAATTGCTGGTTACCGAAATTCGTTTGTGCCTGACCGGTAGTAAGGGTGTTGTTGGGCGAATAATAAACATTGCTGATGCTGCCCAGGTAACCGAAATCAGGGATGTTGAAGTTGCCTGTTTTGCCGTAGCTGACGCGCAGTTTCAAGTGGCTGATGTTTTTATTGTCGATCAGGAAATCTTCTTTTGACAGGTTCCAGGCGGCTGAAGCGGCCGGAAACAAACCCCATTTATTGTCTGGAGCAAAACGCGAACTACCATCCCGGCGAAGCGAGGCAGCCAACAGGTATTTTTCTTTGTAGTCGTAGTTGATCCGACCAAAATAGGAGAGCAGCCCCCAATTGGATTTGGTGGTGCTGGTCAGGGTGGGTGAAATCACCGCATTGTTCAGGGTTTGGATTACATTGTTACTATAGCTGCCGGCAACAATGCCCATGTTTACATACCTCGATTCTGCGGTTTGTGTTGACTGGCCCACAATGGCAGTGATATGGTGGTTGCCGAAGTTGCGGTCGTACGAGAGTACATTTTCATTTAGCAGCAAAATATTTTTATAATCGGCGGCAGAGCCGGTTGGTTGTCTCGCGATATTGCCATAGGCCGCCTGGTAGTTGTCGATATTACTATACGTGATATTGGCGCCGACCGAGGAGCGGAATTTGAGTCCTTTCATCAGGTTGAGGCCCACATATATTTCACCAATATTGTTGAACACATTGCTGTAGTTCTGGTTGGCGTACAACAAGCCCAGGGGATTGATACCACCAGTTACCACAGCGCCCCAATAGTCGCGTGCTTTGGGATAAGTACCATCGGGATTTCGCACGGCTACAAACGGCGGATACTTGGCCAGGGCCTCGATGCTAAAACTGGAAGTGCGACGCCTGTTGTAATTGGGGTTGATCATAAAACCTGCATTGACAACGGGGCTGATTTTAAAATCAACATTGGCGCGTACCGAATAGCTCTTATACCAGGTATTGATAAGCGTGCCCTGCTCATTGCGGTACGTGCCCGACACATAATACTTCGCATTGTCGGTGCCACCCGCTACCGCCAGGTTATAGTTTTGGATGGGCGCCGTGTGTAAGACTTCATTCTGCCAGTTCACATTTCTTTCTTTGATCACCGGATTGACCTGGTAGTTGGCGGGTCGGCGGGGATCGCCCCATACCGGAATGCTCGGATCGCCACCGGCCCATACATATTCACGGTTCAGGTATTTGACCACATAGTTATAATATTCATCGCTGCTGATCCAATCGTGGTGCACTCTCGGAATGGAGACGCCGGCATAGCTGTTGAAACTGAGTTGTGGTTTGCCGGTTTTGCCTTTTTTGGTAGTTACGATGATAACGCCACCGGAACCACGCGAACCATAGATGGCAGCAGCAGAGGCGTCTTTCAATACTTCTATCGATTCCACATCGTTCATGTTCACATTGTCCAGACTGCTGCCGGGAAAACCGTCGATCACTACCAGCGGATCATTGCCGGCATCGAGTGATGAAGCACCTCGAACCCGGATAACCGGTGCCTCTCCTGGACGAGCACGGGTGGACGATACATTGACGCCGGCCATCCTGCCGGCAAGCGCCGTTTCAGCTCGACCGGCCGGAAGCTGGTCCAATTGTTTGTTTTCGATTTTAGATATGGCAGCGGTTACGGAACTTTTTTTCACCGTGCCATAACCGATCACTACTACCTGGTCGAGCGATTTATCGTCGCGTTGCAATATCAGTTCCAGGTTGTTGCTGCCACGCACGGGTATTTCCGTCGGAAGATAACCGGTGAATGAAATGACCAACACCGGATTTTGCGTAGAGAGCGTCAACGAAAATTGACCATTTTGATCGGTTGTGGTGGCTGGTCCGCCGTTTTTAACGGCAACACTCGCATTCGACAAAGGTTGCCCTTCTTTGTCGCGCACAGTGCCGCTAATGGTGGTTGTTTGGGCCTGGAGGGGACGCCAAAAACTGGTGCCTAGCAGTCCGCAAAACAAGAAAAGCCAGTACATGACTTTTGAAAAACGCAATAGTTTGGTTGTGTTCATGGCGCAAATAGAGTTTATGCAGTGTCGTTAAGAAAAGAAAATGCGGTTTAAATGCGGTTAGTTAAACTAAATATACGCAATTATTATTCGCGCAAGGAAATCTTTTTGGTTTTTACGGCCGAAGTGAAATAAACCCGAAACGCTGTTTAAACTTCTAATTTGGAGGGGGAAAATGGGCTTGTCTTGCTTGGGCATCAGCAAAATTTGGCCCGCTGGCGGGTCGACGGCCAATTGTTGGCCCATCATTGGCCGGCAATCAGCTGTTGGCTAATATAGCCCTGGTCGCCTTGTTTGCAGATAAAATGCGGTTTTTAAAAATAAAAAATCGCTATTAAGGATCAAAGTAAAAATAAGTTCATAATTTTCGAATGCTGCCGGCTATCAACGGTTGCCCCTGCTTATGTCCACTACTGAAAATACAGTTGCAACCGAGGTTTCGGCCAATCATCTGCCCGATACCACGGCAGTACCGGGTTGGAAAAAATGGGTCAGGTCGCTCGGCCCCGGACTTATTACCGCAGCCCTGGTTTTCGGCCCCAGTAAAATCACCATTACCTCCAAACTGGGTGCTGAATTCGGTTATGCATTGCTGTGGGCCATTGTAGCGGCTATTTTTTTTATGGCTGTTTTCACCACGATGTCCGCCCGATTGGGACTTGCCACCCGGCAGTCGTTTTTGCAAACCGTGCGGGCCCGCTGGGGGCGAACGGCATCCATCGCCATTGGCCTGGGTGTTTTTGTGGTGTGCGCTTCTTTTCAGGCAGGTAACTCTATTGGCGTTGGTATTGCCATTGCCGACGCTACCCATAGTTCGCCCAATACCTGGATTGTGGTTTTCAATCTTTTCGCCATCGCCCTTTTGTTTTCCGGCAGCTTTTACAAGCTGTTGGAAAAATTGATGATCTCACTCATCATCATGATGTTGCTTTCGTTCATTGTAACCCTGGTAGTGGTGAAGCCCGACCTGGCTGGTATCGCCTCCGGTTTGGTACCCACCATCCCAGCAGGCTCATCTGCATTGATCATCGCGCTGTTTGCCTCCTCCTTTTCAATCGTCGGCGCGCTGTACCAGTCTTACCTGGTGCAGGAGCGTAGACGTGTATCAAACAACAATCAACAGAAAAGCACCGATAGTATAACGGGCATCGTTATACTAGGATTGATGGCGGCAACCGTGTTGATATGCGCGGCCACGGGGTTGTATCCTGCTGGTATCAAAGTGAACAATGCAGTTGATATGGCCAAAGCCTTAGAGCCGCTGTTCGGCCGGTATGCAGCCAATTTGTTTTTGGTGGGATTGTTTGGCGCCGCATTTTCTTCGCTGGTAGGCAATGCTTCTGTGGGCGGCACTTTGCTGGGCGATGCATTGGGGTATGGACATCAACTCAGCGAGAAGCGCGTAAAAATGTTGATCGCCATGATCATGGTGATTGGTGCGGCCGTGGCCATCGCATTTGGCAAACTGCCGTTGGAGCTGATCGTGCTGGCCCAAACGGTTACTATTTTTATCGTGCCTTTTATCGGTACGGCCATTTACCTGTTGGCCAATAGTGAAAGCGTAATGGGTGCCGATCGCAATTCAATGTTCTATCGCATAGCAGGTGCATTGGGTCTGGCGATTTTGTTTTTCCTGGCCATCGTTGGCTTCAAAGATATTTTCATTAAATGAACACAAGCTCCCCGTATGACTGATCTTACACAGATTGAAAATGAATTGTACCAGCCTTCGCCCGCCCTGCTGAACGACCTAAAAAAAATGGAGGGCGATATCATGCTGCTCGGTGTTGCCGGTAAAATGGGGCCGAGCATGGCCCGGCTCGCCAAAATGGCGGCTGATGCTGCCGGCGTCAAAAAGAATATCATTGGTGTTTCCCGTTTTTCTGATCCCGAAGTGCGGCAACAGTTGGAAAAAGACGGCATTGCCACCATCTCGGCCGATTTACTAAACGAAGAGGAACTGGCTGCCCTGCCGCCTGTAAAAAATATTCTTTACCTGGCAGGAACCAAGTTCGGCACCACCGGTAAAGAACCTTTTACCTGGGCGATGAATGCTTACCTGCCGGGGCGCGTAGCGACGCATTTTAAGCAGTCAAATATTGTTGCTTTCTCTACGGGCAATGTGTATCCCTTTGTGGATCTACATTCGGGCGGCGCGTCTGAAGACCTGCTGCCGGCACCGGTGGGTGAATACGGTCAATCCTGCCTGGGTCGCGAACGGATTTTTCAATACTTCTCCGAAAAAAACAAAACACCAACCTTGATTTATCGGTTGAACTATGCCATCGATCTACGTTATGGTGTTTTGCTGGAGATCGCCCGCGCTGTGCGCGAAGAAAGACCGGTCGATCTGCGAACCGGTGCTGTAAATGTGATCTGGCAGGGGGATGCCAATGAAATTGCCATCCGAAGTTTATTGCATTGCCAATCGCCGGCGCGCTTGTTGAATGTAACCGGACCAGAAACAGTTTCCATTCAATGGGTAGCAGAGGCATTTGGAAAACTCTTTGGAAAAAAAGTTTCCTTCACGGGCGAAATACAGCCCACCGCCTTGCTCAACAACGCATCATTGGCCCACTCCATTTTCGGTTACCCACGCGTTGGCCTGCGAAAGATGCTGCAGTTGACGGCCGATTGGTTGCAGCAGGGCGGCGAAACGATCAACAAACCCACGCATTTTCAGGAACGACAAGGACAATTTTAACCAAGCGCAAATAAATATCATGCAATACCCGGATTTATCGCTTTCGAAAACAAAATTATTATTTGAAGGCACGGTAATACCTGCACATCCTCTCGCACTCACAGAAAACAGAACCTTGGATGAAGAAAGACAACGACTGCTGACCCGTTATTATATCGCTGCTGGTGCCGGTGGCATGGCAGTGGGCGTGCATTCTACCCAGTTTGAAATAAGAGACCCCGCTGTAAATCTTTATGAAACAGTTTTACGCCTGGCGGCGGAAGAATTGGCGGCGGCTGCCATCACCCGGCCCTTTATCAAAATTGCCGGTGTATGCGGACTCACTGAACAAGCACTCCGCGAAGCGGCGATCGCCCGCAAATACGGCTACGATATGGCGCTGTTAAGCATGGGTGGATTGCAGTCGCTATCTGAAAAAGAGATTTTGCTGCGTACAGAAAAAGTGGCGCAACAGATGCCGGTATTCGGTTTTTATTTGCAGCCTTCGGTGGGTGGCCGGGTTTTTAGTTATGATTTCTGGCGGGCTTTTGCCGACATACCGCATGTTATGGCCATCAAAGTGGCGGCCTTCAATCGATACCAAACCCTCGATGTGGTACGTGCTGTTTGCCATTCATCAAGAAGAGAAAATATTGCACTGTACACAGGAAACGACGATAATATCATCGCTGATTTGCTTACGAAATACGCGTTCATGGTGGAAGGTAGGTTGGTGGAGAAGGTATTTGTCGGCGGACTACTAGGCCATTGGGCCGTGTGGACAAGCAAGGCGGTTGCTTTGCTGGAACAGGTAAAAGCGCTTAGGGATAACCGTTATGAAGGCGCCGAGGCCCTGCTCACGGCGAACATACAGGTAACCGATATGAATGCTGCTATTTTTGACCCTGCGAATGGTTTTCATGGCTGCATTCCGGGTATTCATGAAGTATTGTATCGACAAGGACTTTTGCGCGGCACCTGGTGTATCAATCCGAAAGAACAATTGTCGGCCGGACAGTCGGAAGAAATTGATCGCGTTTGCGCTGCGTACCCGCAATTCACCGACGATGCATTTGTAACGGAGTTTTTACAGAAAGAAGGAATAACATTGTAAAACAGGTTGCCCATCACATGAAACGACGCGCCTTTTTGAAAAACACCGGTGTCGCTTTTGCGGGTATGGGCATACCCACCGCGCTGTTACCTTTACCGATTATGCCAGCCAATAACAAACTAATCCAGGTCGCCAGCAGCAGCTCCAATTTTGAAAGAGAAAAATTGGTGCGGCCCTTTGGTTTCAAAGGCGGGTACCTGACCGAGCTTTGGCAAACCGTCATAAAACTAAGCGCCGAATCGGGCGAATCGGGTATTGGATTGGCCACGCAAAGTGTATTGTATGGTGATCCGCAATTGTTTGCTACCCATTCAGAAGCAGCGGGCAATGCCTTGATGTATGCGCTGGCCGACGCGATCGCGCAGGAACAAAAACAGGTTCCCTTTGCTGATCCGGTTGACCTGTTCGATAAAACAATAGCACATGCACAATCAGCGGCAGTGCGCATTACGGGCAAGGCAGATGTGAACCGGAATTTTGTTTACAATGCAATGGTTGGTCCCGATAATGCTGCCTGGGTATTATATGCGCGTGTAAATGGCTTTCAGCAATTTGACCAGATGATTCCGCCTGGTTTTCGCGAAGCCCTGGCACATCGCAATCGCAAAATCGCGGTGATGTTTCAGGTGCCTTATGGCATGCCCGTTTCGGAAATACAACAGGCAGTACAGGATGGGTATTTTGTGATCAAAATCAAGGCGGGTGCGCCGGGCGACCAGGAACAGATGCTGGCGGCCGATATGCAAAGGCTCACCCAAATTCACCAAGCCATCAGCCATCTAACAACCCATCAAACAGCCGATGGCAAACTAATCTATACCATTGACGCCAATGCCCGGTATGAAAAAAAATCAAGCCTGCAAAAATACCTGGCACATGCTGAAAAGATCGGCGCTTTGCAGCATATACAACTGTACGAAGAGCCTTTTGTAGAAACCAACCAGGAATATGTGGGCGATCTTGGTATAAGAGTGGGTGCAGATGAAAGTGTACAGTCGGAAGCCGATGCGTTGCGACGACTCGACCAGGGTTATAGTGTGTTGGTTTTGAAAGGCATTGCAAAAACATTGAGCCTGAGTTTGAAGATTGCGCGGCTTGCCGCCCAAAAAAACAAAACCTGTATTTGTGCCGACTTAACGGTGAATCCGATTTTGGTTGATTGGCATAAAAACCTGGCAGCGCGATTGGCGCCTTTTCCCGGATTGGGAATGGGCATGATGGAAACCAATGGCGCCATGAATTATGTGCGCTGGAAAGAAATGCAACAATACCATCCGATGGCCGGTGCTCCTTTTACGGCGGTAAAGCAAGGCTGTTTCGAACTGGATGATGATTTTTATACAAGTAGTGCCGGCATATTGATGCCGGCTGCCCATTATGAAAACATGTTTACTAAAAAGTCCTAATAGTTGTACAATGGATAGAAGAAAATTCATGACCAAGGGTATGCTGACCTCGGCCGGAATGATGCTGGGTGTGGGCTCGTTTGCAAATCAGGAAGCTGCTGATGCGGTGCAACGCAGCGACGACCATGACCCGTTTGCAGCGAAGAACCGCGCGGGTTATGACATCATGAAAGAGCTGAAGAAATATAAGAAGATCGATGCACACTGTCATGTGTATTTATTTGATGGCGGTCCTGAAAGTAATATTGCCATGGCCGACCGGTTGCAGATCGACAAAATGGTAGTGTCCCGACCCATTTATGAAGAAACTGCCGGCCGGCCCGATGAATTTATTGCTTTCAATAATCTTGTCGTGAAAGCGATGAAGGCCTATCCCGACCGGTTTATTGGACAGTTTACCTGTAACCCGATATTCCAGCAGGAATCGTTGGAAGAAATAAAACGTTGCGTCGACCTCGGTATGTGTGGCCTAAAAGTGTACACGCAAAAGAAAATCAGCGACCCTCTTTTTTATCCCATCATCGAAAAGATGATTGACCTGAAGATGATCATCCATATGCATGCACAATGCCAGTTGGGTGTGGGCGGGTATCGCATGAAATACGATACCGGTATTCGACCCCAAACTTCGATACCGGAAGATTTTATAGCGGCAGCAAAACGATATCCGGAAGCGATGTTTCAATATGCCCATATTGGTGGCGGGGGCGATTGGGAATATGCCTGTAAATCTTTTGTCGGTTATCCCAATATATATGTAGACAGTTCGGGAAGCAATAACCCGGAGCATATGGTTGATTTTGCCGTTCAGCAATTGGGAGTGACCCGGGTATTGTATGGCACAGACAATTGCTATTACCAAAGTGTGGGAAAATTGCTGGCTTCCAACTTACCCGTGGCAGACCTGAAAAAGGTTTTCTTCGACAATTACAATGCGATACTAAAAAAATCCGGACGCCATGTTAATTGATATCAATGCTTATATAGGCCATTGGCCCTTCAGGCAATTGCAGTACAACACCTGTAGCGGCATGTTGCAACACATGAATCGTTTCGGCACAGATGTAGCGGTTGTTAGTAATATCAATGGCATATTTTACCAGAATGTACAAACGGCCAACGAAGAACTGGCACAACAACTCAAAGCAAATACGCTGTTCGCGAAAAGATTTATTCCATTTGCGGTGATTAATCCCATCTATGCAGGCTGGAAGAATGACCTTACAACCAGTATTAAAAAACTGGGCATGCGTGGCATCAGGCTGTATCCGCAATACCACGATTACGAGATCACTGATCCCGCTTGTGTTGAGTTGGTTACCATGGCCCGCGACCAGGGTATTCCCGTGGCTTTTACCATGCGTATGGTCGATAGCCGGGAACGGTCGTGGCTGGATATAGACCTGGTATCGGGAACGGCAAAACCTGAATGGAACCTGAAGAACATCCTTCCAATTATAAAACAGGTGCCTGATGCCCAGTACATGGTGTTGAATTTCGCGAACAATCCGGCATTGACCGACGAAGAGCTGGCCATCGTGAAAAAAACAAACCTTTTGTTTGATACATCGGGCCGCTCCATAACCAAGATGGCAGATTTTCTGACAAAATTTGGCAACGAAAAATTTGCATTCGGCACGCATGCTCCTTTTCTCGACTACCTGACCGGTCTGCTTCGTATTGATTCATTGGAGGAGGCAGAAGCTGGTGCGCCGGTTCGTGAACAATTGCGGTGGGGAAATGCAAAAAAGATGTTGGGGCTGTAAGGGTCAAACCTTATCGCACCAGTAAGACGGTGCCTTTTCTGATCTCATCTTTTTTGCGCAAGCGGAAACGACAGACCCACACATAGGTATCTGGTGCTTGCGGGTTGTTGTTGATGCGGCCATCCCAACCTTCCCAGGATTTGTTGCTGGCGAATACCCGCTGCCCGTAGCGATTGTAAATGGAAAAATTATATTGCCGTGGGCTCCCCATAAATACCGGCCGGAACAAATCATTCCTGCCATCACCATTGGGTGAAAAAGCATTCGGCGCATAAAAATATTCGGGGCAGGTAGAGTCGCGAACCAGTATATTGATGGTGGCCACACAGGTATTGGTATCCGTTACAGTAAGCGAGTAGGTGCCCGAATCTTCTACTTCAATACTGGGCGTGATGGCGCCGGTGCTCCAGGCATAATGCACGAATTCGCGCGTGGCACGTAGGGTGTCGATATCATAAGAACATTTCGTGAGGCTATAAGGTAAAAAGTCGCGTACGATCTGTGGCGGAACGGCAAAAGAAACCTGCTGGCCGGGGTCGGCAACATCGCCGCATAAATTGACATAGGTATTGCCGTCAGAACCGATGCGGTTAATAACGGTATAAGGGCCCTCGGGCAATTTAGCGCCAAACTGAATGGTGACTTCGCGCGTATATCCATTACCGTAAGTACAGTTCAGCGGCGTAACGCTGGTAATGGGAATAAAAGGTTCGGTGTAAAAATCAGAACCATCGGCCGCGATCGAATTGCACCTGACGGGTAGGGAGAAACCAATGGTAACAGAACTGTCGCTACAGGTTTTTACGATGCGGTTCATCACCGGCGGCTGGCTGCCTTCAAATTTGGCGGTAGATCGATTGAAATCAATGGTAAAACCCGAACTGGCACCACCGCTCACATAGTTGCCGAAATTATTGATCATGATCAGGAAGCTTTGCCCGGTCCTTGCGTCGATCGATCGCGCAAATGGATCGCCAAAATGACCTGCCTGTACATTGTTTGATTTTCCTTCGGGCCGAAGGCCTACAACCCCATTTTCGTTGCTACCGGGAAAGTTGTTATTGAAATTGCAGCGAACAACCGGTGCACTGCTTACCCGTTCACAGGAGCGGCCTGTAACATCAAATACCGCAAAATCATAATCGTCTTCTTTACTTATCGGAATAATATCAAAGGCAAGGATGCCAGCTTCGGCCACTTTTACTTCCATCCACATTGAATTGGATTCGTCGCCACCGCAGGGAGTGGTATTGAAATCCTTCACAGCACCGAGCCCCTGGTAGCTGAAAGGCGTAGTGAACCTGTTGCCGCAGAGATAGAGGGCATTACAAGCGTCTTGCTCGGGTTGGAGCGGTGGCAAAACTGTTTGGGCTATCGTTGCCTGAACAAAGGCAAAAAAGGCGATCAGCCAAAACCACACAAATCGCAGTTGCCTAGGTCTACGCATAACGCAGATAGTCGGTAATGGGTAGCGCTTCCAAAAAGTTGGCGCGGCTGTGGGTGACTGCATAATTCAATTGAGCCGCTAATATAATGCCGCGTTGCATGGGTAGGAATGAAAATGGCCGATCTTCGACGAAATTTTTTTCCTTAGGCCGGCCACCGGATCGAAAAATTAAGTTCTTCCAGTATGCATCATTGATCACGACGCAGGTTTTGCCCACTGCGCCTGCCCGTATGCTTGCCTTCGGCCAATACCAACTCCCCATTAACGAGTACATAACTGATGCCGGTTGAATACTGGTGCGGCTTTTCGTACGTAGCATGGTCGCTGATGGTAGCAGGGTCAAACACGATGATATCTGCTGCAAAGCCTTCGTGAATTTGTCCGCGGTTCTTTAAATGAAATTTCGTGGCAGCCAGTGATGTCATCCGCCGGATGGCTTCTTCCAGCGACATGACTTTTTCATCACGCACATATTTTCCCAGAATTCGGGCATTGCTGCCATAACCCCGTGGATGGGGCATGCCTTTGCCTGGCACCGGAATGCCCGCATCAGCACCCACCATACAAAAAGGATAACCCATAATATATTTTACATCGTTTTCGTCCATACCATGGTACACCATTTGGGCGCCCCCTTTGCTGATCATATCGAGAATGGTTTCCGCTTCGTAAGCTGGTTTTGGTTTGCGACCAAGCAAGGCATTTATCTCCGTAATACTTTTGCCATTGTAACTACTATCGGCTGCATAATTGGCCACCACCGCATAGCTATAGTTTTTGTATTTATAACTGTGCAATTGTTGCAGCATTTCTTTTTTGATTTGTGCGCGGGTGACTGGGTTGTTGAGTCTTGCGAGCAATGAATCATTGCCGCCACCAAAAGCCCAGTCGGGCAGCCGCACACCGAGATTGGTGGAGCTGGCGGTATAAGGGTATTGATCGATGGTAACATCATACCCCTTCAGCCGGGCATCTTCGATCATTTGCAGAGTTTCTTTGGAGCGCCCCCAATTGGCGCGACCACTTACTTTGAAATGCGAAATTTGTACGGGCATGCCTGCACTGATGCCAATATTAATGGCTTCTTGAATGGCATCGGTTACTTTGGCTTCTTCGTTGCGTATATGCGAGGCATATACACCGCCTTGCAAGGCCGCTCGTTTGGCCAGGGCGGCCACTTCATCGGTTTGTGCGAAAGTTCCCGGAATATAAATCAGGCCGGTACTAAAACCAACAGCCCCTGCCAACATAGCGCTGTCAACCAGGTTTTCCATTTGCTTTAATTCAGCCGAAGTAGGTGCCCGGTTTTCGCGTTTCATCACGGCATTTCTAACGGTATTGTGCCCATACAAAGTGGCAATATTGATCGAGATTTTGAGGGAATCGGTGCGCCGGAAGAAATCAGCAATATCTTCTTCTGAGCCGCCGCAGTTGCCGGTTACAACGGTTGTAACGCCGTCGTAGATATAGTTATCCGCCGTAGGCGTGGTCATAATACCTGATTCGATATGACCATGTACGTCGATAAAGCCAGGCGCCACCACTAGATAATTTGCGTCAATTATTTTGTTGGCCGTTGCCCCGGGCAGTAGCCCGATACGCGTTATGCGGCCGTCTTTGATGCCGATATCGGCGCGGTACCAGGCATTGCCGGTTCCATCGTAAATTTTACCGTTTTTGATCAGCACATCGTATTGTGCAGAAGCGACAAATGGGAAAATAGCCCATAAAAGACAGGTGAGTCGCAGCAACATTGGTGGTGGTTTCTCTAAACTTAGGTATTTTCAGTACATGAAACAGGTATTCTTTTTATTATTAGCCATTTTTTCTGCCGGCATTGCACCGGCCCAAACCAAACGTCCGCTGGCCCCTGCCGATGAGTATCGCTTGCAGGAGCCGGGAGATATTATTGCATCGCCCGATGGCAACTGGGTGTTGTATGCTGTCACTAAAGCAGATTCAGCGAAAGACAAAAATGTAACCACCTGGTGGATGACCAGTTGGGATGGCAAAGAATCGGTGCAACTGAGTGGTGACGATTTGGAAATGTCGTCGCTGAAGTGGAGCCCCGACGGAAAATATATTTCGTTTACGGCAAGTCGCGGCACCGATAAATACGATCAACTATACCTGCTTGATCGGCGGGGTGGTGAAGGAAAAAGAATGACGAATATCAAAGGGAGTATTGAAGATTATAATTGGTCGCCCGATGGTTCGCGCATCGTGTTCGCCATCAAAGACGCTGATTTCAGCGATACCGCGAGCAGCAAAATTCGCAAGCCCTATGTGATTGACCGTTATCATTTCAAACAGGATCACCAGGGTTATCTGGACAGCCTAGCTACGCATTTATATCTGTTTACCCTGTCGACTAAAAACCTGGATACACTTACAAAGGGCGTGTACAATGAATCGAATGCGGTGTTTTCGCCCGACGGCAAGAAGATTTGTTTTAATAGCAACCGGTCAGATATGCCCGACAAAAATGACAATTCCGATTTGTATGTGATCGATGCGAAGGGCGGCGTTATGCAACAGCTCACTACCTGGAAGGGCGAAGACCAGCATGCAGTGTGGAGCCCCGATGGCAAATGGATTGCCTACACGCAGAGCAGCAGCGATGAACTGTATACAATGTATGGGCAAAATATTGTTGCGTTGATTGCTGCTACCGGCGGTACGCCGAAGCTGTTGAGCAAGTCATTGGATCGACCCGTACGTAATGTTCGTTGGAGTGCTGATGGCCAGCGCCTGTATTTTTTGGTGGAAGACGATCGCGAAGTGCAGGTCGGTTCGGTTGATATCAATAGTGGCAAGTTGTCGATTGTCAACAAGGGGCCAAAAAGTTTTTATGAATTTGAATCCAACAAAGCAAAAAATGCATGGGTAACAACGGTTAGCACTACGACCACCCCGCCTGAAATTTTTGCTTTGGAAAACGGTCAATTGCGCCAACTGACCCACTTGCAGGATTCGTTTCTGGCGCCGCTGCAATTGCCGGTAGTGGAAGGATTCAGGTCTAAAAGCAAAGATGGAACCGATGTGTCGGGCATATTGTATCGGCCGGCAGATGGATTGAATAAGAAATTGCCCTTGATCCTTTTTATTCATGGGGGACCGGTAGCGCAAGACGAGTTTGATTTCGATTTGACGCGCATGATTTATGCAGCAGCAGGCTATGCAGTGGCTGCCGTGAATTACCGGGGTAGCAATGGCCGCGGTCTTGATTATATCAGGGCCATTTATGCCGATTGGGGGCAGAAGGAAGTGGTTGATATTGTTGGTGCGGCCGACTACCTGATTGCCAAAGGCATAGTAGATGAAAATCGGATGGGCATAGCCGGCTGGAGTTATGGCGGCATTTCAACCAACTATACCATTGCGACCGATCAACGGTTTAAAGCAGCCGTGAGTGGAGCGGGAAGTTCTTTGCAATTGAGTATGTATGGCAACGACCAGTATGTGGCGCAATATGAAATGGAACTGGGTTATCCCTGGAAAAACCCGGAGAAATGGTTGGCCGTTTCTTATCCGTTTTTCAAAGCAGATAAAATTAAAACACCCACTTTGTTTATGGCCAGCCAAAGTGACTTCAATGTTCCGGTACTGGGTGCTGAGCAAATGTACCAGGCATTGAAATCACTGGGCGTGCCAACAGAACTGGTGATTTATCCGAAGCAATTTCATGGTATTTCTGTTCCGAGCTATAAAGTAGATCGATTGCAGCGACACATCAATTGGTTCAACAAATACCTGAAGTACTGATCAAAGCTGGTAATAATATTTTTCTTGTTTCACCAGCAATTCTGTTTCTTTTTCAGGAACCTCTTCAGCCATCATCTGTTTGAGGTTCTTTTCTATGTTATGGGCGATGGCTGTCATCGGTGTATCGGTTGGTTTGCCTTCGAAAGGATCCTGCAAGTGGATGGCCATTTTTTCGATCAATAGAAATGAGGCGGCGATGGCAATGACCAAGGGTACTTCAAACAACCCGAAATATTCGATTACACCGAAAGGCAGCAATGCAATAAAGAACAGCATGGTGAAATGGATATAGAGCGAATAGGTTACTGGAAATACGGTGTTTTTGATGCGCTCACATTTGCCCATAGCGTCGCAGAGCCTTGACAACGTGCGATCAATTTCAACGTGTTGGTAGCTATTGATCCAGCCTTTGTCGAGCGCCATTTTCAGGTCGCGTGCATTCAGGTCGAGCAAGCCGCCGGGAATATGGTCCATATTGCTCAGGTATTCCATATCGCGCGCACTCACTCTTTTGTCGAGCGAACGCCGGCAATTTCCCTTGCGAAGAAATTGGCCCAGGCAAAAACACCAGGCGATCTGACGGTTGATCATTCTCTGCCGAAAGCTGACGATGGCTTCGTCTTCGTATAAGTTGCTGGTGAAACTGATCACCTGCCGCGCGAGGGTGCGCGAGTCATTTACGATGGCGCCCCAAACATGGCGGGCTTCCCACCAGCGGTCATAGGCCTGGTTGCTTCTAAAACCCAGCAACAGAGAGATAACAGTGCCAAGTATTGCAGGCACAGCAATGGGCACTGAAATCCAGGTCAGGTTGTAGGTTTCGTATAGTACAGCGATGGCGATGGCATAGATCGAAATCCAGATCAATTCTGTTTTAACCTTGCCGATAACATAGCTGATGGGAATGTTTTTTCTTAATAACATAAAGGTTGGTTGGTTGGTCAGGAAGCGGTTGTTTCAAGTAGGCGAATGGCTTGTTTTTCGCGTGGCTGGAAGCGTACCCGCAATTGTTCACGAATGGGTTGAATGACCGGCAGTCCAGTGGCGATGAGTTTATTGGTGATGTCTACACTGCGTGGGTTAACCAAACTTACAGTTATCCCTTCGGGCAAGAACAAATGGCTTATATCATTGTGGTTGATGAAATGTTGTAATACCGACCGGCTGTCGCCGTACATATATCGATAGGCAATCTGGCTTATTGCGGGAAATTTTTCTTTGAGCCGCACGCATCCCTTTCTGAAAGTTTCGTTCAATACGGCCGAATGCGGCTTTGCATTATCGCCCAACAGATCCTGCTCTGATTCAGGCATTTTAAATGCATGAAAAAATACCAACTTAACTTTTTCCTGTATGCTATTGCTGAGCAGTTGTTCCACTTGCGAAAAAGCGTTGTCGCTGAAATCGGTGGGGATGAGTATTGTTTTCATATCTGTTGTTTGTTTGTACAAATATGAAACCCCGCACTTAGGATGTACTAAGCTTGCAATTAGTATGTCGTTACATGTTTCTAAGAACCGGCTAAGAACATTAAAACGGTCTTAGAGTGTTAAATCAATGGTAAGATCAGGCTAACGCGGGTGCCTTTGCCTTCGAGTGAATCGACTTTAATGGTTCCCTGGTGGATGCGCGCAATATTCATGGCCAGTGGCAGCCCTACGCCGAAGCCTTCAAATTTCTTGCTGTTGCTGGCGCGGAAGAAGGGCTCAAATACATGTGGCAGGTCTTCGTCGGGAATGCCAATGCCCTGGTCGCGCACCTGGATGCTGCATGTGCCGGCCATGGTTTCCACCACTACGGTTATCTTATCGTGGTTGGAATATTTGATGGCATTCGACAAAATATTACCGAGTGCCAGTAGTAAGAGATTCCGATTGCCCATTACCTGGAATGGTTTTGCATTCTCTTCTGCCATCGCGCCCTCCAGAATAAATTCATTGTTACCATTTAGTTTCTGCACTGCGTGAATGGCTTCATAAATAAGATCAAATAAGTCGATGGCGGCCCATTCTTGTTTTTGTCCGTCGAAACTACTCTGTGCCATTTTCAGCAGGGCGGATGTAATCTTATTCAAATGATCGGCCTGGCGTTGAATTTCCGTCAGGGTTTGCTTATAGGCGGCGGTGTCTCTCTCTTTCTGCAATGCCCAAT
The DNA here is from genome assembly GCA_020161535.1 of Bacteroidota bacterium. GTDB lineage: Bacteria > Bacteroidota > Bacteroidia > Chitinophagales > Chitinophagaceae > Flavihumibacter. Next base: position 111,472 of record JAIUNW010000007.1, on the reverse strand, counting down.
CGGCTTCCCCAATGATGGTGGTCAGCGGTGTTCGGAGTTCGTGCGATGCATTGCTGATGAAATTGTTTTGCGTTTCAAAAGCTGCTTGCAGCCGATCGAGCATGTTGTTAAAGGTTTTCGACATCTCCGCAATTTCATCTGCGCCACTTGGTTCGGGCAGTCGACGGTTCAAATTAAAAGCACTGATATTGCGGCTTTGCTGAATGATTTGCCGAACTGGTTGAAATGTTTTGCGGGCGAAAAAAATGCTCACTGTGTATACTAGTACGAGGCCGCCGAAAAAACTGATGAGTTTGATATCGCGCAGTTTTGCCAGGGTCGACAAACCATATTCATTAACGGCTGATTTGATCACTAGGTATTCGCCTTTTTCATCTTTGTGTGCAATTCCTGCATAGTCGGTGATGCCGGCATGGTGAAAAGCCGTACTGCCATTGGCCGATAGAATTTCTTCCAGATAGGAGCGTGGCAGAAACTGCACTTTGTGCAGCGTATCTACCTTAATGAGGTATTGTTTTTCGTGCGGCAGGTATTCCAGGTGATCGCGCCTGAGTTCTTCCAGGCTATTGGTGGCCACGTGGTCGTGTTCCAGTACTACTTTGGATGCAATGATGGTGCGAATTTCCAGCCGCTTGAGAAAGTCTTTGTTTACGAAGTTGTTGGTGAGTATATAGGAGGTGAGGCTGATTACACCCACCAGCAGGGCCGTGATCAGCGTAAATAAGATGGCTGTTTTCGTTTGAATCTTCATGCGTTCGATTCTTTCAGCACATAACCCATACCCACCATGGTGTGAAGCAGTTTGGCAGCCGGTGGCGCGTCAATTTTTTTGCGCAGGTAGTTGATGTAAACATCCACCACATTCGTACTGATATTGAAGTCGATGCCCCAAACATTTTCTAAAATGTCCATGCGCGAGAGTACCTTTCGCTGGTTGCGCAACAGGTATTCTAGCAGGCGGTATTCCGTAGAAGTAAGTACAATTTCACGGCCATCGCGATAGGCGAGCTTGGTTACGGTATCGAGCGAAAGGTCAGCTAAAACCAAAGTGGGTACGGTTTCCGGTTCTACGCCGGTGTTTCGGCGCACCAGGGCGCGGATCCGGGCCTCCAGTTCGGCGAATTTGAAAGGCTTGGTGAGGTAGTCGTCGGCACCATTGTCGAGTCCGGTCACCACATTTTCTGTGCTGCCGAGCGCTGTCAGCATCAGGATGGGTGTACTGTCCTTGCGGGCTCGTAGCTGCCGGCAGAGTTCAAGGCCATTCATGCCGGGCATCATGATATCGAGAATCAAGAGGTCGAACTGGCTGCGGCCGGCCATTTCGAGGCCTGTTTTGCCATCGGGCGCGAGGCTGATGGTATGTCCTTTTTCTGTCAGCCCCTTTTGCAGGAGCATGGCAACACTTGGTTCGTCTTCCACCACCAGGATTTTCAACATAGCTGCAAAAATAGCCGGCAATGGCCGGAGCGGGATAAGAATCGTTTAAAAAATATATTAAAAAGGCATGGGTTAGTGCAGGTTTCTGTATTCCTGGGGCGACATGCCGGTTTTTTGCTTGAAGACCCGGGTAAAATGTTGTGGGTATTTGAAGCCCAGTTCGTAAGCTACTTCGCCAATGGATTTTTCCGGATCGAAAACTTTTTCTTTGGCAAAGTCGATTAGTTTGGTCTGGATGAGTTCCTGGGCGGAGAGGCCGGTTTTTTTCTTGATCAGGTCGCCAAAATAATTGGTCGACAAATTGAGTGATTCTGCGCAATAGGTGACCGATGGCAGGCCGATGGTCAAGGGTTTGTCTGATTGGAAATAATCGGCCAGCAGGTGTTCGAATTTTTCGAGGATGCCTTTGTTATTATCGTCGCGCGTGATGAATTGCCGGTCATAAAAACGCGTGCAATAATTTAAGAACAATTCAATGTTAGATACAATCAGTGTTTTGCTGTGTTTATCGATCGACTGATCCACTTCATGTTGAATATTGTTGAAACAATCGAGTACGATTTTTCTTTCTTTTTCGGAGAGGTGCAGGGCTTCTCGGGAGTCGTACGAAAAGAAAGAATATTCCTGGATTCTCCTGCCCAAAGAGGTCCCCTTGATCAGATCGGGATGAAACAGCAATGCCCAACCGCTGGGAACAAAGTTGTCGACCTTGGGTTGGACTTCAATAACCTGTCCCGGTGCAACAAATACAAGGGTGCCTTCCTGGAAGTCATAGTAGTTCCTGCCGTATTTAATTTCGCCGCATTTCTGTTCCTTCAAAAAGATGGCATACAGGCCGAAGCGAAAAGGCCGGGCAGGAATCGGTGCCGCTGTCGATAAGTCGATCACCGATACAAGTGGGTGCTGTGTGGGTACGCCGCGCAATTTGTTATAAGTATCTACAGCGTCCAGCGTTGCTATTTCCGGCATAATATCTTTTCCTAAAATTAGCTGAAAGTGACGGTTGGAAATTCATTCCAACCCAGGTTCAGTGATAATGGTAGGTAGGCCTGTAATCTGTATACATGGGCGGCACCGGGAGTGGCCGCCTTAAGCACCAATGGTGAGTTATTTTATTCTATTTTGATTGTTTGGAGGCGATTATTGCCATTAAAAACCGGAAAATACATTAGTGAAACGCGGGTCGGGTTAATGGTGAAACTGCCCGAAAACCTGGTTTGCAGGGGGATGTTGAATACATGTTTTCCAGCAGCCATTTTTTCGACATAGATCAGCAGTTTGTCTTTGCGATATTCTCTAAACTCGTGAAAGCTATCGTAATTCTTGTTGTCATAACTGCATCCAGCAGGAATAGGGATTTCAATCTCAACATAATCTGCTTCTTTTTTGGCAGTGATTTCAGCGCGCAGTTCTATTCTTTCGCCCGCTTTCGAAATCCAGGGTTCATTTTCTTTTAGCAGGCGGACTCCCTGCAATAAGACGGTATTTACGGAAAACAAAGAATCCCGTTTCGGCGGATTTGTTTCCCATTTTTCTTGGTTGAAACCGACGAAAATCAAGCCGCCCCCTTTTTTGCTTAGCGTAATAGTGCTTGCGGGTTCCAGTTTCAGTTGTTGCGGAAAATGATTAATGATGGAACCGTTAACGGTCAGGGTAGACGGTATCCGACTATCAAACTGATTATCTAATGCGTCTTCAAGTAGGGCATTGGTGACTTCTGCCTGTTCAACTGTATTCTGGTAGTAAAGGCTTTTCTTTTCTGATAATAGATATTGCTTGAGTTGGGGAAGATATTTATAGTAGTCGGGATTATTGCGAATTACTTTCATCGCAATAACCATAGTAGCAGTTATATTGTTCTGCCAACGCCAGGTGTCTGTTCCCCAATGAATTCCTCCTGTATAATTTTCTGTTTTCTTTTTCCAAAGGGATAGCAATTCCTTTTCGTAAGGCAGGCCTATATTTTGCTTAATACGGACGAACTGCCATTGTTGGTGAATGCTGAGGCTATCAAATGGAATACTGTCAAGCGCGAATTGGTAGGGGTATAAGTGCTTGCTTTCGCTGAGACATAACAGCGCTTCCAGCTTTTCTGCGCGCAACAATGTTGGCAGTACATTTTGTAAATAAATATTGCCATCCCGTATGGCTTTTTTTGTTACTACTGAACTATCAGCCTGCCGAAGTGCCTGTAGTACTTTCGTGGTGATGTAAATATTTGCGTTACCCGATCCCCACCAACTCCAGCCACCATTGTACAATTGATTCTCAAAGAGCCGCTGCTGTAGTTTACTGATCGTCTTTTGGTAAGTAAAGGGTTGCTTGGTTTTAAGTTTTATCTGGCGCATCATGAGAAGCCCCCACATTTTATTGGCCGTTTGCTCCATACAGGCTTGTGGATATTTACGCAATTGCTCCAGTTCTTTTTCCAGTAGGTCGATAAGTTTGTTTTCTGCATAAAGAGTGACCGGTTGGTCATTGTATGCCGGACTAAACTGGAAGCTGCTGTCTTTATCCAGTACAAAGAATTTGCCGGTGGTTTCAATGCTGCCAACCGGCAACACCGGTATGCTTCGTTCTTCCCCATCAACAATATTGCCTTTGTTCACCACGCTGAAAGAAAGCCTGACAGTATCATAAGTCCTGGGTGCTTTTAGCTTCATGTACATAGTAGCAGATGCACCTGGCATGACGTATGCGTCAGATGCCTGATCGGTTATCCATTTGAATTGACCGGTTAATTGTTTTTCCTCGCTGCTATAGTTAACGACTTTTCCAATGAGCGCAATACTATCGCTCGATAATAAAAAAGCCGGCACTTGTAACAAGGCCTGTACGGGTTTAAAGATCTTTGTTACGCCAACACTTGTTCCGTATTTGCCTTTTTTGCCAGCCGCGAATACCATGTGCTGCCAACTCGTTAAATTTTCAGGATAACGGACAGGTATAACCGCTTTACCGAATTGATCGGTAATGGTATTAGGTTGCCAGTAAGCATAATCCCTGAATATAGTTCTGACAATAGGTGAGCTGTTTTTTCCGGTGCTGATGAGAATTACACCATTACGGCCCCGCTCGCCATAGATAGCTTTCGCTGCGCTGCCTTTCAGTATTTCGACCGATAGCGTGCTTGTATCCATTCCGGGGGGCAACATATCAACCGGCGACCCGTCTATCACATAGAGTGGATTCGAATCATTCAAGGTTGAAGCGCCTCTAATGCTGATTTCTGAAACCGCCCCTGCAATATCTTGCAGCATTATGCCGGCTGCCCGGCCTTGTAATTCGTTGGCAACAATACTAGTGGAAGAACTTGTCAAGCTCCTTTTATTAGCTAGCCCGTATCCAACTACTACCACCTCATTCAACCCGTTTTCGCTGATTTGCAAACGAAAACTGGTTTGCATTTCCTGGTCTGAGATTGTTCGAATTTTTACTTCTCTCAACTGATAACCGACCAAACTGGCAATAAGCACAAAATCTTCCGACGGTAGATTGTCAAAATAAAAGGCGCCTGCTGCATCAGTGCTGGTAGATCGGGTAGTTCCTTTGATTTGAATGAGAGCGCCTACAATCGGATCACCCGAAACAGCGTCCCTCACAGCGCCGCTGATGCTAGCAGAACCGGGAACAAGCACCCTGTTGGGAGAATTGGTTGACACTGGTTCTGTCTGTCGGTTTTTGAGCATGTTGGCAAGCTCTTGCGATATTTGCTGTTGCTGTGCGTAAAATAGGTTTGCTGCTTCGATATTGCTGCCCGAAAAGCGTGTTGGAAATAGTTTGTAAGCATTGATGCCATGGGCGCTAACCAGGACTGTGTTACTTACCCAGGCATGGTCGTTCCGGTCAATCAGTAGTACCTTGTAGGTGCCTGGCAGCAAACTATGTATGCTTGTTTGCTTTCCTGATAAAATGATTGGTTGCAAAATACCGGTATCAGGCAGTAATACCGTGTAGGCAATAATACTATCGGTTTGCATAAACAATTGCAACATTCCCTGCTCCGGACTGGTTTGGTAAGCGCGGTTGGTAAGAACAAATGTTCGATGACCTGTTTCTTTTCTATAAACAGGTGGTAAATCAAGCTGCGCGATAGTATCCCCTAAAATCCATTTTTTAGGCGCCAGCGCGAGATGAGTTCTGTCTTCAAGTAGTCGTTGTTTTTCAAGCCTCGCCATATTTTGTGTAAGCCGGTATTGGTATCCCGGTTCAAAGGAGAATTTCATATCAATCAACCCTCGATTGAAAATGTGCACAGAGTCGAATGCTCTTATAGGACCGATGATACTGGCGCCTGGTCCTTTGGGTAATTGCCAATAATCGCTGGCACCCCATAGCCAGGCGAATTCGGCCTCGTGGTTTAGTGCAATCGGCAGGAAGTATTTTTCTAGTTCTTGTTTTTCGAGATTTGACAAGGTATCCGGCTGCGCCACGATCTTTATATTTTTGTGCCGTTGGGTACTGTCTGCATTGATAAAGATATCGTGTTTGTAATAGGGCTGCATATATAAACTGTCGATCTCGATCAGGCGATCGCTTAATCGCATAGCAATCTTTGCGTATGAAGGATGCAGAGAATAACTTTCTGGTTTATAGGCATCTTGCCAGTATATGTCAATTGGCAATTTGTTCAGGTAGGTAATGTAAACGGTTTGCGGCTTACCGTTTTCATACACATGTAAAGCGATTTCGGGCAAATTGGATGCAATAGGCGTTTTTGCAATAAAAAGTGGATCGGGAGAAAACAATCGTTGATAAAAGAACAGGGTGTCGCAACCCAATTGGGTGGCGAGTAATGGAAACAACGCGGCAATACTGTCTTGTTTCACTAGGGCATCATCTGTTTCAATAGGACCTGGTGCAAAGAATTGCTTTTGGTGTCGATAGGTCATCCGAAGAGGCAACACAGGCGAACGGAATTTGTCTTTTAGTTGCAGGTTTTGTGCAGTGGCAGTAATATTTGCACCTGGTACCGGCCTTCCTTTGTAGTCATTGACCTGCACAAGTAAGCTGTCTTTGGCACCGGGACTATTGCTTGCCGATATTTTAGCTTGTACCTGCAAAACATTATACAGAACCCCCAGGTTTACCTGCGCCGTTTTTTCTTCGCCGTCGTATATAAAGTGAATACTGGCCTGGTACATATTTCTCCTTGATACTGTTTCCCGCCATTTGTATTCGGGCTCAGTCGTCAACTGGGTCCAAATTTTCTGCTTGCCCTTCATTAATGAAACCCAAACTGGTAGCGAAGCGGGATTGATCACCCGAAAGCCAATACTATCTCCTGGAAGCGTTAGTGGTTCAAGTCGCGGCGACAACTCTTCAACTTCTAATTGGAGACTGGCAGTAGCCAGCTCATTTCCTTTTTCATCCAGTGCTTTTGCATCATAGTTGGTGGCCATTGGATGCAAGGCAATGCTGGCAGGAAGCATAAAGCTGCTGTCAATGTCAACCGTTTCACCCCAAATTGTAAGCGCTACTCGTCTGGCTAAACTACGGTCGTTTTCCAAATACGCGATGTACAAACGGTCGCCATTTCTTTTCATCTCAAGGCGACGTTCTTTGGAGAATTGCTCCAATACTTCGCTTGCTTCTTTTATTTCGTTGGTGCTGTTTCGCAGTACAGCCGTTAGATTGAATTTAATATCGGCATCGGGCAATTCGTTTGCGGGGATATAAACTTCTGTTGCTTTGTCGGTAGAGAGCGAAATTGTTTTTCTCCATAAGGTGTCAGGTATAAAAACAGCGTCGTTATGTATCTGACTAATCTGTAAGGTAACGGCAGTCAACTCGACCTTGCCATCGGTAATATAAAGGCCGCTGGCATCTTGGGCAGTCAGGGCGATTTTGAGACTTTCTTTCCGTAGCCAACGATTTTTTTCGAGTTGCATACTGAACCGAGTGATATTGGGCAACTCATATTCTTCCATGGTAAAGGAGCCGCTTAATGAAGCAAATTCCGAAGGCCCTGAAAGGGTTACCGTGTATCGTGTATTCATCGGTAGGCTGTCGGGTAGGGACCACTCAGTTACAAAGCTTCCGGGGCTAACAGGCTTAATGGTACCTAACGAAATGTTTTTGTAACTGTTTTTATATGTGTAAGAGATGAAGAAGTCTTTCGGCTTTGTATCTGGATACCCTCGACGATCGGTTATCCAGGCTTTAAAACGAAGCGTGTCGGCTGATTTGTAGATGGGTTTGTTAAAGACATAAAACCCTACTAAGGCCTTTTTCCTTCTTCTTTGCCCGTCTCGATAATAACGCTGGTTGCCTGTAAATAGTCGTTTGATGGAAAAACCGATGTTTTTCAATTGTCGAACAGGAAAGCCAGCCTGCTGCCTGTTGTGATACGAGCGGTCATCCTCTTCTCTACTTAGCCAGGAAAATAATGTGTCGCCCGGTGCCTCGATTCGCAATAACTTGTCACTGAAATCTTTTTTATCCGGCAGCAGATATCCTTTGTTAACAGCATCCCATTTTAATGGTTTATTATCAAGAAAAGCCCGTCCAAATGTCAGTTCGCCCGATTGGTTGAATACTGTCAAAAGGCGATGACGGCCATTGGTTAGATTGCCAAAACTTATTTGGGAAACGATGTCGGTGAAAGCCTTCAACTGGTATCCTTCTGCACTGATCCAAACATAATTCCCAATCGGCAATGGGGGCATAGACTTGGTGCTGTCTTTGTGACCCTTCCATACAGGGGTCAATACGCTTAGGTAGTTAAAATTGATCTGATTTCTATAGATCCATGCCTGCATGCTGTCGGCCGGTAGGCGAAAAACAGCGCGATGGCTGCTGGAGAGCGCGGCTGACGAAAGTTCAGATTGGGCAAAAACCTGGGACTGCAATCTGTTGACAAAGCATATGGAAAAAAATAAGGTAAAAAGACAAACGATTAATGTTCTTCGAAAGCACATAAATGATGATTTTCTCAGCGAGTTGGTTGGCCGTCTACTGAACGATGCCGGTTTTGCCGCAATTACATAATTAAGCACAAAAAAGGCCCGGATCGTGCGTTAACCGGGCCATTTTAGCAAAAAATGGAAATAATGGTTGGTTGCTTCTTCAACTTTTACTCCTTACACGAATTAAATACCCCCATTTGGCAAAAAACCAAATGATAAAATAACAGGGAAGCAGCAGCAAATAAGCTAATTGGTTGTTTAGCTTGTCGGTGAGGTAACCGAAAAGCAGGGGCAGCAAAGCGCCGCCACCAATAGCCATGATGAGCAGGGATGTGCCGGTTTTGGTGAATTTACCCAGGTCTGCGATGGCCAGCGGCCAGATGGCGGGCCACATCAATGAATTGGCCAACCCCAATAAAGTGATCAACAATACAGAAACCGTACCGCTCGTAAACAAGGCCGATGACACCAGGCTTAAACCGAGCAGCGCCGATACCTGTAATGCTTTTTGTTGTGATATCAATCGCGGAATGCAAATCAGTCCCACCAGGTAACCAACCAACATCATGAAAAGCGTGCCACTACTGAAATATTTTCCGGCCGAAAGACTATAGCCCTGGAAATGGCTGTAGTTCACCACACTGTCAACCGAAATAACTTCTGTTCCCACATACACAAAAATGGACAATACCCCCAACCATAAATGTGGAAACTGCCAGATACTGGTTTTTTTGCCGGTTTCAGCAGATCCAATTTCATCACCGGGATCTTCATTCACTTCGGGCAGTCGCGAGAAATGGCTGAAGCCCGCCAATAGCAATAATACAACGGCCATAATGATATAAGGCGCGATGACCCGATGCGCCAATTGATCGAGGGCTATGTTTTTTTCATGGCCCTGTAGTGCTTCAACGGCTGCTTTTACTTCATCAGCGTTTTCCAGGATAACTGAACCGAGTACCAGTGGCGCGAGTATGCCGGCAATGCCGCTACAGATGCCCATCACACTCATGCGGCGGGCGGCTGATGCTGGCGGACCAAGAATAGTGACATAGGGATTGGCGGCTGATTGCAACAGGGAGATGCCCGCACCCTGTATAAATTGGCCGAGTAGAAACAAAGGGAATTGTCGGGTTAAAGCAGCGGGCACAAATAGCAAGGCACCGAAGGCCATGATCAACAGGCCTAGACTGATGCCATTTTTAAAACCGGTTTTTTTCAACAAGGCCGCAGCGGGCAATGCCAACACGAAATAGGAAATATAAAAGGAGAAAGCAATGAGGTAGGAGCTAAGGTTACTCAATTCGCAGGCGATGCGCAAATAGGGTATCAGCACAGAACCCAACCAGGTAACAAAACCAAAAACAAAAAACAGTATTGCTATTACCAGCAAAGGTTTTACTACTGACCTGTCTCGATCAGCGATTGCATTTTCCATCAGCTCGTTTTACCGGTTTTTTTCTTTGATCTTTCCAATTACAAATGTCAAAACGGAAGGGTCGGGAATGCCAGGTTGCCCATACCATAAAAATGACTCGAAGCCTTCGTACAGTTTTTCTTCAATATGCCAGTTGTTCGGAAGATAACTGGGTACCGCATTGGTATATCCACTAACAGTCACTGTTTTATCAGGATACAGGGCCCGGATATATGTTCCATATTCGTTTACCACTTCGCGTGAAAGTCCCACTAGTTTCCAATTGCCAATATTGATGGTTTGTACAAACAAGGGCAACACGGGCGACACGTCGTTCTGTGCGTAACGACGAAGCATCAGGTCTGCCCATCTTACATTTTTTTCGACCGATACATCACCTGGCGGTAGTGCTGCATTTATTTCGCGAAAATGCCTGATACTGTCCTCGCTCCAGGGCTTAATGGGGATATTGATTTCGTCGATAAAATAATTGATATCACCCTGCAAGATTTGCCAGTTCGTTGTGCGCGACAGGTTCAATACATCTTCTGCCAGTTGTTTGCCCGAAAGCAGGTGGTCGGTAGATTTTGGGTTGATATCACCGCCACAGCCTTGCATGAACATGGCATTCAAACTGCCTGTTTTTTCTTCCACCAGGGCTTTTGCCACGCCGGGAAAGTTCGCACTGAGCGTATAGCCTTCCACGCCAGCATTCTGAAAAACCGGATGACAGGCATTCCAGAAAATCAGTTGCCGGGTTTTGTGTTGCAGATCGGTAATGCGAATAAGGTCGAGTGTACTATCATAAGGGTGGATGGTTTCGGCGGTGTTACGCCGGTTAACACCAATGCTGCTACTGCCGCGGGCAAATTCTACATATCCTGCTTGGCGGTTGTCGAGTGCTTTTTCAACAACCCGTACCAATGCTTTTTCAACAGCCAACAAATAATTGCTGTCGGGCACCTGACAAAAATCGCCCCAACAAGTCCATGCTTGTGTTACGGGCGAAAAATGTGTATGAGAAGCATTCATAAAAATTGCTTCAGGTGCCAATTGCCGCGATTTTTTTAGTGCTGCCTTCACCCGGGTAGTGAGGCTTAGGTCCATGCCGGTTATGTCCATGCTAACCAGTACCACGGTTTTGTTATTGTTGCCGGTTAATGCGAGGGCTCGCACCGACAGGTTGCCATCGGTTTCATGAAAGCTCCGGTATAGCTTTTGCTGGTCATCGATGGTGTAGATGGCGTTGCCGGCCACAGCGATTTGCTGTGCATGGATGGTATATGTCTGGTTGTTTTTAACGCCAACCTGTTGCCATCGCGGCGAATTATTTTTGGTGTCTACATACCACATCGAATCGCTTTGATTCAGTACATAGAGGCGCTCGATGTCTGCAGTCAAAGAATGGATATTGGCGGCTGTTCCCCAGTTGAACCAACGGAGCTGCTTGCTCCCCGTTGTTGCTTGTATCAGCTGGTTGTTGGCGGTGCTGGCGACGATCTTGTTTTTATAACAGGCAATGGCTGTTAAATCGACGGAGCTGTGTAATTTTTTCCAGGTAGAATAGGGTTTGCTGCTGCTGTATAATTGACCTTGCCGAACAATGTAAATGGTATTGCTTTTTACCGCCATGTTGCTGAACGGATTGGTTTGCGCCAATTTCTTCCAGCTAAGCGCGCCAGTGCCAGCGGTGGCGGTATAGATGGCTCCGTTTTCATTGGCTGCATACAGCGCGTTGCCATCGCCGGCCAATACAGTAAACTTTGATGTACTATCCAACGGTTTCCAACCAATACTGAACCGGCCATTGCGCGGCGCACCATATCCCGCCAGGGTAAGACTATACAGACCCTTTCCGGGTTCGATGCTTTCTGTTGCGCCACCTGCTTTGAAAATGGTTTGGGCATTAACCTGCCAAGCGGTGGCGAGCACGGCCAGTACAACAAGGAATGGGTTACGCATGACTCTTTCCGTTTGATAAATGCAGCAGCGCGTTTTTGACACTGCCATGCGCCAGCAAAATGCTTTTCGCTTTTTCGTAGTCGGCAATACCGCTTTTGTTCATCAGCATTTTAACGGCCCGATTGGTAATCTTGTCATTGATGAGTTTCACGTTCACCATCTGGTTGTCTTCAATTCTGCCCAGTTTTACCATGGTAGTGGTGCTGATGATATCGAAAATCATTTTTTGTGCCGTACCACATTTCATGCGCGTGCTGCCAGAAATAAACTCGGGACCTGTAATAATTTCCACCGGAAAATTGGCTGCTGCCGCAATGGGCGATGATGGATTGCTAACAATGCATCCGGTAGTGATGCCATTCTCCTGGCATTTCTTCAGGCCTTGCAGCACATAGGGTGTTGTACCACTCGCAGAAATGCCCACTACAATGTCTTTCTTGCTTATCTTCTTGTTTTGCAGGTTTTCCCAACCGGCTGATACATCGTCTTCTTTTTCTTCCAAAGCTTCTGCCAGGTGTTCTATACCACCCGCCAGCAGCGACTGAAAGAGATCGGCCGGAACGCCATAGGTGGTGGGTAGTTCAATGACGTCCAAAACCGACAAGCGGCCACCGCTACCTGCACCGAGGTAAAACAGGCGCCCCCCGTTTTGTAATTTGTTGACTATTTCACTGATTAACGCGTTAAGTTGCGGCAATGCTCGTTCTATGGCGAACGCTACTGTTTTATCTTCTTCGTTGATATTGGCAGTTATCTCTTCAATCGTCATCTTTTCAATGTGCCTGTATCGAGAAGGCATTTCTGTGATCTTGTTCATAAGTTAAAAATTGCTTGCTGAGGTTTATTACGATTGTTTGTATGAAAAGATTTTTCTGTCGATTGTTTATTTCAAGGCAGATGGTTTCGAATTGAGAAAAACTGTACGCGTTACATTGCTGCGCTTACCGGAGGGCGTTATGACGATGGTGCGAAGTATTCTTTTTTCGCCATTCGGTACCCGAATGATAATTGGCCCGGTATATTCATAGTCGGTTTCGCGCGGATCGATATCGTCGAAATTGTAGAAAATTTTTGCGCCTTTCACCGGTGAGCGGAGTTCAACACGGAACGGCTCGCCTTTGTATTGAAAAGTTTGGTCGTCGTTGGCACCGATGGCGGTTGGTACCCGATACACCAGCCCCAGGCTATCAATAGCAGCGAGGTGAACGGGAAGCCGCAGTTCCTGAAAATCATTGAAGTTTTTTCGATCGCGCGCCGACCAGGCGATTTCGGAAAAAGCCAACAACCTTGGCAGAAGCATGTATTCCGCCTTGGCCGTTGTAGAAACGTATTCGGTCCATAAGCAGGCTTCGGTACCGATGATGTATTTCTGTTGCTCGGGTGTAAGGGTGGGCGATTGCGGGTCGTAACTGTACACGCGTGCCAGTGAATTTAAGCCTGGAAAACCCAAAGGCTCCTGGCTGGGCTTGCCCTGGTAATGATCAAAATAAATATAATCGTTGGGTGCCATGATCACATCGTGGTTCATTTTTGCGGCGGCCAATCCACCGGCTTCGCCGCGCCAGCTCATCACGGTTGCATTGGGTGCCAGTCCGCCTTCCAGTATCTCATCCCAACCGATGATGGAGCGCCCTTTGCTGTTGACGAATTTTTCAATGCGACTCACAAAATAATTTTGCAGCTCATGTTCGTCTTTCAGGAGTTGGTCTTTGATGCGTTGTTGGCAATACTTGCAAGTCTTCCACCTGGTTTTTGGTACTTCGTCGCCACCAATATGTATATAGCCGCTGGGAAATAATTCCATCACTTCGGTTAACACATCTTCCAAAAATTTGAAAGTTGTTTCTTTGCCGGCGCAAAAAACATCTTCATATATGCCCCAGCTTTCAATCATTTTATAGGGACCGGGGTTATCACCACAACCTAAATAGGGATAGGCCACCAAGGCAGAAATGCAATGGCCCGGTAGTTCTATTTCCGGCAACACCGTGATGTGTCGGTCTGCCGCATATTTCACCATGTCTTTGACTTCTTCTTGTGTATAAAAACCGCCATGGGGAATACTATCATAGCCCATCGGGTTTAACTGCGCGCTGCCAATAAGGGTTTGCGCACGCCAGGCACCGCTTTTGGTTAGTTCGGGGTATTTTTTTATTTCAATCCGCCAGCCCTGGTCCTCCGTCAAGTGCCAGTGAAAAGTATTCAACTTGTAAGTGGCCATCAGGTCAATATATCTTTTCACAAACCACACCGGAAACATGTGCAGGGCAACATCAAGGTGTAATCCGCGATAGCGAAAACGCGGTGCATCGTCAATCACAGTGCAAGGAATTTGGAGCGATGTGGCCGATGCTTTCCTTATCAGTTGTATCAAAGTTTGAAAGCCGTAAAAAAGTCCGGCATTTTTACCGGTCACCACTACAGATGCAGGCTTGATCTCCATGCGATAAGCTTCGCTATCGATGGCATTGGTTGGCTGCAATCCTTTTGAGCTGAATACAATGGCGTTTGATTTAACCGCACCTTGTTTTACTGGCAGGTTCAAGCCAGTAAGTTGTTTGATATAATCCCTACATAACACTGCTGTCGCCTGGTCTTCTTTTTCAGCATAAAAAATACTGGTTGCCGAACTGATCGTAAATGTGCCGTTTGTTTTCTGTATTGATTTTGGTGCGGGGATGATGTTTAATGAACTATCGTTCCACTGGCCAATACAGGTGTGTGTAAAACATAAAAAAGCGAACAGTAAAATTGATAATTTCATGCCTGGTTGCCAGGCAAAGCCTGCTGGGGAAGAAGCTTGTTGTAATCTCCGATGCGGGTAGGTCGACATGGCTCACCGTATTATTAGTTTTGGCCGAAAAGCAGGCCGTCACGGTGAAGATAATATTTCTTTTTAATAATGCGTTTATTATGCGGTTTCTATTAAAAAAATTCCGCAAGTCTGGGACGTTTAAAGCAGCTTCAGGTGCGAACTCCGGTAATCTGCGAGTAAGTCGTGGTTTTCATCCAGTTCAGTGATCAGGTAATCGATGGTATCGACCGGGCAGATGCGGATGGCCTGTATGGTGTTCAGCTTCTCGGAGATGGCGAGTACCGCCACTTTGCGCGAAGCCCGAATCAGGGCTTTGTTCACCTGCACCACTTCCCAATCGAGGTCGGTGAGGCCTTCTTCCAACGAAAACGCATTGGCGCCCAGCAGGCAGATATCCGCCTTAATATCGGCCAATTGGTTGATGGTAAACGACCCCACATGCAGGTTCGCATTTTTTTGGAGTCGTCCGCCAATGGTAAATACGTCGAGGTTGCTGTAGCTCGAAAGGGTGATGGCAACCTGCGGACTCACGGTAAAAACAGTCGCCTTTAGGTGTTGGGGCATCATTTTGGCGAGCTCAAGAATGGTGGTACCACCTTCCGTTAAGATAACAGAATCGTTCTTGAGCAGGCGGATGGCTTTTTCGGCAATCTGTTGTTTGGCCTGTTGCGCATATACTTCATAATCGAGGTTAAAAGGCGCCACGAAGGAGAGGCCAACAGCGCCACCATGCACTTTCAGCACTTTGCCGGCATCGGCCAGTTCCTGGATATCGCGCCGGATTGTATCATCAGACACTTTCAACATGGCCGCGAGGTCAATACACAGTACTTTATTGTGAAGGTTGATTTCCTTGATGATGGCCTTATGCCTGTCTTCTTTACGCATAGCAGTTTCTTATGTTGTTGTTAGCCGGGCTATTGCAACAGTACTGATTTGTGGGTGAAAATGATAGCCGACAGTTCCAACGCAATTAAATAAATAATATTCGTAGTGGGAATAGCTCGCTACCAGGTTTCGGAAAATGACCGAAAACTGCCCGTACCGCTTGCTGACATCAATTTTGCGCGCCGTTTCTTTGAAATTACGGAAGTAATAGTGCAAATGACGCAAGAAAAACGCAAAAATGCAAACTTTTAAGGGTATATGGCTGTTTCCGTATTATACGCAATCGCTTGTGTAAAATATCGGGGCCTTTTAAAGCTATATTTAACTCCCTAAAAACGAGCTAAAACTGACTGAAAATGAACACGACAGGCATGGTAAAACAAAGGCTGGAATCGTTGGATGCGCTGCGCGGATTTGATATGTTTTGGATCATGGGGGCCGATAACCTGGTAATGGCGATTGCGGCTGCTTCGGGCGGGTCCTTTTGGCAGGAAGCCGCCGTGCAAATGGAACACCCCGCCTGGAATGGCTTTCATTTTTACGACCTGATTTTTCCGTTGTTTTTGTTCATCGCCGGGGTTGCCACACCGTATTCGGTGGGCAAGGCGTTGGAGGATGGAACATCAAAACAAGCGCTGTTATTCCGGATCATTAAACGCAGCCTGGTATTGGTATTGTTGGGATTCATTGTCAATAACCACCTCAGCTTGAAGCCGATTGCGGAATATCGTTTTGGGAGCGTGCTGGGGCGTATAGGCCTTGCTTATATGTTCGCGAATATCATTTACCTGTATTGCAAAGAGCGAACCCAACTGATCTGGTTCTGGTCGCTCCTGATTGGCTACTGGTTGTTATTGAAGTTTACTTCAGCGCCTGGTTTCCCTACGGGGGATTTGACCATGGAGGGCAATTTTGCTTCTTATCTCGATCGACAATTAATGCCTGGTAAACTGTACCTGGGCATTCATGACCCTGAAGGATTCACCAGCACCATCCCCGCCATCAGTACCGGCTTGCTGGGCATCATGACGGGTTCTTTTCTGAAGAATCCCGCTTATACCGGACAAAAAAAAGCATTGGTCATGGCGGGTGCGGGTATTGCTGCCTTGATATTGGCGCGGTTGTGGAATTTGGATTTTCCGATAAACAAGAACCTGTGGACAAGCAGTTTTGTGCTCTATGCCGGCGGCTTCAGTCTTTTATTGCTGGCGGCGTTTTATTATGTGATCGATGTATTGGGCTACAAGAAATGGGCTTTCTTTTTTAAAGTGATCGGCATGAATTCCATTCTGATTTATATCTCGGGCATTTTTATCGATTGGAATTATGCCAACAACGCTTTTTTCAAATGGTTGTTTCAGTTATTCACCGAGCCAACTACCGGTGTTGTATATGCGATTTGTTATTTGCTGGTCAAATTTGCCTTTCTCTACTTTCTGTATAAGAAAAAGATATTCTTGCGGGTATAAATTTAGTTGTGCTTCCCGGAGAACCGATTATTTCACGAACACTTCATCTAGCCAGATGGAAGAACGGTTCGATTGGTTATAATAATTGGTATCCAGCTTGCCATAATTTTTTCCAAACACTTTCAGGTAACGGAAGGTGCCCGGATTGTCGACCGACACCGTATAAATGTATTTGGCTGGATACAGCCTGTTTTCGAGGGGAGCGAGGTATACCGTGCGATAGGTTTTGCCATCGGCTGATACCTCTATCTTCAATTGCGTCGGAAGTAAAATGCCGCCCGATTGCCATTTCAGGAAATTGATTTGTATTTGCTCGGGACTAATCTGCTCGCGCGCATCGATAGAGAACTGCAGGTTGTCGGTGCCAATGGCCACCCAGGTGAATTCATTGTCTATTTGTCCGCGGATGCCATTGGTAAGTCCATAGTCAGAACCGCCATTGTATCTTTTCGACACATCCTCCGCCTGATAAGGGAGACCGGTCAACAAAGAAGTTTCAAATACACGACTCGTTAACTTACCCATGATAGCCCCACTATTGCTCACCGGTTGCACCTGGATAAAGCTGTTCTCCGACAGCGCAATGGGCGATTTATAATACTGCCATTGGGGTGATTTCGCATTAACCTGGTCGCTGTACCTGATAAGTAAGGAGCTGTCTTTAGATTTCAACGACAAAAAATATTTGCCCATCGATCTCCGCTTTACCTCATACTGCACATCATAATAAGCCGTTGATGCTTTGATGCCCTGCTTTGCCAGCACACCGAAATGGTATTTCAGGCGACGTAAGAAATCAGGATATGACTTCTGTTCACTCCAGCCGTTTTCTGCCAGGGCCAATGCGCGTGGAAAAAGCTGGTAGTCGGCTGCAGTGGGCCCTGATACATATTCTGACCAAAGATTTCCCTGCACGCCTTTGATGAAACGACGCTCGTCCGGTGCCAAGGTTGCCGGAACGGGATCGAAAGCATATACACTGTCGAGCGGCAGCATGTCGCGGTACGACAGGGGTTCATCCATCATATAACCTTGTGCATAGTCGAGATAACAGTAGGTATAGGGCGACATGATTACATCGTGTTTCATTTTCGCTGCTTCAATGCCGCCTTTTGTACCACGCCACGACATAACCGTGGCGCCTGCCGATAATCCGCCTTCTAATATTTCATCCCAACCGATTAAGCGCCTGCCTTTGCTGGTAAGAAAACTGTCGATGTGTTTGATGAAATAGCTTTGTAGTTCGTGTTCGTCTTTCAAGCCTTTTTCTTTGATCAGCGATTGACAGAAGGCGCTTTTTTGCCAGGCAAGTTTGGGCGCTTCGTCGCCACCCACATGTATGTAACGGGACGGGAAAAGTGCCATTACTTCAGTAAGAACATCTTCCAAAAAACGGAAAGTATACTTGGTGGGGCAAAGGATATTTGTTTCCACGCCCCAGGTTGTTTTAACCTCGGTGGGTGATGGATCGCAACTTAGAGCAGGATATGCCGCGATGGCAGCCAGTGAATGACCGGGCATTTCAATTTCGGGAATCACTTCAATATTGAGTTGTTTCGCGTAGGCCACTACTTCTCTGATCTGCTCTTGTGTATAATAGCCGCTGTATGGCTGCCCATCGAATTCATGGAATGAATAATAACCCTTTGCTGTTTCTTTTCGGGTGGCCCCCACCGCTGTAAGCAGGGGGTATTTTTTTATTTCAATGCGCCAGCCCTGGTCGTCGGTCAGGTGCCAATGAAACCGATTGTATTTGTAAAACGACATCACCCGCAAAAGTTTTTTCACATACCAAACCGGAAAGAAATGCCGGGCGGCATCGAGCATAATGCCGCGATAGCCAAAACGAGGCTGGTCGCTGATGCTGCAGCTTTTGAAAAATGGTGTGTACTTTTTCCGACTAACGCTGTCGTATAACCGAAGATCAGAAGATAACTGCCACAACGACTGGAGCGCATAGAAATAGCCACCGAAGCTGCTGGCGGTAAGTTCTATACCCGATGGATCTACCCGCAAACGATACGCTTCTGGCGGCAGGCTACTGTCTTTGGTGAAAATGATTCTACCGTTTTGGTTGCTGACCCGCATGGAGCCAAAGCCGCTGGCGGCCAGTCTGTGTAGGAATTGCGTGGCGACAGCTCGTTGCAGGCTATCGCCGGGTTCCAATCGAATCACTTCAGATTCTCTAAGCGTAAAGCCACCGGGCAGGTCGTCGGCAAACGCAGGCTTGGGAATAATGTTATTCGTTTGGCCGTAAACAAAATTGGTAAAGAGGGTAGCAAGGGTGATGATCAATACACGCATGGTTAGGGCCATTTTAAATATCGATGAAAAACAGTGGTAAGCAAGTTTTTTGTATGCAGTGCCGGCGGCTTGGAGAAATAAAAGTAAGCAACCGTTTGTTACAAAAAACCACGCGTTTTCAACCTTTTCTAGACTTGTTAACGGCTGTACAGCAAGTATTCTTTCAATGCCGCGTAGCTGTTCGGTAACAAAGTGGCCTCTTTGGGTTTTTGCATGATGGCTTGCACTGAAGCCGGCAGGGGCAATTCATGGCCGATTATTTCTTCTACGGTCGCCGGAAATTTTATAGGATGGGCTGTTTCCAGAAAGATGGCTTTGTTTGTATGACCGGCCGACTTGTATTGAAAAAAAGCATCGATGGCCACGGCACCATGCGGATCAGCCACATAGCCGGTTTCGCGATAGGTGGCCGCCAGTTGTTGTTTTGTTTGCTGGTCGGTAACGGTATAGCCAGTCAGCATTTTTCTAAGGGCGCTGATATCGTCGTTAAAGATTTCGGCGATGCGCACAAAATTACTCGGGCTGCCAACATCCATGGCATTGGAAATGGTGGCGATGGCCGTTTCCGGTTGATAATGGCCTGAAAGCAGGTAACGTGGCACTACGTCATTGACATTGCAGGCAGCCACAAAATGTTGTATTGGCAGGCCGGCTTTCCAAGCCATCATGCCGGCACAGATATTACCGAAATTGCCGCTAGGTACCACGAAGACTGGGGCCGCTTCGTTTGTCCATTGCTGTAAGGCAAAGGCATAATAAACTTGTTGCGGTAACCAGCGTGCTACATTGATGGAATTGGCGGAGGTGAGGAACAAGGCTTTTTTCAGATCAGGATCCCTGAATGCCGTTTTTACCATTTGCTGGCAATCATCAAAATTGCCCTGCACTTCCAAAGCCCGAATATTGTCGCCAAAAGTGGTGAGTTGTTTTTCCTGCACCGGACTCACTTTGCCCGATGGATAAAGTATCACCACATCCACGCCTTCCACCTGGTGAAATCCACTGGCTACCGCACCGCCGGTATCGCCCGATGTAGCCACGAGTACGGTTATCTTACGGTCACGGCTAGCCGCAAATTGCCCCAGGCAACGACTCATGAATCTTGCGCCGGTGTCTTTGAAGGCGAGGGTAGGGCCGTGAAACAATTCCAGCGCATACAAATCGTCGTACACTTTCAGCAAGGGAAAAGGGAAGTCGATGGTTTCCTGTATGATGCGGCGCAACACTTCTTCCGTCAAACAATCACCTACATAAGGTTGCAGCAACTGAAACGCGATTTCCTCCCGGCTCGCTTCTTTCCAGTTGAAGCCGGCAGGCAAGGTGGGGATGGCGCTCGGAAAATACAATCCGCCGTCAGGCGCCTGGCCTTCAATAGTGGCTTCCCTGAAAGTTCTCCTGGTATTTTTATCGGTAAGTGAATAAAACTCCATGGTGCTTTGTTTAACGCTAGAGCGCTTCCTGTCTTAAAGTGGTAACATAGGTTTTGTAATCGATGCCTATGCGTAAATAAATATCGGCCATCAGTTTTTCTACAGCCAATGCCGTTTCGTGGGTTTTGCTTAGCATAAAGATCGACGGACCACTTCCGCTGATGCCTCCACCGAGTGCACCGGCTTCGCGACTGCCTGATTTGACTTCGTCGAAACCGGGAATCAATATGCTACGCACAGGTTCAATGATCACGTCTTCCAGTGAGCGGCCAATCAGGTCATAATCTTCTTGCAGTAGTCCAGCCACCAGGCCGGCGATATTTCCCCATTGGCGGATGGCATTTTTCAATAACACTTCTTTGCGAAGTATTTGCCGGGCATCAGAAGTACGTACTTCTATTTGCGGATGCACCACTGTTACAAACATCGGCGGCGCCTTCAATGCCACAATGTCGAGCGGAAATATAGATCGGATAAGGGTAACACCACCCATGATACAGGGCGCAATATTGTCGGCATGCTTTACACCGCTCGCCAGTTTTTCGCCGGCCATCGCAAAACGAACCAGGTCGTTTTTACTAAATCGGTTGCCGAGCAATTGATTGGCGGCTACCACAGCCCCGGCCGAACTGGCAGCGCTTGATCCCAATCCGCTGCCGGGTTTAATATTTTTAGTAATCTCTACTTCAAAGCCAACCGGTTCAGGAATGGCTTGTAACATATCGAGCAAGGCAGCACCTGCCACATTCTTTGCCGGCTCCGTAGGCAGGTCATACCCATCGGTATGGTTGATAACAATGCCGGGCTCTTCGCGCAGGCGCATGGTAATACGGTCGCAGGGATCTTGTAGCGCCATGCCCAATATATCGAAGCCGCATACCAAATTGGCAACGGTAGCGGGACAATCAACGGTTACTTCTTTTCGCATATTCCTGGCTGTTAGATTAGTGCAATGTTGCCCGCAGCAAATCGGCAAATACGCCCGATGCGGTTACATCTGCGCCCGCGCCGGCACCTTTGATCACCAATGGTTGTTCGCTGTAGCGTTCGGTATAAAATAAAACAATATTGTCTTTTCCGTACAAATGATACAAGTCGCTTTCGGGTTTGATTTCCTGCAAACCTACAGCTGCTTTTTTATTGGCATAGCGGGCAACGAATTTTAGTTTGTTGCCATTGGCCCGGGCTTTTTCATAAATAGCCTTGAAATGCGCCTCGTTGGCCGACAATGCGCGGTAAAAATCTGCTACTGATCCTTCCATACATTCGGCAGGCAGAAAAGCATCGTTCTGGATATTTTCCATTTCCAAAGCTTCGCCCGATTCACGTGCCAGGATCATGATTTTTCGCATCACGTCGGTGCCACTCAGGTCAAGTCGGGGATCCGGTTCGGTATAGCCTTCATCTTGTGCCTGCTGTACAACATTGGCAAACGGGCGACTGCCATCATAATGATTGAAAACAAAATTCAACGTGCCGCTGAGCACCGCTTCAATACGGTGTATCTGGTCGCCACTTTTCAACAGGTCGTTGAGTGTGCTGATGATGGGAAGCCCCGCGCCGACATTGGTTTCAAAAAGAAACGCCGTATTATATGCACTCGCCTTGTCTTTCAACGCCCGGTAATAAGCATACGGCGAAGAGCAGGCAATCTTATTGCAAGCCACAACGGCCACACTTTTTGCCAAAAGCTTGCCATATACTGTGGCTACTTTTTCGCTCGCGGTGACATCAGCAAAAACAGCATTGCGCAGGTTGCGTTTGAGTATTTCGTCTGTAAACGCGTCGATAGATAAATCTGCTGCCGACAGCAATAAGGCCCGCCAGTTATTGAGGTCAATACCCTCATCGGCAAATACGGCTTTCCGGCTATTTGCCAGTCCCACCACCCGCAATTGCAAGCGGGCATTCTCTAATAAGATCGGTTGTTGCCGGCGAATCTGTTCTAACAAACGGCTGCCCACATTACCAGCGCCGGTGATAAAAAGATTGATTTGGCGCAGTGTAGTTTCAAAAAACTCTTCGTGTAAAAGGTTGATTGCTTTGCGGGCATCGCGGGTAGCGATTACCGCAGAGATATTTCTTTCAGACGATCCCTGTGCAATGGCCCGCACGTTTACGCCATTGCGACCCAATACGCCAAACATACGACCACTGGTGCCCGGATGGTTTTTCATTTGTTCACCTACCAGTGCAATGATCGACAGTTCTTTTTCTATGATCAGTGGCTCTACCTGTTGCATTGTTATTTCGGGCGCGAAGGCTTTGTCGACCGCCGCTTTTGCTTTCTCCGCCAACTGCGCATCGATACCCACACATATAGAATGTTCGGATGATCCCTGGGTGATCAGGATAACATTGATCTCTTCGTTCGACAAGGCCTCAAACAATCTTCTTGAAAAACCTGGTACGCCAATCATACCACTGCCTTCGAGGCTGATCAGGCAGAAATGATTGATACTGCTGATGCCTCGAACCGCATTGCCGTTGCGATAACTTTCCAACTGCACCACCGTGCCAGGATCATCGGGCGCAAACGTGTTTTTGATTCGAACCGGAATACCGGCGTTCATCACGGGCTGAATGGTCGGCGGATAAATTACTTTGGCGCCGAAATGTGACAACTCCATCGCTTCCTGGTAAGAAATCGCCGGAATTACTTTTGCATTCGGCACCCAACGCGGGTCGGCCGTCATCATACCACTTACATCGGTCCAAATTTGCAATTCGGTGGCGTGTACGGCTGCTGCGGCAATGGCGGCTGTATAATCGGAGCCACCGCGACCCAGGGTGGTTGTGATGCCTCGGTCGTCGGCTGCAATAAAGCCCGGCATCAATACCAAGGGATCTTTAAGCGCCAGTAGGGCTTCGCGAAATCGATTGTTGGTGGCAGCGAAATCAACGCGTGCATTCCCAAAGGCAGCATTGGTGAGTATCAACTTGCGACTATCCCACCAGGTTACCGGCAGGTTCTTACCGGCAATGGCGGCTGCGATGATTTTTGACGACATCAGTTCGCCATAACTCACCAGTCGATCGCGGCTGCGGGCCGTTGTTTCACCGAGCAGGAAAATGCCGTTGCAAATGTCTTCCACTTCATTGCAAAGCGTCTTAATGGCACTGAGCAGGCTGCTCTGTTGCTGAATGGGAACCAGTTGTTTGATGGCCGATAAATGTCGCTGCGTAAGTTGTTCCACTTCGTCGCGAAAGGTTTCATCGCCGCTTGCAGCCAATTGCCCGCAGCGAATCAAATTATCGGTAACACCGCCAAAAGCGGATACGACGGCTAATAGGGGGCCGGACTGTAATTGCCGGGAAAGGATCTGGATGGTAGCTTCAATTGCCTGCGGACTCCCCACGGAAGTGCCGCCAAATTTCAAAACCTGCATATCGTCTAATAAAAATGAATACTTAATTGCTGCGGGAGCGTTCGTCCCGAAATAGCCAAAGGCCCAAAACTAATATGGAAAAGTACAACCCTTAACGGGTTGTGGTAGAAATATTAGTGGAAACGATTGCGGCTGCAACGTTTGTAGCTGAAATGCTATATGTGCGTAAAGATTCCACTTTTTGAATAGGCGCTGAAAGTACAATCTGTTTTTTACATAACAAGTGTTAGTTTTTTTACTGGCCGCTTTTTCGCTATTTTCAGGGCTGTTTCAATCTACGATTGCCGTTGCCAGAGCAACCAAAAATGCAAACATGTCGAGTATCGATTCGTCTGCCCTTCAGCAGTTCAAAAGTGAGGTGGCGCTGAAGTTTCAGATGTACAATAGTTTTTTTACTGCACTGCCTTTCCATCGCATCGAAAAAACAGGTATCCTGTTGTCGATGTTCCTGAACGATTGTGAAGAGGGCTATAAAAAAATGAAAAGTCCCCTGCAAATCGTGGATGATTTTTTTGCGCAGCATACGTCCTATCGCTCCGAACAGGAGCATGCTGATTTGTTGTTTCGTTTTGTGCAATACGTAGAACGCCAGGTGGTATTGTTTGATGCGCTGGAAGATGCGGCATTTTCGAAGGTGAATGATCTTGGTGGACAAGGAACACTCAAACAACTGAAATCTGTACTAAGCGAGAGACCCGAGAAAAAAATAGACACCCACGATTTTGTGGTGAAGCTGGTATTGACGGCGCACCCTACACAGTTTTATCCGGGTTCGGTGTTGGGCATCATCTACGACCTGAGCAATGCGCTGCAAAGCAACAATACTTCACTGGTAAACACCTACCTGCAACAGTTGGGTAAAACACCGTTTTTCAAGAAACAGAAACCAACGCCTTTTGATGAAGCCATGAGCCTGGTCTGGTATCTTGATAATGTGTTCTACCAGGCGATTGGTCGGATATTGACCTATGCCGAAAATGAATTGGAGCCCTATATTGATCAGCAGCAACCCTTGTTGCAGATGGGCTTCTGGCCAGGCGGTGATCGCGATGGCAATCCCTTTGTGACGTCAGAGACTACTCTCCAGGTGGCCAATACCCTGCGCAAAAGTATTGTGCGTTGTTATTATCTCGATGTACGTCGACTGAAACGCCGGCTTACTTTCAAAGAAACCGACCAGTTGATCCTGCAATTGGAAAAACAACTGTATAGTGAAGTGTTTGAAGAAGATTTGCAGCAAGACCTGACGGCAGAAAAAATGATTGGTCAGCTCAGGCAGATCCGCGACACTTTGGTGTACCAGCACAATGGCCTTTTCGCGTCGCTGGTGGACAATCTTATCAACAAGATGCGCGCTTTTGGCTTGTACTATGCATCGTTGGATGTTCGCCAGGATAGTTCGGTGCATGTGGCAGTGTACGAAGCTTTGTTGTCGACACCAGGCGTATTGCCGTCTAACTATGCAAGCATGCAAGAAGAAGAGAAGTTGTCAGCACTGGCAGCATTAAAACCGCTTCCCGACAACAACGGATTGACCGAAGTGTTGCATGTAGATACCATTAATACGGTAAAAGCCATTAAGACCATTCAACAACAGAATGGTGCGGTTGCCTGTCACCGTTATATCATCAGCCAGTGTAACAAGGCCAGTAATGTAATGGAGGTATATGGATTGCTTTTGTTGGGCGGTTTTACGGCCGACAATATGCCCGTGGATATTGTGCCTTTGTTTGAAACGATCGACGATTTGAAGAACGCTGGTGCGATTATGGAACAGTTGTATGGTTTTGCACCGTATCGAAAACACCTGCGCGATCGGGGCGACAAACAAACGATCATGCTGGGCTTCTCCGATGGCACCAAAGACGGTGGCTACCTGATGGCCAATTACAGTATTTTGATCGCGAAGCAATCCCTGACAGCTTTATCTGCGAAATACCATATTGATGTAATCTTTTTTGATGGCCGTGGCGGTCCGCCAGCCCGCGGTGGTGGCAAAACGCAAAAGTTTTATGCCTCGATGGGCAAGGATGTTTCCAACAAAGAAATTCAACTCACCATCCAGGGACAAACCATCAGTTCTAATTTTGGCACCCTCGATGCGGCTCAATACAATATGGAGCAATTGTTGAACGCGGGACTAAGCGGCTTTGTTCGCTCGCGCGATCGACTCACCCTGCAGCCGGAAGAGCAGCAATTGCTCGAAAAACTGGCAGATGATGGGTATGCCGCCTATGTGAGTTTGAAAAACAATGAGCAGTTTGTTAACTATCTCGCGCATGCCAGTCCGCTGCGTTTTTATGCTGAAACAAATATTGGTTCCAGGCCGGCGAAAAAAGGGTCGACCAATCGGTTTAGCTTGAAAGATTTGCGGGCCATTCCGTTCGTAGGTGCATGGAGCCAGTTGAAGCAAAATGTAACCGGTTATTTTGGCGTAGGCACGGCACTGGAAATGGCCGAAAAAAGAGGCGAGTGGACGCAGGTAAAAGAAATGTATCGGCACTCCTTGTTTTTCAGAACCCTGATCGACAATAGCCAGATGGCCATGATGAAATGTTATTTTCCACTGACCAGTCATTTGTCTTCGCATCCATCGTTCGGAGAAATATGGCATTTGATCTTCAGGGAATACGAACTGACGCGGAAATATATGTTCTTACTCACGGGCACCAACGAACTGATGGCCGATTACCCGGTTGAACAAATGTCGATCCAGATGCGCGAAAGAATTGTATTGCCACTGACAACCATCCAGCAATATGCCATTGCCAAAGTACGCGCCCTGGAGGGGGCAACCGGACCAACGCCGGCTGCCAACCTCAAAAGCGTGTATGAAAAACTGGTGATGCGTTGCTCCTTTGGCATTATCAATGCGGGCAGAAACAGTGCCTAGGAAATAAAAAAGTTCGCCGTGAAAACGACGAACTGCCAAACGAATGTAACCCAATGAAAATAATTAGAAGCTATAGATGGCAGCCAAAAGAAAGCTGGCCGTTGATTTTTTCGACATGCCGTCGGCGTTGGTGAAGATCGACTGACTGGCATTGTCTACACGAAACTCCGGAATGAAGAGGAAGCCTGCTTTCTTGAAGTTTGCAGACAGTGTGGTAGCAAAGATGTTGGCGCCCGTGCTGGTACCGGTGGGAATTTTGAACTGGTTTTTATCACTGAAATATTCACCGCGTAACGTAACAGCAAACCAGGGTTTAGGATCAAGGTTCAGGTAGAGCGCAGAACCCCACCATTGTTTGCCGGAATTGTTTTTTTGTCCGTCCCAAACTTTGGTGGTATTCACCGTGCCGTTATATCCAACACTGAACAGATCGTTGACCTTGCTGTTTATGACGAGATCAAACTGATTTGATTTTGAACTGTCGGGTGCTTTTCCGCCCACATAGTTTAGGTAGAACTTCAAGTTATCGCTGGCGACAAAACTGTATTGCGCAATCAGGTATTTTCGGTTGATCGCATCACTGGGTGGAATGCGATAATCGGTGGCGTTTGATACGCCGACCATCAGGCTGTTTTTTCCGGTCGACAATTCTGCTTTTACACCGGTATGGGTGAAGGGCCCATTGGTAAACATGTACGACATACTATAGTTCCGGTTCAATTGCGGGTCGACCAGTTCGTATCCTACATGCGTAGCCCAGGTACCCGCAGTTAATTTCAACCAGTCGGTGGGTGCATAGGAGATATACAATTGTTTAATCGCCTGGGTGATGCCTTCGTCGGTATAGGCGAAATCGCGGGCTCGCGGGCCAAAGCCAAGGTCAATCACTACGCCCACTTTATCGCCTTGGTGTTCGGCCTTAATGCTAGCCATCCCCAGCATAAAACTGTTATGCGTGCTGGTAAAGCTGGTGTAGTTATTGGCGGCTGATTTATCGAAATTGAATTTGTAATAGACATCGGCTGAGCCGGAGAAATGCAGGAATGGTTTCTTTTCTTCTGTTGTTTCAGCAACAGCGGTAACTGAATCAATCGATTGTGTGTATCCCGTAACAGCACAGGCCATAGCGATGCCTGTTGCAAATATTTTTTGTAACATTGTATTGCATTTTAAGTGTTAAAAAAGGGTACAGCCGAACTGTGTCAGCAGTTTATTAGCTGTACCTTTTTCTGTATCATAAAGTGGTAAGCAGCCCGATTAAAACTCAGTGAGGGCCATTTCTTCTTCCTGCAACTTTCCATTCTTGTGCAACAAGAGTGTACCCTGCAGGTATTTCTCATTGTGTTGCGATGCATCCAAACCAATCTCTTCGTCTTCAGAAGAAACACGCAATGGCAGAACGAAATTGATGAACTTGAAAATGCCATACGACACAGTGAAGCTATACGCCACAACAATGGCCAGTGCTTTCAACTGGGTTAGAAAGAATGCAGGGTTTCCATAAAAAAGTCCGTCGGCTCCCGCGCCATTGATGGCCTTGGTCGCAAAAAGACCCGTCATCAACATACCCACCATACCACCAACACCGTGGCAGGGGAATACATCGAGGGTATCGTCGAGGGTTGATTTTTGTTTGTAATAAACGGCGAGATTGGAAATGATGGCCGCCGCTGCACCAATGAAAATACTTTGCGGAATGGCCACAAAACCGGCTGCAGGTGTAATGGCTACCAGGCCCACAACGGCACCGATGCAGAAACCGAGAACAGATGGTTTTTTGCCACGAACCACATCAAAAAACATCCAGCTCAAACCAGCCGCAGCAGCAGCAATATTGGTGGTAGCGAAAGCCGACACAGCTAGGCTGTTGGCGGCAAGGGCCGAGCCGGCGTTGAAACCAAACCAACCGAACCAAAGCAGACCAGTACCAATTAATACATAGGGAATATTGGCGGGTGGAATTTCGCGGTGTTCCAGGTGCACCTGGCGGCGTTTCAATACCAGGGCGCCAGCCAGGGCTGCGCAGCCGGCAGAAATATGCACCACTGTGCCACCGGCAAAGTCGAGGGCACCCATCTTAAACAAAAATCCTTCGGGATGCCATGTCCAGTGGGCAATGGGTGCATACACCAGCAAGCTGAACAAAGCGATAAAGAGAATATACGCCGTAAATCGAATCCGTTCGGCAACAGCGCCTACCACCAGGCCGGGTGTAATGATGGCAAACATCAACTGAAACAAACTGAACAAGGCCAGGGGGATAGTGGGTGCCAGGCTCCAGGGAGCGCCGGAGTTCACCCCTTTGAAAAAAGCAAAGCTGCTGGGGTTGCCAATAACGCCACCGATAGAATCACCAAAACAAAGGCTGAAACCAACCACCACCCAAAGAATGCTCACCACACCGGCGGCAACCACACTCTTGATCATGGTCGACAATACATTTTTGCGGTGCACCATACCGCCATAAAAAAAAGCGAGCCCGGGCGTCATTAAAAACACCAGGGCGGTGGCAACCAGGATCCAGGCGATGTCTGAGCTATTGTACAGTTTTCCGCCATCGTCAAAAGTGGGCCGGGTAGGGATAAACAACGAAGCAATGGCTACGGCCACCAGAATCAGAAAAGGGGCGAGCCGTTTGGTTGTCATTTTACTCATTTCAGTTTGATTTTGAAACATTAAATAAAATACTAATTCAGAACTAAAATTGAATATAGTCATTAAAAACAAGTAGAATCGTTTCAAATATTCACATGATAATAATTATAATATAATTTTTCACTGTTGAATCAGCCTGCTTATTTAGGTTTGGGCAGTGGTTTTCAGCGGAGGAGTGGGTTGTTCATTAAAACCAGTTTAATTAATTCATTTTTAATGCGTTGCAAATGACTGGGAACCAACGCTACAATGCCGGTTTTGTGGAGATTGCGGTTCAATTGCGTGGGCTGCGTCAAAAGCCCCTAAAAATTCGAAAATAAGAGGGCATAAAAAAAAGCAGGCGAACCTGCTTTTTTAATCAAATTATGATAAAATATAATTTTAAAACCTGCGAAAGCTTATATGGCCACCGAAAGCATTGCGTCTTTGGTTTCCAATAAGGATTGTCCCATCAGGAACTCATCCACTTTTCGAGCGCATTCCCGGCCCTCGCTGATGGCCCAAACCACCAGGCTTTGTCCGCGGCGCATATCACCCGCAGTAAATACTTTGGCAATATTGGTCTGGTAAGATTTTTCGGCCGCTTTTACATTGCCCCGCTCATCGAGTTCAACACCCAATTCGTGCAACAATCCCTTTTGCTGCGGATGTAAAAAACCCATGGCCAGAAAAGCCGCTTCACAAGGAATTTCACGGATGCTGCCTTCCACTTCCTTAAACTGCGCCGGCCGGCCATCGGCACTGGCGGTCCAGGCTAGGTCAACAATCTTCAATGCCTTGAGGTGGCCATTTTCATCGCCAATGAATTCTTTGGTGGCTATCGCCCAATGGCGTTCACAACCTTCTTCATGCGAGGTAGATGTTTTCAACAACATCGGATAGCTCGGCCAGGGCATAAACGGCGTGCGCTCACCGGGCGGCTTGGGCAGCAACTCAAACTGGGTCACTGATTTCGCCTTCTGCCGGTTAGACGTGCCTACACAATCACTGCCCGTATCACCACCCCCTATCACCACCACGTTTTTCCCTTCCACCCAAATTGGATCGGGATAGATATTGCTTTCAATATGTCCGTTGGCAAGTGGATCGGCACCCTGGTTGCGTTTGTTTTGTTGCTTGAGAAAATCCATGGCAAAATGTACGCCTTTTACTTCTCTGCCGGGAATGGGCAGATCGCGCGGAACAGTTGATCCGCCCGCCAGTACAATGGCCTGGTACTCGCGCAGAATATCGTTCAACCGCACATTCACGCCCACGTTCGCGTGACAACGAAACTCAATGCCTTCTTCTTCCAAAAGTGCTACGCGACGATCAATCACCCATTTTTCCAATTTAAAATCGGGTATGCCATAACGCAAGAGTCCGCCGGGCTTTTCATCCCGTTCAAAAACCGTTACCTGGTGACCGGCATAATTGAGCTGGGCAGCAGCAGCGAGTCCCGCGGGACCAGAACCAATCACTGCCACTTTTTTGCCGGTGCGCATATTGGGTTTGCGCGCTTTCACCAGGCCTTGTTCAAACGCAATCTCGATAATATGGCGTTCGATTTCTTCAATGGCGATGGCTGGTTGATTGATGCCGAGTACGCAAGCTGTTTCGCAGGGCGCCGGACAAATTCTTCCCGTAAACTCCGGGAAATTATTGGTGGAGCTGAGGATATCATAGGCCTCTTTCCAGTTGCGGCGATAAACAGCGTCGTTGAATTCGGGAATCACATTGCCCAGCGGACAACCACTGTGACAGAAAGGAATACCGCAATCCATACAACGCGATGCCTGCTCATTCAGCTTTTGCTCCGAAAAGCGCAATACAAATTCGTTGAAATCACCTATACGCTCTTGTACCGGCCTTTTACCAGGCAGTTCGCGGGTGAATTCGAGAAATCCGGTGGGTTTGCCCATATCAAAATGACTTAGTGTGTTTGCATGATTTTTTTAGTAGCCAAAACCGCTTTGTAATCGCGGGGGAATACCTTCACAAAATTCCTGAGTTGGTTGTCGAAGTCTTTCAGAATAAACTGCGCCACCGTGCTACCGGTATACCGATAATGCGTTTCGATCAGTTCTTTCAGTTCGTTGATGTCTTCGTCGGCCACGGGGTCGAGGTCAACCATTTCCTGGTTGCAGTTGCCGGCAAAACTTCCTTTCACATCGTAGATGAAAGCAATACCGCCGCTCATACCTGCTGCAAAATTGCGACCAGTGCCACCAAGTATCACCACTTTACCGCCCGTCATATATTCACAACCATGATCGCCCACGCCTTCTACCACGGCGGTGGCACCCGAGTTGCGCACCGCAAAACGTTCACCGGCTTTGCCGCGAATAAACGCGCGACCGGAAGTGGCTCCATAAAACGCCACGTTGCCGATGATGCTGTTTTCTTCCGGCACAAACCCGGCTAACAGTGATGGATAAACGATGAGTTGCGCGCCACTCAGGCCCTTGCCGAAATAGTCGTTCGAATCGCCTTCCAGTTCGAGGGTAACCCCATTTGTATTAAAGGCCCCGAAGCTTTGTCCGGCGGTGCCCGTTAACTTAATATGGATGGTATCATCGGGCAAACCGGCAGAGCCAAACTTCTTCGAAATTTCATTCGATAGTATGGTGCCAATGGTGCGATCCGTATTAATCGCTTCGAAGCTGGCAAATACTTTTTGGCCGTTTTCCAACGCAGGTTTTGCGGCTGCTAGAATTTTCCAATCAAGCACCTCGGCTAGTCCGTGATCCTGCTCCTCTTGTTTGTACAAACCCACAAATGGACCGGCGGGTTCTTTGTACACAATCGGCGAGAGATCCAGGTTCTTGTATTTCCAATGTTTACACTCTTTGGTTGGTTCGAGGTACTCTACCTGTCCCACCATTTCTGTAACGGTGCGGAAGCCCAGTTCTGCCATGATCTCCCGCAGCTCTTCGGTAATGAAACGGAAGAAATTCACCACGTGATCGGGATCGCCTTTAAAGCGCTTGCGTAGTTCGGGATCTTGTGTTGCTACACCAACGGGGCAGGTATTGAGGTGACACTTGCGCATCATGATACAACCTTCTACCACGAGGGCGGCGGTTGCCACACCCCATTCTTCAGCACCGAGTAAAGTAGCGATGGCGATATCGCGGCCGGTTTTCATTTGACCATCGGCTTGCAACACCACGCGGCTGCGCAATTTGTTTTTCACCAGGGTCTGGTGACTTTCTGCGAGGCCCAGTTCCCAGGGCAAGCCTGCGTGTTTGATGGAACTAATCGGTGATGCACCTGTTCCGCCATCAAAACCGGCGATGAGAATAACATCGGCCTTGGCTTTGGCCACACCGGCAGCAATGGTACCCACACCAGCCTTGCTCACCAGCTTCACGCTGATGCGCGCGGCGCGGTTTGCATTTTTCAAATCAAAGATGAGCTGTGCCAGGTCTTCGATCGAATAAATATCGTGGTGCGGTGGCGGCGAAATCAAACCTACACCGGGTGTAGAGTGGCGCACGCGACCAATCCAATCGTCTACTTTATGGCCAGGTAATTGTCCGCCTTCACCCGGCTTCGCGCCCTGCGCCATTTTGATTTGCAGCTCATCGGCCTGCGTGAGGTAATAACTGGTTACGCCAAAACGCGCTGAAGCAACCTGTTTGATGGCACTGCGCATGGAGTCGCCATTGGCCATCCGCTCGTAGCGCATTTCGTCTTCACCACCTTCACCAGTATTACTTTTCGCGCCGATGCGGTTCATGGCGATGGCCAGTGTAGAATGTGCTTCGTGCGAGATAGAACCAAAACTCATGGCGCCGGTGGCAAACCGTTTCATGATCTCGCTGGCGGGTTCCACTTCATCGATGGAGATGGATGGCCGGTTCGATACAAATTGCAATTGGCTGCGCAAGGTGGCTGCGTGTTCGCTTTGGTCGTTAACGAGCTTGCTGTATTTTTTAAACGCCTCGTAGTCGTTGCGACTGGTAGCATATTGCAAGGCATGAATGGTTTGCGGATTGAAGAGATGGAATTCTCCCTTCCGTTTCCATTGGTAAATGCCACCCGTGGGCAGGCGATCAACCGGAATATCTTTTCGGCTGAATGCGAGCAGGTGTTTGGCCAGGGCTTCGCGCGCAATTTCATCGAGACCCATGCCTTCAATGCGCGAAGTGGCGCCGGTGAAATATTTATCGACCACCTGGCGATTGATACCGATGATTTCAAAAATTTGCGCACCCTGGTAAGACTGCAGGGTGGAGATGCCCATTTTAGAAAACACTTTCAGCAACCCATCGCACACAGCTTTGATATAATTTTTCTTCAGTTGTTCAGGATCGAGCGGCGTGTCGAGCATGCCGTCGAGTTTCATATCGCGAATGGAAGACAGTGCGAGGTAAGGATTGATCGCGGTTACACCGAAACCAATCAAACAGGCATAGTGATGCACTTCCCATACATCGCCGGCTTCAACGATTAAGCCTACTTGTCCGCGGTAACCTTTGCGAATCAAATGGTGATGCACCGCCGATGCAGCGAGCAAAGAGGGTATTGGTGCGTGATCGCTGTCGATGGCACGATCACTTAAAATCAGCACTTCGAATCCGTCTTGCACAGCATCAACCGCATAGCGGCAAAGTCGATCGAGCGCTTTTTGCATCGAGCCCGATTTGCCATCGGCACGGAAATAACATTGCAAGGTTTTCGCCTGGTAAATGCCGGTATCAATACTCCTGATTTTTTCGAGTTCATGGTTATTGAGTACCGGGTGTTTCAGTGCTACGCTGTGTACAGCCAGTGGATCTTCGGTGAGCAGGTTGCCGTTGCCACCTACGAAGGAAGCGAGCGACATCACCATGCGTTCGCGAATGGGATCAATGGGTGGATTGGTTACCTGCGCGAACAATTGTTTGAAATAGTTGGCAAGGTGTTGCGGTTGGTCGCTCAATACGGCCAGCGGCGTATCGGTACCCATGGAGCCGATTGGTTCTTTGCCATCAACCGCCATAGCAGCTATGATGTTTTCAAGGTCTTCTGTTGAATATCCAAATGCTTTTTGGTACTTGAAAACCTGGTCGTGCTCGAGGTGCGTAAAAGAAACGCGCGGCTCGGGCAGTTCTTCGAGGCGAATCTTATACTTGTTCACCCACTCGCCATAGGGCTTTTGCGAGCAGATGGTTTGTTTGAGTTCTTCGTCGCTGATGATGCGACCCTGTTCCATGTCAACCACGAACATGCGACCGGGTTGCAGTCGACCTTTTTCAATAACGATCGAAGGATCAACGGGCAGGGCCCCTGATTCAGATGCCATGATTACGCGATCATCGCTGGTAACGCAATAGCGCGAAGGGCGCAGGCCATTTCTGTCGAGGGTAGCGCCAATCATTCTGCCATCGGTGAAAGAGATGGAAGCAGGGCCATCCCAGGGTTCCATGATCGATGCGTGGAATTCGTAAAATGCTTTTTTCACCGGGTCCATGTGTTCGTTGCCATCCCAGGCTTCGGGAATCAGCATCATCATTACATGCGGCAAGGAGCGGCCGGTGAGGAAGAGCAATTCGATCATATTGTCGAGGCAGGCCGAGTCGCTTTGTCCGTCGGTAACGATGGGCAACAGCATCTCCATTTCTTCGGCCGTAAAATACGGGCTGGTGAAATTTTTCTCTCCGGTACGCAACCAGTTCAAATTGCCTTGTACCGTATTGATTTCGCCATTGTGCGCGATGTAGCGGAAGGGCTGCGCGAGTTTCCACGAAGGAAAAGTATTGGTCGCAAAACGCGAGTGTACCAGGCCGAAGGCACTGACCATTCTTTTGTCGCTCAGGTCGGGAAAATAACCTCGTACCTGCTTACTGGTGAGCTGACCTTTGTACACAACGGTTTTATGGGAGAGCGAAGCCAGGTAAAAACCAATGGCATCTTTTTTCACCGAGTTGTTGATGGTGTGGCTGGCATAATTGCGGAGCAGGAACAGCTTGCGCTCAAAATCGTCGGGGTTATTGATATGATCGGGGCAAGCGATGAAAACCTGTTCCATTTCGGGCTCAACACTGAGCGCGGTAGGGCCGATGCCGTCGGTATTCACCGGCACTTTGCGGTAACCGAGAATTTCGAGGCCTAATTTTTCGGCGGATCGGTTGAAGATGTCGCGGCATTCCTCGCGCAAGCGGATTTCGCGCGGGAAGAAGACCATACCGACGCCATAGCGGCCAAATGATGGCAGGTGAATACCCAGTTTCACACACTCGTCGAAATAGAACTCGTGGGGTGTTTGGATCATGATACCGGCGCCATCGCCCGTATTGCTTTCACAGCCACAGGCACCGCGGTGCTCCATGTTTTCGAGCACGGTAAGTGCGTCGGAAATGATTTGGTGCGATTTATTGCTTTTGATATTGGCGACAAAGCCGATACCACAGGCGTCGCGCTCAAAAGAAGGGTCATAGAGACCCATTTTGCTTGCCATTGTTGATAAGCAGTTTAGAAATTATTCAAATAAATACCCAATATTTTATATGGATTTCAATATATAAGCAAGCTGGCCGATGAATATACTACAAAAAATTGACATTACACGAGATAACCGAATAGATTATCATCTTTATTTAGTTCGGTAAACCGGATATTATAGCGGTGCATATTGGCAATCAATTGGTCATAATCGGCACGTTTCTGTAATTCTATGCCTACCAGCGCCGGGCCGCTTTCTTTGTTGTGTTTTTGCATGTATTCGAACCGGGTAATATCGTCGTTTGGGCCGAGCACAAAATTGACGAATTCTTTGAGGGCGCCGGGGCGTTGGGCAAAGCGGATCAGGAAATAGTGTTTCAGCTTTTCGTATTGCAGCGACCGTTCTTTGATCTCCTGCATCCGGTCGATATCGTTGTTGCTACCGCTGACGATGCAGACCACATTTTTGCCTTTGATCTTATCGGCATATTGGTCGAGGGCGGCGATGGCCAGTGAGCCTGCCGGCTCCACCACAATAGCGTCTTCGTTGTAGAGCTGGAGAATTACCGAGCAGGCTTTTCCTTCAGGTACCAGCAGCATATCGTCGAGCACTTTCTGACAAAGGGCAAAGGTTTTATCGCCTACACGCTGCACCGAAGCGCCATCTACAAAGCGATCGATTTCTGCTAGTGTTACAGGATGACCGGCTTTGAGTGCTTCTTTCATGGAGGGCGCGCCTTCGGGTTCGACCCCGATGATTTGGGTGGTGGGCGAAAATTCCTTGATACAACTGCCAACACCTGCTGCGAGTCCGCCGCCGCCAACGGGTATAAACAGGTAATCGATCTTACCCAGGTCTTCCATGATTTCGAGGCCCACTGTTCCTTGTCCCTCGATGATCCGTTCATCATCAAAAGGCGGTATAAAAGTCATGTCATTTTCTTCGGTGAATTTCCTTGCTGCGCGGGCGCACTCGTCGAAATTATCGCCGATGAGTTTTAGCTCGATCCAGTCTTCGCCGAACATGCGGGTTTGGTGCACTTTCTGGTTGGGGGTGATGATGGGCATGAACACCACGCCCTTTGTTTTGAGTTGCCGGCAACTGAACGCAAAACCTTGCGCGTGGTTTCCGGCGCTGGCGCAAACAACGCCCTTGGCCAGTTGTTCGGCGGGCAGGCTGCTCATCATATTGTAAGCGCCGCGCAGTTTATAGCTGCGTACTACTTGCAGGTCTTCTCTCTTCAGGTACACATTGGCGTTATACCGTTGGGAGAGATTGTTGTTGCGCGTAAGCGGAGTGCGAACGATGATGTCGGAGAGGCGGAGGGCGGCAGAGGGAAAATGCATGTTAGAGATGATTTTTTGTGTGAGGGGGTGTTGCCGGGCTAGGTTTGTTTCTTGCGGAGGATTGTTTTTTTGGGAGGTTTGTTTCTCACAGGGATTTGTTTCTTACGGAGACTTTTTTCTCACAGAGACCGCGGGGGGACAGAGGGTTTTCGTGTGGTTGTAGGTTGCGTTTGGCGTTTCAAAGTTTTTTGGTGTAGTCGGGGTTACATAGGGGCGTGTTGTTGTTTTGCAGGGGTGTGTTGTATGGTTGTTTTGCGGGAGACATGTGTTGCCTTTCTTAGATGCCGGTACGCTTCGTTTTATTTTTTGACGGCGATGATGATGCCGGTGGACCAGTTTTGTTTGGTGAGGGTGAGATCGGGATGGTTTTCAAGGTCGATAACGAATTGTGTTGCTTTTTCGGCATGGCCTTCGGGCCAATTGGGTTGGGGCAGCATGTCGTCAACCATATAAATACCGCCGGGGTTGAGTAGGGCGATGGTTTCATTGAGCAATAAATATTTGCCATGCCAAGTATCTGCGAAAATGAAATCAAATTTTTTATCGGCGTTTTGTTGCAGCCAGGCTTCTCCATCGCTGTGTACAAGCTGCAGCCGCCGGTCATGGCCAAGGTGCTTCCGGGCGATACTGAGTACGGTTTCGTTGTTGTCGAAACTGGTCAGCGTGGAGGCTGCATCCATGCCATCTAAAATCCAGGCGGTGGACAAGCCGGTACCTGTTCCCATTTCCAGAAAAGTTGACCCCCGTTTTGCGCTGGCCAATGTTCTGAGCAAGGAGCAGGTTAGCATGTCAGAAGCCATGTTGAATCCAGCCGCTTTCGTGTCTTCATCTATTTTCCAATACTCATCTGGAATCGACTGTTCAATGTTTTCGTTCATGGCGGTCTATATGCAGTAGCTTACACAACGGGTTACTGCGCTTTTTTCATCAGTTCATCGCCCAGGGCCCGTCGCACCATTTTTCGCATGGCGTCTTCCAAGGCAGCATAACCGGTAAACATTGATGCATTTCCCTGGTATTCTTTGGATTTCCAAAGCGGCTTGTCATCGATCGACATTACTTCAGTAATTACACGAATGCGTGCGCCATCTGAGGTCATACTCATGATGTTCATGCCTTTTTTCTCAACCGATACTTTCAAAATAAAATCAGCATTCTCTTTTGCATCTACCAGTTGCCAACGATTCCATTCTGCACCCTGCAACGCTTTCACGATCGCTTCTTTTGCTTGCGGTATATTGCCTTTGACATCTACAAAATCTACATATGCCTTATTACCATCAGCCACCAGCGCCTTCAAGTTTTTTTCCTGCGCCATACCAGTAAAAAACAAACACATAGCCATCAATAGAACGGATATCTTTTTCATATACATAACACAAAATCAATGAATAGTATTTAGATCAAGCTCATCGCTTAATGCATTTGTACGGGTCCATTTTTGCAAAGAATTGATACTAGCTCAACTCGTAATGCATTTGTACAACCTCAATCTTCAATGCATTTGTACAACCTCAATCTTCAATGCATTTGTACAAGCCCAATCTTCAATGCACTCGCACAATTTCAATCTATAGTGAAAAAAGCTGCCGGCTGTAACCCTCTGTCCCTCCGCGGTCTCTGTGCGAAACAAGTCCCTGTGCGAAACAAGTCCCTGTGCGAAACAAGTCCCTGTGCGAAACATGTATCCGTAAGAAACAAGTATCTGTAAGAAAAAAATCTCAGCTAGAAACAAATCTCTGCGGGAAACCTCCCCCCCGAGAAACAAATCTCTGGTAGCAAGAACCGCCAGCACCCGCTAAAAAGAACAGACCGTCACACCGGCAACGCCAAATCTCTCAATTCCTTACCCTTGATTCTCCGGGCGCAAACTGCGAACCGTTTTACCGGCCTGCCACATCTCACTCTCCCGAAGTTCTTTCAACTCTGCGTCCAGCTTTTCGCGGTAGTCGGTCTGGCTATTAGAATCAATAGAACGTTGTGATTCTTTGCCTGTCGCCACGCTTTCGTACAGTTCTTTGAAAACAGGTGCAGTTGCATCACGGAATTTCTTCCACCAGTCGAGCGCACCGCGCTGGGCTGTTGTTGAGCAGTTGGCATACATCCAGTCCATACCATTCTCTGCCACCAGTGGCATCAATGATTGGGTCAGTTCCTCAACGGTTTCGTTGAAAGCTTCGCTGGGGGTATGGCCTTTGTCGCGCAGCACCTGGTATTGGGCGGCGAAGATACCCTGGATGGCGCCCATAAGTGTTCCGCGCTCACCAGTCAGGTCAGAATATACTTCTTTTTTGAAATCAGTTTCGAACAGGTAACCGCTGCCTACGGCAATACCCAAGGCAATCACGCGATCGCGGGCTTTGCCGGTAGCATCCTGGAAGATGGCATATGAACTGTTGAGACCGCGGCCCTGCAGGAACATGCGACGCAGCGAAGTGCCACTGCCCTTGGGCGCAACGAGAAATACGTCGACGTCTTTTGGCGGAATGATACCGGTTTGTTCGTTGAACGTGATGCCGAAGCCATGGGAGAAATAAAGGGCTTTGCCGGGCGTGAGGTGTTTTTTAACCGTGGGCCACAAAGCAATCTGTGCAGCATCACTCAGCAGGTAGCAGATGATGGTGCCGCGCTCCAGTGCCTCTTCAATTTCGAACAAGGTTTTGCCCGGTACGAAACCATCGGCAATCGCTTTGTCCCAGGTCTTGGAATTCTTGCGCTGGCCAACGATTACGTTGATGCCATTATCGCGTTGATTCAATGCTTGTCCCGGTCCCTGTACACCATAACCAATCACGGCGATGGTTTCGTTTTTCAGGACCTCCTGCGCTTTGGCCAGGGGGAATTCGTCGCGGGTTACCACATTTTCTTCAACACCGCCGAAATTTAATTTTGCCATTTTTATTTGTCTGTTTTAATGTGAACGATGGATTGTTACTTGAAATGAACGAAGGATTATAACTTAAAATTTGATTTACTGGTTGCAGTTCTAACGTTGATGTATAACCGAAAAGATGGTTTTTATTACATCGTAAATACTTTCTGGTTCTGCCCCAGGTATTCGTTTTCAATGACCTCTTCGCCGGGTTCGCGTTTTTCGAACTGACGCAGTTTGTCGTGGAAACCTTTTGAGTTCTTGATGATGGCCACGCGCGCACTTCTCACGAATTCGATCAGGCCGTACTCGCCTAAAATCTCAATCAGTTTGTCGGTTTCTTCCCGGTGGCCGGTGGCTTCAAAAACGGTGTAGTCTTTCCTGATCACCACCGCCCGGGCACCGTACTGGCGCAGCAATCGCTCTACCTGCACTTTTTCTGCTACCTGGTCGGTAGGCACTTTGTACAGCGCCATTTCCTGCCAGATGATTTCATCATTGCTGCTGTAATATGCTTTTAATACTTCCACCTGCTTTTCAATTTGGCGGCAGAGTTTGCGCACCACTTCTTCTGTTTCGTTGATCACAATATTGAAGCGGTGGATGTTCTCAATCTCAGAAGGGGAAGTGTTGAGGCTTTCCACATTGATCTTACGCCGCGAAAAGATGATGGCGATGCGGGTTAGCAAGCCGATCTGGTTTTCGGTGTAAACGGTTATGGTGAATTCCTGTTTCATGATGAGCGTTTTCAGTTTTTTATTTGATGCCGCCAAAGGCCGCAAAACACATATTCTTATGTAACAATTCTGTTGAACGAAATCCGATTTTCTTCATGAGCTCGGTTTGGTAAGTGACGGAGCGGGGCGAGTCTTCTTTGGCGATATAGTCCATCACCTGCTGGCGATAGGTTTTATCTTTTACGCTTTCAAGGTAATCACCGTAGCGCTCCCAGGTATAGGCCGTCATGGCGGCGGACTCCTGTATTACCAGGTCGGAGATCATCAGGCATCCACCGGGTTTCAGCAGCCGGTACAGTTTTGTAAAAGTTGTTTCCCAGTCGGCATCCTCGCGCAGGTGATGCAATACGGCGCCGGCAAGGATAATGTCGAAATGGTTTTCCGGTAGGTCTAGGCTACGGATATCGCCCTGCATGGTTGTAACTGTTCCGTTGGTATTGGTAGAAACCCGTTCAACGGCTTTGTCGAGCATCGGTTTGCTGAGATCAACCAGCGTGCAATGTAGTCCCGGTAATTTTTGCAACATCTTCAAAGTATAGTTGCCCGCACCGCAGCCTACATCCAGTAATGTACTGGCAGCAGGGACAATCCGTTTTGCCGCTTCAGTGATCAATTCGAGAGGGACGCTGGCATCGATGGTAGATACCTGTCCCGTATCGAGGTTGGAGAAGCGGGCCACGTCGTTGTCGAAGCGGTTGCGTATTTCTTCTATGGTCGACTTGTATTGCATGTCTGTTTTCGTACAGAGAATTATTTGTTTTGCGCCTGTTTTTGTGCTAGGTTTCTTTACACTGTTTTTGTGCGGCTTTCTTTGTTCTTCTGCAGCATCAAACTGGCTGTTTTGTTTCTCGCAGAGCGGGTTTCTGGCTGAGGGGTTTCTCGCAGAGACCACGGAGGAACAGCGTTTTTTTGTTAGAGTTTGATTGCTTAGTGCTGGTATGTTTTTAGTGTTGGCTTCAAATACTATTTACTTCAATCTTATTTCGGCCACGCTGCAACCCTGCGGTACCATGGGGAAAACGTTGTTTTCTTTTCCGACCATGATTTCAAGCAGGTAGGCGTCCTTGCTGTCGAGCATGGTTTTTAGGGCGGCGGGTAGTTGATCACGGCGCTCCACTTTTTGGGCGTCGATATGGTAGCCCTTGGCAACCGCCACGAAATCGGGGCTGGTGATATTCACGAATGAATAGCGCTTGTCGTGGAAGAGTTGCTGCCACTGGCGTACCATGCCCAAAAACTGGTTGTTGAGGATGATGATTTTCACGGCTGCACCAAACTGCATGATGGTGCCGAGCTCCTGGATGGTCATCTGCATACCACCGTCTCCAATGATGGCCACCACCTGGCGATCGGGTGCGCCGTATTTGGCGCCAATGGCCGCGGGCAAGCCGAAGCCCATGGTACCCAATCCACCGGAGGTAACATTGCTCTTGCTATCGTTGAATTTGGCGTAACGGCAGGCAACCATCTGGTGCTGGCCCACATCAGTTACAATCACTGCATTGCCGTCGGTCAATTCATTCAATTGATTGATCACCTCGGCCATGGTCATCACTTCACTCGTCGAATGCATTTCAGGTTGAATGCACTGCTCTTCTTCCTGCTTGCGATACTCATTGAATTTGCCCAGCCATTGCGGATATACTTTCTGGTTGATGGCGGCTGTTAGCAACGGCAGGGTTTCCTTACAATCACCCCACACGGGAACGGTTGTCTTCACATTCTTGTCTATTTCAGCCGGATCAATATCGAGGTGAATTACTTTCGCCTGTTTGGCATATTTATCCAGGCGACCGGTTACACGGTCATCAAAGCGCATACCC
The DNA here is from genome assembly GCA_020161535.1 of Bacteroidota bacterium. Classification (GTDB taxonomy): domain Bacteria; phylum Bacteroidota; class Bacteroidia; order Chitinophagales; family Chitinophagaceae; genus Flavihumibacter. The sequence goes on along the minus strand of JAIUNW010000007.1, from coordinate 68,718 downwards.
ACGGCAATCAACACATCACATTCGTTGGTGAGTACATTGGGGCCGTAGTTGCCATGCATACCCAGCATGCCCACATTCAGCGGATGATCGGTGGGCAAGGCACTCAGGCCCATAATGGTCCAGGCTGCCGGGATGCCCGATTTCTCAATGAAAGCGCGAAACTCCTGTTCTGCTTTCCCCAGTATCACCCCTTGTCCAAATAAAACAAAGGGGCGTTCAGCCTGGTTGATGAGAGCCGCCGCTTCTTCAATGTATTCGGTTCGTACATTGGGTTTGGGCCGATAACTCCGAATATGATTGCATTTTTCGTAACCGCTGTATTCAAATTGCTGCAGTTGCGCATTCTTGGTGATATCGATCAACACGGGGCCAGGTCGGCCGCTGGCGGCGATATAAAAGGCCTTGGCCAGCACATGCGGAATTTCACTTGCGTCTGTCACCTGGTAATTCCATTTGGTAACCGGCGTGGTAATATTGATCACATCTGTTTCCTGAAACGCGTCGGTGCCCAACAAATGTGCGAATACCTGACCGGTTACACATACAATCGGATTGGAGTCGATCATCGCATCTGCGAGGCCTGTCACCAAATTGGTGGCACCAGGACCACTGGTCGCAAACACCACACCGGTTCTACCCGAAGTGCGCGCATATCCCTGCGCGGCATGAATACCTCCTTGTTCATGGCGAACAAGAATATGTTTCAGTCGATCGTTATAATCGTACAACGCATCATAGATGGGCATGATGGCGCCACCGGGATAACCAAAAATCGTATCAACACCTTCTGCCAAAAAAGCTTCCAGCACGGCCACACTACCGCTAATGGTAGTAGTGGTTTTTTCTTTGCTGGCAGATTTGCTGCCCTGGGTTGCTGCTATAGTACTCATGGTCGTAATTTTTTATGCTTCGTCTGTTACACAGCCCTCGCTGGCATCTTTTACCGAGCGGGCGTATTTGAATAAAATGCCATTGGTTGCTTTCAACGCGGGTTGTTGCCAGGCCGCGCGACGGCGTTCAAGTTCTGCATCGTCTACCAATACATTCATGGTATTGTTCACGGCATCGATCTCGATGATATCATCATCATTCACCAAAGCAATTGTGCCGCCTAGATAAGCTTCGGGTGTGATATGCCCCACCACAAAACCATGTGTGCCGCCACTGAATCTTCCGTCGGTAATCAGGGCCACTGATTTACCCAATCCGGCGCCAATAATGGCCGAGGTTGGTTTCAACATTTCTGGCATACCCGGTGCGCCCTTCGGACCAACCTGTCGAATCACCACCACATCACCCGGCTTTACGCGACCACTGCTGATGCCGCTGATCAATTCCTGTTCACCTTCAAACACCCGTGCAGGCCCTTTGAAAGTTTCTCCTTCTTTGCCACTGATCTTGGCAACACTGCCACCGGTAGCTAGATTGCCATACAAAATTTGCAGATGACCAGTAGCCTTGATCGGTTGTTCCAACGGCAAAATGATTTTCTGGGTTTCAAAATTAACCGGCGCTACTGCAGCCAGGTTTTCGGCCAGTGTTTTGCCGGTAACGGTGAGGCAACTGCCATCGAGCAATCCATTGTTCAGGAGGTATTTCATCACCGCAGGAATACCACCGTGCTCATGCAAATCCTGCATCATGTATTTGCCGCTGGGCTTAAGATCAGCCAGTACAGGAATTCGGTTACTCACGGTCTGCACATCATCTTGCGTCAATACCACATTTACACTTTTCGCCATCGCAATCAGGTGCAGTACCGCATTGGTAGAGCCACCCAATACCATAATCGTAACGAGCGCATTTTCGAAAGCCGCACGGGTCATGATATCGCGGGGCTTGATGTCTTTTTCCAACAGTAACCGGATGGCTTCGCCCGCATGCTTGCATTCTTGTTGTTTTTCTTCGCTCAACGCGGGGTTAGAAGAAGAATAGGGGAGGCTCATGCCAAGGGCTTCGATAGCCGCCGCCATGGTGTTGGCGGTGTACATACCGCCGCAGGCGCCGGCCCCGGGACAACTATTTTTGACAATGCCTTTGAAATCGCCTTCCGATAAATTACCGGCAATTTTTTGACCCAGCGCTTCGAAGGCAGAAACGATATTCAGGTCCTGGCCTTTGTAATGACCCGGCGCAATGGTGCCACCGTACACCATAATCGACGGGCGATTTAATCTTCCCATCGCCATGATAGAACCCGGCATGTTTTTATCGCAACCGGGTACCGTGATCAATCCATCATAATACTGTGCACCGCAAACTGCTTCAATAGAATCAGCAATGATGTCGCGGCTCACCAGTGAATAACGCATGCCATCGGTTCCGTTGCTCATGCCATCGCTCACGCCAATGGTATGGAACATCAGGCCCACCAGGTCCAGGTCCCAAATACTTTGCTTGATTACTTTCGACAAATCATTCAGGTGCATGTTGCAGGTATTGCCGTCATAACCCATGCTGGCGATGCCGACCTGTGGTTTTGCTAAGTCTTCATCGGTTAGCCCAATGCCATAAAACATGGCCTGGGCGGCGGGTTGCGTGGGATCCTGGGTGAGGGTACGGGAGTATTTGTTCAAAGGCGTTGACATATCCAATGCTTGTTTAACTAATGGGTTCTTTAATGTTTTCGGTTACCCACGCTTTGTAGGTTTGTTGGATGCGATGGCTTAATGACTCTTTCCACTGCAAGGGGAAAATAGTTTCATCAAGGCTTTTGAAGCCAATCACTTCCGCTGCGGTTCCACAGAAGAAAGCGGCATCGGCCTGTTTGAGTTCGCTGGTGCTGATGCGTTTTTCGGTAACTGCAATGCCTTCGGCAGCACAAATTTCCAATACAGTAGCGCGGGTGATGCCGGGTAATATGTTACCAATGGCTGGTGTATATAATTGTCCGTCTTTTTCGTAAAAAATATTCGCGCCCGGCCCTTCTGCTACAAATCCGTTCATATCCAACAACAATGCTTCATCAAATCCCTTGGCCTTTGCTTCCTGGCTGGCGAGTAAAGAGTTTACATAGTGACCCGATGCTTTGGCTTCGATGTGAAAACCTTTGGGGTTGGGGCGCTGGTAAGAAGAACTCATCACGCGCAAGAGTTTATCGCCCAGAAAGGGTTGCATTTCCCAGGCCTGGATGCAGATATTGGAGGCCGAATTGGGATTGAAGGTCATATTTGCGGGTGCGAAGACCAGCGGACGTATATATGCGTCCTGCAGGTTGTTTTGTTTCAACACTTCGTAGGTTGCTTCTATCAGTTCATCGGTCTGAAAAGTATAGGGCATGTGCAGCAGTTCGGCTGAACGCCGCAGTCGATCGTAGTGTTCCACCGCTTTGAAAATGCGGGTTTCGCCGCTGGCCGTGCGATAGGAGCGAATGCCTTCGAATGCCGCATAGCCGTAGTGCAGCGATTGACTGTATAAATCGATTTTCGCATCTGCCGCGCGCACCACCTGCCCATTCAAGTAGAGTACCGTGTGCTCGTTGTAATAACTGTTTCCTTGTACGTAGTTGCCCATGTTGTTTTTATTTAGCGGTGTTTGATTGCAGGTACAAAAAAACGGTCCGCCTACTTGGAGGCGGACCGTCAATATTGTGTTTATGAATTTACAAGATCAGACCACCTCCCGAACTACCGGAATGACAATAAGCACCAGCACCACGATAATCGCGGCGCGTATAATGCTGACTATATTCCTTTGTTGGGTCATGTGATCGTGCTGAACACGAATATAACAACCTGCCTCCGAAAAAAAAAGAACTAGACGATTTTTTTAAATGATCGTCGATTTGCGCAATTGGATATTATCCTCATGCAGCTCCGATGGCGATTTATCAACGATCAAATCGGCAATCATATCGCCGATGGTGGTCGTAAAATAAAAGTTCACCGGGTCTATATCTTTTGTAACAAATCCGTTGTGAATGGTCCATTCAACCGCCAGGCGCACTTTCCCTGCTTCGTCTTTCAGGTTGAAATGATCCAGCAACATCGCCGCGCTCAATATTGCGCCCAGCGGATTGGCAATATCCTTGCCCGCCGCCTGCGGATAAGCGCCATGAATTGGTTCAAACAGCGCATGACCCTCACCGATAGCTGCCGACGGCAACATGCCGATAGAGCCACCGAATACACTGGCTTCGGCACTCAAAATATCACCAAACATATTTTCGATCAGTACTACATCAAACTGGCGTGGCTGTAAGATCAGTTTGGTAGCCGCATTGTCTACAAACATATAATCAACCATCACTTCGCGGTATTGGGTCGCGATCTCCTGCACGGTCTTCCGCCAGAGGCGCGAGGTTTCCAGCACATTGGCTTTGTCGATCATCGTTAGTTTACCCCGACGTTGTTTGGCATATTGAAAAGCCAGGTGCGCCACGCGTTCAATTTCTTCGCGGTTGTATATACATTCATCGGTGGCGCGGTTACCATCGTCAGACAAAGTCTTTTGACCAAAATAGATGCCACCAGTCAACTCGCGAATGATCATGATGTCAACGCCTTCCAGTTGCGCGGGCTTCAAGGCCGATAAATGGGCCAGTGAGGTATATGATTTTACAGGACGGATATTGGCATACAAGCCCATCGCCTTGCGCAATCGCAACAGGCCTTGTTCGGGTCGAACAGTCGTCAACGGATTGTTATCAAATCGCGGATGACCTACAGCTCCCACCAGGGTGGCATCAGAAGCCAAACAAGCTTCGATGGTGGCTTCGGGCAGGGGATCGCCGGTTTTGGCAATCGCTTCGGCACCCATGCTCAGGTATTCATACCGAAAGCGGTGGTTGTACACGCGCGCGATGGCATCCAATACTTTGATGGCCTGTTTGGTGACCTCAGGGCCGATACCATCGCCAAATATTACACTGATCTTTTTTTCCATGGTTAAGCGCTGAGGGCTTTAGCGGGTTGATAGGAAGAGGTTATAGCGTGGCCATTTTGCAATTCCATTTTGTGGCGAATGCAATCAGGCAGTTCGTGTTCATAGTGTGTAACATAAATAAGGCTGCGACCCGGGTCTTCACAAAGATGGTTTACCGCCGAGGTAAACGCTTTTTGTTGGCGATCAGACAAGCCCTGACAAGGTTCATCCAAAATCAACAATACCGGATTTTTTACCATGGCGCGTGCCAGCAGCGCCAACCTTTGCTGGCTGGTTGACAATTGCCAAATGGGTATATCAGCGTCGGTAGTGAGGTGGAAGGTATGCAACCACTGGCGCACGGTTTTTTCCTGTTCGGTCGTCAACGATCGAAACAAACCGATGGAATCAAACAGACCCGATGCCACGGCCTGGAATACCGTGCTGTTGCGATCGAAATACCATTGCAGTTCGGGCGATACATAACCAATATTTTTCTTGATATCCCAAATGGTTTCACCACTACCACGCACACGGTCGAACAATACGAGGTTGTTGGCATAGGCCTTTGGATTATCGCCATTGATCAAGCTGATCAGGGTTGATTTACCGGAGCCATTTACCCCTTTCAGCCACCAGGCCTCGCCCGGTAATATGGTCCAGTTGATGTCCGCCAACAATGGCTGCTCCTGGTAGCGGATGGCTGCATCTTTCATTAACACCAGATGCGTAAACGGGTGATTTACCGGCAATAAATTTTCGGGTAATTCAATGCGGCCATTATCGGGAATTTGAAACCGGCTATCGAGCTGCAAGGTTTTGTGAAAGCAAGCAGGTGCCTGTGCAGGATCACAAATCAGTACAAATTGCATACCGCCTGCGGCCCTTTCTTCAATGAGTTGGGTTAGCAGTTGCCGGCTTCGGGTATCCATGCCCGTGAATGGCTCGTCGAGTATCATGATATCCGGTGCCTGTAAAAAAGCGCGGATCAGTTGAAAACGTTTGTGTTCGCCGCTTGACAAATGCAGCAGGGGTGCGTCGAGGTGTTGCTCCATCGAAAATAGGCGCAACAAGGGCAGCCATTTTTCAGCAGCATCGCCTGTTTTTTCCAGCTCCTCACGAATCGTAGCGGCATCATCTGCATCGATGCTGTTGAAGCGCTGCTGGTAATAAAAATTATTGACGTTAGATCGATTGTTAAAATGGTAGTGCTGCTCCACCCGAACTATGCGCGGCGAAGCAGGTTTGCCCTCGCTTTCAAAATGCAGGGTTCCTTCGTGAAACAATTCTTTGGTAAATGCTTTGCTGAGCAGGGTTTTGCCAGAACCGGGATCGCCGGTGATCAGTAAATGTTCGCCTGGTTCAAGCACGAAAGAAACCGGTCCCAATACAGGACGGTTGCGCCAGCGCAAAGCAATTTGATGGGCTATGGTGCGCGTGGCGGCCATGTATCAGGCGGTTACAGTTTTTTCTTGTTGGGCTTTGGCGAGTGTGTGCAAATCGTCGTCGCCCACTTCTTTCTTGGTATCAGCTACCTGCAAAAACACTTCGTACAAAGCATCGATGTCATTGCGGGTAAAGCTGTATCCCAATTTCTGAAAACGATAAGCGAGGGCACTGCGACCGCTGCGGGCTGTCAGCACAATCTTGGAACTATCTGCCCCTACTTCTTCTGGCGCAATGATTTCATACGTGGTGGTGTCTTTCAGAAAACCATCCTGGTGAATGCCCGATGAATGTGAAAATGCATTCGCGCCTACAATGGCCTTGTTCGGCTGCACCGGCATGCGCATGGTATCGGCTACTTTACGACTGATCGGATTCAGTTGTTTGGCGTTGATACTGGTATAAAAACCGAGCGATTGTTGGTGCTGCCTGATGACCATCACTACTTCTTCCAACGAAGTATTGCCGGCGCGCTCACCCAGTCCGTTGATGGTACACTCAATCTGGCGGGCGCCATTGATAACACCGGAAATAGAATTGGCCGTGGCCAGGCCAAGGTCATTGTGGCAATGACAACTCAACACGGCTTTGTCAACATTCTTTACATTATTAATAAGGAAGGCGATCTTCTCGCCATATTGGTGCGGCAAACAATAACCGGTGGTATCAGGGATGTTCACGGTAGTAGCACCGGCTGCAATCACCGCCTCAACCACACGGGCGAGGTATTCATTGTCGGTACGACCTGCGTCTTCGGCATAGAACTCCACATCGTCGGTGAAGTTGCGGGCCCATTTAACCGCCTGAATGGCGCGTTGCAGGATCTCATCGCGCGTAGCGTTAAACTTTGATTTGATATGGAAATCGCTGGTGCCGATGCCGGTGTGAATGCGGCGACGGGCAGCAGGTTTTAAGGCTTCTGCAGCAACTTCAATGTCTTTTTGCACGGCACGGCTCAGTCCGCATACCACCGTATTTTTCAGCAGACGGGCGATCTCATTCACCGCGTCGAAATCGCCGGGCGAAGAAATGGGGAAACCGGCTTCGAGAATGTCGACCCCCAGGGCCTCCAATTCAAGGGCCAGTTCAATCTTTTCCTTTTTGTTCAATTTGCAACCCGGCACCTGTTCGCCATCGCGGAGGGTGGTGTCAAAAATGAATATCTTTTGATCCATAAGTGTGTGCTATGTTTGTGAAAATCAGTTACCTGCCTGTCGAAATTACCATTCCACAGAGGGCCAATGAAATCAAAATGGCCGGGTAATTACACCCGTGAAAGGGGGGCAAATCGGCTGAAACCCAATACAGGTAAGGATTTTAAACGATAGTAATTACGATGCCCAACCGCTCAGTAGATACGGTGTTCCAGTTGGTCAAAACCCTGGAAAAGTCGGAAAAACGGAATTTTAAGCTCTATGCCACACGGAATTCGCAGGCGGAGAGCCTGAAAGTCATTGCTTTATTCGACGCGCTCGACAAAATGAGCGAGTACGACGAGGCGGTATTATTGAAGAAAACCCCGGGCATCAAAAAACAGCAGCTCAGCAACCTGAAAGCCCATTTGTACCGGCAGATATTGAGCAGCCTGCGGCTCCTGCGCGACGATCAATCGATTGAAATTCAATTACATGAGCAGATGGGCTTCGCCCGGATACTATATAATAAAGGGCTTTATCTCCAGAGCTTGCGCATTTTGGATAAAATGAAGGAGATGGCCCGGGCCCACAACCAGTCGAGTTTCCTGCTACAGGCCATATTTTTTGAGAAAAAGATTGAAGCCCTGCACATCACCCGGTCGGAAGAAAACCGGGCCGAAACCCTGGTGGCTGAATCGGAAGAAATCAGCCGGCGGATTGAGCGGATCAACGACCTGTCGAACTTGTCGCTGCTGCTGTACAACTGGTATATCCGGTCGGGACATGCCCGCAACCAGAAAGATGTGGCCGAACTCGACGCTATTTTTGCCCGATATATGCCCAACGATGGCAGCAAGGGCAAGGGCTTTTATGAGCAGTTATATGTGAGCATGAGTTATACCTGGTATGCATTTATTCGCCAGGATTTTCTCATGTATTACCGGTACACCAGCAAATGGGTGGAACAGTTTCATAAAAATCCGGAGATGATCAAAGTGGAAACACTTCAATACATCAAGGGACTACACAATTTGTTGAGCGCACATTTCGACCTGAAAAACGAAGAAGGTTTCAGAAAAACACTGGCTTTGTTTGATGCGGTCGAAAAAACAGATACAGTGCAGTTGAATACGAATAACCGCGTGCAGGCATTTGTTTACGGTCAACTGGCGCGCATCAATTATTATTTTCTTGAGGGACGGTTTACTGATGGGCTCAGTATTATTCCCGCATTGGAAGAGAAGATGGAAGAGTACTGGTTGCAAATCGATCGACACCGTATTCTTGTATTCTATTATAAAATTGCCTGCCTGTATTTTGGCAGCGGCGACAATGAGAAAGCGATTGATTACTTACAAAAGATCATCAATCGCAAAGCTGACCTGCGTACCGATCTTCAATGTTATGCAAGGCTCCTCCACCTGATTGCCCACTATGAATTGGGTAATTTTGATTTGTTGGAATACCTCGTTAAGAATGTATATCGCTTCATGGCAAAGATGGGTAGCCTGAGCATTGTAGAAGAGGAGATGTTTCAGTTTTTGCGGCATGCCTTTGGTAAATCAGCAACGGAAATCAAACTGGCTTTTGTTGAATTGCTGGCCACGATTAAACCGTATGAAAATGATCCCCGCGAAACCCGCACCTTCTCTTATCTCGATGTTATCTCCTGGCTGGAGAGTAAGGTGGAGGGTGTGCCGGTACAAGAAATCATCCGCAGAAAAAGTATAGCGAACAGGAAGAAGCGACACCTTGCCTAATGACTGTTAACCAGCCGCGCATGCTGAAAAAAATTGGACTCGATCCCTTTGTGCTGGCTTTGTTGGGAATGATTGTGCTGGCACGATTGTTTCCTGGCCCCGGGGCCCAGGAAGGCCCCTGGTCGCTCGATCGCCTGGCAAGTTATGGCGTGTCGGGTATTTTCTTTTTGTATGGGCTAAGGCTGAGTGTGGTTGAGTTGGCTGGCGGACTAAAACGCTGGCGTCTTCACCTCCTGGTGCAATTGAGTTGTTTTTTGTTTTTCCCTTTGCTGGTACTGTTGTGTAAACCTTTGTTTGTCGGCAGTTCATGGGAGGTTTTATGGATGGGTAGTTTTTTCCTGGCGGCTTTGCCAAGCACCGTATCATCGTCGGTGGTAATGGTGTCGATTGCCGGCGGCAATATTCCTGCAACTATTTTCAATGCCAGTATTTCCAGTTTGCTGGGCGTGTTTATCACGCCACTGTGGATGCAGGGCCTGGTTCGGGCCCAACCTGGTGGTCATGAACTGGGGCCGATTGTTTTGAAACTGGTTTTGCAGGTATTGGTGCCCGTTATAGTGGGCATGTTGCTGCATCGCTGGGGTGGTGGTTTCGCAAAACGGCATAAGCGGGTACTAAAATTATTCGACCAAACGGTGATTTTGGTAATTGTGTATACGGCCTTCAGTGTGGCTTTTGAGAAAAAATTATTTGCAGGATTAACGGCTGGTATGTTGGCTGGGTTGTTGTTGGCCATGACTGGCTTGTTTTGGACAATATTGTTGTTCATTCGAACGGTATGTCGCTGGTTGCATTTTGACCGGGCTGATACCATTACGGCTATTTTTTGCGGATCAAAAAAATCATTGGTGCATGGCACTGTATTGTCGAAGCTGTTGTTTGCCGGCAACCCGCAAGTGGCGGTGTTGCTACTGCCATTGATGCTGTATCATGCCTTGCAATTGGTGATGGCGAGTATATTGGCGGGCAAATGGAACAGAGAAGCGAACAAACAAACTGTATAAAATTATATGAGCGAATCTGAAATATGGGAGGCGCTGAAACGCCTGAATGCGTTGGCTGATACGGGGCTTATCTATACGAACAGCGATTACGACCGCGAGCGGTACGAAGAAATAAAATCGATTACAACGGCATTGATGCAAAATGCCGTGACGGCAGGTTGGCCGGCCATCGAAAAACTTTTTGCCACGCCCATCGATTATCCGACAGCGAAAGTAGATGTGCGTGCTTTTGTTTTATCAGACAATCGCCAGCAAGTGTTACTGGCACGCGAAAAAGCCGATGGCCGTTGGTCCTTACCGGGTGGTTGGGCTGATGTTGGTTATAGTGCCACAGAAAATGCGGTGAAAGAATGTCAGGAAGAAACAGGCATCGCCGTAGAGGCAATTCGTTTGCTGGCGGTATTTGATAAACGCAAGCATCCGCATCCGCCCGAGGCGTTTTATGTGTACAAGCTTATAATATACTGCAAGGCGTTGACCAGTGAAATTAAGAAAGGATTTGATGTATTGGATGCGGGTTATTTTCCAGTGAAGGATTTGCCGCCATTGTCGGAAGACAGGATCTTGCGGTCGCAAATTGACAGTTTGTATGCGTTGGTGATGAGTGGGGAGGAGCGGGTGTTGTTGGATTGACTATTTCAAAGCTCAGTCTTTTTCATCTCTTCGCCTGTATCCAATTCGGCTTCTCGTTGTTGGTTTACCCTGTGCTGCAACAAGTTCTTTGAGAATTAAAAAGATATTCTCAATGTCCTTACTATTGGATTTAGCTTCCTTTTCCAGTTGGGCTAGTTGAATAAGTATGTCTTTATGTGTCAATGCATACTCGCGCAGTTTAGTGAAAACACGAATAATTCGAATGTTAACAGCAATCGCAATTTCACTGTTCAAGATGCTTGACAACATGGCAATTCCCTGCTCTGTAAATGCATAAGGCAAGGTTCTACGACCTCCCCAACTTGAGGTCGCATTTTGCGACCTCAAGTTTTCAAACTCTTTGGGTGTGAGTTTAAACATGAAGTCTTTTGGGAACCGATTGAGATTCCTTTTTAGTTGTTCATTCAATCTCTTTGTTTCTACACCATACATGATTGCGAGGTCTTCGTCCAGCATAACTCTAAGCCCTCTCACAAAATAAATATTGCTTAATATTTTTTGTTCCGCTGCCAATATTTTCAATTCATTCTTCGCCATATGTTCAAGCTTACACAATTGAAACAAAAGTGTTCTTCACTGAAGTTTGGAAGAACTATCAGCCGCAAATTCGGATTGTTTTGCGCTTTAGCTGCGACTCTGGGAGAAAAAGGGTGTTATCGCGGTACCCTTATTGTACATGTGGCTGGTAGTATTGAAAAGCCTATTTGTAAAGCTGATTGAGAGAAGGATTAATATCCCCTTCCGTTGAGCTGCGCGAACTTGAGTTCACCGTCTTCGATCCAGAATTCCCAATGCGGATGCATGATGTCTTCAGTGGCATGAATCCAGCGGCCGCCATCAAGTGATAAAACCATGCTTTTTAGTTCCTCGCGAATATGTTCGGCCTGCGCAAAACGGGCGGCCTGTTCTTTTTTGAGTTCTTCTACTTCAATATTCATCTGGTGGATGGCCAGCATTTCATCGTCTGAAAACAGTCGCTCGCTGTTTTTCAGCAATAAATGACGGTAGTGGGCGGTTTTGGTTTTGATGTCTTTGTCGAGCGCACGGGCCGATTGCTCCTGCTCGAACAATTGCGATACCATCGATTTCAGGGAAAGATTAACTGTTGCCATAGGATTATACTTACCTAAACAACGTTTTGTCGGCCATTCTCGTATGACCTTCACCGAAATCCTGTGGCTGCGATGCTAACTGGCTTAGAATCGGGCAGGTTCGGCTGCCGATTCCGTCAATTTGAGGATTTTGTCGGTGTCGGTATTGATTTGGTCAAACAGGATTTTGTTGTCGGCCAGCGAGAGCTTATAACTGGGGATCATTTCCCGCAGCTTTTGTTGCCATTGCGGGGAAGCCAGTTGTTGCGGGAAGCATTTTTCGAGCAGGTCGAGCATGATGCTTACAGCGGTAGAAGCGCCGGGTGAGGCGCCCAGCAAGGCAGCAATGGTTCCATCTTGGGAGGCCACGATCTCGGTACCAAATTCGAGCACGCCGCCGTGTACCGGGTCTTTTTTAATCACCTGTACCCGCTGGCCGGCGATCTCCAGTTTCCAGTCGGCCAATTCGGCACTGGGCATGTATTCTTTCAGGGCTTCCAGCCGGTCTTCCGGACTTTGGGTGACCTGCGAAATCAGGTATTTGGTCAGGTCCATATTGTCGAGGCCCGATTTCAGCATCGGAACAATATTGTCTAATTTGATAGAGGCGGGCAGGTCCATCAGCGATCCGTTTTTAAGAAAGCGGGTAGAAAAGCCGGCATAGGGGCCGAAGAGCAAGGCCTTGTTGCCGTCGATGACGCGGGTGTCGAGATGGGGCACCGACATGGGCGGCGCACCTACCGATGCCTTGCCATATACTTTTGCCTTGTGTTGCTCGATGATGGCGGGGTTGATGCAACGAAGCCATTGTCCGCTGACCGGAAACCCGCCGTAGCCGCGACCTTCGGGTATTGCAGACTTTTCCAATAGCGGGAGTGATCCGCCGCCGGCGCCTATAAAAACAAAGCGGGTGAGGATATGGAATTTGTTACGAGTAGTCAAGTTTTTCACTTCCAGAAGCCAATGGCCGCTTTTCTGTTGCTGGAGGTCTTCCACTTCGTGGGCCAGGTGGATTTTCAGGCCGAAGCGCAGGTAGAGCGACTGGAAAATGCTGCGGGTGAGGGCGCCGAAATTGACATCAGTGCCTTTGTCGACCCGGGTGGCAGCCACCGGCTCGCTGCTGTCGCGGCCAGCCATGATCAGCGGCATCCAATCGGCCATGGTGTCGCGGTTTTCGGTGTACTGCATCTCATCGAAGAAATGGTAAGCGCGCAGGGCTTCAAAGCGTTTGCGCAGGTAGTCGACATCGTGTTGACCGCGCACAAAACTGATATGGGGTACAGCGCGGATAAAGTCTTTCGGGTCGGGCACGATGTTCCGGTTCACGAGGTAAGACCAGAACTGTTTTGATTCTTCGAACTGCTGAAAGATTTTAACGGCTTTTTTGACGTCAATGCTGCCGTCGGGTTTTTCGGGCGTGTAATTCAACTCGCAAAGGGCGCTGTGACCGGTGCCGGCATTGTTCCAGGCATCGGAACTCTCGCCCGCCAGCACGTCGAGCCGCTCTAAAACCATGATGGACAGGGAAGGATTCAGTTCTTTCAGGAGGGCGGCGAGGGTTGCACTCATGATTCCCGCGCCAATCAGCACCACATCAGCGTGCCTTACAGAAGGTGTACTTGCCATAGCTGCCGGCGAAGGTACGAATTCAACATCTACCCGACGGGTTGTACCCGTCGGGTACAACCCGTCGGGTGGAAAGTCCGCCCCGGGCGGCTGAAAAAACCGCGCTACCATTTTGTTTTTTCGTATCTTTGCCCACTATTTAAGTTGGGAAAGCTAGGTAAGTTTCATATAAAGTATTGACAATCAACCTGCTGCGTTATACACGAGGTCGTGGAAACGGGCGGGGCTTTTTTTGCAGCAAACCAATCTCAACCAGTAGGATCCATAAAACTCATCTTACAGTATATCTATGGCTATCAAAAAAGAAAATCGACCCAAGTTCAACTTTTCGAAGATTACGATTGGACTGGCGTCGCCGGATTCCATCCTCGAAAAGAGTTACGGTGAAGTGTTGAAGCCTGAAACCATTAACTATCGTACCTACAAACCCGAGCGCGATGGTCTTTTCTGTGAAAGGATCTTCGGACCGGTGAAGGATTACGAATGTGCCTGTGGTAAATACAAGCGCATCCGTTACAAGGGTATCGTGTGCGACCGTTGCGGCGTGGAAGTAACCGAGAAAAAGGTTCGCCGCGAGCGCATGGGCCATATTAAATTGGTAGTGCCCGTGGTGCATATCTGGTATTTCAAGAGCCTGCCGAATAAAATCGGTTACCTGCTGGGTATGAGCTCCAAGAAACTGGAAAGTATTGTTTACTACGAGCGTTTTGTGATCATCCAGCCCGGCATCCGTGCAGAGAAGAGCCAGAATGTGGGCGACCTGCTGACCGAAGAAGAATACCTCGATATACTGGACGCGTTGCCGAAAGACAACCAATACCTGCCTGATGAGGACCCCAATAAGTTCATCGCGAAAATGGGTGCCGAAGCGGTTCACAACCTGTTGGAACGCATCGACCTCGATCAACTCAGTTACGACCTGCGCAACGCGGCGGCCACTGAAACCTCGCAGCAGCGTAAAGCCGATGCCCTGAAACGCCTGAGCGTGGTAGAAGCTTTCCGCGATGCCAATAGCAGAATTACCAACCGTCCGGAGTGGATGGTGATGCAATACATTCCTGTTATTCCGCCCGAACTGCGTCCGCTGGTTCCCCTCGACGGTGGTCGTTTCGCGTCTTCTGACCTGAACGACCTGTATCGTCGGGTGATCATCCGCAACAACCGTTTGAAGCGCTTGCTCGAGATCAAAGCCCCTGAGGTGATCTTGCGCAACGAAAAACGCATGCTGCAGGAAGCGATCGATTCCCTGTTCGACAACAGCCGTAAATCAAACGCGGTAAAAGCCGAAGGTGGTCGCGCCCTGAAATCACTCAGCGATGTGTTGAAAGGCAAGCAAGGCCGTTTCCGCCAGAACCTGCTGGGTAAACGCGTTGATTATTCTGGCCGTTCGGTAATTGTAGTAGGACCTGAATTGAAAATGCACGAATGCGGCCTGCCGAAAGACATGGCAGCCGAATTGTTCAAACCGTTTATTATCCGCAAACTCATTGAGCGCGGTATTGTAAAAACGGTGAAGAGCGCGCGCAAACTCGTTGATAAGAAAGAGCCCGTTATTTGGGACATTCTGGAGAATATCCTGAAAGGTCACCCGGTGATGCTGAACCGTGCCCCAACGCTGCACCGTTTGTCGATCCAGGCCTTCCAGCCCAAACTGATTGAAGGAAAGGCCATTCAACTGCACCCGCTTGTTACCACGGCCTTCAACGCCGACTTTGACGGTGACCAGATGGCGGTACACGTGCCTTTGAGCAGCGCCGCTATTTTGGAAGCACAGTTGCTGATGCTGTCTTCACACAATATCCTGAACCCGCAGAACGGTACGCCGATCACCCTGCCTTCACAAGACATGGTGTTGGGTCTGTATTATATTACCAAGGGCAAGAAAACAACCGCTACTGAGAAAGTACGCGGTGAAGGCATGACCTTCTATTCAACAGAAGAAGTGCTGATTGCTTATAACGAAGACAGGATCGACCTGCACGCCAATATTAAAGTGCGTACCAATGTGCGCAGCAAAGACGGCGAACTGGAAAAGAAGATCATTGAAACCACCGTTGGTCGCGTACTGTTCAACCAGTATGTGCCGGCAGAAGTGGGTTATGTGAACGCCCTGCTCACCAAGAAATCACTGCGTGAAATCATTGGTGATATCATCAAGATTACCAACGTACCGAAGACCGCGAAATTCCTCGACGATATCAAACAACTCGGTTTCCGCATGGCCTTCCGCGGTGGATTGAGCTTTAACCCGCAAGACCTGATCATTCCGCAGATGAAAGAAGAACTGTTGGAGCAGGCCAAGGGTGAGGTTGATGAAGTGTGGGATAACTACAACATGGGTCTGATCACCAACAACGAACGGTACAACCAGATCGTTGATATCTGGAGCCGCGTCGATACCCGCATTACCGAAACATTGATTCGTGAAATGCAGAACGACAAACAAGGCTTCAACTCGGTGTACATGATGCTTGATTCTGGTGCGCGTGGTTCCAAGCAGCAGGTTAAACAGCTTGCTGGTATCCGCGGACTGATGGCCAAGCCGCGTAAGAGTGGTTCAACCGGATCGGAGATCATCGAAAACCCGATCTTGTCCAACTTCAAAGGCGGATTGAACGTATTGGATTATTTCATCTCCACCCACGGTGCCCGTAAAGGTCTGGCCGATACCGCCCTTAAAACAGCGGATGCCGGTTACCTGACCCGTCGTTTGGTGGATGTTGCCCAAGACGTAGTGATCACCGAAGAAGATTGCGGAACCCTGCGTGGTATTGCAACCACCGCCTTGAAAGACAATGAAGACATCATCGAACCGCTGAAAGACCGGATCGAAGGCCGCAACTCATTGCATGATGTGTTTGATCCGATCACCGAAAAGCTCATTGTAGCAGCCGGTGAAGAGATCACGGCCGATACTGCTTTGCAAATTGAAGAAGCCGGTATTGAAAGCGTTGAAATTCGTTCGGTACTGACCTGCGAAAGCAAGCGCGGTGTGTGTGTGAAATGTTACGGTAAAAACCTCGCAACCGGTTATACAGCACAAAATGGAGATGCGGTTGGTATCATCGCGGCACAGTCGATCGGTGAACCAGGTACCCAGCTTACCCTCCGTACTTTCCACGTAGGTGGTGTGGCTGGTTCAGCCTCTGTTGAATCGAGCCTGCTGGCGAAATTCGACGGTACCATGATGTTTGATGGTCTGCGTACCGTAGTCACTGAAAACGCCGAAGGCGAGAAAGTGCATGTGGTTATCGGTCGTACCGGTGAGATCCGTAACATGGACGTGAAGAACGATCGGTTGCTGAACGTGGTAAACATTCCTTACGGTGCAACGCTGATTGTAAAAGACGGCCAGAAAGTAGCCAAAGGCGATGTGATCTGTACCTGGGACCCGTATAACAATGTGGTGATTTCTGAAATCGCCGGTACGGTGAAGTTTGAAAATGTGATCGAAGGCATCACTTATCGCGAAGAGGCCGACGAACAAACTGGTCACCGCGAGAAAGTGGTTATCGAAACAAAAGATAAAACCAAGATCCCATCGATACTGGTGGAGAGTGGTAAGGAAATCAAATCGTATAACCTGCCCGTAGGTTCACATATCACCATCGAAGAAGGGGATGATGTGAAAGCCGGCCAGGTACTCGTGAAGATTCCGCGTGTGTTGGGTAAACTGCGCGATATCACCGGTGGTCTGCCACGTGTAACGGAGTTGTTTGAAGCCCGTAACCCAGGTAACCCGGCCATCGTTTCTGAAATTGATGGTGTGGTAGCTTTCGGTTCTATCAAACGCGGTAACCGTGAAATCATCGTAGAAGCCCGCGACGGTGTAACCAAGAAATACCTGGTGCCACTGACCCGCCAGATCCTGGCGCAAGATGGTGACTTCGTAAAAGCCGGTGTGGCCCTGTCTGACGGACAAATCGCACCAAGTGACATTCTCAATATCAAAGGACCCTTCGCTGTTCAGGAATACGTGGTGAATGAAATCCAGGAAGTTTATCGCTTGCAGGGTGTGCGCATCAACGACAAGCACATTGAAGTGATCGTGCGCCAGATGATGAAGAAAGTATCTATTGTTGATCCGGGCGATACCAAGTTCCTGGAAGACGATACCGTAGATAAGTTCGACTTCATTGAAGAGAACGACTGGATCTTTGACAAGAAAGTGGTTTCTGAACCGGGCGAAAGCAGCCGCATGCGTGCCGGCCAAATCGTGAGCCTGCGCGACCTGCGCGAAGAGAACTCGATCTTGCGCCGCGCCGATAAGAAGCTGGTTGAATACCGCGATGCGCAGCCTGCTACATCTCACCCCTTGCTCTTGGGTATTACCAAGGCTTCGTTGGGTGTACAAAGCTGGATTTCGGCGGCTTCCTTCCAGGAAACCACCAAGGTACTCAGCACCGCTGCCATCAACGGTAAAACCGACGATATGATGGGCCTGAAGGAGAACGTGATCACTGGTCACCAGATCCCGGCCGGTACTGGTTTGCGCGATTTCGAAAACATGATTGTGGGCAGCAAAGAAGAGTACGAACTCTTGCAAACGACCCGCGAAGCCATGAATTTCGACGACGAAGAATAATTGATGTAAAAAAACAAATAGGGTGTCCGGCACGAAAATGTTGCCGGACACTTTTTTTCTAACAGCCATTTTGTTCGCCGGAAGAGAAAGGTTAAAATTCAGGATTTAACGACTTCCCATCGGGCGAAAGCACTTAAATTGCCGCTACCAAATTAGGATCATGAAGCAGCTCTCCATAGTTCTCAGCGCCGTTGCCATAGCACTCAGCGGGTATGCCATTTATAAAACGTCAACCCCGGTTAAAGAGGCGGTTAAACCCGCTGCCACCGATGCGGGTGAAAAACCCAGCGGCGATTTCAGGATCGCCTATTTTGACATTGACTCTTTGCAGAATAAGTATGAGTTTTTCAAAGACGCGTTGGGCGAATTGAAAGTGAAAGAAGAGGCGATGAACAACGAACTCGCCAGCATGGAGAAGAATTACCAGAAAAAGATCAGCGAGTGGCAGAAAAAAGGCCCGTCGATGAGCCAGTCTGAAGCCGACGCGGTACAGCGTGAGTATGCGCAAATGCAACAAAATTACCAGCAGCGCCGGTTGTCGCTTGAGCAGCAGTTGGAGACCCTGAAGATGGACTATAAAAAGAACATCAAAACAAAGATTGAAGGCTATCTCAAAGAATTCAATAAAAACAAAGGCTATTCTTTCATCATGAGTTATGAACCTGAGCTGATGTTTTACAAAGACACGGTGTACAATATCACCAACCAATTGATCGACGGACTCAACGCAGAATACAAAAAGAAATAAGGTGACCAATTTCGTTACGCTTTTCGACTCCTTCCGCAACATGAAAGTGGCAGTGGTGGGCGACGTTATGCTTGATACGTATTGGTGGGGTCATGTTGACCGCATTTCGCCGGAAGCACCCGTGCCGGTGGTGTTGCTCGATAAAAGTGAATGGCGAATTGGTGGCGCCGGAAATGTGGCGCTGAACCTCGTGGCCATGGGCGCACAAACAAGCATATTCTCTGTGCTGGGTGAAGATGCCGATGGCAAACAACTGGATCAATTGCTTACCGACAACCAGATTGATACCAGTTATATTATTTTCAGCCAGGAAAGAAAGACAACCAATAAAGTACGGGTCATCAGCCGCAACCAGCAAATGATGCGGTTGGATAGCGAAACCACCAAAGACCTGAGCGCAGAAGTGGAAACGGCACTACTGGAGCGCATTTCCACCTATATCGTGCAGGAAAAACCTGCAGTGCTCATCTTCGAAGATTATAACAAAGGTGTATTAACGGCCAGCTTGATTGAAGCCGTTGTGCGTTGTTGTAAGGAGAACGGGGTAATCACCACCGTTGATCCAAAGAAGAAAAATTTCTTCGCTTATCGACAGGTAGATATTTTCAAACCCAACCTCAAAGAAGTAAAAGAAGGGTTGAATATTCTGTTGGAAACAGTTAACCAGGAAAGCCTCAACGAAGTGCATCGGCTATTGGCCGAAAAACTGCATCACCAGATATCTTTTATTACACTGTCTGAAAAAGGCGTGTATTATGGCACAAAAAACGAAGCTGGCATTCTTCCCTCGCATATTCGCAATATAGCCGACGTGTCGGGTGCGGGCGATACTGTCATAGCAGTGGCTTCGCTGGTGTACGCCGCTACCAAGAACCTGGCCCTGTTTGCTGCCGTGGCGAATATTGCCGGTGGACTCGTTTGTGAAGAAGTTGGAACAGCCGCCATCAACAAAGCCAGGTTGCTGAAAGAATGTCAAGCCTTATTGACTGCTTACTGAGGTTTTGTTGAAGCCCAGTGTTCTTAAAAAGTCTTCCATGATTTTAAGCGATCGCTCATTTGCTTTTTGCAAGAGCCCTTTTTGTTTGGCGCGTTCAATCAATTGATCGCGGGCTTTGATTTTCAGTTTGGTTATTTCGTCTGGTGTCCAGTCACCCTCCTCAATAAAGGTTTCAGTTTGCGAAGGATTGATTTGCGCCAGCAATACCTTGGCCGCCGGCAGATGGATAGCGATGGAATCGCCGGCAATAAAAACCTGTTGCTCGGTCAACCCTTTCAAATCGGTACCCAATTCTAATTCGCCTTTCACCACTAATACCAGGTGATCGAGCGCCGGTGCCGCGCCCGGTGTTACCAGGCTGATGATTTGTTTGGCGGTGCCGGCTGGTTTGATTTGTGTAACCACTACTTCGTCTTGAACCGACAAACTGGACAATTCGCTGAGTGCACGTATGCGGTTTACCAGCAGGGGTGTTTCGTCTATGCTGACAGGCGCGGGCCGAAACCAGGATGCGGGCGAAGGCAGCCAGCCTATTTTAGCCAGCAGCAGGTAAGCCAGTACGATAACAACGGCATAACCAATTATTTTAAATATTGACCTGGTCATTGCAGTGTTTGTTTGGTATTGCCGAAGCGAATCTCAATTTGCTCGTAACCGGCCTGTTGCAAAAAATTGCTGAGTAGGTTGCGGGTGTTTTTTTCGGTGTCGGCCAGTATGGCGGTTTGGTCCATCGCACTGCGAATTTGTTTTTCCGCCTGCGCCAGCAACGCATCGCGCGCAGCATTGTCGAACGGATCGCGCAAGGGACCAATATCCTCGTATTCCACTTTTATTTTTTCTGGCGGCAGGTTTACCGACATAATTTTCGGTGCAGGTAGGTTTAGTTGGATGGATTTGCCATTGATGATGACATCTTCTTTTTTTAACTGCGCCAGGTCGATGCCTGCCCGAACATCGGCTTCGACCGACATCAATATTTTTCGATCGCCGAATTTATACCAGGTTTTGTCGTCGCTGGCTTTCACAATTTTCGTAATGCTGTATTCGGTGGTGGCCAAGGCACTCATGTCGCGCACCTGCAGCACCCGTGTTACAGGGTCTTGCTTTTGTTTGCAGGCCAACTGCAAGAGGATGCAAGCGAATAATACAGAGTGCCTAATTTGTAGCATATTTGCAAATTATGGAAAAATATGCGGTGATAGTGGCGGGTGGTTCGGGATTGCGCATGGGTACAACCATTCCCAAGCAGTTTCTTGATTTGCGGGGCAAGCCGGTGATTTGGCATACGCTGACCGCTTTTCTGGATGCCTATCCCGATTTGCATATCATCCTGGTATTGCCCGAACAGCATTTGGAAACAGGCAAACAGATCATCGGTACAACCTATGCCCCTGAGCGCATATGGATCACCGTTGGGGGCGAAACCAGGTTTCATTCAGTTAAAAACGGCCTGCAGCATATCCACCGGCATTCGATCATTTTTGTACACGATGGGGTGCGCTGCCTGTTGACACCGGCTTTGATCAGGCGTTGTTATGAAGAAGCGGTCGACAAAGGCAATGCGATTCCAGCTACTACATCGGTCGACACGGTAAGACTGGAGCGCTTCAACGGCACGGAAATGATCGATCGCAACAAAGTGAAGTTGATACAAACCCCGCAGACTTTTTTCTCTGAACTGGTGAAGTCGGCTTTTGAACAAGATTACCATGAATCATTTACCGATGAAGCGAGTGTGGTCGAAAAACTGGGGGTGAAAATTCATTTAATTGAAGGTGAATCAACCAACCTGAAAATAACGCGTCCACTTGACCTGCTGATGGCCGAAAAAATTTTAGAAGAGCGGGAGATGGGTTTATAAATAGCGCGGCTTCACCCAGCGGAATGGAAAGGGAAGCTGGTTCCATCCATAAAAGAAATAGGGCTGGTTGCTGGCCCCAAAACCGGCATAGAAGCGTTCAATACCCGGTACATCGGATCCTTCAAAATCGAGCAACAGGTGCTGACCCTGGAATTCCTGTATCAGTCGATCGATGATAAAATGACTCGCCGCCACTGTTTTGCCTTTTTCGTTGGTCGCAATAATCAGCAGATACAATCGGTGCTGGTCGCGCAGCACGAGGCAACTACTTAATACCTGGTTGTCAACGACGGCAGATCGTACCAGTAGCTGGTTTCTCCCTTGCAGGTGTTTACAGATGCTGTGTAGTGTAGTCCAGTCGCTTTCGTTAATCGCTATCCGGTTTTCATAGTTGCTGCGAAAAAAGTCTATGCTCCCGGCAAAGTTGGTCGACTGTTCATACAGCAATCCTGCCGTGGCGGCCTTTTTCAAATTCCTGTTGAGGTTCTCGTTGTATTGCTGGCGTATCAATACATAGTCATTGCTAAGCGGCAGAATATAATTGTTTCTGTTCCTGCTGGCTGCAATAGGGTTGGCATAGTTCAGGCATATCTCGCCGTAAGTGAAATACGTTTTTGCTTTGCGAAGAAAGGCAGCTGTTAATTCCGTTGAAACGGGTGTTGATGAAAACAAACCCAATTGTTGGCACCACAGTGGCTGGTAGAGATAGCTGAAAAAATGTTTTCTGCGCCAGGTCAGTGGCATCACCGTTTTATAATCGCCCGCTACCAGGGCCCACCAATTTTCAGTGGCTGCATCAAGGTAATACTGCTGGCCATAGATCAGGTTATTTCCCGCCTTCTCGATACAAGCCACCCACTTCGTTTCATCCAATTCTTCGCGGCGCAACAATCGTATGGTTGAATCCGGCTGCATGTTTATGGCAAATAAAGCGGTTGTTCGGATTGGTTACGCAAAGCTTCCAGGTTGAAAGAAAAGGAAACCGTTTTCCAGAATCTTTTCTCGCCCAGTACTGATTTATTGTAATCACGAAATGGTTTGCTGGCAACAACTGGTACATAAATATGCATGGCCTCTTGTAACAATGAAACCTGCAAACCGGCATCAAACAATATGCGCTGGCCTTCGTAGTTGGCCGACCAGGCATCACCATACGTACCAATGTCGGCAAAAATTCGCAGGGGCACGCGCACCGGTAACAAAGAAAGCGGATTGATGCCATCTGGAATATCGGTGCGCATATTAACAGCCGCCAACCAGTTATCGGTTTTGCCAATCTTGCTGTTCAACAAATCGGTGCGCACTTTAAAGAACCCATCGCGCTCCATGATCTGTTGGCTCTTCCAGCCCGAAAATTCATTCCGACCCGCAAAATAATCGGCATAAGTATAATCTTCATAGCCGTTGGCACCCGTGAGGTTGAGAAAGTATCGGCTAAGGCCTAGTTGGCTATGGGTCGACTGGTTGTAAAAGAATTTGCCGGCAAACAGCCGCATGGAAAAACCGCGACCAGGTTGGGGATAATTGAAAAAATATTTCCCGGCGAAGGTGAGCCGCGTAAAGGCAGACTGGTAATCGACCTGTAGTTTGTAATCATACGGATATAAAACGCGATCATCTTTCCAGCGAAACAACAATTGCTGCAATTGCCGATGTGTGGTGCCCAAAACATAATCGCTGTTGTGCAGTTGCAGTTGGTTTTCGCCGATGAAATAAGACTTGAATTGAATAGATCGCTGGCGGTAAGACCAGGGATCGGTTTCTGGCCATTGCCAACGGATATACGGTGCTATTTTATTGAAACGAAAAATGGTATTGCCGGTGTTGCCAGTAAGTTCGTCCATACTAAACAAAGCAGCCTGCACACCCACCTGCCAGTAACTTCGGTATTGTTTGCCATAAATATTGTATCGAACATCAGCCAGGCCGGAAAACTTTTTACTCTTGAAGCCATACAAGGGCGCCAGGAGGTACTCCAGCTTCGGTTGCCAGGCCTCGATATTGTGCAGTAAAAGGCCGCCCATGAACCCATCGTACTGGTTGTAGCCCAGTGCCGGCAACAAACCCAAAGCATATTTGGTAGGGGATGATGGTCGGAAAGGAAAAAGATTCAAGGCCACCGACGAAGGCCGCAGATCAGGTAAACTGCTATCTGCCGGCATTGGCATCCAATTGGCAGGCGGGCGTTGAAACCGATACAACTGAAAATCCCGGCGCAAACTGCTGTCAAAGATCGTTGTGCGCGCTGACTTAGCTGCTTGCCTGAAATGCATGCCGCCTTTTACCGATGTCATCGCTTCGAGGTTATACAAGGGCAAGCTGTCGAATGGCGTTTGGAACGATTGCTGCCAATGGCGCGAATGAACATACTGCCATTTTCGGCTATCCGCTACCGTTAGTAGCTCCGGCGATTGCAGGTAATTGATCAACCCCTTCACCAGCCAGGGTTTAGCGCGGTGATTGATATTGATACTGTACAGGTATTGTTGGAGCACCTGCTGGTCGATCAGTTGTTCCAGATCCAGGTTCTTTCGCTGTTTGGGCACTAGTATCCAACCAGGTATATACTCGGGTTGTCCGGGCCAGTCGAGCACCAACAGGGTAGAAGTGTAGGGAAAGACGCCCAGGCTTTGACGCCGATTCGCCAATGCCGTTTTTAACTGTGCTGTAATGTTGGCCGTTTGGTCGCCTTTGCCGAGGTCATACACCTGTATTTCGTTTTTAGGCGCGGATACATTGGCGCTGGTTGCTTTATTTGATACAGGTGCTTTGAACGCCATCCAGGTAAACTCAATTTGGCGCGCCGCATTGAACTGGTAGTAATTTCCTTCTGTTGATTGGGCTGGCCGGGCGGCACTGGCTATTTGCCAGCCATTTTCAGTTTGGATATTCACTTCAAAACTGGCAGCATCCTGGTAGAGTGGTCCCTGTGTTAAGGTTGGCATGATGTGCCAGCCTTCTTCATCATACACCATCGGGCGCGGGTACCAATCGGCGAAAACAAGCATATTATCGGCATACCCGAAACGATCGATGAGCTTGGGCAATTTCAAGTGATAAGGGGCTTCGAGGTGCACCAGGGCACCAGGCGCTATCGGCTCTGTTAGCACCAACTCCAACACATCCTGCCAGGATGGGTGCGTTTTGGCGGTTACCTGTTTGCCATTTACCCGAAAAGACAAGCGGCTGGTATAGCCTTTTTCAGCCTCGTTGCTAAAATAAAAACCGGTTTGTCGCAATTGCAGCAATTGCTCGCTATAAGCAGTGCGGTCGTTTTTCCAGGCATTCGGTGAAATGCTCATCCAGATGCTATGCAAGCTGTCGGGACTGTTATTGCTATAGTCCAGCTGCCACATACAATCCGCCGTTTTTGCCTCCGCCTGCAACTGCACATCGATGCGATAGTGCAGGTCCTGCTGCCACGACTGCGCCCTGCAAAACGTATATCCCAACAGGCAAACCAATAGCAAAATTTTATGCATACTATTTGCCTTTTCCTAAAACAATAATTCGAATGGTATGAAACATGATCCGGAAGTCGAGTGCCAATGAAATATTCTCCAGGTAAAGAAGGTCGTACTTCATGCGCTCCAACATTTCCGGTATACTGGTGGCGTAGCCAAACTGTACCATGCCCCAGGAACTAAGTCCCGGTTTCAGTTTCAGCAGGTAATTGTAATACGGATTGATGTCAGCGAGTTGATTGAAATAATAACTACGCTCGGGCCGCGGACCTACCAGGCTCATGTCGTTCTGTAAAATATTCCAAAGTTGTGGTAGTTCATCGAGCCGCCACTTGCGCATGACCCGGCCCCATTTGGTAACGCGCGGATCATTGTCAGACGATAAAGCCGGGCCATTCTTTTCGGCATCCACCAACATGCTCCTGAATTTGAGAATGTTAAAAGGCCGGCCTTTGTAACCGATTCTTTCCTGGCGGTAGATAATCGGGCCGGGGCCGGACAGTTTGACGCGAATGGCTATATAGAGCAGGAAGGGAGACAATAAGAGCAAGGCTAACAACGCAACCGAAACATCAATCAAACGTTTTACATTTTGTTGCCAGAGCGGCATCGGCGCGGTGTTGATATCAGTGAGCAGCGGACTAAAAACTTTTTCTGTTCGCACAGATCCTGATAAGATGCCCAGCATATTGGGTACAATCTTTATTTCTACTTCTTTTTTACTGAGCCTTTTCACATAGTTTTCCATGGCCTCCTGTTGCCCCTGGTCGAGTGCCAATACCACCAGTTTGATATGGTGTTCATCAATGGTCGCTTCCATCGTTTCGGGTTCACCCAGCCAGGGAATATTTTTACTGAGGCCATTTGGTTGTGGCGCCAGGTAGCCATTGTAATGAAACCCTTCATCCTGCAACTGATCGCGCGTAGCGAAATAAAGATTTTTTGCCGCTGCATTGTCGCCCACCAGCAGGCTGTTGAATTTTACAACACCGTGTTTGATCTGCCTGCGCACCACAAACAAGATGAGCCAGCGCCCTGCCCAAGTGAAGCTGGATTGCAACAAGAAAAAGCAAGCGAAAATGGAATAGTAATAATTGAGTGATCGATCGTCGTCGTTCAGTAGAATGCCAAAGAAGATGAGGGTACAGCCCAGCAGGCTTGCGATAACGGTGGTCGTAAATTCAGAGAGCCGCGATTTTCTGTACAGCGAACGATAACTGCCCAGCAAGGCATATAACAAAACCCAGGCAATGGGTAGAACAATCAGTCCGTCGATGACACCGCTATTTAAGTTGATGCGCCCGTCGCTGAAACTTTGAAAGCCGAGTAATTTATTTCTGAAGAGGTAAAACAGAAACCATACGCAACCGGCAGCGATATAATCACTCAGTGCATACCATGCCGGCGATATTAGCTTGCTGTTTTTGGCTTGCATCAGCTATTAATGGTGTTGTGTGCGATTTTATGCAAAATCTGGTGAGCTACTTCCATGGCACTAAAACCATCTGTTTCAGACACTACGGTGCGGGTATTGTTTTGGATGGCATCGCGAAATGATTCCAGTTCGAGGCGAATCGCATTGACGGTTGGCGATTCGGGATTCATTACCTGGATGGTTTTTTTTCCTTTGGGCGTTTCGAGGTCAAACTCAAATGCACCGGGCGCGGCTTCGTCTGATTTCATGCGAATCACTTCTGTTTTCTTCTCCAGGAAATCAATGCCCACATAGGCATCTTTCTGGAAGATCCGCATTTTACGCATCTTCTTCAACGAAATGCGCGAAGAAGTGAGGTTGGCTACACACCCATTGTGAAATTCTATCCGTACGTTGGCAATATCAGGCGTATCAGTCATCACGGCAACACCGCTGGAAGAAATATGTTTAACGCCGCTCTGCACCATACTGAGAATGATATCAATATCGTGGATCATCAGGTCGAGTATCACACTTACTTCGGTGCCACGTGCATTGAATTCGGCGAGCCGATGCACTTCAATAAACATGGGATTCAGGGCCAGGTTTTTGGTGGCCAGAAAAGCCGGGTTGAAGCGTTCCACATGACCAACCTGCATCTTGATATTTGACTCCTTCACCAGCTTCACCAATTCGCGGGCTTCTTCCATCGTGTTGGCCAGCGGCTTTTCAACAAAAACATGTTTGCCATTGCGGATGGCCAATTGACAAAGTTCAAAATGAAAATTGGTGGGCGCAACAATATCGGCTGCATCGATTTGGCGAATGAGGTCAAGCGGATTGTCGAATCGTTTGAGGTTATAGCGGGCGGAAACATCGGCCGCCATGGCATCGTTCGGGTCGTAGAAGCCAACCAGTTCTACGTTGTCCATTTCCTTCCAATTGTTCAAATGAAATTTCCCCAGGTGGCCAACACCGAATACGCCAACTTTGAGCATAAGTCTACTTTATCGCCCAAAGATAACCAACTATTTTACTGCAAGAGCCTCGAACGACTGGCGTAGGCAACTTGTGGAGAATAAATGAAAAGACAGCTTCCCTCTTTAATGGTGTTGATGATGGGACGGGTCATGTTTAGCGGAATGGCGGGGCATCCAAGACTGCGACCAATATAACCCTGTGTACGGGCGAACGACTCATTTACATAATCAGCACCGTGCATTACAATCGCTCTGCGGTCGGCATTGTCGTTGATGCCTTTCTCCAATCCTTCGAGGCGAAGTGAATAGCCGTTGCTGCCGTAGTAGGTGTCGGCCGTGCGATAGAAACCGGGACTACTCATGTTCGACGACGGGCGATTGGAATATTTTTTCGCCTGGTCTTTGCCCGAGCCGCGGCCATGCGCTACATAGGTGTTGAAAAGCAATTTGCCCGACAACATATCGATGACGTATAAACGCTTTTTGGCGCTGGGCTGGCTGAAATCGGCGATGGTGAGCAAACTATTACCGGCAACAGTGCCGGCTGCTTGCAATTTTTCCCAACCTTTCAGTGCCAGTTCATAGGCTTTTTGGTTCAAGCCCATCGAATCAAGCAGGAGTTGGTGATACAAAACAAGGTGCCAGTTGCCGGTCAGGCTATCGGTTGGGCGTGAAACAGTGGTTGTGTCGGCAGCGATCGGCGTTGCTTCCGCCCGATAACCGTTTGCGGAAACCAGTGTCAGTGCCAGTAGAGACAGTAACGCTACAATCAGGATAGAGCTTTTCTTCTTCTTCATGTTCTGCTGTTTAACCAGGGTGCGCTGGCACCAGGATGATCCAGGGGGCAGATGGATGGTTGGTGCGGCAAAACTCAGCATAAACCCTGCCAGAACAGCCCTTTTCACCGATCCGGGTGGGTTTTAACCTTTTCGGCGCAGAATTAGCCGGTGGCTGCTGTACCCAGCATCGCCGGCAGTCAGGTGAAAACAGGGTTGGGGCAGCCCGGCGCCGCAGCATCGGCCCGCATAACAAGGCCTTATCGCTCATGTACGAAATAATACGTAGTTTGCTGCTTGAACCGTGGTGTAACTAATTGGGCAGCCGGTTCGTTCCAACTGTACTATTTCATACTCCAAACGGCCATTATGATCAAAAACTATTTCCTTGTTGCTTTCCGGAACTTGAAAAAAAGTCCCGGTTACAGTGCTATCAATATCCTGGGGCTGGCCGTGGGGTTGGCAGTTACGATCTTAATTGGTTTATGGATATGGGATGAACTTAGTTTCAACAAGGTGCATGACCGGTATGATCGGTTGGCTCAAATAGAAACCATACAAACCTTCAACGGTGAAATATTTGTGGGCAATGCGGTTTCATTACCCGTATCAACCACCCTGCGTACGGAATACGGTGCCGACTTCACCAACATTGCGCGTGCTTCCTGGAATTTTGGACACAACATGGCCTATGGTGAAAAAAGAATTTCGGCCGATGGCATGTGGGTGCAGCCGCCTTTTCCTGAAATGCTGTCGCTGCAAATGATCGAAGGCAAAGCCGATGCGTTGACCGATCCGCGATCGGTGCTGATCAATGCGTCGCTGGCAAAAAGTATTTTCGGCAATGAACGCGCATTGGGCAAAACCATCCGATTCGACAATAAAGACGACATGAAAGTGGCCGGTGTGTTTAAAGACCTGCCGCGCAACAGTAGTTTTTATGCAACGAAATTATTGCTGCCCTGGGATACCTATGTAGCGGGTGAAAAATGGGTAAAAGATGCGGAAACGGAATGGATGAACCACTCCTGGCAACTCTTTGTGGAAATGGCACCTGGTACAGATATGGCTGCCGTCTCCAAAAAGATTCGGTATATGTCGCGCAAGCATGCCAAAGAAGGCGACGAGGCATTGCTCATACTGCCGATGAGCCAGTGGCATTTATACAGTGAATTTAAAAACGGTGTACAGGTAGGGGGAAGAATAACGTTTGTGTGGCTCTTTGCCATCATCGGTGTATTTGTATTGTTGCTGGCCTGTATCAATTTTATGAACCTGAGTACGGCGAGGTCAGAGAAAAGAGCCCGGGAAGTAGGGGTACGCAAAGCCATCGGCTCGCAAAGGCGTCAATTGGTGTATCAGTTTTTAGCCGAATCAGTCGTGATGAGTTGGTTTGCTTTTTTACTTGCGGTGCTTTTTGTTTTATTGGCACTTCCTTTTTTCAATAATATTTCGCAGAAGGATATGCATATTCCCTGGGGCAATGGATTGTTTTGGTTGTCGGCCGTCGGTATCACTTTGATTACGGGTGTCGTTGCCGGCAGTTATCCGGCTTTTTATTTGTCGGGTTTTCAACCGGTGAAAGTATTGAAAGGTACGTTCAAAGCCGGGCGCCTCGCTGCATTGCCGAGAAAGATCTTAGTGGTGTTACAGTTCACGGTGTCGATTGCGTTGATCATTGGGGTGATCATTGTGTTCCGGCAAATTGAATACGCGCGCGATCGGCCCGTGGGGTATTCGCGCGAGGGATTGTTTACCATGATGATGAATACACCCGATCTGCAGGGAAAATACAATAGCCTGCGCGAGGAACTGTTGAGAACCGGTGTTGTTGAAGACATGGCAGAATCTAGTAGTCCGTCGACCGGCGTTTGGTCCAACCAAATCGGGTTCGACTGGAAAGGCAAGGACCCCAATGCGGTGCCCTTGTTTGGTACGGTTGCTGTTACGCATGAATTTGGAAAAGTGCATCGCTGGCAGATCAAAGAGGGGAGAGATTTCTCCAGAGAATTTCCTACTGATACCGGTGCCTTGATACTAAATGAATCGGCCGTAAAACTCGTGGGCATGCATCCTATTGTGGGGCAGATCATCAAATGGAATGGCAAAGACCGAACTGTGGTGGGAGTAGTGAAAGACCTGGTGATGCAGTCGCCCTATGAACCCGTACAGCCAACGATATTTTTTCTTGACTATGGCTGGGCCAGTGTGATCACCATTCGGGTGAAGAGCGAAGCGAATATGCATGCGGCATTGGCGAAAATGGAACCGGTGTTTAAAAAATACGATCCAGGTAGTCCCTTCACTTATAAGTTCACCGACGAAGAATATGCGAGTAAATTCAGCGACGAAGAAAGAATTGGTAACCTGGCGGCTTTCTTTGCCGTGCTGGCTGTATTTATTTCCTGCCTGGGTTTGTTTGGCCTGGCATCGTTTGTGGCGGAGCAGCGCACCCGCGAAATTGGTCTTCGTAAGGTATTGGGCGCTTCGGTATTCCAGTTGTGGAAAACCATGTCGTTCGATTTCCTGAAACTGGTATTGATCTCCATCGTCGTGGCCATACCCATCGCCTGGTATTTTCTGCATGGTTGGCTCAACAAATATGATTACCACGTAAGTATTTCGGCATGGATATTTCTTTTCGCCGGCATCGGCGCAGCCCTGATCAGTTTGTTAACGGTTAGTTTCCATTCGTTGAAAGCCGCTTTTGCGAACCCGGTCAAAAACCTTCGCAACGAATAGTGATCAGAACAAAGCCATTTGGCGGTTAGCCCTTACCGTTAGTAGGGGCATTTCATGATATCGCGATGCAACAAAAATCTGGGTTGATTTCCGCTGTGCAGAAAACAGGCGGTTCACCAGGTCGGGGTCGTTGTTGTTTTTAGAGAGATGGGCTAGAATCAGGTGGGAAAGTTGTGCGTGGCGATGACGGGTAAAAAGATCCAGTGCCTGGTTATTGCTGAGGTGGCCGCGGCCGCCACTGATCCGCCTTTTCAAATGAAAAGGATAGGGGCCGTTGGCCAGCATTTGCTCACAATAATTTGCTTCAAGAAATACGGCGTGACAGGTTTTGAAATGCCTGATCAGGTTGGCACAAACACGCCCTATGTCGGTAAACACACCCACATTTACCAGTCCATCGCTAACCGTAAAACTATAGGGATCGGCGGCATCATGCGCTTTGGTGAAAGCAGTTATTTGCAGGCTGCCCAATACAATCATATCGTTATTGTTAAAATGCCGGCGAAGTTCATCGTTGATTGGGAGGCGTGCGGCTTCGTGTGTGCCGGCGCTGATATACACGGGTATATTGTATTTACGCGAGAGGCCAACAATACCGGTAATATGATCACCGTGTTCGTGTGAAACAAAAATCGCTTTTATTCTTTCCGGCGACAGGCCCAGCCTTTGCATGCGGCGCAACGTTTCGCGGGCGGATATGCCCACATCAACCAGCACAGCATCTTGGTCGTTGCCCACATAGTAACAATTGCCGTTACTGCCCGAATTTAATGAAGTAATGAAAAGCGACATGGAATCAAATGTACTTTATCGTACATTACAAGTAATAAAAAATGACGCGATATGACAGGTAAAATTGCCTCTTTGACCAAGCTCGAAAAAGAAGGAAAAAATATTGCCGCCTTGCCTTTTTCCATACGGATATTGTTGGAAAACGTGTTGCGTAACCACGATGGATTTGGTATTACCGATGAACACCTCAATACCCTGGTAAACTGGGCGCCGGGGGGAACGGACAAAGAAATTCCGTTTAAACCGGCGCGGGTGCTGATGCAAGATTTTACCGGCGTGCCGGCGGTGGTCGATATGGCTTCGATTCGCGCGGAAGTGGTGCGCCGGGGCAAGGATGGCAGCAAGATCAATCCCTTGATACCGGTCGACCTGGTGGTGGATCATTCTGTACAGGTAGATTTTTTTGGTACCGACTATGCATTTACAAAAAATGTGGTGTATGAATATGAGCGCAATATGGAGCGATACCAATTGCTCAAATGGGCGCAGCAGGCCTTTGATAATTTTACGGTGGTACCGCCGGGCATGGGGATATGCCACCAGGTAAACCTCGAGTACCTGTGTAAGGCGGTGATCGAACGCGATGGCTGGGTATTTCCTGATTCACTGGTGGGCACCGATTCACATACGCCGATGGTGAATGGCATTGGCGTCATGGCCTGGGGCGTCGGTGGCATTGAAGCAGAAGCGGCCCTGTTGGGGCAGCCGGTATATTTTACTTGTCCGCAGGTGATTGGCCTCGAACTCACCGGCAAACTCAACGAAGGCATCACCGCAACCGACCTGGTACTCAGCATTACAGAATTGCTTCGCAAGTACGGCGTAGTGGGCAAATTTGTGGAAGTGTTTGGCGATGCATTGGATAATTTGTCGGTGCCCGATCGTGCTACCATTTCAAATATGTCGCCCGAGTTCGGTTGCACCGTCACTTATTTTCCGATCGATGCGCAGACCCTCGATTACATGCGGCGCACCCATCGTTCAGAAGAACAGGTGAAACTGGTGGAGACTTATTGCAAAGAAAATATGCTGTGGCGTACGGGTGATGAAAAGATAGTGTATTCAGATGTGGTTCGATTGGATTGCAGTACCATACAGCCCGCGCTGGCGGGCCCCAAACGGCCACAGGATCGCATTTTGGTGAAAGACCTGCATGACCAATTCAGTGCATTGCTCAGCCAGGAATACAAACGGCAATACACACCCGAAGGCAAGCGGCGCGACAATGCCTGGTTGTCGGAGGGTGGTTCGGGCACGGCGTTTACCTACGAAGTGCAAACCCCGCAGCCAGAAGTAGCGGTGGAAGTAGATAGCCTGCAATCGGTGCGCATCAAATTGCGAAACCAGGAATATGTGGTAAGCGATGGATCGATAGTGATTGCGGCCATTACCAGTTGTACCAATACGTCGAATCCGAGTGTGATGATCGGCGCGGGACTAGTAGCGCGAAAAGCCGTCGCCCGGGGATTAACTACCAAGCCCTGGGTGAAAACCAGCCTGGCGCCGGGATCGAAAGTGGTGACCAGTTACCTGGAACGGGCAGGCCTAACCGCCGATTTAGATGCGTTGCGTTTTCATACGGTGGGATATGGTTGCACGAGTTGTATAGGCAATAGCGGGCCCTTGCCCTTGCCGATTGCAGAGGCGGTCGACAGAGGAAAGTTGATTGTTGCTTCGGTGTTGTCGGGCAATCGAAATTTTGAAGCGCGCGTGCACCCGCAAGTGAAAATGAATTTTTTGGCTTCACCGATGTTGGTGGTGGCCTATGCGCTGGTGGGACGAATTGATATTAATTTGTTTGCTGATCCACTGGGTTATGATCCGAATGGAGAGCCGGTGTATTTGAGGGATATCTGGCCGAGCCAACAGGAGATTAACGATGCGATGCGCCTGGGGCTGCGTACCGAAGACTATGAGAAAGCATACAGTGTGATTTTTGATGGCGATGAACAATGGCAGGATTTAGTAGCGCCGGTGGGACAAGCGTATCATTGGAGCAACGACAGTACTTATATTAAGCCGGCATCTTTTTTCAAAGACCTGCCCGATGCACCGCCGCCGATGGCCGATATTGACGGTGCGCGCGTATTGCTGAAATTAGGTGACTCGGTTACTACCGACCATATTTCGCCGGCGGGTTCTTTTAAGGCAGACACTGCGGCGGGAAAATATTTGATCGATCGGGGCATTGAACCGCGGATGTTCAACTCTTATGGTTCGCGGCGTGGTAATGAAGAAGTGATGGTGCGGGGTACTTTTGCCAATGTGCGCATCAAGAACCAGCTATCGTCTAAAGAAGGAGGGTTCACTACCTATAT
Organism: Bacteroidota bacterium; assembly: GCA_020161535.1. Classification (GTDB taxonomy): domain Bacteria; phylum Bacteroidota; class Bacteroidia; order Chitinophagales; family Chitinophagaceae; genus Flavihumibacter. The sequence continues at coordinate 34,461 of JAIUNW010000007.1, read as the reverse complement.
ACCAACCGGCGCGCTGATGTCAGTGTTTGATGCTGCCAGTTTGTATGCGCAAGCAAAAACGCCGTTGGTTGTGTTGGCGGGTAAAGAATATGGCAGTGGTTCTTCGCGCGATTGGGCGGCGAAGGGCACCAACCTGCTGGGCATCAAAGCGGTTATTGCGGAGAGTTATGAAAGAATTCACCGGAGCAACCTGGTGGGCATGGGCGTGATACCGCTTGAATTTATGCCGGGGGAGAATGCAGAAAAACTTGGGTTAACAGGCTTTGAGGAATTTAGTATCCATGGCATTGCCGATGCGCCCGCACCCAATAAAATATTAAAAGTGCAGGCGAAAAAAGAGGATGGATCGGTGATGTCGTTTGATGTGCGGTCGAGGTTGGATTCAGCGATAGAGATTGCGTATTATAAGAATGGCGGGATATTGCAGTATGTGTTAAGGGAGTTTTTGAAAGGTTGAATTCTACCCGTCGGGTGCCACCCGACGGGTAGAATTTATTCCGTACGCAAGCTTTTTACCGGGTTTGCCAGTGCTGCCTTTATGGACTGGTAACTCACCGTCAGCAAGGCAATGGTGCCAGCTGCCAGTGCGGCCACCACAAATATCCACCAAGTGATATCGATGCGGTAGGCGTAGTCTGCCAACCATTTGTTCATCAACCACCAGGCGATGGGCGTAGCAATGATGACCGACAGGAATACGAGCAGCAGGAATTCGGTCGATAACAATCTAACAATGCCAGATACGGAAGCGCCCATCACTTTGCGGATACCGATTTCTTTGGTGCGTTGGAAAGCAGTTAGTGTAGCCAGTCCAAACAAGCCTAGACAACTGATAAGAATCGCAATGCCGGTGGCGGTTGATACCAACAGTTGCAATTTTTCTTCCGACTCGTATAATTGCTGAACGGTTTCGTCGTAAAAGGTATAGGTAAAAGGTACACCGTCGTATAGTCCCTTCCATTCCTTTTCAACCGATTGTATGGCCGGCTTCCATTTCGTTATGTCGTTGGGGAGTTTGATATTGACAACGGATGAACTGCTTTTATTGGTACTAATAACGGCAGGTTCGATTTGCGATTTAACACCAAACTGGTGGAAATCGCGTACAACTCCCACGATGGGATAATTGGCAGTGTTGTCCTCAGCCATGTTTAGTACTTTACCAATAGCTTCCTGTGGTGTTTTAAAGCCAAAAGCTGTAGCCGCTTTTTCGTTGATCACAAGTTCTTTCATCGTATCTGCGGGCAGGTAGTTACGCCCGGCCAGCAACTGAAAGCGATACAGTCCCTGGTAGCCTGTGTCGCCGAACTTTAGATTCAATTGCTGTTTGATTTCTTTTTTTCCGTCGTTATAGGTCATGGTATTTCCCATCATGGAATTTTCCATCGGGCGATTGCCCAGCGAAACGGCCTGCAAGGAAGCATTTTTCAACAGCTCGTCTTTCAATACAAATTGATTGTCTTTGTAACGTGGATCGTTCACAATAAAGTACGGCACCTGCACGGTGATAATGCCGTTTTTATCAAAGCCCAGGTCTTTGTTGAGCGCATATTTGATTTGCTGGTGCACAATAATGCTGCCGATGATAAATACCTGTGCAACCAGGAATTGAAAAACGATCAAGCCTTTTCGTGCGGAGAATCGGTGGCGGCCAATGATATTCGCTGTATTGCCTTTGAGCACACTCACTGTTTTAACGCGCGAGGCAAGCCAGGCAGGATATAGTCCGGAAACGATGGTAATCAGTAAAACGAGGAGGCCGAGAAAACCAATCATAACGGGGTAGTTCATATAATCGAGCAAGCCATTGGGCAAGAAATCTTTAAACAAACGAACGGCTATTGTCGTCAATAAAAATGAGAGGGCGGCAGCCAGGGTGGCCAGCGCCAGTGTTTCGCCCATAAAGCGAAGTATAAGCGCGCCCGAGGAACTGCCCAGGGTTTTACGAATGCCAATTTCGCGGGCACGTTGTGGCAATTGAGCCGTACTTAGGTTGATATAGTTGATGCAGGCCAATAATAAAAGGAAGGCGCCTACTATCATCAGGTTGTTCAGGCTGTTTTTGTCAACCGCGCGACTTTGTGCGGCATACCGCGGTTGAAAATGTTTTTCAGACAGCGGCAGGACATCATACCAGGATCTATAATTGTATTTCTCGAAGTTTTCGCCGTTGTGTTTTGTATCGAGTGCATTCAATTGTGACATGGCCTTACTAATATTTCCGGCGGCACTTGCTTTAATATACACCAGGTCGTTAGAACTTTTGCCTGCCCAGTTCGCATCTGCCAGGTCTTTTTGGTTGATAGCGATAAACTCATTGTTGTCATCACTAAAACTATTTGGAAAGTTATGTTGTGCTACCACCCCAGCAACCTGCCTGTATACTGTATCATCGTAGACGATGGTTTTACCCAGCAAGTCTTTTGGCGAAGCTTGAGGAAAATAGAACTTCGCCCTGCTGTCGGTAAGCACCACTTTATCTGGCCCATCGAGCGCCGTGCGTTCATCACCAGCCAACCAATGATAGGAGAGCATATTGAAATAGTCGGCCGTAGTGCTGACGATTTGAATGTCAGTCTCGGGGTTTACAAACTGTTTTGCACTGCCCGCATTGTCTTTCACCGCAGCCTGGTGCTGGTATTGATAAAACATTGGTACCACCAGGTCGAGTCCGCTGAAATCGTTCTTAAGTGCATTGTAAATGGGTCTCGATACGCCGGCGAAACCCGAAGCTGTCGCTTCGTCTCCCCGCTTGCTTTTCGAAACCACCTGGTAAATTTGATCGGCACCAGGAAACTTCTTGTCAAAACTATATTCAAAGCTGACCATCCTGAATATGATCCAGGCCACACAAATACTAACGCTGAGGCCAATAATATTCAGGGTAGTGAACAGGCGGTTGCGCCAAAGCTGGCGGGACAAAGTGGTTAAAAAGTTTTTGAACATGCTGTAAAATTCAACAGTGATGCACCTGGGTTGCTCTCTACCCGTCGGGTTTTACCCGTCGGGTAGTACCCGTCGGGTAAAACCCGACGGGTAGAGAGCACCGCGATTGATTAACCAATGTCAGTGCCAGTATGCACCCTTTTGAAAACCAATTAGTTGCGTAATAACTTCTATTACTGGTGTTCGTTATCGGACGATTTTTGTTCATTATCGCACAATCGACAGCACCTCCCTCACTTTTTAACATTCTCCTAAGCAGCACATTAACAATTCCTTGCGCTCATGCCGCCGGCTTACCCCTATTTTTAATGCCACAAGCTGGCAACACATGAACAACCAACCCAGGGGCTTTTTCGGTGCCATTAAATCCTTGATTATTCCCGACAACGCCGCCGTGCAGCAGGCAGAATTGGACAACAACGCCATTCTGGCCGAACTCCTAGCGTGTTTTGATCGCTCCTGTAAAAAAGAATCGGTGGGCAGCAGCCTGCTTTTCAATATGCACTTTTTGGTGGTACTGCACCCCGACGTGTACAGCGACCGGCTTGCTTCCTTTCCGGTGGTAGCCAAAGAAGCCGTGAAAGCCTTCTATAAAAAATTGCAATCGTATAAACAGCACTACGAAGAAATCAGTCCCGTGTCGATGCAATGGAATTTCCGTTTTGGCGAAGGCGATATTTTCAACGGCGAAAAAATGCAGCCGGGCGATATCCACGTTATTGGGATGCTTACCGGCGGCAAAGAGAACAGTTCGCCCGCAGGCAATACCACCAAGGTTACCATGAAGAGCCGCCGCACCAATCTCTATGAAAAAATGGATATCAACCTCGACCTGCTACAACAGGTGAATTTTATCGATACCGGCAGCTTTACCATCCGGTACAGCGCTGATCTGCGCTTACCCGTCACCGGTAGTAATGGCAAAAACGGCCGATCGATCGACGCCGGCATTGCCAATATCAAATATTATCTCGCCGATAAAAATGTGGACGGCAGTTATACCATGCGCGACCGCGAAATGGTGATCGCCCGGAAAGACCCGGCCAACCAGGGTTACAGCAATTACCTGCTGATAGATTCCTCGTTTGTCTCTGATCCGCATGCACGTATCCGCTTGAATGAAGGTTCGGGAAAATTTGAGATCGCATCTTTCAGTCGCTTTGAAACCCGTGTGAACGAAGAATTGGTGCCACGCAGTGAACCCGGTCAGCCGCAATGGTTTGATTTGCCCAATGAGTGTCAGGTATTGCTGAACGCCAGCGTAACCCTACATTTTTCTGCTATCAACTGATTCATGGACATACTGTTAATAACCTCTTTTCTCGCTTGGGTGATGTTTCTGTTATTCCGTCACTTTAAAAACCTGCCACGGTAATGGCTGGGTTATCGCTATACGGCAACACGCACACCGGTATGCGCCGGCAGGAAAATGAAGATGCCTTCATCGCGCAACCGCTTTGGGGCTCGCATTTATTGCTGCTGGCGGCCATCGATGGGGTTGGCGGTTATGCCGGTGGCGCATTTGCTGCACGCCTGGCCAAAGATGCCATCGCGCAATACATGAAAGAACCGAAAGGGGATATTCTCACCATGTTGAAAGAGGCCGTTGTATTTGCCAACAACAGCATCGCCGCCGAACGCGAACGCCAGCCGAATTTCGCTGATATGTGTTGCGTGCTCACGGCTGCCGTAACGGATACCATCAATCAATCGGTTTCGTATGTGCATGTGGGTGATTCAAGGCTCTATCGTTTTTCGGGCGATAAATTGCAAAAAGTTACCAAAGACCATTCATTGGTAGGGATGCAGGAAGATGCGGGCGAAATATCCGAACAGGAAGCCATGTTGCACCCGCAGCGAAATATGATTCTGCGCGAAATTGGCTCGGCCTTGCACCGGGTTGATGATCCAGGCTTTTTGGATTTCGGAACCGTGCCTTTTTTGCCGGGTGATCAGGTATTGCTGTGCAGCGACGGACTAACGGATATGCTTAGTGGCTATCAGTTGCAAGCTGTTTTGCAACAGCCGAATGAGCCCGATAAGAAAGTGGAGAAATTGATCAGCATGGCCAATGAGGCCGGCGGACAAGACAACATTACCGTCGTTATTGCGCGTCACCCCATCTCCACCCGCAAACAACCGATAAACAAAAAACACAAGCCGGTTAAAGAAGCCGTGCAACCCAGTCAAAAGATTGAAGAAGTTAGCAGCAAACCCCGTGCTGGCCGCAACCGGGCCCTATTGCTATTTAGCATATTGGGTCTTATTCTATTGGGCGCCTCGGGTTGGATTTGGTTTAATAACGCCAATGGATACCCGAAAAAACAGGATACCACCCAGAAAATGGTATCCGTTACGCCCGATAGCATGAAGGCGGTGCCTGACCCCGCACCACTGCCCTACGATACCATCCGCATCAGCAAGACGCTCAACGCCGGCGAATGGCAACAATTGCGCGACAGCCTTCGGTCGCCAATCATCCTGTTACCTGTCGATAGCACCAAAAGAAAAATGGCGGCGATTAGTTTTGCTGGTACCGATAGCAGCCTGCCATCCGTGCTGTTAAAAGATATCCGCATACAGCAATTTGATACCGGCATTATCAGCCGGCCAACTATTTCACTCACCTTAAACAATGTAGGATTTGATGCCGTCAAACAACCGGTCATCACCCTGCGCAAACGATAAATGGCATCGACTACGTCTTTTAACCAGTATTTTCCCGACTACGAGATCATTGGCGAACTCGGTAGGGGCAATGCGCGGGTGTTAAAAGTGCGTCAACGCAGTACCGGTCGACTCCTGGCCATCAAACATTTTGCCTTTAATACCGACCCGGAAACCCTTCGTCGTTTTCAACAAGAGTCGGAGATCATGACGGCTATTCAACACCGCCATATCGTTAAGATTGTGGATGTGCAATTAAATGCTGACCTTCCCTATATCGTGATGGACCTGGTAGAAGGTGGTGACCTGCGCCGTCGCTTGAAAGACCGGGGCATTCTAACGCTGAAAGAAGTATTGGTGCTGGCCGAACAGTTGGTCAGTGCCATCGAAGCGATTCATAACAAATCGGTGGTGCACCGGGATATCAAACCGGAAAACATCATGTATCGTTTTCTGGCCGATGGTTCCATTGAATACCTGCTCACCGACTTCGGCATCGCTAAATTGCGTGAGCAGTCGAATACCGTTACCGGTGCGTCCATGCTCACGTTCGAATACGCTTCGCCCGAACAATTCACCGACTCGCGCGCCGTGGGTTATGCGACGGATTATTATTCGCTCGGGGTAGTGTTGTTTGAATGTATCACGGGCCGGGTTCCGTTTGAATACGAAGAAGGCAACCTGTTGTTGCATATCAACCAGGTGATCAGCCACCCGGTTGATCTCTTTGTATTGCCCGGCGATGACTTTCCACTCAGCCTGAAAAAAATGGTACTCGGCTTGTTGGCCAAATCGCCAGGCGATCGACTCACCGAACCCCGGCAACTACTAACATTGTTGCAATCGGCCCGTCGCGAATTGGAAGAATTACCTACAAAAGAAACGGCTCTTCCTAAACAAGGAAAAACAATGCCTGCGCCCATCAGCAAACAGGCCATTGTAACAGCCATCCCCGAACCCAAACGATTGAATCGCTATGGTTATGAAACCATCATGCCTGCGGCTGTAACCAAAACGGTTCAGATGCTGTTGCCATCGCGCCGGCGTTCGCTTTTCTTTCCCGTGTTCGTACTCGTGTTACTCTTCGCACTGGGCATGGGCGTGTATATGGTATGGGGCAATTACCTGAATGCATTTAATCGTACTGAACGATATATAAGTGGCAAAGACACATCCGCCGCCAGGCTTAAGTCGACCGCTACCGCGAACCCTTTGAATGCACAACCAATCAGTTACCCTGTCCATCCTGTTAAAGACCAATTTTTTTTCGACGATTTTAATGATCCAACATCCACCTTGTGGAACAAAGGCAGAGACGACCAAAAAGAATTCGCTTTTGAAAATGGCAAATACATAATAAGAGGATATGATAGCAACTTTACCTACCAATCAACCCGCAACTTCGACATTGACTTCGACAAAGACTGGTCTGTAAGTGTCAGCGCCAGCCGGTTATCGGGTGCTGCATCCGATGGCTTCGGCCTGAACTTTTTGTCTGATGCGAATCGCGAAACTTATTTCGTGTATTATATCTCAGACGATGGCTATTACAAGATCGAGGCAAAGGAGCATGACAATGTCAAAACCCTGGTAGACTGGACCCGCACCTACAGTATTCATCCTGGTAAGGCGTCCAATGTATTAACGGTAACGAAAAAAGGCGAGCACCTTAGTTTTTTTGTCAACGATGAAAAACTGGAAACGCTCGATTACCAAGGTGCTTTTGGCAATGGATTCGGTTTGCGGGTAGACGGAAAACAAACTGTTGCATTCGATCAATTCATCCTCAAAAGTGCCCAATAAACCCAACACCCCCTCCAACGGATCAATCTTCGAATCATGGATCTTACTCGCCGGCAGTGCGCTGGTGATGGTATTGTTTTTTGTGAAGCTCTATGCAGTGCTTTCACCGAAATTGATCGAAGCCGATACGGATCTCGTTGCCCGCAGGTCGATTGTACTGGAACCAGGCATCGACAAAAACCGGTTGAAACAAATCCTTGCCAGTGAAAATTATTTCCCCGACCCGCGCGACCTGCAACTGGTTACCGATTCATTGGTGGCGAAACTGAATGCAAATGGCGCACCGGCCAACCTGGGCGAACTCAATAAAAAGAGATGGCAGATAGCCGTACCCACCGCCTGGAACCCGGCTGGTACGGGAATTGATTACCGGGAGAGATTGCTTGCCTCGCGGCAAAGGCTGGGCTTTGATTCGGTTGTGTATAACCGTGAGTTGGTTCAGCCGCCGGCATACGGCTCGGTGGTGAGCATTGGCAAGGGAAAATTATCCATCCAAGGGAAAATTGAATACGAAGGCAATCCCGTTAAGGGCGTGCTGGTAGAACTGCGTGAACATATTGCTGGTGAAGAGGAGCCGCCTTTACCGATGTACTCGAGGACGGATGGAGAGGGAAGGTTCCGTTTCAATGGTTTATCGGTGGACAGCGGTTACAGCGTATTGCCCCTGAAACCAGGATTTGAATTCGGAACCCGGCAGGGAACGGCTTCTTTAACGGAAGACCGTTCCTTTTTATTCCGCATGCAACCACATCGCATGCGTTTGATCGGCAGCATTGGTTTCAGCCAGATCAAAGAAGACAATGTGTTACTGGTTCGTACGCCCGATACTTTTAGTCGCAATTACTGGATGATATTGTGGATCACCCTTGCGGCTTTCCTGCTGTTGCAAACCTATCTGCAGGTTAGAAAATTGTTGATCGACCCTTTTTTGCTACCCATCCTTTTGTTGCTGAGTGGCATTTCACTGCTGATGTTATTGTGTATCCAGCATCCGCTGACCGATACCTTTCTTAGTTTTCAAACACTGCAGGGATTACTCGTCGGCCTATTGGGCTTTGGCCTGTTGGCCAGCACAAAACCAGGCAAATTGTATACCCGTTGGTGGTATGATGCCTTGTTCAATTATCGTCGCCGCGAAGTTTTTGGCCTGAAGGGTTTTACCTGGCTGGTGGCTGCACTGTTATTGGCTATTGTTACTTTGTTGTTCGGTACAGGCCCAGAAGGCAGTGGCGTGAAAGTGAACCTGCAAATCGCCGGCATCCTTTTTCAGCCGAGTGAAATTACCAAATACCTGTTACTGATTTTTATGGCAGGCTTCTTCGCCGCCAATGAAAACAATCTCCGGCATATTTCAGATAGCCGTAACCGTTTCGGGCTGAGTTTTCTGTTGATGGCCGGCGTTGCTTTGTTGCTGGCTTTGTATTTATTGATGGGCGATATGGGCCCGGCGCTCGTTGTCTGTTTCAGTTTCCTTGTGTTTTACAGCATTGCCCGCGGCAATTTATTATTGATGTTGGGTGCTGCCACGCTCTACGGCATCTTGCTGGCATTTCTGCCGGGTCTGGTGGCCACGGCCATCGCCTTTATTGCTACGGTGGTTGCCTTGGTGCTGATGGGCGCCGCCAGGTCGGTGAACTGGTATGGTCGGCTCGCGGTGTTAACAGAAGCACCTGTGTTGATACTACTGGTGATGGCTGCCTTTGCTTTTGGTGATCGCTTGCCGGGCATTGGTAATCGATTGGCCGATCGCAAAGCGATGTGGTTGCAACCCTGGAACAACGATGTGTATGGGGGCGATCACCTGGCACATGGATACTGGACACTCAGTGCAGGTGGTTGGAAAGGGCAGGGCATCGGCAAAGGATTTCCGAATACCATGCCTGCAGCGCATACCGATATGATCTTGCCCAGTATTGGAGAAGAGATGGGTTGGATTGGTTTGTTCATGGTTTTTTGTTTGATGGCGATGTTGTTGCACCGAATTGTATTACAGGCGCGGCGGTCGGGACAATCATTTAGTTTTTATTTGTGCACGGGTATTGCGATTGCAACCGGCATACAAATATTGTTGATGGCCTGTGGTTCCATCGGCTTGCTGCCCCTCACCGGATTGGCCGTTCCTTTTCTGAGCTATGGAAAAATATCACTCATCATCAACTGTTGTGCACTCGGCATAGTAGCAGGTGTTTCAGCCCAACCGGCAGCACCTGTACAACAGGAACATATCAGCAAGCACTATGATGGTGTTTTGAGCGCAGCCATCACCGGCATGATGCTGGGGTTTGTGGTGGTACTGGTGAAACTTTTTTTCATCCAGGTGAAAGACCGCGATGCCTACCTCGTGCAACAGAGCCGCGTGGTGAACCGCAACGGCATGCCGATTTATAGTTACAATCCGCGCATTGATAAACTGGCTGATTTTATTGCAGCCGGCGATATTCTAGATCGCAAGGGCCTGCCCATCGCCAGCAGCCATATTGAACAGTTGACTAAAAACAGGGATAGTCTGCTCGCTGCCGGGTTGGACCCACTTCGTTTGCAAGCCAGCTTGCAAAGCAAAAAGAAAAGAATATATCCTTTTGGTGCCGATCTGTTTTATTGGACGGGCGATTACAATACCCGCCTGTTCTGGGCCCAGCAAAACGGGTACTTCGCGGAGGCGCGTCACCTAAGTGCATTGCGCGGATTTGAGACCAACCCGGTAAAGCAGGAACAACTGGCCATGGAATACCGGCCCGATCGATTTACCAAACCGGTGGCAAAAGCGGTTGAGCTTGTCCGTTATGATTACACCGCGCTGACGGATGCGCTCAAAAATGGCATCGATTCCTCCAACGCAGCCATCCGAAAAATTATTGATGCACCGCGTAACGTACAACTGACAGTAGACGCGGGCTTGCAGAAAGAAATTCAAGACAGCCTGGCGCGGTCGGCCTTCAATACAAAGCGTATTGCCGTGGTGGTGCTGGATGCGGGTAGCGGCGATCTGTTGGCATCGGCCATGTATCCGTTGCCTGATCTGCAAAGGCCCGAGTTGTTGGAACTGCCCGACCGGGAGCGCCGCCATTTGACCTTTCCCGTTGCCGAACGCGACCTCGGTATGACCTATGCCACCCAACCTGGCTCTACTGCCAAGATTGTTACGGCGATGGCTGCACTGAATAAATTGGGCATGGACGCCGCCAATGAAAAATACCGCGACATTTCCCGATCGGAAATTTTCCGCGACAATGCGCGGGAACAGGAACCCTATGTGCCCATGGTGCCTTTTGTTGACATGCGCGAAGCCATTGTGAAGTCGAGCAATATCTTCTTCATCCGCATGGCCAATGAACACGACCTGGAAGAAGAAATGGCGAAATTGTACCTCGGTACCGGCATGCGCATTAACCAACTCGGCGGCTTCGACTATACGCCAACGTTAGATCCCGAAAAAACCGGCAAGGCCCTTGCCAATTGGCGCGAAACCACTTTGAACCACGATCGTCGCTTGTTTAATAACCCGGCTAATTTCGGTCGCAAGAAAAGGTACCTCAGTGATTTCTCCGGGCTGGCATGGGGCCAGGGTACGCTCACGGCCACGCCGGTATCGATGGCCAGGATGGCATCGGCCATCGCGATGAATGGAACCTTGCACCAATCGCGATACACCAGCACGGTGGCGGGGCAAAAAACACCTGCATCCAACACTGTACCACTCGCCAACGATAGCAGTTATGCCAGCTTATTGCGCAAATTCATGATTGAACAATCCAATCCCGGTGGCCGTTCTAAAATCAAGGGCTTGAAAGTGGCGGGAAAGTCAGGCACACCTGAACGCATGGTAAAAGGTGAGAAGACCGCCGATGGCTGGTATGTATTTTTTGCACCTGTTCCCGGCAAAGCATCAGCCACCGTCACCTGTATACGAATTGAAGAAGGCCTGAGTTCGGCCAATGCTGTGATCGTTGGCAATACCGTTGCCCATATTTTACAAAAAAGAAATTATGTTGAATCTTTTCAATAATACCACCATGAAATCAACCCTGATCCCTGCTGCGGCAGGTTACCGCGATGCTGTATTGCGATTCATTCTTCGTTCTTTGCAGCCTTTTGTGGATGAAAAGGCAGCAGTGATTGATGGCCTTCGTTTGTTCATTCGCTGCAAAGACATGCAGGAGGCGAACCTGGTACAGGTTGCGTTGTTTTTAGACAAACCAGGACATTTCAAAGAGGCCATTCTCGAGCGGCATTTGCTGAATCACTATATCAACTTGTCGCGCGGTTGGTTTTTGGATATCTCCATCGTGGAAGCAGATTTCGCCGAGGGGCTGATCGTGCAAGAACAGTTGGCCTTAGACATCGTTCGGCCACAACACCTGCTATCAACGGCAGGCAGCACAGCCATCATCCGTACCCTTTCGGGCCAAACCGAACACAACGAATATGCCCTTGATCCCGGCAGGCAGTTGAAATATTATATTGGTCGCAGCCGCGAACCGCGATTGGCCAGTGGCCGCATTCATCCCAACGATATTGTTTTTGTGGGCGCAGATGAACCTGGGTTCGACCAGGAGAAAGGAAAAGCAAATTTGCAGGTGAGCCGCAACCACGCAATGATCTGTTTTGATGCAAGGTTTAAAAAATATTTTTTGTATCCCGATAAAGGCGGCTTGCCCGAAAGCGGCAATAAACTGAAAGTATTCACGCGCGATGAGAAAGTGAAGCAACTCAGCATTGAAGGCGTGCCACACGAGTTACACGATGGCGACCAGATTGCATTGGGTGGCGAAGCGGTACTTGTTTTTATGCAAGCATAGTGAACGACTTCATTTTGTTCGTCCCTGTATGCCTGGATAATAGTCGGGCACGGGGCGGCTTTGATAAATCGTTTTGCTGCTTACTTCCATCGCCGTAAGGGGGCCATTGAATGCAGCGCCCGTATCTACATTCCAAACATTGCCACCACGCATGGGCAGACTACTTTTGTAATTGAGGGTAGGGGTATGGCCCACATAGATCTCGGTAAAATGCGTCAGCCTTTTGGGATAAAAAGGAGAATCTTTCGGTATGGTTGGATCCAGGCAAACGGCCATTTCCCATAGTGACCTATCCCAATAAAAGTTCGTTGGATAGCTTTCTGCTGCGGGTCCATTTCGCGAAGTAAAGCCCGCATGTATGTACAACCGATTTTGCTGGTCAACAAAATAGGGCAACATCCGCTGTAAAAAATGCAGGTGGGCAATTCGTTCTTCCGGACCAATGGATGCATAACTTTCCATGCTTGCTTTGCCGCCATGCGCCAGCCACATATCGGCGGCATGCGAACCTTGTAACCAGCCTTCGCACCAGGAATCGTGGTTGCCCATGATGAAGACAGTATTGAATTGCTGTTCGAGTTGAATGCAGTAGCGAATAAGGGCGGCTGTCTCCGGCCAGCCATCGGCCAGGTCGCCCAGAAAGATCAATTGATCGTCGGCCGTGGGTGCTATTTTCTCCAACAAATCTTCGAGTGCTTTTAAGGCACCGTGTATATCACCAATTACAAATTTTCTTGCCATCGTCGGCGCAAAGGTACAAACTGGCGGCCATCCATTAGCGAACGGTACCGTATCAAAAGCGAACACCCGGAACCTCGGCTGGATTTGCGAGACATTGATAGTCAACACGAAATAAATTTGGCCCGCCATTGGCTCACCATCCCCAAATTTGCGACATGAACGCCCTATTTTTCAAAACAGCCTGGAGAAACCTGAAACGGTATAAGTTTAATACAGCCATTAATACTGGCGGACTCGTACTCGGCTTCACCATTGGCCTGGCCGTATTGGGCGTTGTTATTTACATGTTGGGTTTTGATAAGTTTCATAAAAATGGCGATCGTTTGTATGAAGTGTACGACCTGGTGCACACCGCCAATGGTGATCAGTACAGCACCACCTTTGCTTATCCGGCCGGCCCCGCGTACCAAAAAAACATTTCATCCGTCGCTGCTATGTCGCGCTACCTCGAAGGTGCGGGCAATGCACGCTATAACAACAAAGAATACAACCTGCATGTGCTGCTCGTAGATACCGGTTTTGCTTCCATGTTTGATTACAAAACCAAGGCCGGTAATCTGCACAACTCATTGCAACAGGTCAACGGACTGGCCCTCACTGCATCAACAGCAAAAAAAATATTTGGCAACGACAACGCCATCGGCAAAAACATCCTGCTGTCTGACGGCGAAAACATGCAGTCGCATATAGTGACAGCCATCCTGGAAGACCCACCCCAACAGTCGAGTTTGCAATTTGGTGCACTGGCGCGTATTGAAACAGTAGCAGGGTATGCTAACTTAAAAGACAATTGGAATCACCAGAACCACCAGGTATTTGTAATGCTGCGGCCTGGTGTTGACCAAAAAACGGCGGAAGCGCAATTCAGGCGCTTCAACAAATCGGATCGTGCCGAAACTTATCATTCTCTGCAAGAGCAGAAAGCCCTGAAAGACAAAAACGGGGATGAGTTTGTTACACTGTTGCAGCCGGTGCCGCAATTGCATTTTGCCAAAAAATTAAACCCTGGCGCCTTGAGTTATAGTGAGCTATTGATTGTGGCCGCTATCGGTATGATGATTATCCTGATTGCCTGTTTCAATTTTATCAATATCAACCTGGCGCAAGCTTTCTTGCGATCTAAAGAAATTGGGGTGCGAAAATGTTTGGGTGCAGGCCAGGCAAACCTGGTGTCACAATTATGGGTGGAAAGTTTTATCGTATGTGCCATTGCCTTTTTGTTCTCGTTGCTGGGTTTGTATTTCCTGATCGATCAGTTACAAGCAAATGGCATGCTGACCGAGAAATTGGGTCGCGCTTTTTTGCACCCTGCCTTTATTGCGGGATCGGTTGGGCTGCTGTTGCTGGTGTCGTTGATTGCCGGCGGTTATCCTTCGTGGGTCATGGCGCGATTTGAAGTAGTTGATTCTTTAAAAGGAAAAATTTTGCAATCGGGTAAGCATCGCCTGCGCAACGGATTGATGGTATTTCAGTTTGTGATTGCCTGTATCATGATCTCCTGCACAATGGTTGTATACAATCAGTTCCAGTATTTGCAGTCGGCCGACATGGGCATGGATCGTAGTTATGTAATCAGTGTGCCTTTGCAAAATGGAAAGAACGGCAAATCAACGGTCACCAAGTTGCGGCAACGACTGGCCAATGAACCGGGCGTTATTTCGGTAACCGGTAGCAGCGTGAATGTTGGGCGGGGTCGCGATGGCGGCAGCTCAAGAAGCAGAAGTGCCTTTGGATTTGAAGGCAAACAGATTAATACCGATATGGTGGAGGCCGATTATGACTACGCAAAGACCCTGGGCCTGACATTGTTGGCGGGCCGCGACCTGGAGACGGGCTATGGCGTGGATACCAATTACACCGTATTGATGTCTGCTTCGGCGGCCAAACAATTCGGCGGTGAGTCGGTGGTAGGCCGAAGCCTGTTGGTGGACAGTGCGCAACCCCGTTGGCAGGTAGCCGGCGTTTTCAAAGATTTTCATTTGTACAGCATGCACGAAGAAGCAGCACCGCTGACGGTTATACTTGATCCGCAGGCAACGATCGATTATGCCCTGGTCAAAACCAGCGACCAGCGGGCGAAACAGACCATGGCGGCGGTTGAAAAAGAAATGAAAATTTTGGAACCCGATGCTGATTTCAAAGGAAGTTTTATTGAAGAAAATATCCAGAAATGGTATGTACAGGAGAAGACCATGTCGCAATTGTTTAGCATTGCAGCACTACTGGCCATTGTGCTGAGTTGCACGGGGCTGTTGGCGATGGTGATGCAGGTAACCCGGCAGCGCATGAAAGAAATCGGCATACGAAAAGTGTTGGGTGCGGGTGTATGGCAATTGTCTTGGTTGGTGTCGGTGTCGTTTCTTAAACTGGTAACCATTGCCATCATTATCGCCCTGCCGATATCGTGGATGATGATGCATAACTGGCTGCAGAAATTTCCTTTTAGGATAAACTTAACGGTTTGGCAATTTTTGGTAGTGGCAATGGTAGCCTTGGTCATTGCTGCTGTTACGATGGCATTTAATACCTTTAAAGCAGCCATGCAAAACCCGGTTAACAGCATACGGACAGACTAATTTTCTTTTAATGCCATTCTAATCTGGTCGCTGTCAGGCACCACCGGCTTTGTGGTAATTTTGCATTTACCATGACATTAAAAAAAAACTATCTCCTGGTTATGGTGTGCGCCGTTGTTTCAACCGTGGTTGGTTGTAATGCAAAAGGTAACTCAGACGCACCAAAGACAGAAAAGGCCAAACTCCCCGTAATCACCGTAAAAAAACTTGATACCTTACTTCACAAATCGTATGTAGCTGATATACAGGCCGTACAAAATGTGGAAATACGCGCCAAAGCGCCTGGTTTCATAGACAAAATATGGGTTGACGAAGGAAAAATGGTGAAAAAGGGACAACCCCTTTTTCAACTTAACGATGCCGAATATCGTAACCAATTGTCGCAGGCATCTGCGCAAGTAAGCAGTGCCGAAGCCGAAGTGGAAACCGCTCGGCTGGAACAAGAGCGTGTCGAAAAACTGGTGGACAAAAACATCATATCCAAGTCTGAATTGAAACTGGCTGCAGCCAAAGTGAGAACCGCCGAATCGAAAGTGCTCGACGCAAAAAGCCATCTCGACAACGCGCGTATCCGACTTTCTTATACGTTTATACGCTCGCCTTTTGATGGCGTCATCGATCGTATTCCGTATAAAGTCGGTAGCCTGGTAGACGAGGGTAGTTTGCTGACCACCATTTCAAACCTCGATGCCGTGTATGCTTATTTCGCCGTCAGTGAAAATGAATACCTGCAGTTCATGAAGGCCGATGACGCGCATAAGCCCAAACTGGATGAGTTAACACTCACGCTGGCGGATGGTAGTGTGTATGCGCAAAAAGGAAAAGTGGAAACCATGGAAAGCATCTTTGATGAAAAGACCGGTTCCATTGCTTTTCGTGCCCGGTTTGCCAACCCCGATAAAATGCTCAAGCACGGCGCAACCGGCAAAGTGACGCTGACCAAAGAAGCCGACGATGTGATACTGGTGCCACAGAAATCAGTGTTCGAGATACAGGATAAGAACTATGTTTTTGTGGTTGACAAACAGAACATGGTCAAAATGAAAAATATAACCACCCGCGGCCGCATGAACCAGTATTTGCTGGTGGCCAGCGGATTGCAACCAGGTGATGTGATCGTATACGAAGGTATTCAGCAACTCAAAGACAGTGCGATTATTCAGCCCCGGTTTATAAACACGGCTTTCAATGATTGAGACTTTTATTCGGCGTCCTGTTCTCTCCCTTGTTATTTCTATCTTGATCACGTTGCTGGGTGTGCTGGCGCTGTTTACCTTGCCCATCACCCAGTTTCCTGATATCGTGCCACCCAGCGTGGTGGTGACGGCCAATTACAACGGCGCGAATGCAGAGGTTTGTGCCAACGCGGTAGCCACGCCATTGGAAAGGGCCATTAATGGCGTGCCGGGCATGACCTACATGAACTCGGTGAGCAGCAACAACGGCACCACCCTGGTGCAGATCTTTTTTGAAGTGGGCACCGATCCCGATCAGGCTGCAGTGAACGTACAGAACCGTGTTACCACCGTTTTGGATGAATTGCCGGAGGAAGTCATCAAAGCGGGCGTGGTCACTGAAAAGGAGGTGAACAGTATGCTGTTGTACCTGAATATTTTCAGTGAAGACAGCTCGGTGAATGAAGAGTTCATCTACAATTTTGTTGATATCAATGTGTTGCCCGAACTCAAGCGTATCAATGGCGTGGGCTTTTTGGATATCATGGGCGCGCGCGAATATTCAATGCGCGTTTGGCTCAAGCCCGACCGCATGGTGGCTTACAATATTTCATCAGAAGAAGTAATCCAGACCCTGCGTGCGCAAAACATTGAAGCGGCGCCGGGCGTGGTAGGCGAGAACTCAGGCAAAGACAAGCAGGTAAAACAATATGTACTCAAATACACGGGCAAATTCAACACGCCTGATCAGTATGCCAATGTGGTGATGAAGGCAAACCCCGACGGGTCCCTGCTGAACCTGAAAGACATTGCTGATATTGAATTTGGTACGGTTAGTTATGACATGACGTCGAAAACCGATGGCCGACCGTCGGCATCGATCATGATCAAACAACGCCCGGGCAGTAATGCGAGCGAAGTGATTGATGAAATTAAAGCCCGCCTGTCTGACCTGAAAGAAAACAGCTTTCCGCCGGGCATGACCTATAACTATGCCTACGATGTGTCGCGTTTTCTCGATGCCAGTATCAAGTCGGTATTGCAAACATTGGTTGAAGCATTCATCCTCGTCTTCATTGTTGTATTCATTTTCTTACAGGATTTCAGGTCTACCCTGATTCCTGCATTGGCCGTGCCCGTCGCCCTTATCGGCACCCTGGCCTTCTTACAACTACTAGGTTTTTCCATCAATATCCTGACGCTTTTTGCCCTGGTACTGGCCATTGGTATTGTGGTCGACAATGCCATTGTGGTGGTGGAAGCCGTGCATGTAAAAATGTCGCACAAGCACCTACCACCTATGGAGGCAACCATTGAAGCGATGAAAGAAATCACGCCCGCTATTATTGCCATCACTCTGGTAATGACAGCCGTATTTGTGCCGGTGGCTTTTCTAAGTGGACCCGTGGGGGTGTTCTACCGACAATTTTCGCTGACCCTCGCCATGGCAATTGTGATTTCGGGTATCAATGCGTTAACGCTCACGCCGGCGCTTTGTGCCTTGCTCATGAAGCACGATACCAATGTGAAACGATCATGGTTGCAACGGTTCTATAAATCGTTCAACCGAAACTACAATAAGGTAGAAAAAACTTTCGGCCGAACCGTGGCCCATATTGCCGGCCGAAAAACGATCACGGTTGCACTCTTCCTGTTCTTCTGTGCGATGGTTTGGCTCACCGGCCGATTCCTGCCCAGTGGCTTCATTCCAACCGAAGACCAATCGATGATCTATGTGAATGTGACCACACCGCCGGGCTCTACCGTTGAAAGAACAGAAGTGGTGCTCGACAGCGTGGATCGTATTGTTCGTTCGATGCCCAATGTGGAGAATATCAGCACCCTGGCAGGTTATAGCCTCATGAGTGAAATTTCCGGCGCTTCCTATGGGATGGCCATGATCAACCTAACGACCTGGAACAAACGAAAGGAAACCGTGCCGCAGCTGATCGAAGAGTTGACAAAACGAACCAAACACCTGACCGACGCGAGCATTGAATTCTTTTCGCCCCCCACCGTGCCGGGTTTCGGTAATGCCAGTGGTTTTGAATTCAGGTTGTTGAATAAAAACCGCGGCGCTGCACTCAGCGAAACTTCGTTGGTAACACAAGATTTTCTGCAATCCCTGCAACAACATAAAATCATCGGCGCTGCCTTTACCAGCTTTGATCCGAATTTCCCGCAATACGTGATTCACCTCGACCAGGAGATGGCGGCCAAAAAAGGCGTGACGGTCGACAATGCCATGAGCACCCTGCAGACCCTATTGGGTAGTTATTATGCCACCAACTTTATCCGCTTCGGGCAGATGTACAAAGTGATGTTGCAGGCTTATCCGGCGTTTCGCGCCAAGCCCGAGGACGTACTCAATTTGCATGTAAAAAATGCCGCCGGCGAAATGGTACCCTTCTCTACCTTCATCAGCATGGAACGGGTTTTTGGCCCCGAGCAAATCACCCGTTATAATATGTATACGGCCGCCATGATTACCGGCGATGCCCGGCCAGGTCATAGCGTGAGTGAAGCGATCGAAGCCATCAAAGAACTTGCGGCCGAAAACCTGCCCCAGGGTTACGACTACGAATGGAGTGGTATGACCCGCGAACAAGTATTGTCGGGCAACCAGACCTTTTTCATTTTCGCCATCGTACTCATATTTGTGTATTTGCTGCTGGCGGCACAGTATGAAAGTTTTGCCCTACCGATGGCCGTTATATTGTCGTTGCCACCGGGTGTGTTTGGGTCTTACTTATTCTTAAAGATCGGCGGACTCGAAAATAATATCTACGCCCAAGTAGCGCTGGTGATGCTGGTGGGCCTGCTGGCGAAAAATGCCATCCTCATGGTAGAGTTTTCCATGCTGCGCCGAAAAGAAGGGGCTGGTATATTGGCGGCAGCCATGCAAGGAGCTGTTTCCCGTTTGCGCCCTATTCTTATGACCTCGTTCGCTTTTGTAGCGGGACTGATTCCGCTTTGTGTGGCACATGGTGCCGGCGCGATGGGCAACCGTTCTATCGGTATGGCGGCGGCAGGCGGTATGTTGCTGGGAACCATCTTCGGTATTTTCATGGTGCCCGGCCTCTATGTGATTTTCGCCCGATTGTCTGAAGGAAAAAAAGCAAGAAATGTCAGGAAATAAACTCTTCATCCTTCTTTGCCTGTTATTGGCTATAAGCAGTTGCCGGGTAGCGCCACCGCAAAACCTGCCAACTGTACAAGCACTGCCGGCTGCATTTGGTGAGCAACCGGTTGATTCATCAGCAGCAACAGTTTCCTGGCGACAATATTTTACCGACCAGCATTTGCTGCAGTTGATCGATACCGCGGTTCGGCATAACCAAGACATGCTGATTGCCTTGCAACACCTCGAGCAGGCCAAAGCGCGTATCGGCTATGCACGCGCCGCCCTTGCCCCCGAAATACGGGCAGGCATCAACGCTTCGGGTGACCACTACAGTAAATACAGCATGACTGGCGTGGGCAATTTCGATACCAACAAATCGCAGAATATTGAAGAGAACCAGAAAGTAAGTGAGGGCCTTACACCCGATTATTTTATCGGTCTGCGAAGCAGTTGGGAAATTGATATCTGGGGCAAATTGAAAGACCAGAAAAAAGCAGCGGTTTCAACTTTTTTGGCGGCGGTAGAAGGCCGCAAACTTGTGCAAACCGAATTAGTAGCTACCATCGCCAATTTATATTATGACCTGCAGGCGCTCGACAATGAAAAAAAGATCATTCAAAAGAATACTGTTTTACAAGAGTCAGCACTCGAAGTAGTGAAGGTGCAGAAAGAAGCAGGCCGCGCAACCGAGTTGGCGGTACAACAGTTTGAAGCACAACTCTTACGCACCCGCGCGCTCGCTTATGCGGTGCAACAAAATATTCGAGCCACTGAAAATGAAATCAATTTCCTGACGGGCCGCTATGCAGGTATTGTTAATCGCGATAGCATCCACATGGAAACAACCAACGGCATGAAGTTGGCCATCGGTTCACCCCTGCGCTTGCTGGAAAACCGTCCTGAAATTCAGCAGGCGAAAATGGTATGGGATGCCGCTACCTACAATACATCGGCTGCCGGCAAGGCATTTTTGCCGGCCCTTCAACTGAGTCCCTATGCCGGCTTGAATGCGTTTCGCGCATCGGTGCTTTTTGATCCCAGTTCCATCGTATTTGGTATTGTCGGTGGATTGACGGCGCCTGTATTCAACCGGCAACGCCTGAAAGCAGACCAGGCGATTACGGTTGCCGATCAAAAAATTGCCATCCTGGAATACCAGAAACGTTTGCTGAATGCGTTTCGCGAAGTAACGACCCTGCATACTGCTGTTGAGAATACCAAACAGGCATACCAGTTAAAACAGCAGGAAGTGGCATTGCTTAACAATGCTGTTAATACCGCGCGCGAATTGTATTATACCGGCTATGCCAATTACCTCGAAGTAATCAGCGCCCAACGGGGTGTGCTCGAAGCCGATCTCGAATTGACGGGATTGCGTAAAGATTTGCTGAAAGCATCCGTTGATTTGTACCGGGCACTGGGCGGCGGCTGGCGCGAATAGCAACGGGTCAATGCATACGCATGGGCCGCATACCGAATACAACGCTTACATAAAATCGCTTCAAGCGATCTTCAGGTGCATTGGCCAGGTCCTGGCCCGCTTTGCTGCGCCAGTTTTTCGACTCAAAGCTACCCACATAGCCACCATGAACACCAATGATGCCATCGCCCTTGGGTGATAGAAACTGCAAGCCAATGCCAGCACGGTAATTAAAAAAGCCATTGCTGAAGCTAACGGGCTCGATAGAATTACTTACGGTTGGGTTTGACAACACATCATCAAAGTTTACCTGGCTGTTATCGGTAAAATACCGCGCCTGCACCCAATCATAGCCCAGGCCCACCATCGGATATAACATGATCCGTTCACTCTTTATCACATCATAACCAATATCGGCACCCAGGCCGATGGAACGAACTGTGCTGCTGCGGCGGTGTTTGTCGCCACTCATCGAGCTTGCTGCCAATACATTGAAAATGGAAACCACCCGTTGTTTTTCCTTGATCCAGCCCAGTTGCAAACTCCCGGCCTGGTCGCGCAAATCTTTGTATTTCGGAAATGCCGACACCCGCTTATCCAGGTTGTCGAACGACTGGAAGTTTACACCTATCCCAAAAGTGCTCCAATAAGGTTCACGCTTTTTGTCGGTTGATTGCGGCCCTTTGTGCCAATGTGAAGGCCGCTGCGCAAAACTGCTAACGCTAAGGCAAACGAATACAAATGCAATTGCTAAACTTTTCATGATATCATTGTTTATACAGTCATGCAAAACTTGTTCCTGTTCAATCTGCCAGCAACTCGCAATCAAAACCTTCTGTTTGCAGCAAGTCAGTTACGGTGGCGGTACAGATATCATCGCCTTCCAGGCGCAGAATACGGTCACTGTCGTGCAAATCAAAATTGATTTTGCAGGCAGGAAATTCTTTTTCGAGCGATTCCCGAAGCATGTCGGCAACCTCTTTGTCGGCAACGTTGGTTTTAAATACTTCCACCATGAAATTGCAGTTAGACCAAAATACATGACCAGTCGTTGCGCCAATGCCGATTAAAGAGCCATTTTACACGACCGGTTGCAACAGGTAAAGTTTTGGCAACTATAGAACATACGATCCGGGAAAAGGTTGAGATCTTCAGCCAACTGCCCGTTTTCGACGAATGGTTACGATTTTTTAACCGGCTGCAAAACCGCTGCTTCCGTAAAAATACGCAGCTGGAATTTGCGGGTAGAGGCTGATTTTCAACATTCAGTACCAAAAACCCCATCTATCCGCCATCGGGATTTTACGCCTGGGTTACAAACGACTACGCCCCTCCACCGAAGATCTACGAATAGTTTTTAACCCATTGATAAGATATAGCATGGATTTTGCGTTTGACCGGTAGAAATCAAGGTCCTTTGAAACCAACCCATCCCTTTTCGACCAGCCTGCTGCTGATCTTGTGCCTGCTTGTGACTGCCTCATCGGTGGCACAGTTGCCCGATATTCAATGGGCAAATAAATACGGCGGATCGGCTGTTGATATAGCCCAACGCATCATCCTCACTGCAGATGGTGGTACGGCGCTGGCGGGTTATACCAGTTCGAAAGATGGCATCGTACCCACACAACCTTCACGCGATTATTGGGACCTGCTGGTCGTGAAACTCAGCAGTTGCGGGGAACTGCAATGGGCAAAATCATTCGGCGGCACGGGCTATGAATCGGCCAAAGATATTTTACAGACCGCCGATGGCGGATTTCTTGTTTTAGGTGAAACCAATTCTACAGATGGCGATGTAACCAGCGGCTATGGCGGCACGAAAGATGTTTGGCTGCTGAAACTGGATGCCAGCGGCAACCTGCAATGGCAAAAGCGATACGGGGGCAGCCAGATGGATATTGGCAACCGGATAGTGACGCTGCCCGACGGTAATTATATGTTGTTGTGTAGCACAGCCTCGCACGACGGCAATTTTCCCGGTAACCGAAGCGCCAGTGGCTTTACTGATGGCGGACTGATCAAAGTTGATCCGAATGGCCAGGTACTATGGACCCGTTGTTATGGCGGTAGTCGCAATGATGAACTCTTTGCCGGCGCAGTGGTTGGCAACAGGATGTATTTAACAGGCTATGCCAACTCGGTGGATGGTGATATTCCGCCGTCGCAAAAAAACTACGATGTTTGGCTGCTTTGCCTCGACCTGACCGGTAATAAAATGTACAGCAAAATATTTGGTGGATCACAAAACGATGTGGCCTATGTAATGGCGGCCAAACAAGACACGCTTACACTGGCCGGCTATACTACGTCTACCGATGCGCCCGTGAGCGGCGCCCATGGCGCACAGGATGGTTGGGTATTTCAATGTAGCACCGATGGCAAATTGATTTGGCAGAATACCCTGGGCGGATCAGAAGCCGACTATATATATGATATCTATCCCATGGCCAACGGCAGTTTCTTGCTGGCTGGTGCAACTTCCTCTCCCGATGGTACGATCGCTGGTTATAAAGAGTCGTCTGATTTCTGGGTGTCGATGGTGGACCGTGATGGAAAACTAACCTGGACGCGCAACTACGGTGGCGAAGCCGCCGAGAATTGTTTCAGCGTAGCCGTGAACGAATCCTTACAGGAATATTACCTCGCCGGTTATACTGAATCGGGCGATGATGATTTCAATGCCTCCTGGCCCCAGCAAACAGATATCGGCCTCATCAAATTGAAAATGCCACTGTTGCAGAACAAAGACAGTATTGTTTGCGATCCCGCACAATTTGTTTCTTATACAGATACTTTGCAAGATGCCTGTGGCTACGACTCATTGATTGTTACTTACCACGGTGTTCGCAACGATAGTCTTTTTACCGCCAGCAACCGGGCCGATACCATTTTTGTAGGCGATGTGTACAATATGCCCGAGATACAAAAGGGTATGTATTGGATACCTGCTGCGGGGCTGAGTTGTGATCACTGTGCGGTGGTGCAGGCAAGTCCCACGGAAACCACGGTGTACACCGCTGTGCTGCCCCTCGATCAATGCGAAATAAGAGACCAGTTTACCCTGGTGGTGCTGAAAGATGCCAGCGTGTTTGTGCCCAATGCATTTACCCCCAATGGCGACGGGAAGAATGATCGATTTGGACCATTGGGAAAAGTGCCCGGTAAATACGACCTGCGCGTGTTTAACCGATTTGGCGAAATGGTTTTTCAATCGAACAACATCGAGCAAAGATGGGATGGCACTAAACGCGGACAGCCCGAACCTTCCGGCAGTTTTAGTTATGTGCTGGAGTACCTGGATATCTACCAGGTGAAACAAACAAAAAAAGGTAACCTATTACTGATCAGATAAGCGAAATCTAAACCCCATGGATAGACGAAGTTTTTTCAAAACATCAGGCCGGAAGAAATCCAGCTTTCGTGTACAGGGCGGCATCGATCCTTATGGTGGAGCCTGGACCCGCGATGAAGTATCGCACCTGCTAAAAAGGGCTTTGTTTGGCGCCAGAGAAACCGATATACAATCGTTCGTTTCCATGGGCCCCGAGGCGGCCATCGACGCACTGTTTCAGCCGCAGCCCCTACCGGCATCGCCCCTGCGCGAATATGGTATGGTGGGTGTGGAAGGATTTATGTACGACGATCTGGGGGTGGCGGTTGGTCAGCCCTGGGGCGATGACCTGAATACGGCCAGTGATCCACAAGCGCGGCCTGCCATCAACAGTGCCAGAAACGGCTCGCTGATCAAGTGGATGATGGGATTGATGTTGCACCAAAACGCCACCATTCACGAAAAAATGGTCTTGTTTATGCACCATCATTTTTCGGTACAAATGGGGGAGGTTGACAATGCGACCATGTGCTACCGGCACCATATGTTGCTAAGACAGCATGCCGTGGGCAATATTCGGGAACTTACCCGACTGGTCAGCAAGGATCCCGCCATGCTGCGCCATCTCAATGGTTATCTCAATTCCAAGAAAGCGCCCGATGAAAACTTTGCCCGCGAGTTGCAGGAATTGATGACAGTAGGCAAGGGGACTGATTCTTTGTATACCGAGAACGATGTAATCGCCGCTGCCAAAGTATTAACCGGCTGGCGTATTGACGATGCGACCAAGCTGGCTCGCTTTGAAGCGAGTGAGCATGATATGAGCACCAAACAGTTCTCCGGTTTTTACAAGGGTGTATCTATCAGCGCGGGTGATGGTGATACGGAGTTGGCAGCACTGATCAACATGATTTTTGGGGTGAAGGAAACCGCCCGTTTTATTTGTCGCAAGTTGTATCGCTGGTTCGTTTACCATCGCATCGAAGCCGAAGTGGAAACCGCCGTCATACAACCACTCGCCGATTTGCTGATTGCAGAAGACTATGAATTAGAGCCGGTGTTGAAAGTATTGTTGCGCAGTGATCATTTTTATGAGACCGCGCGTCGCGCCAGTTATATCAAGAACCCGTACGACTTTATTGTCGGCACTTTGCGCGAGTTCAATGTGAGTTTTCCGGCGATGGCCGACTACAGTGTTTCCTATAACTATTTTGATGCGCTGGCCAAACAGGGCAATCGCATGCTGATGGGTTTGTTTCAGCCGCCCGATGTATCGGGTTGGCCGGCCTATTACCAGGAGCCCATGTTCTATGAGATGTGGGTGAACTCCAACAGCCTGCCGCGTCGTGCTGATTTTGTAAACGGCGTGGTAGCCGATGGCGTTGTTGATGTGCGCGCTTATGCCAATGAATCTGGCAGCCAGCCCGATGCAAGAACCCTGGTAGAAACCATGGCTGGTCGACTGCTTCAGTATCCTTTGTCGGCCACCTCGATCGATTACATTGTCAATCGTTTTTGTCCCAGCGGCATGCCCAACGATGCCCAGTTGAAAGACATTTTTACATTCATTATGAATCTGCCCGAATACCATTTGTGCTGATCCCAAATCCAATACCATGAACAGAAGGAAATTCCTGTCAAGAACCGTTCCCGCCACCGTGATGCCTGCCTTGCTGAATGGCTTTAGTTTTTCAGCTTTTGGTAGTCAGCCGGGTTCGGCCCTGCATCATTTGCTTGGCCCTGATGTGCCGAATGACCATATTTTGGTACTGATACAATTACATGGTGGCAACGACGGTTTGAATACCGTGATCCCCCTCGATGTGTATGGTAATTATTATACGGCGCGGGCGAATGTAGCGATTCCGCAAGACCGGGTATTGCGACTGGATGGCACCGATAAAACAGGTTTACATCCGGCCATGACCAAACTGCAAACCCTGTTCAATACCGGCAAGGCCAATATTGTACAAAGTGTGGGCTATGACAAACAGAATTTCTCGCATTTCAGGTCGACCGATATTTGGATGACCGGCGATGATTCCAATAACCGTAGCACGCGCGAGAAACGCGGCTGGCTGGGGCGTTACCTCGAAGATGTTTACCCGGGCTACCCCTATGAATACCCCAATTCAGACATGCCCGATCCATTGGCCATTCAGATCAGCGATATGCCAACGGTAACGGTGCAGGGCGATGTGTTTTCGATGGGCTTGTCGATCACGGATCCGATGAATGTGTATTCGTTTGTGAATCCATTCAATGATTATCCGTTGAACAGCGAAGACGCGAACCGTGAATTACAATACCTGCGCATCATCACCGATAAAACCAAAGTGTATTCCGATATCATTCGGGCGGCTTATAGCAAGGGAACCAACCAGGGCACTTATGATGATACCAGCCTCGCTAAACAACTGGCGATTGTGGCGCGATTGATCAGTGGTGGCTTGAAAACCCGTGTGTACACCGTAACGCTGGGTGGATTTGATACGCACAAGAAGCAGGTGAATGCAGGTGATACCAGTACCGGCGGACATGCAGATTTATTAAAATCATTATCGGCTGGTATCAGTTCTTTTCAGGGCGATCTCGAAAAGCAAAGCCTGGACGACCGCGTACTGGGGATGACTTTTTCAGAGTTTGGCCGTCGCATCAAATCAAATGCGAGTATGGGTACGGACCATGGCGCAGCAGCGCCCTTGATATTGTTTGGCAAACATGTGAAAAAAGGTGTGCTGGGCACCAGTCCCGATATTCCGGCCGATGTGCAGGTAGTTGACAATATTCCTTTCCAATATGATTTCAGGAGTATTTATGCAACGGTGTTGGAGCGTTGGTTTTGTGTAGACAAAACCAAGATCAGTCAGCTCATGTTGAAAGACTACCAGAGCCTGCCCATCATCAGTGGCACGCCTTGCGGGCTCGATGATGATATTGATGAGGTGAACGAGCAGGCCGATAAAATGATCTTGAAATTTTGGCCGAACCCCTATCAGCAAGTGGCGACTTTGCAATTTTCAACACCGGGGGGTAAAACGGTGGTGCAGCAACTGAATGCCCTGGGGCAACTGGTACGCATTCATGCGCAGGAAACCTATCCGGCCGGCACCTTTAATATCGATATCTACGAAGACCAGTTACCAACGGGTATGTATTTTATCCGGCTGCAGACTGGCAACCTGCAGAAGGTGATCCGGGTAATTAAGGCGAAATAGACAAAAATGGACGAAATTGCGTGTCATGCTGACACGCCTGGCGCCCACTCCCAGCGGTTACCTTCACCTGGGAAATATCTTATCGTTTTGCATCACTACCGCGCTGGCGGAAGAAAAGCAGGCGGCGGTGTTTTTGCGAATTGATGATCTTGACCAGGGCCGCGTTCGTCCGGCGTATATCACCGACATATTTCAAACCCTGCACTACCTGGGTATTGTATGGCAGCAGGGGCCTGTGAACGCCACTGAATTCGTTAAAAAATATTCGCAGTTAAAAAGGTTGGCGCTGTATGAAGCGGCCTTAAACATTTTGCGTGATAAAAAATTGGTCTATGCCTGTGATTGCACGCGCAAGACGATGGCGTTTTGCCGTTGCCGGCAGCGAAAGTTATCGCTCGATGGATTGCACCACCAATGGCGATTGATCACTGATGGCGCTTCGCTCGATGCGTCGCTCACCGATTTTATCATTCGACGAAAGGACGGCTTTCCCGCCTACCAATTGAGTTCGGTAGTAGATGATGTGCATTTTGGCATTGATTTAATTGTTCGGGGTGAAGATTTGCGACCGTCGACCGTTGCACAGTTGTTCCTATGCGATTTGATTGAAATGCCTGCATTCAGGCAATCGACTATATTTCACCACAGCTTGCTCGCCGAAAAAGACGGGCAGAAAATGTCGAAGTCAGCCGGCGCCGAGTCGGTGCACTACCTGGCAGCGCATGGTATCCCCGCAAAAGATATCTTCCAAAAAATAGCGCAAGCGGCGAAAATAGATGCAACGGTTACAGATCACCTATCATTAGGTCGGGCTTATTTGCGACAGTTTCCCTTCGCCAGTGAAAATGGTAAGTGAAACAGTAATTCGTATACCACTCACCACCCCAACAAATAGGACCTTTGCTCAGATAATGATTAAATCATTTATATGCAAAGTCAATCACGTCGCAGGTTTTTGTCGTCGAGTACGCTGTTCGGGGCTTCTGTTTTGGGTGCCGCGGCCTTGAACTTACATCCTTCAATCACGCAAGGAGCAACCGCTTCACCCGTTCCGAAAAACAAAACCCGCACACTTGGTTCCGGGGACCACCGCATCGAAGTAAACTATGGTATGGGGCTTGGTTGTATGGGCATGAGTTGGCATCGTACCTTCATTCCAGATCGAAAGGCGATGATTGCCCTGATCCGGAAAGCCTATGATATGGGCGTCAATTTCTTTGATACTGCAGAAGCATACGGCCCTTGGAGAAACGAAGAATTGGTGGGAGAGGCATTGGCGCCCATCCGAAAGAAAATAATCTTGTGCAGCAAATTCGGTTTTAATATCGAAAACGGGCAACTTGCGGGTTTGAATAGTAAGCCGGCGCATATAAGAGAAGTTGTAGAACAATCATTGAAGCGACTAAAAACGGACTACATCGATCTGTTGTACCAGCATCGTGTTGACCCAACTATTCCCATTGAAGATGTTGCCGGTACGGTAAAAGATTTGATGAAAGAAGGTAAGGTGTTGCATTTCGGATTAAGCGAAGCGGATCCAGTGAATATCAAAAAAGCCCATGCTGTACAGCCGGTAACCGCGCTGCAATCAGAGTATTCTTTGATAACAAGAGACCCGGAAGGGGAGATATTGAAAACCTGCGAGGAATTGGGTATCGGCTTTGTGCCTTATAGCCCACTTAGCAGGGCCTTGCTTACAGGTTACATCAATCCGCTAACGAAATTCGACCCCGATAATGATAACCGGGATACACTGCCACGATACACACCGGAAGCAATAAAAGCGAACTGGCCTTTGTTGGAAGCGATCGCAGATTTTGCCAACCAGCGAGGTCTGACACTGGCACAGGTTTCTTTGGCATGGTTGCTTGCACAAAAGCCCTGGATTGTGCCGATTCCCGGCACAACAAAACAGGCACACCTGCAGGAAAATCTTTGGTCGAGCGATTTTTCGTTTTCTGCCGATGAGCTTAAACAATTTACCGACAAGATTTCTTCTATTAAAATTGTGGGTGCGCGCAACTAAAATCAATAGCAGATGAAGAAGGTAATTGTGATAGGGGCGACCGGTAGTCTCGCTAAACAGGTGATTGAAACCGCTGCGGATAGGGAGAATATTCAGCTCACTTTGTTTGTGCGAAACAAAAGGAGATTGCCGAATACATGGCAAAAACTATATGAGGTGATTGAGGGCGACGCAATGGAATATGAAAGCATTGAAAAGGCAATAACAGGCCATGATGTTGTCTATGTAAACCTGGCGGGCAATCTTGAACCAATGGCGATGAATATTGTAAAAGCCATGAAGGAAACGGGTGTTAATCGAATCATTGCAATTAGCTCAATTGGTATTTATAACACACCGGTTAAGTCGGTGTTGTTGCCCTACAGAAAGCTTGCAGACATCGTTGAAAATTCCGGTCTCACCTATACCATATTACGCCCCGATTGGTTTACCGACGCCGACGAGATTGACTATACAATTACGAAGAAAGGTGAGCCCGAAATAGGCAGGGCTATTTCAAGGAAAAGCATCGCTACATTTGTTACAACAATATTGGAGAGCCCTGATTTGTATAAGAATGAAAACCTGGGAATAAGTAAACCTTGAAATTGAGTTGTGTTTAGGCCGGCATCCGGGTTCTTTTTCCTTAGGCAAGAGAATAGCCATATCGAAATTTCCTAAAGGATGTCATTTACTCATTACTGACTGCTGGCACCTTAAATTGTTATAGCCATTCCTTAGAAACGGGTACTTTTATAGTTCGTTAACCTTTGCCGCGGATGGTAGGTATGAGTCGCTGCTTCGTTATCAGCCATTTGGTGAATGTTATTCATATTGTTTAACTAGTAGTTGTTGTCAAGTTTAAAGCTCGTATAAAAGAAGATCCCCATTCTTACATAACAGCCATCAGCAATAAAATTGGAGCGCTCCTTACCGCTAAACAATGGCATGAAATCCCACTATTGATAGCTAAAATCCGGGAAGTGCCGCAAAAATATAAACTGGAGAGCGAGCGCAAGTTCACTATTAGATCATGGCTAAGAACGTTTAATGTGGAACTTGAAATGTATCGTGACTCCAAAGATCTTGAAAAGGGAATTTTGCTAATTAAAAAGATTCAAAAATTCATCTAAGACCGACGTGCAGCTATCCCGGATGATTATATATTGATGTTCTACTATCAATTCGCCAATATATTTTTCCAAAAAAAGGATTTTTCCAAATCACTCCATTGGTTGAATGAAATCATAAATTCCAGTTTTAGAAGTGTAAGGGAGGATATACAATCCTATGCCAGGATCTTAAATCTTATTGTACACTTTGAACTGAACAATATCATTGTACTTAGATATGCCGTCGATAGCTGCCGCAGGTTTTTAAAGAAAAGAAGGATTGACAACAGTTCAGTGAATGAGGTTTTAAATTTATTCTCCAAACTCAGTCAGGCTTATCCGAAGGAGTATGAACCATTTTTTAGAAAATCCTACCAAAGTTTTTGCGTTCTGATTCACAGGAATTACAGGATTTTATAGATATAAAAGGTTGGCTTGAAGAGAATGAAAATTTAAATCAACTTAAGGTTCAGCAGCCTTAGAGCGGCATTCGTATTTGCCAATTTCTTCCTGGCAACCTTAATATCGGAACTGGTGTTGACAATGAGTTCGAGTCATCATTTCACTAGAACTGCAAAGACGCTGATAAACAGCGTCTTTTAATAGTTGCGGACCGGACGGGACTCGGATGTATCTTCTGAAAGCCTTTACTGTATTGAGTTTTTGCAACTCTCAATGTCTGGGTAACCGAATTTATCACCGAATTTCCCGACACCTACAATAAAGAACTTTTTTTACTCTTGCGGACTGGACGGGAACCATTATAAGTTCTTATGTCACAGTTTATCAAGCTTTTAAACTCAGTAGTGAATTGGATACCCGAATTATCCCTCCTAAAAAGAACGTTCATCTCAATAAATCAAAGATACAAATTGATAAGTAACGAAAATCGGTTTGATTTAACTTTCTTCCTGTCCTAATTCTAGCCAAGAGTTAGGAATGAGTTTTGTACCATCTCTCCAAACCTCTATTACACTTTGGCGAAAGTTTTCGTGTTTTAAGTACGCGTGATCAGTTACAATAGTTTGAAAATCTCCCGCCATTTCTTTTGTTCGATTTATTATAAAATCAAATAATGATTTTACTGCTAATTCATCAGCGTTTTCTTTGATTTCACCGGTATTCTCTTCGTCTTTATCCGGAGGAAAATAAACCTGTGACGGTTGATCAAGTATTAAAAACCGCGGAACAGGTCGTGAATTTTGAACAAAATGTTGGTGCAACGCAAAATGAATAAGTAGATGATAAGACACCCAATTCGCACCACTTCCCATTTGAGAAAGTGAAATGGGCTTTCTGGTTGTATCTGCAAAAAGTGTAAGTTTATTGGGATCAAATCGGATAGGTGAATCTTTGTATTCCACATCCAATTGATCTACCCATTTACTCATTTGCAAATTAATCTTGCTCAAAATAGAGACGAGCTTTTCTTCTTTTGTCTCAGTATCTACTAAACTAATTAAGCCCTCAATATCTTCTTTCAGTTTGAGAATTTTGGCATCTATAGATTCATCTTGGGTATAATCAACGCTTTCTAGAAAAAGGCTTATTCTTCCAATAACTTTTCCCCTTCTTAAATTTAAATCTCTAAGCCTTCTTGCTTTTTCTTGTTCATTATATAAAGCGGAAATACTTTCTTCTGTTCTAATAATTTCTCCTTTCAAAGACTCTTTACCTTTATATAAACCCTCTAAATAACTATTTAACCTGGGCTTTTCCCTAACCGTGGATTCCAACGTCTTTTTTAAGTTATTTAATGATTGTTCTATTTCAGAAATTTTGGGAATTTCAATATTCAAGTGGCTGTCGCAAAGAGGGCAAACGGATGTATTACCATCGGCATCTTGATAAAGATGTATGCTTTCAAGTCTTACTTTTTGTTGTTCGACTTCTTCTGAATAAGAAAAATTGTGCTTGATGAAACTTTCTGTTGCGTAAATTGTATCATCAACGCCTCCTAGTTCTTGCTTAAGTTCCCTACGTTTATTGATCAAATCCTTCAAGATTGAATTCTCTCCGGTTGGCTCGATAGTTTCGGAAGAATACTCCCAATCTTTAAATTGATTCAAAATTGATAACGCCTCAGCAACATCTTTTGTCCCAACATTCTTAGCTAAAATTCCTATTTCCTTAAGTTCTTCAACTAGCGAAAATGCTTTGCTTATTCCTTCTACTTTTATTTTTTCCTGTTCATTTTTTTCTCTCACTGCTCTATTTAAGTCTCTTCTTTTTTGAATTATCTGCTGTTCAATACTTAAACTATCTTCCCTAATAGCACCAAGTAAATATGGTAAGCTATCTTTTATTGATTGAGGAACAAATGGCTCTGTCTGATTATAAAATAAATAATCACGTTGAGCAATCAACCCCTGCGGCTGATAACAGAAGAGTCTGGAATGTTTGAAGTTTATTTCTAATGGCTCCCTCGTGTTATTCTCAAAAATCTGTAGATTATCAGCGATTCCGATTTTTCGTGAAAGAAACTCTTTTAGACCGATCAAATTACTGTTCGGCTGAATACTGTCAAATTCAGGAAAAGTATCAAAGGGACCAGCTTCCAAATAAATTTCGCTTATCGTGTTAACTCCTTTTGTATTTGGATTTTGCCGAGCAATAAAAAACTCTTCTCCCTTATTAAATACTACTGTTATTGCAAACCAATAGACTGTATCTCTAATAATTCCTTCCGCAACTTTGCAATCCTTGCTTCCCAAACAATAATCAATAATATCAATAATGGCAGTCTTACCAGATTTGGATTCGCCACTTATAATATTCACATCGCCCAACCGGAAAGGGAGAAGACGGACATTCTCCTTGCTATTATAAAGGATAAGATTTTTTATTTGCATACTATGGTTGAATTTTTAAAAACATATAAATTGTTTGTGCACTACCTGTTTGCTTCATCCATTTTCCGAGAAATTCTGCCTTTTTATAAATGTCATTTACTTCCTGGGCGTGTTCGTCTTTTATACTTTTCTTCTTGGCATTGGTTACAGATATCCCATTTGTTTCAATTTCCACCGCATTATGATAAGAAAGAAACATTAAAGCCTCTTTCGTATAAGGAAGCAATTGTCTTGTCCTGGAAGCAAAGTCAATGAGCAAGAATTCTTTTTCTTCTGCCCATGAATGAAAATAGGTTGCCACGCTCCTCGGCATATGCTCACGCGTTTTCTTATGAAGGACAAATGGAAGTATTAAATATGAAAGTGAAAATGGAAATTTTGAATCTTCGTTTATTGAATTATAGGACAATATAGCCCGCCTTATTACTTCCCCACAAAAAGCCGGATTTAATAAATTGGCAACAATAATTGATCGTTCTTCCCATTTTTGGTTCATAATATCAACTTATTCTATTTTGAAAATCTGGATGCCATCCAATTTTTTTTATATCGGCTAGCATGTTGCAAACGCCGGTCAAATTGACCACCGTTGGCCGGTTTAAGTTGACCACCCCTGGCCGAAGCAAATTGACCATGCTTGGCCGGGCTAAATTGACCACCTGATTGGGGGCTAATTAGTTCATGTTTTT